>JADJTY010000015.1 GCA_016710935.1 Chitinophagaceae bacterium | reverse complement strand
CTGCTAACATCAGGTTTTGCTGCAAGGCTGGCAGGACATTGGAGCAATGGTCATTTATCGCTGTTGTGCTTCATCCGGGTTGGAACGTACATGTTGTTGGGCTTTTTGTTTGTTAACCTGTACTTTTATATCTTTAATCAGCAGCAGTTCCGGGCAGGACGAGCAATGAATTCCAACCCTGCAGCAAGCCCTGCTCGTTGTGTGCTTAACCAATTAGACGACACTACTTTCATCAACTTCAGACAATTACATTATGAGTGACCATGAGTATTTCAATTGTACCCAAGACAATCTGCGTACCCTAACAAAAAGCCATACGGCAAAGAAATTTTGGATTGGCTTGTTTCGCTTGTCGATAGTTAAGCGACACTTTCAGACCTGTGTTCTTAGCTCAAATGACGGTCAATCCAATTTCAGAAGGGGCGAAAAAAGAAAAATATCAAGTGAACCCTGAAAAACTTGTTACCATTTGGCTTGTGGGACAAATGGACTTAAACTTAATAAAACTGAACGACAGGTATTTTCATTCCAGGACAAAATGGAATGGAAGAACTTATCTGCCCAGTTGTAAGCAAGACATTGCAAACGAAGATTGGGATTTTTAAGTAGATGGGGCGACAAAAGCAACAATTTGACTTGCCCTTTATGCAACGCTTCGAGCAGAGCATTCTCAATTCAACTTTAAACCTAACTGGGGCTTCAGTGACTTAGGTTTTACGTTTTGGAATTGGTCACAATTCACTGACAGTTATTGAGGACTTCAAACAGAAATTAAATTGTGACGTTGATTTAGTGTACACATGGATTTGACAAATACCGACTGGCAGACTTTGGCTACACAACATGGGTATTGCAGCAAATGGGGCGGACTCACTGTCAATCAGCTGCTAAT
Organism: Chitinophagaceae bacterium; assembly: GCA_016710935.1. Lineage (GTDB taxonomy): Bacteria > Bacteroidota > Bacteroidia > Chitinophagales > Chitinophagaceae > Ferruginibacter. The sequence continues at coordinate 265,313 of JADJTY010000015.1, read as the reverse complement.
CGCTACTGTACTGCATCCCGGCGGACGGAAATTTGATCGGCGGTTAATTGTTAACGTGTACTTTTAAATCATTTTCCGGCATCGGTAACGGGCAGACACAGCAACAAATATCCACATCTGCATCAATACCTGTCGTTAGGCGAAATCTTATGACAGAGAAGATCGACGGATATTAAAGTTTTAGTGCAAGATCAAATAACTCAAATTGCAGACCTCTTAGTTAAATCTGCCCTTAAAGAAATGTTCTAGTTGAACCAAATCTGCATTTGCGAGAATGGGACTACAGTTCAAAAATCACAGAAGTGGAATGTTGGACAATTGCAATTGATAGAACATCTGGCCCCACTTCAATAGGTTTATTCTGAGTTCGGCTTTGGGCTAAGAACTCGTAAGGGACTATGTCCAATTCAAATTCATTTTTGGTATGGACTCTGGCTGGTTTGATAACTTGAAGGAATGTTTCCTCGATTCATTTATTGCAGGAGAAAACTTACCAATTTGGTTAGATTGAAAAACAGACAATCTCAAATAATCGTGAAGTCATCGGAGAAAATGCCTACAGACCAAGCTTTCAAAATGAGGTAAACTCATTGACCAAAAATAATAAGAGTATCATATCAGTGTTAGAAAGGTACGACTTCGCCCTAAGCATGGAGGTTTATGCAAGGATTGGAAGCGACAAACTAAAGCTTCAGCTAATTGCAAGGCAGGCATCGGTTCGGGCTTAACAAGCAATGTTCAACATTAGATTTAACTTCAACAAAATATTTTCAATCAACAGCAGCCCGGGCAGACGGGGGGGGGATGCTAATTCCCAACCTGCATAAAGCCCTGTTCGTTGTTTAAACGACAGTCCGTCAACTAACAAGATATGGGAACTTGGAATACCAAAGAAATAAACAGCAACGACACCTTTCCGGGACATATATCAAAACTTCTTTTCGAAACAGACAATCAAGGTAAAGAACCTTTGTAACATAAACGGAATCACAGACGACTAGGTTAAATGTAGAGGATTCTGACCTTGTCTTCAACAATAGCCTGTTCGTCACTCTTTGACTCAAGGCCCAAACAAAGTCTCTGGACCAACGGTTTTAAACTTGGTTATAAGAAAAACAGAAATATAGCGACAATCAGACCATCACTGGAATTAATGTCTTTTTAAATAAAATTGACGCACCAGAAAGATAATTGAAAAAGGCAAATGCAGAAAAAAAATACAAAATTTAATACTAAGCCATTTACAAATTATCTAAACAATATCAGAAAAAGGCTAACAGGGCCAAGAAAGCCTGCCACCAACAAAGTATTGCTGCAATTGGGGCAGGACGGAACCGCAATCATCAGCAATTCATATCAAGCTTTAGTTTCAGCGGACGAATTCTGCCGGTCATTAGTTCTTAACTTCGGCTTTTAGTTATGGTAAGTAGCTTCAGTACCGGGCGGATACTATGATTAACCAAATGTTTTTCCCATTTATTTTCTTAGTTATGCACATGCGACTGATATTTATTCTCATAATTTTTGTTGATTGATAACTGCTACAACCCGTAACAAATTTTATTTTTAATAGCATTTAGTACCTGTAGAGGCTTTTGCCTTCATTTATTTTTCGGTTATAATATCTTTAAACTCCGGGTAAGCATGATAGCTGATAATGCTCCCATAGTGAGTATGGCCTTCAGTTCTTTGTTAGCCATAAAGTGCACACGGTTTCTGCCTTTACGCTGGTACCGTTTTATAATCCATGCGGTACTACACCTGTATAATTGCCAACTTCTTACCTGTTATTTTTATGGCAAAAGTTGTTGGTGCAGCAAATAATAAAAATGGCGGTTATTTTCCAATGCCTGGCAATAATCATTCGGTTGTAGTTTGCTGAAACGCATCATCCTGTTTTACCGGCGAAGCATTTCGGATTCTATGAGTTTTGATAGATGTTTAAGCCCATCAAGAGCTGCTTTATTAGGTTTTCTAAAAGCAGTTGTGTAGTTTTATCATTACTCACTTTTAGTTCCCCAAGTGTTTGTTTAATTGCATTTTTGCCTCAACAATTTGCTTCTGTTGCTCAACAGATCTTTCAGGGTGATGAGGATTTATTTAGGCCAGTCGTGGGTTTTATCTCTTCATGATTTTTGTAAGCTTCTCACACAAACGCATGCTGTCCACCTTGTCATTTTAGTTCTGGCTATGCCAAAACTCCATTTGAGATCCGCTGCATTGCCAATAAAAACAGGTAATAAATTGGTAGTGCAAAAATTCCAGATAAGCCGATGATAAATGCCGGTATTTTCTATTACCAGCAGACTGTTCTCATCAAAAGACACCTGGTGCTTTTCCAACCAGGCTTTAAAACTTTTCAGGCCGGATGAATTTTGTCGAACTGGGAAATAACCATCGGCTGCCTGCATTCGTTAACAGTAACGATAAGCGAAACGTCAAAACAAAGTTTACTTACATCAATGCCAAGATAATTTTTTGCATAAATTAGATTTTAAAACATTAAAAAAGCATAACCATTTTGCCCCATCGTTCTAGTCCTTAATAGTGGGTAATGCCCTAATTACTATATGAACACTAAGGGAAAAAACGGCGGCAGATTTCATCCGCCCATGGGTAGTTAACCCTCACAGTTAAGTAAAGGAGCTGCCGCCGCTGATTATGTTTATCCACAAAAATGTGGATTGTAAAAAGAAAAAGAAGCAAAAAAGAAAAGGTAGTAATAGTAGTACATTTAATAATAAATTGAAAAGGCAAACCTAAAGGACAGTTGGTCAATTCCCCAACTGCAGCAATACTTGGTCGTTAACTGCCATATTAAAGTAGCTTCCGTTTCCAAAATTGAGTAACTAATGTTTAGCCCTTTTAATATTTCTCTTGCTTTTTCACAAGTTTCATTTTCTCAAACGAAGGAAATGAAAGATTGTCGCGATGAAATATATCTGCTTAAAAAAAAAGCTATCCTTTGTATGACACAGTTACTAAAAAAGATGATTCCATTTACACCGACCCTTGAAGATCTGGAGGACACTGCTTTTATCAAAAACTCAGAACTTGTTTCCTACGCTGTTAGAAAGTACTCTATAAAAAACAAAGGACAGAAAAGATATAGAAAACAAGACCATGTTGCTGAGTTCCAATACTCCTTAGACCAACGAATGGAGCGATTAAATCTGTCAGTTAAATTGGCAAAGCAATTTGCATTAGTAGTAAATGGACAAATTGTTTATGGCGGATATTTTCTATATAAAAATGTTTCTGTCAATCCTTTTAGGGTAAATGCCTTTGTTAATCAAAACGAAATTAATTTTCAATATGGTTTTAAAGGCCAAGACCCTCGAACGAATAAAAAATCTTAGACTGCCTTCGGACAACTAAGCGACTGACCAACATTAATGAAAAATACGGCAGTTAACATTGGGTTTGCTGCAAGGCTGGCTGGACATTGAGCAATGGTCATTTTATCGCTGTTGTGCTTCATCTGGGCAGGACAAACATCGCTGGGCTTTTGTTTGTTAACCTGTACTTTTATATCTTTAATCAGCAGCGGTTCCGGGCGGACGAGCAATGAATTCCAGCCCTGCAGCAAGCCCTGCCCGTTAGTAGGCAACCTTATTCAGCAGTACTTTCCTATAAGATACCAAAATCAAATAGTTTTAAATTAATCTTCATTTCTTAACTTTAAATAAAAATGGGTTTAGACATCATTGAAATAGCTTTAGACAAAATAACTGATGACCAAGGTTCGAAAAGTTAGCTACAGAAGTTCTTTACAATGAAGGTTACTATGACATAAAACCAATGCCCGGTGGTAATGACTTCGGACAAGATGCAATTGAAGATAAATTTTACGAATCAGAAGGGTCAATCAGAACAGTTTTCAATACAGTCTTCAGGGATATAGTAAAGGTAAAATAGAAAAAACAATTGCTAGGTTACGTGAAGTGGGCATTGATTTTTCAGAACTTGTCTATGTAACTAATAAAATGATAAGCGGTGAAAATCAAGAAAAACTTAAAAATAGTAAGGAAAGATTTTGGAATTCCACTTACCATATTTGAAAGAAACATTTATTAGTAGACTATCTGACTTATCAAATGGTCTATTTGCAAGGCACTTCCTCAAATCGAAAGTCAGATTGCTGCTCTTAAATCAAATAAGCCAAGAATCTCGGAAGAAGCAAACAAAAGTCTAGAAATCTCATTGCTTAAAGTTTCTATTGCGTTTACTTTTAACAAAAATGCAAAGAATGCTAGAAAGATATTTTGATAACTTATTATTATCCCTTATTTACGATTCAAAAAATCCCCTCTCACGATTGATGAAATATTAAATATTTACAAAGCAAATATTGGAAATACATCCTTTAATGAAGATCAAATTAAAGCAACAATACAAAGACTTAAAAATGAAAAACAAATTGAACAAGATGGAACATCCTTTTCATTAACAAGTCTTGCTGTCAAAAAACTAGAAGCGTCAACAATTCTAGCTAACCAATATACAGATGCCCTTCTAGAGGATATTTATAGCAATGTTTCTTCAGTATCTTCTGTAACATTTTCAAAACAAGAAAAAAATAGAATTAAAAAGAACTCTTTGGAAGTCCTGCTAGAAGTGTTCAAATTATATGGAATTGAATTAACTAATCAGTATTTAGACCAGAACTTGCCGAGTACTTTTGATATAGGCTTAAAGAACATTTGCATCAATCGCTAAAAGTAATTTGTCGCCCAAGATTGGGATTTACTTATAGCAACTATTGGTCAAATAATAAAATCACCAACTATTTCGCAGGCTAATACAATTGCTAACTGGGCAAAAGCATATCTAGCAGTGAAAATAATGAACTTTGACCTAATTTAAAAGAGCTTCAACATTCTCAATTTTCAAGAAAAATATTTGTTATTGATACTGATTTTCTACTCAATTGTATAGTAAAAGAAAGACCCAATCAGGCATATTATTGTCGTATATTAAAGACCTTTTGAAATTAGGTTGCAAGGTTATTATCCCAACAAATGTTTTCGATGAATGCTTACAAAATGCTTCGATTTCACACAGAAGCTATACTTTTTTGGAGAATCATTACATGGTCTAAACGAAGAATTCGTTGAATATGAAGTGAAAAATTTGTTTGTGCAGGGTTACTTTCATTATTACAAAAGACATAAAACCAATTTTATTAATTATCTATCAAATTATTATGATGACCGAAATCCCGTCTCATTCTTTAAAGTGTAATTTATGACGTCCTACCAAGTGAAATCGAAATTATAGATTTGGCGACTCTTAATATAACTATACCTCCGGCTGACTTTGAAAAATTCAAAAATAAATTACATGAAAAACTACTTAAACAAGAAAAAGCAAAATACAGAACCGAGGAACAAACAAAAGAGCTAGCCACAAATGATACTTTACTTTATTTAACCTGCTATTATTTAAATAGACAAGAATTGAATCCAGGAAAAGTACTTGGAGGAAAGGCGTATTTGTTAACTCAATCTATGAAATATTTAAAATGTGCAAAGGATGTAGGTTTAGTTGACATTGTAACAGCAAAGCCTCAAACGCTAGCAACCCTTTTAGACTTAGTTGGAAAAGTTGAAATTCACCCTCGAGAATATATCAAATTAATGGATAATCCACTTTTGATATATTGTGTAGATCAATGTTGGACAGATGTTCAGATGTTGGTTAAAAGTGGTATTGACCTTGATGGCAAAAGCATACCAAGACTACGTTGGGATTTGCAAGAAACTCTTCACGAGTCAATTGCGACATATAATAATACCGCAGTTGACGGATCTGACCTTGGTAATAGAAAACTAAATCAGAACGAAAAGTTACAAAAGTTTTTCACTCTTCTTAAAGATGCAAAAAAACTAGGTTACAAAAATTTACCAGAGATGGATTCGTTTATTGAAGAATTAGAAACTAAAGATGATATTACCGAAGACTTAAATGTAAAATTGACAGAAATTAGCACTCAGTATGAAACTTTAAAATCAGAAGTTGAACGCTTTGGTAAGCGTCGGCAATATTACCTTGACAAAATCAGCAAAAAGAAAAAGTAACAGTTTACATTCCGCTCAAAGGCTGCCTACAACAAAAGGTTTGCCGCAAGGCTGGCGGACGTAATAACAATCGGCAGTTGCACTACTATCAGCTAATATCGCATCCGTATTTGAAATTCTAACATTATATTTGCTCAATAGAACAATACTGTGACCAAAATAACTGACAAAGAATATTTCCTACCTACAATTCAAGCTCTTTCGGGGGACACATTATTAGGTACCGGGACAACTAAACCAATGTTAATTCGAGGTGTTTGTACAACATCAGGCGAAAAATCTGACTATGTCGCCAAATACAAAAATTCTCCTAGGATGTCAATTGAATCCTCAAGTAGAGAATTGATTGCTGCATTTATTGCTATGGAACTTGAATTACATGTTGCAGAGCCAGTTTTAGTGAATGTAACACCGGAATTTGTTGAGACACTAATAGGTAAAGATGGATATAAATTTGCTAGTAATAGTATAGGTTTAAATTTCGGTTGCAAGTATTTTACAGGATATTGGGAGTTCATAAAAGGTCAAAATCCAAATGACAATCAATACGAAGAAGCTGAAAAAATATATGCATTTGATATATTCATTGCAAACCCAGATAGACGTGTAGATAAGCAAAATATGCTTACGGATGGCGATAAAGTACTCATATTCGACCACGAACTAGCTTTTTCCTTTGTCATGGACATTATAAAAAATCCTACTCCGTGGCTTATAGGGCCTGCTGACCTCTCATGGATAAAAAATCACTACTTTTACAGTATCCTAAAGCAAAATAAGCACAATTTTGATACTTTCGTAGAGAGTTTTAACGTTCTAGATTCGAACTTTTGGTCTAAAGTAAATGTTTTAATACCGAAAGAATGGGTAACTTCCCAAGTAAATGAAATTCAATCTAACCTTGAATTACTAGTTAAGAATAGGAATCATTTTTTAGAACATCTTTATAAATCATTGTCATGAAAAAGTATCAGTTTCAAATCGTTCGGTACATTCACGACAGAATCACCGGAGAATTCGTGAATGTGGGCATAATAGTTTATATGCCCGAATCCCGATTCTTAAAATCTAGATTTATTAATAAATTTAGTCGCATCTCTCAATTTTTTATTGACGTTAATGGACATTCTTTATTAGGTGCCTTGAAACAATTTGATAAAGAAATTAATATCGTATCAAAAAGATTATCAAGTAATGACCTTTTTGAAAGTTTTTCATCTATCGAAGAGATAACTAATTCTATTTTGACAAAAGATGATAGCGCTTTAGAATGCTGCTCTATGAATTATGGAATTGACTTGAGTGGACAAGCTGCTTTAAATGACTTATTTGAAAGACTCATAGATAAATATAACCACGACGCTGACAAAGATTCTCATGATGATAAATATGTTTGGCGTAAAGTCTATAAAAAGCATTTCGACGACAATGGCATAACAAACAAACTAAAAGAACATACTGTAAAAACCGAACATGACGTTATTCAGTTTGACAAAGCATGGAAAAATGGTACTTGGAATTGCTATCAAACTCTGTCTTTTGACCTTAAGCGGACAGATTCAATTAAAAGCAAAGTATATAAATGGAGCGGTATTCTTAGTGAATTAGAAAATTCTTCTGAAAAGCTTCATTTGTATTTCTTAACTGTTTCTCCAAGTAGAAATAGAACCATTAAGAAATTTATTGAAGACACTTTAAATAGACAAAGTAAGAAAATTCAAGTTTCTATTGTTACAGAAAAACAAGCCGAATCTTTCGCAGTCTCTGTTAAGAAAGAAATTGAAGCACACGAAAACTAAAAGATAAGCACGAACCGCCAACATGGGGTTTTCTGCTATGCTGGCAGACGTAGTATCAATCAGCTTCACATCACTATCATCTATTATCGGGCTTGACGTAATTCTATTAAGCTTTTTGTTGTTATCTTCAACTTTCGTTTTTCAAATCGGCTTCAGTTCCGGGCTGGACATTCAATGAATTCCAGCACAGCAGAAAGCCCTGAACGTTCCACACCAAAACCCACCCCAAAATTTTTTAAAACAAAAAAAAAAAAAAACCAAAAACACCCAAAAAAAACAAAAAAGCGAAAAAAACGCGCCGGCAACCGCCCCCCCACACCCCAAAAAAACCCCAAAAAAACCAAAAAAAAAAAAAAAAACCCCCCCCCGGCCCCCCCCCCCCCACCCACCAAAACCCCACCCCCCCCCCCCCAAACCACCCCCCCCGCGCGCGCGGGAAAAAAAAAACCCCAAAAAAAACCGACCCCAACCCCCAACCCCCAACCCCCCGGGCCCCCCCCAAAAAACAAAAAAAAAAAAAAAAAAAAAAACCCCGGCAAAAAGCCCCCCCCTTTTCTTTCTGGGGGGGGGGGGCGGGGGCAAAACCAAAAAAAAAAACCCCCCCCCCCACAACACCACCCCCCCCCCCGGGGGGGTGCGGGAGAAAAAACCCCGCCCCCCCCCCCCCCCCCCCCCAAGAAAACCCCCCACGGACAAAAAAACCCCCCCCCCCCCCCCCCCCCCCCCCCGGGGGGGGGCCCGGGGGGGGGGGCGGCGGGGGGGGGGGGGCCCCCCTTCCCCCCCCCCCCCCCCCCCCCGGGGCCCCCCCCCCCCCCCCCCTTTTTTTTTTTTTTCCCCCCTTTTTTTTTTCCCCAACCCCCGGCGCCCCCCCCCCCCCCCCCAAAATTCCCCCCCCCCCCCCCAGCCCCTGCCCGTAGCGGTTATTTTATAGCGACATCCTAAAAATCATAAAAGACATGGCAGACAAAGAACAAAATAGAAGAAAATTTCTTACCAATTTGGGCTTGACAGCCGGTGTAGGAATTATTGGGTCAAGCTTTATAAAACACATTCCAGACTTACCTGCCGAAGATTGCAAGACAACACCTATTTTAGAGTTAGGGCCATTTGCAGTAATGAAATACCGAAAGCAAGCTGACCACGATATTGATTTGACACAAATAAACGGGAATGCAGGTGTTGCATTTGGACAAGTTATAACAGTATATGGAAAGATAACAGACAAGAATTGCAAGCCAATACATTTAGCTATTGTAGAAATATGGTCAGCCAATCACTATGGAAAATATCATCATGAGTATGATAAAAGTGAACGGCAAGACGACCCAAATTTTCAAGGTTGGGGGCAAGCAATTACAAATGAATTGGGAGAGTATAAATTCAAGACAATATATCCAGGTCCGTATGGTTCAAGAACGAGACACATTCACTATAAAGTTTCTAAAAGGAATTATCATGAACTTACAACACAACTATTTTTTGAAGGGGAAGCCAGAAATAGCAAGGATTTTATTTTAAGTTCATTTCCTCATGACGAACAACAACTGATTACCCGACCACTAATAGACAAAGATGATATAAAGCTAGTTGAGTTCAATATTACTTTAGATGAAGTTCAAAAAGGTAGTCTGCCAGAAAAAGTACTTAAAGAGTATATCGGAAAATATACTTTAAAAAATGCTCCATTTGATATGCAGAAGTTTATGAAAACAGCAATGGGCATTGAGGTAACTAATTTTGACTTTGAGATAACTCATAAAAAAAACCAATTGTTTATGACGTTATCGTTTTATCCAACTATCGAGCTTGGATGGAATGCTAAAGACGAGTTTCAGTCGTGGTCTTTTAGTAACACTTTTATAAGATTTAGAAGAGACGACAATGGAAAAGTTGTTGGATTGAGATTGCACTTTGGCGAAGACGACTATGTAGAAGCAGCGAAGAAAAACAACCGCTAACATTGGGTTTGCTGCAAGGCTGGCCGGACATTGGAGCAATGGTCATTTTATCGCTTTTGTGCTTCATCTGGGCTGGACCAACACCTCTGGGCTTTTGTTTGTTAACCTGTACTTTTATATCTTTAATCAGCAGCGGTTCCGGGCGGACGGGCAATGAATTCCAGCCCTGCAGCAAGCCCTGCCCGTTAGTGCCAATGCTAAAGGACAAATGTAATACGGTGGGCGCTTATCCAAATCGACATCAACAATGTCCATCGAACGCTTCTCAAACAAATTCTCCACAACATTCTGCGCTTTTCATAAATTTTGCTTGATTAGATATCTCTTATTTTGAGCATGTTATAAAATAATTCGAAAAATATTTGGTAATGTAATTAGATATTTAGACATTTGTCTAATTATATAATTAATATACTTATTAAACATAAATAAATGAACGATGTTTTTAAAGCCTTGAACGACCCAGCACGAAGGGAAATTCTTAAAATGTTACGTAAACGGGACATGACAGCAGGAGACATTGCTGCCAAATTTGATATGACAGCACCAAGTATTTCGCATCATCTTGACAAACTAAAAAGAGCGGGGCTAGTGACAACAATAAAACAAGGACAATTTGTTCTTTATTCAATTAACACAACAATTGTAGACGATTTACTTCAATATGTACTAACATTAAAAAAATAAAACCATGAACAAATATCTTAAAGAATTAATATTATGGGCTTTTATAGCATTGCCCTACGTTTACCTTGCAACAATCTGGAACAAATTGCCCGAACAAGTACCAACCCACTTTACCATAGATGGAGTTGCGAATGAATGGTCAAGCAAAACCTCTTTGCTATTTATTCCTGGAGCTTTAGGGATTGGGATTTACTTTTTAATGCTCCTAATTCCAAAGATAGACCCAAAAAAGAAAATTCAACAAATGGGAGACAAGTATTACTCCTTGCGTTTTATACTAACAATTTTTATTTCACTCTTAGCAACATATCTTTTATATTTAAGTGATACAGGAAGTATAAAAAATCCCAATATGCTACTTGCTTTAATAGGTATGTTATTCGCTATCCTTGGCAATTATTTTCAAACAATAAGACCAAATTATTTCATTGGAATTCGCACTCCCTGGACCTTGAAAAATGAGCAAGTGTGGAAGAATACTCATCGCTTAGGAGGTTGGTTGTGGATAATGGGCGGGATACTTATAGCTATTCTTGCTTTTTTCATTAGCGACAATCATATATATTCTATGGTGTTCGGTGCAATAATATTCCTACTTGTAATTGTGCCTATAGTTTTTTCTTACACTGAATTTCAAAAAGAAAAAAGCATATTAAATAAATAATTATACTCAACAAACAAAACATACACAAATGAAAAAAAATAAAAATCTCTTAATTCTATTTTCGTGGTGCATAATGACAGTAAACGCTTGGGCAAACAGCGACACTACTTTTATTGAAACAAAAATTACCCTTCAAACAAAAACGGGAGAAATATTCGGAACTTTAACAACACCGGAAAAATTTGATAAAATTCCTGTTGTACTGATTATTGCAGGGTCAGGACCGACAGACAGAGACGGTAATAATCCGATGATGAAAAATAATTCGTTGAAAATATTAGCATCAGAATTATCAAAAAATAATATTGCATCATTGAGGTATGATAAAAGAGGAATAGCAGAAAGTCAATCGGCTGGAAAAAACGAAGAGGGATTTCGCTTTGATGATTTAGTAAATGATGCAAAAGAATGGATTCACTTATTAAAACAAGACGACCGATTTTCCAAAATCATTGTCATCGGACACAGTGAAGGTTCACTGATTGGAATGCTCACAGGGTCAAATGCCGATAAATTTATTTCCATTGCAGGCGCTGGCCAGTCAGCAGACAAAATTTTAAAAGAACAATTAAGTTCTCAACCAAAAGAAGTTCAGGATTTATCATTTCCTATAATTGACAGCTTAAAAAATGGAAAAACATTTGAGAATGTTCCTCCAATGCTTAACGTACTTTTTAGAACAACTGTTCAACCCTATATAATTTCGTGGTTTAAATATGACCCTCAAGACGAAATTAAGAAGCTTACAATACCTACACTTATTTTACAAGGCACGAATGATATTCAAGTATCAGTTGAAGATGCCAAGCGACTCTCAAACGCAAATCAAAATGCCGAATTAGTACTTATCAAAGACATGAATCATATTTTAAGAACTATAATAGGAGATTTGCAAGCAAACGTAGCGACATATAGCAGAGTAGATTTGCCGATTGCAAATGAATTAGTAAAAAGTATTACGGACTTTATCCTTAAAGATTGACAGTTAGTCAGAAACGGGAGTACAGCACTGGCACTAACATCGGGTTTGCCAAAATACGGGCTTGACAAGGTTATCTTCAGCAGCGGTAATTCTACTGTTCTTCATATCGGGGCTTGACGAATAACTATTTGGCTTTTTGTTGTTAACTTCAACTTCATATTTTCAATTGGGCAGCGGTTGTCGGCGGACGGAATACTAATACCCGTACTTCAGCAAGCCCTGCCCGTTGGCAGCAAGCATTTTGAGCATTCCGTTTCTTTAAAGTGTGAACTATTTATTTTATCTTTACAATATGGAAACAAAACCTATAAAAGGGAAAAACAAGAAAATTCCTAGAGAACAAATAATGCAATCAGCTTTGGCCTCGTTTCGCATTGAGGGGATTAATATTTCAAAAGAAATGGCTTTACTGGCATTAAAAAAAGTGGAGCTTAGCCTGGGAAGATAGAACTTATTACTTCTTCCATCTTCTCGTAATTCTTATCAGCTGAAGATTGTACAGCTAACACGTAATTACCAAATTCCTTTTCAGTTATTAACTCAAATTTCAAAGCATCGTAACCTTGTTTACGAGACATTAAGTTGGCGAGTATTCTTGCAGTACGTCCATTTCCCTCACGAAAAGGATGAATAAATAAAAGTTCAGCATGAACCTTAGCTATATCCTTTACTAGCTCTTCTTTGCCCTCGTACTTATTGGGAAGTTTTAACAAAATTTCATTCTCGAAACCTATCATAGTTTCCGGCAAAAAAAGAGAGGCTGGAAATGCAAAGCCGCCTTTTGAAAGATTGACATCTCTGTATTTTCCTGCAAACGAATATAAATGCCCCAGTGAAAGCTTATGCATTTTCAAAATGTACGAAACATTAAACCTAGTCCTCGTAGTAAGACTTTCTGTAAGTTGAATTTCCGCTTTTAAAAATCCTTCAAATTCAGAAAGTCCAATTTCCTCAATAGATTTTAATCCTAAAAGATTAGGTAAAATTTCGCTTTGATTAGTTGGAGAATCGTATTTCATAATATCGCCAAATATACAAAATCTAAAGCCTGCTCGGTACATGCCAGCTGCCAACATCGGGTTTGACTAAATGGGGGCAGACGGAAGCTGTGTTTCAACATTTGTAAATCTATTGTGCTTCATATCGGGCGGACGGAATTCTGCCGGGCATTAGTTCAAAATTTCAACATTTAATTATAAATTGGGCTTCGGTTTGCCGGGGCGGACGGAACAACTATCCCCCACTTCGCCAAGCCCCGCCCGTTGTACGTCACACAAAACTAAATTCCACTATTACTCGACTATGAAGTTTTATACGCCCATTTTCTTGCTACTCTTTGCAGTTCAAGCCTGCAAAAGTCGACCAGATATAGAAGCTGAGAAAAAAATTATTCTGGACATTCATGATCAACAAAGAAAAGCTCACCTTGAAAAGAACCCTAAGCTATTCCTTGGCAACAGTTCAGTAGACTATATTGAAGTTAACCGTGGTGTAGTCAGAAAGCCCTCATACACAGAAAGTCTCAAAAAATTTGAATCCTATTTCAATTCAGTAGATTTCATAAAATGGGACGATGTGTCTCCGACAATTATTAGCTTTTCAGACGATGCGACAATGGCAACAGTTGTGGTAGATAAATTAGTGGTTGTAAGAAATAAGGTAGAAGGCAATAAACTAGACACAACACAATATGCCTGGTTAGCCATATTCAAAAAAATGAATGGCAAATGGCAACTTCACAGAATGGGCTCGACAAATAAGTAACGTGTGCGAACGTACAACATTGGGTTTTATGCAAGTTGGGCTTGACCAGCAATCATCAGCCAATTGTAACCAGCATCGGTTCCGGGCGGACGAGCAATGAATTCCAGCCCTGCAGCAAGCCCTGCCCGTTGTGTGTAATTGCATTGGACTTCCCAATCCTTAGAAACATTTTTTGGAGCTAATACCAATTATTGGTACTTTTATATAAAGTAAACTCTATGGCACGCAATACATCAATTTTGTTAGGTGAACACTTTGAGGAATTTATTTCTACTAAAATTTCATCTGGTAAGTACAATTCTGCAAGTGAAGTAATTCGAACAGCTTTAAGGCTTTTAGAAGAAGAAGAATTCAAAATGAAAGATCTTAACAAAGCCATTTCTCAAGGCGAGAAGAGCGGAATGGAAAGGAACTTTGATCCGAAAGCCAATTTAAAGAAGTTGCACAGCAAGTATTTATGAAAACACTTCCATTTGTTATTAGCAAAAAAGCTGTTTCCGACTTGGAAGCGATTTGGCTTTATACAGTTGAAAAGTGGTCAGTAGAACAAGCAGATCGCTACTACAATCTAATATTTGATGAAATTAATTACATCTGCAAGAATAGCACCGCTGGTAAATCAATGGAGTATGTTCGAAAAGGTTATCGAGCTTCAAAGGTCAAATCTCATCTCATTTTCTACAGAGTCATAAATAATACTATCGAGGTAATTAGAATTTTACATGAGCGAATGGATATAGAAAACAGACTAAACGATTAAGCAACTACCCACAACAGGTTTTGTACAATTGGGGCAAGACGTTGAAGCAATCATCGGCAGTGCATATCCAGGCTTCATATTCGGCGGACGTAATTCTGCCGGCAGTAGTTCTTAACTTCGGCTTTTAGTTATAAATTTAGCTTCAGTTCCGGGCAGTTGGTGAATTCCCCAACTGCACAAAGGCCTCGAACGTTAGCGGTGATGCTACGGCAGCTTTTCGATTCAAAGATATTTTGTAGCTTTGACTAAAACATTTTTATGGCAAGCGCATTAAAATATATGGTTGATGAAAACGGAGATAAAACTTCGGTTTTGGTTCCAATAAGGACTTGGGAGAAGATTAATAAAGAGTATACTAAGCTTCAAAATAAATTAAAAGTTTTTACTGATATAAAAGAAGGTCTTTTAGAAGTAAAGGAAGCAAGAAAGTCGGGGAAAAAATTGCAAACCTTAAAAGATTTTTTGCGTGAAAGTAACAGTTAACATTACCAAATCCTTTAAAACCGCCGCAAAACCCCTTCTAAAGAAGTATCAATCTCTATCGAAAGATTTACTGAATCTTGAAAAAGCTCTTGCAAGTACGCCCAGACTTGGCACTCCTTTGGGCAAGGAAGCATATAAAATACGGCTTAAAGTTATAAGTAAAGGCAAAGGCAAGAGTGGCGGAGCAAGAGTGATCTCACTAGTTGAGACTTCTTTGATCTGATATGCTGAAAAAATTTCAGACGAAGAAGTAACTGTTAACCTGTTAACTATTTTTGATAAAGGAGATGTTGACAATATTTCTGATAAAGAACTCAAGGATCTAATCCAAAACTTCAAAACTGACTGAGGAAAGCACCACCGCTAATTGGGTTTGCTGTTATGTGGGCAGACGGAAGGAAATCCAGGCATCACTCCCCTATTCAGCTTTGGCTATTGGGTTGACCATTTACTAATCGATTTTACTTTTAAAATAAAAATTCGTTTCTTTAATTAGGTTTTGCGCCGGGGCAGTCACAGCAACAATCCCCACAGCAAGCAAGCCCTGCCCGTTGGCTGCAAGCTTAATTGACACCTGACAATGCAAAAAAATATTTTACTCATTCTGACACTTTTCACTTCATTCATTACATATGGACAGAGAATTGAAACAGTTTATTTGAATCCAAAAGACAGCACAACAAATAGGTATGTTGCGGTTTTTCCTGAAAATGAAACCGTGAAATCATATATGGTTTTGTTGGACGCATTTAGAAATTCACCAAAGGACGTTTTGTCCCAAACTGACATACCAAAATATGCTTCACAAAATGGCATATTAACTATTATTCCGATTTTAAAGACAGGTTCTTCTTTCTTTGGAAGTGATTGGGCTTCTCAACAATCGTTAAAAGAAATTTTAGAACATGTGGTTACTAAACATCAATTACAAGGAAAAGATTTTTTCATAGGTGGTTTTTCTATTGGTGGAACTTGTGCGGTCAAATATTCCGAATTATCCATTGAAAACAACTATCCCATAAAACCAAAAGCAGTTTTCGCCATAGCCTCACCACTTGATTGGGAACGTTATTATAACGCAGCCAAAAGAGTAGTCAGACTATCAAATCCTGAAAAAGTAAATCAAGAGGTTTTCTTTATGATAGACAGAATAGAGAAAGAAATGAAAGGAACACCAAAAACTGCATTGAAAAACTTTTATATTAATTCCCCTTATTCATTTTCTGACACGACACAAAAAGCGATAAAATCTTTGATTAAAACACCAATAATGTTAATCTCAGAGCCTGATATTCAATGGGGGTTAAAAGAACGAGGTTATGACCTATCCTATAATAATATCACAGACCATTCGGCTATGATTAATGAGTTGCAGAGATTGGGAAACACCAATGCTGTTCTAGTAACAACAATAGACAAAGGATACAGAAAACCTAATAATATAAGACATCCAATTTCCTGGAGTATTGCAGACCCTGAGCAAATAATAAAGTGGTTACAATCACAGTAATCACAAAAGCCAGCAGGCAACATTGGGTTTGCTGCAAGGCTGGCTGGACGTTGGCAGAAATGCTACCATAAATACCTTAAAGCTACAAAGGGTAAAATAAATTATCCCATTTCGGGAACTTTTCATATCTTTGTCAAAACTTGAAAAGTTGAGAATTATTGCAAAGAAAATTTTAAGAGATTTTTGGCAAACACATCCTGACAGCGAACAGCAATTAAAGGCTTGGTATCAAGAAACCTCAAAAGCAGAATGGACAAGCCCCAATAGAATTAAAATTGAATACCCAAGTGCAAGTTTTTTGGCTGACAACCGAGTCGTTTTTAATATTAAGGGCAATCATTATAGACTGCTTGTGAAAATTAATTACGACTATCAAATGATTTGGATTCGATTTATTGGTACCCATGCTGAGTATGATAAAATAAATGCTAAAACAATTTAAAATGAACATTAAGCCAATTAGAACAAAAAAGGACTACGAACAGGCACTTTCCAGGCTTGAAGTAATTTTTGATTCGAAAAAAGGAACAGATAAAGGAGACGAGTTGGAAATATTGGGAATGTTAATTGAAAATTACGAAAATGAAAAATTCCCAATTGGTTTTCCTGACCCAGTGGAAGCTATTAAATTCAGAATGGAACAACTTGGTTACAATCAAACCGATTTAGCAAATGTTGTTGGACTAAAAAGCAGAGCAAGCGAAATACTTAATCGCAAAAGAAAACTTTCTCTTGAAATGATCAGGCAACTACATGACAGATTGAATATTCCCACAGAGGTTCTAATTCAAGCTTACTAAAAAGCACTTCTGCCAACATGGGGTTTTCCCGCTATGGCGGGACAAGTTGTGCAACTTGGGCAAGACAAACAATCTTCAGCAGCGGTTCGCTACCAATCATCGGCTATGGGGTTGACCGTTTATTAAGTATTTTTATTTTCAGTTTATAAATTCCGTTCCCTAATTTACATCGTCACCGGGGCCGACACAGCAACAAATGCCCAAACTGCACAAAGCCCTGGACGTTGTTCGTCATGCAATTGAACACTCTAATAACATAACCAACCAAAACTAAATGGCAGACAATACAGACGAAGAACATTTAGATAATCCAACAATCAATCAATCGGAAAATCCTCCTGACGAAATTACTCCTACTGCTCACACAGAGGCTATTAACCCAAATCAAGAAACTTCCTCCTTCGCTGAAGCTACGGAGGATAAAAATAAAAACATGGAAGTACATCATCATGCCCACGACCCGGCAGAGCCCCATCACAAAAAAAATTGGAAATCATATTTCTGGGAATTTTTAATGTTATTTCTTGCTGTATTCTGCGGGTTTTTGGCAGAATGGCAACTTGAACATGTTATTGAGGATAGCAGGGAAAAAGAATTTATGGAAAGCATGATCGTAGACCTTAAAACCGACAGCGCTACATTAGTTAGAATGAGATATAGCTTTGTAGTGGTTGGAACTCATATTGACTCCTTAATACCATTGTTAAAGGACAATGAGCAATTGGAAAAACATGCAACAGAAATATATCAACAACAGGTTTACTTAAACTTTTTTACAAAATGGATATATGCTGACAGAACCATAGACCAGTTAAAAAATTCTGGCAATTTCAGATTAATCAAAAACAAAGCAGTTTCTTATGGAATTAGTAAGTATGATGGTTTTATAAGGAATTATGTAGATGACATGCAGAAAACTTTAATCCAGAAACAGTGGCAAGGTATTTCTGAAGCAGGCAATGATATCTTCAAATCAAGCGTATTCAGAGCATATTTTAACAGTGGGAAATTCACCCCCCATTCAGTCATATTGCCTGATAGTCCTTACTTTTTGACAAACGACAAAATTGTTCTTCAAAAATTCATAAATAAGCTTGACCAATATGTAGTCAACGTCGATTGGTTCAGGGATAATATTGGAAGAGCCTTACAGCAAAATATGTCACTTGACTCTTTAATAAAAAAAGAATACAATCTTGAATTAAACTGAATGAATCAAAATTTTAATTAACAGAAAAAGCATTTGTGAAACACGAATGCACAACAAAAGGTTTGCCGCAAGGCTGGCGGACGGAATAACAATCGGCTGTTGTACTACTATCAGCTAATATCGGGCTTGACCGAATTCTACCTGCACTGACGGCAGGCAGAAGTTGCCGGGCGGACAAGCAATGAATTCCAGCCTTGCAGCAAGCCCTGCCCGTTGTACGCAACCCTAAAACGAAACTCCGTTCACTTTCAAGTGACAGGATATTCAAGGCGAAGTACCTAACAGACAAATACACATTGCAACCCATTTCAAGACAAATCAGGTCTCTTTACATATATTTCTCCCACTACAAGAATAAAGCACGTCCTTTGACTCATTAAAAAAGTAATGCTCATATCTGTGGACAGGCAATCTTTAAATCAAGCTTTAAAAATTCTATGAAAACATTTTTTTATTCTTTTACGCTATTACTTTTTTCTTTTTGTGCCAAAGCACAGGAAAACAATTCTTTTACCGTTGGTTTTGAAAAATGTTTCCCCTCCAAAATATTAGGTGAAGAGCGTAAAGTTTGGATTCATATTCCAAAGAGCAATGGCGGAAATGAAAATACCGGTAAAGGACGTTACCCGGTAATTTATTTATTAGACGGCAATGCAAATTTTAATGATATTGTTAGTATAACCGAATTTATGAGTAATGCAGGCCTTTGTCCGCCAATGATTGTAGTCGGCATTTTACATCATTCCCGAATGAACGAGCTAACATATGGTTCAGATAAGGGAATGCCCGGTGTTGTTGGCGAAGGCGAAAAATTCATGCGCTATGTGGAAAAGGAATTAATGCCATACATCGAATCAAATTACCCAACAGCTTCCTACAAGATCTTTATCGGTCACTCTGTTGGTGGCCTGACTGTTGTGAATACCTTGATACATCACCAGGATTTATTCGATGCCTATATTTCTCTTGATGGCGCTTTATGGTGGAACGATCAGCAAATTGTAACAGAAGCAAAGACGATTTTAGCAAATCAGCATTATAAAGGGAAAATCTTATTTATGGCATTGGCAAACCGGATGGAAAGAGGAATGGATACGCTGGAAGTTCAAAAAGATACTACTGAGGGTACTGAGCTTATTCGCAGCAACCTGACATTCATTAAAGATATTTTCAAAAACAAAACAAATCAATTACGTTTTCAACATAAATATTATGAAAATGATGATCACGGTTCCGTCCGATTGATCGGTGAGTATGATGCCCTTCGTTTTATTTTTGATTATTACAAACTCAAAATTTATAACAGTGAATTAGATGATCCCAATTTTAAACTAGATTCTTTATTCATAACACACTATAAAAATGTTTCTGAGCAAATTGGTTATCTCATTAAACCAGATGA
Organism: Chitinophagaceae bacterium; assembly: GCA_016710935.1. Lineage (GTDB taxonomy): Bacteria > Bacteroidota > Bacteroidia > Chitinophagales > Chitinophagaceae > Ferruginibacter. The sequence continues at coordinate 245,214 of JADJTY010000015.1, read as the reverse complement.
AAGCCAGGTTAATGGTCTTGCATACTATATGTTGAGACAAAAACAACTTATTAAAGCAGAGGCATTGTTTAAACTAAATATTACAAACTACCCCGAAACTGCTAATTGTTATGATGGATTGGGAGATTTGTACTTGGCAAATGGTGATAAATTAAAAGCTATAGAGAGTTTCAAAAAAACTTTGTCGTTAAAGATCATTCCCGAGACGAAACAAAAGCTTGAAACATTATTGAACGAAAATAAATAAGGTACTCTATAAATAGGTTATGCGTACAATTGGGTTTGCTGCAAGGCTGGCTGGACATTGGAGCAATGGGCATTTTATCGCTATCATCTTCATCAGGGCTGGACCAACATCCCTGGCTTTTGTTTGTTAACCTGTACTTTTATATCTTTAATCAGTCCCTACACGGTGTAGGGATTCCGGGCGGACGAGCAATGAATTCCACACCTGCAGCAATACCTGCCCGTTAGCTGATATTAAAAAAAACTACTTCGAAATGAGAGTTCATTACCTTTTTATGATTTTCTTTATTGCTATAACTTCATCTGCAAATGCTGAAGAAGTTACCTATTCCGGAAGTCTGAATTACGCTAATGGTTCACTAAATTATCAAATAGAGGTAACCAATACAGAAAATCAAGCAAGCGTATTTTTTACAAGCATTGAAATGAATGCTTATCAAATTCCAGCGTTGAATGTTAACCTAAGCAATGACTCCTTAAACTTTTATATAGTTAGTGATTCTTATACTTACGAATACAAATTCAAAAAACTGGATAGTGGTTTAACCGGAAAACTAAATATATACGCAAACGAAACAGATGAACTATTAAATACGATAGAATCTGTTTTAACAAAAAAAGAAACGGGCACCTCTGAAATTAAAGAGGAAGAAGTCACTTTTCAGTCCAATGGCTTGCAGCTTAAAGGAACAATTTGGAAACCCAATAAACCTAACAACAGATGCTTGTTTTTAGTTACTTCTTCTCAGGGAAGCGACAGAAGTGCCAGTAGTGCAGAAGCCTATTATTTTGCAAGCAAAGGCTTTGTTGTCTTCAATTATGACAAAAGGGGAACGGGTAAATCAGAAGGAAACTGGAAATCAGCTACTATTGAAGAATTAGCCGCTGATGATATTAATGGCATTTTATTTATTTCTACAACTAATCAAATTCCTTTATCCCGGATTGGAATAAAGGGAAGCAGTCAGGGTGGTATAAAAATTCCTTATATCTTATCAAAATTACCCGCATTAAAATTTGGGATTTCGGTAAGTTGTCCAGACGGCACATTACTAGAAAGCGATTTGAATAATTGGCGAAATTCAAATATTGATAAAATTGGAAAAGAAAACATAAACATTGCGACAAGAACCCAAAAAGTGAGTTATGAATATTTGGCAGGCATTACCACATTCCAGACTATAGAAAATTTTGCTAAAAAATACAATACTCAATCGTGGTATAAATACATTTGGATACCTGAAAAAGAAATAGCCAAAGACGAGAAATTAAAATTTAGTGGGCTACCATATTTTAAGACGGCTAAACAACCCATATTACTAATACAGGGAACATCGGACGTTGTAATTCCTGAAAACAGTTACAAAGTAATTGAAAAAACATTAAGGACAGCTGGAAATAAGTCATACCATATCGTCATATTAAAAAACGCAAGTCATTCAATGACCATTGTTGACAACAACTTTCCCTATTTTCAAAAAATAGCTCCTACATATTTTAGTGAAATAACCAATTGGATAGACAATTTGAAGGACTAAAATAACATCAGCTAACATTGGTATTGCCAATAGTGGGGCTTGACATTGGAGCAATCAGCAGCGGTAATTCTGCTGTACTGCGGTTCGGGGCTTGACGAATAAAGCCCAGCTTTAGTTCTTAATATTTAACTTTATCAAAAAGCCAGGCAGCAGTTCCGGGCGAATATAAAATTCCCCACCATCGGCAATACCTGCCCGTAAGCTTAAATGACATGAAGGATAAAAAGAAACTAATTATCAGAATAACCTGGGCAATAATAATTTTATTTAGCTCTTACTATTTTTTTCGTGCAATAAATTACAGGTTTGTTAAAGAAGGTTTAGGTCCGACATTTTGGAATAAGCAATTTTGGTTTGTATCTCACATAGCGACTGCAGTCATTCCTCTTATAACAGGTCCGTTTCAATTCTGGACCTGGTTTCGCAAACATTATATTAAATGGCATAGGTCTTTAGGAAAAGTATATATAATTGGATGCCTTTTAGGAGGTTTTTCAGCAATATATCTTGGCATTACGCAACCATATCCGGGCTCAGTAGTTCCAACATTAATTCTAGCTTCGTTGTGGTTATTCATGACATCTGCTGCGTGGATTACTATAAAAAGAAAAAATGTTCAGGCACATCGTTTATTTATGATCCGTAGTTATACTTTGACTTTAGCTTTCGTATTTCTTCGCATTTTATCTGACCTGGTGTACAAGCATAATTTTTTATCTTTTATAAAAAATGAGGAGGTGAAAGATGCAACCTATGAATGGATGAGTTGGGTTGTTCCCGTTTTAGTTGTTGAATTTTTTATTTCCTGGTTACCTTCACTTAAAAAAGCTAAATCTTCAACAGCCAGCCGCTAACATAGCAATGCTGAAATCAGGGCGAACAGCTATATGTTAAGTCCACCCAAATTTACCCCTATATTTCCTATCTTTCAATATCATCAACATCCTGGTTATGAAAAAAACTCAGCCTGCAGTTTCTCATTCCAATGTTCTTCTGCCAATCAAAAGTCCAGGATGTTAAAGAGCAACAAAAGTTAAAGAACATTATGCTGCAGGCCTATAAATCATCAAGCCAGTCTACCCGTCAGTAGATTGCGGATGCTTCCAACCAGCACCCGGCCTGAGCGTTTGATACGGCGTAGATTCAGCGGCACCATTTAAGAAATGTTATATCTTCCATTATAAATATTTTCAATGAAAAAGTTTATCATATATCTTATCATACTTTTAAATTCATGCAGCCAAAAGCAGCGTGATCTTTTTGAAAGTCCGGAACAATTACATGACGGCATACAAACCGCCACCTTACAGGATGTTGGAATAAACGAAAGCATGATCAAGTCCATGCACGATTCTATTACTGCCGGTGTTTATCCAAACATCCACAGTGTTCTGATACTGCGCAATAATAAACTGGTGTATGAAAATTACTGGCCCGGGCATGATGAGAACAGGGCAACAGATTTTATTGGCACCGTACAACAGGGCCGTGATAGTTTACATGATATACGAAGCATTAACAAGAGTATAGTAAGTGCAGCGGTGATGATCGCTATTGACCAGGGTAAGTTAAAAGATGTGAAACAGCGGGTATTTGACTTCTTTCCTGAATATGCGAAGTACGACACCGGCATGAAGAGCAAAATAACAGTGGAACAATTATTGACTATGAGTGCCGGTTTGTATTGGAGTGATGATGATCAAATCTGGTATGCGGATTCACTAAAAGAAAAAAATATTGCTCATGCTATCAATTTTATCCTTCGCCAGCCACTCGTTGACACGCCCGGAAAAACTTTTAAGTACAGTGCCGGGTGTACGCAATTACTTGCCCAGATCGTTGAAAAAGTAACCGGTTTAGATATTGAAAAGTTTACAGCAACCCATTTATTTAAACCCATGGGCATCACGAACTATCAATGGACAAAAGAGAAGAATGGTCTTATTTGCGCCTGGGGCGGGTTAAGAATGCGGTCGAGGGATCTACTGAAGTTTGGCATGCTTTACCATAATAAAGGCAATTGGAACGGGAAGCAAATAATTTCTGAAAACCTGGTGAACGAATCTTTGAAGAAACACATTTATACGGAAGAACCATATGGCTATGGCTACCAGTTTTGGACCCTTGTTGATACCGTAGAGAACAGGATCATCAAAACCGTTGAAGCCACAGGAAATGGAGGACAGAAGATAGAAATCAATAGGGAGGAAGATCTAATACTGGTGATTACAGCGGGGAATTATGACAAAAAGAATTTAAAGAAAACATCGTATGATGTATACCTCGATTTTGTTCATCCTGCTGTTATTAAATAGCCCGGGTTTATGATGCAGGAATACTCAGAAATTTTTAATTTTACAGCTATGAGTTGTGGTCTTTAAAAATCCTAAAGGGTAACACTGTTCTTAATGGCCATACACCTGCAACGCTTGAATACCTTAAAACTAAAAATGCCGCATGAAAAATTTATTTGACAAAGACCCTTACACAGAGATCATCACCCGCCTCCATTCGCTTACACCAAACGCTCAACGGGTATGGGGAAAAATGACGGTTGCCCAAATGCTGGCACACAGCAAAGAAGCATTTAAGGTGCCGCTGAGCGATAAAAAAATGCCGCGGATGTTCATCGGTTTATTATTAGGCTGGGCATTTAAGAAAAAATTATACAACAACGAACCATGGAAACGCAACCTGCCTACTGCTCCCAATTTTATCATTAAAGATGAACGAGATTTTGATAAAGAAAAACAGGAGCTTGTGGGCATGATCAACCAGTTTTACCATGCCGGACCCGGTAATGTAGGTAAATATCCACATCCCATGTTTGGGGCATTTACACCCGAACAATGGGGCATGAGTATGTATAAACACCTCGATCATCACCTGCAACAGTTTAATGCGTAGGTGTCAGGCCACTACCGAATAATCTGAAAATTGAAAAGATAGCTGAATAGCAAATATTCTGAAATGTAAATGCTTGTATAGTGGCCAGACACCTGAAAATGTAAAAGCAGCAGCCATGCAGCTGCCCTTACGTATTGACTCATGCTAATTGTCTTTTTTAAGTATCTACCTGGCGGCAACATTCAGCTTGCTGAAAATATTGCGCACACTTGCGCTGATCTCCTCCGGCGTAATACTGGAATAATTTAACCCTTCCGTTGTCCATCCCTGCCAAACAGCTTTATCTGTATTTGCATCTGTTATTGTAATACTTATAGTACCCTCTTTAACCGGCACTTCGTAATTATTATATCCTAAAAATTCTGATGGATAATAAACCGTGCCCCACCTTCTTAACCGTGGATTGTAATACGTACGTGTATAAGATTGTGTGTATACCGGGTCTGATCTGCGTGTGGTGGTATTCTGCACCAATACATCATAACTTATAAGCAGGTCCGGATCGTTTGAAACTTCTGACCATCCGGCTTTTCTTAACTCTGCATTGGCTGCATTTCTTACACTGATGTCGCCATACGATGTGGGCCTTACCGTATTATCATTTTGTGTATACCTTGTATCTACCCACATATAGGTTTTGTAATTGGCAAAATTTACCGAGTCATCTTTTTCAATATTTACCGGTGTTGCGCATGAGGCTATGGCAAATGCCACCATCATGACGGCGAAAATATTTTTAACTGTTTTCATAAATTCTCCTTTTGTTTTACTTAAAAAATACATTGCTTAAGTATGTTCAAAAAGTAGTCCATTATTAAAAAACAAAGGGGTAAATAACTGAATGTAGGAATTATGTAAAAAATTGAAGGGGTGTCAGGCCACTACGAACAGACTGGAAACATAAATGATGGCTGAGTAGCGAATATCCTGAGCGCATAAAAGCTTTTCTTAGTGGCCTGCTTAGGTGTCAGGCCACTACGAACATTCTGAAAACATAAAAGATGGCTGAGTAGCAAATATCCTTACCGCATAAAAGCTTTTCTTAGTGGCCAGACACCTCCTTTTCTCTGCGTCATCTGCGATATCTGCGGGACCTCCTACAACTTCATCAACCTGTTCGCCGCTTCTTCCAGCGTATGCTCATTTTTTGAAAAACAAAAACGAAGTACCTGATTGTCTTCGCCGTTTTTGTAAAATGCCGATGTGGGTATGGTGGCTACCCCATATTCTTTGGTAAGGCGGATGGCAAATTCCTTTTCGGGTTCATCAGTAATATCGCTGTAGCTGTATAGCTGAAAATAACTTCCGTAAGATGGCAGCGCTTTAAATTTAGTTTGCTGCATCAGGTTTTTAAGGTAATCTCTTTTTTGCTGCAGAAAACTTCCAAGCTGTAAATAATGTTCTTTCTGCTGTAAAAATTCTGTCAGCGCAAACTGTACCGGGCTGTTGCAGGTAAAAGAGTTGAACTGGTGTACTTTTCTGAATTCTTTCATCAATGCAGGCGGGGCCACACAATAGCCCAGTTTCCAGCCGGTACAATGGTAAACCTTCCCAAACGAAAAGCAAACAAAACTTCTTTCATACAGATCGGGGTAACGCAACATACTTTCATGCTGCTTACCATCAAATATTAAATGCTCATACACTTCATCGCTCAAAATAAAAATACCGGTACCTTTTACAATGCTTTGTAATTGCACGATATCATCTGCACCCAGCACAGCACCGGTTGGGTTGTGCGGCGTGTTGAGCATAATGAGTTTTGTTTTGGGTGTAATTTTTTGCTTCGCCAGTTCCCAGTCAATTTTATAATCGGGGTATACCAGCGGAATTAAAACCGGTATTGCCCCGTTAATTTCAATATTGGGTATATAACTATCGTAAGCCGGTTCAAAAACAATCACTTCATCGCCGGGTTGCAGTATAGTGGTAAGCGCTGTGTAAATGGCATAAGTGCCGCCGGGGGTAATGGTAATATCTGTATCGCCATTAACTGCGGTGGCATAAAGGCCGGCAATTTTTTCGGATATCCGTTCCCGTAATGCAGGTAAACCATTCATGTGTACATACTGGTTGTATCCGCTGGTCATGGCTTTGTTCACCAGTGCTATCAGGTCTTCACTCATGTTGTAATCCGGAAAACCCTGTCCCAGGTTAATGGCTTTGTGCTCATTGGCCAGCACACTCATTACGGTAAAAATGGTGGTGCCAACATGGGGTAGTTTGCTTTGTATGGTTGGTATCAAGCTCTGTTTTTTGTAAGATAAATGTTTGAGTTACCGGTATATAGATTTTCACGCAGGGAACGCCGGGCAGCAGAGAAAACAGAGAGAAAAACTGCGACCTCTGCTTCTCTGCAATCTCTGCGTGAAAAATTCCACGTAGAAATGCGCTGAAACTGTTACAGATATTTTTCGCCCTTATTCCTTTTTATTTCGGCCACATATTCCTTTATATCCTGCTCCTTATCTTTTTTGCAGATGAGTAAAACATCTTTGGTATCTACGATCACAAAATCATCCAGCCCCTGCAAAACCACCAGTTTTTTATCTTCGGCATGTATGATATTATTGGTAGCATCGATCACCATCACGTGTTTACCCACCACCGCATTATCGAGGTAATCCTTGTCCAGGTTATCGTAGGTACTTGCCCAGGTGCCCAGATCGCTCCATCCAAAAGATGATGGAATGATGTAGACATTATCTGCCTTTTCCATCACACCATAATCAATGGAGATATTAATACATTGCGGGTAAATGCGTTCTATTGCCTCTTTTTCCTCCTTGGTATTTAGATGATTCTTTTCTGCTTCAAATACTTCAGCAAGCTCGGGAATATGTTTTTCAAATGCTTTGATGATATTCTTTACCTGCCATACAAAAATGCCGGCGTTCCATAAAAAATCGCCGCTGGCAATAAATGTCTTGGCCAGTTGTTTATCGGGCTTTTCGGTAAAGGTTTTTACTTTATATACATTGTCGCTTACCGCATGCTGCTCATATTGTATATAACCATAGCCTGTATTGGGGTGTGTTGGTTTTATTCCCAGGGTTATCAATCCCTTTATATGAGCTGTAAATTGTAAAGCATCTTTACATACTTTTTCAAAAGCTTCTTCATCGGTAATGATGTGATCGGCTGGTGCACAGATGAGGTTGGCATTTGCGTTTAACTGGTGCAGTTTGTAAGATATGTAAGCCACACAGGGCGCCGTGTTTTTTCTCGAAGGTTCGCAAAGAATATTTTCAACCGGCAGTTCGGGTATTTGTTTGGCAACAATATCCTTATACTGCTCAAACGTGATGATGTAAATATGTTCTGCGGGTGTAAATTTTACAAAGCGGTCAAACGTAGCCTGTATCAGTGTTCGGCCGGTATTTAAAATATCCAGGAACTGTTTGGGATAATCTGTACGGCTGATGGGCCAGAACCTGCTACCAATACCGCCGGCCATTATAGCAACGTAATTATTTTTACTCATCTTTTATATGATTCCTTCTTTTACCAGGTCGTGCAGGTGTATGATGCCTGCATAAATGTTGTTTTGCTCCACTACCAGCTGGCTGATGTTGTGCATGCGCATTTCTTCAAGGGCATGCACAGCCAATACATCTGCTGCAATCGTTTTGGGATTGCTGCTCATAATATCTTTTGCCTGCAGTTTTTCAAATGAATCCGCTCTTTCAAGCATCCTCCTCAGATCACCATCAGTAATAACTCCTAAAATATCTTCTGCTTCATTTACAACCACTGCAGCTCCCAGTCTTTTTGCTGTCATTTCAATGATCACTTCTTTAATAGTTGCAGTTGGCAAAACTTTGGGTTTGGCATTTTGTGCAGCTATTTCTTCTACCCGTAAATATAATTTTTTGCCCAATGCACCGCCGGGGTGGTATTTGGCAAAGTCGCTGCTGTTAAATTCTTTGATCTCCATCAGGCAAACAGCCAATGCATCGCCCATTACCATTTGTGCAGTGGTGCTGCTGGTGGGGGCCAGGTTAATAGGACATGCTTCCTGCTCAACCGTGGTGTTTAAAATAATATCACTATTTTGGGCAAGAAAAGATTCCGTATTGCCAACCATGCCTATCAAAGTATTCCCAAAATTTTTTACCAGCGGGGCCAATACTTTAATCTCGGGACTGTTGCCACTTTTGCTGATCACCAGCACGATATCATCGGTTTGCACCATGCCCAGGTCGCCATGAATGGCATCGGCGGCATGCATAAAAACCGACGGGGTGCCGGTGCTGTTTAAGGTAGCTACAATTTTTTGGGCTATGATTGCGCTTTTGCCGATCCCGCTTACGATCAACCTTCCTTTACTGTGGGCAACTGCCTCAACAGCCTTTACAAATCCGGCGTTTATGAATAATTTTAGCCCGATTATGGCATTCGCTTCCAGCTCAATAGTGCGTATAGCAAACGGTATAATTTTTTCTGTATTCATCAGTAATGCGCAAACCTACTCCAAATCATTCATAATGCAAAGAACAGCTGGTGTAGTAACAGAACTACATGATTTTGGGGTCTTCATTTTACAGGTCTTTTTTTGCATCTTGATTTATTTTGTTTATCTTAAGTAATTAAACAGACTGTTAATTTATTACTGCTGATACCAATAAGGGTTGATGCTGCAGTAGTTTTAAGTTAACTTCGCTGCCCTTAAAAAAAGCATGAGTAATTAACACTATCAAGAACAAATATCCACGGATGTAAATTATGGCGAAGACGAAATCCCCTGCAAAAGAACCAAAACCAACAACAGCAATAAAGGCTGCATTAAAAAATCAGCCCAACCTTTCCACACAGCTGCAGGACCAATTTGGGTTTGATGGTTTTAAAGGTCCACAGGAAGAAATAATTGAAAGCCTTTTAAACGGAAACGATACGTTTGTTATTATGCCAACCGGTGGCGGCAAAAGTTTGTGTTACCAGTTACCGGCGATGATCAGCGAAGGAGTTGCCATCATCGTATCTCCCTTAATTGCATTAATGAAAAACCAGGTAGACCTGGTACGCAGTTACAGCAGCAAGGATGATGTGGCGCATTTTTTAAACAGTACATTAAATAAAGGCCAGCAAAAAATTGTAAAAGATGATCTTACAACCGGTAAAACAAAAATGCTGTATGTAGCGCCGGAAACCATGACCAAGGAAGAGAATATTTCTTTTTTTAAAGAGCTCAAAATTTCCTTTTTTGCAGTAGATGAAGCGCATTGTATTTCAGAATGGGGACACGATTTCAGGCCGGAGTACAGAAGGCTTAGAGAGATGATGGACCTGATCGATGAAAAAATTCCCGTGATCGCATTAACCGCAACAGCAACACCCAAAGTACAAAGCGATATTGTGAAGAACCTGGGTTTACGCAAACCAAAAATATTCATCTCGTCTTTTAACAGGCCAAATTTGTATTACGAAATTCAGCCTAAAATAAATCTTGATCAAACCAATAAAAGTATTGTTCGTTTTATACAACAACACAAAGGAAAAAGCGGCATCATTTATACCCTTAACCGCAAAACAACCGAAGAACTTGCAAAAATGCTGATGGCAAATGGTATAAAAGCGGTGGCGTATCATGCCGGGTTAGACAGTAAATTAAGGTCGGATAGACAGGACCAGTTTTTAAATGAAGATGTGGATGTAATAGTGGCCACCATTGCGTTTGGTATGGGTATTGATAAACCAGATATCCGTTTTGTTATTCACTACAACATTCCCAAATCCATTGAAAATTATTACCAGGAAACCGGGCGTGGCGGCCGTGATGGCATGGAAGGGAAATGTATCCTCTACTACTCTCATAAAGATGTTGCCAAGCTGGAGCACCTGATGCGGGACAAGCCGCTGAGCGAACGGGAAGTGGGCGCACAATTAATAAACGAAACCGTAGCCTATGCCGAAAGCAGTGTATGTCGCCGTAAAATTCTGCTGCATTATTTTGGCGAGAATTACGATGATAAAAAAAGCTGCGGCCATTGCGACAACTGTTTACAACCGAAAGAAAAAATTGAAGCAAAGGATGACGCTGCCATTGTTTTAAAAATAATTAAAGCATTGGGTGAGCAGTTTCCTGTTGAATATACCTTACTCATACTTGCGGGCAAGGCCACCCCACAGGTAAAAATGTACCGTCATGAAGAGCTGGATGTTTTTGCCAGCGGCAACGATAAAGAAAATCATTTTTGGAACAGCCTGATACGCCAGATGTTATTGGCCGGTTTAATTGAAAAAGATATTGTAGAATATGGTTTGCTTAAAATTACCAAAGCAGGTACAGCCTTTTTAAAGAAGCCAACCTCATTTAAAATTGTGCTGAACAATTTATTTGAAGAAGCCAATGCCGATGATGAAGAAAGTGATCAGGCTGCTGCAGAAGCAGTTGCTGCTGATGAAAAATTAATGTTGCTGTTGAAAGATGTTCGTAAAAAAGTAGCCAAAGAAAAAAACCTGCCGCCCTTTGTTATCTTTTTAGAAAACAGCCTGGAAGATATGGCCACTATGTTTCCCACAACCATGGCCGAACTGGAAAAAATAAGCGGTGTAAGTAAAGGAAAAGCCATACGCTATGGCAAACCATTTTTAGATGTCATAACAAAATATGTGGAAGAAAATGACATTATAAGGCCCGATGATTTTGTGATGAAAAGCGTGGTTAACCGTAATAACAACAAAATTTTCATCATTCAGAATATAGATAAAAAGATCCCATTAGAAACGGTTGCCAAAACCCGCGACCTGCGTATTGATGAATTGTTGGAAGAAATGGAGACCATTGTTGCCAGCGGCACCAAGCTAAACCTGGATTATGCCATTGATGAAATGGTGGATGAATATGAGCAGGATGAGATCATGGATTATTTCAAAAGCTGCGAAACTTCATCCTTACAGGTAGCCCAGGAAGAGCTGGCCGACAGCAATTTTAACTGGGAGCAGTTGAAACTGATGCGAATAAAATTCTTATGTGAATACGGAAACTAAGAGAATTTCCCGCAGATTTCGCAGAATACGCTGATAAGACACTACTATTTCTACGTATTCTGCGAAATCTGCGGGCTGTTTTTTGAAATTGCATATTAATATTTGGGAGAATACCCTTATTTTTGCCCCCCCGAAAGGGAATGGTGCGGTAGCTCAGCCGTAGTTTTTCACTGCGACACAGGAGCGGTAGAAAAACAAGGTCCCGATGAGCAGAGCGATATCGGGATTGGTAGAACAGAATATATGGTGCGGTAGCTCAGTTGGTAGAGCAAAGGACTGAAAATCCTTGTGTCGGCGGTTCAATCCCGCCCCACACCACAAAAAGACTCAACTTTGGTTGGGTCTTTTTCGTTTTATAGACTGAATGATTAAACTGAAAATCCTTGTGTCGACCCGATTAACTATCCGGACCCACACCACAAGATTAGCACCATGCAAAGGGCTCCTTATTCCCACTTCTTAAAAATTAAGTAACTTTCCTGCACTCTATCAATTATCACCGCCTTTAATTCAGCCCGCTATTATCTGTCTGTTAAGTACCGGTCTGTTTTTAATTTTTGATTTGCGGCTATTTATAAAAATTTAAAATGAATGATTTATGAAGATTAAATTTTTACGCAACACCATCTTATTAAACCCGGCAATTTCAAGGAACATCATTCGCTCTGTTACCGGGTTGGTAATATTCATTTGCTGGCTGCCTGTTTCGGCACAAACCGTTGTAACCATTGGTACTACAACAAGTACGTCCAGCACTTCAGGCTTATCCAGTTCTACCACTACAGGCGACCGTAATGAGCGGCATATGTGTATTTATTCTGCGGCAGAATTAACGGCCGCGGGCATTACTGCAGGAACAAACCTGCTGAATATAGCATGGGAAAAAACCGGCGGTGCATTGTACTATAATAAGAACCTCACCATACGGGTTTGGCTGAAACATATTGCTGCCACTACATTCCCGGCAAGTCCAACTTTTTCAACCGAAACCGGTGCTGCAACCCTGGTTTACCAATCAACTACGGATACGATACCTGCAGCACCGGGCTGGATTACTTTTAATTTCAACACTGCCACCCCGTTTTTTACATGGGACGGTGTTCAAAATCTTGAAGTAATAACCGAACTGATACGCCCAACAGACTGGACCGAAACGGGTTTTTCGTGGAGAACGATCAGCAGCCTTACGAATGCAGCTGCAAATGCTAACGCTGTTAGTTCTGCTCCGCCGGCAACACTTACCAGAACGGGAACAAGGCCCCAGATCAGGTTGGGAAGGCCAACTCCAGGGAATGATGCTGCACTTGTTGGCATGCCTAACCCTGTTTCTGCCGCTGCCGGTGTTCAGAATATTGATGTAAGCTTAAGAAATACGGGCGCCAATCTTTTAACAAGTGCATCCATCAGTTTTACGATCAATGGCGGAGCTCCTGTTAATTTTTCTTGGACAGGTTCGTTGGTGCCTGGTGGTATAGCTACCGTAACCATTGGCTCAAATTCTTTTGCAGGCGGGCCACATACGATTGTAGCCACGGCTGGCAATCCAAACGGAGGCGCTGATGCAGACCCAACGAATAATGTGTTCACAAAGAATATTATTATATGCAGCCCTTTATCCGGAGCGTATACCATTAACCAGGCCGCCGCCACCGGGGGAACGAATTTCAATAACTTCAACGATTTCTCCAGCTACCTTACCAGTTGTGGCGTTAGCGGAAATGTTACAGCAATTGTTACTGCCGGTTCGGGCCCTTACACAGAACAGGTCGTGTTCAAAAACATTCCGGGTATTGGTGCAGCCGCTACGGTTACCATACAGGGCAGTGGCGAAACGATCACTTCTGATACAGCCATCATTCAAACAGGCTCCAATCCAAACCGGCATATCATCAGGCTTATCGACCTGCAATATTTTACTATTAATAACCTGCATGTTGATATGGTTACGGGATCAACTGCTTTCATTGGTATTCATGTGCTTAGTTCCGGAAATCATATTACCATCAGCAATTGTGTGGTAAATATGGGTACTGCTACCAGTGCATTGATTGGCGGTTTTGTTGCCAACAGCGATCCATCAGGCATGTTATTTCCGGGAGGTGATTTTGATTTCTTATCCTTCACCGGTAATACTACCACTATGGGTGCATTTGGTGTTTCTGTAAATGGAATGGCTTCGCCCCTGGCTACCAATGTGGTGATCAACAATAATAATTTTAATGATTTTAATTCCAATGGCGTTTATTTAAGGGAAACGAATGGTGCAGTTGTGAGCGCAAATCAATTCGATAAAAGCGCCGGCACTATTAGTTCAGTAAATGCTATCCAACTGGCACAATCAGCCAATATCAACGGAAGGGTCTTTGGTAACTTTATAAAGATGTCTCAAACCAGTGGCAGCTTTGTTGGCATTTACCTGTTCAACGGTACAGGGCATAAGGTTTATAATAACCTGATCTATGATATCCGTTCTACTTCCGGAGATATTGAAGGTATAAGAGTTAGAACAGGAGCCACTACTCCTGAAATATATTTCAATACCGTTTCATTTGATAATACGGTTGCAACTACAGGATCACTTAAAGCTTTCCGTGAAGAACTAAGTAATACAGGATCAATTCTAAGAAATAATATTTTCAGTGTCACACAATCAACAACCGGGCTGAAGCACGCGATAGAACTCGCTGTATTAACTCCGCCAACAGCAATAAACAGTAACAATAATGTTTTTTGGGTATCGGGAGGAAATATTGCTTACCGGCCTCCGTCTGCAAGTTTCCCAACACCATTAGTTTTTCCAACTTTAGCATCGTGGCAGGCGGCAAGCACACAGGATGCTGCAAGTTTTGAAGTGGATCCATTCTTTGTTTCTGCTGTCAACCCCATTCCAAGGTCGGCGGTAATTAATAATCAGGCGGTAACCGGTACCGGTATTACCACCGATATTACAGGTGCTACCCGTGCTGTAACGCCCGATCCGGGAGCCTATGAATTTTCGCCACCAGGCAACGATGCCGCCATTACCAACTTTATATTACCGCCAATACCACATTGTGCTACTACGCTGAATGTGCAGTTTGAGTTGACCAATGCCGGTGGCAATACATTGAATACTGTTGATATTAACTGGACGGTTAACGGGGTTCCCCAACCAGTTGTAAACTGGACAGGTCCACCATTGGGCCCGGGTTTATCTACCATTGTTACATTAGGAACCGTACCGGTTACCGGTTCCAATATTTATAATTTTTCAGCAACCTCCTCCAATCCAAATGGCGGAGCAGATACTAATCCGGCAAACGATAATTTTACGTACAATGGTTTCCGCAGAGGGCTGGCAGGAGCTTTGACCATTAATGGGGCGGTTGCGGCATCTGCTACCAATTTTACCAGTTTTCAAAGTGCTGCCAATACGCTTTCCATGCATGGTATTTGTTCGGCAGTTACCATCACTGTGTTGAATGGACCGTATAACGAACAGGTTGTATTCAACACCATTCCCGGGGCCAATGCAGTAAACACAGTTACTTTAAATGGTAATAACCAGATACTCGAGTACAATCCAACTGTTGCCGCCAGTGATCATATTTTGCAACTGAATGCTGTTAATTATATGATCGTTGAAAATCTCCGGGTTAACAGTTTGCACCCCACACAGGGCAGAGGTATTCATATTACCAACGGTGCTTCAAAGCTGGTTATCCGAAATAATATCGTAAACGTTTCGCTTACCAATTCTACATCCAGTGCTTTTGGTATTATCATTTCAGGTGCTAACTGGCTATTGGATGGTTCTCTTTCTGATAGTGTTGTTATTTCCGGTAATACGGTCAGCGGCGGGTATTCTGCCATTCAGCTTTCCGGTGAACACTGGACGCAGCCTTTAACACGCATTTCAGTCCTAAATAATACGGTACTTGACTGGTACGGTTTTGGGGTTTACCTCTCGTACACCAATGGATGCCTGGTTTCAAAAAACATTATCCGCAGGCCATTACGCACCAACTCGGGCAGCGATGCCGTAACCCCTGCTGGTATTACCGTTCCTGCGGGTTCGCTTTCTTTTTTACTGGAAAAGAACAGGATCTATGACCTGCATAGCAGTATGCCCGGAACGCCTACCATCAGCAGAGGTGTGCATATGAGCGGCACTACAACAGCACCAACATCAGGCACCATTCAAAATAACCTGATCTATGGAATGAATAATGATGGCGCCCAATATGGTATTCAGAATAATGCTGTTACGGGCCCTGTAAATATTTATCACAATACGATCGTATTGAATAATGCAACGGGTGCAAGTACATCCAATACCAATGCTATCAATTTATCAAACAGCACTACACAGAATGGTATAGATATGCGGAATAACATTTTTGTTGTAACCCGTGGTGGTACCGGTATAAAACGTATCATAGATGTTTCTGCAGCCAGTGCTCCTTTAACATCTAACTATAATGTGGCTTATTTAAATGCCCCGGGCGGCACACAAACTTTTGCCCAGGTGGGCAGCACTACTTATAATACACTTATTGACTGGCAGGCAACGGGCAAAGATCTGAATTCTGTGTCGCAGGATCCGCAGTTCAGCAATCCGGGCGCAGGAAATTTTGCGCCAACCAACCCCCTTGTTGATGTCAGTGTAATGGGTACATCTCCTGTTGGAGGTATTACCGATGATATCCTGAATGTTGTACGCAGTGCAAACCCCGATGCAGGAGCTTTTGAATTTGTACCGCCAGGTTGTTCAACTCCTGTTGGAGGAACTGCCAATACAGCTTCAGGTCCATTCTGCGGGTCGGGTTCCGGAACCATTACGGCTACAGGTTATTCAACCGGTGTTGGTATCAGTTACCAATGGCAATACTCTAATGATAATTTTGTAACCAATATTAATGACCTCACAGGACAAACAAATCCTGTCACCGCATCTACAGGTACAATAACATCAACCACTTATTACAGGCTTAAAGTAACCTGTTCTACAGGTCCTGCTAATGCCTATTCAAACATTGTCAGCATTACCATTACAACTGCGCCATCTGCTTCCATTGCCTATACAGGTTCACCGTATTGCTCCAATGCAGGTACTGCAACTGTTACCAGAACCGGTACTGCAGGAGGAACTTATAGTTCTACTGCCGGCTTAACCATTAATACAACAACAGGTGCAGTAACATTGGGTACAAGCACTCCGGGTACTTATACGGTTTCTTATACCATTGCTGCTTCAGGAGGTTGTGCAACTTTTACGACAACCACAACTATTACCATAACAGCACTTCCGGCGGCTACGATCAGTTATGCCGGCAACCCGTATTGCAGTAATGCCGGCACGGCTACTGTTACAAGAACAGGTACAGCGGGCGGAACTTATACTGCAGCGCCTGCAGGACTGATCATCAATGCAGCAACAGGTGATGTAACATTAGGAACCAGTACAGCCGGAACTTATACAGTTACCTATACCACTGTTTCAGGCAGCGGATGCCCGGTGGTAACCGCTACAGCAGGCATTACCATTACAGCGCTTCCGGCGGCTACGATCAGTTATGCCGGTTCACCATATTGTTCTAATGCAGGTACAGCAACTGTTACCAGAACCGGTACTGCAGGAGGAACATACAGCTCAACTGCCGGATTAAGCATTAATACAACAACCGGTGATGTAAACTTAGGCACCAGTACTGCCGGTACCTATACAGTTACCTATACTGTAGCTGCCGGTGGCGGATGCCCGGTGGTTACAACCACAACAGCTATTACTATCAGCACAGCTTCTGTTGCAGCTACAACTGCCAATGCATCTGCAACTTCACTATGCGGACCATCAACAGTTACCCTAAGTGTATCCGGTGGATCATTGGGCACCGGGGCAACCTGGAGATGGTATAGCGGAAGCTGCGGAGGTACAGCAGCAGGCACCGGTGCCACATTAAATGTTACGGTAAGCACTACTACCACTTACTTTGTAAGGGCCGAGGGAGCCTGTAACACCACGGCCTGTGCCAGTGTAACCGTATCCGTAATTGCACAGCCATCGATATCTATTGCGGCTTCGCCACGTACAACCCTGTTGCCGGGCCAGACAACAACACTCACTGCAACCGTTACACCGGCTGCCGGCTATACCATAACCTGGTACAGAAACGGCGTTGTGGTACCGGGAGCAACCGGCTTAACATTAATTGTGAGCGTATCTGATCTGGGAACTTATACAGCCAGGGCCACTGCCGGGGCAGGTTGTACGGCATTATCCAATACGGTAACCATTATTGCAGAAAGTAGCGGTATCGTGTTTGTCTATCCTAATCCAAACCGTGGCCAGTTCCAGGTAAGGGTTTACAATCAACCGGGCAAGCAGTTAACCGTGCTTGTACATAATGCACTTGGACAACTGGTATATAATGACCGTAAGATAACCAGTGCGCCTTACACCAGAATGGATGTAGACATGAGAAGTGCAGCAGCAGGAACATATATCGTTTCTGTAATTAATAGTGATAGTGAGATACTTGGCAGCAAGAGCATTGTGATCTACCGTTAAGAACATCAGCACATAAAAATAAAGCAGGCCGCCCCCCGAAACTTTTCGGGGGGCGGCCTGCTTTTAACAAGAAATTAAAGACCTGCTTTATTACATTTACCGTATATCCGCATCAAAGTACTGAGCAGCAATTAAAGCTCTGCAAATGAAAAACAAATCTACCAACCAGGAAATTTTATTGATGAGCAGCTCAAGCTTCTTTCAAAGGGAGTGGAGTGAATTGAACAGCAATAAGAATGACAAGCAGCTTTCGCAAAAAGAAAAGCTGATACATCTTTGCTGGAACGGTATGCTTAAAGAAATGATTCCCGAAATTATAGAGCATGGAACCGACAAAAAAGCGCTTACCCTTTGGGAGATAAACCAGTCAGGCAATATGCTCGACCTGAGGTATGGTGACATGGATGAGGAGATGAATGATGAATGGTCTATAAACCCTTATGTATTTCTAACCTTTGCCTGTGCTAATTAAATAAATTCATGTTAACGCATACCAATACTTCAATATAATGAGTTGTCAGGTTGAGCCTGTCGAAACCGGGATTATTAAAACCAACCCGTCTTCGACAAGCTCAGACTGACATTAAAATTATTAGCAGATATTCTTACTACCGTTTAAGCGGCTCCAGTAATTGTTCAAGCCCGTTGATCTTTATCTCGTATAAAGTTTCAAGCAATATACCCAGCTTCCCTTTTGGAAAACCTTTGCGTTGAAACCATTCCAGGTAAGATACCGGCAAATTGCACAACAGCCTGTCTTTATACTTTCCAAAAGGCATTTTCATTTTTACCAACTGTATCAGTAATTCCGGATTAGGTTGATCGGGTTCTGTTATCATAACATCAGTTCATTTAATCATAAAGTTGTGCCGCGTGTTTATACACACAATATCGTTATTAATCCACCATTGAATAATAACTGCCTTTTATCTTTTTTATTAATCAATGCTTTTATACATTTACTGTATAGAAATGCCGCTAAAAATAAAATAAATTTATTTTAAACTTTTACGGGTCATTCCCATCTAAAAAAGCATGATAAAAACTTCTGTTACTGCCCCATCCTCTGAAGTTATCAGTAAGCACATTTTTGCAGATGTTATACTGAATACTGAAACCAATCAAAAAGCTTTATTTGCCGCTGTTGGTTTTCAGCCGGGCGATGTGATCACGAAGTTCAGTGCAGATAAAATTCAGAAATACGCAACCTACTTAACCGTGCAAACCGGCATCAACAGGCATATTACGCTGATACCGGATTTTCTGCAATACGTCAATCACAGTTGCAGTCCCAATGCTTTTTTTAATACCACCAGCATGGAGCTGGTTTGTTTACAACCCATACAGCCGGGCGATGAGTTTACTTTTTTTTACCCCGGTACCGAATGGGAAATGGCGCAACCTTTTGTTTGTAATTGCGGTACTGCAGCATGTATACAATTAATAAATGGAGCTTCGCATCTTTCTGTTGAAACACTTTCAAAATATAAACTAACCGATTTTATCAGGCAGCAGGTAAGACAAAAATTATCCCTGTAGCCACCCTTTATCGTTATGGCTGCGTTCAACCCGTTCATGTCTTCTGTTTCTTTCCAACAAATTAAAGTGTGGGTACTGGCACCGCTTTTAGAAACCAACGATGCCAATATTGATTATTATTACGATTTCAGCCAAAGCATTGCCGAATACGAAAAAACTTTTGCCGAACTGGGAATAGAATGGAAATGGCAGCCCGTTACCATTAACAATTATGCGGAAGTTATAGCGTTGATCACCAAAGAAAAAGATTTCGGTAATAAAACACCCGTGGTTTTTAATTTATGTGATGGTGATGAAGTTAACGGCACACCCGGTATTTCGGTTGTAAAATTACTGGAAGAGAAGGGATTGATCTACACCGGGTCTGATGAAGACTTCTACCGTATCACCACTTCTAAAATACCTATGAAGAAGGCTTTTGATAAAGCCCGTGTTCCATCTGCAAAATGGAAAGCCATTCATGATAAAAATGATATTGAAAATATTTTTGAATTACTCGGTACGCCGGTAATTGTTAAGCCATCTATCTCCGGCGGAAGTATGGGAGTGGGAATTAAGAATGTTGTTAATAATCAAACTGAATTAGAAGAGCAGGTAAATAAAATGTTTGATGGATACCGCGGTTGGGACCTGGCTGCTGATGGTTTGATTGCTGAATCTTTTATTACCGGTCCCGAGTTTACAGTGATGATATCCGGCTCTTACAACAATCCTGCAAACGCAAAAATTTATACCCCAGTTGAAAGGGTCTTTCATGAATCCTTGCCCGAGAAGGAAAAGTTTTTATCATTCGACAGGCTTTGGGAAATTTATGAAGATGAAACACCCATGCCCAACGAAGCCAATTTTTATGAATACGCTTTGCCCGATGCAAAGCTGATTGATGAAATAAAAAAAATAAGCTGGGATGCATTTGTTGCCTGCAAAGGTTGCGGCTACACCCGTGCAGATATTAGAATGGATAAAGAAACCGGTAAATTATATGTATTGGAAGTAAATGCCCAATGCGGTTTAAGTGAAGATGAAGATTATACGTCAATTGGTGCTATACTTCGCTTTAGCGGAAACACATTTACTGAACTGGTTTCTGAAATTATTAATGATGCATTCACCCGCCTGTCGGCAAGCCAGTTAAAAAGGCGCACTGCTTAAACCTCCATGCGTCTATGAAAATTTGTGTGCTGCAGCCCGATTATTCCACTTCTGATGTTGACTACCAAAATTATGATCCGCCAAGAGATATCAGCCATTTAATGCCCGATGCTGAATTCGATCATGTGCTGCTGAATAAATTATCTACCTACAAACAACTTAAAGAGCTTAAGAAAAAGAACTACGATGTTTTTGTAAACCTCTGTGAAGGTTACCTGGAGTGGAGCGTCCCATCCATTGATGTGATCTGGTTTATGGAGTTGTTGAATCTTCCTTTTACAGGTCCCACATCTTTGTTATACGATCCGCCAAAAGACCTGATGAAATATGTAGCTTATGTTGCCGGCATAAAAACACCGGCATTTGCACTGATCGAAACACTGGATGGTTTAGAAAAAGATTGCGCCCATCTGCAATACCCGCTCTTTGTTAAGCCCGATAAAGCTGGTGATAGTTTAGGTATTGATCAACACTCACTGGTTCATAACAAAGTAGAGTTGCTGCAAAAATGCACAGAGATATCAGACGAATATGGTCCGTTACTTGTTGAAGAATATATACAGGGAAGAGAATTCACCGTAATGCTGGTTGCCAATGCAGAAGATGAAAAATCCTGCACAGTTTTTAAACCTATTGAATATATTTTCCCTGCAGGTTTTGAATTTAAGACCTACGCTTTAAAAACATCCGAGCTGCACCCCGAAGCAAATATTCCCTGCAACGACCCTGCTTTGGAAGCAGCACTAAAAGATGCCGCCCTGCAAATTTTCCTGGGCTTTGGCGGTGCCGGTTATGCCCGGCTCGATTTTAGGGTAAACGCCCAAAACGAAATTTTCTTCCTGGAAATAAACTTTACCTGCTCGGTTTTTTATAAAGATGGGTATGAAGGATCGGCCGATTATATCTTAAAAGCCGATGGTATTGGCCAGGCCGGTTTTCTTAAAAAGATAGTTGATGAGGGTATTGCCCGCCATCAACGCAGCCAGAAAAAATATACTATGAAGGGCAATGCCATTGCCGGGTATGGCATTTATGCCACCCGAAAAATTGCAGCTAATGAGCTGATTTTCAGGGGGGAGGAGATGGCCCAGCGCATAGTAACCCGCAGCCATGTTGAGCATAACTGGAATGTTAACGAAAAAGAAACTTTTAGAAAATACGCTTATCCGCTCAGTAAAGAGGTATTTTTGCTTTGGGATAATAACCCGGCAAACTGGGCACCACAAAATCACAGTTGCGATCCGAACACCGCTTATGAAGGCTTAAATGTAGTGGCTCTGCGCAATATTCAGCAGGGCGAAGAACTAACCCTCAACTACGCCAGCTTTCTGGATGAACATATGGAGCCCTTTAACTGCCGCTGCGGTGCAGCCAATTGTTGCGGATGGATTACCGGAATTACCCATAATTCGGTTACAGAAAGAGAAAGCCAACGCAAGGATTAAACCCACCGGCTTTTCCCCGGTCTTACTAACCACCCATTACAATTCTCTCCTTCTTTAAGGAATATGTCATTTATATAAGGTTTGTCAGGGTGAGCCTGTCGAACCCGGTTTATTAGAAGCAACCCGCCTTCGACAAGCTCAGGCTGACAGCTTTTTAAATTTAAGCATAAATGACATTGACCTTTACGGGGTTTTACTAACGATGATTGCAGGATCAAAAGAACAGAACTATGTCGAAGTTTCAAATATTGCGTAACCTGATGATGAAGCATAAATATCAATTGATATTTACGTACTCCTTATTCTCGCTGGAAATGCTGGGTGGGTTGTTGCGCTTTTACTTTTTCGGCGAAGCCATTAACGACCTGATAAAAGGAAGTTATGATGGTTTGATCGTACTTACCCTGGTTCACCTGGCTTACCTGGTAATTGGTACCATACGTCATATGTTTGATACCCGAACCTATACCGCCATTTACACCTCGCTTGTTACCCGGTTTTTAAGCCGCCGTTATTTAAAAAACGATGTATCCAAACTAAGCGCCCACAGTAACCTGGCCCGTGAGTTTGTTGATTTTTTAGAGCACGACCTGGTATATGTGATTGAAGCTGCCTACAATATTTTAGGTTCGCTCATCATCCTTTTCTTTTACGATAAAACCGTAGTACTTATTTGCCTGGCCATTATGATACCCGTTATCATCATCAGTATGCTGTATGGTAAAAAAATGATGCGGTTAAATAAACTTAAAAACGATGAGCTGGAAAAACAGGTAGATATCATCAGCACCGGTAATAATCATACCATCCGCCATCACTATAATAATTTACGCAAGTGGCAGATACGCATATCGGATAAGGAAGCCTGGAACTTTGGCTTTATGGAGATCATGGTGTTGCTGGTAATTGCGGTGTCATTGATCGCATCAAAAAATTTACACGGCACTACCATTATGGCCGGCAGCCTGTTTGGTATTTACAGTTATATTTTAAAATTTGCTTCGGGTTTAGATACCATACCTTATACCATGGAACGCCTTTCTTCTTTAAGTGATATTACGAGAAGGATAGAGCTGGAGGTTGATGACCTGCCTACCGGTCAGGGAGGTTTTCCGGAAGAACCGGTTAATAAAAAAGCAGAGATGCGATTTTTATCTGAAACAAATACAACCCGGCTCTCGGCTTAATTAGTTTTTTATCTTATCATTTTTAACAGGCGAATAGTCTTGCTTTACCTGTCCGTTTACAAATATTTTTTCAAAGTAGCATTTTGCACCTGTGGCCGTATTCAGATCTTCTATGTTTTGAATATGAAAATGCAGGTGTGCTTCTGATGAGTTGCCGGTGTTGCCGCAAAGCCCTAAAAGATCGCCCTGTTTGATTTTTTGTCCTTCTTTAACCTTTATAGATTGGTGTTTAAAGTGGCAAAAAACTAAATACTCATTGTTGGCAGTTTTTATGATAACCATATTACCGCCTACGTTAAATGAATTCATCTGGCCCGGTACATTATCTTTTACCCCATCCACAACCAACACTATTTCGCCATCGCAGGGAGCAATCAGTTCCTTTCCAAAAGCATAATAATCTTCGTTTGTTTTACCATCGGTTTTGTAAGAGCTTCCTTTGGCATCGGTTATAATAATATCAAAAGCATTTTTTTGTGCCGGGGTAGATACATGATAATTTAATTCTTTGGTATCGCCGCCCCAAAATACGGTCCACTCATCTTTAAAAGGCAGTATCAGTTTGGTAGTGTTTCTTAAAAGTTTAGGCTGGCTATCATCCACATATTGGTTAATAAAAAGACCATTGATTTTTGAGCTTTTATCAAGCGAAATATTTAATGCGAGTAATGTTTGTTCAAAATTTGTTTTGTAAACAGCAACAGTACCGTTTGCAAATTTTATAAACTGTTTCTTTTTTATTTTTCCTGCATGGGCTTTCAGCCCTGTTAAAAATTCAATTGTTTTCTCAAGCGGTAAGGCTTTTTGCATAACAACATCAAACATTGAAAATATAGAATCGAAATTCTCATAATTATAATGCTGTTCAAATTTATCTGCAACGGTTTTGTATGTTGCAGTTTCGGTTTGCGCAAAAGAGTTGCACATTGTACAGGTAAAAAGCAGGGAGAGGATTATAGTTTTCATTAGTGTGGTTTAATTAATTTTATTTCAGGCCATAAATTTCTTCATATTGTACATACCCTGATCTGCCAATTATATAAAGGGGCCTGCCTGCTGCATCTTTGATAACACCCTTAGTTTCATCATTGGCAATCGGAAAATTTATTTGATAGGATTTTCCATCACTTACCTGGATGCCATAGGTTTCAATAGAATTTTTTATGGAAACAGCATTCTGCTTGTATTTGTAGGTGTCTGTCTTGCCGGTACTGTCTTTTATAGTGAAATCTTTTGCCTCGAAATTTATTTCAAATTTTTCTCCTTTTTCATTAATTGCTTTCCAGGCGCCCCTGTAAGTGTCTGAACCGCTGCAGCTATACAATGAAATAAGTACCAGGCATAATAAGAAGTTAGTTAATGTTCTCATTTGAAAAAGTTTTTAACCTTGAAAATTACCTCTAATATACACAACCCTTCTTCTTCAAACTACTAATTTTTAATATACCTCTTCGGCCATACTGTGGAAAAAAAATGGGCGAAATATTGGAGTATGATTTCTTTGCCCGTTTATCCGATGAATTTCCTTTACAGCAACCAACAGAGATAGAGTTGGAACTACAGCAGCAGATCGCTGATCTTAAAAAGGAGAATGAATTGTATAAAAATTTGTTAACGGGTAAGCTGGGGTAATAATTTATTTATTATACCTTTTTTTAGGAGTTCGCCTGTGATGATAAACAGATGTTACAATAACCAGTTCTTTTTCTGCGTCAATAATGTAGATAATTGAGAAGGGATATTTTCTTAATCCTAGTTCGTGATAATTTTTGTATTTGTTGCGCCATCTTTTTGGGTTTGCACAAATCAGGTTCATGGCAGCTTCCATTGCTTTTATAAAATTTACTGCTGCCGTACCACTTCTTACTGTATACCATTGCAATGATTCTTCATAATCTATCTGGGCACCTTCAAGCAGTATATATTTAAAAGCCATTACCTGCCTGCTGCTTTTAAAATTTTCTGAATTCTTTTTTTGCTTTCCCCGGCTGTAATTATTTTAGCCTTTCCGTTTTTGTATGCGGTTTGTCTTCTGTCAAGCTCTGCTTTAAAATCATCGGTATACTCAACAGCCCTTTCTTTTATTTCATCTTCCATCATAGTATAGATGGCTTTTATTTTTTTGTCGTCGGCTACTTCCAGGTAGCTATGTAATTGCTGACGAATGGCTAAAGTTGTCATTGAATATAGTTTTTATAAACTTATAGGCTAAAGTTACAAAAAAAATACCGGCTGGCAGTTTGGAGCAATCAATTTGCCAATAACCTGCCTGCCGGTATTCAATTCAATAACCGTAATTATTTTTTTGTGATAACACCGCAGCCAATGCGTGACCCGGCATTACCGGTAGGCTGGGTTGTAAAATCATCTACGCCACTATGCACTATCACCGACCTGTTCAAAATATTTGTTTTTTCATCGCCTCCCATACTCCACAGATCTGTTTCCATTTCTAATGTTCCTTTGCCTGCAGCATCTAAACTTACATTGCCGATATCACCGCTGTGAAAACTACTGCTGCCCCATTTGCCGTGTTGCTGGTTGGTGGGGTTCCAATGGCCGTGTGCCATTTTACCCATATCGCCACAATCGCCCATTTCGTGCAAATGAACTGCCACGCTTTTATTGGCCATGGTTAAACAGGTGATGTTTAATATCATTTTAACCTTCCCGTTTTCTTGCATAAATTCTGCAGTACCGCTAAGTGTTGTATCGGGCACTGTGGTTGTTAGTGTAGCTATTGCTGCAGCAGCTTGTGATGAATTTACTTCCGTATTTTCGGTAGTTGCGACAGTGTTTTCTTTCTTTTCGTTGTTGCTGCAGGCTGTAAAAATAAGTACAGATAACAAGCTACCGAACATGAGTATTTGCTTGATTTTTTTCATTGTTAGATTTTTTGTCAGTTAAATTAATTGGTTTGTAAAAACAATGCCTTTACAATATTACCGGGAGGTAAGATATAATTATCTACCTGAAACTGTCTTACACAATTATGGAAAAAAATTGCGTGATTCTTTGATGGGCAGTTTTTGTTTCCGGAACTGAAGTTTAAAATAAAGTATAGAAAGGACTTACCTGATGATCAATACCGATCCCTGCTCTTCTCTTTTAATAGTACCCTTATACATAAAGCTGGCCACCCATACATAACTGCCACTTAGCTGTTTGCCTTTGTACAAACCATCCCATCTTACAGAAGGGTTGCGGGTATAAAAAACAAGTTGGCCATAGCGGTTGTAAATATGTAATAGATAATTGCTGATGGCGGCCACATTTCCAAAAGCGCCAAAGTCGGGGTTGAGGGCATCACCATTGGGAGTAAACGCATTTGGGAAAAACACATCGCCGCAACTGCCTTGTGGTGGTTCAGTAATTTGTACCTGGGTTGATACAACACAACCACCGGTATTATCCGTTGCAGTAACGGTATACATACCTGCAGCAAGGTTTGTGGCGGTTGCGGTATTTTGTGCGGGCAAGGTATTCCAGCTATAGGTATAAGGCGGGTTGCCGCCGCTTGCCAGGGCTGTTGCACTGCCGTCTTTTTCACCAAAACAACTTGCATCTTTTTTATTGGTAATGCTGATGGTTGGCGTAGCAGCTGTTGCTATATTAATATTAATATTTTCAAAACATGCTTTGCTGTCGGTAACGGTAACGGTATAGTTGCCGGGTGCCAGTCCGCTGGCGGTTGGCCCGCTGCCACCCGATGGAGACCATGCGTATGTATAGGGTGGAGTGCCACCGGTTTCATTAACGGTTGCGGTGCCGGTTAAAATTCCGCAGCCCGGTTGTATAATATTTACGGTATGTGCCAATGCAGCCGGTGCGGTAATAATGGCTGTGGCGGTGGTTTGGCAGCTGTTTATTGCATTAACTGTAACCGTGTAAGTTCCTGTTGTAAGGCCGGTAATAGCAGGTGTTGTTTGTGGGGGCATTGTGTTCCAACTGTGAAAGAATGGTCCTGCCGCCATCGGAGTTACAATGGCTGTTGCAGTTCCGGTATTATCACCTGCACAATTATTACCGGTTACAAATGTTGTTACACCAAGTATATTGATGGTTTGCGGGGGAGAAGTAGAAGGTCCATTTCCCGGGCCTGTTGCTGTTAATGTAACTGCGTATTGACCCGGTCCGCTAAATGTATGTGTGGGGTTTGCAAGGGTAGATGTATTATTTGCACCGGATGCAGGATCTCCAAAATCCCAGCTAAGTTGCGGGCAAAGTATTGATGTATTGTTAAAAGCTACTGTATTGTTATTGGTACAGGAGTAAGTAAATGATGCATTATTTGGCGGGGCTTCGCCAATAACAATATCATCAACCGCAAAGCCATCGTATGCATTACATGTTGTGCCCGCACCAAAAATAAAACGAAAAATAACGTTTGGTGTACCGGCAAGATTGATCAAACTATGTTGTGCATTTACCCAACCACCGCTTCCATTGCCCCCCAGGCAGGGTGTGGCTGTAGGCCGTATAGTACCCGACCATCCATCTCTTACAGTTGCAAGGCCGTTCATATTGGTAATGGGTGAAAAATTGAACCAGTTACTATTTAAACAGTTAGCCGGTTCAGATACAGCACCCACATTTGACCAGGTAGCTCCCAGGTCGGTTGAGTATTGAAAGCCTGCGCCATCAAATCGCTGTTCCATCTCCCAAAAAACATTAAAAGCTATATGAGGATACTGAAGTGTTGTAAAATCAAAACAGGGGCTTTGCAACCACGACCTTTCTCCATCGTTATAACTGCTTGTTGAAAGTCCGCCAACTATCCAGCACTTTGTACCGGTAGCTGCACTATTAATAACGGTTTTGGCTGGTGTGCCCCATGCCCAGTCGCTGACGGTACCGCCTGTTGTCCAGTTGCCATTCGTTGTTTCAAAGCCTTCGGTGTATGGGAAAACAGTAACAGGGGTGGCACATTGTGCACGGGCTTGCTGCGAAAAGCAAACCATGCCTGCAAGTGAAAAAATAATCCCTGCGGTTCTATTTAAAAACAATCCCAATTTCATAATTAATCTGCAAAAGTACATCATTGCCACTGACCTGTCCAGACATTTTCGGGAATCACATGCACAGCATCCTGCGGAGAATCACAGAAATGGATTTGCCACGGAATGCACCGATTACACAAATTTTTCTTTTTGAAATTATGCTGCATTTTTCTGTCCATTTTGTGCAATCTGTGGCAACATTTTTTGCCGAAGGCATATCACTCTTCGTTCCGCTTCACAATTAAATACCAGTTATTCTCCAGCGGTAAATACCCATACTCATAACAATAAAAATAGGTCTTGTCGGTTTTGGTATGATATATATGTGTGTGGTATTTAAACTGAAACCCTTTTTCAATCAGTTTATCGCGGCTGGCTTTTGCAGTTGCTTCTCCCTGGGGCAGCAGGCTTTCCAGTATGCGGCGGTTTTTACCAAGGGCATTGTTTACGTTGCGTATGTTGTTGTTGGCTGCACTCTTCAATTCATTATTGTAGGCTGCCCGGCAATAATCGTCGCAAAATTTTTTATCGCTGCGGCCCTTTACTGCCTTTTCGCAAAAAAGACAGGTTTTGTTTTCTTTTTCGTGTAACATAGTATGGATAAGGGTTTGGATATAATAAATATACAAAACATTTTCAATACACCCGTTTACATACGGTTATACAGGGAAGTAAAGGGATAATCTCCGGGTATCGCTTTTTGGCAACCCCATCTTTGCATTGTCAATCGGAAATGACGTCAAAACCGGTTGGTTGAAATAAATTAATTTTTAACAATTGTCCGCCTTCGCCAAGGCTATGGCGGCCAAGCAAAACGAAAAAACATGTACGCATTAAAAAACAAAGTTCAATTGATTGGTAACCTGGGCAACGCACCAGAAGTAAAAACAACCGAAAGCGGTAAAAAGCTGGCACGTTTCAGCGTAGCCACCAACGAGAGCTACCGCAACGCCAAAGGCGAAAAAGTAACAGAAACCACCTGGCACAACCTGGTTGCCTGGGGTAAAGTGGCAGAAATTGCCGAAAAGTATTTAACCAAGGGTAAAGAAGTAGCCGTTGAAGGCAAACTCATCAACCGCAGTTACACTGATAAGGAGGGTAACAAAAAGTATATCACCGAAGTAGAGGTAAATGAGTTGTTGATGTTTGGAGGTGATAAGCCTACGGCTTAAACTTTTAGCCACGGATTACACAGATTTGCACGGATGAAATACAAAAGAAAGATCTGTGTTAATAAGTGTGGTCCGTGGCCTTTTTTAAATTTTAAAGTTTTGAGATATTATGCCACAACTTATTCATGAAGATATAAGCTATGGTATTATTGGGGGCTGTATGAGGGTTCATACCTTTTTAGGCCATGGCTTTTTAGAGATAGTTTATAAAGATGCTATGCAAATTGAATTTGCTGAAAGTGAAATTGATTTTACAAGAGAAAAAGAGTTTGATATCAATTACAAAGGAATAATTTTACCACATAAATTTTATGCCGATTTTTTTGTGATGGGTAGTGTAATTGTTGAAGCAAAAGCAACCAAAGACGGCATATCAAATGATTTTATTGCACAAACATTATATTATATGAAAGTATCCGGTTGCTCATTAGGCTTAATAGTTAATTTTGGTAAATCAAACCTCGAGTTCAAAAGATTGGTATTATAATTTCCCGTTTGCATCTCATCCGTGCAAATCTGTGTAATCCGTGGCTAACCTTGACTAAGCCGCAGGCTTAGTTTTTCTTCATCCAAAAAACAATAACGTGGCTACTATTGAACGAAACGAAATATTCGACCTGGCTTATCGCTTTGTAACTGAGACCAATGAAAATATTTTTCTCACCGGTAAAGCCGGAACCGGTAAAACCACGTTTCTGAAATACCTGAAAGAAAATTCAACCAAAAATATTGTGGTGGCTGCGCCCACAGGTGTAGCTGCCATTAATGCCGGTGGCGTTACTTTGCACAGTTTGTTTCAGTTACCCTTTCATCCTTTTCTGCCAACAAAAAATAATAAAGAAGATCTGTTGGCAAAGATCAGGCAGAATAAACAACGGCAGCAACTGTTGCGTAAAATGGAGCTGCTGGTAATTGATGAGATCAGCATGGTGCGTTGCGATGTGATGGACGCCATTGACACCATTTTAAGACATACCCGAAGAAATTATCACTTACCTTTTGGCGGCGTACAATTATTATGCATCGGCGATCTTCACCAGTTACCACCGGTGGCCCAAAACCAGGAGTGGAGTATTTTAAATGAATATTACGAGTCGCCTTTCTTTTTTGACAGTCTGGCCATAAAGGAACAATTGCCCCTGCTGATTGAACTCAATAAAATTTACAGGCAGAAGGAAGATAGCTTTGTAAGACTTTTAAACAAGGTTCGAAACAATCACATGGATGCAGATGATTTTGAGGATCTGCATTTAAGATATGATCCAACATTCAGACCAGAACGGGATGAAAAGTATATAACTCTCACCTCTCACAACAAACAGGCCGACCAGATCAATGAACAGGAATTATACAAATTAAACGGCGCAGGTTTTAATTACAAAGCCGCGGTTGAAGACGATTTTCCTGAGCATATGTATCCGGTAGATTTTGAATTGAGTTTGAAAGAAGGCGCACAGGTTATGTTCTTGAAGAACGACCTTATTCAAAGGCGCTATTATAATGGTAAGATCGGCGTAGTAAAAGAATTAAGAAAAGATAAGATCATTGTTGATTGCGACAGCAATGAAATTGAAGTAGGTAAAGATACCTGGGAGAACAGCCGTTACACCCTGAATCGGGCAGACGGAAAACTGGAACAGGAAACCCTTGGAACTTTTACCCAGTATCCGCTACGCCTTGCCTGGGCCATCACCATACACAAAAGCCAGGGACTTACTTTTGAAAAAGTGATGATTGATGCCGGAGCAGCTTTCAGCAGCGGGCAGGTTTATGTAGCCTTAAGCCGTTGCACCAGCTTGGCTGGCATTGTATTGCTTAGTAAAATTGCACCCTCGGCCATTCACAGTAATGAAAATGTTATTAAAGGCCAGCAGTCACTTTCCTATAAAGGCTCATTACCTGATCGTTTTGCAGGTGCCCGGCAATTATATACACAACAATTACTGGAAGATATCTTTTCATTTGGAGAAGCGGTTTCCGGTATTGAACAATTAGGTTTTCAAATACAGCAGCACCTGGATAAATTAAATGCCGACTCAAAAAACTGGGTAGAGAATTTTCGGCAACACCTTGCAGCAGATAAAGAAGTTGGATTAAAATTTATCGGGCATATTTCTTTTTTAATGAAAGAAGAGGCCGTGATTGAAAATAATACCGGGCTTCAAAAAAGAATTTCTGATGCTGCCAATCATTTTATTCCAAAGTTTGAAAGTTATATACGTGAATTAAAATCGCACCCGGTTAGTACCGAGCATAAAGAGGCTGCTGCACCTATAAATGAAAAACTACATGAACTGGCACTGGCATTATACAACACTAATTTTTATCTGCAATATTGCAAACAGCCTTTTTCTGTCACCGGTTTTTTACAGCATAAATTAAAATATGTTCAGCAAAAATTCAATTTAACCTGCTATGCGGTGGAGACAAAGGATATTGTTACTGATCTTTCCAATGCTGAGTTGTATGACACATTAAAACGCTGGCGAAACATGGTTTGTAAAGAAACAGACCAGCCAATTTACATGGTGGCAAACCAAACTTCTTTACAGGAAATTGCCACCTACCTGCCGCTAACTAAAAAAGACCTGATGCAGATAGGTGGATTTGGTAAAGCAAAGGCTGAAAAATATGGTGATGAGATCCTGGAAGCGGTTGTAAGTTTTTGTGAAAGACATGGCCTGGAAACCAATATGAATGCGAAGGCCGGAAATCCTAAAAGAGAAAGAAAACCAAAAAATACTGAATCTAAAACAGATACCAAAACCGTTTCTTTCCAGTTATATAGGACCACTAAAGACATTTCCTCCATTGCCAAAGAAAGGAATTTATCAATCAGCACTATTGAGGGGCACCTGGCTCATTTTGTTGGTAGCGGAGAGATTGACGTCAATGAACTGGTTGATAAGAAAAAGCAAAAATTAATACAGGATGCAGCCGCTAAACATGGCATAGCCAGCCATAAGACCTTAATCGATAATTTGCCAAAAGATATCAGTTATGGAGAGTTAAGGATGGTGCTTGCAGCAGGAAATATAAAAGCAAAGTAATGAAACTAACAGCAGAACAACACGCCATCATAAACTCCAAAGGAGATATAAAAATAAATGCTGTTGCCGGTTCGGGCAAAACGACTACCATCATTGAATACGCCAAAACAAGGCCAAAGTCAGCTAAAATATTGTACCTCGCTTTCAACAAATCGGTAAAACTGGAAGCAGCAAAAAAATTTGCAGCAAAAGGCTTGCGCCATGTTACGGTTGAAACGGCTCATTCTCTGGCGTATAAAAATATTGTTTTAAGGCATCAATATAAAGTACGGCCGCAGGGATACAAAACGCACGAACTTGCTGAACTTCTTGGCCTTCAGGGCAACGGCGAAAAGCATCATGAGTATGTAATTGCCAACCACATCAATAAATTTATAGCCCTGTTTTGCAACAGCGATAAATTAAAAGTGCAGGACGTAAATTACCTGGAAACCGTTGGCGATGCCAAAGCAAAAACATTTGTAAAAACATTTTACCATTTTATAGAAACACAAACCCGCAGTCTGCTGGCAAAAATGGATAATGGCGAAATTGAGATCACCCATGATTTTTACCTGAAAAAATTTCAGCTGCAAAATCCAGTCTTGCCTTTTGATTATATTTTGTTTGATGAAGGACAGGATGCATCACCGGCAATGCTGGATATTTTTTTAAAGCAAGCGGCCACCAAAGTAATTGTTGGAGATACGCACCAGCAAATTTATAGCTGGCGCTATGCTGTAAATTCTTTGGAAAAATCCGTTTTAGCAGGTTTTGATTTAAGTAACAGCTTCAGGTTTAGCGCTAATATTGCCAGCCTGGCTACAAAAGTTTTAAGCTGGAAAAATGAAATTGCAGAAACCCAGCCAGTTAGCATAAAAGGGCTTGGCAACAGTAAAGAAACAAAAACCAAAGCTGTTATTGGCCGTACCAATTTGGGCTTACTATTAAAAGCCATTGAGTATGTAACGGAAAAGAAAAATATACAGCAGATCTATTTTGAAGGAAATATTAATTCTTACACATACGCCGATGAAGGCGCTTCGTTGTATGATGTTTTAAATCTTCATAACAACAGGCATCATCTTATAAAAGATGCTTTAATAAAATCAATGGGTTGCATAAAAGACCTGGAAGAATACATTGAAAAAACTGAAGATGCCCAATTGGGTATGATGCTTGAAATTGTAAAAAAATATGGCAATGATATTTACGACATCATAAAAAAAATAAAAGAAAAACACGTTACCAATGATGATAAAGAAAAAGCAGAAATTGTTTTTTCCACCGTTCATCGTTGCAAAGGTATGGAGTACGATGCTGTACATTTGGTTAACGACTTTATTACCGAAAGTAAAGTAGAAAGGCAGGCACATGATTTTGAAAAGGATGAAAAGAAAATGAGCAAGCTTAACGAAGAAATAAATTTATTGTATGTTGCTGTTACCCGTACAAAAAACACGTTACATATTCCCGAAGAATTATTGCCAAAAGATTTTCCTAAACAGGAGCAAATCATTATTATTAAAAAGGAAGAACCAAAAGAGATTAAACCGGTTGTAATGGAAAGCTTCAACCCAAAATACGGTTATTCAAAATATACGGGCACAAAGAGAAAAACTTATGCTGTAGAATTAATAAGAACAAAATACGGTGAAGCCTACAAGCCCTGGACGCCCGAGCAGGATGAAAAACTTACACAAATGTTCAACAACAATCATTCCGACACAGAAATTATAAAACATTTTGGACGAAATGCAGGCGCCATCAGATCGAGATTGAACAAGCTTGGGTTAAAATAAGATCAGCCATAGTTTTTTAAACTATGACTGATCTGTTATTAAAATTTATTTTTTTATTACTACTTCTGTATAGTTAGCGGAGAAGAAAGGAAATTAAATGTAAGTTTTTGATACCTGTTATTTACCACATCATCCTGGTAAACCGAAAACTGAATTTTTACTGTTTTTCCGGCCAGGTCGGGCATTTCCTTGTAAGGGAAGAAAAGCTCCAGGTTTTTTTGCCCGTTTTTATTATAGCTTGCCTTAGAACTTGGCAGCAATCTCATTTTAATATATGTGGCTGCCATTTTGTTCCAGCTGTAATTTTCATTTGTGGTGGGTAAATAATACATGCCGTCTTCGGTGGTTAGCCTTGCAACAAAATATACATTTCCTAAAATGGCGCTTGTCTTTATATCAAAGGATGGATAAATTAAAATTCCTTTTTTTACATTATCTGTTTTTACTTCGCCGTAACCAATATTGGAAATTTCAATTTTAGGAACAGCCAGTGCGGATACTTTTTTATCTTTTGGATATAATGCCGCAACTATTTTTTTATCCCCTTCAGAAAGGGTATTATTAGATCCCACAACAAAACCATCAACAGTCTGCCATGCTTCTACAGGGTAGTGCATAATAGAAAGCGGATCGTAAGAAGTTCCGTTGGTGTAAAAAATATCGCTTGCGCCCAGTACATTAAAATCAACTTTATCTTTATTCCATCCCTGGTATTTAGCATAAAATTTATATACGGTATCCTTGTTCCATTTTATACCTCTTGGATAGCTTTGCTCATGCAACAAACCTAAGGCATGGCCAAACTCGTGCATGGTTGTTCCCTGCATAGAGCTATAGTTCCATTTAACATAAGGATCTTTAAAAGCAATCACATCCCTGTAAAGATCCCTGTAGGTATAGTTCTTAAAATCGGTGCCTTTGTTTTTCAGGTATTGCAGAAAAGGTCCGCCGTTCTTATACTGATCTACGTATGCTTTATAGTCTATAAAATCTGATGTATCCAGGTTAAGGGTTTGCAGGTATTGAGGAATATCATTACACTGTATACCCAGTTGAGAGTTGTGCCCAAGCCTGTCTTCCTTGCTGCCAAGCCTGACCCTGATATTGGTGGTAGGTGTATTATCTGGTACGAATTTAAATGTGATATTGCCATATTGCTCCCATGCTTTTGCATACCGCATGATCATATCACGCACCTGCTGGCTACCAATATTGTCCATAAACTTTACCAGTATCACATCACCATTTTCCCAAGCTACGTCGTTATTTGCAACCTGCCTGCCAATAGTGGTATCTATCGCCACCGGCAGCATTGATTTGCCCATAAGTGTTGTACAGGGTTCCTTAGCGGGCTTTGAGCCCAGTGGCAATTTTTGCGCCTTTGTTTCCGATACAAACAAGGCAACGATACCCAACAGTAAAAAAACCTTTTTCATAAATGTGTGTTTATTTAATTAAAATTAGTGCCTTTAAAATTTAGTATTATACCCTCTGGAGGGTATTTATTTACCGCCAATCGCCATACAAAACAAACGCTCCCCAATAATTAGGATGGCTGAAGCGTGGATTCTGGCTCAATTTAACCTGGGCCAATCGCAACGCATCTGCTTTATTAACAGATGCAGCAGAAGAAAGATTTTCATAAAAATATTGCATTAATAATCCGGTGGGCTCATCGGCTACTTTCCACAAGCTGGCCACCACGGTTTTTACGTTGCTAACCAAAAACGAATTGGCCGGCGAAATATTCCAACCTTTTGTCAAGGCCTTGCTTACAGCGGTTTGGCATGCAGACAATATCACCATGTTACAATCGCTTATTCCCAGTCTCTGAATTTCTCTCATGGTCAATTGCCCGTTGTTGCCATCGCTGGTGTCTTTATCTGGCAATAATTTAAGGTAGGATTTTGAATAGTCTGAATAATTCAACACCCCGTGTGTAGCAAAATGTATATACTTTTTATTCCGAAGGCTTTGCTTTGCCATACTTTCGGTAGCTCTTGCATCGGAATATACCGTTGAATCTGATCCTAAAATTTTTCCAATTTCTTTTACTTCATCTATATTAAACTGTAAGGTTGCGTCCGGTACACCAAAAGCTGCAAAGGAGTTCATATTTGTTTTTTGAGGCGTCTCTTTTTCTCCTGTATTAAATACCGACATTTTGTTTGTGTAAAAGATGCTGTGATCTTCTATCAAAAATTTAAATCCGTTATTTACTGTTTTTTTACCCAGGCATTGAAAAGGCATATTGCTGAATACTCCTGTAGGTATGATGCATAATTTTTTCTTTCCCTGTATTTTATCAGCAACTGTATTTATCAGCATATTGTATAGCTGGCCGGAGAGGTCTTTGAATTCAATGGACGCTGAAGATTTGTCTTCATCCACAGGCTCTGACCTTAATGCCAACGGGCCCGTACCGGTTTGTTTGGATGTGTTTTTTATTGCCTCAATAAAAGAATTGACTTTTGCAGTTACATCAAGCGTCATTGTATCAACCGAAAGTTTTTCTTTGGTTAATGAGAAAATCATTAACGTATTATTATTAAGCAGGTACAATAACACCGCCACATCTTCGGGTAGTTTGCTTTTATAGTTATTAAATTCATCCGCGTTAGTGCCTGTGAAGTATAGACTCAGCTCAGGATATTTTTCCACAACATCCTGTAGAAAATTATTGTAATTGGCCTCCACAATTTCTATTTTCTTCAATGTTTCTTCTTTTGCTGCTCCCTCCTGTTTTTCGAGTGTGTTTTCCAGGACCTTTTTAGATTGCTGCATAGCCAGCAGTTTTTTCAGTGCTTCATTTTTTTCTTCATTATTTGATGAAGGGGATAAGGAACCCGAAAGTTCTTTTATCCCGGCAATATTACTTCTGTTGGCATAAGCCCAGGCCTGGTTTATATTGCCCATATTGAAGTAGGAGAATGTTATCTTATTATAGAGGTCAGATTTTTTTGGGTCGTTATTAAAAATTTTACGGGCCTCTTCTCCGCCATATAAATTTTCTGTGTTTTTATCCAGCAGCTCAACCGCTTGTTTAAAATACTTTACAGAGCTGTCAAATTTATTTTGTGTAAAGTATAAAAGTCCTAGCTGATAAAATGGTTCCCATCCTAAAGCAATTTTATACTCGGTAACGATGGCTGCTGCTTTTCTAAAATCGTCTTCCGCTTTTTCGGTTTTGCCCTTGTCTTTATCAATTTGTCCCAGAAAAGTAAATGCCTCAATGGCCTTTTCTTTTTCGCCGCTGCTGTTTGCATATTCAGCTGCGTATTCAAAATAGTCAATGGACTTATCAGTTTGTTTTGTTTCATAATACAGTTTGCCGATGCTAAGTGCGATGCCAGATGCTACCCGGTATAATTTTTTTTCTTTTGTTATTGGATATACTTCCAGCAATTCTTTTTCTGCTTCACTGTATTTTTTTAAATAGAACAGGTCTTCGCCAATATTTCCTTTGCCTAAAAGATAACTTTCGTTAATTACGCCCTTTTTAAGCTGATCCAAAGCAAGCCTGTGATATTTTAACGCATTTACATAATCGTATTGGGTAAAATAAGTTACGCCAATATTGGTTGAAACAACGCCCCTGCTTTCAAGTACCTCCTGGTCTTTATATAAACTATCCGCTATTAAAAAAGAGTTGATCGATTTTTTATACTCTCCCATACTTTTATAAAGTGTGCCCCGGGATAAATAAGTGTTTGCCAGTCTCACGATGTTGTCAGACCTGGTGAATATTGCCAGGGCACTATCGCTGTTTTTTAACCCTTCGTCAAATTCACCCGTAAGGCCATATAAAAAAGAGGTTGCTTCCAAGGTTGATCCAAGGGCAATATTGTTATTGGTTTCTTCTGCAATCTTAATGGCTTTGTTGAATGCTTCCTTTGCTTTTGGAAAATTACCCATTGAGATATACACATCGGCAATACCATTAAGTTGCCAGATAACACCGGATTGGCTTGCAGTATCAAAAACAGATTTGGCCCGGTTGTAATAAAGTAAAGCGCTATCTAACTGAGATTGTGTTTTGAAACCATAGGCTTTTAAAGACAGGCAATCACCATAGCTGCTGGCTGTACCTAATTGTTTACTTAAATCAAGGCATGTGGCATATAATTTATCGCCTTCGGCTACGTTATCTGTACGATAGGCCAGGTTTGCAAGGCTTCTTGTGGCATCAAAAAGATAACCAATATTTTTTGTGCTTTCGCTTAATTGACTACAGGCTATATAATAATTCCGTGATTTAACAGAATCTATCGAATACCATGCATTGCCTAAATTATATAATGCTTCAATGGTGGATTTGCTGTTAACACCCTTTGCCTTTTCGAAATACTCTACAGCTTTTTTATTATTTTCATCGTTATAAAAAACGTTGCCTTTTTTATTATAGGTTTCGGCAAGGCCGGAGCTGTCTTTTAATTGCTCGTAAAAACGTGCCGCCGAATCATAGGCCAATAGGGCCGGTTTTTTTTGACCGCTCAATAAATACAGTTCGCCAATACTTTTCCATGATTTAGCCTGGCCTGATAAATTATTTGCTTTTTTTCTTAATTGAATAGATTCCTGATGTGCAGTTACTGCAGAATCATATTTACCCAGCTCCCAATAGCAGCTTCCTTTAAGAGATTTGGAATAGCCGGCATTATTATACTCGTTGATCAGCAGTAATTTTTGCATGGCAGAATCTGTGTAGGCCATGGATTTACTGTAATTGGCAAGTTTATAGTAGCTGTATGCCATATCATTTTGCACTTTTGCCCAATTGAGTGTATCATAATTAAGCCTGTAGGTTTTGGCTGCTTCTATAAATGCATCCAGTGCTGCGGAAGGTTTTCCCTGGTCGTTATTTACACGGCCAATAAAAGCAAGGTATTCTGCATTTTTCTGCAACGATCCAAAACTGTTTATGCCTTTGTTTAAATCAATGAGGCTTCCATATGATTTCAGGGCCTGGTCATAATTACCTTCAGCATAATACATGGAACCTTCATATTCGTATCTCTTTTGCCAATTGCTGTTATAGGTATTTTCATCCAGGGTAGATTTATAGGCCGTTAGTTTTTTTTCAAATTCCTGAATAAGAACTTTTGCTTGAGCAAATTGCAATAACTTATTAAGGCAAAATATTTTTTTTGAAATGGCCGCCAATTCATATTCATGTTCATTGGCCAATACTGCATATTTTATTGCGGAATCGCATTGCTGTACAGCAATATCATATTTATCCTGCTTGTGGTTTATTTCTGCTGCAATTACCCAGGTAAGCGATTTGCCACCTGTATCATTAACAGCATAAGCAAGTGTTTTTATAAAATCATTAAGTTCGGTGGCTTCCGTAAATTTCTCATTGGCTAATAATTTTTCAACATCCTTAATAAAAGACACGCAATGATTATCTTCTATAATATCCTTTTTATACGATGGCAACAGTTTTAAAAATGTTTCCTTGTTTTTATAAACAGGAAACAGGGCTCTTTTTACTTCGCCGGGGCTTAGTGGCGCATTGTTTAGTGCCCAGGTAACGAAGGTTTCGTTTAGTTTAAAGTTTTTGCCTCTATAATTATCCGGGTAAGCGGTTACAAAAAGAAAATAACTTTCAAGGTCTTCTCTTTTTGCATCCCGAAGCATTTCGATGATTGTTTTACCGGCATATCTACCGCCCGGCATTTTTTGACTCAGCATCTCCTTCATGTCTTCCCTGTCCTTCATATAAGCATAAGAATCGTGTAAATCTTTCAGCATTAAAGAATATAATGAATCTTCTTTTTGCTTATTATCCGTGTATAAAATATCGGTGAGTTTATAAATGCCTTCTTTGGATAAATTGGTAAACAATATTTTATTAAATGCGAGTTCGGAAAAAATGCTGCGACGCTCAATCTGGGGAATTTTTATTTTTATGGAAACCAGGTCTCCTTCCATAAGTGTATCCTCAATCTTATCCTGTTTTACCATAGCGGCTATTAAACTATCCGCCTTTACTATTTTACCTGTACCTGCTGCTTTAAATTTCCTGCTTTTTCCGGCTGCATTTTTTTTACCTGAGTATGCCAGGTATGCGTTTATTAAAGTGCCTTTTTTAATACTCAAACCCTGGGCTCCATTAATAAAAACAATTATCGTATCGCCTTTTTTGTAAGTATAATATATGTCGAAATACAGTTCCTTCTCTTCTGTTTCAACAGGTGATTGAGCATAAGAAAAAGCATAGCTTAAAAGAAATATAAGGAAGAGGTAATATTTTTTGGCTGGTAATTTCAATTTATAATATTAAGATTTTTTAATAATAAAGCTAACGCTAATTATTCCAATTTCTTCCGTTTTAATGTTTGATATATCTGCTCTTGTGGCTTCCTTACCTTGTTTTTCATTAAATAGATCGTCCAGTACGGTTTGAAAAGACACCATATGGTCTCTTGTTACTTTCTTCTCAAAAACACTTCTCAGATCCATGGGTTCTTTCGAAACAATTATTTTTAAAAACTCTACCCCCGCAGGACTTCCCTTGCTTACAGCCAGTTTCCTGATCACCACATTTTTTTTCTCTACCACATAATCGGCCGGCTCTTTTGTTTTGTATGGATACAGTATTTCTACAGTATTATCGGGATAAATATCCAGCACGGTATAATAAAGTTTGTGGTTGCTGTTATTGCGGATATGAAGTGCATAACCATCGCCCGATTCCAGTTCTATTCCGGTTGCCTTATTGTATTCTTTTGCAGGAATGATCTCTGCCGAAACATCCGTAGCCAGTTCGCCTCCATCGGGCATGGTACGTAAATACTTTACCCTCAGTTCCCTTTTTATCTCGGCAATAAATTGCTTTTTCTGCTCAGCATTTAATGAATCCTTATTTAAAATACCGGCAGACCAGAGGGTTTTATTGTTTCTATCAGTAAGTGTTGCCCGTTTTCCGGCTCCTTCGTTTTTTACTTCCAGCTGAAAATCGGCGGGGTCTGCTATTTTTAAAAAACTATAGGGTTTGATAAATTGTTTCACTTGCTTTTCCAGGGCCTTTGCCGGCGCATCGGTCTCTGTAAAATTTAGTTTAACAGCAGCTTCAAGATTTCCATAATTCTCCTCATCCATTTTTACTTCATATAGATCTGATTTGATTAAAATTTTT
This sequence comes from Chitinophagaceae bacterium, assembly GCA_016710935.1. Lineage (GTDB taxonomy): Bacteria > Bacteroidota > Bacteroidia > Chitinophagales > Chitinophagaceae > Ferruginibacter. The sequence goes on along the minus strand of JADJTY010000015.1, from coordinate 203,513 downwards.
TCCGCAACCCCATAACTTCTGAAATTGTCAACTCTTTTTATAACCGCATGAGTATAAATATCGTTACCTGCTGCTTTATATATTTTGCACCTGGTTCCGGTTGCAATATTATCCATCAGGCCTTTTTCAATACTGAATACAGAGTCTTCTGTACCAACACCCGTTTTATCGCCCACCCTGATGTAAACTTTATCTTCCCTTGATTTATATTTTCCATTAAAAATGATTTGTTGCCCGTACCCCTCCATCATTGGTATTTGCTCGGGAATAAATGCCTGCATCGTTGCCCGGATCTTTTCAAACAGCAATTCATAGGTATTTTCTGCGGTCATTTCCTGTAGCGCCTTATAAAATGAATAAGACAGTGAACCCAGTTCTTCGCTATTAATGATCACCTGCTTATTTACCTGCTGAGGCGATGAAGCGCTGATCACAACCATATTGGAAAGAGAATCTGCAGCGGCTTCAAAAAAACCCTGACTTGTTTCAGCAGCGGATAAATTTATTACCGAATCCATTGGGTTTTCGGGGTCGGCAAAGGGAATTGGCTCACCGCGGGTTACTGCAAAACTTTCATCCCTGGTGCCGGTGCCCGAGTGGCAGGCATCTAAAAGCACCAATAAACTTCCTTCGCCGCCCAGTTTTTTTCTTATGTTAAGCAGAAGCGGATACAGATCATCATCACGCAGGTGATTTTCGCCCTTATAACCGGTTGGGTTGTATTTGGGCATTGCATCGTAGGGTAAAAACGCTTCATCATACCCATCGTCTTCATCTTTTCCAAGTTCAATGGTTTTTTGGTCCCTTATCTGCTGGCCATGGGAGGAAAGGTGAACAACAACAATATCATTTTTCTTTGCCTTTTCTGATAATTGTTTGAGGGCATTTATGATCGCTTTTTTAGTTGCCTTGCTGTTGATCAGTGTGTCGATATTCTTTAGTTCAAATCCATTCCTGGACAGGGCGGCTTTAATATATTTTACATCGTTTACCGATGCTATGGGTTTAATTTTGCTGTTGGAAGGATATTCGCCCACAGCTACAATGAGTGCCAGCTTGTTTTGTGAAAACGAGTTTGTTGTGATAAACACAGAGAGCAGCAATAGAAAATATTTCATCAGCAGAAATTCTGGTTGCTATGATTGGTTAAATAAGTTGCTTAATAAAGAGGAAAAGTAAAGCCAGATTGCATAAAAACCTATACCCAGCAGCACCTATTTTGCAAAATTTTACCATTTGTGTGACTGTATGTTTGCTGAGATTATCTGCCAAAATCATCCGCTATCCTGATAATATCATCTTCATCACTTGGATTTGCGGCTTCCGTGTGTTGCCATATTTCAGCCACAATTCCCCAGTTATCCAGGCCCACCAATCTGTGCCTTTCGCCTTGTTTTAACTGAATGATATCTCCAACATTTAAAGCGCTGGCTTCCAATTGTTCATCGGTATCACTGGTTATAACAGCCGCAGTTCCGCCAATCAGTTTCCATATTTCGGCCCGGCGGTTATGATATTGCCAGCTTAATCTTTTACCGGGTGCTACTATTAAAATTTTGGGGCTTAGTTTACCTGAAATGTTTAACTCGTCTTTTGAGAAATCAGGAAAATACCGGTCTATAAATTTCTCTGCTTCCGATTCTTCAATTACAAAAAAACCTCCCCAGGGACGGGTATTGTCCTGTTTATTAATTTTTAAATCATTAAGATGCAGGTATTCTGCTACATATTCAAAAATTAATTCTTTGGGGGTATTTGCTTTAAAATTAAGGCTCATGTGTTTACATTTTAGCGGCCCATAAAAACCATCAATATCTGCACATCGCTTGGATTAACTCCTGAAATACGGGAAGCCTGTCCCAATGTACGGGGTTTTATTTTTGTAAATTTTTGCCGGGCTTCGTTACTGAGTGAAACCAGTTTTTCGTAATTAAAATTATCCGGAATGATCAGGTCTTCCAGCTGGTTCATTTTAGAAACCAGTTCTTTTTCCTTTTCAATATAGGTATCGTATTTTATCTGTATCTCAGCCTGCTCCAGCGTTTCGTTATCAAAAGCGGCCAGCGCTTCCTGTACTTTAGGGATATGTTTGATCATTTCACGGAGCCCGATCATGGGCCTGAGCAATACCTGCGCTGCTTTCTGTTTGTTTAATAACGCCGACGATTGTACGCTTTCTAAAAAACCTGCAGTTTCTTCCGGATCCAGGCTCAGTGAATTAAGGATGACTTTTATCTTATCTACATTTTCTCTTTTTGCTTTTACCTTATCCATCCTTTCCTGCGATGCCAGGCCCAGCCGGTAACTAATTTCAGTAAGCCGCAGGTCTGCGTTGTCCTGCCTTAATAAGGTTCTGAATTCGGCACGGCTGGTAAACATACGGTAAGGCTCATCGGTTCCCTTGTTGATCAGGTCGTCAATTAAAACGCCAATATATGCTTCGCTTCTTTTTAAAATAACAGGGTCTGATCTTCGTGTTTTTTGATGTGCATTTATTCCTGCCATTAAACCCTGGCAGGCCGCTTCTTCATATCCCGTTGTTCCATTAATTTGTCCGGCAAAAAATAAATTGCCAATTAATTTGGTTTCCAGGCTGAATGTAAGCTGTGTTGGTGGAAAAAAATCGTACTCAATAGCATACCCGGGCCTGAACATTTTACAGTTTTCAAAGCCAGGAACTAACCTAAGTGCCTGAAGCTGAACTTCTTCCGGCAACGAAGTAGAAAAACCATTAACATATATCTCAATAGTATTGAAACCTTCCGGCTCTACAAACAACTGGTGACGGTCCCGTTGTGCAAACCTGCTTATTTTATCTTCAATACTGGGGCAATACCTGGGGCCTGTTCCTTGTATACGTCCTTGATACATAGGACTTTGTTCAAATCCTGTCTTTAAAAGTTCGTGTACTTTTTCGTTAGTATAGGTTATCCAACAACTTTTTTGCTCCTGTGCCTTTATTTTATCAATATCCAGGTAACTAAACCCTACCATTTCATCATCTCCTTTCTGCTCTTCCATTTTAGCGTAATCAAGGCTTCGGCCGTCAATTCTTGGTGGGGTACCGGTTTTTAGCCTGTCGGTCTCAAAACCAAGTGAAACCAACTGCTCCGTTATACCCGTTGATGCCTTTTCGGCCATTCTTCCCCCTCCAAAATTTTTCTCTCCTATATGTATAACCCCGTTTAGGAAAGTACCATTGGTTAAAACAACCGCTTTTGACCGGATCTGATGCCCAAGTCCTGTTGTTACCCCAACTGCCATACCCTCTTCAATTATAAGGCCTTGTACCGTATCCTGGTAAAAATCAACATTGGGCGTATTTTCAAGCATTTCGCGCCAGGTTGCTGCAAAAAGCATCCTGTCGCTTTGTACCCTTGGGCTCCACATGGCTGGTCCTTTAGAACGGTTCAGCATCCGGAACTGGATCATACTTTTATCTGTAACAATACCGCTGTAGCCACCCATGGCATCTATTTCTCTAACAATCTGGCCTTTGGCTATACCGCCCATGGCTGGATTGCAACTCATTTGTGCAATGGTTTGCAAATTCATGGTGACCAGTAAGACCTTACTGCCCAGGTTTGCTGCTGCAGCTGCAGCTTCGCATCCGGCGTGGCCGGCTCCTACTACTATTATATCGTAATTTTGAAACATGAAATGCAAAGTTAGCTTAATCAGCCTCCAAATTTTCTAACTATTTCCTTTTCAGCAAGCACGCCGCTGATAGATACGCCCTGATTCAGCCGTTGAAAATCATTTTGGTTAAATAAAGCAATCTGCTCAAAGTATGCCTGATTCTTTATAATAAAAGATTCCAATTCTTTATTGCTTTCTATATTTGATACCTCTATTGCTTTAATTTTTTTAAGCATTCTCAGACAGAATGGATATTTTGTCCGGTCATACAAGTCTTCAAAATAAGTTCTTACGCCCATCACATCTATTCTATTTCCCCTTGCTTTATTGTGTTCTATCTTTTCTACCCGTATGTTTATAAAATTCCAGCACAAAAGCAGGTCTTCTTCATTGGTAAAATCAAAATAGGCTACCGGTACAATATGATCAAACTGCCATTTTTCAGCAAAATTCTCCCAAGACAAGCCATCTTTGAACTGAATAGCAATCCATTCCCTAAAAAATTCAATATCCAGGCCAAAATAACGGGCATAAGCTCCGCTTTGTCCTTTTTCTATTACATAGCGGCGTAAAGCAATTTGCCACTTACGTTTCTCTCTTTTTTTAAGTAAAGATTCCGGGGTTTCTATTAAATGGGGATTAGGCATTTGAGTTTTTATGCAAATATAGCGTTTCACGGCGAACAGTTCCATAGGGGAACTGTTCGCCGTGAAACAAGGCTTACCGGAAATAAATGTTCAAATACTTATTTTCTGCCTGTGTCATCTGCTGCTGATCGGTTTTTTTCTTATCCTTATACCCGCACAAATGCAGTGCTCCGTGAAAAACAACCCTGTGCAGCTCTTCCTTAAATGACACACCAAGTTGCTTAGCATTTTCTTTTATCCTGTCAACGCTTACATAAACCTCTCCTTCTATTTCATTTTTGGAAGAGCTAAGGTCAAAAGTGATGATATCGGTATAGAAATCGTGTTTCAGGAAGTCCTGGTTAATTGTTAGCAGGTGATCGTCTGAGCAAAATATATACGACAGGTTACCCAGCTTCTGCTTCTCTGTTAGGAACAACTTTTCAATAAAAGCCTTCAAACGTGTACGTTCTTTTAAAACGGGGTTCCTGTCCAGAAAATAAAATTGAATTTTAGGCATGTCGTTATTTCTTATATCGAAATTAGATAACAATATTGATTTGATACATTTGTACCCTGATTAAAAAGAAAACGATTGATATGAAGAAACGGCTATCAGAAGTAAGCGTTGGTAAATATGCGGTTATCACAGAATTTGAAAATGACGATATTTTTTTAAAGCTAATGGAAATGGGTTGTATACCCGGTGAAATTGTAAAGATTGATCAAATAGCGCCACTTGGAGACCCGATTTCCATTTCAGTAGCTGGCTATCATTTAAGTTTAAGGCTGGATGAAGCCATGATGATATGGGTTGAAGAAACTGCTGTCATAGCTTAATTTAATATCTAAAAGCGGTTCTAATGAAAATTGGGCTTTATTTTGGTTCCTTTAACCCAGTGCATATTGGCCATTTAATAATTGCCAGTCATGTGGTGAATGAAACTGACCTTAACCAGGTTTGGTTTGTAGTGTCTCCACAAAATCCATTTAAACAATCTGCTTCTTTATTAAATGAGTATCACCGCCTGCACCTGATCAAATCTGCTATTGATGGTGAAAATCATTTACGTGCCAGCAGCGTAGAGTTTAACCTGCCCAAACCATCTTATACCGTTGACAGCCTTGCCTACCTGAAAGAAAAACATCCCGAACACGAATTTTCAATTGTAATGGGCAGCGATGGTTTTCAAAACTTAAACAAATGGAAAAATTACGAGGTTATTGTTTCCAGCCATACCATTTACATTTATAAGAGGCCGGGATTTGAGGTTACAGAAACATTTGGTGCTGTTATACATGTACTTGATGCCCCCCTGCTGGAAATATCGTCTACCCATATACGTGAGTTAATTAAAAATAAAAAATCGATCCGGTTTTTGGTACCTGATGTGGTTAAGGAAGAAATTGAACTGGCAGGTTATTACAGGAATTGATTAAAAAATAAGCCCGGTCAACAGGCAGAATAATACGATGAATGGCGGCGGTATTTTAGAATATTGTAAAACCAGGAACGTGCCCAGGATAACAGCCATATTAATATAGCTGATCGTACTGTAAGACATGATAGATACGTCTTTGACAAGATATAAGGTGGCAGCAATCATAATGCCCACCACTGCAGCATTGATCCCCTCGAGCGCACGTAAAACAACAACAAATTTTTTCAGGTATTGCCATACCGGGAAAAAGAAAAGCACCAGTAAAGCACTGGGAAGAAAAATAGCAATGGAGCCAATGACACATCCCAATAGCTGGATCCTTGGACCTTCGCCTTTTAAAGCAATACCACCCATAAAAGAAGCAATTGAAAAAACGGGTCCCGGAATGGCCCTTACCAAACCTGCGCCTGTAAGCAGTTCGTCTCTTTCTACTTTTATAAGATCGGGATTCTTTTTTACTACCCTTTCTGAAGTAGGTCTTACAACATACTGATCCAGCATTAACGGAATTAAAACATCGCCACCACCAAATACAAAAGAACCAAAGCGATAAAAGTTTTCGAAAAGGTTATAAGGCTTTTTATTTTCCCAGTTTTGTTTTCTTGCGGTTTCGCTTAAAAATCCGGCTACAACAAAAATCAAAACGAAGAGCCAGATATTGGTCCACCTGATCTGCCGGGGCTTTATAACCTCTTTACTGGGTATGCGTTTGCTGCTGAAATTAGTAGCAATACCGCCCAGGATAATTAAGGCAGGAATGATCCACGGCGTTTTAAATAGAAAATAGGTACCCAGCAAACCCACGAGCATAATTACCTGCGTGATGGTATTTTTTATACTGATCTGGTATGCTTTAAATGCGGCATAAGCCAAAAACCCAATGGCCATGGGTTGAATAAATTGAAACAAAGTAGGTTTAATATTATTGCTACCCATATTACCTACCACAAAAGAAAGTGCACCCATAATGGTACAGGCCGGTAAGATCCAGATAAGCAAAGTAAGTACTGCCAGTTTAACTCCACCGCGTTTAAATCCAATAAGGGTAAGAGTTTGCGTGGATGATGCCCCGGGCAACATTTGACAAAAAGAAACATATTCCATCAGTTCTTCTTTTGTCAGATCCCTGCGTCTTTCCACAAAGGTTTTTAAAACCATTCCAATATGTCCCTGTGGTCCGCCAAAAGCTGTAACACTGTGTACAAACACAGATTTTAAAAAAGGAATATGGCGAACCAGATTTTTCAATATTGCAAATAATAGTTTTACGATTTTAACCCGATCTCTCTCAGTCTTTCGTCAAGGTATTCACCCGCGGTAGCATCATCATACAGTTTGAGATGAATGCTATCAATACAATTTTCCAGGCAGCGCAAACTCATACCTGATTTTGGGTGAAGAAAGAAAGGAATAGAAAAACGGGAAGTATGCCAGAATTGCCTGGCCGGGTTTACCACCCGGTGTGTTGTGCTGCGTAGTTTATTATTGGTAAGGCGCTGCAGCATATCCCCAACATTTACAACAATTTGTTCCGGTAATGAGGTTACCGCAACCCATTCATCCTGTTTCGATAAAATCTCCAGTCCGTCTGCAGAGGCACCAACCAATAAAGTAATTAAGTTAATATCCTCGTGTTGCTCTGCCCTGATGGCACTAACCGGTTCGGTGGTAATTGGCGGATAATGTATAGACCTTAAAATAGAATTACCGTTATATACAAACTCATCAAAATAATGCTCGTTCAGGCCCAGGTATAAAGCGATTGCCTGCAACAAAGCAGTGCCAGACCTTTCAAAGGCCCTGTATGCTTCAGCTAAAGTGCGGTCAAAATCGGGTATCTCTTTTACGGAAACATTTTCCGCATACATTTCATCAGTAAAATGATCGCGGGCTATTTGCCCGTATTGAAAAAACTCTTTTAGATCCGGTGCTTCACTTCCTTTTGCATGCTCCTTACCAAAGCTGGTATAACCACGCTGGCCCGCCAAACCCTTAATTTCGTATTGCTTCTTTTGTATTATCGGCAAAGAGAAAAATTGCTGAATATATTCATACAGATCAGCAATAAGTTCATCCGGGATGCCATGATTTTTAACTGATACAAACCCAACTTCTTCGTAAGCTTTGCCTATATCCTGTACAAACTGATTTTTTCTGATAGGATCTCCTGATAAAAACTCCCCTAAATCAACTGATGGAATCGACATAAAATATAACTTTAGTTTTTACGAATGTAGTTTTGATTATGAAAAAATACAAAATATCTTTAGTACTTAACTGCTTTTATAGCATCGCTGCAATATTACTATGCTTATCCTGCTCAAAAAAAACTTATACGCAACAGGGTGCTTATTCAATAAAAGCTGAAACAAAAATTCCCGATTATAGTAATCCTGATCATTGGGCTGCGCACCCATGGAAAAAAGATCTAAGTGATAGTGTACCGGCAGATCTAAAAGTAAATTACAAGAATGATAGCCTTGCTGATGTTTTCTTTATTCATCCTACCACATTTACAGATAATAATGATGCCGGGTGGAATGCTTCCATTGATGATGTGGCTATAAACTCAAAAACAGATTATTCCACCATACTTTACCAGGCAAGTGTGTTCAACGAAATGTGCAGGGTTTTTGCTCCCCGGTACAGGCAGGCTCATATCAGGAACTTTTTTATTAATACGCCTGAAACGGATACTGCTTTTGAGATTGCTTATACTGATGTAAAAGCCGCATTTGAGTTTTACCTAAAAAATTATAATAATAACCGCCCCATCATCATCGCATCGCATAGCCAGGGAACCAAACATGCGGGTAGATTATTGAAAGAGTTCTTTGAAAATAAACCTTTACAAAAACGCCTGGTATGTGCTTACATTATTGGTTTACCGGTTCCTGTTGATTATTTTTCAACCCTAAAACCATGCACAGATTCACTGGCAACAGGCTGCTTTGTAAGTTGGCGCACATATAAAAAAGACTCCGAAGAACCACAGTTCATTAAAGAAGAAAAATTTAAAGCTGTTGTCATCAATCCATTAACCTGGACCAATGAAACCGGCTTTGTATCATCCAAATTCAATAAAGGAGGTGTGCTTAAAAATTTCAACCGGGTAGTACCCAGAGTTGTAAGTGCGCAAATTCATAATAATATCTTATGGAGCAGTAAACCGGATGTGCCTGGTAAAATATTGTACACGCAAAAAAATTACCACATTGGTGATATCAATTTATTTTACATGAATATCAGGGAAAATGCAGCATCAAGAATTAAAGTCTTTTTAAAGTCTCAGTTATAGGTATAGGTAATAGTATTGTATAAAATTTCTTTTCCAAATTGATCAACTGTATACTGACTGGTTTTGAAATAGGTATTGATTGCTGTAATAAAACCCATATCAGATGTTTTTTTCCATTGCTTATCACGATAAACAAATTTCTGAAGAGAATATTTAATACTATCCAATGTGAATACGCCTCCAAATTCTATACGTATTTTTTTAGTTTCAGGTTTAATTTCATTTGTAAGTTCTGAAGCATTTTTGTAAAAATGTATATCAGGGTAATCCTCCGTAAGATAATTTACTGATAAAATTTGAAGCTCTTTATTTTTATAAAACGACGCTTTTCCAAAAAGTTTTGCAGATACGTCATTTTTCAGGCTGTCGTGATTAAAATTAACCAGTTCAATATAATACGTGTTATCTATATTGTTTTTTTTCTGATCTGAACAACTTTCAAAAAAAAGAATAACAGCTACAAGAGCGCTTAAAAAAAGATATGATTTTTTAAAGTCCATAATGAGCACTTATTTTTAACATTTCGTCAATTGGTTTTCTTGCAGCCAAACGCAGATCTTCATCCATTACAATTTCGGGCGCTTCATATTTCAGGCATAGATACAGCTTTTCAAGCGTATTTAATTTCATATGTGGGCAATCATTACATGCACAGCTGTTATCGGGTGGTGCCGGAATAAATGTTTTATCCGGACTGGCTTTTTGCATCTGGTGCAAAATACCCGTTTCGGTAGCTACTATAAAAGTGTTTGCCGGATCCTGCTTTGTAAATTTCAACAAGCCGGTTGTACTTCCAATGTAATCTGCAACATTTAAAATAGCTTCTTCACATTCGGGATGCGCAATAACTTTAGCCTGCGGGTGCCGTATTTTTAACCTGGTAATTTTTTCCAGGCTAAAAATTTCATGAACCATACAGGCGCCGTTCCATAACACCATGTTTCTACCCGTCTGCTTGTTAATATAAGCCCCAAGGTTCTTATCCGGGGCAAAAATGATAGGTTGGTCAGCTGGTAAGCTCTCTACGATTTTTTGGGAATTGGAAGAGGTACAGATAATATCACTTAAAGCTTTAATACCGGCAGAGCAGTTTATATAGGTAATTACTTTATGGTCGGGGTGCTTATCCTTAAATAGTTTAAACAGGGGTGGCGGGGCAGAGTCACTTAAAGAACAGCCGGCATTAAGATCGGGCAGTAATACTTTTTTTGACGGGTTTAATATCTTGGCTGTTTCTGCCATAAAGTGCACACCGGCAAAAACAATAATATCTGCTTCTGTCTTTTCTGCATATTGTGCCAAACCTAAACTATCACCAATATAATCTGCCACATCCTGGATGTCGGGCTCCTGGTAGTAATGTGCCAGAATAATGGCATTTTTTTCTTTTTTCAGTTTTTCAATTTCCGCAAACAGATCAATGGTGGGATCTATATCAATATCTAAAAAACCTTTTTGTTCAATTGCTTCAAAAGCACTGTTAATATCTGCCATAATATGTATTAATACTTCTTATTTATATAATCAACTATTACTACTAGGGCTGTTAATTTGTTGAAAAAATTAAAACAGCAACTCTTGCAAAATTAAAACCTTTAGTTTATTAACCGTCATTCACAGGTAATTAACATCTATAAGAATAGTTAAATGCTGATGAAAATACATTCAGGCAACTGTAAACCATATTTTTATTATTTATTGCACACATCGGTTAATAAGTTTGTCTGTGTAAAGAATAATTACACATCACACATTTATACCTGTTGATACAGCCTGTATAAACAAGGGGTTAATAACAGCCGGTCATCTATAAATTTTTGCAACCTTAAGATCTGCTCATTTTGTGCATAGGTTTCATTTTAAAAAAGGGGGGTTTTTAACGCCTTTTCAGGGTTATTAACAACCGCCTGTTAAGAACCTGTAATCCACCGTAAAAAACGGGTATAAATCAACATATCAACGATTCAAAAAATTGCCTAAGCCTTTCAGATACTGCATTATAATGTATTTGAAGGCGCTAAAATCGGATTTTTATATTCAATTTTACCCTATTTTTGCCGTCCAAATTTAACTTAAGACCTATATGCAGATTATTCAGACAATACGTGACAAAGGGGCTCCTATAACAATTACAGCTATTGCTTTGGCTTTAATTGCCTTTATTTTAATGGATGCACGGCAGGATAATGGGGTATCTCCTTCTGAAAGCATTGGAAAAGTAAACGGTTCTTCTATTGACCAGAACGAATTCAGCAAAAAGATACAGAACCTGGAAAGCCAGGAAGAGCAACAAACCGGGCAAAAACCTGATAACAGCCGTTTGGCACAGATACGTGACCAGGTTTGGAACCAGATTGTAGCTGAAAAGGTTTTTTATGCTGAAGCCGCTAAACTGGGAATAGAGTTTACTTCTAAAGAACTGGATAAAGTTTTAAAAAGTGACGATCCCTCTAATCCGATGATGCAGGACAGGTCGATGATAGACCCGGCTACAGGAAAATTAGACCAGGCCAAATTAACGCAGGCTTTAACCAATATTAAAAAAGCCAAGGGCGAACAGTGGGAAATGATCAATGCACAAATTATTGAGCCGCAAAAATTAGCCAGTGTTTCAACAAAATATTTTGCTTTGTTAAATGCAAGTGCTTATTACCCAACCTGGATGGAAGAAAAAGATGCAAAAGAAAGTAAAACATTTGCAACCATTTCCTTTGTGCAGATCCCTTACCAGACGATCAGCGATAGTTCTATAAAAGTAACGGATGATGAAGTTAAAAAATATGTAGAAAGCCACAAAGACCTTTTTAAACAAGAGGCCGGACGTATGATCTCCTATGTAGGTTTTAGCCAATTGCCCAGCGCTACAGACAGTGCCAAAACCAAAGCCCAGATTGAAAGCCTGAAAGCGGAGTTTGCCACCGAAACCAACGACAAGAATTTTTTAGCAAGGAATGCTTCTGCAATTGATTTTGATACCAACTATGTTCCAAAATCAAAAATTCAAACTGCGTATATAGATTCAATAGTAAGATTAAGCAACGGATCTGTTTATGGCCCCTATATTGAAAACAAAAGTTATGTAGTTGCAAAAATGCTGGGCAGCAAAAATGTTCCGGACAGTGCAAACGCAAAACATATATTAATAGCCACTGTAAATGCGCAAACAGGTCAACCCCTGCTTGAAGACAGTACTGCAAAAAAACGTGCCGACAGTGTTTATAATGCAATTAATGCAGGAGCAAATTTTGCCATGCTGGCGCTGCAATATTCAGCAGACGGCAGTAAAGATAAAGGCGGCGACCTGGGAACATTTGCCTATGGAGCCATGGTACCGGAGTTTAATAAATATTGTTTTGAAAAACCTGTTGGATCCAGAGGCGTTGTTAGAACGCAGTTTGGTTATCATATCATTGATGTGTTGGGCCAAAAAGGATCCAGCCCGGCATACAAAATTGGATTTTTAGCAAAAGAGATCTTCCCCAGTGAAGAAACCATCAACAACGCAAGTAATAATGCCGTTAAACTTTCTGCGGAAAAAGATGCTAAAAACCTGCAGGCATACCTGGATAAGAATGGCCTGTCAAAAACAGTTGTACCCACACTTATCAAAGAAAATGATGCCAGTATAGGTCAGATGCAGGATGCAAGACAACTGGTACGTTGGGTTTTTGAAGCAAAAAAAGGAGAAGTAAGTGACCCTATGCCGGTTGGCGACCAGTTTGTGGTAGCAACAGTTGATAAAATTTATGAAGAAGGAACACAGGATGTTGAAACAGCGAGGCCATTGGCTGAAAATGCTATCCGGGAAGAAAAGAAAGCGGCACAGATAATCAGTGCATTGGGCGCTAACCCAACACTGGAGAGTGCTGCTGCAAAATATTCGAAATCAATTATTATGACCGGGGCTGATTCCTCTATCACATTTAAATCACAGATTATTGATTCCATTGGAAATGAACCTAAATTGATTGGAGCCATTTTCAATAAAGCAAACCTTAATAAAGTAGCTGCACCGGTTGCAGGTAAAGCCGGTGTATTTGTTTTTAAAGTAAACAGTGTGGGTGAGAAAGCAGCCGATCCTAATGAAGATAAAGTTCAGATGAGATTGCAGCAAACAGTTGCATTACGCAACCAGGCGGTATCAAACTGGTTTGAGGGCCTGCGCAAAAAAGCAACTATTAAAGACAACAGGAGCAAGTTCTTCTAAAATTTATAGAAATAAATTTTTAAAACAGCCATTACGATTTCGTGATGGCTGTTTCTTTTTACCACCTGACCCAATTTACCTTTTTAGAAAAAATTGTTCAGATACCCATTGTTTAACTTTTAAAACTACCCGGGTTTTAGGTGTAATAGTATCTTTGCGGTATGGAAGCGGAATTTATAAATAAGGTTTCAGAGAGCGGGATCATTACTTTGGACCTGGAAGATTTTTATCCAAAAGAGGAAACAGCGGTCTTTGATATGAAAGATCACCTGTTTATGGGTTTGATATTGAAAGAAAAAGATTTCAGGGAAACCCTGAAGAACCTGGACCTTACTCCGTACAAAGATAAAAACATAGCCCTTACCTGTTCTGCTGATGCCGTTATTCCCGTGTGGGCCTATATGCTTGTAGCCAGTTACCTGCAACCCGTTGCCAAAGAAATTGTTTTTGGCGATGCAGATTTTTTACACAAAACCCTGTTCTTAAAGAATATTGCGGAAATTAATGCTGAAGCATACAAAGACCAGCGTGTGGTTATTAAGGGCTGCGGAGAATTGCCCATTTCAGAAACGGCTTATGTAGCTATAACAAACCAATTAAGGCCGGTGGTAAAAAGCATCATGTATGGTGAGCCCTGCAGCACAGTACCGGTTTATAAGAAGAAGGCGTGAGTGGTGAATGGTGAAACGTGAGTGTATTCTGTTGTTAAAACCAAGCCCTACTCACCACTCACGATTGACAACTCACGAACTAAAACCATCCCCGCTTTCTAAACATTCTTACCATTGTAAGCGGAATAAACAGCATAAGGCCTACAGAAATAAAGAATCCCCATTTGTTATGAAGTAATGGAATAATTTCAAAGTTCATTCCAAAGATACCCCCGATAACCGTTGCCGGCGCAAGCAAACAGGTAACCACCGCCATCACCTTCATTACCTCATTCATTTTTAAATTCACATTGCTGATATAGAGATCGTGTAAGTTCATCATCATATCACGGTAGTTTTCGGCCAATTCGTTTGCCTGTAAAATATGATCATACACATCCTTAAAATACTTTTCGGTCTTTTCTTCTATCAGTTCACTTTCGCTTCTTAAAATACCATTTACCAATTCTCTTACCGGCGCCACACTTCTTTTAAGTATGATCATTTCTTTACGCAGCATGTTTATTTTAGCCAGGCTCCGGGTATTTGAATTACGAACAATATCCTCTTCCAGCCCTTCAATTTTTTCTCCCAGTTTTTCCATCACCACATAATAATTATCAACGATCATGTCAATCAAAGCATAAAATAAAAAATCGGCACCGTTTTGTCTCACTTTTGTGGTACCCACTTTTAACCGTTCACGCAAAGGGTTAAAAACATCCCTGTTTGCATCTTCCTGAAAACTGATAACGAAATTTTTACCCAGTATAATGCTTATCTGTTCAATTTCAACAGCAGAATCCTTTTCATTAAAATAAAGCATGTTCAGCAAACAAAAGAGCAGACCATCGATCTCATCCATCTTTGGCCGTTGGCCCAGGCTTAAAATATCTTCGGTAATTAAATAATGCACACCAAAATGTTTGCAGACAGATTCCACATCATCCTTTCTTAAACCATCAACATTTATCCAGGAAACAGTTTGCGGGTCTATATAAGGAAAACATTCTTCTACTTTTGTAAGCGCTTTAATATCTATACGGTCCGTGTTGTAATCATACACCGTAATCTTTGTTTCAACAGGCTCTGCCCGCTGAGAAACAATTGTTGGATTTACCCGCAACACTTTTTTGGTACGCAGCAGATCCAGCGGATTTAATAAGTAAGAAAGATAATTAGAGACTGGCATAGTAAAGTAATTATAAACCGGGCATTAGTAAAAAATAAATTTAGTTCAAATAAATATTAATCTGCCCGAAAATAAACAAATAAAAAAACCGTCCTTACACAATGCAGGGACGGTTTTCTATAATGACTGTACAATTATTTAGCCGGTGGAGGCGGAGGGGCATCCGAATTCCAGATATCACGGTGCATTTTCCATTTGCCGTTCTCTTCTTTCCAGGCAACTACAAATTTTCCTTTTTCTACCGAAACATTATTGGCAATAAATACTTCATATTTCCCTGTTTCCACAACAGCCTCTTTTCCGCCCATTACTTCTTCGGTTGTTAAAACCACGTTTCTTAAACCGGATTTATAACCCATGCTTAAGAAAGACTGTATGCCGGCCGTACCGCAAACTTTTGGCATATTGGCATTGTAAATACAACCATCGCTGGTATAACAATTGGCAAATGCTACAGAATCGCCGGTGGCAAAACTGGCACCAAAAATTTTATTGCTGGCAGCAATGGCCGCTTTAACGCTGTCGAGACTAAAACCTGCTGCTGTTTCGGTTTTGGTTGCTTCGGTATTACACGAACAGATAAAACCAGTTAACAGCGCAACAGTTAAAAATTTAAAAAAAGCATGTTTCATATTAAATTAGTTTAGGCTCTCAAAATACAATTTTTAACTTCTTAATAAATACCGTTTGCAGGGTATTTTAATTTGATTGCCTTCTGCCACTACTAAAATTTCTGCTCTTGCCTTTATCATAACTGCCAAAACCCCTGGATCGTTTTTGACCAGGCTTTTGTGCAGGAGCCGACGGCGTTGAAAAATTTGTATTGCTTAATGGATAAGGGTGACTGTTGACAACCGGAATATTAATGCCGATCAGTTTTTGAATATCTTTTAATTCGGTCCTTTCTTCTGCATCGCAAAAAGAAATGGCGATACCGGCATTACCCGCACGGCCTGTACGGCCAATGCGGTGTACATAGGTTTCCGGCACATTGGGCAGATCAAAATTTACAACATGGCTCAGGTCGTCAATATCAATACCACGTGCAGCAATATCGGTAGCAACCAACACCCGCAGGTTTCCGCCTTTAAAATGGCTTAAAGCATGTTGCCTTGCATTTTGCGATTTGTTACCATGAATGGCCGCTGCGGTTACTTCGTTTTTGTGTAAAAACTTTACAACCTTATCTGCTCCGTGTTTGGTGCGGGTGAACACCAGTGCGGTAACAATTTCTTTATCTTTCAGCAAATACTGAAGCAGGCTGAGTTTATTTGCTTTATCTACATGATATAAACTTTGCTCAATTTTATCAACTGTAGAAGATACCGGGGTAACTTCCACATAGGCCGGGTTGGTTAACAATACATTTGCCAGCTTTTGAATTTCGGGCGGCATGGTTGCCGAGAAAAAAAGCGTTTGCCTTTTAGCCGGCAGTTTGGTAATGATCCTTTTTACATCGTGTATAAATCCCATGTCGAGCATACGATCGGCTTCATCCAGTACAAATATTTTTAAGAATTTAAGATCAATAAAACCCTGGCTTATCAGATCCAGCAGGCGGCCGGGTGTTGCAACTAAAATATCTACACCTCTTCTTAAAATATTGGTTTGATGTAATTGCGAAACACCGCCAAAAATAACGGTATGGCTTAGGCCGGTATGTTTGCCATATGCCGCAAAGCTTTCATCAATTTGGATGGCAAGCTCGCGGGTGGGTGTTAATATCAGCACTTTTATTTTATGAGGGCCACGCTCTTCCGTTTTGTTTTTATACAGCAACTGTAAAATAGGAATGGCAAAAGCTGCGGTTTTACCGGTACCGGTTTGTGCACAGCCAAGCAAATCTCTTTCTTCTAAAATAAGTGGTATGCTTTGTGCCTGGATAGGTGTTGGGGTGGTGTATCCTTCGGTTTCTAAAGCTTTCAGGATTGGATCAATAAGATCTAATTTTTTAAATGGCATTAAATGGTTTATTTGTGTTTGTGTGGGCTGGCAAAGACGTTGCAAATTCTGAATCAGCAGGAAAATTATTATGTCCACATGGCCTGCAACAGGCCTTCTTGTGAAAGGAAGTGGATGGCAAAGGTACGGTTTTGTTTTTTAATGGAATAAGATTGCCGTGTTGAACCACATAGAAGGATAGGAACATAGATTTCACATAGTCTATGTGTTCATCTATTGTTTTTCTATATTCTACCTGCCTGCCGGTAGGCTGGTGTGGTTCAAATTCGTAAATTTGGGTATAACTCAAACTCATGTCAACCCTCACTATTACTACCATACAAAGCAATTTAATCTGGGAAGAAAAATCGGCTAACCTGCGCCTGCTGGAGAAAAAGATCGCGGGTATTGAAGAAAAAACAGAGATAGTGGTACTGCCCGAAATGTTCAACACCGGTTTTAGCATGCGCCCCGAAGAACTTGCTGAAACCATGGAGGGAGAAACGGTGGAATGGATGAAAAGAGTAAGCAGGGAATATGGTATTGTACTTACGGGAAGCCTGATGATTGAAGAAGCAGGAAATTATTACAATCGCCTGGTGTGGATGTTGCCCAACGGACAATACGGTCATTACGACAAGCGGCATTTGTTTGCTTTTGGTGAAGAAGATAAACATTACAGCCGCGGAAATAAAAGATTGATAGCATCAGTAAAAGGATGGAAAATTAATTTGCAGGTTTGTTATGATCTGCGTTTTCCGGTTTGGGCCCGCCAAAAAAACAATGAAGTTGGCGCGGAGTATGATGTACTTATTTATGTTGCCAACTGGCCCGAACGCCGCAGCCATGCCTGGAAAACATTATTGTGTGCAAGGGCGATAGAAAACCAATGTTATGTGGTGGGTGTAAACCGTGTAGGCAGCGATGGTAAAAATGTTTACCACAGCGGCAATAGTTTGGTGATTGATCCATTAGGGCAGGTGCTGTACCATATGGCCGATGAAGAAGATGTAAACACCATAACACTTCAAAAAGAAATGCTGGAAGATGTGCGTAGTAAATTTCCGTTTTGGAAAGATGCTGATAAATTCAATTTGCAATAGGCAATTGACAATAAGCAATGTGCCTATTACTTATTTAATGAGTTTTCAAATTTATAAATTCTTTACAAATTTTTATACAATTGCCTATTCCCTATTGCCTATTGCCTATTCCCTGTTGCCAATTGCCTGGCCTTGATCATATCCATCACAAATTTCATTTTATAATCAAAACCTTTTACCAGCGCATTGTAATTGGTGCCGATGTGAATATCTGGTGGAATGCCACGCCCATCTTTGGGTGCATGATTGTATTGCACCAGCCTGAATAGCGGAAGCCTTACTTTTATATGTGTGTTGGGCAAAACAATATCCGGAATTAAAATACCATTGTTTCCATGCCAGCCACCACCGGTTTCTTCGCCCAGCAAAACCACGCCGGGCTGGCCTTTAACCGCATTGCTGAATAAGGAAGCAGCAGAAAAGGTATTGCCGGCTATCAGTACATATAAATTGCCTGTGTAATTATTTACTGCTTTTGGTTTGTGTACTTTTTTTTCCCAATGCCCAAAATGATACAACCCGTCTTTTTTCTTTTTGGTAAGAAAAAACAATCCCAGGTTATCCATAAAGTTGCCCTTAATATATTTTGAATAAGGCCGCAGGGATTTCACAACAGCATAAGATGTATCGGCCACTTTAAAATTTACCCGGCTTACATATTTGGTAAGTAAAGTAGATAACCTGATCCTTCCGCCGCCATTACTACGGATATCAAGCACCACATTGTTGATGCCGGTTTTTCTGATGTAACTAAAAGTTTGCCTGTAAAATCTACGCAGACTGCCGCCCGAAAATGAATTAATGGTTACAATGGCGGTGTTGTTGGTGGTATCTACAGCCAGTGAACGTACTTCCTGTAAGCGTTCCTGGCGGGTTTGTTTTTTTTGCCGGGGCTGTCTTATGGTAACGGCACTATCTTTTACTTTTTTTACAGTGTCCACATCCAACCCATAAGCCGGAATATTGATGCGTTGTTCAACACCTGATTTATCAAGATAAGTTACTGCATAGGTTTTGCTGATACCAAAAATATTACGGTGATAATAAGGGAAACTATTACTAAGCCTGTTGTAATTAACGTTGTTGGCATAACCGTCTTCGGTCATGTACCCAAACATGGTGTTTATAAGCCGGGCGTTTTTTATGCCGTTTATCGAAGTGATCAGCATGCCTCTTTTTAAAACAGCATCTTTCCTGTTCAGGTTACCGGTAATGGCCATGGTATCATTCCAGCATCTTAACAGCAGCGGAAAGGAAGGGAACTTTTTTCCTTCTGCCCAGTTGTTGTAATCCTTGCTTCTGCTGAAGCTGGTATGGCCGCAATGAATTTTATCAGTAAGCGGTGCAACTATTTTCCAGCCAAACTGCTGTTCGGTCATGCTGTCTTTGATGTTGCTGTAGTATTTATTAAAGTACATATCCATGCTGTCTTTGGGTGTGTACCAGTAAAGCGAAGGGTGTTTTGTTTCCAGGATATTGCGCAGGATGGAAAAATCCTGTTGTAATTGCTGAGAAGAATATTTTTTATTGGGGTTGTAATGCTTATTAGATGAGGCGCATGAATATAAAAGCAGCACAAATAAAAAGACAGCAATGTTTTTTATAGTTTTCATTTTTATCTGTTGAGAAAAAAAATGTCTCAACATAATGTAGGTTTCTGTTTACTTCAAATGATTCCATCCCTGTGCCACCAACTCGTGTTTATTTCCGCCACGGGTTATAAAGGTTTTTCCTTCGCTGGCTTCGGTTATGTAACCAATAATACTTAAGCCATTATTCTGCGTTATTTTCTCATGGTCGGCCTGCGAAATGGTAAACAGCAATTCATAATCTTCACCGCCGCTTAAAGCACAGGCTGTTGGGTCAAGCTCCAGCTTGTAAGCAAAATCTTTGCTGTCTTCATTTAACGGCAATTTGTCTTCGTACAAAACACAGCCAACATTGCTTTGTTTACAAATGTGCAGCATTTCGCTGCTTAACCCGTCGCTGATGTCCATCATGCTGGTAGGTACAATTTTTTGTTCGGCAAAATATTCGATCACATCTTTTCTGGCCTCGGGTTTTAATAAGCGTCCAATAATATATGCCCGGTTTTCCAGGTCGGGTTGTGCACCGGTTTCTTCAAATATTTTTTTCTCTCTTTCCAAAATGGTCAGGCCTAAAAAAGCACCACCCAAATCACCGCTTACACAAATAAGGTCGTTCACTTTTGCACCATCTCTTTTTACATACGTATCCGGGGCTACTTCGCCAATCGCAGTTATGCTTATTACAAAACCCCTCTGCGATGTGGTGGTATCTCCGCCAACCAGGTCAACACCGTACTGATCGCAGGCCGCATACACCCCTTCATAAAACTCATCTAACGCTTCCACGCTAAACTTATTACTTATGGCGATACTTATAACAATTTGTGTTGGCGTGGCATTCATGGCATAAATATCACTGATGTTAACGATCACTGATTTATAACCCAAATGTTTCAGCGGCGTGTACATTAGATCAAAGTGAATGCCTTCCACTAAAAGATCGGTAGTGATAACTGTCTGCCGGCCAAAATGATCAATCACAGCAGCATCATCACCTACGCTTAAAATGGTTGATGCATTTTTTGTTTCGTTGTTTCTTGTGAGATGATCAATTAAACCAAATTCTCCAAGGCTTGATATTTCTGTACGTTCCATAATTTTAAATGTACGATGTTTAATGTACGATGTACGTCAGATCTATTTTCTGGAAGAAATGATTGACGCTACTATTATTTTTAAAAGAGTTTCACCTTCTCTGTATAAAATACCAATCTCTTCTTTTTGTGGTTGGTTGAAAAATGCCAGTAATTCCAGAAAAAACAAACTCTCATCTAATTCCTCTTCAACGATTTTTAATTTGTTTATAAAATCAGCATTCGATTTTGCTCTTCTTGATGCTCTGTAATTTGCACCTACCGAACTGCTTGATCGGATAATTTGATTGCTATATGCCCTATTAATTTGAGATATTGGTAACCCTTGTGTTAAAACACCAACATTAATTGCAAATTGCTTTGTCCTATTTTTCATTTCTTCTGAGTCCATAAAACCTGTTTTATAATTTAAAAAGCTGCCGTACACCGTACATCCAACATCTTACATTACAATTGTTTTCTATTGTGAATTACTTCAATCAACTCATCATGTATCAACCCATTCGTTGCTACAATTTTCTTTTGATAAGGAGAATATGTATCGCCATTCATATCGGTCACTTTTCCACCAGCTTCTTCAACTATTAAATAACCTGCAGCAGAATCCCAGGCACTAAGGCTGTGTTCAAAAAAACCGTCAAACCTGCCGGCAGCAACCCAACACAGATCAATAGCCGCACTGCCCAACCGGCGCACCGGTACTCCCTTGCGTACCAGGCGCTCAAAAACTTCCAGCGGCCCGTTTTCCATATCAAGATAGGTGTAAGGAAAACCGGTTACCAGGCAGCTGTGTAACACGTCTGTTTTTTTACTAACGCTTATTTTTTTATTGTTCAGCGATGCCCCAAATCCTTTTTGTGCAAAAAACAATTCGTTGATGAATGGATTGTAAACAGCACCCAGTATCATTTCGCCGTTTTGCTCAACACCAATACTTACGCAGCAAAGCGGAATACCGCTGGCAAAATTAATGGTGCCGTCAATGGGGTCAATGATCCATTTAGTATCGCTGCCGGTTGCCATTTCACCAGCTTCTTCGCTTAAAATAAAATGATCGGGATAATCGGTTTTGATTGCTTCAATAATTGCTTTTTCGGCAGCATGATCGGCTTCGGTAACCCAGTTATTAATTCCTTCTTTGTTGCTGATCTTTAAATCGGCGTTATTAAAATAATGTCTCAGCTGTACGGCACCGGCTTCAACGGCATTTAAAAGGGTTGTTTTTAACATGGGGCAAAGATACAAAGGCTTTACATGAATCTATGCCGGTGTAATAACAGGGTTGTCAACCTTTAAAAAAGAGTTGTAAATAGTGTCAGCATTTTTTAAGGTTGACAACCCTTGCTTCAATTGAAATTCAGTATTGTAACTATATTTGAATATGCAACTGTCGGTGATCATCGTAAACTATAATGTAAAATATTTCCTGGAGCAATGCCTGTATTCGGTTCAAAAAGCCTGCGTGGGTATTGATGCAGAGATCATAGTTGCTGACAATAACTCAACAGATGGAAGCAGGGAATACCTGGAACAAAATTTTCCGGCAGTAAATTTTATCTGGAACATCGAAAATGCCGGCTTTGCCAAAGCCAATAACCAGGCGCTTGAAAAAGCCAAAGGAGAATGTATACTTTTTTTAAATCCCGATACGATACTATCTGAAGACAGCATTGAAAAATGCCTGCAGTTTTTTGCAGGCAACAAAATAGCTGGCGCTATTGGGATACATATGATCGACGGCTCGGGTAATTTTTTAAAGGAGAGCAAACGAGCCTTTCCATCGCCATTAACTTCTTTATTTAAACTGTCGGGCCTTACCAGGTTATTTCCCCGTTCTGAAATATTTGCCAGGTATCATCTTGGGCATTTGCCTGAAAAAGAAAATCACGAAGTAGATGTATTGGCCGGGGCATTTATGATGATCCCTAAAAAAGTATTGGACGAAATTGGAAATTTTGATGAGCAGTTTTTTATGTATGGCGAAGATGTTGACCTGAGTTACCGGATACAAAAAGCCGGATACAAAAATTACTATTTTGCTGAAAGCACCATCATTCATTTTAAAGGAGAGAGCACCAAAAGAGGCAGCCTGAATTATGTACGGCTTTTTTATAAAGCCATGAGTTTATTTGTAAAAAAACATTACAGCGGAAGCAAGGCCGGGGTATTTATTTTTTTAATACAAATAGCCATTCTCATCAGGGCATTTTTTTCGGCACTGGGAAAATTGCTGAATATAATTGGTTTGCCTATACTGGACGCCTGCATTATTTTAGGATCTTTCGGTGTTACCAGGATATTGTGGAGCAATTATATAAGGCAGGAGATCAATTATTCGCCCAACGTACTATTTATAGCATTTCCGGTTTTTACAGCCCTGTTTTTAATTACAGCGTTTTACAGTGGACTGTATGATAAAGGTTACAAACAAATGCAGTTGGTACGGTCAACAGCTATTGCAGCATTGGTATTATTAAGTGTATATGCTTTGCTACCGGAAAGCATCAGATTTTCAAGAGGTATTTTAGTTACAGGCATTGCCCTTGCCTTTATATTGATGAATATTATGCGGCTGCTGTTTATTGAATGGCGCTACCTGGAGACCAGCAATGAACAGGAACAGCGCCGGCAAACCATTGTGGTGGCAGCAGAAAAAGACTTTTTTGCCATTGCTTCCATGTTACAGCATGCAGGTATGACAGAACGGATATTAGGGCGTGTGAGTAATGATTCAACGGGCTCCACACCTGTTCTTGGAAATGTGAAACAGCTGCCGGCTCTTGTAAAAAAATACCAGGTTAAAGAAATAATCTTTTGTGAAAATGGTTTAAATTTTAAAGAGATCATCAGCAGTATTAACGCTTTGCCCCGCGCCATAAAAAACAAATTTCATGCATCCGGCAGCTACAGCATTGTTGGCAGCGATAGTAAAAATACAAGCGGAGATTTTATAGCCAATTCCATAAACTACAACATTGGAATGCCGCTGCAGCGCCGCAACAAAAGATTGCTTGATATTACTGTTTCGATATTTTTTATGCTTGCCACACCCCTGATCATTTTTATAAAAAGAAACGGAGCAGCCTTTTATAAAAACGTATTTGCGGTATTAACAGGAAAAAAAACATGGGTTGGCTATGCATCAGAAGCAACCGGCCTGCCCGGCATTAAAGCTGCGGTTATTACCAGCACCGCTTTACCAAAAGCGCTCAACGATTTGCCTGCCGAAAGTTTACATAAAAGCGATGAATGGTATGCTACCGGTTATACGGCAATGACCGACCTGAAAAAAATAAGCAAGAGTTTTAAATACCTGCATTACTGACTGTAAGTGTTGCCACAAAATTTTCAACTACATTTTTATAATCCTGTACACTTATTGACGATGTGTGGAATACAAAAGCGGAAGCATTTTTTAAAGCTTCGGGTAATGAAAAATTGATTTGATCAACCGTGTAAAAAAGTTTTTGAGCCTGTAAATAACTGCCCAGGAATTCCTGTTCGGTCTGGCCGGGCGTTGGTACCAGTATTGCCTTTTTTTGCAACGCTACCAGGTCCATTACTGTTGAATAGCCGCATCGGCTCAGCATCATTTTTGATTGTAAAATAACGCGGTTCAGATCATCAGCAGAAAGATGATTTCTTATTTCGATGGATGAATTATTGAACCCAGGGAATGCTGTTTCGCCGGGAAGTCCGCGAACCAGGATAACATTTCCCTTAACCTCATGTAGTTGCTCCAGGATGATTTTTTCAAAAACTGTTCGTTGCGGCTCGGGTCCCGATAAGATGATACACAGATCATATTTACTTTCAACGTCAGTTTTTTCGAACCTGGATAAAGGCCCCAAATAGGTTACCGGCACCCGGGGTAAAATTGCCGGATGAGATAATGCTCCTGCAAGGTTCAATGCTCCACCTGCATCGGGCACCCAGCAGGTGCTGAATTTATTTATATAATGGTAATGGATTTTTTGCGCAATACTTTCAGTAAAGCGATTACCGGTTTTAATTGTTAACTGGTGCGTAATATAAATGCAGGGAATTGTTTTATGAAATAACCCCATGCGGTTATCAGAGATGATGGCATGAATGCTGTTTTCTTTTACTGCTTTTTTCAGCCATCGGTTTTCTGCATATATGCGATAGCAAATTTTTGGCAGTTGTACCAGAAGTTTCAGCGGCATCCGGTATTTATTGCGGCTATATTTTACCCTGTACCCTTTTAATTCAATAAAAAGAACCCCGGGAAATTCTTTTTGCAGTAAAGTTTTTACCGGGCCTTCGGCACCAACAATAACTGTACAGTTTTGTTGTATTAAGTTAGAGATAATTGGAATGCAGCGGGTTGCATGTCCCAGGCCCCAGTCCAGCGGGGCTACTAAAATGCGGGGTTTGTGATCCGGGATGTTAAAATTTTGGGCTTTTATCAAAGCAATGCAATAATTGTTTGTGAAAATAGTTTAATTTGGTAACCTGAAATTATGCAACAACTAAGTAAATTAACCATTCTGCTATTTATAGTAGCCACCGTTTTACTCACAGCGAGCTGTGCTTCTTCCAAAAGGAGCACCTGTGGCTGCGAAGGATTTGTAGGATATGGCAATAGATAGCAACTATTTAACCGAAAGAATCTATGAACAAATCGAACCGGGATCTATTGGTTTTGTTCAACCAGGAGATGATGACTCCGCAGTCAATTGAGCATGAAGTAGCCTTACTTCATGAGCTTTTATATACGATAGAAAGACTAGAAAATTTAGTTACAGCCCACGAAGTAATAGACCTGAATAAATATAAAGTGAGCAACAAACCCCTCGTGCTTCAAAAACTTTTCCGCCAGCGTGTATTAAAACCTTTTGTTTTTTTGAATTGTAAGAACTAAACGCTGTCCCGATAGCTATCCTGTGGTGTAGACACAAATACAATTTGAACACGGATGACACGGTTTAAACGGATTTACAGGATTCTATAATTGGTTAAACTGTTCACTATCCCGATAACCAGCTTTTAGATCAGATAAACACAGGATTATCCTGCGAAGCAGGATGAAGGATTATCGAAACGATCCAAATTTTTCACGTCGCAGATTTTAACTCAATTTTTCCAAAGCTGTTTGTAATGCAGCAAGCATTTCTCCAATCTCTTCTTTTTTGCAGGTGCCAACACTAAGCCTGTACCAGCTGCTGTTGCGGTCTGCGCCAAATGCATAAAAGGGAACAACTGCCAGCTTTGCCTCATCTAAAATATAGGAGGTAACATCCGCCTGTGTTTCCAGTAATCTTCCATCTGCAGTTTTTTTGCCGGCATAATCTATTTGTATGGTAAGATAGATAGCTGCTTCAGGTGCAACGGCATCAACATTAAAACCGGCAGATTTCAATTGCTTAAAACCGGTAAATATGTTTTGCAGGCGCTCATTTATTTCGGCCTTAAAGTGAACGAAATATTTATCAATGGCTGCAGTTTTACCCAGGTAGTTAGCAACGGCTTTCTGTTCTGCCATGGGTGCCCAGGCACCTACGTGGCTGTTGATAGATCGCATTTTTACAATAACTTCAGCAGGCCCCATGGACCAGCCAACACGTACGCCGGTAGCTGCAAAAGCCTTGCTGATGCCATCAATAAAAATGGTGAACGGTTTCATGGCCGGGTTAAGTGTAACGGGGTTGTAATGAACAGTACTGCCAAAAGTAAGTGTCCAGTAGATCTGGTCGTACATCAGGTACAATTTCTTTTCTCCTTCTCCACGGCTTTTATTTTCTTCAATAACCAAATCGCAAATGGCGTTTAGTTCTTCTTTACCAAATGTGGTGCCGGTAGGATTTAAAGGAGAGCATAAAGAAAGTAATGTGGCGCCTTTTAAATGCGGTGCAATTTGAGCAGCCGTAAGCATAAAATTATTTTCTTTTTCTGCTTCCAGCATAATGTGTTGCCCTTCGGTAAAATGCACATAGTGATTGTTGTTCCAGCTGGGCGCCGGGTAAATTACTTTATCGCCTTTATCCACAATGGCACGATATAAAGAATAAATTAAAGGACGGCCGCCGGCAGCAATTAAAATTTCACTGGTTGCGTAATGCAGATCGCATCGGGAAGCCATAAACGAAGCCACCGCTTCCCTAAGGTCAAGATTTCCTTCTGCAGCAGGATAGGTGGTAAAGCCATTTTTGTATGCATCAATGATCTCAGCCTCAAGCTCAGCCGGTATTGGGAAGATGGAGGAATCAAAATCGCCAATGGTATAATTGTAAATTTTTGCGCCCTGTTTAATCTTTTCTTTAATTGTTGCACCCAGGCGCACAATTTCCGAGGCCTGCAAAGTTTCGGCCAGCACACTCAATGTAAGATTACCCATAAGATGTAGTTAAGCTGCAAAAATAAAATTTTAAAGGGGGATGGCAAAGAATAAAAAAAGGACAGCTTTAAAGCTGTCCGTAAATAATATTTGTAATAATTACTGCTTATTTTTTTACAAAACGTGCTGCCGTTCCATCTTCAAATTTTAAAATATATAAACCTTGCGATAAACGGCTAATATCCAACTGTTGTTGAATATTTTGTATTAAAAAGCTGTTCAGCAGTTTACCTGTAACATCATACAGCATTGCCCGTGTGTTTAACAGGTTGCTTTTACCCAGGTTTATATTCACCACATTGCTGGCCGGAGTGGGATAAATTTTTATGTTGCTTTTTGCATCAGCGTCAATCCAAATGATATGACTATAAGTAAACGACCCAGACAGATCAATTATTTTTAAGCGGTAAAGAACTTTGTTAGCCGAAACAAAGGGGTCGTTGTAAACATACATATTATTACCTGTACCGGCAGACTGAAGGCTGGCAATTTTTGTATAGCCAGTTCCGTCTGTGCTTCGTTCAAGTTCAAATGTTTTTGTATTTATCTCGTTTGCTGTTTCCCATTGTATATAATTGTTTCCGTTTTGTCTTTTGCCGTTGAAACCGGTAAGTTGTAAGGGTAAGGGTTGTTCTATTATGGCAGTGCCGGTAACAATGAAGTTAAAGCCTGCATTATTAACGAGGGCAGCATCAACCAAAAGATAGTAGGTTTGACCCGCTGTTACCGTTAATGGCGAAACCCATTGATCACCCGCAATATCTTCTGAAGCATCCACAGCACCATTACCCAATCCCGTGCTTCCTGTACCCGCTGCAGCAGCATTAGAGCACCTTATTGGACTGCCAGGGGCCCCGCAGGTTACGCCAGGTCCAAAGAGTGCAAAATCAAAATTATTTGCGTTGTTGATCGGATCAATTTCAAAAGCCAGCGAGCCCCCGGTATTAATGGTGAACTTATACCAGTGTGAGTAGGTTTCACCCAGGGAACAGCCTGAGCAGGCTTCTGCCACATTACCAATTCCGTTTGATGGGTTAGGAAAAAAATCGGGTCCATAAATGGTTGTTGCATTCACACAATCGCTTGGTGTGTTGGCAGGTGCGCCTCCGGCACAGGCTACGCAGCTAAGGGTAGCTGCCCAGCCGCCTAATTGAACACTTCCGTCACTAACGAATTTAAAAGTTAAACTACCTGTGGTAGAGGTTACTGTACCAGGTGAAGTGGTACAGTTATTATAGAGCATGGGACTTTGAGCATTAGGTCCGTTAAATATCTGCAGGTAATCACAACAACTGTTTGGGCCAAAGCATAAAAAGTAGGTATCGTTCATGCTGAATGAAGTGAAGGTAGCCCTCAGGCATTGCCCTGGTGTGTTGGCGGTAAAAGTTCTTTCTATAGCATTTACGTTGGCAGCATAATTAGTGCCTGCTCCTCCATTATCATAAAAAATACCCGAACAGGTTGCAACCGGGCAGGTGCCGGTATAAGTGCTTTGTAATCCCACTGTGGGCATGGTATAGGTTTGTGCTTTGGCTTGAAAAGCAAGGCCAAAAACAACAGACAGAATACATGCAGATTTTTTAAGGCTAAAAAAAGGGCGGAATAAGTAAAATTCAGGCATTGGTTATATGCTTTGTTGTTAAATGACAGGTAAGCAGAA
Source organism: Chitinophagaceae bacterium (assembly GCA_016710935.1). Taxonomy (GTDB): domain Bacteria; phylum Bacteroidota; class Bacteroidia; order Chitinophagales; family Chitinophagaceae; genus Ferruginibacter. Next base: position 174,714 of record JADJTY010000015.1, on the reverse strand, counting down.
AGCATTTACCAATTAATTTCTAAGGTCTAAAGATAAATATTTATTGCAGAATTTAAGACACCTCTTACTTCTTTACAAATTGCAGCACCTGTTTTTCATCACCACTTTGTAAATGCACCCAGTATTTACCGGGAGCTAAATTTTGTACCGGTATAGTAATTACCTGATTAGAAGCTGGAATAATCAATTGTTTTACCAGTTGGCCTGAAGCATTAAAGACCCGCACATTCATTTTATCATAGGCGGCATTTAATTGCAACTGCAACACATCAGTTGTTGGGTTGGGGAATACCAGTATCTCTGTTGCTTTATCATTACTCAGCTGTTGAATATTGCTGTAATCTATCTGCCCTGCAATGCCTTTTATTTTTATGCGGTAGAATTGTTTTTTGCCTGTGGCGTTTGCATCCATAAACGTATAGGCTTGTACGCCGCTGGTATTTTTAGCAGTCAATGTACCGATGCGATAAAAATTAAAACCATCGCTGCTTTTTTCAATATCAAAACAACAGATGCCGCTTTCTTTATCGGTAACAAAATCAATTTTTGCTGTTTTACCTTTTTCTTTCCACGCTGCTTTAAAAGAAATTAATTCAACAGGCAAAGCACCTAAATTATTTCCGTCAATAACAGAAGAAACATAACGCCAGGGGCCATATACCTGGCCGGTAATAGCCAATGCCGGGCTGTATTTAACCCTGGCTCTTAGTTTGGTGTACCTGCTGCCTACAAGTATTTTGGTGATTAGGTTTTTTAGTTCGACCCCGGTTAAACCTAAATTAGTATAAGATGCCTGCTGGCCTGTAAAAGAAACACTATTGGTAATGGGGTTGCCGCTGTAAGCATTGTAATTAAGCCTTGTTTCCCAAACCAGTTTACCCCTGTTGCGGCCTAAAAAAGATTTGGCAAAAAGCCCTGCACCAAAATTGCCAATGTAAAAATTAGTGCTGTTGATGGGTGTGGTTAGATTGGTATTATATAAGCGAATGTTGTTACGTTCGTTAGTAGTAAACTCGTTACCATTGTAAACAAAGGAACGGCCTTCTGTAGCATTTGCGCCATCATCGTAAAAATAAGCTCCTATGATCACATCGCTGTATCCATCGCCATTTACATCACCGGCGCATGCTACAGAAACACCCAATTTAGCACCAGGCTGGTTGGCATCATCAATTATGCTGGCTGGGCTTGCACCCAAACCGGTTGCCGAACCATAATATACAAAAGCCCGGCCTTCATCAACATTTACCCCGTCATCATATTCATAAGCCCCAACGATCACATCATTATATCCATCGCCGTTTACATCGCCTGCGCCGGCAACACTTATTCCAAACCTGGCATTGAGCAGGTTTGCATCATCAGGCATGCTATTTGGAGTTGCAGATAAACCGGTACCCGAGCCATGGTACACATAAGCCCGTCCTTCATCTGTAAAACCATCATTGTAGTTTGGAGTCCCGATAATTAAGTCACTGTCACCATCTCCATTTACATCACCTGCATGAGCAACGCTATAGCCAAAATTTGCACCGGCCTGATTTGCATCATCGGGTGTACTGTTAGGGCCTGCAGATAATCCTCCATTTGAGCCATGATAAACAAAGGCCCGGCCTTCATCCGCATTGGCTCCGTCATCATAACCATAAGCACCGATAATGATATCACCGAAGCCATCACTATTTACATCGCCGGCAGAAGAAACACTTATACCAAAAAAAGCCCCGGCCTGGTTAGCATCATCAGGCTCGCTTACCGGGCCTGCAGAGAGGCCGGTTGGTGAGCCCCGGTAAATAAAAGCCCGTCCTTCATCTGTATTTGCTCCATCATCATAGCCGGGAGCCCCAATAATCACATCGCTGTATCCATCACTGTTTATATCACCGGCGCAGGCAACAGACCATCCAAACTGAGCGCTTACCTGATTTGCATCATCGGGGGTATTATTGGGCGAAGCCGATAAACCTGTGGCCGATCCATGATAAACAAAAGCACGGCCCTCAAAACCATTAACACCATCGGTAAAAGCATATGCACCAATAATCACATCGCTGTATCCATCCCCATTTACATCGCCGGCCGAAGCAACACTATGACCAAAATTTGCCCCGGCCTGGTTGGCATCATCAGGCGTACTGTTGGGCGTTGCTGATAAACCTGTTGCCGAACCATGATAAATAAAAGCCCGGCCCTCATTGCCATTAGCTCCATCATCGTAAGCATTGGCTCCTATAATTACATCGCTATAACCGTCTGCGTTAACATCACCTGCCGAAGCTACAAATACACCGAATGCAGCGCCTGCCTGGTTGGCATCATCGGGTGTGCTGTTGGGGCTGGCAGATAAACCGGAGGGAGAACCGTGATAAACAAAGGCACGACCTTCGGCGGTATTTGCCCCATCATCAAATAGAAAAGCACCAATAATAACATCACTGTAACCATCGCCATTTACATCGCCGGCAGCGGCAACACATTGCCCAAATAAGGCCCCGGCCTGGTTACCATCATCAGGCATACTGTTGGGTGAGGCTGACACACCTGTTGAAGACCCATGATAAATAAAAGCAGCCCCTTCATCAACATTTGCACCATCATCATATCTTGGAGCGCCAACAATTAAATCACTGTATCCATCGCCATTTACGTCGCCGGCACATGCTATAAAAATACCAAAAAATGTTAAGGTCTGACCGGAGTAAGTAAGTGTGCTGTTAGCACTGGCTGATAATCCGGTTCCAGATCCATGATAGATCACAACCCTGTTTATGCCGCCTCCTAAAGCCACATCACTATATCCATCACCATTAATATCGCCGGCACTGGTAACAATAGGCCCTACATAATCACCTGAAGCACCATCATGTATTATCCTGGTAGGACTTGCAGATATACCTGTACCTGATCCATTATAAATATAGGCCCCGCCATTATTATCTGTAGAGCCAATGATCACATCACTGTATCCATCACCATTAATATCCCCGGCAGATGCAACTGAATTTCCAAAAAAAGCGCCCGCCACGTTAACATCTGCGATACTGCTGGGAGTTGCTAATAAACCACTGCCCGATCCATGATAAACCCAGGCACGCCCCTCATCACTATTATAATATCTTCCGCCAATAATAACATCACTGTAGCCATCTCCGTTTACATCTCCTGCACAGGCGACAGAATAGCCTAAAGTAGCATTGACTGCGTTTCCATCATCCGGTGTGCTGTTAGGGCCGGCCGACAAACCGGCTGCTGAACCATGATAAACAAAGGCCCTGCCTTCAAAGGTATTTGCACCGTCCTGGTAAGCATATGCCCCAATAATAACATCACTGTATCCATCACCATTTACATCTCCCGCGGATGCAACAGCATACCCAAAAAAAGCATAGTCCTGATTTGCATCATCGGGAGTGCTGTTTGGGCTGGCCAATAATCCTGTTGCTGAACCATGATAAATATATGCTCGACCTTCGCTCATGTTAGCGCCATCATCATAATACGGAGCTCCAATAATTACATCACTGTACCCATCACCATTTACATCACCAGCGGAAGCAACAGACCATCCAAATTGTGCTCCAGCCTGGTTTGCATCATCAAGTGTACTATTGGGTGTTGTGCTTAAAGGATCAACAGTAATTGGATAAGTTGCATTTTTTGTAATTACCTGTATATAAAATTTATTCTTCCTGTTTTTTTTAATTGATGCTTCCAATGGTTTTCCACTTGCATCCCAAACCTTCAATTGTCCATAATTCAACACATTTGTTTTTTTATGAAAGAACTGCAACTGGTTACCGTGTAAATAAGTTTTTAGTTTTGTTTTGATGCTGAAATTTATTTTCAGTTCATCATCATTTGATAACGCACAGCGTCCTGCGGAAAGAGCATGCACAATAAAATTCTGCCGCATACCTTCTTCGTTGTTGATGTATTGTACTGTAATCTTTTCTGTTAGATATTCTGCTTTGTTTGCAGTAACCTTCCAAAGGCCGCTACCCACCTGCTTTTTATCAAGGTTGAAATTTATGTTCCAGTTCGGAATGGTTTTGTATTTTATTTCATCTGGGTTTGTTGTTTTATCAACATCACCAAGGGGGATTTTTGTTCTGCCTGGCTGTACAGTAAATCCTTTATCATCATAAAAAAAGCGCAGGTTATTTTTTCGATTTGGTGTGCAGTAGGCTCTTAATTTTTCTTCCCATTTAAAATTGTATTCGCTTTTGCGGATGTTTTCCTTTGCGGTTGCCATCCAGTTCTGGCTCCAGGGTTCAGCAATGGTTTTCTTTTCGGGTTCAAACGGGTTTGTGGTAATGGTATTTTTATATGGAAAAATATATGCCCGGTTTTCACCGGCAATATCAGTGTTAATGTCTGGTGAATGGTACTGTTTGGAAAGGGGTAGAACAGATACTGCCACCGCAAGGGTAAAAATTTTATACATCCGGGCCTGCCTTTAGTGAAAAAAAAGTGGCTTTACAAAGGATGCGTTTGAACACGTGAATAAAAGAAATTAATAAAGCCAAACCAATAATCCAAATGGATTAGTAGTTTGGCTTTACGGCAACTGCATAAAAGACAACCACATTACCCCAAAATGATCCATGCAAAAAGCACCACCATGATGAATATATCTTTTTTACACATATACGAAAAAATTAATGGCAATTATTGTTTTAATATTTTTAAAACCTCGTTATTGCTGAGTTTAATAAAATAGGTACCATTAATATACCTGCTTAGATCAACCGCCTGGCTGCTTGCTGCAATTTTTATATTTTCCAGCAACCTGCCATTGATATCATACAAAACGGCAACAGAACCAATAAGCGAGTTATCGCCTACCAGTATGGTGATTGAACCCAGTGTTGGATTTGGATAAACAATGGTATTACCTTTCTTATTTTCAGTATACCGGAGTCTTACAATATTACTGTACTTGAATTTTCCGTCTATATCAATTTGCTTTAATCGGTAAAACATATACTCGTTGTTAAGCCTGTCAATACCGGGATCGGTATATTGATAAATTTTGGTTTGGTTACTGTTTCCGGCGGCGGCTACGGTTCCTATCCTGCCGAATACGGTGCCGTTTAAACTCCGCTCTACATCAAACTGCTTACTGTTTTGTTCATTGGCGGTTGCCCAATCGAGCAAATTATCTTTGGCAACGGTTTTGCCCCTGAAGTACAGCCAGGTTACCGGCAATGGGGGTCCTAAGTAAGTACATTGTATTTCTCCGGGCCTGAGCGTTTCTTTATTACCAACCCTGTCTGTTGCCAGCACAAAGAAGCAATAGCTTGAATCTGCGGGTAAGGTTAAAGTTGTATCATTACGGCTTATCCTGGGAATAAGCACACTGTAATTGACCTGGTCCTTTGATACATAAATGGTATAATAATCTATACCACAGCCGCCGGCATCATCGGTGCCTGTCCATGCAAGCGTGATGGGGTTGTTGTTGGTGGGGCTAAGTGCCGTCATATGACTGGTTGGGGCAAATGCATCAATGGTATTGGTGTGTATGTTTGTGGGGATGACATCATTCTCATCGAAAATGATGAATGCCCTGGCCCCGATTGTATCCAATGTAATAGCTGATGTAACCGGCCTGGTGGTAAAGTTTACAAAGCCATTTCCATAGTTTGGCTGTGTTGAATCTTGCAGAAAAAGGAATCCGGCGAGCGGATCTTCCGGTGGCAGCAGGGTGATGGGGTCTATACCCTGAAACTCCCAGAACACCTGGTTGTTGATGACATCATAGCCTGCAGTAATGTCCACATACAGGCCGGTGGAATCACGGCAGTCTAACCGCTGGTAATATGATGATGTGCCTGGGGGAATATCGAAGGACTGGTTATTAAAACCAAAGCTTCCCAATTCCAAAGTTGTGGCATCCTGTTTTGGTTCTATAGGCGTAGTTATTTTTATATACCTGCTACGGGCAGTAGCTGTTGAATCGTTTTCAAATAATATGGTGTAGGGCATCCTGTCGTTTACGCTTACCCATTTTTTATCTGGCTGGCCATCCGGGCCAATGATTAGGTTGGGATCGAGGGGGAGGAGGACAAGCATGGCAGCATAAAAGCTTTCCCACCAGGAAGGTGGTGGTTTTCGGGTGCCACCACTAGGTGGGCAGTCACCTTGTGCAAACAGATTAGATCCTGCAAACAGGAGAACAAATAAAATAATAAAACTTGTTTTTTTAGTAATTGAACTCATTTTATATAATTTACAGGGTTTGCATAAAACGCATCTGAAGATGTTGGAGTATAACTGCCACCAACAGCCAAATGTCCCAGTCCCGTACCTAACAAATTGGGAACTATCAATGGGTTCAGCGCTACATCCCCAAAGGGAGTAGAAACAGATGGCGCATTAGCTTCTAGCCAATTGTTTGCCCAAAAGCTGGTTTCAACGAGTTTGTTACTTGCTGATTTATCAAATATTTTTTCAGTTGCAAAATCACCTAAATGAATAATCCAGGTGGCGGGATTAAATCCCGTACCAGCAAATGCAATATCCTTTACCATCAGGCTTTGTTGCAACAGGTCTTCGTCACTACCGGGACATTTAGCTTTATAGCTTCTATATCTTTCAATTTTCCACCATAAATCGACTGTAGTTAATATAGGTCCCAGTCTGCCGAGATTTTTCAATTTTTTCAGAAGTTGGTTTTGCTTTAACTGTTCTTTCAATAGCATAAGTTGCTGCATCCTGAAACCTTCTATGGCTTTGTTTATACGAGAGGGATCATAACCTTTATTGTATGCCAGATCTTTAATGCGAGCCATATTTGCTGCAATATTTTGCTCCCATTTTGCAATATTTGCTGCTTGTTCGTTTGCCTTAGCTGCCAGAAAATCATCCGCAATAGCCGTTACACCTTGTGTAGCGCTACTTCCATCGGAAACCATCCGGTCAACGGTTTCACTTCCCGTCACAGGCTCTAATCCCAACAAGTCTATATAGTTAGTAGGATTATTATTTACATATTGATACATTCCCATTCCGGCATAATATCCCAACGGGTCCCGCTGATTAAAATTTCCTGTCTCTGGAGAATACTCCCTTGCCGGGAAATGAAGGGTCTTTGTTTCAGTATCGCTCTCATGCCCTGTAAACCCAAAGCGGTTACCGGTTAACGAAGATGGAATCACTCCCCCGGAACTGTTAAAGATCGTTTGCTTACCAAAAGGATCATATTGGTAACGTTCTGCCAGGCTACCATTGCTGGTTGTTAATGCTTCCACCGAATTCATTTCATCCTGGTGATAATAAAAAGAATTATTTCCTTTTGTCATTAATACCGGCCTTAAGAAATTGGCAAAAACCGTACTGTTCAATGCGGTATCGGCCCCGGCATCTATTTGTTGTAGTTGAGTTAAACCTGCATAGACATAATTTATACTGTACCCATTAATGATCTTACTGATCCTTCTTCCCGTCGCATCATAACTATATACTATTTTATTGGAAGGAGACATAGAATCCAGTAACAATCTTCTTTCTGCATCATATTTTTTATGATAAGTCCCGTCATATGTGAGGTTACCGTTGTCGTCAAAAGTAAATGCGATGTTCACGGCGCCACTGCTGCCGGTAACCTGGTTCAGATTATTTGTGGTATAATTTGTTGTGCTTCCATTTACAACAACTGAAGTACGGTTGCCAACTGCATCGAATTGGTAAACATGTTCAGATAATGGAGCACCACCAATAGGACCTCTTTTAAAAGCGATGAGCCTGTTGTCATCGTCGTAAGTGAATTGTTCTGAAGCTGCAGGGTTATTATTTTTTGTAATTGCTGTCTTATTAACCACATTATCATAGGAGAAGTTAGTATTCTGAATATTTCCGGAGGCTGTATTGATTGTACTGAGCCTGTTGGCAAAATCAAACTGTCGGTTAGAAATAACGCCATTGGCAAAACTCTTTTGCAGTAACTGGTTAGCAGGTGAATACTGATAGCTTGCAATTATGCCACTGTCTTTAGCTATAGAAGCAAGCAAGCCTCTTGTTGTAAACTTTTTAATTACTATGGTGCTGTCAGGATAAATAGTAGTCTGTTCCCGGGCCGGAGTGTTATAATTATACCGTACTATTTTTCCATTAACAGATTCTGTGATCTTTCTGCCTAAAGCATCATAGGAATAACCAGCAACACCCGAACTGTTGGTAGCGGTAAGCAGCCTCTTCATTGGATCATATGTGTAGTTAAACTGATTATTACCTGGTAGTGTTTTAGTAATAAGCTGATTGATGGAATCATACACATAGCTGATGACAGAGCCGTCAGGACGGCGATTGGTTAAGATGTTTCCAATATTGTCATATGTATATTCGATATATTTTCCATTAGGAAAAATTATTTGTGTTTGCCGGTTCAGGTTATCACGCTGGTAATTTGTTGTATTGTTATTCTGATCCCTTATAGAAAGTAAATTACTACTGGCATCATAAGTTGAGCTAATAACAGATCCGTTGTTATCAGTGAAGGAAGTTATCCTGTTCAATGCATCATAAGCATAGCTTGCTGTTTTATTTTTCCGATTGGTCAATGTCAGCACCTTCCCGTTATTATCGTAGGTTGTATTTACGTAATTGCCTAACGCATCTCTCACTTTAATCACCCTGTTAAGATCATCGTAAGTGAACTCTGTAACTGCACCCGTAGCATTTATACTTCTAATTATGTTGCCAGACGCATCATATTCACGATTAAAGATGATTCCCTGTTGATCCTGGGACCTAATCGTGCGATTAAGTTTATCATAAGTGTTCGTAATTGTTAAACCGCCAGGGGAAGTAGCGGTAACCAGGTTGCCATTGCTATCATATCCAAACTGGGCAATATTTCCCAATGCGTCGGTAAGGGCTATCAGCCGGTTTAATTTATCATAAGCATAAGTAGTGGTTTTCCCGTTTGCATCTTTTGCTGTGAGCAGGTTGTCCATTGCATCATAAGACATATTTGACTTATATCCTTTGGCATTTGTTATCTCCACCACCCTGTTAGAAGCATCGTATGCAAACAAAGTTTGCTGACCATTTGCATTTTTGTGTACAATAAGATTGCTTTCGGCGTCGTACGTTAGAAAAGTAGATTGATTATTAGGATTGGTTGTTTTTACTAACCGGTTCAGAAGATCATATTCTCCGGTGTAAACAAATCCCTTTGCGTCTGTATAAGAAACGATATTGCCTCTTGCATCGTTTACATAATTTACCGATATGCCCAAGGGTCTGTTAAATTGGGAGAGGTACCCATGTGTATCATAGGCCATAGTGTGGATATTTCCTTTAGGGTCAGTAAAGCTTATCAAATCACCGTTTGGAGCATACCCTAAACCCGTAACCAACCCCCCGGGTTGAATAAGCTGGATGGGATTGCCCTTAGTATCATAATTGATGGTATAGAGTTTACCCCTTGGATCGGTAAATGTCTTCACATTATTGAACTCGCTGGTATAGGAAAATTTAACCTGGTTTCCTAATGGGTCAGTGGTAATCAGAACATTTCCCTTATCATCATGTGTAAAAGTGTATATATTCCCGTTAGCATCTGTTCGCTTTATAATATTCCCATTATTATCATACTCAAATTTTTGGTTAAATCCGCAGCAGTTACCTGACATTGAAGTAACCCACTGCATGTCATTCGTTAACTCGTAGGTATAAGTGGTGACCTGATTATTGCCAGATGACAAGTGATCCGTTACTACTGTTTTCTTACTTGTAGTATCATATGAAAAACTGATTCTTTTGTTGCAACCGATTATTTCGCTGGTACTGAAGTCGGGGAAGTATATAATATTAACGGTATTGTTGTTCTTGTCAGTAATCGTTTTCATTGGCCCATTGATCAGGTAAGTGTACTTGTATTTATTGCCTAAGGGGTCTCTAACTTCCCTCAGATTATTGGCCGCATCATAGGTATATGTATAAGAGCGGGATGGTGTAGCAATAGCATCCACCACAGTAGCCAGCATACCCTGGGGATTATAGGTAAAAGTAATTGCCTGTCCGGTTGCATTCATCAGCGATGTAAGCAGGCTATCCGTATAAATAAAATTTATGTAATTTCCGTTGGGTTCCTCCATCCTGGTAATTTTCCTGTGTACTGCATTGTCAAAAAAATAAGTGATACTGTCAGGCTGTGTAAGCAGGTATTTACCTTGCTGGTATTGCACCAGTTTACTGAAGAAGCCTTTTGGGGATTTGTAACCTCCGCCAGGAATAGAATCATATTTATCTTCCCTACCGTCACCCCAGAATATCAGCCGGGCACCAGGTGTAGTATCATTATTGTATTTGATGTTATAATTGAATACCCACCCTTTTCCATAGCCATAATTCTCTGTTAATAGATAGCTATTGTAATAGAAGCTGATATTAAGGTCAAACCCCCTTGCCGGAATGTATATGTCTGTCCTGGGAATAAACATATTTCCACTCATCGTATTAACCTGCGTTCCCAGTGGACCTCTTTTATTCGGATTATTCAGGTTTTGCGCCTGTACCATCACACAATTAAACAGCAGGGCTGCTATCAAATAGCTTAAAAAATATTTTCTAGCATTCATATCGAATAATTTCTTTTGTTTAAATAATTTCTCTTATTGTAATTTAAATAATACAGAATTGTCTGGTACTGGCGGACGACTGGGTGCCACCGTGTGAACCGTAATAGTGCCACTACCGCCAGCCCTGATGATACCCGGAGGACCGCCCGGTTCTGTTAACTCCAGGTACAGCGATGTTGTTCCTGTTGGAACGCCTTCTTTTGTAAATGCCATTTTCATTCCAGCTTCGCTGTACAGCGTTCTGGATTGTGCCGGTATATCAAAATTGGTTGGGTTGTTATAGTGTATCTGTATCACAACCGGCCGGTTGATCAATACCCTTGCCGGTACCACCAGCTCAACTACCAGTTGCGAATTCAATCCACTTGCAGCCCCCGGATCGCAGCCCGGTGCATTGCCATTACCGGCGCCGGTATTTGGACCGCCGCCTGATATGATTCCGCCATTGTTGGCAACTACAACAGAGAAACCATTTGGTAAAATAGCTGTTGATGAATCGGGTTTCATCAGCGTTACATCATAAATGCCCAGCGGTTTTCCCTGCAGGTTAAATGTGGCAAATACCTGTGTGCTGTTTGTAAAGTAAACAGCCGAAGCATAAATGGTGGTTCCCGGTTTACTCAGTATAGCGACCATGCTGTCCCTGAAGAGTGAACCTTTGATACGGACAGTAACATTGCCTATGTTTCCGCCACTGTTGGTATGTACATTCAGGATGGCAAAGGGCAGTTTCACCGCTTTTAGGGTAATGTTCTGTAGTAACGGGTTGGGAGAAACGCAACGTGCCAAAATGTAGTAAACCGAATCCGTAACTGATGTCATTACAATTTGCTGGTTGCCATAGTTGGGTATTTCAAAGCGGTAATTATAATGTGCAGCTGTAGGTACATATCCGCCGCCAATGAACATTTCATTGCGCATGGTCAGCGAGTCGTTGGTTTTCAACGTAACCAGAATAGTAGAACCCCGCAATGAATCAGGTATCTTTAGTTTATAGTAACGGCTTAACGTTTGCAGCGTAGCAGACTCCGGTACATTCAGCAACAGCTCTTTCACTTTTACATAAACAGGGGTGGCGGAATTACCAGTATTATTAGTTTTATCCAGTTCACTGATCTGATTCAGCAGGTCGGTTTTTACAAACAGATTATAATTGCCTTCCACTACACCGGTTACCAACGGAGCCATCCGCACAGTATCTGACTGCAACGGAGCCATATTGATATTTTTATTTTTAATGCCGATCAGTACTGCCGTAGAATCAAACAAATTGCCGGCGGAGAGGTAGATGCCATCTGAAGTATAGCCCCTTGCCTGCTCAGCGGAAGCGTTTGTAATAACCCATTTTGCAGTATCCATGGTATAGCCCAGGTAAACCGTATCTGGTTTTAGTACATTGGTTACTGTTAGGTCGGCCAGTGGCGGTGTGAATACTGTTATTAAACTAAAGCCAAGGTTATTGTTGATATTTGATTCTACCACCACATTATTTGAATTGGCCTCTATGATCAATACATAATTACCCGGTATGGTGCTGTTCGGTATCGTAACCGTAACGGTATCATAATAAAAATTGCCGGCGGGCAATGCTGAGGTCCTGGTTCGGGTTGCCAACAACCTGTCGCCCGAGTTTGGATGAGCAGCAAAATCATCAGAGAGCCAAAGCTGGTTTTGCCAGGTGGTTCCCGGGTAGGTAAGGCCCGTTCCGCTATTGGTAATCTTGTATATGATCGTAATGGGTTGCCCGGTGGCTACAGATACAGGGGCAGCTATTATTGAATCTGTCAGGTCGGCCAGTGCCGGACGTATAACATGTATCTTTTTAGCAAAGCCCGAAGCGTTGCGTAAAAAATTCACATTATTGGAGAGTATTTTTTCTGCCGGGATACTGTTACTGGTATTTGTTTTTACATAAACATAATAATCACCCGTAAGCAAAACCGGTGTGTATGGCGATTTGCTGTCTAAGCTATCCTGGTTCCTGTTCAACGCCAGGTATTTCAGGTATTGCCCTGCTTTTACATCATTGGCATCAGCTATAGAATCGGTAGAGAAATAAATAGCATCGTTATAGTTGTAATAGTACTGCCATCCTGGGTTATACCCAATATTTTTAATCCGCCAGTTTACAGGATATGCAAAACCAACAGTAGTAGTATCCGGCGCAGCAACCGTGGTAACAATATGGTCAACCAAAGGGTTCACCAATACTTTGTTTCCGCTACTTCCAACATTATTATTGATATTGCTTCCTTCATAGGTTCCGTTGTTGGCATTTGTTTTTACGTAGAAGTAAGCAGATGAATACATCTGTTGCGGAAAACAGTTGTTGATATTGTATGCGAAGAGGAGATTCAGGTTAATTGAATCGGTATAATTACCTCCCGTCGTAATGGCTCTTGCCTGATCCAGCTTACCGATATAGTAGCTGGTAGCCGGGTTAAAAGTTGGGGAGCAACTGATGAACAGGCTATCCCTCCAGGTGCCGGCTGTGGTGCCAATGCCATTATTGGTTACAGTATATTTTATTTTTGATGAGTAGATGGTAAACACCGAATCAGCAGGTATTACAGATGATACCACCAGGTCGGAAGCAATGGCAGCGCTGACCAGGGTACCCGCTGATGCACTGATATTATTTGCTGAGTTTGTTTCCCGGAATGAGCTATCGTAGTTGGTTTGTACATAAAAATACTTTGCGCCGGTAGTAACAGGCGAAAAAGTATAAGTGAATGTATGGGGCACGTTGGTTCCAACCGGAAGGTCTTCAGTAAATGTTTGTGTACCTACCAGTTGGGCACTGGCGTCAAAGTTTGAAAAATTGCTTATATAAAGCCTGTCTCTTCTTATATGGTTAAAGACAGCACCGGGGCCGTTATTCAATACCTGGTAATTAACAACAATCGTTGTTCCGCCAATAGAATTTGCAGGTACAGAAACGGAAGGCACTACTGCATCGGGCCGGTTTACAATGATGGGTAAAGTGCTTCGTTTTATTTGTGGCGTACCGGGATATTCAAAAACCGTTTTGGTCGGGTTGGTATAAACATACACATAGTAGTTACCCGGTTGCAGGTTCGACGGTATTGTAAAGTTTTCTGCTTTTGCAAAATCAGTACCGGGATTAATAACATTGGTTACATTGATATTTCCATTAGCTGCTGCGGGGCAACTTACAAAACTGGGATTCCTTTCAGTATATAGCCCGGAATTTTGTGTTCCATGTGTTGTTTCTTTTACCAATGTTGCATTGCCAATGTTCAATCCTGAAGAATCTGTACTCAGGTAAACCCGGTCAATCCAGTAGCTGCTACCAAAAACCAAACTGTCTCTTATAACAGATGGTGCAGTGCAGACACTGTTCGGTGGGGCACCGGGGCCACAGGTAACAGGGCAGCTACTCATGGTTATAATATGCCCTTTATTTTTTTCTATATTATCCCTGAACCCTTCATTCTTAATATTCCAGTTGGCACCAACAGACTGTGTAGTGCTGACTGTGGTTACCGGCAGTGTAAGCGTGCTCACTGTAAGTTTGGGTGTTGGTGTAAGATATACCTGCACCTGCGCCTTGTTGAAATTATTATTATTCAAAGCCCCTTCATAAACAAAAGCATTGTTTGCAGTATTGGCATTGGCTTTTACATAAATGAACCAGGTGCCGAAAATATAATTGGGTATCACCACCTGCAGGTTCCTGGTATAAAAACTGTCGGGTAACAATTGTGTGTTATTATATGCAGTTGCCCTGCTGGCATTTGGATAATAAGAGTCATTCCATTTTGGTACATTGATCAGAATGGCATCGTTCCGGTTAAATAACGGGTTCTGCGACATGAAAACAGAATCCGTCCAGTTGCTACCCGCAGGAGTTACTACACCATAATTTTTTACTTTATAGGTAAGATTTACTGTACTGCCGGAGAAGGTACTCGCAGGTGCAAAAACAGAATCCACTCTGAAATCCGGCGTAGGCGAAAGGCTGATCATGATCGGATCTTGTTTCCTGGCTGTATCATTTGCACGACTTACCTGTAGTATAGCGTATTGAGCGAAATTGTTGTCGGCAATCACATACACATATACCGGGAAGTTATAGCTAAGCGGCAGCGTAAAGTTGATGGTGTTTGTGTAAAACTGCCCGCTGTCTAAAGCTGCAGGCCTTACTTTTTTGCCCAATAACAGTGGCCTTCCATTTGCAGTCAGCGAACTCCATGAATTTGGATCCCAGGCGGGCGAGAATCTGAAGTCCACATTCGGAAGGGTATCCAAAGCAAAATACACACCATCGGACCACGTGACACCAGGTAAGGTTTTCCCCGGGCCGATATTGGTTACTTTCCAGCTTATGGTAATTGTTTGCCCGGAGTTGGCGGTAGCAGGAGCCTGCACGTCACTCACCACCAGGTCGGGAAGTGGTATCAGCCTGAATTGCTGAATGGGTCCGGCAGTTAGTCCGCACGGATTTTTTGCTACTATTTTCCATTTATAAGTTCTGTTATATGGCAGCCCCGGATTTTTAGGAATGATGTATTGAATATCGTTGATATTAGAAACATAGGGAATAACCGGTTCGGTAGCTGTAGAGTCCCACAGGTATAGATCATAATTAACCGTATTATTACCCGGTATCCACGATAAAGTGAGTGGCAATTGCTGATCAACCGAATTATTAGCCGGCAACATGGTACTTACTGCGCCCGGTACATTATTGGAAGTACTGATCGTTAAGCTTTGGGTATTTGTATAAACAGGGTCGCATGGGCTGTTGGCTTTTACAGTTATTGTGTGTGTGCCTGGTGTTTGCCATTGCACCCATGCGGTGTCGTTATTGGTGGTAAGTATACCTCCACCACTTAATGTCCAGACAAAAATTGCTCCCGGGATTTTTTGTGTCCGGTAAGTATAAGTAGCCAGGCATGGCGAAGCTTCACCAATGATGGGTGTTAATGTTCTTACACCTATACAAAAAGTTCTGTCAACCGGTGTGGCCGGATTATAATTTGCATTGCCACTTTGCGAAGCTCTTACTGTAACTACGCCTGCTCCTTTTTTGGTTATCTGATTACTACTGACAGATGCATATGTACTGCCAGATATGATGGAATAACTAACGGCTATACCCATAGAAGAAGTAGCAGTGAGTATGATCTTGTTGGCATCAAAGATTTGGCCGGGGATGCTGTCAAAAATAATAACCTGGTTTCCTTTTATTACTGTTATGGTATCATTTACTGATGGTGCAGCGCTGTAAACATCATCACCCGGCTGTAAGGCTTTTACGATAATTGTTCCGGCACCGGTGATGAACAACGTGTCGTTTATGATATTTCCGGGTCCGCTAATTTTCTGATAAAAAACAGGCAATGATGAACTGGCGGTAGCCTGCAATGCCGCTTTAGCAGTGGGCGACATGGTTACGGTTGGTATATGCGGAAAGGTAATGGTTTGCGCCAAAGCTGCGGCAGGAAAAATAATGGCATTTGAAGCAGGACCAGAACCGCAGTCATTCACAAATTTAACAGTAAAGCTGCCAGCCGCGGCTGCATAGTAAGATGAGTCGGTTGCACCAACAATCAGTGTATCATTTTTATACCACTGGCAGGTAGCACCCGGTGGCAGTGAATTGGTGCTGAGGGTACGGGCAAAGTTAAAGGCAACAGGCACCTGTGTTGGGAAAGATCCGTTTACTATAACATTTAAATTCCTGGGTAGTGAGGTTCCGGCTCCATTGGATATGGTCAATCGCACAGTCCTGTTTCCTTCTGTTATCCAGTTCACTGTTGCCACACTATCTATATGCGAGATAGTACCTCCGCCCACCGGCAAACTCCAGTTATAGACAATACCGGTATCTGTAATATTGTGTGCAGTATATATGTAAGTACCCAGGCAGGCTGTAGTGTCACCGGTAATAGAAAAACGCGAAGTTGGTTTCAGCGCATTGGTGGTGAATTGATATTTGAACTGTGTGCCTGCATTTATGCGAATGAAAATAGTATCAGTAGTAACTACGGCTATTTTAATTGTGTCATATACTGTTGCGCCAATGGGAACAGCCGCAACATTACCTATATTCCTGGTTAGTATTGTTGAATGATTGCCCCGGTAAAGGCTAAACGTTAATTCCTGGGCGCTGGTACAGCTCATATTGGTACCCTGAACGATCAGCTTCAGGCTGTCATTATCTCCTACTGCTATCTTGTAATAATCATAACCATCGTAGGTATTGGAACTATAGTTATATATATAACCAATATGTCCTTTTTTGGTTTGTGAACCCCGTATCAGCCCGGCCTGTGTAAATGTCCCATTGGGCTCTATATCGTTTTCACTTGTATCTGTTATTTCGTACCGGAGTTTATACCGGAATAGCTGGAGAGAATGTAACAGGAAATACATGGTAGTGTCACCTCTTGAACAGAGTGTGATCGTATCATAAACCGTTATACCCGGCGGCACACTGGTAAGGTTTCCAATATTTCTTGTGATGAGGTTATGTTGCCCCGGGTCATTCAGGTAAAATACCAGCGGTCCATTGGAATTGGCACAGGTCATATTCATTGCTTCAACATAAACTTTAATGGTTCCGTCATAAGGCATATCAGCCCGGTAATAATCATAGTGGTCCAGCGTTACGCCTATACGGTCGGTATAATAGTTCAATCGCCCTGTTTTTTCTGTATTGGTCGCTATAGGAATTGATTGTGCTAAATTACCATTGGGTTCAATATCATTTACCCAACTGCTGGTATCGGTATAGCGTATAGAAAATTCATATTCATATGGGGCATAGAATAAATCTCCTGTAAGCCGGAAGTACGCAGTACCCGGCATCACCGGGCAAATTTGTATTGTATCATATATCACCGAGTCGGCATATAGTATGGGCTTATATGCCTGCGATGGCGAGTAATAGGTGTAATTATTATTTATATAATTTATTCCCAGCCGGTAAGCATTACTATTGTTTGTCCTTGTTTCACCCCGATAGGTTGATTTCAGGTAAATAGTGGCCTTTGCTTCAGCAGGGATATTGATTTTATAATAATCAAAAATATCCTGTTCGTAATAGTTCCGTTTAAAGCCAACAATCCCTTTTTTTACTTGCCCGGTATCTATTAGTATAGCAGAAGCGGTATCATTATTGGGCTCCACATCACTGCCCACACTATCTATTAGTTGGTATTTTAAATTGTAGTTAATAATGGGGTAGTCGCCGAAATCTCTATAAGCATTCAATCGCAGATAAAAAGTATCCGCTTGAAAGGCCCTTATCTTAATCGTGTCTCTGATCAGGTCTCCGCAGGGTGGGTCGCCTATCCAGCCTGCAATATTACCATATCCCCCCGGCAGGTTATTTCCATATTTATCTAATACTTCATAGGAAAGTGCCGGGTTGTCGATATTACCACAATTAAACATTTCGGCTACGCCGAATATTTTGACTGTACCCGCATGTGGTAATATGATACGGTAAGTATCAAACTCATCTATATACACATCGTTTACATAGTCGTAATCTCCAACGTTTCCGCCAACAGTTGAGTCTGGTCTCAAATGAATGGCATTATAAATGCAACAGTTATCTTCCGGATCAAAAAATGGCGCCAGGTCGGTATAGCGAAGGGTGTAGCCAAAAGGAGCATTGGAAGTAAGGCGCACATAAAATATATCCCCTTGTTGCATATTACTCAGCGGTATAGCACTTACCACGGTTTCATATTGAGCAACATTGTTTGTATTCCCGATAAATCCCTGGGCAAAGGGAGTAACAAGGTCCGGGCTTTTAAAAACCATATAACTGATATTCCTAGTTCCTGCTGCTGTACAATTGGTGTTCACACCGGTGAGATAAAGTTTGATATCATTATAATTACCTGCAGGCAGTACACCTGACTGGTACCAGTCTATCAAATCAAATGTTGGATTTCCACGGAAAGTATATTGTAAAGAGCCCTCCTTTGTAGTGTGAATTGCAAAGGGGTTGGCATTATTGGATGTATTATTCGGTTCGTTCTCCGGTAAATAAGATAATACCGGGAACCATTGTATCTGGTAATCAAATTCTCCGTTGGTGGTAAAAGCAATAAAATAATTATCAACGGATTGACTGCATAGGTATATGGTATCATAAACAGTTGCTCCATCAGGTATATTCAGGTTGTTGGAAATATTCCTGGTATGAATCAGTCCGGCACCTTCCCGGCCATCATACATGTCAAATTTCAGAAAAGCATCGCCACCACTGATATTGGTGGCTTCTACCAGCAGGTAAAAATTTCTGCTGCTCAGGTAGTTTAGTCTATGATAATCTATTCCATCGCCATTGCCTACAGAAGCAGTGAATATATCATTAAAATCAAACAGATCGGCTGTAGCAAAAGTATTATTGGGTTCGCTTTCCGACTGCTGTCCCGCAACGGTTACTGTGATTAATGAAATGAGTAACAGTAATAAAATCTTTTTCATACCAGTTAGTTGATGACAATAGAAACTTTAAATATATTCATATACTATAAGGCTTAAAATAATCCATTTGGATTATTATATAAATCAGGCGGGATACCGTATTTTGAGAGAGAAAAACTATTGGTGTTGAGAATCAAAAATTTTCTAAAATGCTGTATTCTTATCCTTGCAACCTATAATGGTGCTATTGCTCAATCCATCGAACGCTTAAACTCTTTCAGCTATAGTGTAAATGAAGGCCTGCTGCAAAGCACGATTGGAGACATTGCCTACGACAAAAACAATTTTTGCTGGATAAGCTTCCCCAATGGTATTCAAAAATTTGACGGACGGGAGTTTACCATGGTACCCATACAGCCGGGCCTGCCCGATGATAAGTTTGTAAAGTTTTTCCGCTGCAGTAACGGAGACCTGCTCATCAGCCATTCGCAGGGCATCAGCAAATACGAAATAAACAGCAATCGGTTTATTCTGGTGTATTCATTAGCAGGCATAAAGAAAGCTGCACAATTTATCGGCGAGGACGGACAAGTTATTTTTCTGTACACAGTAGATGGAAATATTACCGGTATTAACCTGCAGGGATTTACGCTAAGCAGCAACACAAAAACAGGACTGCCTGATTATTCATTCAATACCGACTTTCGGCCAACATTGAGCAGCAATATCATTCATCATAAAACAGTTATTCTGATAAAAGATATTCTTTACTGCTGGGACCTGAAAAAAAAACAACTTATCGCACAATCTGAATCCATAAAAGCACCCTCGCCTTTTTTGTTGAGAATGAGATCCGAAAACGAGGTATTGTATTACAACTACCTAACCAATAATGCCCTGCATCTTTATAACTTCAGTACAAAAACAGGCAGTACCATAATTATAAAGGGTAAGGATGATCAAAGTATTGGCCGCTGTAACATTATACCCTGGCAGAACAAAACCCTTATCAGCTTTAACGAACGGGTGTACGAATTTGATACAGCAAAATTTTCCCTGGGACCCGAACTGGTGAATTTTCAAAACGAATCCATTGGCGAAAAGGGCACTATCGCCAGGCTGGTAGAAGATAATTTCGGTAATCTTTGCCTGGGCACAGTTACAACGGGAATTAGAAAAATAATCAGGAACAATTACCCGGTGAGGTATTACGGCACATTAAAGAAGGATGACAATAATAATATACTTAGTATCCTTCCTGATAAGAAAAATAACAGGATACTGGTGGGCACATCTGGTAATGGATTACTGGTGTTCGATACATTGCAGCGTTTAATTAAACATACCAGAACAATTCCCGGCGACAGCCTTCCAAAACATTTCAACTGTATTATAAAAGACAACAAGGGAAACTACCTGCTTTTTTGTAACAGTGATAACCGGGTATGGTCCCTGAAGGCCGACCTTTCCGGTTTTAAAGTATTTCCCGCAACTTCCTTATCGGGCTCCAGCATCAAAATTGACTACTTTGGAAATCGCCTTTACCAGGATGAGAAAATGGCCATTACCCAATCGCAGGGACGATTATACAGAACAAGTTTTACTGACAATACATGCACGGCATATGAATTCACCACATCTTATACCATGGGTGGCCTGTATTATAAAGGCACCATCATCAGCCATGCTAACGACGAACTCATTTTTTTGGATACGGCAAGGTTTAAGGAACTAAAAAGAATGCCCTTTAAAAATACAGGTTATGTAAGATGTTTTGTTAAAGACGCAAAGGGGAATATTTATATGGGTTGTAATAAAGGCATTTTTAAGATAGATATTGATGGCAGGATATTGAAGCACCTTACAAAAACAAATGGCTTACCTGATGAATGCATTTATGCCATGGCTTTTGATGAAAATGGTTCGCTGTGGTGCAGCAGCAATAAGGGTATTTTTAAATTAAACAGTGATAACAGCTTTCTGCAACTGACAAAAGATGACGGTTTGCAGGAAAATGAATTCAATACCAACGTGGTTGCACAATCAGAAGATGGCGAAATGTTTTTTGGGGGTGTAAACGGAGTAAGCAGTTTTTATCCTGCCGCCATCAGCAGGTTTGAAGAAAAAATCAACCTTTTTTTTACAAAAATCAGAATAAATAACGAAGAGGCGTTTAAAGATACTGCCGTATGGAATATAGAAAAGATCAACCTTCCATATCATCAAAATTCATTGGCTTTTGATTTTATAGCCATGGCAAATAACAACCCCGGACAATATATTTATCAATACAGGATGGAAGGAATAGATAAGGGTTGGATACTGAATAACGATCTGCAAACCGTGCGTTATTTTTTACCTCCGGGTGAATATGTTTTTAAGATTTATGCCGGACGCTTTTTTGATAAGGACGCAAAACCGATGAAGGAAATACACATAACCATTAACCCGCCTTTTTGGAAAACCTGGTGGTTTATAACCGGGATGATTTTGTTGGCGATAGCCATATTGGCTTATTCATTTAACCGCTACAATAAAAACAAGTACCAGAAAAAACTGGACGTACTGGAAAATGAACACAGGATTCAACTGGAAAGAGAACGCATAAGCCGCGACCTGCACGATAGTATTGGTGCTTATGCCAATGCTGTTTTATACAATACAGAATTGCTGCAAAAAGAAAACGATATCAATGAAAAAAATGCATTGATGAATGATTTGAAGTTTGCTTCCAAAGACATTATTACTTCTTTAAGAGAAACTGTATGGGCTTTAAAAAAAGATCATTACACCGAAGAGGAATGTTTGCTGCGGATCAAAAATTTTATACAGGCACTGGCACGCTATTATCCGCACATACAGTTTAAGGCAGCCGGAGAAGCGTCTGCAGAAAAAATATTGCATCATACCAAAGCGCTGCATGTGGTTAGGATTGTGCAGGAAGCAGTAACCAATGCTGTAAAACATGCTGTAGCAGACAGCATTAGCTTATCAAGTAACCGGCATAATGGTAAATGGGAGTTAACTGTAGTTGATGATGGTAAGGGTTTTGATTATGAGAAGACGATGCTTGTTGAACAGGGCAATGGATTGCTGAACATGAGCCAACGGGCAACAGAATCCGGAATTGATTTTACGGTTACTTCCATGCCGGGTAGCGGAACAAAAGTAACGATGCTGATTTAACACATGGTATCCTGTTGGATTATTACGCAGACGAAATAGTTTTTACATATTTGTTCAATTAAAAAAATAATGCCGATAAAAATTGCCATAGTAGATGATAAAGCCAGTAACCGCAATATCATAAAAGATAAAATATTGCGCCACGGGCATTTTGAAATAACGCTGATAGCCGAAGACGGTAAAGATTTTTTAGAAAAAATGAAAGTACTGCCGGTTGAAAAACTACCCGATGTAACCCTGATGGATCTGGAAATGCCGAATATGGACGGGGTAGATGCAATTGCAGCAGGGTCTTCTTTTTACCCTTCTGTAAAATTTGTGGTGCTTTCTATTTTTGATGATGAGGATAAGATATTTAAAGCCATAAAAGCAGGCGCTTTTGGCTATTTATTAAAAGACGAAAGTGCCGAAAATATAACGGATATGCTTTGGCAAATGCACGAAAGCGGTGCCGGTCCCATTTCGCCGGGCATTGCCCATAAAATTTTACAACTGGTACAAAACAACCGGCTTACCTTATTGCAAAAACAACCCGACCCCGATTCAAAAACCCTGTTTGACCTTACTGACCGGGAAAAGGAAATACTGCAATTGCTGGTGCAGGGTTTATCGTATAAAGAAATTGGCAGCCATTTGGATATTAGCGCCAATACTGCTAAAAAACATGTCATCAATATTTACAACAAACTGCATGTAAACAGCCGGGCACAGGCTTTGCATTTGGCTTATCAAAAAGGGCTACTATAATTTTTTGAACCACATAGACACATAGAACCATAGATTTTCACATAGGTTTCTATGTGTTTCATCCTTTTGTGTACGATGTTTCTATGTGGTTCCATTTTCGGGGCTGCCTCAACCGTACAAGGGTTTGATTTTTTATTGCTTCACAAACTGCAACACTTGTTTTTCATCTGCACTTTGTAAATGTAACCAGTACTTACCTGCGGCTAAATTTTGTACCGGTATGGTGATGATCTGGTTTGATGCAGGAACCTGCATTTGCTTTACCAATTGCCCCGAAGCATTAAATACCTGCACGTTCATTTTATCATACGCCTTGTTCAACTGCAACTGCAATACATTGGTTGTTGGGTTGGGAAAAACAAGTATTTCTGTTGCTTTATCATTTTGTAATTGCTGTATGTTACTGTAATCAAGCTGCCCGGCTATACCTTTTATTTTTAACCGATAGAATTGTTTTTTACCTGTGGCGTTTGCATCAATAAATGAATAGGATTGTATGCCGCTTATATTTTTTGCCTGTAATGTACCGATGCGATAAAAATTAAAACCATCACTGCTTTTCTCCACATCAAAACAACAAACACCGCTTTCCTTATCAGTTTTAAAATCGAGACGGGCGGTTTTACCTTTTTGTAACCATGCGGCGTTGAAAGAAATTAATTCGATTGGTAATACACCCAAGTGATTTGCATCAATAATGTTTGATACATTGCGCCATGGGCTATATACCTGGCCGGTAACAGCTGTTGTAAGATTATACTTTATTCTTGCTCTTATTTTAGTGTACCTGCCTCCCCATATTTTATTGATCAACTCTTTAAACTCAAAGCCAGCAAGACCCATATCAGTATATGTTGCCTGTTGTGCTGTAAAAAAAGTGCTGTTGGTAATGGGTGTGCCGCTATAGGCATTATAATTCAATCTTGTTTCCCAAACCAGTTTTCCTTTATCTCTGCCTAAAAACGATTTGGCATAGAGCCCGGCGCCAAAATTGCCGAAGATGAAATTGGTATTGTTAAGAGGTGTGGTTAAATTGGTATTGTACAGGCGTAGGTTGTTACGCTTGTTAGTACCTGGGCTATTACCATGGTACACAAATGCCCTGCCTTCATCGGGTTGGCTATTATCATAAAGAGGAGCCCCAACAATTACATCGCTGTATCCATCGCCATTTACATCGCCAGCCGAAGCTACGATCCAACTCATCCGGGCACTAGCCTGATTGCACTCTAAGTTAGCGGCTGCAGCGGTATTGATACCGGTAGCACTGCCGTGGTACACAAAGGCTGCGCCTTCATTGCTTTCGCCATTGTCGTATAAAAAAGCCCCAACAATAACATCGCTGTATCCATCGCCGTTTACATCGCCTGCCGAAGCCACGGCTTCGCCCATTTGGGCACTTGCCTGGTTGCTTTCAACAGTAGTTGCTGCGGTGGTGTTGATACCCGTAGCACTGCCGTGGTACACAAAGGCTGCGCCTTCATTGCTTTCCCCATTATCGTAACTCTGGGCCCCTACAATAACATCGCTATATCCATCGCCATTTACATCCCCTGCCGATGCTACGGAACCACCCATTTGGGCACTTACCTGGTTGCTTTCTACTATAGCAGCTGAGGTGGTATTGATACCAGTAGCACTGCCATGGTATACAAAGGCAGCCCCTTCATTGCTTTCGACATTGTCGTATCGAAAAGCCCCTACAATAACATCGCTATATCCATCGCCATTTACATCGCCTGCTGAAGCTACGGAAACACCCATCCAGGCATCTGCCTGATTGCCTTCTACGGTAGCTGCTGCGGAGGTAATAATACCAGTAGCACTGCCATGGTACACAAAGGCTGCGCCTTCATCGGTTTCGCCATTGTCGTATTGATAAGCCCCTACAATAACATCGCTATATCCATCGCCATTTACATCGCCTGCCGAAGCTACGGAAATACCCATTTGGGCAGTTGCCTGGTTGCTTTCTAAGGTAGCGGCTGCGGTGGTACTGATACTGGTAGCGCTACCATGGTACACAAAGGCTGCACCTTCATCGGCTTCGCCATTGTCGTATAGAGTAGCCCCTACAATTACATCGCTGTATCCATCGCCATTTACATCGCCAGCCGATGCTACGGAATAACCCATGTTGGCACTTGCCTGGTTGCTTTCTACGGTAGCGGCTGCGGTGGTACTGATACCGGTAGCACTGCCATGGTACACATAGGCCCTGCCTTCATCGGTTTCGCCATTGTCGTATGCCCAAGCCCCTACAATTACATCGCTGTATCCATCGCCATTAACATCGCCTGCCGAAGCTACGGAAATACCCATTTGGGCACTTGTCTGGTTGCTTTCTACGGTAGGGGCTGCGGTGGTACTGATACCGGTAGCGCTACCATGGTAAACAAAGGCCCTGCCTTCTTGAGCATTAGCCCCGTCGGTATAAAAATAGGCCCCTACAATCACATCACTATATCCATCTCCGTTCACATCCCCGGCACTGGCTACACTTGAGCCAAAGCCTGCATCATCCTGGTTTGCATCATCTAATATACTAACCGGGGCTGCTGTTAAACCTGTTGTGGTTCCATAATAAATAAAACATACCCCTTCATTCGTATTCGTATCATCATATAAATTAGCACCTATAATTACATCGCTGTACCCATCGCCATTTACATCACCTGCCGATGCTACACTACAACCAAATGCAGCATAAGCCTGGTTGGCATCACTTATTGAAACACCTGGTAAAGCTGCAGAACCTCCGGCGCTTCCAAAATAAATAAAGGCCGCACCCTCGTCAAAACTTCCACCATCATCAAGACCGATTGCACCGGCAATAATATCGCTGTATCCATCACCGTTTACGTCGCCGGCACAGGCAACACTTATACCCAGGTTTGCATTGTTTTCATTTGGTCCGTCAAGTATGTTTACAGGAGATACTGATAAGCCTGCTGCACTGCCATGATAGACATACACTTTGCCATCGTTGGTAAAGGATGGTACTTCATCATATGAGTATGCACCAATTACAACATCACTATATCCATCGCCATTTACATCTCCGGCCGAAGCTACACTGAAACCAAAATAAGCAACGCCCTGGTTGGCATCATCAGGTGTGCTGTTGGGTGATGCACTTATACCCGCCGCACTTCCATAATATACATAAGCTCTGCCTTCCCTTGTGTTAGGTCCATCATTAAATTGATCTGCCCCAATAATTACATCGCTGTACCCATCGCCATTTACATCACCGGCACTGGCTACACTTCTTCCAAAGGCTGCATCTAACTGATTGGCATCAGCACGAAAGCTGGCAGGACTTGCTGATAAACCCGCTGCAGAACCATGGTAAACAAAGGCAGCACCTTCATCGGCAAAACCATCATTGTATAAAAAAGCCCCAATAATAACATCGCTGTATCCGTCGCCGTTTACATCACCTGCGCTTGCAACACAATCCCCAAAAAAAGCATCTGTTTGGTTAACATCATCGGGCGTGCTGTTAGGTGTAAGGCTTAAGCCTGCCGAACTTCCATGATAAACAAACGCCTTTCCTTCATCAAAACTTGCGCCTTCATCAAAACGGGGAGCCCCAATAATTACATCGCTGTATCCATCTCCATTTATATCGCCTGCACTGGCTACACTGGTACCAAAGCTTGCCCCCGGCTGGTTGGCATCATCGCCCAACCAGTCCGGGGTGCCGGCAGTACCTGTACTGATGGGGTCAATGGTTATTGGATAGGCGGCATCTTTTGTATCAACCTGTATACAATAATTTCCTTTTCTGTTTTTTAGAAAAGAAGCTTTTAGCGGTTTGTTATTGGCATCCCAAACTTTTAAATCTTCATAATTTAAAACATTTGTCTTTTTGTGAAAGAACTGTAACCGGTTGCCGTTTAATTTATTTTTCAGTTTGGTTTTAATGTTCAGGTTCAGCTTAAGTGTGCTGCTTTTTGATAATGGTTTATGCACCATAAAATTCTGCCGCATGCCTTCATCGTTGTTGATGTATTGAACGGTGATATTATCGGTAACGTACTCAGCTTTGTTATTTATTATTTCCCATTTTCCATTACCCACCTGTTTTTTATCGAGGTTGATGTTTACTTTCCAATTGGGTAGTGTTATGTATTTGATTTCATCGGGCCTTGCCATTGGGTCAAATTCACCAAGTGGTATTTTGGTTGTGCGGGGTTCTACACTAAACCCTTTATCAGTATAAAAAAAGCGCAGGTTGTTTTTCCGGTTGGGTGTGCAGTAGGCTCTTAGTTTTTCTTCCCAGGTAAAATGGTATTCGCTTTGGCGTATATTTTCCTGTGCAGTTGCATACCAGTTCTGGCTCCAGGCTTCGGTTGGTTTTTTTTCGGGCTCAAAAGCCCGCCCGGATGACCCGGTCGGACGGGGATTAAAGGCGTTGTTATTTTTAAAATTAAAAAAAGAAAAATTTTCCTGCCGGTTATTATTTCCTGCAGTTTTATTGTTTGAGATTTTATTGGAAAGCGGTAAAACAGAAATGGCGACAGCCAGAGGTAAAAACTTGAGCATGTTGTTAATTTATTATTTTAAAACATACAATGGTTTTACCCATATGCTTTTTAAAAATTAAATATAACAAAAAAGCGTCTACAGGAGCCGCTTTATATAAAAACAAAACCATTTACTCCTTAACAAACTGCAGCACCTGCTTGTCACTAGCGCTTTGCAAATGCAGCCAGTATTTACCTGCTGCTAAATTTTGTACCGGTATGGTAATGACCTGGTTTGATGCAGGTACAACCAATTGCTTAACCAATTGCCCACTGCTGTTAAATACCCGCACATTCATTTTATCGTACGCTTTATTAAGTTGCAGTTGCAACACATCGGTTGTTGGGTTGGGGAAAACCAGAATTTCGGTTGCGGTATTGTTTTGAAGCTGTTGAATATTACTGTAATCTATCTGCCCGGCAATGCCTTTTATTTTTAACCGATAGAATTGTTTTTTGCCTGTAGCATTGGCATCAACAAACGTGTATGATTGTACGCCGCTGCTGTTTTTTGCGGGCAAGCTGCCGATTGAATAAAAATTAAAACCATCAGCACTCTTTTCAATATCAAAACAACAAACACCGCTTTCTTTATCTGTTTTAAAATCGAGGCGTGCGGTTTTACCTTTTTGTATCCAGGCAGCGTTGAAGGAAATTAATTCGATGGGTAAGATGCCCAGCTGATTGGCATCAATAATGTTTGATACATTGCGCCAGGGGCTATACACCTGCCCGGTAATAGCAGTAACAGGATCATATTTTATTCTTGCCCGCAGTTTAGTGTAATTTCCACCCAATAATTTTGTTATGAGATTTTTTAACTCAACACCCGTTAAACCTAAATCGGTATAAGCGGCCTGTTGGCCTGTAAACAGGGTACTGTTGGTGATAGGTGTGCCACTGTAAGCATTATAATTAAGCCTTGTTTCCCAAACAAGCTTTGCTTTGCTACGGCCTGTAAAAGATTTTGCATAGAGCCCTGCACCAAAATTACCGAAGATAAAATTGCTGCTGTTGTAAGGGGTAGTTAAGTCGGCATTGTAAAGGCGGAGGTTGTTGCGTTTGTTGCCGGTTAATTCATTTCCATTGTATAAAAATACCTTGCCCTCAGTGCTAAATCCGTCATCGTATTGCCAGGCTCCAATGATCACATCGCTGTACCCATCACCATTTACATCACCAGCTGATGCAACTGAATAACCAAACCATGCGTTGGCCTGGTCTGCGTCATCCGGGGTGCTGTTTGGGCTGGCCGACAAGCTGGCTGCTGAGCCGTAATACAGAAAAGCCCTGCCTTCACTTGTGTTTGCGCCATCATTGAATAAATTAGCCCCAATGATCACATCGCTGTACCCATCGCCATTCACATCTCCTGCACCGGCTACAGAAATGCCAAATTGAGCACCATTCTGATCTGCATCATCGGGAATACTGTTTGGTGCCAGGCTGATACCTGTGGCAGATCCGTGATACACAAAAGCCCTGCCTTCATCAAAATTAAATACATCATCATACCAATACGCCCCAATAATTACATCGCTATACCCATCACCATTTACATCACCGGCAGAAGCAACAGAACACCCGAAATATGCAGTTGCCTGGTTGCTCTCCACCATTGCTGTAAAAGTGTTAACGATGCCTGTAGCAGAGCCATGGTATACAAAAGCGGCTCCTTCGTCTGCCTGGCCATTATCGAACTGAAAAGCGCCTACAATCACATCACTATATCCGTCGCCATTTACATCTCCTGCACCTGCTACAGAATAACCAAATTGCGCAAAAGCCTGGTTGGCATCGTCGGGTGTGCTGTTGGGTGAAGCTGATAAACCTGTAGCAGAACCATGATACACAAAGGCCACTCCTTCGTCGGTAAAGCTATCGTTATACCGGTAACAACCAATGATCACATCACTATATCCATCACCATTTACATCTCCTGCGCCGGCTACAGATACACCAAAACGGGCATCAAGCTGATCGGCATCATCGGGCGTACTGTTTGGAGAGGTACTAAGACCTGTTGCAGATCCATGGTACACAAAAGCCTTGCCTTCATCCACAAAGCCATCATCAAATTGGTAAGCGCCAATGATTACATCGCCGTAACCATCTCCATTTACATCTCCTGCACCAGCTACAGAAATACCAAACCTCACACTGGCCTGATCGGCATCATCGGGGGTACTGTTAGGTGTAGCCGATAAACCAGTAGCCGAGCCATGATAAACAAAAGCCTTGCCTTCATCAACAAAGCCATCATCAAAGGACCAGGCTCCAATGATAATGTCGCTGTATCCATCACCATTTACATCACCGGCACTGGCTATACTAATTCCAAAATGTGCAAATATCTGATCAGCATCATCAGGTGTGCTATTAGGAGTAGCAGCCAACCCTGCTGCCGAGCCATGATATACAAAAGCTTTTCCCTCGTCAGAAAAGCCATCGTTGTAAAATGGAGCCCCAATGATCACATCGCTATATCCATCTCCATTTACATCGCCGGCAGACGCTACCGCAGCTCCAAAAAAGGCATTAGCCTGGTCGGCATCATCTGCTGTATAATCAGGTATGGCAGGCAAACCAGTGGCTGAGCCAAAATAAACAAAAGCCTGTCCCTCATCCGTATTGGCACCATCATTAAAGCCATAAGCCCCAATGATCACATCACTGTAACCATCCCCATTTACATCTCCTGCTGCCGCAACTGAATAACCAAAATAAGCAGCAGCCTGGTTGGCATCATCCGGTGTATTGTTTGGTGCAGCCGAAACCCCTGAGGCTGAGCCATGATAAACAAATACTTTTCCTTCATCTGCAAAGCCATCATCATATTGAAAAGCGCCAATGATCACATCGCTGTATCCATCTCCGTTTACATCGCCGGCACAGGCAACACTATATCCAAAATGGGCACCTAACTGGTCGGCATCATCGGGTGTGCTGTTAGGAGTAGCCGATAAACCTGCGGCAGAGCCATGGTAAATAAAAGCCAAACCCTCATGTATAATGGCACCATCATTATACATCCAGGCACCAATAATAATATCGCTAAATCCATCTCCGTTTACATCACCTGCAGCGGCAACAGACCACCCAAAACGAACATCTGTTTGGTTGGCATCATCTGGTGTACTAACCGGTGCTGCCGCTAATCCACCTGCTGAACCATAATATAGAAATGCCACTCCTTCATCAACAAAGCTGTCATTATAAAAAGGGGCCCCGATGATCACATCGCTGTATCCATCACCATTTACATCTCCTGCAGTGGATACACTTGCTCCAAAATTGGCATTGGCCTGGTTGGCATCATCGGGTATGCTATTTGGTGTAGCAGATATCCCGGCTGCAGAACCATGATATACAAAGGCCAGGCCTTCATTAACATTTCCCCCATCGGTACAACTGTAAGCACCAACGATCACATCACTATATCCATCGTTATTTATATCCCCTGCAGAAGATACGCTGATACCAAAATTGGCACCGATCTGGTTGGCATCATCGCGTATACTATTGGGCACAGCAGATAAGCCGGCTGCTGATCCATGATAAACAAAGGCACGCCCTTCGTCTGGATTTCCCCCATCATTAAATCCCCAGGCCCCGATTATTACATCGCTGTATCCATCGCCGTTTACATCACCGGCCGAGGCCACTGCCTGGCCAAACCAGGCATTAGCCTGGTCGGCATCATCAGGTGAGCTGTCGGGTATTGCACTTAATGGATCAATTGTTATGGGGTAAACGGCATCTTTCGAATCCACCTGTATATAAAAAAGGCCGTTTCTTTTTTTGTGAAAAGATGCCGACAATGACTTGTTATTTGCATCCCAAACTTTTAGATCCTTATAATTCAACACATTTGTTTTTTTATAGAAGAATTGTAGTCGGTTGCTGTTTAATTTGGTTTTGAGTTTGGTTTTAATGTTGAAATTTATTTTTAGTTCATTGCTTGCAGTTAAAGGTTTGTGCACAATAAAATTCTGCCGCATACCTTCATCGTTGTTGATGTATTGAACGGTGATGTTATCGGTAATGTACTCGGCTGTATTGTTTACTATTTGCCATTTACCATGATGTAGCTGCTTTTTATCCAGGTTGAATTTTATTTTCCAGTTGGCAATGGTTTTGTATTTTATTTCATCGGGCCTTGCTTTTGGGTCAATTTCACCAATTGGAATTTTTGTTGTACGTGGCTCAACACTAAAACCATTACCGGTATAAAAAAAGCGGAGGTTATTTTTTCGGTTGGGTGTGCAGTAAGCCTTTAATTTTTCTTCCCACTTAAAGTTGTATTCGCTTTTGCGGATATTTTCCTGTGCAGAGGCCATCCAATTCTGGCTCCAGGTTTCGGTTGGTTTTTTTTCGGGTTCAAAGGGGTTTGTGGCAATGGTATTTTTATAAGGGAAAATATTCGCCGGTCTTTGAACAGTATTATCCGTAATAAACCAGGCAGCATAATACCGGTTGGATACGGGCAAAACAGATGCGGCTAAGGCAAGTGCAAATATTTTATACATCTCCTATTATTTTAAAATAATGAATGAGATAAAACACCGGTTTTAATGTGAACCGACACATTAAATATAATAAAAAAGCGGCTTTAAAGCCGCTTTTTTATTATACCTGTACCAATTATTCAATCATTTTATAATCTTTAAACAGGTTCACTTTTGTTGCCTCTGCCAGCTGCCGGTAGGCCGCCCATTTGCTGCTGTAAAAATTATTTATCTTCTCTGTAATGTCTTTCACAGCTTTTTCTGCGTTTTCTACAAGTATTTCCACCTGCCTGCCCGGCACTACCATTTTGCTTCCAATGGATTGCTGGGCTGTTTGTAGGGTACTCATCACCGTTACTTCAAACGGGCTCCTGGATATACCCTGGGCGGTACTTGTTTTCCCGCTTATTAATTCACGAATGCTTTTTATGGTATCCTGCATTTTTGTGGTTGATTTTCTTAACGAGTCGATCTCTTTTCCTTCCATGCCTTTTAATTGGGCCAGCATCTTGGTCAATACTTCTTCACTTTCTGTAAGCTGGTCGGTACCTGCAGTTAATTTATCTGCAGATCTTCTTAACCGGTTATACATGTCCCTTTGTGCAAGTTTAATATCATTGCGGTTGCCCATTCTTGGGTCATCCTTTACCGTTATGTAGGTAGAATCGGAAGCTCCTGCATAAGCCATCACTAATTTATAAGTACCCGGCAAAACAGCAAAGCCCCCTGGCTCCGGAGCTCCGGGTAGTGGTTTGGCCGAACCAGGCTGACGAAATCCCTTTTCTTCCATTCCCCAGTACATTTTATTAAAACCCGAATCAACGGCCCAGCGCAATGTTCTTATCAATTCATTATTTGTATTAAAAATCTTTACCAATGTACTGTCATTTTTACCATTGCCGCCGCCTGATCCACCACGCCCGCCGCGTCTGCCGCCCTGTTGTGCGCCAGCTGGAGTTGCAGGTGCTTCGGCAACAGCTACAGCCGGTGACTGCTTTGCAGCAGTATCCTGTTTTTGTTTATTGATGAAGAAAGTAACCGGGGCGCCACGCCTCCTGTTCTCGGCATCATATAAACCATAGGTACTCCACTCGTACCCTGTTGCTGCTTTGTATTGCGCCTGGTAAGCGCCGGGGGAATCAAAAATGGTTATCGGTGAACTAAACTTCATGCCTTTGTTTGCAGCAGCTTTTCTTAATGGCCTTATATCATCCAAAACCCAAAGTGCACGGCCAAAAGTGGCGATAACCAGGTCGGCTTCACGTTCCTGTATAGCAAGATCGTAGGTGGAAACAGAAGGGTAACCGTTTTTAAATTGCTCAAATGAAATACCATTATCCAGGCTTACCCACAAACCATTTTCTGTACCCACAAAAATTAAATTTGGTTGCGTGGGGTCCTGCAGCACACATAATGCATATCCCTTCACTTTATTTTCGTCGATCATGCGCACCCATGTCTTGCCATAATCTGTTGTGCGAAAAATATAAGGCTTCATATCGCCGCGGCGGTAATCATTGGCAACAACAAAAACTTCTCCGGCATTAAAAACCGAAGCTTTCAACTGCGGTATCCAGCAACCAGCGGGCATGCCGGGGATCTTTCCATAAAAAGATGTCCAGGTTTTTCCCCCATCCCTTGTCAGTTGTACATTGCCATCATCAGTACCGATCCAGATCGTTCCCTTTTCTTTTTTTGATGGCTCTATAGCAAGAATACTGCAATGCGTTTCTGCACCGGTAATATCCAGTGTTAATCCACCGGTGTTTTGATAGGCCTTGATTTTTACTGTATCGTTTGAGGTAAGATCAGGTGATATGATATCCCAACTCACTCCCTTATCCGAACTCTTATGTACATACTGGCTGCCATAGTAAACTGTCTTTGTATCAAAAGGATCAAGCGCAATGGCTGAGTTCCAGTTAAAACGTAATTTGGTTTTAGGGTCAAGTGCCGGCGGCCTGATGAACCATCCTTCTCCGGTTTTCCAGTTTCTTCTTCCTACACTTCCGCCCTGGCTCATGCTATACACCCAGCTGGCATCTTCGGGGTCCGATACCACATCAAAGCCATCGCCACCGCCCACATTGCTCCAGTAATAATTTCTGATACCGCCATTTGTCCAGGTATAAGCAGGGCCTAGCCAGCTGCCGTTATCCTGCATACCGCCCATTACATTATAGGGTATTTCATTATCCACATTTACATGATAAAATTGCCCCACAGGAATTTTTTCATCAAATACCCAGGTCTTGCCACGGTCTCTTGAAATTCCGATACCACCATCATTACCTTCAATGATGTGGTTTGGATCTTCGGGATTTATCCACCAGGCATGATGATCGGGATGAATGCCCGAATACGGTATCATGGTTGAAAAAGATTTACCGCCATCTTCACTAAAGGTGATGGTTGAGTGCACATCGTAGATCCTGTTCTCATTTTTTGGATCTACATAAATTTCCTGGTAATAAAAAGGACGGTCTGTGATCTGTGCCGGATCGCTGTTTACCAAGGTCCATTTAAATCCCCCATCATCGCTTTTATATAAACCATTTTTTGTTGCCTCTACTTTTGCATACACCCTGCTCGGCATACTGCGGCTGAAAGCCACACCTATTCTTCCCAACTGCCCTTCCGGTAAGCCATCCTCTTTGCTTATTTCTTTCCAGTTTTTACCGCCATCAACAGTTATAAATAATCCACTTCCTTTACCACCGCTTTTTAAATTCCAGGGCGTTCTTCTGAACTGCCACATGGCAGCGATCAGTTTATTGGGATTGGATGGATCCATGATCAGGTCGGCACAACCGGTAGTGTCATTTGCGTATAAGATTTTGTTCCAGGTTTCGCCGCCATCAGTTGTTTTAAAAACGCCACGGTCGGGATGCTCGGCATACGGGTTGCCAATGGCTGCTGCATAAACGGTATTGGGGTTTACCGGATCAATGACCACCCGGTGAATACAAATGGTTTTATCGAGCCCCATTTTTTTCCATGTTTTACCGGCATCCAGGCTTTTATAAATACCACCACCAAGGTTTAGCGAGTTCCTGGGATTTCCTTCGCCGGTACCCACCCAAACCACGGCGGGGTTAGATTGCTGAATGGCAATAGCGCCTATATTCTGTATCGGCTGTTCATCAAACACCGGCAACCACGAGTGGCCGCTGTTTTCGGTTTTCCATACCCCGCCACTTGCTGCCCCCACATAAAATATATTGGAATTAGCCACTACTGCGTCTATGGCAGTAATGCGGCCACTCATACCGGCCGGGCCAATATTGCGGGGCTTTAAATTTTTAAATTGTTCAAGGGAAGTTTTCTGGGCAACTGCATTACTGCAATACGTTATCAGCATTAAACCCAAAATAATCGATAGCAAATTTCTCATTGTTAATTTTTAGGCAATGAAGATGCAAAAAAAAGATGAGAGAACAAATAAGAATTGATGAATGGATACACCCGGGGTTGATCAGCAAACCGGGCCGGATAAATTTTGATGGGATTTTCAAATATTTATATTTTATTTACATCACAAAAAACTATGTTATGAAATATTTACTAATGATTGTTTTATTCTTTTCCCTCAGTTCATCTGCACAAAAAATTGCTACTGTTGAGGGTAATGGAAAAAAATTAACGGTTGCAGACATGACCTTTATGGACCGCATTACCTGGGGAGGGTATGAGCAGATAGGCAAAGCCGCACAAAGTGAAACCGATGGAGCAGCCAATACAAGAGCCATTGTAGCTGCCGTTGGAAAAAACAGTGGCTACGAAGGAAGAATTTATGCAGCCAAGGTTTGTGATACGCTTACTGCCGGCGGGTACAGCGACTGGTATTTACCCTGCAAAGATGAGACAGATATCATTCACTTGAATTACGGCAAACTGAATTTAGATGAGAAGATGACGATCTGGAGTTCTACCGAAGCAAGCGGTACACAGGCGGTAACCAAATATTTCTACAGCGGAGCTTTTTACAATGTGCAAAAAGTTGATCTCTGTCATTTGGTTTGTGTACGAAAAGCAGATTAATTATAGTACCGATTATACCAGTATTTATTCCCAATTTTTTTGCTATCGGTATAATACCATCTAATATTTCCACTTAGTCATTTAGACTACTTATGAAATAAAGATGGTATTACTTGTCATCAAACTTTTTTTCAGCATCTTTTGCTTTTTCTCCACCGGATCCTGCGGAAAAGTCGAGTATCACGGAATTAATACAGTAGCGTAAACCGGTTGGAGGAGGCCCGTCTTCAAAAACATGGCCTAAATGCGCTTTGCACTTACCGCACATGACTTCGGTACGCTTCATCCCATAAGTATTATCGGGGGCATAAATAATGCTGCCTTTGCTGATGGGTTCAAAAAAACTGGGCCAGCCACAGTTGCTTTCAAATTTGCCGTTGCTGTTAAACAAAGGATTACCACAGGCCAGGCAATAATAGGTGCCGCCTTCTTTATGGTCCCAGAATTTTCCGGTAAAAGCCCTTTCGGTTCCTTTTTCACGGGCAATAGTATACACATCGGCCGGTAAGATCTTTTTCCATTCTTCGTTACTGATCTCCACTTTACCAGTGTCTGTTTTTCCCGCAGGGTCCTGTGGAGAAAAAACAGGGTTTGAGTTCTTTGCTGAATCCATAGTAATTGTATTGGTTTGCTTAGCTGGCTGATTGCTACAACCGGTAATGATTAAAGAATAGATGATTGATATGTAAATTAGCCGTCGCATATGTTTCAACAAATTTCGTGATAAATAGTTGTAGATGTACGATATATTGAAATTTTAAGTTTTTAAACAGATTCACGGTACTGTTAACGAATATTTAAAGTACGATTGTTATATTTGCTATCTTCACAAGCACTATAAGCTCATGTTTAATTTAATATTATTTGGCCCTCCGGGCAGTGGTAAGGGAACTCAAAGTGAAAAACTAATTGCCAAATACGGCTTAAAGCACCTGAGTACAGGCGATTTGCTTCGCCATGAAATAAACAGCCAAACACCGTTGGGTAAAGAGGCACAAAATTTTATGGACAAGGGCCAGCTGGTTCCGGATGAGGTAGTAATTGGAATGATCAGCTCGGCATTGGATGAAAACCCGGATGCAAAAGGTTTTTTATTTGACGGTTTCCCCCGAACACCCGCCCAGGCACAAGCACTGGATAATTTACTGGAGCTAAAGGAAGCACCCATAGCAGCTATGCTGGCACTGGATGTAAGTGAAGAGGAATTGGTGAAACGCTTATTGAAAAGAGGAGAAACCAGCGGCCGCAGCGATGATAACAACGAAAATGTGATACGGGCACGTATTGTGGAATACCATAACAAAACAGCCGTGGTGGCAGATTATTACCAGCAGTTTGATAAAGTGGTGATGATAAAAGGCGAGGGAACGGTAGAAGAGATTTTTGAAAGGCTTTGTGCCGAGATCGATATACGGGCATAACAGCGCACATGATTATAAAAGTAATAAGCATCCTTCTTCAGGGGTGCTTTTTTGTTTAAGCCTGCACCTGGTTTTTGGTGAACTTCATTTGGAAGAATGGGTGTTGCTGCGCCATATGCATTTAATGCATCATGCAGGGCAGTATGGGATGGTGTATGATTTTATAAAGAAGAAGAGTTTTGTTTCAGCCAATCAACAATTTGTTCGAATTTAATTTCGCCGGTAGAAATTTTAATAACGAAATTATAAACAGCATCATTGGGAACAGTTATTTCTAAATTACCTTCATCCAGCATTGCCAACATTGCTAAAAACCCGGTCCGTTTATTACCGTCAACAAAAGGATGATTAATGATAAGACTTTCTGCAATTGCCGCAGCTTTTTCATAAGCGGTAGGATATAAATCTTCACCACCAAATGTTTGATATGGCCTTGCGATTGCACTTTCCAACAATCCATCATCTCTGACACCATCAGAGCCACCGTATTTGAGAATAGAAAGCCCGTGCATTTTTAATACAGATTCTTTACTAATCATTATTGAGCTAGTTTTTGTAAAACATCATCATATTTTTCAGATGCTTTCTGAAAAAATACGTCTGCATCAAACTTTTTATTTTCATTGCTTGATATTTTAGCCAAATGCTCTAATATTTCTTTTACGGCTTTTTCATCATCCAATTTCCCGATTTGATTGATTGCCGCTAATTTCATTTCTGCAATACTCATAATTGTAAAATTTTATTACTTCAAATTTATAAAATCTATTCCGTATTTGGATTGTAGATTTGTACCAAACGAATGCTTTAACATGAACAAACTCGAAAACTATATAAACGGTAACTGGATAACAGGCGATGGTGATGGACAACAATTATACAATGCCGTAACCGGCGAACCTGTTGCAACAGCAACTACAAAAGGTCTTGATTTTAAACAAATGCTGGAATACGGCAGAACGATCGGTAATCCTGCGTTAAGAAAAATGACTTTTCATGAGCGGGGTAATATGCTGAAAGCTTTGGCGCTTCATTTAAGAAATCACCTGGATAAATTTTACGCAATCAGTTATAAGACCGGCGCAACCAAAGCCGATAGCTGGGTTGATATTGAAGGCGGTATCGGCAATCTTTTTGCCAATGCATCGCTGCGCCGAAAATTCCCCAACGATGTTTTTTGTGTAGATGGTGACAGTCATAACCTGAGTACCAACCATACTTTCATGGGTACGCATATACTGGTGCCTAAAGAAGGAATTGCTGTACACATCAACGCATTTAATTTTCCGGTTTGGGGCATGCTGGAAAAAATTGCCGTGAATTTACTGGCAGGAATGCCCTGCGTTGTTAAACCCGCTACGGTTACCAGTTATTTAACGGAGGCAGTGGTGAAGGAAATTATCGCTTCAAAAATTTTACCCGAAGGCGCTTTGCAATTAATATGCGGCAGCGCCGGCGATATACTGGATCATGTAACATCGCAGGATGTGGTAACCTTTACCGGTTCTGCATCAACGGGGTTGATGTTAAAATCAAATCCAAATATTTTAAGAGAGAATGTTC
This sequence comes from Chitinophagaceae bacterium, assembly GCA_016710935.1. Taxonomy (GTDB): domain Bacteria; phylum Bacteroidota; class Bacteroidia; order Chitinophagales; family Chitinophagaceae; genus Ferruginibacter. Next base: position 135,718 of record JADJTY010000015.1, on the reverse strand, counting down.
CTTTTAATATGGAAGCGGATTCGCTTAACTGTATTGTATTGGGCCAGGATGTAACACCGGAGAAACCCGAGTGGAATATTTTTATAAAAGAAGTCAGAAAAGAAATGACTTTAAAAGCCGGGCAACGTTGCACCGGCATCCGTAGAATATTTGTTCCGGAAAATAAAATGGAAGATCTGTGGAAAGAGATCGGCACATCCCTTTCGCAAACCATTATTGGTGATCCGTTGAATGCCACAGTAAGAATGGGTTCGCTGGCCGGACAAACACAACGCAATGAAGTAAAAGAACAAATTCAAAAACTGCTGGCATCTTCACAAATCGTTTATGGCAGTTTAGATAGTGTGGAAGTAATTGATGCAGATGCAAACAAAGGCGCATTCATGAGCCCGGTATTGCTGATGAACGAAAACCCTTTTACTGCAAAAGAAGTGCATGAAGTAGAGGCTTTTGGTCCTGTAAGTACCATTATGCCGTATAAAAAAGCCGAAGATGCCATTGCATTAAGTAAGCTGGGTAAGGGAAGCCTTGTTTCAACCATTGTAACTGCCGATCATAAAATTGCACAGCAGTATGTAATTGGTGCAGCAACACACCACGGCCGAATTTTAGTGTTGAATAATGAGTGTGCCAAAGAAAGTACCGGTCATGGCTCACCGTTACCATTACTCGTACACGGAGGCCCCGGCCGTGCCGGAGGCGGCGAAGAGATGGGCGGATTGCGTGGCGTAAAACATTACCTGCAACGCACAGCCATACAGGGCTCGCCAACAACCATTACTGCCATCACCAATATTTACCAGCAATATGCTGCCGGAAAAGATCCCGGCAAACATCCCTTCACCAAATATTTTGAAGAACTGGAAGTAGGTGAACAGATCATTACCGAAAAAAGAACCATCACCGCTGAAGACATAGATAAGTTTGCCGACCTCAGCGGCGATCATTTTTACGCACACATTAAAACCACCGATTTTGAAGGTACCATGTTTGAGCAGCAGGTGGCGCATGGTTATTTCATCATGAGCATTGCAGCCGGTTTGTTTGTGGACAGTTACGAAAAAAATCCGGTGCTGCTGAATTACGGCATTGACGAACTGCGTTTTACCAAGCCGGTTTATCCGGGCAGCGAAATTCACATACGCTTTACCTGCAAACAAAAGCTACTGAACGATAAGCGTGTGGTTGATAAGCCAGAAGACCTGAAAAGAGGAGATGATATTGAGAAGGGTATTGTAAAATGGCTGGTAGAGATGATTGATGAAACCGGTGAAGTAACCGGTGTGGCAACTATCTTAACCATGGTGGCCTGCAAAAAATAAACGTTATATCGCTAAGGCATAATTGCAAAATTTATTATTATTATTATGCGGTTTCAATACCAGCTATTATCTTTAAACCTATAATCTTATCTTCCAACTTCTTTGTATAAAACTGCTTTGTTGTTAAAGCGACTGCCCCTGCTGTAATTTTTCTTACATTAATATCTATACAATGAATAATTCTTCTTTGAGAAAGGCAGGTATACTTGCACTTATTTTAGTAGCGCTCTCCGTATTAAGCTGGGAGGTTTACCTGAGGGGGAAGGGTTTTGAAACCACTTTTAATGATGACCCTTCCTTATGGACACATCAACGGGATAGGGTTTATGGCCTGGCAGATAAAACAACCGTATTCATAGGGTCTTCCCGCATAAAATTTGACCTGGATATATTAACCTGGAAAAGTATTACCGGCGATGATCCGGTGCAACTGGCCTGCGTAGGAAGTAACCCCATTCCTGTATTAGAAAATCTGGCTGATGACAACAGGTTTACCGGGAGGTTGATTGTAGATGTAACCGAAGGGTTGTTTTTTTCCTCTTCTCCGAATAATAATTTCAGGCCTGCCGAAAACATGAAATATTTTAAAGAACGAACACCGGCTCAAAGAGCAAGTTTTCACATTAACCGGTTGCTGGAATCAAATTTTGTTTTTTTAGATAAAGAGTGGCTTTCATTAAATGCCTGTTTGGGTAATATCCCGCTTAATGACCGCCAGGGGGTATATAATTTTCATGGCTTTCCTGCTGATTTTGGGAGGGTAAAATTTAACCGGCAGGAGTATATGACCGATAAATTTTCTTCAGACACGGTTCTGCAAAATAAGGTAAAAGGCATATGGTATGGTTTTATGAAAGCAAGCAAAGAACCACCGGCCAGTGGTGCAAAACTCGATTCTATTTTAAATGTTGTAAAAGTTTTGGTTGATAAGATTAAAGCAAGAGGCGGCCAGGTTTTATTTGTACGCACGCCATCCAGCGGCGCTTTTCTCCAAGGAGAAAGCAGGGGATTTCCAAGAGAGAAATATTGGGAACGGATATTAGCCACCACCAAATGCCCCGGAATTCATTTTGCTGATTACCCGGCCATTTCAAATTTTATTTGTCCCGAATTTTCGCATTTAAGCCAGCCGGATGCAATTGTATTTACCAAAGAGTTTATACGGATATTAAACCAGGAAAAGGGATGGCAATTTCCAAAACTGCCTGTACCCGCAAAATAATTTTAACCAACTAACTACTGCATCATGGTATTTAACTCTTACACTTTTATTGCCTTTTTTATCATTATGCTTATTCTGCATAATCTGCCCTTTAGCTGGAAAGTAAAAAAGATAAACCTGTTGATTGCCAGCTATATCTTTTATGCGGCATGGAATCCGCCCTTTATCCTTCTTTTATGGTTAGCTACGGTGGTGGATTATTTTGTGGGCAGGGCACTTTATAACCAGGAGAATAAACACAAACGAAAATTATTGCTGGTGATAAGCCTTATTGGAAACCTGGGTATGCTTATCTTTTTTAAATACGGCACCTTTTTACTGGATAATTTCACAACACTTGTAAATGCGATGGGCATGGATTATCATCCTGCCAAGCCCAATATCATTTTACCTGCCGGTATATCTTTTTACACCTTTACTACCCTTTGCTATACCATTGATATGTATAAAAGAAAAAGCGAGCCTGTAAAATCATTGCTCGACTTTTCTCTTTTTGTTACGTTCTTCCCACACCTGGTTGCGGGCCCTATCGTTCGTCCGCCACAACTGGTTCCCCAGTTTGAATCGCCCCGAAAAGCCTCTCAACAGCAATTGATGCAGGGCTTATTGCTGATCAGTCTGGGCCTGTTTATGAAGGTGGTGCTGGCAGACAGTTTCCTGGCACCATCAGCCAATGATGTATTTAATTCGAAAGCGATTTTACAAACACTCGATGCCTGGACAGGGGTTCTGGCTTTTTCTGGCCAGATATTTTTTGATTTTGCCGGATACTCAACCTGTGCCGTAGGCGTGGCATTGTGTTTGGGGTTTGTATTGCCACAGAATTTTTTATATCCTTACGCGGCCATTGGATTCTCTGATTTTTGGCGTAGGTGGCATATTACCTTATCAGCCTGGCTGAGAGACTATTTATATATACCATTGGGCGGAAACCGTAACGGAAAATTCAGAACATACATGAACTTAATGATCACCATGCTGCTGGGTGGGCTTTGGCATGGGGCCAACTGGACCTTTGTGGTTTGGGGAGCCTTACACGGTGCCTATTTATGGGGCGAAAAGATCCTGCAGGATTATCGTGCAAAAACAAAAACAGTGGCTTTGTCTGCCATACCATCAGGCGAGGTAGGTGTTTTAGGCATTATTCCTAAAGAGTTTAAAGAAAAAACGGTCCGCAATTTTATCTATGCGATGATCACCTTTTTCTTCATTAATGTAACCTGGGTATTTTTCCGGGCGCCGGATTTTACTTCGGCCTGGCACCTGTTATCAGCCATGTTTTATACCATGCCCAAGGCAGAAGCCCTGCTTACTACGTTAAGCATATTAAAGGTTGGCATAATTGTGGTTCTGATGGTTGCTTTTCACTGGTTGATGCGGGATACCAAAGTATTGACCGTTGCTGAAAAAATGCCCTGGTGGCTATTGGGAATAATCTGGTCTGTTTTACTGTTGCTGCTTATCTGGAGCCAGGAAAGCAGCAGTTCGTTTATTTATTTTCAATTTTAATGGCAGGTATTTTATTTCATTATTCTTTATTGTAATTTTGAAAAAAACAAACCATGTCAGCAGGATACGTAACCTCACATATAGAACACGGAATAAATACCATCGAGTTTTTTCATCCGCAAAGCAATTCTTTACCCGGAAAAATTTTAGAAGAGCTTGCCCGTGAAATTCATTTTGCCGGAACACACGATGATACACGTGTGATCATCTTGAAAAGTGCCGGTGAAAAAACATTTTGCAGTGGCGCCAGTTTTGATGAACTGGTTGCAATAAAGGATGAAGCAGCAGGTTTAAAATTTTTCAGCGGCTTTGCCAACGTCATCAATGCCATGCGCAAATGCCCTAAGTTTATTATTGGCCGCATACAGGGTAAATGTGTTGGCGGTGGTGTAGGTTTGGCCAGTGCTGTAGATTATGCCATTGCCTCAAATAAGGCAGAAGTAAAATTAAGTGAGCTGGCAGTAGGCATTGGTCCATTTGTAGTAGGCCCTGCTGTTGAAAGAAAAATTGGTACAGCTGCATTCAGCACATTAGCCATTGATGCAACAGGCTGGCGCAGCAGCGACTGGGCTAAACGCAAAGGACTTTTTTCCGAAATACATGATAGTTTTGAAAACATGGATGAAGCGGTATATAATCTAGCCAATACACTGGCACACTCCAACCCCACCGCCATGGCAGAAATGAAAAAGATCTTTTGGCAGGGTACCGAACATTGGGATGAGTTACTCAAAGAAAGGGCAGCCATTAGCGGTAAGCTGGTTTTAAGTGATTTTACAAGAAATGCTATAAATAAATTTAAGACCAAAGCCTAAGTAGTAGCAACTTCGCAGTAAACTTATTTCAAAAACTATTGTTGGTATATTGTCATTTTTTTATTTTACACCTGTTTCGGCAGTGAATGTTAGGTTTAAAAATTACAAAAGAGTATCTTGCCTCTCTTACATGAAAAAAAATCGTAAAATATATAGCGTTTACCAGTTATCATCAGCTATGCTGATGATTGTACTGCTATGTTGGCTTACGATCAGCACGCCATTTGTGTATGCCAGTCAGCAGGACCAGGCAAAGCATGGTAAGGTTACGCATGCCTGCGTCACCAATTGTGGCAGTGAAGACGAAACTTCAAATCCTTTCGGAAATAATACCGAAGAGAAGGCGCCCAACAGCAGTTCTTTGTCTGAAGAGTATCTGCACTCGTACCAGGCAACACCAAATTTCTACATCGAAATTTCCCTGTATCATAAATGCGAAAATGCAGATACTTATATTGCCTATCATGGCGAACTGCTTGGTTCCTCCACCCAATGTGCTATAGTTGTATTCTCATTTTTTATTAATGACGCTGTAGTCCGTCATCCTCCTTATTAATTTAAGGAAGCTTATTATCAGTTATGTAGATAACAGTATTCTTTTTTAATTAAATCAAAAAGCATTTCATGAAGAGTAATAGTCTATTCAAAGAGTTTAAGAGTGATCTACCCGCCAGTATTGTGGTATTTTTTGTAGCGGTTCCTTTATGCCTGGGAATTGCACTTGCATCCGGAGCGCCACTTTTCTCTGGTATTATTGCAGGAATTATAGGTGGTATTATTGTGGGTATTGCCAGTGGCTCGCCATTGGGAGTAAGTGGCCCCGCTGCCGGCCTTGCAGTAATTGTACTAACTGCTATTGGCACCATAGGATCGTTTCCGGCTTTTTTGCTGGCGGTTGTTATTGCTGGTATTGTTCAATTAACACTTGGTTTTGCTAAAGCCGGTTTTATTGCATACTTTTTTCCTTCTTCTGTTATTAAAGGGATGCTTACCGGTATAGGGCTGCTCATCATCTTAAAACAAATACCACACGCTTTAGGATGGGATAAAGACGCTGAGGGTGATGATGCTTTTTTACAGGCTGATGGACAAAATACTTTTTCTGAAATATCACAGGCCCTGGATTTTATTACACCAGGGGCAGTTTTAATAGCTGCTATATCATTAGCTATACTCATTTTGTGGGATGCCGTGTTAACAAAAAAGCATAAGATTTTTCAACTGATACAGGGCCCTATTGTTGTTGTAATATTGGGTATTGTTATGAATTATTTGTTTAAAACAGGCACGCTTGATTTTAGTTTAGCCGAAGATCAGGTTGTAAGGCTGCCGGTAGCTAACAATTTATCAGAGTTTTTCAACCAGTTTACATTTCCCGATTTTTCGGCAATAACAAATATTGAAGTTTGGAAAGCCGGCATTGTAATGGCCATTGTTGCCAGCCTGGAAACATTACTATGCGTAGAAGCCACAGATAAATTGGATCCGGATAAACGAATTACACCCACCAACCGGGAATTAAAAGCGCAGGGGTTGGGAAATATTGTTTCAGGATTGATTGGAGGATTACCCATAACACAGGTTATTGTACGGAGTTCGGCAAATATAAATTTTGGTGGCCGTACAAAATTATCCGCCATTCTACATGGCGTGTTTTTACTGATCTCGGCCATTACCATTGCCGGCTTATTGAACATGATTCCACTGGCCAGTTTAGCTGCTATTTTACTGATGGTTGGTTATAAGTTAGCAAAACCTTCGCTTTTTAAGCAAATGTATAAGTCGGGCTGGGAACAGTTTATACCTTTTTTGGCCACCGTTGTTGGTATTTTATTAACCGACCTATTAAAAGGCATTACCATTGGTATCATCTTTGGTATTTTTTATACGTTGCGCCACAGTTACCGAAACTCACATTATATGAAGGAAACTGTTACCAGTGAAGAAGGGCATGAGGTGCATCATTTGGTACTGGCCGAAGAAGTTTCCTTTTTTAATAAAGCCAGTGTGATCAAAGAGCTGGAAGAGATTCCTGCAAATTCAAAAGTAATTATCGACTGCACCAAATCTAAATCGATTGCATACGATGTAGTGGAGCTAATCCGTGATTTTAGAAGCAATGCAAAAACAAAAAATATAACAGTGGAAACGGTCAATTTTATTGAACCGGCATAAAAAAATTAATTAAAAAAAATCTATAAAAAATAATTTAAAATGAGAGTTCATACAAAAGAAACACAATCAAGTTTAACACCCAGGATGGCCCTGGAAATTTTACAGGAAGGGAATTCCAGGTTTGTTAAAAATTTAAAAGCACAAAGAGATCTGTTAGGCCAGGTAAATGCTACCCGCGACGGACAATGGCCATTTGCCGTAATACTTAGCTGTATAGACAGCCGCACTTCTTCTGAGTTGATTTTCGACCAGGGATTGGGGGATGTTTTTTCTATCAGGATTGCCGGGAATATTGTGAATACTGATATTTTGGGTAGTATGGAGTTTGCGTGTAAAATAGCAGGCACCAAGCTGATAGTGGTGCTTGGTCACACCAAATGCGGTGCTGTAAAAGGCGCCTGCGACCATGTAGAAATGGGCAACCTTACCGAATTATTATCTAAACTGCAACCCGCTGTGTATTCAGAATCTGAAACAACTGCCGCAGATAAAAGGAATTCAAAAAATGGAAAATTTGTAGAGAATGTATCCGCATTGAATGTGCGGAGGGGGGTAAAAAATATTATTGAACGCAGTTTTATCCTGGAAGACATGTTAGAAAAAGGAGAAATAGGCATTGTTGGTGCTATGTATAATATTGATACCGGCAAGGTGGATTTTTACAAGGATGTATCATACATAAATGATGAAAAAAATCCCAAATTCAGCCTGGTGGAATTAAGGCATTAACTTTTTAAACAGGGTTGGAAATCATTTCCAACCCGATTTATTTTTATGGGTAATCATTCCTTTAACGAAGCAGATGTAATTCATGAATTAAAACATTTTTTGCCTTCGCAACAGGCATTAAAGGATTTTATTCATCACAATTCCCTACATGCATTTCAGCACATGAAATTTTATGATGCCATTTTTAAGGCATCTAAAATTTTCGGCTTCCAGGTACACCTGCAACTGCCCGAGTACAGGCAGATGTATGAAACCGGCAGAATAAGACAAGATGTGCTGGAAATGGTGATTACCAATAAAAAGGGCAGGGAGGCCGTGAAAGACTGGAAAGAAAAACTGATCAGCAGGGAATATTACACCATCAATCATCCCCGTATTGGAGAGTTGCGCAGCCACTGGAAATCAGTTTATAAACTGGACCTGGATAACAAAGTTCATCCAATGCTGTTTCGTATACTCTGTGCATTTTTAGACCAGGGGATTGCTATTGACAGCTTCCCGGTTGTAAATAAGCCCTTTATGGAGAGCATGAAAGAACTGGAGCAAAACAGTTTTGTAAGTTTCTTTAAAACAAAAAAAGTAAGGGCACAGTTTTTATCCGGCAACTATTCCATTACAGCATTGCTGAATACCATTGTTGGCAACGAAGCATATTTTGAACAATATCTTTTCGATCAGCATTTTGCCCATCATGGCTGGAGTGGTTTTGTGAGTGCCGTTGAAGATAATCCGCAAACCCTGCTCGACAATAAAAAGATCACTTTTAAAGAATTGGTTGAATTTGAATTGCTGCTGGAACTGGATGCACTGGAACATTCGCTTGGAAAAAACCGGCAGCCATTGGCAAACCATGTTACCGAACCTCCTGCAGATTTATTTGCCGATATTATTAAAACCGAACTGGCGGAGGTAATAGAACTATGGCAGGATGCTTTTGAGTGGAGTTATTACGATTCGGTATTGAAAGGTATTTTGATAGCCGATGAAAGAAGAGAACAACGCTATAATGGAGCGGCTAAAATTGTTCCACTCGTAGCTAACCCTCCTTCGCTGCAGGCTATTTTTTGTATTGACGAACGGGAGGATTCCATACGCCGCCACATTGAAGCAGTAGACAGAACTGCGGAAACTTTTGGCGCTCCCGGTTTTTTTGGTGTAGAGTTTTATTTTATGCAGGAGGGCAGTAAGTTTTATGATAAACTTTGCCCGGCTCCGGTAACCCCTAAATACCTGATCAAAGAATCGGGTGCAACAATGGTGAGGGAAGAAGAACTGATCTATACAAAATATACACATGGAGCAGTATCCGGTTTTTTCTTAAGCATTGGTTTTGGGTTTTGGGCCTTTGCCAAAAAATTACAAATGTTGTTTCGGCCCAAAATGAGCCCGGCTATTTCAAATGCGTATGGGCATATGGATAAACAATCGGTACTCACCATAGAAAATAAAAACCTGCAGGATGTGGAGAACGGATTGCAGATCGGTTATACACTGGATGAAATGGTTACCCGGGCTGAAGGTTTTCTAAGAGGCATTGGACTTGTTAAACATTTTGCATCTATCGTTTATGTGGTGGCGCATGGCAGCAGCAGTGCCAACAATCCGCATCACGGTGCACATGATTGCGGCGCCTGCAGCGGAAGGCCGGGAGCCACCAATGCACGGGTTCAATCCTACATACTGAATCATAAAAAAGTAAGGGCAATACTGGCAGAAAAGGGAATTGTAATTCCGGAAACAACGCAATTTGTTGGCTGTATGCATGATACCGCTGCAGATGTAATGGCTTATTATGACGAAGATGTGCTTACTGCAGAAAATATGAATCTGCACATCATGAACATACAAAATTTTGAAACCGCATTAAACCTGAATGCAAAGGAACGCAGCAGAAGGTTTGCATCGATAAACACCAAACAGGAACTGGAACAGGTTCGCAAAGCCATTCACAACCGTTCGGTTTCTTTGTTTGAACCAAGGCCCGAGCTTGGCCATGGCACCAATACTTTAGCCATCATTGGCCGCAGGCAGGTTACCAAGGGGTTGTTTTTAGACCGCCGTGCTTTTTTAAATAGTTATGATCATACAACTGACGCAGACGGAGCCATTTTATCGGCAGTAATGCGGCCCATCGGTTTGGTTTGCGGTGGCATTAACCTCGAGTATTATTTTTCGAGGGTAGATAATATTAAAGTTGGTGCCGGCACCAAACTGCCGCATAATGTAATGGGATTATTTGGTGTGGCCAACAGCAGCGATGGGGATCTTCGGTCGGGCCTGCCCTGGCAAATGATTGAAGTGCATGACCCGGTAAGATTGCTGGTGATTGTAGAACATAAGCCAGACATTGTTTTAAAAGCTATCCAGTCTTCACCTGAAGTGTTTGAATGGTATAAAAACGAGTGGGTACATATAGTAGCATTAGATCCGGAAGAAAAACAATTCTATTATTTTAAGCATGGTGAGTTTGTAAAATATGAGCCAATAACCGAAACCGGCGAAATAAAAACCATTCACAATATGGAAGAATTTATTGAAGGTGCCAGGGAAATGGAGACCAATCATATTGTGCATGCAACGGAAGAAAATTTACCGGTGTATTTGCTTGATTAAAAAAACCAGCTTTAGAAAAGGAAGAAAAAAACATTAAAATGGATCAACTGCTCATATCATTTATTGCAATACCGCTACTGGCTTTTCTGGTAAGCCTGTTCTGGCAAAATAAAAGTGAAAAAGCCATCGGCCGTATTGTAAGATTTACCAAGGTATTGTACATCCTTGTGTCGGTTCTCTTTGCTGCGTGGTGGGTTATCAACGGACTGCAACCGATCCATTATCATGTGGCAACGCTTTATCAAACCGATCATTTTGTATTTGCCCTTGAATTGTTTTATGATGAAGTAACAGCTGTGTTCAGTATTGTAGGAGCTTTGTTATTCTTTCTGGTTGCAACGTTCAGTAAATACTATATGCACCGTGATGAGGGATACAAACGTTTTTTCAACACCATCTTATTTTTTGCAACCGGCTATAACTTCATTATTCTATCCGGCAATTTTGAAACCCTTTTTATCGGATGGGAAATAAAAGGTGTTTGTTCTTTTTTGCTGATCGCTTTTTACCGCAACCGTTACCTGCCTGTAAAAAATGCATTCAAGGCAATTTCCAACTACCGCATCAGCGATGTGGCTTTGATGCTTTGTATGTGGATGATGCATCACCTGACAAACCAGAACATCAGCTTTTCTGAATTAAGCGAAGCAAAAATGCTGGCACTGCAAACGGCTAATACCGGTATGGCCATTTTTATTGTTTGTATGATGATATTGCCTGCTGCTGTTAAGTCGGCACAGTTTCCATTTACCAGCTGGCTGCCCAGGGCAATGGAAGGGCCTACTGCTTCCTCTGCTATTTTTTACGGCTCATTGAGTGTGCATATCGGCGTTTTCTTATTGTTGCGGACACATCCTTTTTTGGGAAGATATGTTGTGGGCAAAGAATTGTGATCATTGTAATTGGTGCTGTAACGGCCATTGCTGCTACCTTAATTGCCAGGGTGCAGCCAACCGTTAAAACACAAATTGCCTACTCATCGGCTGCGCAAATCGGATTGATGTTTATTGAAGTGGCCATTGGCTGGCATTGGTTGGTACTGGTACATTTTGCCGGTAATGCATTTTTAAGAACATACCAGTTGCTTGTTTCACCTTCGGTGTTAAATTACCTGGTGCATCATCAGTATTTTCACTACATAGCTCCTACGCAAAAGCCTGTATCAAAATTAAAAGCCTCTTTTTACATGCTCGGTATTAAAGAATGGAATTTAGACAGCATGATGTTTACTTTTTTATGGAGCCCTTTTAAATGGATAGGAAAACAACTGCAGTTTTTACAATCAAAAATTATCATTGCCATACTTACAATTATCGCAGTTGCCATGCTGGTGCTCGGTTATACCAATCAAATAGATCTTTCGTCTTTGCGGGCAGCCCTACCGGTTATTTTAATGAGTATTGCGCTGGCTGTTATTCTTTTTGCTTTTTCTTACAGAAGATCTGCTTTAACAGCATGGGTATATTTGTTAACAGCGCACCTGTTTATTATTGCTGCAGTGCTGTTCAACGCAGATCATATCTACCTGATAGAGATCGTTTTTTATGTTAGTGGGGTTTTGGTAGCTTTTGTAGTGGGATACTTTTGCCTGCAGAAAATTAAACGCATTGATAACGATATTTCCCTTAATCAATTCCATGGCTATGTGTACGAGCAGGAAACAACAGGACTGTGGTTTTTGTTTGCAGCGATTGGTATGCTTGGTTTTCCGGTAACGGCAGCCTTTATTGGTATAGATGTGCTGTTTACTTATGTGCACAGCAACCAGCTGGTATTAATTGGTTTGATGGCGCTTTGTTTGCTATTTATTGAACTCTCGGCTTTTAGAATTTTGCTGCGTATTTTTATGGGGCCTCATAAAAAATTAAATCACCCGGTGGCATTCAGATCATCGTAATAAAAAAAGCATCAAATATTCAGGAGCCAAATCCTACATTTCCCCCTTTAGGGGATAGGGGTTTACATATTCAACCCGCCACAGGCACTGATAACCTGTCCCGTAATATAGTTACCCATATCACAGGCTAAAAACAAACATACATTGGCAATATCTTCTGTACTGGCAAACCTGCCCAACGGAATATCGGCTTTATATTTTTCGGCGCCCTCGCCTTCTTTTAAGTAGCTGGTCATATCGGTTTCTACAAAACCGGGTGCAACTGCATTGCAACGTATATTGCGGCTGCCTAATTCTTTGGCTACACTTTTTGTAAAACCTATGATACCCGCTTTACTGGCTGCATAACTGCTTTGGCCGGCATTGCCCATTTCGCCAATTACGCTGCTCATATTTATAATGCTGCCGTTCCGGGCTTTCATCATGGGCCTGATTACCTGTTTGGTCATGTTGAAAACACTTTTCAAATTTACCTGCATCACCTCATCCCATTGCTCAGGTGTCATGCGCAGCAGCAGGTTATCTTTGGATATACCGGCATTGTTTACACATATATCTATTGCTCCAAATTCCTTTATCACATCATTTACAAAAGTTTCGCAGGCGGCAAAATCACCAGCGTTGCTTTGGTACGCTTTTGCTTTAACACCCATGGCTGTTAATTTTTCTTCCAGTGCTTTCGCTTTGTCTGCACTGCCATCGCTTACATAAGTAAAAGCTACATTACAACCATGTTCTGCAAATTTGATCGCGATACCTTCACCAATACCACGGGCAGCACCGGTAATAATGGCATTTTTTCCTTCTAATAATTTCATGATAAATAGTTTCTGTATCTCAAAATAACTTTAAAAGTTTAAATAATTGCTGAATTTTTTAAAGCAAGAATTTCTTCCAGTATATTTCTTTCATTACTCAGCCGGGGCACTTTATGCTGGCCACCAAGCTTTCCTTTGATTCTCAGCCATTCGGTAAAAGTACCAGCGGTTAATTTATGAACTATAGGCAAACGCAATGCAATACTTTTATGGCGTTTGGCTTCGTAATCGCTGTTTACATTTTTTAAGGCAGTATCGAGCTCGGTAATAAAATCATTAAAATCATCCGGTTCTTTTTCAAATTCAACCAGCCATTCATGGGCCCCATTGCTGTCTTCGGTAAAGTAAACCGGGGCAGCTGTATAATCATTAACGATAGCGTTTGTTTTTTCGGCGGCACGTGCAATGGCCTGGTCGCTGTTGTCAACGATCACTTCTTCACCAAAGGCATTCATATAATGTTTTAGCCTGCCCGTAATTTTAATTTTGTACGGGTTAAGGCTGGTGAACTGCACGGTATCGCCAATTAAATAACGCCATAACCCGCCCGTAGTGCTCATTACCAGCGCATAGTTTTTGCCAATAATAACATTGTTCAGCCCAACTGTTTTCGGGCTTTTATTTCCATATTCTTCTACCGGCATAAATTCATAAAAAATGCCATGCTCTGTAAACAGCAACATCCCATCATCCGGGTTTACCTGTGCCGCAATGAAACCTTCACTGGCATTATAAATTTCGAGATAATTTATTTTACCGCCGATTATTTTATCAAACTGTTCTTTATAAGGCACAAAGGAAACGCCTCCGTTTATATACAATTCCAGGTTCGGCCAAACTTCTTTGATGGTTGTCTTTCCTTTTATCCGCAGGATGCGTTTTAATAAAAGAATGGTCCAGGTGGGCACGCCTGCCAGAGAAGTAACATTTTCTTCGGCTGTTACCTGCGCCAGTTTTTCTATTTTTTCTTCCCATTCATCAAGCAGGGCAACACTCAGTTCCGGTGTTCGGATCCATTGCCCCCAAAAAGGAGAGTTCTGCATAAGCACAGCACTCAGGTCGCCATACTGAATGTCTTCATTAACCTTGCTGATCTGGTGTGAGCCACCAACAACCAGGCCCTTACCGGTAAGCAGATCGCTGGACGGAAAGTTTTTATAATAATTGCTGAGCAGGTCTTTACTTGCCTGGAAATGATTATCCTGCAGGCTTTCGGCGCTGATGGGAATGAATTTACTTTTATCGGATGTGGTACCCGATGATTTTGCAAACCAGCTAACCGGTGTATTCCATAAAATATTTTCTTCGCCATCCATCATACGCAGGATGTAAGGTCTTAGGTCGTCGTATTCATGAATGGGCACATTTTTTTTAAATTCTTTCAGCGAAAACAGTTTCGAAAAATTGTATTTACGCCCGAATTCGGTGTATTGTGCAGCCGTAACAAGTTCCTGTAAAACCTCACGCTGAACTGCCACCGGATGATTGCTCCAGTTTTCGATGCGCCACAAACGCATGCGTGCTAATTTAGATATGGCAGACGAGAGCAATTTCATATATCGGCAAAATAAACCAAATGCCTGTTAACAGCAAAAGAGAAACAGGCTTATATTTATTTTTGAATTTCCGGAATTAGTAAGCTTTACCCGTAAAGCAGCATACAATTAAGATAAAAAAAGCCTGCAAGTTTTTATTGTATTATCGGGCAGCTTCATCATGTAAATAATCCTTTCGCTTTAATTCAAAGTTTTTACCCAGGTATAAGCGGCGTACCTGTTCGTCACCAGCCAGTTCTTCAGCAGTGCCATGGGTAAAGATCTTACCATCAATCAGTAAATAGGCCCTGTCGCAAATGGAAAGTGTTTCATTTACATTATGATCGGTAATTAATATGCCGATATTGCGGAATTTTAATTTGGCAACAATGGCCTGAATATCTTCTACAGCAATGGGGTCAACGCCGGCAAAGGGCTCATCCAGTAAAATAAACTTGGGGTCAACAGCCAGGGCACGGGCAATTTCTGTACGCCGTCTTTCGCCGCCGCTTAAAGTATCGCCATTGTTTTTACGCACCCGCTGTAAATTAAATTCATCCAGCAGGGTTTCCAGTTTGTCTTTTTGTTGTTGCTTTTTAAGTTTGGTCATTTCCAGCACCGCCATAATATTATCCTCTACACTCAGCTTGCGAAAAACACTGGCTTCCTGCGGCAGATAACCAATACCCATTTGCGCCCTTTTATACATGGGTAGTTTGGTAATATTGATATCGTTTAAAAAAACCTCGCCTTCATCAGGCTTTACCAAACCCACTACCTGGTAAAAAGAAGTTGTTTTACCGGCACCATTGGGGCCAAGTAACCCAACAATTTCTCCCTGCTTTACATTAAACGAAACCTTATTTACAACAGTGCGGCTGCCGTAAATTTTTACAAGGTCTTTGGTATGTATGGTTAAACTCAATTATAGCGTTTTTACAAAAGTAAGCTAACAAAAATAAAGCCTGATATGATTACTGCAGATTAGCATAATTTTATTAGTTGATGCAGGATTATTCAGGCCCGGCTTTAAATTAAATTTCTTTTCTTAACTTAGATAAAATACTACATGGAAAAAAGGAAAACCGGATTTTTAAATTTTTTAGTCCTGATTCTGGTAACATGCACTATCGTTTCCTGTCAAAAAGAAATTGATGGAACAAGCGGTGGCGGAACAGTTATACCTGTACCCAGCGATCAAAAACCCAAAGTAGGTACCACGTGGACATACAGATATGAATGGTATAACACTCCTGGCGGACTGGTAAACACCAAAATGGTATATCATAAAGCTAAAAGTGAAGAAACGCTGGGCGGGGAAAAATGGCTGAAGATTGTTGATATAGAAACAGATACTGTTGTTTACTACCTGGCAACTAAAAACGATGGGCTATATCAGTACACCAATAATAATTCTTACCTGCTTTGTAAATATCCTGCTTCAGTAAATGATACTTATACAACTTTTAATACCGGCACGGTTGAAAATTTTACAGTAAGAACAGTAGACGAAACAACAGCAACCGGTCTTGGTGATATTAAATTAACTAAATACGAAGGGGTGAAACCCAGCGATCCCAGAGTTATTGATGTGATATGGTACAATAAAAATTCATGGATAACATGGAGATGGCTTTATAAATTATTTCCTGTTGCTCCCAATCCTCCGGTATATGTTCTTTACAGCAGACTCTATATTGACAATATTGTTTACTAACTCAATTTGTATCCCCATAGCTACATTGGTTTGATTATGTATGCCAGCTTGCTTAAGTTTGCATATTAATTTAACAGATGAAAGTAATAGAGCACATCAACCAGGCAAAGGATACTTTGATTTCTTTTGAGATATTACCTCCGCTTAAAGGCAAGGGAATCCAATCTTTATACCAGCACCTTGACCCGCTGATGGAGTTTAAGCCCGCTTACATAAATGTAACGTATCACCGTAGCGAACACGTGTTTAAAAAAACACCCGACGGAACTTTTCAAAAGGTAGTGGTGCGTAAGCGTCCCGGAACCGAAAGTATTTGTGCCGCCATCATGAATAAATACAGTGTGGATACCGTGCCCCATTTAATTTGCGGCGGCTTTGGTGTTAATGAAACAGAAGATGCTTTAATTAACCTGAATTACCTGGGTATTGACAATGTACTGGTGTTGCGCGGCGATGCAGCAAAAAATGAAACAGCATTTTTACCCGAACCAGGCGGGCATCAGTATGCCACCGATCTTTTAAAACAGGTTACCGATCTGAATGCAGGAAAATACCTGGAAGAGGACCTGAAAAATACCAGCCAGACAAAGTTTTGTATTGGTGTGGCCGGGTATCCGGAAAAACATTTTGAAGCCCCGAATATGGAGAGCGACCTGCACTACCTGAAACAAAAAGTAGATATGGGTGCGGATTATATAGTAACACAAATGTTTTTTGACAACGAAAAATTTTATGCTTTTGTTAAAGCCTGCAGGGAGATGGACATCAACGTACCCATAATTCCCGGCCTGAAACCAATTTATACCAAAAAGCAACTAACTGTATTGCCTAAGGTTTTTCATATTGATTTACCGGCAGCGCTCAGCAAAGAAATTATTAAATGCAACACAGATGATGAGGTGGAGCAGGTTGGCACTGCTTGGTTACTGCAGCAGTCTAAAGAATTAAAAGAATTTGGAGTGCCTGTATTACATTATTACACGCTGGGCAGGCCCAAGATAATAGCTGATGTGGTTAAAGAGATCATATAACCCTCTTATTGCCTGCATAACGTAAGTACAAAAAAAGCCCCCCGGATTAATGGAGGGCTTTTAGCTTCAATCGGGTTTATTATTTACCAAGCGGAATACCTACTGAAAAACTAAGTGTACGATACTTGTTTTTGTCATCAGCATTATTATTGCTTTGGGTTGAATTTATTTTTGTAAGACCTACCCCGTAATTGGCTTTCAACATGATTTTTCCAAACTGAACACCACCACCGAAGTTTAAACCAAGATCAAAACGCTTTAACCTGTCGTAACCGGCATCTTCTTCTACATCAGGAGTAAATGGATCATCATTGCTAAATTTAATATTGCTTGTTGAAGTAGAAACTAATGGGCCAAACTTCGACTCCTGCCTGGATTTACCTGCAATACCCACCGCTACATAAGGACCGGCATGAAAAAAATACATTTGATCCGTTAGATCCTTTTGCATCGAAAGGGATCTTAACAACCGCATTTACGGGAACTTCTAAATAAAGCGGATTAAATTTCGCTTTTGTGTAATTACCACTATTGAAATAAGTTTCTGCTTTAGAGCCTTTTCCTGTTAATAAAACACCTGATTCCAGGCTAAACATATCCACTATTTGCAGGCAGCCCAAAATGCCCGCATTAAATGAAGGAAGAATGTTATTCTTCTCTGTTTGTCCGTCTTTTGTTTTTGTAATGTTTGCAAGATTTAACCCGCCCTGCACATACACCTGAGCCTGTGTGGCCACTGCAACTGAAGTTGTTAACACCAGTGCTAAAAATAATCTTTTCATATCCATTTGTTTAAGTGAAATAATCCGGTTTTAATGATAAAAAAACTCATCATTTTTATATCCGTATTCTGTTCTTAAAACCCACTTAAACAAAAAGCCTGCCAACAAAAAAATGGTGGCAGGCTTTCTTATAATTATGTAACTATTTCAACAGCATTATGTAAACTATTTCAACAGCGACTTAAAAACAACTTCATTTATTTTAACCGGATATTTGTTTTTTAATTCTTCAATCCACTTTTCTTCCAGTATATTCTGATAATCATTAATAATCATTCCCTTAGCTTCCTCAAAACTGCGTTGCAGGTTGGCAGGGTAATGATGTATGAGTTTTATAAAACTTGTATTGCCATCTAACGGGCTAACCACTATTTCAGAAACATAACCTTCCGCAGTTTTTGAATCAATGGTTACGGGTATTTGTGTAAGCTCAAACCGTCCTGAATCTGCCTGTACATTATTGTTAGATTCTTCAACAATTTTTTTCCAGTCTTTTCCATTTAAAAGGGCCATTCTTGCTTCTTCTGCAAAGGTTTTACCCGAAGCGTTGAATACAATGATATTGGCACTTGCATTCCACAGATATTTACTTTTATTTTCGTTATAATATTTTTGTAAGCCATTCAGATCGGAAGATGCTTTGCCCCAGATATTTCTTTCCATTATTTCAAATAATACATTCCCATCTTTAAATTCATCCATCTGGTATCGAAAATCAGCATTATAATCTTCCAGGTTTTTTTTATAGTAATCCATTACCCTTGAAGTAATGAATTTATCTAATAAAGCAGCATTGCTTTCGCCCTGGTACATTTCTCCGGATCCTTTGTAGTTTCTGATAAAATCAAGCCAGTCTTTACCGGTTAGTTTTGTTTTAGCATACGTACAGATCGTTTTAGTGGTTATTGGAAATAAGGTGGCATTGCCTGTTTCTGCATTAGGATTTGCTATTACCTGGTCGGCATAGCGATACAGTTCACCATCAGTAACTGCACCTGTTCTTTTATAACCTACCTGCTTTAAGATCTCTTTTACAAACTGGTCTTTGGCAATATTTATACGCCCATCCTGTTGTAACTTTTGCTTTAATTCAAACTGGTATGCCATATCATCTTTATCGGCCGATACCGGGCTTTGCGATAACCGCTTTACAATATGATACCCATAAGCAGTTAAAAATGGTTTGCTTATTTCTTTATCCCTGGTAAGTTTAAAAATTTCATTCTCAAAAGAGCTCTCAAACTTTCCTGAACCAAACTCGGCCATTTCTCCATTATTACTGTAAGAAACTTTATCATCGCTGAACCACCTGGCCATCTTACCAAAATCTTCTCCCTTCTGCAATAATTGATAAATAGAATCGGCTCTTTTTTCATACACTTTTTTTGCTTCGGCAGTAGCATCGGGAGGGAATGATAACAGTATTTGGGCAACCTTCCATTTACCAACAGCTTTTCTTTCACCTGTTAATTTAAAGAGGTGCCAGCCGTTTTTGGCACGGATGGGTCTGGAGGTTTCTCCCATTTTTAAATCATACACCACATTCTCATATTCGTACGGTAAACTAAAAACAGTTATAAAACCAAAATCCGATTGTTTTATTTTAACAGCGGCTGCTGCATTTAATTGATCATAATCTGTTTTACCATTCTTAAGTGAAGTGTAAAAATTATTTATTGATGTGAAGGCTTTTAAAGTATCCTCCGGGGTTAATGCGGGGTCAACAGGAACGAAAAAATGCAAAACATGCAGGTCTTTCTGACTGCGGCTAAATGCTTCATTCAGCAAATCGTTTACCGCTTTCTCATTGTTTAAATAGCTGTCTTCTATCTGGCTTCTGAAACTCTGTGCATCGTATTGCAGTTGTGGTAAAGTATCCAGGTGCAGATCCATGGCAGCTTTCACCTTCAGCTTAAACCTTATATACAACTCAAGATATTCACGCAGTGCTTTTTCTTTATCGGTAACCGGCGTTTTGTTTTTGTTATATGCCCTTATAAATTCAGCTTTATCAACGGGGGCGTTACCGTAGGTAAATAAGGTTTGCGAAAAAACCGCACCGGTAAAACATGCAAACGCAAACAGCAGTATAAATTTTTTCATCAGTAGTTTTGTTTTAATTCTTCGGGGCTGCATTCCATTTTACTTCCAGCAGATCATTCAGCTGAAGCAGGGTTAATTTTTTTCCGATGATCCGTTTTTCTTTATCCAGTAAATATATAATAGGTGTCATGTTAATATCATATAACTGCCGGAAGCTGGGTCTTTGCGCAGCAAAATCCGCATCCTCCATTTCTTTTGTTTTATAAACGTGTGTCCAGTCGCCGATGTTGTGTTCTTTAATAAATGTAAGCCACTCAGGTTTTATATTTTCTTTGCCATCGGGTGTTAGTACGGCAAAGATTTTCAAATTATGTTTTTTCCAGCTGGCCCTGTATATCGAATCAAGTCTTGGAACCTCTTCTTTACAATGGCCACAATTGGGGTCCCAAAAACATATAACCGTATAATCTGCATCCAGGCTGTATAAAGAAGCGGGTTTATCTGCTGTGTTCAGCATTTCAAGATCAGCAGCTTTTTCTCCAATTAAATTGGCCATGAGCATATAGGCCCTGCGGCTGATGGTCTCCATCTGCTTTTCATTTAGCCAGGGGCTTGCTCCCTTACTGTGATATTTTTCAAAAAGGTGAACAAATACTGCATCCTGGCCCATGTATTTCGGGTTTATAAATTCATCGGTAAGCCAGTTCAGTAAAAACTTATACATCCCCGGTGCCGACCTGGCTAATAATAGTTTATAATCAACATCTTTAATAATGCTATCCGGGTCTGGTGATACCACTTCCCGGTAATAACGCTCAATCTTTTTTAAAAAGAAAGGGGTACGTATGATCCGGTCATCCATAAAACTGATACCATCCCAGAAATGCTTTTTGTATTCGTTGTAGTTTTCGATGGAGTCCTGCCTGGTTACCGGTATTTTAGTGGGATAAGGTGGTTCTTTCATGGCATTTAATAAAGCTGCCATCATTGACTTCGACTGGTTTTTAATAATACCTTCCCGGTAATCGTTCAACTCCTTAATTAGGGTGTTATACATTTTTTCGTGCAGTACCGAATCCGCTCTTGTTGTAGCCGCCATATATGCCTGGCGCTCCTGTTGTATCTGCCTTCCTTTGGTTGCAGCAATTTTTTGATATTGATCGTACAGGATATTTTCTTTTGAACCGGTTACAATGGTCTTGTTAAGAAGGTCCGATGTATCGGCAGTTACAGTAAGCGTTTGTTCATCACCCACTAAAAACTCAACCCTTAACTGTTTACCCGGAAAAAAAATGGCATATATACCGGGTGGTAATTTTGCTGAATCTTTAAAAACAGCTGTTCCGTTATTGGCAACAGCAGCTGAGTCAGCAATATTAAAATTGTTACCCATGTAATAAGTGAGGTATGCAATACCACTGGTATAGCCCGGGGCTTTAAAAGTAACCTGAAAACCCTGGCTATATACTGAAGCTGTTGTTAGGGCGGCAAAAAAGAAAAATAAATATTTTTTCATCATTATTTAAGGATAGCAAATGTATTTAAAATAGGTGGTTATTGTGCACATATAGCCACCCCGGTACTTTAATGCCGGTTTGCAGTAAGATATTGCCGGATTTGGCTATCAGCATTTATCAAATGCTTGCCCACCCTGGCTTTGCTTGATTTTTGGCCTGGCCATACCATCCCGCAATGATTTTCGGTTTGATAAAACAATTACAAATCGTTAACAAATCAATATTGATGATTAATGCGGTATTTTTGCTGCCGTGAGTAAAAAAAATAAGAAAATAATACTGGAAGACCTGTTAATTACCGACTATGCTGCCGAAGGAAAGGCGCTGGCCAAACTGGATGGAAAAGTAATTTTTATATCGGGTGCCGTACCTGGTGACGTTGCCGATGTGCTGCTGACCAAAAATAAAAAGGACTGGGCCGAAGGGAGGGTTGTAAAAATTAAGGAACGCTCAACAGAAAGGGTTGACCCGTTTTGCAAACACTTTGGTATTTGCGGCGGCTGCAAATGGCAAATGTTGCCTTATGCAAAGCAGTTACAATACAAACAACAGGAAGTAGAACAAAACCTGCGCCGCATTGGTAAGGTTGACCTGCCCGAAATTTTACCCATTATTGGTGCCGATGATACGGTGCATTACAGAAATAAGCTGGAGTTTACTTTCAGTAATAAACAATACTACCCAAACCCACTACCCCCCCCGCCCCCTGAAGGGGGAGCCTTAGACACTGATGACATCGGGAGTTTTAATGAATTTAAAGACTCCCAAGTTCCCCCTTTAGGGGGCGGAGGGGGTTTCGGAGCCCTCGGTTTTCACGTACCCCGCATTTTTGATAAAGTGATAGATATTGAGGAGTGTTACCTGATGGATGATGTGAACAATAAGATCAGAAACACGGTCAGGGCTTTTGCACTTGAAAATAATTTTACTTTTTATGATATACGGCAACACACCGGCTGGTTGCGCAATATTATTATTCGCTTGTGTTCTACCGGCGAGCTGATGGTAAATATCTGTTTGAACTATGATGAAGAGTCAGATAGAAAAAAACTCTTTGACCATTTGCTGGAACAGGTGCACGAAATAACAACACTGCTGTACACCATCAATCCAAAATGGAACGACAGCATTTACGACCTTACCCCGCAGGTGTACTTTGGTAAAGGCTTTGCCACAGAACGGTTGGAAGACTTTGAATTTAAAATTTCACCAAAATCTTTTTTTCAAACCAATACCAAACAGGCAGAAAAATTATATACCGTAACCCGTGAATTTGCTGCACTTACGGGCAACGAAATTGTATACGACCTGTATTGCGGCACCGGCAGCATCGGCATTTTTGTAAGTAAGCAGGCTAAAAAAATTATTGGGGTTGAAGTAATTGAAGAAGCCATTGCCGATGCAAAAGAGAATGCTGCATTAAACAATATCAGCCATGCAGCATTTTTTGCAGGCGATGTAATTAAAATATGCAACGACGAGTTTTTTGGGGTGCATGGCAGGCCCGATGTGATCATCACCGATCCGCCACGGGCAGGCATGCATGAAAAACTGGTGAACAAACTGCTTGAAATAGCAGCGCCCAGAATTGTTTATGTGAGTTGCAATACAGCAACACAGGCACGTGACTTGGGTTTACTGAGCGAAAAATACCAGGTTGAAAAAATTCAGCCTGTAGATATGTTTCCGCACACACACCATATTGAGTGCGTGGTATTGCTTAAACTGAGGTAAAGATTAATCAACTAAATTTGTACAATGGCTTTTAATAATTACGGAAACAGTTTTCAGCGCACAACACCCATCGTGTTAAATCTCATCATCATTAATGCGTTGGTATATTTTGCACAGATGGCGTTTGGCGGCAGCGGGCCGGTTAGCCCCGTAGATGATCTGTTTGCATTGCATCACTACAAATCCGACCTGTTCAGGCCATACCAGGTGGTTACACATATGTTTATGCACGGTGGTTTTTTTCACCTGCTGTTCAATATGTTTGCTTTGTGGATGTTTGGCAGTAATGTAGAAAGGGTTTGGGGGCCAAAGCGGTTCTTGATTTTTTATCTTATTTGCGGATTGGGAGCTGCTTTTGCACAAATGGCATCCTATACAGTTGATTTTTGGCAGATAGATCATTTGAATTTAGCAGCCGAAGAGGTTATCCAATACCAGGATATTTTGAGAAGAAGTGCTACAGTAGGCGCATCGGGAGCTATTATGGGGGTGTTGGCAGCATTTGGTTATCTTTTCCCTAATACCGAATTAATTCTCTTCCCGATACCAATTCCCGTTAAAGCAAAATGGGCTATCATGGGCATTATTGCGTTGGATGTTTTTGGAGGAGTATCCAAAGTGCCGGGCGATAATATCGCACATTTTGCCCATGTAGGAGGAGCAGTGATCGGTCTTTTACTCGTAATATTCTGGAACAAAACCAATAAAAAAACTTTCTATTAATAGTAACAATTGCTTGTTACAACTGTTTGTAATTTTACAGCGATAGCAATTTAAATTATGGGAGAATCGGACCGGTATATTGATTATAAATTAAAAAAGAAACGCTTTACGTTGGGCCAGCCCGATAATGCATTGATGTGGCTTTTTGCCATCAATGTGAGCTTCTTTCTGATACTGCTTACCATTAAAGTAGCCATTAATGTGAACGATCATTCCGATGCGGCGTTTACTGCGCAGGTTGTTAACTGGTTTCAGTTGCCCGCAGGCCTCACTACATTAAGCCAGCGGCCATGGACGGTTATAGCTTACATGTTCAGCGATATTGACTTAATGAGAGCGCTGAGTAATATGTTGTGGTTATCGGCATTTGGCTCTGTTTTGCAGAATTTAACCGGCAATAAAAAACTGGTACCGGTTTATATGTATGGAGGTTTTGCAGGAACGGTATTTTTTATTACCACTGCTTATTTAATTCCAACCAACAAGGCAGTTATTAATTCGCTCGGTTTGCTGGGAGCAAATGCATCGGTAATGGCGGTTGCCATTGCTGCAACTATGATTGCGCCCAATTACCGTTTCTTCAGGGATATCAGGGGCGGTATTCCCATCTGGATACTTACGGTTATTTATGTTGCGATTGATCTGGCTGGTGTAGCCCAAAGCCCGGCTGCATTTCCTGTTGCTCATATTGGAGGTGCTTTTGCGGGTTTCCTTTTTGTAAAAATGCTGAAGAACAATATGGATGGAAGCAAATGGATGAACAATTTTTACAACTGGTTCATCAATCTTTTCAATCCCAATAAAAAGAAGTCAACAAATACCGTTAAAGAAAGAGTATTTTATAATATTGGCAGTAAAAGCCCGTACAACAAAACCTCTATTGTAACCGAGCAAAGAGTTGATGAGATCCTCGACAAGATCAATCAAAAGGGTTATGACCATCTTACCAAAGAAGAAAAAGATATTTTAAAAAGGGCCAGTGAAGATTAACCTGAACCACATAGTTCATAGTTAACAATAGAAATTACATAGGTCTATGTGTTAATCTATGTTTCTAAATTTCTATGTGGTTCAAATCCAAAACCTTTCATCATTTCTTTCACATTATTTTATACCTGTTAGCATTATCTTTATGCCATGCCAGGTTTTTTCAGGAGAATGACAAAAGGTTTTTTTATTGTTGTAAATGTAACTGCGGCCATACTTTTTTTATTGGGCTGCTATGGCTATTTATTGAATCCGAAATATTTCTGGCCCATCGGTTTTTTAACACTCACCGCTTTTTATTTTCTGCTGATATTGATTGCCTTTATTATTTTCTGGTTATTTATTAAACCAAAAAGGATTTTAATTTCAGTAGTTGCCATAATATTTGCTCCTAAACCAATCAGCAATATTGTTCCCCTTCGTTTATCAAGCTCGTTCACAAAAGAAAAGCCCAATAAAGCTTTACGCATAATGACCTGGAATGTAGCCCAATTTAATATTATGGAAGACAAGCAGCACCCCGAGGTGAAAAGCCAGATGCTGAATACCATTAACGAATACGAACCTGATATTGCCTGTTTCCAGGAAATGGTTGCCGAAGACAGCACCATAAAAAATCATGGGCATGTAGATGAGTTTCTTGAAAAACTTAATTACAAAAATTACTTTTATTCTTACAATGTTAAAGAAGATTTTTGGGGCTATGCTCATTTCGGCATAATCATTTTTTCAAAATATCCCATCGTAAACAAACAAACAGTCAGTTTTTATCCCAACGATTATAATTCTATTTTTCAGTATGCAGATGTGGTGAAGGGAGAAGATACCATCCGGGTGTTTAATATTCACCTGCAATCGTTGCGGTTCAGCAAGGAGAATCTTAAATATATTGAAACACCTACGGTCGAAGATGAGGATAAGGCTTTGAAAGAATCAAAAAACATTATTGCCAAGTTTAAAAGAGGTTTTTTAAAAAGACAGGTACAGGCCGACAGGATAAGGACTGAAATTGATAAAAGTCCGTACCCTGTGATTGTTACAGGCGACTTTAACGATGTGCCCAACAGTTATGCTTATCATACCATTGGCGGCAATATGAACGATGCCTTCGTTGAAAAAGGTTGGGGGCTTGGCCGTACCTTCAGTGGCATATCGCCGGTATTGCGTATCGACAATATTTTTGTTGATAAGAAAATGAAAGTATTGCAGTTTAACCTGCTCAAAAAAAAGCTCAGCGATCACTTTCCTATCATTGCTGATGTGCAAATGGCTGAAAAGTAATATCTTAGCATCTCAAATGAAAGCATCTCACACATACCAATATTTCTGTTGCCCTTGCGGCATAGCTTAATATCTTTGTAATAATTTCAGTTACTTTTTTTTTATTTTAATGGGGATATTTAATAACGATCCCGGCATGCTGAAAAACATAAAACAATAAACACAAAACACAAAACCGGTTTATGTCCTTAAAAATATATAATACACTCTCCAGGGAAAAAGAACTTTTCACACCGCTTACGCCCGATCATGTGGGCATGTATGTGTGTGGTCCTACCGTTTACAGCGATGTGCATTTGGGTAACTGCCGCACATTTATTTCGTTCGATATTATTTACCGCTACCTGGTTTACCTGGGTTACAAGGTTCGGTATGTGCGTAATATAACCGATGCCGGTCATTTGGAAGGTGACCGTGATGAGGGCGACGACAAATTCAGTAAACTGGCCCGGCTGCAAAAAGTAGAGCCGATGGAGATCGTTCAAAAATATACAGTGGGCTTTCGTCATGTAATGCAGTTACTGAATAATTTGCCACCATCTATTGAGCCAACAGCTACCGGGCATATTGCAGAGCAGATAGAAATTACCAAACAGATATTATCCAACGGATATGCTTACGAAGTAAACGGCACTATTTATTTTGATGTAGAAAAATATAATAAAGAATTGCCGTACGGTATTCTTACCAACCGCAAAATGGAAGACCTGTTGGAAGGAACCAGGGAACTGGGCGGGCAGGATGAAAAACGCGGCCGGCTTGATTTTGCTTTATGGATAAAAGCAAAGCCCGAACATTTAATGCAATGGCCAAGCCCCTGGGGCATGGGTTTTCCGGGCTGGCATATTGAGTGCTCGGCCATGAGTGAAAAATATTTAGGAAAGAAATTCGACATACACGGCGGCGGTATGGACCTGGCCGCAACGCATCATACCAATGAAATTGCACAAAGCCAGGCATGTTATCATACCAGCCCCGCAAATTTCTGGATGCATACCAATATGCTTACTGTTAACGGTACCCGGATGAGTAAATCTTTAGGCAATGGATTTTTACCTGAGGAATTATTTACCGGTAATCATCCGTTATTGGAGAAAGCGTATGCACCCATGACCGTGCGCTTTTTTATGCTGCAAACGCATTACCGGAGCACATTGGATTTTAGCAACGAAGCATTGCAGGCATCGGAAAAAGGATTGAAAAGATTGTGGGATGCTTATGAAACCCTGCAAAAACTCTCCCCAACCAATCAACAGGCAGCGGATACGGAACTGGATGCTAAAGTAAACAAGCTGGTGCATGAGTTTGACGAATTTATGAATGATGATTTTAATACCGCAAAAGTATTGGGCAGCATGTTTGAGCTGGTACCGGTTATTAATTCCTTAAAAGACGGATTGATAAAAGCAGATGCCATTTCAGCAGCAACGGTATCCTTGTTGCAGCAAAAATTTAAAGCTTACCTGGAAGATGTGTTTGGATTACAAAACAGTGCTGCCGATAACGACCTGTTGAATGGTGTGATGGATCTGTTGATAGAGATAAGAAAAGAATCGAAAACAAAAAAGGATTTTGCAACCAGCGATAAGATCAGAAACCAGCTGGGATCAATAGGAATTATTTTAAAAGATGAGAAAGGTGGAGAAATGAGCTGGGGTATACATTAAAAAGTATTGATTCAATATTTTAAAAGCTGTTCAATAATGAACAGCTTTTTTATTAAAGACATTAAACAAATAAAAAATTATAATTTTTTTTACAACAAATAGTGAACAAAATTCACGCTCATTCCGTTTAAGTAAAAAATTAAAAACTTAAACAAATGAAAACAACAATCAACAAAATCTTATTGGCTGCTGTAACCGGTTCAATAATCAGTTTATCATCCTGTAAAAAAGATGATGCTCCAGTTGTTACCAATACTATTACTGATGTAGTAGTAAATGCAGCAAGTTTCAGTGTACTGGAAGAAGCAGTAGTAAAAGCTAATTTAGCTACCACCTTAAGTGGCGCAGGTCCTTTTACTGTATTTGCACCAGATAATGCCGCCTTTGCTGCTGCAGGTATAAGTTCAGCAACTGTTGCTGCCTTAAGCCCAACACAGTTGAGCGATTTATTATTGTACCACACACTTGGTTCAAAAATTTTAGCGGCTGGGGTACCTGCAGGTCCTAATGCCAAAGTAATTACTGCCGGAGGCGATTCGGTATTTGTTACCCGTAATGCATCCGGTGTTTATGTAAATGGTATTAAAGTTGCCGTGGCAGATATTGCTGCAGACAATGGCGTTATTCACCAGTTATCTAAAGCTTTGAACAAGCCATCTGGTAATATTGTTGCCACAGCACAGGCAGCCGGATCGGGCCTTGATTCTTTGGTAAAAGCAATTGTAAGAGCAAACAATGCACCGGGCGGCGACCCTACTTTAATTGCTACTTTAAGTTCTGCAACACTTACCGTATTTGCACCCAGCAATGCAGCATTTACCCAGCTTTTAGGCGCACTAACGTTAACAGATATCAATAATATTCCTGTGCCAACTTTACTGGCAGTGTTACGATATCATGTTGTTGGCGGAAGGGCTTTTTCATCAGACCTGGCAAATGGTAACCTGGCCATGCTTGCCGGAGGAAATACAACCATTAATCTAACCAACGGAGTTGGTGGCGGACCAACCATTAAAGGAAACGGCAATGGTGCTAACCTTTCAAATATTGTGGGTACTAACGTAATGTGCCGCAACGGTGTTGTACACGTTATTGACAGGGTATTGTTACCATAATTTTTTCCTAAAAATACTTTTAAATAAAAACGGTGAAATGTTTCATTACATTTCACCGTTTTTATTATAAGAAAAATTGCAGAACTTGAACGCAAATAATTTGTTCATGCAGATCATTGCTCATTTATCTAAAGATAAAAAATTAAAAAAAATAGTTGAACAACAGGAACCTTTTGTTTTGGTGAAAAGAAAAAATATATACCTGCATTTGTGCAACTCCATCATGAGCCAGCAGTTAAGCACCAAAGTTGCTGATGTTTTTCAACGAAGGTTCCTCGCTTTATTCAACAACAAAAATCCAACTGCCGAACAAATAGCCGCAACACCGTTTGAAACATTAAGAGGTATCGGCTTAAGCAATGCCAAGGCTAATTATGTTTTAAATGTTTGTAATTTTTTTATAGAAGAAAAAATAACCGATGCCAGGCTCTACAAAATGAGCAATGAGGAACTGATCAAATATCTTACGCAAATAAAAGGCGTTGGCCAGTGGACGGTTGAAATGGTTTTAATGTTCACCCTTGGCCGGGAAGATGTTTTTGCGGTGGACGACCTGGGTATACAGCAGGCCATTTGTAAACTGTACAATATTGATTCAGCCGATAAAAAAGTGATGAAAGAAAAAATGCTGGACGTTTCAAAAAAGTGGAGCCCGTACAGAACCTATGCATGCAGGTATTTGTGGGGATGGAAAGACAAAACCCCCTAACCGCCTCCGCCAGCTGGCGGAGGAACCTGGAGCACAATGCGCTAAGCGATTTTCGAAAAGGGGACCAGTGAGATTATTTCTTCTAAATACTTTTTATCCGTTTCATCAAACTGATCAAGCTCCACAGCATCTATATCCAGCACACCAATTACTTCTCCGTTTTTAATGAGAGGTATAACAATTTCTGATCTTGATAAACTGCTGCAGGCGATATGGCCGGGAAATTTTTCTACATCAGGAACGATCAATGTTGTTGCCTGTTGCCAGGCTGCTCCGCAAACACCACGACCTTTTTTAATTCGGGTACAGGCTACCGGTCCCTGGAATGGGCCAAGAACTAACTCGTCCTCCGTAGCTTTAGCGAAGGAGGACTTAACTAAATAAAATCCCACCCAAAGCCAGCCAAACTGCTCTTTTAAAGCTGCGCTTACATTGCCGAGGTTTGCAATCAAATCTGGTTCACCCTCAAGCAAGGCTTTTATTTGTGGAATAAGTGATTGATAAATTTCGGCTTTGCTGCCTTGTATAATTGTTAAGTCTTCTGCCATGGGGCAAAGGTACGTTGCCTTTGTCATGCTGAGGAATGACCTGTCCCGATTATTTTCGGGAAGCATCTCTTTCTTTTGCGGCAGAGATTCTTCGCTATCGCTCAGAATGACAAAAGCGTATTCTACACATTTTGTAATATCATATCACTATAAGAAACTGAACAAAGATCTTCGTCAGCAATTCCAAGCAAAGCAGCATATTCATCACACTGCGCCTGTAGTTTTTCTTTGCCGATGGTTCCATCTTTGTCAATGGCTTCCACTTCTACAAAGGTTCCCAGGCCGGCTACGGTGTCAAAATGAAATTTCACATTTTCTATAAAATAGATCTTCCGCCTTTTATCAACGATAGCTTTTACACCCAATGTTTTAATCAGTATTTCTTTCAGCGTTTTATCGGGCTGATGCTGGTACAGTAAAACATGGCTGCTTTTGGCACCTGCAAAATCTTCTCGTTCATAATGAATCAACGCATTTTCAATATTGCCTTCACGTAATTTTAAACGGCCGGCTGGTACATGAAAGTAGGTGTCGATCTGATGATCTTCGCCAATAAATAACGGGCTTTGCTTTAGAAACAAATTTTCCTGTTCTGTAAGTTTATTTGTTTTTGCTTTAAATTCGATGTTGAGGATTGACATGGGGCGAAGTTATGGTGCTGTTGCGAATAAAAATTTCTTAGTAAAAAATTCACTGTTTATGGCTTTAAAACAAATTCCGTTAAAGAAAAGACCGGTAGATATTGCGTTGGTCGTTTTCTTTATCATCAATTTTTTCTTTATCACATACATGATTGATGTGGAGCAACTCGTAATTGCTGACCCAAACAATTTTACATACCCGGTATGGCCACCCGGTTGGCTGGTTGACCTGGTGCATTGGTACGGAAAGAATTTTGATCCGGTACTGATGGCGAGACCGGCCTGGTGGCGGGCAACTATCTGGATAGACAGTTTATTCTTTGGGCCATTTTATGCAGTGGCTGTTTATGCTTTTATAAAAGGTAAGAACTGGATCAGGTTTGGCGCTATCATCTGGGCATCAGTGATGCTTACCAATGTTACCATTATTTTATTTGAAGAAATAAACGGTCAGTATGCCTCTCCCGAATTAGGCAGGGTACTGATGGCCAATGCTGCATGGGTAATCTTTCCGGTAATTGTTTTATATCGCATGTGGAAATCGGTACACCCTTTCACAGAAGAATAATTTTGCACTTGCAAATTCCACTATAAGTTTAGATATTACGGTAAATTAACTGTTATGCTTTCACGAAGAAAATTTATACGCAATGTAGCGCTGGGCACCGGCGGACTATTATTAGGTGCCGATAGTTTTGGAAATTTTGTTGTTGGTAAAAAACCCAAAGTAATTATCATTGGTGCCGGCTTTGCCGGTTTGGCTGCTGCTTACAAACTGCACCAGCGTAAAATTGATTTTGTGATACTTGAAGCCCGGAACCGTATTGGCGGAAGGATCTTTAGCCATACCATCGATGCAAATGAAAAACTGGTTATAGAATTGGGTGGCGAATGGGTGGGTAAATCGCACGAACGTATGATTTCATTATGCGATGAATTTAAACTTACCCTGCAGGACAATTATATGAATTCGAGGCTTATTCATAAGGGTGAATATTTTGATAAAGGCCAGTGGGGTTTTTCACCGGCATGGGAAAAGAAATTTGAGCAGATGAAGGCAGACTACAAAAAACTGAGTGATGCCGGTGCCAAAAAATTGGATAAGATCGACTTTTGGCGCCACCTGGTAAACAATGGTTGCGATGGTAAAGACCTGGAACTGAAAGAACTGCTTGACAGTACAGATTTTGGTGAAAGCCTGCGCCATGTAAGTGCTTACGCTGCAATAGGTGAATATGCCGAGAGCAATGCAACCAACGAAATGGATCTTAAAATTGCCGGCGGAAATGACCAGATGGCCCACGCTTTTAAAAATGCTATCGGGGCTGATAAGATCATGCTGCAGCATAAAGTACAAAAAATTGAACAGGGCAGCAAAGTAAAAGTAACCTGCACCGGTGGCCAGGTATTTGATGGCGACTTTATTATTTGCACGGTACCTACTTTCAGTGCCAAACAAATAAACTGGATACCGGCTTTGCCACCCGATATGAAAATGGCGATGAACGAATTGCAGTATGCCCGGATAAACAAGAACGCCATGCTGTACAGCGAACGTTTCTGGAAGGACGAAAGTTTTGACCTGGTAACGGACCAACCCGGCCATTATTTTTACCACGCAACAAAGAACCAGCCTTCAAAAAAAGGAGTGTTGATTTCTTATTCCATTGGCGATAAAGCACCGGTAATTAAAGCACAGACAGAAGCATGGAAAGCCGACATGATCAATATGAGTCTTAAAACCGCATTTGGCGATACCAAACAACTTTTAGAAAAACAACAGGATTATTACTGGGGCGATGATGAATTTTCAAAAGGGGCTTATGCCCTGTATGGTGTAGGCCAATGGTTTGGCATTTTGCCTGTGCTGCAAAGATCTTTTATGCGAACGCATTTTGCCGGCGAGCATTTATCAGATGCCTGGCAGGGTTTTATGGAAGGGGCAATTGAAACAGGAGAAGCTGCAGCGAAAAAGATAGTGTAAAAAAAACGTCCCGCAAAAAGCGGGACGTTTTTTTATAATGTGCTGTAATCTCTTACCGCACCAATTTCAATTCATTAATAATATTTTTTGCACCGCCTAATTTGTCGATGCACCAAAGCACATAACGCACATCCACATTAATGGTGCGGTTAAGGTCTTTATCAAATGCAATTTTGTGGCTAAGGGCCTCGTAGTTGCCATCAAAAGCAAGCCCGATTAAATTACCGTTGCCATCCATTACCGGGGAACCCGAGTTACCACCGGTAATATCGTTGGTGGTAATAAAACCAACAACCAGGTCGTTGGTACGCTTATCTATGTATTGGCCAAAATCTCTTTTCTTCAGTAATTCAACCTGTTTGGCCGGCAGGTCAAATTCATAATCGCCCGCTTTGTATTTTTCAAGTACGCCTTTGCTGGTGGTTACATAATCGTAAAATACGCCATCACGTGGGCGGTAACTTTTTACAGAGCCATAACTTACACGCATGCTGAAGTTTGCATCGGGATACATTTTATTTACCCCGGCAGGGTTCATTTCCATAACACCTTTTAAATACAACCTACCCAATTCATTGTTCTTATTTACAAAAGCAGTGTATAATGAGCTGTATTTGCTGGTATAGTTTTTTGCAAATCCAGCAGCATAAGCAAATGCAGGATCTTCCTGCAGGGCAACGGCTGTTGGGTTTTCAGTAAATGTTTTCCATTTTGCATCATCCAGCATCATGGTTTTTGCAAACACATCACGTGCCCATGCTTTGTAAGTAGCTTCGTCATTCAGGCTGCCGTAAGCATTTTTAATGCCTTCGTAAAAACCAATCGGATGCTGGTTCTTATCAACATCGTTATAAAACATCATGGCAGTTTTAGCCAGAATTTTTTCATCGCTTGGGAGGTCTTCACCTGTCTTAAAGCCATCACGTGCTGCCGTGGCAGCATCCACTGCTTTTTTAATATCAGCTGCAGGGGTGTTTTTTAACAGTAAAGCTTCAAGCGAAATTAATCTTGATGAAGCTCCTGCCAATGGAGAACCTAAAATGCCTTCATTTAAATACTGGCGTTGTTTGCTGTATGGTGACCAGTCGGCATAATTTTTTGCATAATCAGCCATTACATTTTCATACTCGGGTTTTCCTTTTGCCCAGGCATTGAATTTATTCTCGTAAGCCTGCTTTTCATCAAATACTTTGTACTTGATCAGTTGCTTGGTTTCACCGTCAAAAAATTTCCAATAATTGGCAACACCTGCATAGTTATCGGCCAGTTTTAATTTTACTGCGGGGTCTTTTATCATTTGCTCATGCATCAGTTTTAAACGCACATCACGTAAGCCAACCAATGATGGATTATCAATTTCGTTTTTCAATTTAATACCATAGCTGGTTTCATATCGGGTGGTACCGCCGGGGTAACCGTATATCATGGCATAATCGCCATCTTTAAAACCTTTGATGCTTACCGGTAAAAAATGTTTTGGTGTCATGGGTACATTGTCGGGGCTGTATGCAACAGGCTTGCCTGTTTTGCTGGCATACACACGAAAAACTGAAAAATCGCCTGTGTGGCGTGGCCACTCCCAGTTATCAGTATCGCCGCCAAACTTTCCTACGCTTTCGGGTGGTGCACCCACCAGGCGAATATCCCTGTAGGTTTTGTACACATACATGATGTGCTGGTTGCCTTTGAACATACCATAGATTCTTCCGGCCAGTTCGTTTTCTTTATCGGCAACTTTATCAGTTATTGCCTTGTAAACATCTGCCAATTTTTTAACCCTGTCGGCGTAGCTCAATCCTTTCAACTGGTCCTCTACTTCTTTGGTAACATCAACAATACGGTCGAGGAACTGCACCGTAAGATTGCTTTTGATCTCCTGGTCTTTATTGAAAGCATAAAAACCATCACGCAAATAATTGTGTTCAACTGTACTTGCACCCGATATGGCACCGTAGCCGCAGTGGTGGTTTGTAAATATCAGACCCTGACTGCTCACAATTTCGCCGGTACATCCGCCGCCAAAAATAATGATGGCATCTTTTAGTGATGACTTGTTAATAGAGTACAATTGCTCTTTGGTAAGTTTCAATCCCTTTTTTACCATATCAGCATATACCTGCTGGCCCAATAACATGGGTAACCACATGCCTTCATCGGCCTGGGCTTTAAACAGGCTGAGCGAAAGCGCAACCATAATAATTATCTTCTTCATAATACTTTGATTTTGTAAGAAACAAATTTAATCATTAATTGCTTACCCATCTGCCACCGGCATCTAAAAGATATGAACGTTCTTTTTCATTATCTTTATCTTTGCCATCTTTAACCTTATAACTGCAGATGCCTTTATTTGAAATCAAGCTTCCGAAGTATATTGCCCGTGCACTGCATTTACCTATCAGCAATCCCCAAAGCCAGCAAATTAAAGTGCTTAAAAAGCTTTTAAAAAAAGCAAGGTTTACCGAATTTGGCCAGCGTTACCGGTTTGATGATGTGTTGATGAGCAATAATCCCGGTAAAATGTTTCAGGACAATGTGCCTGCTTTCGACTATAATAAAATTTACGATGCCTGGTGGCATAAAGCAAAAGATGGTATTCCTGATGTATGCTGGCCCGGTGTTATAAAATATTTTGCACTCAGCAGCGGCACCAGCGATGCTACCAGCAAATTTATTCCCATTACCAAAGACCTGATAAGAAGCAATACAGTTACCAGTTTTAACCAGTTGGTGAGTTTAACCAAGTACGATCATATTCCCAGGAGTTCGGTTGGAAAAGGCTGGCTGATATTGGGAGGCAGCACCCAACTGCAAAAAGGGCCAACCTATTTTGCCGGCGACCTGAGTGGTATTCAGCAACGGAATATTCCTTTCTGGTTTCAGGGCCTGGGATTGTACAAGCCCGGTAAAAAAATAGCTAAAGTAAAAGACTGGGCAACCAAACTGGAAGAAGTGGTGAACAACGCCCCCAACTGGGATATTGGTTTTATTGTAGGCGTTCCGGCATGGCTGCAGTTGTGCATGGAGAAGATCATTGAAAAATATGAGCTGAAAAATATTCATGAAATGTGGCCCAACCTGGCTTTTTATGTGCATGGCGGCGTGGCGATGGAGCCCTATAAAAAGGGATTTGAGAAATTACTGGGTAAACCCATTACCTACATTGAAACCTATTTAGCCAGTGAAGGATTTTTAGCTTACCAGAACAGGCAGGATGCTGCGGGCATGCACCTGGCGCTTAACAACAATGTGTTTTTTGAGTTTGTTCCTTTTGATCACAATAATTTTGATGCAGAAGGGAATATGGTGGATGAACCGGAAGCTTTTATGATCCATGAAATTGAAGAAGATAAGGATTACGCTATCCTCATAAGCACCAATGCAGGCGCCTGGCGCTATTCCATTGGCGATACCGTAAAACTGGTTGACAGGGAAAGAAGTGAGATCATCATCACCGGACGTACCAAACATTTTTTAAGCCTGGTTGGCGAGCACCTGAGTGTAGATAATATGAACAAAGCCATTGAAATGGTGAGCGATGAACTGAATATTTCGATACCCGAATTTACTGTAGCAGGGGTGCCTTACGGAAACTTCTTTGCCCATCAATGGTATGTGGCAACCGACGATAAGGTTGATGCCGGAGACCTAAAAACACGGATTGATGATAAGCTGAAAGAACTAAACGATGATTATATTGTAGAGCGCAGGCATGCTTTAAAAGATATTATGGTTGAAGTTTTACCTGAAAGCACTTTCATGGCCTTTATGAAAGCCAAAGGAAAGATCGGCGGACAGCATAAATTTCCAAGAGTGTTGAAGGGTAAGATGCTTGAGGAATGGCAGAATTTTCTGAAGGGTGAAAAAACTGCTTAATAAATTATTTCTCTTTCTGTTTGAACCACATAAAACTCAAGTAAATCATATAAGCCTATGTGTTGATCTATGTTTTCTAAATGTCTATGTGGTTCAAAAAACTACACTTAAAATTTTACCACCGGACAAGCAACACCCTGGTCCCTGTTTCCAAATTTATAAATAATACCTGCAGAAGTACTGTGGTAATGGTCCTTTAGCTTTGGATTGGCCGATTGACTAAAACCATCCAGGTAATCGGAAAAAATAAAACGGTAAGAAGTTTCTAAGTTTACAGAAAACCTGTTGGAGATAGGATACTCGGCTCCAACACCAACCGGTACCGATACAAGCGCACGGGGCGTACCTCTTGCATTATCAGCAGCAAGTCCCGCTACCACATATGAGCCATCAAAAGTGGTCGGGTCCATGCGGCTGTAATCCTTTGTAACCCTGATCAATGAAACACCTGCACCGGAAAAAATATAAGGCATGATGCCCTTGTCCTCGTAGTTTTTACCTAAAACATTCCAAACCAGTTGTGCCGAAAATTCTTTTACCGGCGTGGTAAAATTAAAATTTCTTAGCTGCCTGTATTCCGGTTTGCTGTAGCGGCTGTCATCGCCTTTTAATTTTGCAAAGCTGAAATGTACCCGGGCTGCCAGAAAATGATTGATGGGCTTTTTTGCAAAAAAGGAAAACCCCGGCTGTATGGTTTTGAGTGAGCCGAACCTTTCGGGAGTAAGATCACCCTGGTAAATATACATGCCGCCATTAAGTCCCACACTCATGTCTTTATAGAACTGCGCATGGCTTTTAGCGCTAATAAATAAAATAGAGATCAATACAAAGGCGGTTTTCGCTTTCAAACGGTTTAGTTTTAAGTTGATGTAATAAAAGCAGCGTTGTGGTAATTGATACTACTTCGTTAAAACTTCGTAGTACAAGAATGTAGCCTTGTATTCAAATAAAGGGTTTGAACTCTGAACGGCAAATAATAAACCGAATTGCTGTTTAAACTGTTAAATGAATCTTAATAAAAAAATCAAGGCTGCCAGCACCAAAGAAAAGAAACGCCTTATGCAGAAAAGTTGTCAGCCTGAGCCAGGCGAAAGCCAGGTATACAGGCTCCCACAATTGCGACCCAAACAATTCAAATTCAGTTTATTAAAAATCCTTTCTTAAATTTATCGGATGGTTAATGCTTTTATAAAAGGACTGGCGATTAGTTTGCTGCTGATATTTTCTGTTGGTCCGGTTATATTTACTACCATCAAACAAACGATAAATCATGGCCGCCGCGGAGGTCTTAGTTTTATAGTTGGGGTTTGGATCAGTGATATTATCTGGATAGTACTAAGCAATGGTTTCAGCGAAGTGATCAAAACACTGCTCGATTTTAAAATACCCATTGGTATCGCCGGTTGTCTTTTTTTAATTGGTATGGGTATTTATTTTGTATTTATTAAAAAGATAGAACCACGCCGCCAGCTGGAACCGGTTGAAATTGCAGGCGATGAATATACTCCCACCGGAAAAAAGACGAACTATTTTGCCATTATGAGTTCGGGATTTATCATCAACACGCTGAATCCGGCTGTGATCTCTTTTTGGGTAATCATGGCAGCATCCCTGGCATCGGTATATTCTTTAAACGACCGCATTATCATTTTTGCTACCTGCCTGGGGGTGAATATGATAGCAGACGTTGGAAAGGTTTTAGGCGCAGGGTATATCGGTAAAAAATTAAGCGACCGGGTGATCCTCATCATCAACCGGGCTTCCGGGGTATTATACCTGGCATTTGGGATCGTTATTTTAGTGGGTATCATTTATTCATTGGTAAAAGATTAACAGAAAATATTTTCTGTTGAAATTTTTCAATTTTATTTTACTGCATGAAATTATTGCTGCCCATACTGCTACTTGTTTCTGTTACATCGTTCTCCCAATCTGCCGATTTTATTCAGCTTAAAAAAAACAACAAACTCATTACCACATTTTACAGCGGTATGAATATTTCGCTTACTGCCCAAAGCGGGGCAACGATTACTGCGTTTATCAATGGTATACAAAACGATACTCTTTACCTCCAGGAATTCATCATCCGGTACCTGCCTACCAACTTTGGAACCTATATTATTGATACGGTTGGCAGTTACCGTTATAAATATCACTACAATCAGGTTGCGGTCATTGGTAAAAAAGAAAAAACAAATTTTAATATGAAGGGGAGCGGTGCTGCTTTATTTAGCGGAGGTGTTTTAATTACACTGGCCAGCGGCGTGGTTTATGTAGCCGACCGGGAAAAATTCAGTTTGCCTTTATTACTTACTTCTGTTGGACTGGGAACCCTGGGTTATTTAATAGCAAAAGGAAAAAAAGGGGGAAGTGGATTGGTGATTGGAAAAAAATACAAACTGGTGTATATGAACATGAGTAATAAGAAAGGCTAGTAGTATATTGCATTAAACCCCGCAGCCTCATGCCCACAGGCCCCAGGTGGCGGATAAACAGGCAAGTATGAAAAAAACATGGATATGGATGAAAAGGATCTTTTTCTGGGTCTTCATACTGCATATGATCTGGTTCCTGGTTTTTCTTGTACAAAAATTTTCTGTTGTTGATTTTGCAGTTGCAAACCTTAAAACCAAAATGCTGATCGTGGGTGCTGTAGTTCTTGTAGTTGGCTTAATGTATTTTTTCTGGCTGCGCCATATTGAGTTTGTAAAGAAGGCGGCAATTGTTTTAAAAGAGGTTTTTTTTATCGCTTATATCTCTTCTACTTTATACTTATTGCTGGGGATCATTTTTAATCCGCCGATTACGCTAACCCAGGCCGGCAGCCTTTTGCAGGGCCATGGCCTTAGCAGGGATCATGTTAGTTATGGTAATATGGGGGCTAATATAAAACTGGCCGTAATTGCCAGTGAAGACCAGCTTTATCCCGATCACGATGGCTTTGACCTGAAGGCTATAAAAGTTGCCATGAAATATAACAAACGGCACCCCAACAAAGTAAGAGGCGCAAGCACCATCAGCCAGCAGGTTGCAAAAAATGTTTTTCTGTGGCAGGGTGGCGGTTTTTTAAGAAAGGGAATTGAAGTTTTTTTCACCTTCTCCATTGAAGGACTGTGGACAAAGCGAACCATTCTTGAACGCTATTTAAATGTAGCCGAAATGGGTCCGGGCATTTTTGGTGTGCAGGCTGCAGCAAAAAAATATTTTAATAAAGATGCCAAAGAACTAACCGCTGCAGAGGCTGCACAGATTGCGGCCTGTTTGCCAAACCCCAAGCGGTATACTGTGAAACCTTTGAGTGGTTATGTTGCAAGCCGGTATGCTAATATTATGAGGCAGATGAATAATCTCAGGGGAGATGCAGATGTACAGGCGATAATTAAATAGCTGCCTCACCCCAATGAGCTATGCTCGTTCCTTGCAAGTAACACCAAAGGAGAGGGAACCTGAAGATTGAAGTGAAGATCATGTTTTACTTAAAAAAGCAGATACAGATTGCGTAATTGATGATAAAGAACTAATGAAGATGTGGAAGACAAAATGTTTAGCCATGTTCAATGCTCCGCTCCCGCTCTATTGGAGAGGGAGATGGAGGGTGAGGCCGTCAATGGCTTTCTTCAAACGCTCCTCATAAGTTCCGCTTATATCAACCCAGGGTACCTGTTGGTTTACCATGATGTCTTTATAATGATGATATAATTTTTGACGGCTGATCAAATCCGGATATTCTCTCAGTTCGTCTTTAACCCAGGGCAGATCAATATTGCATAATAAATACAGATCGTATTTTCTTTCAACAATGCGGTTCAGGATCCAGTGATGGCATTTTTCAAAAACAAATTCACACCATACTTTCATTACGTGCATGTCGGTATCAATGAATACAGTTGATGGTTGATGGTTGATCGTTGATAGTTGTTGAACAGCCAACTCTTCTACTGCAACCTGTCCTTTAGCAATATCAAGCAGGGTTTCAAAACTATAGTCGGTTCCGTTTTTTAAAAGATATTCCCGTGCATATTCCTTTACCCAAATGGTATGGTAATGGGCAGCAAGCTGCTCACAAAGTGTGCTTTTGCCTGTAGATTCCGGCCCGATGATGACAATTTTTTTCAATTGATTTTTTTTTTGTAATCGTAAAGGTCCATAGCGAAAGTTATTAAAGCAAAACCGAGTGTTGTAGCAGTAAGCCATTTAGTAAATGAGTTGCCGGTTGGTATTATTGCGAGAGCAATAATTAATAAACAGATACAAACTCCTTTGATGATAAGAAATACTTTATTTTTTTTCATGACAATTTTTTAATCATTGCGTTTTTTGTAGCGGTTTAAATCAATGATAAAACTTGCAACAAACAAACTAAGCATACCAAAACGCAGCCACTTTCTGAAAGTATCTTCTACAGGCATGGCAAAGATGATAATGGTAAAAAGTACGATCAGCCCTGCTTTAATATACAGCCAGTTTTTTCTATTTTTCATTCCACCCGGGTTTTGCTTTTAATACTTTTTTGTGAATGGGGCAGGTTGCGTCATGCGCCCCGGGCAAATAGCCGGTACTCATCACAAACTCGTTCACGATCTCACCACCGGTAAACTTAAATGTTTTTTTAAAGAGTTTTGTCCACTCGGCTTTTGTTTTTGGGTGATGGTGTGCCAGCCAGTTTTTAAAAGAGCCAAATTCTTTCTGCATTGCAAGAATGGTTTTTGCATTTTCTATTGCTGCATTTATTTTAAGCCGGTTACGGATGATGCCTGCGTCGTTCATAAGCCTTTCAAAATCTTTTTCTTTATAAGCCGCTACTTTTTTTATGTTGAAATTATGGTAGGCTTTGCGAAAATTTTCTTGTTTGTTGAGTATGGTGGTCCAGCTGAGTCCGGCCTGGTTTATTTCCAATACCAAACGGCAAAACAGTTCATGATCATCATCAATAGGAAAACCATATTGCGTATCATGATAGATCTTGTGAACGGTT
The DNA here is from genome assembly GCA_016710935.1 of Chitinophagaceae bacterium. Taxonomy (GTDB): domain Bacteria; phylum Bacteroidota; class Bacteroidia; order Chitinophagales; family Chitinophagaceae; genus Ferruginibacter. The sequence goes on along the minus strand of JADJTY010000015.1, from coordinate 93,753 downwards.
TGTTCGCCGGGTTTTAGCGTGCTGATAAATGTACAGTAGCTCATATTTTATTGTTTTGCCTGCCTGTTCTGAAGACGGGCTTTTTTCATCCATTCAAATAATCCGAATACAGCCATTACCAATAACACCAGATAATACACACTCGTAAAAACATATTGCTTTACAAAGTACAGCGGTATAGATGCGATGTTTGTAGCGATCCACCAGTACCAGCTTTCTACTTTCTTTTTTGTCATCAGCCACATGCCGGTAAATGCTGTGGCAGAGGCAAGCGCATCGGCCCAGGGAATTACCCCTTCAAAAAAAGCTGTTTTAAAATAAGTGAGCGCTGTAAAAATACTGATGTAGAAAAATAAGAAAAAAGCAATTTGCTGCAGCCTTTCCTTTTTATTAGAATAAGTAATATGCAGTACGATCTCCTTTCGCTGATCTTTCCTCGCCCACATGTACCAGCCCGAAAAACTCATGATGGTATAATAAAAATTTACGGCGGCTTCACCCAGCAGGTGTCCATTAAAACTAATGTAGATGTAGATGATGGTATTGATAAGCCCCACCGGATAAACCAGGATATTTTCTGCACGTGAGTACCACACACTGGCAATACCTGCAAAAACAGCTACATACTCGTACCATGTTGTGTTCAACATGCCGGTGATAAACTGCTGGTAAATTTCCGCTAAGCTCAATTGGTTGGTTTTGTATTTCTGTAAAATCTGAAAGGCCGAAGGTAACGGATTCCTTTGTTGGTTTGAAAACGGGTACCTATTTGTGTCCATTGTCCTTTACCATCAGACCTCCAAACAATAAAATGTAAGTGCGGAAAATAAGTATAACCCGTTTTGCCACTCAGCCCGATCACCTGTCCCTGTTTTACTGTATCGCCCACATTTACCAGCACGCCATTAAATTGTAAATGCCAGTAACCGGTTCGGCTGCTGTCTTCATGCTGTATCACAACAAAGTTTCCGAAGGAACGGTATTTTGCATTGCTGCCACCTTTATTACCATCTTCTTTAAGCCGCAGAACAACACCATCTCTTACCGCACAAATTTTAGTTCCCTTCTTCATTTTAAAGTCGAGTGCAGCACGGTTTTTATGGGTGTACCGGCTAAAGTAGCCCTGTACCAATAAAAGAGTTTTATTTTCTTCGTAAGGAAGATGATAGATGAAACTGCTATCGTCTTTACCTTTTCCTTTTTGGAGCAATTTCAATTCAGTACGTTGGGGAGTATTACTGACAGTACAACTTGCCAGGGACACTATGATTAAACAACCGATTGTGTTTATGACAGTATTTTTTTTCAATTAATAATTTAAAAGCAAAGATAAGACCGGGATATAAACTTAGTTGAATATAAACCTGTGGATTTTAAAGCCATTGGGTTTGGTGGAGTTATATTTTTTACCAACCCACTTTCTATCCGTATCTTGAGTTTTCAACGTACGCATCTCTTTTGTGTTAAGATGAACAACACAATTCCATTTTATTTATAATCTTTTTTAGCTTCTTGTCATACCGGCAGGAAATCTAAAAATCCAATGCCCTGTTATATGAAACACTTAGTAGTATTGTTATGTTTATTCCCTTCACTCAGCCTTTCGGCACAGCAAAGGTTTACCGGCATGATATACGACCCACCCAGTTTGCGTACAATACCATACAAAGCCACGCTAACAACAGAGAGTTATAAAAACATGCCATCAGCAGCATCTGTCGAAAAGTTTTGCCCTGTACCCGGCGACCAGGGCCAATACGGTACCTGTGTGGCCTTTGCAACGGCCTATCATCTGCGAACAATTTTATATGTAAAATTACAGAGCGAAATTGCAGGTGCCGGTGGCTCTGCGGTGAACCCCAATGCAAATATCTTTTCGCCCAGTTTTATTTATGAACAGATAAAGAACAATAACGACAGGAAATGCCAGGATGGTACAAATCCGGTGGATGCATTTGAACTGATGAAAACAACCGGGGTTGCTAAATTAATTACACAGCCTTATAACTGCGGAATAGCTATAAAAAATGAAGCCAAAAAAGAAGGGATCAACTTTCGTATTTCAGATTACCAGATATTGTACACAACCAGTGAAACAGATGACAAGCTGAAGATTAATGCCACCAAAAAAGCATTATCGGAGGGCTATCCATGTATGTTAGGATTTATAGTTGCCGAAAGCTTTTATACCGTAAAAACGGATATATGGCGTGAACTTAAAACCGATGACGGACCTACCGGTAAGCATGGCCGGCATGCGATGTGTGTTGTTGGCTATGATGATAAAAAATACGGAGGAGCTTTTCGCATAATGAATTCCTGGGGCACATCCTGGGCCGACAAAGGTTTTGTATGGATACCTTATGCCGATTTTGCCAAATATTCGCTCATGGTAATACAGGCCTATGGGCCACCAAAGCCACAGCCCAAACCCAATCCTGTAAAACCCGATGAAAGCATCATAGATGTATCGCTGAAAGGTGTGGTACGGTTTCAATTAAATACCGGCGAAGCTATGAATGCCATGAGGGTGCTTACCCGCAACCTGGAAGTGGCCGATAATCTTCCGGTATATAAAGAAGAACTGGTAGCTTATAAAATGGATAAATCGTACAGTAGTGGCACACGCTTCCGTTTTATGATTACTACCAATACAGAATCGTTCATCTATGCTTTTGCCACCGATCTCAGTGGTAAGGTGAATAAGATATTACCCTTTGCCGATAATATGTCGCCCCATATCGGCAGTAACAGTACGGTGGCTTTTCCATCGGAAACTAAAGTTGTAAAAATGGATAATAATCCCGGTACAGATTATCTGCTAATTCTTTATTCCAAAGAAAGATTGGATGCCGGCGATATGCTGGCCAAAATGAATGCTGTGCAGGGAGGATTGTCAAAAAAAATCAATGCGGCTCTGGGAGATAAGGTTACACTGCCTTCCGATATCACGTATCATTTAAATGATATAGGCTTTGATGTAAAACAACAACACAAGGGAACAGTGGTTCCGTTGATGGTGGAGATCACACATCAATAAATACATAAAAATTTTCCTGATAAAATTTTGTTTACCGAATGTAACCACAACATGAAAAAAATAATCTATTGTTTCGCATTTCTTCTTATCAACCTGAGCAGCTTTGCACAGGAATCTGATCTTTTTAGAAAAGACGGGCATAAGAGCCAACTGGAATCGATTTCCATTTCGCCGGATAATAAATATTTTATTTCGGTAGAGAATGATACCCTTGCCATACTGTGGGATATTGCCACAGGCCAGCAGCTAAGAACAATAAAACATGTAGAGGCTGCCAGTTTTAAAAATAATACTTCCATTTACCTGGCCATGGATGATAAGACTTTTAAACTGATAGATTTAGATGGACAAACAATTAAAACATACGCATCAAGAGGGGCAAAGTATAATTTTATAAATAGGTATGTATATGATAAAACGCCAAAGATGTTTTATCCCGAAAAAGGGCTTTATATTTTTGGGGATGATGTTTTGATTTTGAAAAAGGATATATAAAACGGTTGTCTATACCATCATCCGGCTACGAGGAAAGCCGTGATTTTTCGCCAGTAACAAAACAGATTGCATTTGCCGATAGCAAGACGGGCAAAGTATCTTTTATCAATATTGAATCGGGGCAGGTGGTTAGTACCGTGCAAACAGATAATTCAAAAGAAGAGAAAATGCAGCTTAGCTTTTCGCCTAATGGCGAAAAGCTACTGGTAACAAAACGCTCGGTTTTTTTGCTGATAGATGTACCAGCCGGTAAAATACAACGAACAATAAAAAACACAAAAGGTGATGGAGAATTTGGCGCATTCGCCCCAGATGGCGAAACGCTGGCATTGGCTGTAAAAGATTATAACAAATATATTGGACAGATAACCATGCTGGATGTAAAATCTGGCTCAATACTTTTTGAAAGTATCTATAAGGATCTGGGATATTTTGTAAAAATGCAATTTTCTCCCGATGGAAAAAATTTGGGATTGTGGTTTCATGGGCTTTCTACTGACAAACAAACCCTGGTTCTTTTAAACACGATGAAAGGAACCATCAACTGGCAGTATAACTGGACCTATAAACCCGGCGAATTTTCATCTTCTGTTTATAGAAGTGATATAACGTTCTCTGCCGATGGACAAAAAATGGTATTTGGCAATATGAAAAAACTCTGGCTGGTTGGCACCAATTCTGGCCTGACCGAAAAAACTTTTTCAGAAATTTCGCAGGGGTCAATAAGCGGCATATACTTTATTAAAGATAACAGCCGTATGGTAAGCTCTACCAACGATCATATTTTTATATGGAACCTGCAAAGCGGCGAAATGGAAAAATCACTGTTTGTAAAACAACAAACTTTTGAAGACAGAAGAAATAAATATGCACCCTCGGCCGATGGTAAAAAAATGTATGTGTTAAGAGAAGATAATTTAAGAGAGCTTGATAGTACAGGGAAAATGACATTTCAATTTACCGGAGCTAAAAAAATGGAATACCGTACAAATATTTCGGTATCCTACGATGGACAGTATGTAATGAACCAGGGTGTGCCGCTAACGGGTTTTTGCACCGCAAATAAAGATGCATATTCACTGGAGGTTTTTGATACCAAAACACACAAAATGGTTTATGCCAATAACTGTGTAGATGGGTTTGCTGTATTTGCTAAAACACAAAATATACTGGTAATACAAGAAAAATCAAATGCTGCACCACTCCGGTTTTATGAGTTGCCATCCGGAAAATTATTGTACGAGATAAAAGTTCCAAAGACATCAATCAAGTATAATAAGCCCATCTTTTCGCAAAACGACCGCTATCTTGCCATAGCAGCAGAAATAGACTATACAACAAGTTATGCCGAAGAAATATTAATAGACCTTAAAACTAAAACTCTAAAAATCATTCCGATTACCATTGCAGCAGCCATTGACAAAAGAAATGATAAATATGCCATGTTAACTGCTATTGGGTTTACACCTGGCGAAAAATATATTGTTTACCAGGGATGGCGAACTGAAAATGTATTGTTTTATGATGTAGAACAGGGGAAGTTTGATGAACAATTAACATTTAAAAATCCGCCTGGCATTGGCATGTTTTCGGCTATCAATATTTCGCCAAACGGAAAATTTCTGCTGCTTGGTACTTATCATGGTAGTATTATGTTGTGGGATATAACACAGAAAAAATTTGAGGGAACATTATATCCGGATGCAGCCAAAGGAAACTGGGCTGTAATAAATCCCCAGGGGCAGTTTGATGCTAATACAGGCGCTCAAAATGATATGTTTCATGTATCTGGCCATACCGTAGTGCCATTAAATTCGATGTTCGAAATTTTTTATACGCCCCGTTTACTTCCCCGTATTTTAAGTGGCGAAAATTTTGGCCCTTCTGATGTAGATGTGAAAAAACTTAAGAAAGCGCCAACGGTTAAAATGCAGTTTAAAGAGAATATTAGAAACCTGGAGGTAGATGATGATGAGATTAAAACTATAGAGACAAAGGTTGGCAGTGCATCTGTTGCAATCACCGCCGAATGCCTGTTAGATGCAGTTACTGAAATAAGATTATACCAGAACGGAAAACTTGTTGAGACAACACGCAATCTTACAGTGGAAGATGATAAGCAGGGAGATAAAACAATGGCAAAAACTTTTAGTGTAAATCTTTTGGAAGGCACGAACCGTTTCAGGGCTATTGCTTTTAACACAGAAAGAACCGAGAGCCGTCCTTTGGAATTAAATGTGGTGTTTAAGCTAGAAAAAACTAGCCCCGGGGTGAGTACTACGGTTAATGAAGTTCAACTGCATGTAGTAGTGGTGGGTATAAATATTTATAAGAACCCTAAGTATAATCTTAACTATGCGATGAACGATGCCGAAGCGTTTAAGATTGCCATGGAGAATGGAGCGAAGGGCATGTTTTTTAAAGTGAATACACATTTTATAAAAAATGCAGATGCCAGTAAATTGGGTATTGTAGCTGCATTAGAGAAAGTAAAAGCACAGGCTAATGCAGGTGATGTTTTTGTATTTTATTTTGCAGGACATGGTGTGGTGAATGACAAAAAGGAATTTTTCCTGGTGCCATCTGATGTAACACAACTTTATGGAAATGATGATGCCCTTGCTCAAAAAGGATTAAGTGCCGCCAACCTGCAACAGTTTTCAAAAGATATTAAAGCACAGAAACAATTATATATTCTGGATGCATGCCAGTCGGCCGGGGCATTAGAAGATATTGTGGCAGCACGTGGTGCGGCGGAAGAAAAAGCCATTGCACAATTGGCAAGGTCAACAGGTACACACTGGTTAACCGCATCGGGCAGCAGCCAGTTTGCTTCCGAGTTTTCGCAACTGGGACATGGAGCGTTCACGTATTGTTTACTGGAAGCCCTGAATGGGGGTGCAGATAACGGGGATAAAAAGATCACCATCAAAGAGCTGGATGCGTACCTGCAGATTAAAGTACCTGAAGTAACGCAAAAATATAAAGGCACTGTTCAGTATCCCGCCAGTTATGGTTATGGAAACGATTTTCCGCTGATTATTATAAAATAAAAAGCACTTCAGTTATGAAATGCTTTACTAATAAACTATTTAACTAATAAACTACTCCGCTTCTGCCACCACTTCTTTCACTTCCGGTATCATACGTTTCATCATGCCTTCTATTCCGGCTTTTAAAGTGATCATGCTGCTTGGGCAGCCACTGCAGCTTCCCTGCATCATTAAATTCACCCTGCCGTCTTCATAGCTTTTAAATTGAATGGCACCACCATCCATTTCAACTGCGGGTTTTACATAATTTTCCAACAACTCTTTAATGCGTTTTACCACATCATCATCATCCGCACTTACGGTGTTGCTGCTTTCGCTTTTCATAGCGGCCACTTCTTCGTCATTCACTACCACTTTTCCTTCTTCAAGGTATTCTTTTAAAAACTGTTTGATGGAAGGGATCACATCCTGCCAGTCTTCGGTATCTGCAGTTTTGGTAAGGGTAATAAAATTACTGGCGATAAAAACTGCTTTGATAAAAGGGAATGTAAACAGCTCCTGCGCTAAAGGAGAAGGCTTGGCACTGGCTTCATCAGCAAAGTCGATGCTCTTGCCGGGATATAAAAGCTTGTTTGCCACAAACTTCATCGTTTCCGGATTGGGCGTCATTTCTGTATAGATACTGATAACGGGATTTCCTGTCTTGATCATAAAACTTGTTTTTACTTTTACTGCCCGCCTTCGGCAAGGCTACGGTGGGTAAGCAAAACTAACAAGATTTATGCTGTTTTGGTTTGAAAAGGGTGTTAAAAGGGAGATTTTTCGGATTTCGAAAGGGTGGTGGCCCACAGATTTCGCAGAATACGCAGATTAATGCAAAGTTTTCTTTTCTGCGACATCAGCGGGCAAATAAATATTTATACAGCTTTTGAAATAAGCTGTGTTGCCTCAGTTTTTAATTTCCCAAACAGATCTTCTTCTATTTTTGAGAAATCAGTTTTTAGGTATGTTCTAACAAAGCAACCATTTTCTAACAAATGAATTTTATCGCAGGTTGTAAGTAAGGGCTCAATTATATGTGATGAAACAAATACCGTTTTTTGTTTCTGCTTTAACGACAAAATAATTATTTCTAGAATTTTATTGGTTTCAAGATCAAGTCCGTTAAAAGGTTCATCGAGGATAAAAACCGTTTTATCCTGTTTTAATACAGCCAGCAGCGCCAGCTTTTTCTTCATACCGGTTGAATAATTTTCGATCAATTCGTTAAGCGGAAGTTTAAAATACTCCTGCAAAGCTGTTAAGTTAAATTCCGTATTTGTTTGTTTAAATATCTTTAAATATTCATTGCCTGTTATCCTTGAAAAAAAGAAATTAGTGGTTTCCAGATAAACGGTGTCTTTTATGCCAAGCGCCATTCCATTTTGTTTAATGTCTCCCCAATCCGGCTTCAGCATTTTGGCTAAAACATTAAAGAAAGTTGTTTTGCCGGCACCGTTCAGTCCAACAATTCCATGCACAAGCCCTTCTTCAAAATCAAGAGTAATGTTTTTTAAAACGGCATGATCATTAAAACTAACGGAGAGCCCCTGCACATTAATCATGTAAATAAATTTTTAAATTACTTTCGGCCTTATAAAAATAAATAATTGCAAGTATGACTGGTATAGGTAAAAAATAGGGCATTGCGGCAAGCATGGCAACAATGGAAAAAGCTACGTTATTACCAAACTGGTTGGTTTGTGGTTTGTAAGTGCAGTATTTTAAATTAACAGCAAAACAAACCAAAGCAATCTGAACAGGAATGAACAAAAGGGTTATTATTAAAAATTCCCTCACAAAAATGGCGTTAATGATTACGGGCAAAAGATAAAGAATAAGTATGTACTTTATGTTGATCTTCATTTTGCCCCACAAAAACTTCTTTGCAGTTTTATTCCCTTCTCTTAAAATATGAACCGGTTCATTTTCCAGGAAAAATGAAGAAATGATGATTGTGAGAAGCCAGAGCAAAAAAAGCGGCAATATTCTTACCCAGCAAAAAGCCAGAGCAAGCAGGTAGAGGCTGATAAAAGGAATAAACTGTTTCCTGATACCGCTGAGCCATTCAAAGTTTGAAGCGGGTAAGAGTGTTGATAAATGCTTAAACACAGCTGTGTGTTTAAACTGAAACTTTAGATAAGGGATGCAGGTTAATACCGAAACCAACACGGGCAAACATAGCCAGTTTTTTGTGAAAAGGCAGGTTATTGAAAAGGGTAAGGTAAGGATGATATATTCCAAAAAAATCTGGAAATGCGGTTTGTCAAGTTGCTTATAAATAAACTGTTTATCCTTCCTGTTGTATTGAATGGCAAAACAAATTATTGATAATACACCCACTACATACCAGGCTTTTTGATTGTTTTGATATTGAATATAAGATACAAAAGAAAGAATGATAGCAATGGCAATAAATATTACCAGGTACAGGCCAAGGCTGTCTGCTTCTCTTTTTATTTGCCTTGTCCTGATATATAAGAGCGTTTTAGTCATTCGCTGAATCTACAATTCGAAGCTTGGCATAATTCAGCATGATCTTCTTCTCTCCATTCAATTCAAAATTTACCGTGGCAATAGGATTGTGTGCAGCCCCTTCCATTTTCATTACTTCGCCAAAACCAAATTTCATGTGTTCAACTTTGTTGCCAACCTGTAAATTACTGGTATCGCTGGGTTCAAAATTTTCGGAAGGCGTATGTTCTACGGCTTTACTGGTTGCCGGTTTTGAGTAAAATGTTTCTACAGGCTTTTTTGCAGGAGGTGCACCATATTGTTTTTCGGCGCGTTGAGTTGCATTAAAACCGCCTCCACCAAAATTACGCTGCATTCGTTCCCTGGCTCCACCCTGAGCCCAACCGCTGTTATTGGAGTTGGCGCCTCCTGCATAACTTTTATCTACATAGTCTTCAGAAATTTCTTCCAGGAAACGGCTGGGATCATTTTGCTGCAATTGACCAAAGCGGTAACGTGCATTGGCATAACTCAGCCACAACCTGTTTTTTGCACGGGTGATGGCTACATAAAATAAACGTCGTTCTTCTTCCAGTTCTTCCCGGGTATTAATGCTCATGGCATTTGGAAAAAGTGTTTCCTCCAAACCACCCACAAACACTACAGGGAATTCCAAACCTTTGGCAGCATGTATCGTCATCAGTTTTACCACATCCTGGTTTTCTTTATCTTCTCCATCGGCATCAGTTAACAAAACAATTTGCTGTAAATAGGCACCCAGACTTTTATCTCCCACTTCACCATCTTCTTCATTCATGGGAGTTTCCGTAAACTCTTTAATAGAGTTTAATAGTTCCTGCACGTTCTCGTAACGGGCTAAACCTTCGGTTGTTTTATCATTGAATAATTCTTTAACAATGTTGGTGCTTTTACCAACGATCACTGCCAGGTCGTATGCATTCTTTTTGGTGAGTTCGCTCTGGAACATTTTGATCATCGTTACAAAGTTGTCGATGCTTTCCAGGGTTCCGCTTTTATAACCATACATGGCAGCATTGGTCATAATATCCCACATGGTGAGATTATTATCATTTGCATACAGTACAGCTTTATCAACGGTTGTTTTACCAATTCCCCGGGCAGGAAAATTGATAATGCGTTTTAATGCTTCTTCATCCCTTGGATTTACAACCAATCTTAAATACGCAATAAAATCCTTTACTTCTTTACGTTGGTAAAAACTCATACCGCCGTAAATACGGTAGGCAATGCCCATACGGCGCAAGGCTTCCTCAAAACTGCGGCTTTGTGCATTGGTGCGGTACAGTATGGCAAAATCTTTATTGAAATAATGATTGCGCAGTTTTTGTTCCTGTATGGTATCGGCCACCATTTTACCTTCGTCATTATCCGTCATGGTGCGAACAAGATTTATTCTGTCTCCTTCTGCATTAACGGTAAATAATTTTTTTTCTATCTGCCCTTTGTTGTTGGCAATGATCCCGTTGGCAACGTGTAAAATATTTTGTGTGCTGCGGTAATTCTGTTCCAGCTTGATCACTTTTACCTCATCGTAATCTTTTTCAAACTGTAAAATATTTTCAATGGTTGCACCACGAAAACTGTAGATACTTTGCGCATCATCGCCCACCACACAAACATTTTCATGCATGGCGCCCAGCAGTTTTATAATTTCATACTGGGCTGTGTTGGTATCCTGGTACTCATCGATCATGATGTACTTAAACTTTCGCTGGTATTTGCTTAAGGCGTCCGGAAAATTTTTAAGCAGGATGTACATTTTAAACAACAGGTCATCAAAATCCATGGCGCCGTTTTTAAAACAGCGCTTTGCATAAGCATCATAAATTTGCCCGGTGGCCGGACGGTTACTTCTTGCATCTTCCTGTTGCAGGGCCCAGTCGTTAATATATTCTGCCGGTCCTATCAATGAGTTTTTTGCCGATGATATGCGGTTATAGATCACGTTAGGTTTATACAGCTTATCATCCAGCATCAGTTCGTTAATGACTGTTTTAACCACTGATTTGGCATCATCAGTATCATAAATGGTGAAGTTGCTGGGATAACCCAGTTTCGGCGCTTCGGCTCTTAATATTCTTGCAAACACACTGTGAAAAGTGCCGATGTATAAATTACGTGCTTCGGTATTGCCCAGGATCCTTTCTACCCTTTCCTTCATTTCGGCAGCAGCCTTATTGGTAAAAGTGAGGGCCAGTATATTAAAGCTGTCTACCTGGTGTGCAGCCATTAAATGCGTAATACGTGTAGTTAAAACTTTTGTTTTGCCACTGCCTGCGCCGGCAATGATCATAATGGGGCCGTTAACATGCATTACTGCCTCCCGCTGCGGATCATTCAGTTCATCTAAATACTTCATGGGGCGAAGGTACGGAACGCAGTTTATAGAAATATTGCTGCTTTCTGTACTGCAACATTTACGTACAGAAAAAATACCGGGACAAATCAAATAAACCCGCCACAATTGCGTTTCCTTTAACAAGCCTATGGTTTTTAGAAATATCCATATCCCAACCGTTTAAACACAATCCTATGAACAACCAAACCAGCATGCCTGATGAAACCCTCATCCGGTTTTATCTCAACGGCGATCCCAATGCCATGGCCACCCTGGTAAAACTTTATAAAGACAGGATTTACCATTCTATTTATAATATGATACAGGATAAATATGCCTCCGAAGAAATTTTTCAGGATGTTTTTATATGCCTTATTAATAACATGATTGCCGGAAAGCCTGCCGGGGAAGGAAATTTTTTACAATGCGCCTCTGGTATTGCTCAGCAGCTTTGTATAGAACACAAACGAAATACAAGCCATGCAATTGTTGTAGATGCTGCAACAGGAAGGGTTGATTTTCCGTTGCACACAGCCATGCCTGATACAAATTATTATGAAAGCCATCAAAAAATTAAATGCATGATAGACATGCTGCCCGACAGCCAGAGAGAAGTAATGCTGCTGAACCATTATGGCGGCCTGGGTTTTAATGAAATTGCAACAGTTATGAAATGCAGCCTGAGTATGGCCCTGGACTGCATGAAACTTGCACTCAACAACCTGCGTAAAATGATGACTGAAAAAGAACTGGCGTTGAGTTAACAGCTGATGTTTATTATTTATTAGTAAAAAAACTACATCGTTTCAGGAATACGACTATGTTTTGGTTTTAGGAGATGTTTGATATTTGTGCAGGAATCATCCAATAACCAAAACCAAAAATCCTTGAAAATGAATGGCCTTCCGTATGGAAGGCCATCGTTTATTAAAGCCAACAAGGTATAAATAATTTATACTTTTATTTTTAAAACATAATAGTATATTCAATATTACAAATGCTGCTGTTATGCCTTTTTTCGATTTTCATTGCCACCCGGGTTTAAAACCACAGTTTTCCAATCCGGCAACCAAGCCATCGCCATGGGAATACATAAATGCAAGGCTTGCTCTCGGAAAGGGATGGACGATCAGGATCAATAAGCTGTTTAATGAAGTGCTTAATTCACAATCAAACCTCACGCAATTATTTCAAAACGATGTAAGGCTGATAGGAGTAATATTACATGCAGTAGAAAAAAAGATATGTGTATTACTGGCCGAAAAAAGTGTGGTGAACAAAGGCCAGATTAAACTTATTGATAAAAACCGGTTACACTACCTGGCCTCGGGAAAACATGCTTTTGAATTAATGAAGGAAGAGTTGCAATGGCTTACCAGTTCAGCTTCACCCTTACCGGGCGCCCGATTCAAAATAGTAAACAAGGCTGCTGATTATGATGAAACCGATCATAATACCGTTTTTGGCATCATCATTATTGAAGGGCTTCATTGTTTTTTTGATGATCCCGATGCAGAAGATGCAAAAGAAAAATTCACCCAAAACCTGCATGCATTCACCGATGCGCACACGGTTGTATCCATGAATATCTGCCATATGCAGCAAAACCAGTTTTGTAATCATGCGTATGGCATTCAGCTTTTTAACCCGGCCCTTTTTTATCCAACCGGGCAGGGGCATTACAGCCTGGGGCGAAGCCGTAATTGATTTAATGATCAGTAAAAAAATACTGACCGATATCAAGCACATGAGTTTATATGCAAGGCTGGATTTATATCGCAGGTTTAAAGTGGCGGCTGTTGCACCGGGGTTTATTCAACCCATTATATGTACTCATGCGGGTACAACAGGCTTACGTATAATAGACCGGGTAAAGTACATAGAGCAGGTACCGGTTAACAAAGGATTGGTATACGAAGTGGTTTACCTGAAACCTAAAAGCAGGTTTTATGATGATGTGTATCACAACTGCAGCAGCATTAATTTGTATGATGAGGATATTGAAAACATCTTATTATCGGAAGGTATGATCGGACTTTCTTTCGATCAGCGCATTTTGGGCTTTGCAGATGACAGCGGATCAACTCCCGTTATAGTACCACACGATGTGGAATACATCAGCCACCTGGAAGCCGGTTTCTTTTTTGGGCCAACCCCCGAAAATTTGAACGTATGGCCTGGTGATACCAACGTATGGGCCAGTGAAGACCTGGCTGATCTGGAACGGGCTGCGTACCCCGACCTGCACCGGAGATTTTTAATCAATAATATTATGCATATTTTATGGGTGGCCAGCCGGCATTCATTTATTGATATAGAAAAAGCAGCGAAGCAAATTTGTATGGGTACCGATTTTGACGGATTGATCAATGCAATAGATTGCTGCAAGGATGCAGGCGGATTACAACAATTAAAAGAAGATATACGTGAAGATCTGGAGGTTGTATTAAAAAGTAACGGATTTCATACACTTCATGTGGATGTGTTACTGGATGATATTTTTTATAATAACGGAAAGAACTTTATGTTAAAAAGACTGAGGGAAATGAAAGATTAGCGGGAGAATAAAAAAAATGATTTAATTTTTCAAAAATATCATTAAAATATTATTTCAAATGAACATATATAAGCATAATAAGATGTTTTCATAACCTTTTATTACCACTTTGAGGTATTTTTTAATTCAAAAAACTATCTTCTATTTGTTTATTAATTCTAAAGGCGGCCTTTCTGAAAACCAAATAAATTATCAGGTCCGTTTTTAAGACCGAACCTCTTTGAGAACAAAGGGAATCTTTCCTTTGTGGATTTTTCTCATGCTTGAACACATCCCCGTCCCGATTCCTCGGGATGGGTCTTTTTTTACAGCCAATTATATAAACTAAATTAATTACTAAAAAAATGCTAAAATAATTAGTGTTAATAAAATTAAACCCTTATCTTTGATTCCGAATTTACATTTACAACGCAAAACCAGATACATCAACTAAAAAATTCAGACGATGAGCAAGACAGAAAATTTAGAAAAAACAGAAAAATTTAAGGCGCTTAAATTAACGATGGACAAGATCGATAAAGATTTTGGCAAAGGATCGGTAATGATGATGAGTGATAAGGGAATTGTAGAACAGGAAGTTATTTCCACAGGTTCCATTGGCCTGGATATGGCCCTGGGTATAGGTGGTTTGCCTAAAGGAAGAGTAGTAGAAATTTATGGCCCCGAAAGCTCCGGTAAAACAACATTGGCCATTCATGTAATTGCAGAAGCACAAAAAAAAGGCGGCATGTGTGCTTTTATTGATGCAGAGCATGCTTTTGACAGTGTGTATGCACAAAAACTGGGTGTTGATATTGATAACCTCTTGATATCTCAACCGGATTATGGAGAACAGGCTTTGGAAATAGCAGACCGCTTGATCCTTTCCGGTGCTTTGGATGTAGTGGTTATTGATTCTGTAGCTGCACTGGTACCAAAAAGTGAGCTGGAGGGAGAAATGGGCGATAGTAAAATGGGGCTGCAGGCCAGGTTAATGAGCCAGGCATTAAGAAAACTAACGGCAACCATACATAAAACCAACAGCTGCTGCATTTTCATTAACCAGTTGCGTGAAAAAATTGGTGTAATGTTTGGTAACCCCGAAACAACAACCGGGGGTAATGCATTAAAATTCTACGCTTCCGTACGTTTGGATATCCGCCGTATGGCACAGATAAAAGATGGTGAAGAATCTATTGGTAACCATGTTAAAGTGAAAGTGGTAAAAAATAAAGTGGCACCACCTTTCCGCCTGGCCGAATTTGATATTATTTACGGTGAAGGTATTTCTAAAGTGGGTGAGATCATTGATATGGGTGTAGAACTGGGTATCGTACAAAAAAGCGGAAGCTGGTTTAGCTACAATAGTGATAAACTTGGACAGGGACGTGAATCTGTAAAACAGCTGATGCTGGATAATCCGGAAATGGCCAATGAAATAGAGGCTAAGATCAGGGAAAAAATAAAAGAAATGCAGTCGGCTTAACGATAAATAAAAAGCTACTATTGCCCGCCCCTGCCCGTTCCGGTTCAGGCGGGCGTGCCGGTACGGACGGGGGTTAGTAAGTATCAAGCTGTTGTGTGTAAAAACACAATAGCTTTTTTTATTGGCTTACTTTTGTCAGAAGGATCCTGTGGACCCGGGATCTTTCGCAAAGCTAAAATTAACTATTTGAACAAGAGAAGTATAGCGCATATAGCATTGGTTTTTACAAACATCTTCTTTGCTATCAATCTTTCCGCCGTAAAGCATCTTACCAATAACAACCTGGTACAGGCTTTTGGTTTAAATGTGGTAAGGATAGGTTTCTCTGTAATATTATTTTGGATATTGTATGTAATTAATCCGGTAAATATCAAAATAGACAAGGCTGACCGGATGCGGCTTTTCCTTTGTGCCCTTTTCGGCATCGCTATTAACCAATTGATGTTTATAAAAGGGCTCTCATTAACCTACTCTATTCACGCAGCCCTGTTGTTACTCATTACGCCAATCTTAATTGTTATTATTGCTGCCTGGATCTTAAAAGAGCGCCTGGGAATTTTGAAAGTAACTGGCCTGGTATTGGGTATTTCCGGCGCACTGGTATTGGTATTAGCCAAAGATAGTGCGGGTAATGGCGACAATGTTTTGCTGGGAGATCTGTTTATCATTATCAACGCCATTTCTTATACCATTTATTTTATTTTGGTTAAACCTTTAATGGTTAAGTATAATGCAATTGTGGTGTTAAGATGGGTTTTTACGATCGGCCTGGTGCTGGTGTTGCCTTTTGGCTGGGTAGAGTTTACTGAAATACCCTGGGGTCTATATACGGCAATAGATTTCACAAGCATGGGACTGATTGTTATAACCGGCACTTTCCTGGCATACCTGTTTAATTTGTATGGTATAAAAATGCTGGGCCCATCGGTTGCCGGTTTTTACATTTATACCCAACCCGTGTTTGCAGCATTAATAGCCATGTTCTTTTTACACGAACAATTGACTTTGTATAAGATCTTTGCAGCAGCACTAATATTTAGCGGCGTTTACCTGGCAAATAAACAGATTAAAAATGATTAATTATGAAAGGGCTGATACCGACGAAGCATACAAAAACGCTGCCCTGCTTTTTAAAGCGTATGCATCGTGGCTGAATATAGATCTGGGTTTTCAGCATTTTGATAAAGAGCTGAAGGAAATAAAAGTAATGTACGGCGAACCGGGAGGAGGTATTATTCTTTGTAAAACCATGGATGAGTATATAGGTTGCGCGGGTATAAGAAAAATTGACAGCAACACCGCTGAACTGAAAAGAATGTTCATTAAACCGGCCTGGCAAAAGCTGGGCATTGGAAAAACCTTGTTGGAAAAAGCAGTGGAACTCGCCCGGGAATTAAATTACACAACCATCAGGTTAGACACGTTGAATTACATGACACCAGCTATTAAACTGTATAAGAATTATGGGTTTTATGAAATACCAGCTTATTATAATAATCCAAATGCAACAGCAGTTTATTTTGAAAAAAAATACTGATCAGTTGCACTTGCTATATTTCTTAATGATCTTCTTCAGGCTGTAATCGCGGTAAGACAATAACTCCCACATGGATGGGGTTATTTTTTTACAACCGCTCATGATGGCGTATAATTGGTTTACATAACCTTTGTCCTCGGCTATCTGTACCCTCGATCTCTGACCCATGTATCTTGCACGGTCATTGTTATAATTATCAAGCCCCCCCTGCAGGAAATATCGGATCACCAGTTGTAATGGTTGAGGGTCTGAAGGCGTTTTATAAAAATAAAAAGGCGTTTTCATGTTATCTGTTGCATAATATAAATTGATTTTTGGAGTAGTATATATTTCATCAAGAATAAGGACCGTGTCAATGGAGCCTTTATTGATAAAATCAATATCAAGATCAGTCAGGTTGTCGGAATAGGTTAATAAATTACACAAGACCACTGTATTTCCTCTATACTTGCTGCTTTTAATTTTGTTAACTTCTGCAGCTTTTATTTCCAATGCCGGTGTTCCGGCAACATAAAATATCTTATTCTTAACCCTGATCTCTCCCCAAACCGTATCACCACTATTTTTAACCAGGTAATCAGTTTTTTGGCCAAGGCCTGTAACTGATATAAAAATCGACAAAAAGGCAAATAATAATTTCATAAAGGTTATTTAAAACATTAAAATATTCAGCTGTCTGCTATTACAAACGAAAAAAACAATTGTTTGGTTGTGTTTATTTTTTTTAGCAGTTACTATACCGGCTACCATGTGTTTTTGGGATAATCGAAGAATAAAAGATCCTTTTTTGCCTTGCTGAAACCCGTCCAGGCTGTTATATCTGCACAAACTGCAAAAACCGCACAAGTAGGCATATGATCAACGGGTGTACCGGTGTTTAAGCTGTTTACAAAATAAGAAATACCTGGATTATGAGAAAAAATGGCAACGCTGTTTAACTCATCCGGCAAAGCCGAAACCACTTCATAAAAGATATCCGCGTTGGCATGGTAAAGGGCAGAAATAAAAATAATATCGGAGGCCGGTTTTTTAAATGTTGCTGAAAACAGTTCTGCAGTTTTTTTTGCCCTTGCAGCAGGACTGGAAACCAATGCGTCGATGGTATACTTTTTATCCAACATCCTTTTTGCCATTGCAGGAGCATCAGCCCTTCCCCTTTCATTAAGGGGGCGTTCAAAATCGTTGCCAAAAAAACTTTGATCGCTTTTGGCATGCCGCACAATAAAAAGTTGTTTCAAAAGCTGGGTTTTAGATTTACACAAATAAAGCGCATCATTCACATACCTTAATAAATATAAAAAACTTTCTTTAAAACCAGGATTATAACTCCAAACATTTCATATTTTACATACAAACGCATATATGCTTAACGTACTTCTCCGGGTATTTAATTTTATGGTTGCCATCTTTCTTTTGTTCTCCTGCTCATCCACTAAAAAACTTTCGCAGGTAACGGCCAATATCTCCACGCTAAAATACATAGATACCTATAATATCCCATTTAACTTCAAATATAAAAATACCACAGTAGGTGGATTATCGGGTATTGATTATGATGCAAAAAGAGTTTTGTATTACCTGGTATGTGATGATAGAAGTGATAAGGATCCGGCCCGTTTTTACACGGCTAAAATATTCATCACACCAAAGGGTATTGATAGTTTAGCGTTTACGGGTGTTAGTTATATGCTACAACCCGATGGAGAACCTTATCCGGGTAATAAACAAAACCGCTTTAAAACACCCGACCCCGAAGCGATCAGGTATAACCCGCAAAACAATTACCTGGTTTGGAGCAGCGAAGGCGAAAGAATGGTGAAGGCAAATGATACCGTACTGACCGATCCTTCGGTTTTAATGATTAACCAAAATGGAAAATATCTTGACAGCTTTGCTTTACCAACGGTATTTAAAATGAAAGCAACTGAAAACGGCCCAAGGAGAAATGGGGTATTTGAAGGCATGAGTTTTGCCGATAATTATAAAACGCTTTTTGTAAATACAGAAGAACCCTTATATGAAGATGGGCCAAGGGCGGATATGGCAGATAATCATGCTTTGATCAGGATCATTAAATTTGATGTGGCCGCAAAAAAAAGCACAGCACAGTATGCTTATAAGTTAGAACCGGTGGCTTATGCTGCCAAACCCGAAAAGGAATTTAAGATCAATGGCGTACCTGATATCCTCAGTGTAGGCAATAATAAATTACTGGTTATTGAACGCTCCTTTTCAACCGGGCGGCTGCCCTGTACGATCAGGATCTTTATGGCCGATTTAGATGGCGCAACGGATATCAGCACAGCTACATTAAAAGATGATCATTCCTTTGCACCGGTAAAAAAAACCCTCTTGTTAAATATGGATGACCTGGGTATTTATACCGATAATATTGAAGGAGTAACCTTTGGCCCGCTTTTACCCAACGGTCATAAAACATTGCTGTTTATTGCCGATAATAATTTTAATATTCTTGAAAAATCCCAGCTATTTTTGTTTGAAGTAATTGAATAAATATTTTTATGACCCGGGGTATATTTGCTGCATTCAGTTAGCTTTACATTCAAATTTTATAAAAATGATTAGCCTCTTTAAAAAAGCAACAATACTTTTTTTATTTCTGTACCTGCCGTTTTGCGGTATGGCGTGGGGTGTTTTAGGCCATCGTATTGTAGGCCAGATAGCAGACTCGTATCTTACCAAAAAAACCAAACGTGAAATTTATAAGATACTCGGAAATGAATCGGTTGCGATGACGAGTAACTGGCCCGATTTTATTAAATCAGACCCTGCATATAAATACCTGGATACCTGGCATTACATAAATTTAAAATCGGGGCTTAGCGAAACAGCCCTCAAAAATTATTTGGCAACAGATACACTTACCGATGCCTACACAAAAATAAACTGGTTAACTGGCCAGCTTAAAAACAAAGAGTTGGAACAGGACAAAAAGATCTTCTACCTCCGCTTGTTGATACATCTTGTTGGTGATATTCATCAACCCCTGCACATTGGCAGGCCTGATGACCGCGGAGGAAACAGTGTAAAGGTAAACTGGTTTAAAGACCCCTCAAACCTGCATAGCGTATGGGATTCGAAGCTGATAGACTTTCAACAGTTAAGTTATACCGAATATGCATGTTCCATAAATTATACAACCAAAGAACAAAGAAAAGAGTGGCAGGCGGAACCTGTCAGTGAATGGATCTGGCAGTCATACCAACATACAGAAAAAATTTATGCCGAAACAAAACCGGATTCCAATTTAAGTTATGAGTATAACTTTAAATTTATAGGCGTTGTTAATCAGCAATTATTAAAAGGAGGAGTTCATTTAGCCGGCTTACTGAATGAAATCTTTCAGTAAACAAATTGGAAAACAGTTTAAATACTAAGACTTCCACAACACAAAACCCTAATAACCTCTTACATTTTTTCCTTCCATGTAATTCATAAAGGCTTTGTTGCAAACACGGTTGCCGCCGGGTGTTGGATATTTACCGGTAAAATACCAGTCGCCTAAATTCGTAGGACATGCTTCATGCAACGATTCAATGGTTTGATAGATCACACTTACCGGGGTGGTTATATCTGAAGCGGTTATCAATTGCGCAATTTTATTGGAGATATCTTCGGGTGTAAATGTTTTGTAAAGCTGCTGAACAATATTTTGCGTGTGCAGCTGGTTGTTGCGTTGCAGTTCTTTGCATTTATCCAGCATCTGATCTAATATGTGCAGCTGCCCGGTGTCGGCCATTAATTCAACAGCAGCCCTGAAAGCAATAAAGTCGCCCATCTTGCTCATATCAATACCATAGCAGTCGGGGTAACGTATTTGCGGAGCCGATGAAACCACAATGATCTTTTTAGGTTCCAGTCTCGACAACATGCGTACAATACTTTCTTTTAAAGTGGTACCCCGTACAATACTGTCATCGATCACTACCAGGGTATCAATGCCCTTTCTAACAGTACCATAGGTAATATCATAAACGTGCTGTACCATTTCGTTTCGGCTGCTGTCTTCGGTAATAAACGTGCGCAGCTTTACATCCTTAATGGCAATTTTTTCGATACGGATCCTCCTGTTGATCATTTCCGTCAGCTTTTCTGCATCGTAATCCTTATCCCAGCTTAATATGCGCTCTATTTTTATTCTGTTCAGGTAATCTTCTGCACCTTTGATCAAACCAAAAAAAGCCGTTTCTGCGGTATTGGGAATAAAAGAAAAAATGGTATTCTTCAGATCGTAATCAATAGCTTTTAAAACCCGCCCGCTTAAAAGATGCCCCAGTTTGATCCGCTCCTTGTAAATTTTTTCATCGCTTCCGCGGCTGAAATAAATGCGTTCAAAACTGCAGGCTTTTCTTTCTTTGGGTTCTACAACCTGTTCCAGTGTATGGCTTCCATCAGCTTTTACAATCAGGGCATTACCGGGCATCAGCTCCTGCACTTCGTTTTCTTCCAAATGAAAAGCAGTACGTATGGCAGCCCGCTCACTGGCGGCAACCACCACTTCATCATTTATATAATAGTAAGCAGGCCGTATTCCATGGGCATCCCTCATCACAAATGCATCGCCATTGCCAAGCAACCCACTAAAGGTAAATCCGCCATCAAACAGGGGAACTGCTTTTTTTAAAACTTTTACAATATCCATTTCACCCGGAAAAGCCTCATCTGCCTTAACCACAAAATGATACAAAACTTCCATCATAGCGGCCAGGTCGCTCTGGCGCTGAAACTCTCCCGGATCTATATTTACCAGGGCAAAAAGCTCTTCGGTATTTACCAGGTTAAAGTTACCTGCCAATGCCAGGTTTCGGGAGGGTATGGTATGGCGTTTTATAAAAGGGTGACAAAATTCTGCATTGTTCTTACCCTGAGTACCGTAACGTAAATGCCCGAGTAAAACCTCTCCTAAAAAATTAAGATGGCCCTTCATCAGGCCCGGATGGTTTTTAATATCGGGCTGGTATTTTTCTACTTCGGTATACTCTTTTCCGATTTGTGCAAAAAGATCGGCAATGGGTTGGTTGGCGCCACTGCGTACGCGATGCATAAAAGGATAACCTGGTTCGGTATTTAATTTTACAGCGGCAATACCGGCGCCATCCTGGCCACGGTTATGCTGCTTTTCCATAAGCAGGTAAAGCTTGTTAAGGCCATACATTACGGTGCCATATTGCTGCTGATAATAACTGAAAGGCTTTCGAAGACGAATGAGAGCAAGGCCGCATTCGTGTTTAATTTCGTCGCTCATGATGTGGAGTGAGGCGCAAAGTTAAGGTTTTACAAAATTGCGGCAAACAAAAATCCCCTGGGTTAACAAGGGATTTAAAATTAGTTGTTTAAAGTATGATTATAGTCCGCTGAAGTTTAAACCTACCTGCCCCAGTTTTACATCACCTGCTACACCATCTTTAAAAATATTATTAAACTGGTAGCTGCCAAACAGTGAAAAATTACCATAACCAATGCGGGCAGTAGCAGCCAGGCGGGTAGAGTTAAAGTAACCCTTACCTGTTTCTTTGGCGGTGTATGTGTTTAAGGTAGCGCCATTTTTATCCAGTAAAGTTTTTCCTTTGGTATGTACATTTAACAATGTACCCACCTTTCCACCAATGGCAAATTTGAAGCTTTTCATTTCCTGCAAAGGCTTTAAAGTAAAACGAATCTCCAGGGGTATCTCCAGGAAAGCCGTTGTAAGCTTGTATTTTTTGAAATGATCAACACTGTCAACCACATTAAAAGGCAATGTGTTGTTTTTTGATTTTATATCAACAACCATATTCCTGAAATACATATTGCTGGTACCCACGCCTACACCAAAGGCAACACTCCACTGCGGAGCGCTTTTAAACCGCTGATCAAGCATCACATAAACATTGGCGCCACGGGCAAACCCATTTATTCTCTGGTCTATACTATCAGGCGTTCCCATCCAGTAGTCGCTCGTTAACTGCAGCATCAGGTGGTCTCCGGTTCTGTTCATAAAACCTCCAACCTTCTTTTTTTCCTGCGCATTGGCAACGGTTACTGTTATAATCGCAAAAACGATGCACAGCATCCTGCGGATAAATAATAATTTCTTCATAATTAATTTTGAAGCTGCAAATTAACGGCAAATAATTTAATGAAGCGTTAAATTAAACAGCTTTGATTATATTTGCACCCTCATTCTTCATTTTAAGCTGAAGAACGGGCCTATAGCTCAGTTGGTTAGAGCACCTGACTCATAATCAGGTGGTCCCTGGTTCGAGCCCAGGTGGGCCCACAAAGCGTTCCGAAAGCCGGAACGCTTTTTTAATATGATGGCACAAACAAAAAATATAATTTTCGACCTGGGTGGTGTTTTGCTCAACCTGGATTTTCAAAAGACCATTGATGCCTTTGAAAAACTGGGCTTACAAAACTTTGAGAATATGTTTTCGCAGTTTAAGGCTGACGAGCTGTTTGCAAAACTGGAGACCGGACGCTTAACGGAAACTGAATTTTATGAAGCCGTAAAAAAACGGACAACACAAGAGATCACCGAAGCAGCAATTGACGATGCCTGGAACGCCCTTATTCTGGACTTCAGGGTGGAAAGCCTTTCATTGCTGGAAAAATTAGCTGCAGATTATAAACTGTATCTGTTAAGCAATACCAACAGTATTCATTTAAAGTATTTTAAAAAGCTTTTTACTCATCAAACCGGTAAACCCTTGCTGGATGACTATTTCAATAAAGCCTGGTATAGTAACGAAGTGGGGTTGAGAAAACCCGGTGCCGGCATTTTTGAGTTTGCATTGAAAGATGAAAACCTGTTGGCAGCAGAAACGCTGTTTATAGATGACACCCTGATAAATATTGAAACGGCACAGCAACTGGGATTTAAAACCCATCATCTTTTACCAACAGAAAGGATAGAATTGTTGGATATTGATTCAATATAATGACTAAAGTTGATTTTGTTCTTTGCCAATTGCGTTTTTGCCAATTGCCAATTGTCCTCTACTTAACTTCCTCAAATTCTATATAATCTTCCTTAGCAGGCCGGGTAGCCTTTTCTGTAGCATTACTGGTGTTTGATTGCCCACCGGATCCTGCGGACTGTCCACGGGATCCTGCGGGCTGGTTGAATTGATCATTCATTTTGCTCTGCATTTCCCCCATTTTTTTATTAACCTGTTTGGTAGTCTGGTACACGGGTATAATAAAATCAAAGATCAGTTTATATACCAGGTATAACACAAACAGCTCGAATATTACTTTTAGCATCATACAAAGTTATTAATCTATTAAATTGAAGCCTGTTAAATTTTAAAAACGGTAAAAAGTCATATAAACAACATACATTTTGGCAATTAAGGGTTCATGATGTATATTTGCACCGGACAAAGAAGCAATAGAAGGGAACGGTGGCGTTCCCTTCTTCTTTTATCATGACTCAGGATACACAAATACAGGCGGTTGAAAAGTTGATCATACCCTTATTGAAGGAGGATATTTTTCTGGTTTCCATTAAAATAAAACCAACCAATAATTTTAAAATATATTTAGATGCCGATAGCGGACTGGGTATAGATAAATGTATTAAAATAAATCGAGCCTTGTATAAGATCATGGAGGAGATGGGCATGTATCCCGAAGGCGATTTTTCACTGGAAGTAAGCAGTCCGGGATTGGATGAGCCCCTGAAACTGTTGAGGCAATACCAAAAGAATATTGGCAGGGATGTGGAACTGATCATGAATGATGATACCAGGAAAGAAGGAAAACTTACAGCGGTTACTGAAGAAAATGTTACAATAGAATACACAGAAGGAAAAGGGAAGAAAGCGGTTGTGAAAACAGAAGCAATACCTTTTGACATGATTAAGCAAACCAAAGTGCAGATAAAGTTCTAATTATTAAATAAAACCCCAACCCCGGCGGGGAAAAATCCTGTCCCGATAGCTATCGGGATCGGGAAAGTAGCCGGAGCGGAATATGGCAAGTATTAATTTAATTGACTCCTTTCAGGAATTTAAAGATGCGGAAAACATTGATCGGCCTACGCTGATGAAGGTTATGGAAGATGTGTTTAAAACACTCATCCGCAAAAAATATGGTAGCGACGAATGTTTCGACGTTATTGTGAACGATCAAAAAGGTGATCTGGAGATCTTCCGTCGCCGTACCATTGTTGATGATGATGATCTGTACAATACCCTTACCGAAATTGAGTACAAAGACGCCATTAAAATAGAGCCCGATTACCAGGTTGGTGAAGAACTGTACGAAGAAGTTGACATACAGAAAGAGTTTGGCCGTCGTGCTATTTTAGCAGGTAAACAAACACTGGCTGCACGTATCAACGACCTGAAGAAAAATATACTGATAAAAAAATACGAAGAACGTGTTGGTGAAATTGTGAGTGGTGAAGTTTACCAGGTTTGGAAAAAAGAAGTATTGCTGCTGGATGAGGAAGGCAATGAAATGTTGCTGCCTAAATCTGAACAGATACCAACCGATTATTTTAAGAAAGGCGAAAGTGTACGTGGCGTTGTAAAAAAAGTAGAATTAAAGAATAGCCAGGCTATCATCATCATTTCAAGAACCAGCCCTTCTTTCCTCGAAAAATTACTGGAAATTGAAGTGCCTGAAATTTTTGACGGCCTGATTGTTGTTAAGAAGATCGTACGTGATCCGGGCGAAAGGGCAAAAGTGGCTGTAGAAAGTTACGACGACAGGATTGATCCGGTTGGAGCCTGTGTGGGTATGAAAGGAAGCCGTATACATGGTATAGTGCGGGAGTTAAAGAACGAAAATATTGATGTTATTAACTGGACCAGTAATACCCAGCTAATGATACAGCGTTCATTAACGCCTGCAAAAATTACCAGTATGGAACTGGATAATGAAAAAATGCACGCTAATGTATATCTAAAACCCGACCAGGTATCGCTGGCGATTGGCCGCAGAGGGGTAAATATCAAACTGGCCTGCGAACTGACAGGCTATGAAATTGATGTATTCCGTGATAATGAAGGAGAGGTAGAAGAATTTGATATTGACCTGGATGAATTTACAGATGAAATTGAATCATGGGTTATTGATGAGTTGAAAAGAGTGGGTTGCGATACCGGCCGTTCAGTACTGGAATTAACAGCCGAAGAACTGGAACGCAGAACAGACCTGGAAAAAGAAACAATTGAAGACGTAAGAAGAATATTGACTGAAGAATTTGGAAAAGAATAAGAACAGGATTTTAAATTACAGCGAAGGTTTATTTAGAATACTCAAAAGAAAAATCAGCCCCTTTTTTAATACCGGGCAAACAAAAAAAAGAATGTCAGAAATAGCAACACCAAGGTTAATGGCTGCGGCCAAGGAATTTAATATAGGTACCAATACCTTGATAGATTTCCTTGTGTCTAAGGGTATCAGTGAAGAACTGAAGCCTACAACAAAATTAACGGAGACCATGTACCGTATTTTGCAGTCGGAGTTTCAGCAGGATAAAGTGCAGCACGAAAAAGCGATGCAGATCGATCTTCCCAAAGGAGCCAGCGCAGGCGATATTAAGAAGAAAAAAGACGAGCAGGATCTTTCATTCACTAAAAAATCCGCAGGATCCGGTGGAGAAACAAAAGTAAAACCGGCAGAAGAACCCAAGCCGGCAGAGCCTGTTGTTGTTGCTGAAGTAGTTGAACCCGTAAAGGAAATTGCAAAAGCAGAAGAAGTAAAGGCTACAGAAGTAACAAAAATTGAAGCGCCCGAGTTGGAAACGCCTAAAGTGCTTGATAAAATAGACCTTGATAAAATCGATTCTTCTACAAGGCCTAAAAAATCAGCAAAAAAAGCCACAGAAAAAACAACAGATAAGGTTAAGGAGGAAGAAATACCGGTTGAAGCTGAAGCTAAAAAAGTAATTCCTGTTGAAGTAAAAGCAGAAGAAGTAAAAATTGTACCGGAAGTAAAAGAAGAAGACGCTGCTCCGGTTATTGAAAATATAAAAGCTAAGAAATTACAGGGCCCCAAGATCATGGGTAAAATTGAATTACCTGTAGATAATGATACCAGGCCCAAAAAAGGCAGCATTGACGAAAAGCGCAAGCGTAAGCGTATTCCAATGGAAAAGAAGCCGGGAGTCTCTACCCCTGCTCAACCTTCAACACAAAACAGGAGACCGGGAGGCAGCACAACCGGAACCGGGGCATCAAACAGGGCCGGTGGCGGCAGGTTTAACAGGCCGGCAACAGGCACGCCGGGAACCGGGCGCAGAGAGGATAAAGTAATTGACGCAAAAGAAATTCAGGATAAACTAAAAGAAACACAGGCAAAACTTGCCGGTGCCGGAGGCCGCGGAAAAAGCTTAAAAGCAAAATACCGTAAAGCAAAAAGAGATGAACATGCTGAACAGGCTGGTACCAGTGAAGAAAGCAACAAGCTGCAGGTTACCGAGTACATCTCGGTTAGCGAGCTGGCAGGTTTAATGGATGTAAGCTTTGCAGATATTATCAGCAAGTGTATGAACCTGGGTATCATGGTTTCCATTAACCAGCGCCTGGAAGCGGATGTGATCGAACTGGTGGCAAGCGAGTTTAATTTTGAAGTGGAATTTATAGGGGTGGAAGATGCCGGTGATCTGGATAATGATGATGAAGAAGACAGTGAAGAAGATCTGAAACCAAGGGCTCCTATTGTAACCATCATGGGTCACGTAGATCACGGTAAAACTTCATTGCTCGATTATATACGCAACACTAATGTGATTGCGGGCGAGGCAGGTGGTATTACACAGCATATTGGTGCTTATGAAGTAACATTACCCGACGGCAGAAATATTACATTCCTGGATACGCCGGGTCACGAGGCCTTTACGGCCATGAGGGCACGTGGTGCCAAGGTTACCGATATTGCGGTGATTGTGGTGGCTGCCGATGATGCAGTAATGCCACAAACCAAAGAAGCCATTTCGCATGCACAGGCGGCAAATGTGCCCATGATATTTGCCATTAACAAAATGGATAAAGATGGTGCCAATCCCGAAAAAATTAAAGAACAGCTTTCTGGTATGAATGTATTGGTTGAAAGCTGGGGTGGTAAATACCAGAGCCAGGAGATCAGTGCTAAAAACGGTCAGAATATTGAGTTGTTGATGGAAAAAATATTGCTTGAAACAGATATCCTGGAATTAAAGGCAAACCCAAAAAGAGAAGCCAACGGTACTGTAATTGAAGCTACGCTTGATAAAGGCCGTGGTTATGTTGCCACCATTCTTGTTCAAAACGGAACATTAAAGGTAGGCGATATGATCGTTTCTGGTCAATACTTCGGCAAGGTTAAAGCCATGTATAATGAAAGAAACCAGCGGGAAGATGTAGCTCCTCCTTCAACCCCCGTATTAATATTGGGATTGAACGGTGCACCACAGGCAGGCGAAACCTTTAAAGTGTACGAAAACGAAAGTGATGCCAGGGCAAATGCGTATAAACGCGGACAGCTTTTACGTGAACAGGGAATGCGTGCAAGGAAACATATTACACTGGATGAGATCGGTCGTCGTTTGGCGCTGGGAAGCTTTAAAGAACTGAATGTAATTATTAAGGGCGATGTGGATGGTTCTGTAGAAGCACTAAGTGACTCTTTACAAAAATTAAGTACTGCCGAAATTGTAATTAAAGTGATTCATAAAGCCGTGGGTGCCATTACCGAAAGTGATGTTACCCTGGCAAATGCATCCGATGCCATCATTATTGGTTTTAATGTAAGGCCATCCATGCAGGCAGCTAAATTAGCCGAACAGGAAGCCATACAGATCAAACTATACTCTATTATTTACAATGCTATTGAAGAGATCAAGAGTGCGATGGAAGGTATGCTGGAGCCAAGTGTTGAAGAAAAAATACTGGCTAATGTGGAGATTAGGGAAGTATACAAATTTGATAAAGCCAGCGTGGCAGGTTGTTTTGTACTGGATGGAAAAATGGCCAGGAACAACCGCATCAGGCTTATCCGGGATGGTATTGTAATATTTACCGGCGAGCTGGGTAGTTTGAAAAGATTTAAAGATGATGCTAAAGAAGTTACCTCCAGTATGGAGTGTGGTTTAACGATAAGAAACTACAACGATATAAAAGTTGGTGATATAGTGGAGGCATTTGAAGAAATTGAAGTGAAACGAACGCTGTAAGAAAGCTGCAAGACTCAAGCTACAAGGGGGCAAGTATTTAAATCAGGATTTCTACCCTTGTAGCTACTCCCCTTGCAGCTTATCTCAATCTTTTGTTAAATGAACTCCTGCCGCAGCAGGATCACAGAACAGAGGTTTATTTTTGATACTGTTCTGTTTCTATAAAATTATTTTGATGAAAAATTATTTACTGTTATTAATTACATCTTTCGTTTTTGTATCTGCATCATTAGCGCAAAACAGTCAGCCTAAGAAAATTATAGCCGATAAGATCGTAGCCGTGGTTGGCGACAAGGTTGTTTTAAAAAGCGATATCGAAAACAGTATTATTGATATGCAGCGTCAAAATATTGAAATCCCCGATAATGCACGCTGTGCAATGCTGGAACAGGCCATGGGAATTAAAGCCCTGGTGCTTCAGGCTCAAAAAGATTCACTGCCGGTTACAGACGAAGAAGTAGAAACCATTATTGATAACAAGGTAAGGGGCTTTGTAGCCCAGTTTGGCTCAAAAGATGAACTGGAAAAAGTTGCCGGAAAAACCATTTACCAGCTTAAAGAAGATTTCAGGGAACCCATACGCGATCAGGAACTGGCCAGGGCCATGCGTAACAAAGTGGTGGAAAATGTACGCATCACGCCTAAAGAAGTAAACGAATATTTCAAAAAGATCCCAACAGACAGTTTATACCTGTACGAAAGTGAAGTGGAAATAAGCCAGATCGTTATGTACCCCAAGGCACACCGTGATGCTGAAGAATATGCCATGGAGCAGTTAAAAGGATTTAAAGAACAGATCGAATCCGGAAAACAGGATTTTGCCTCACTGGCAAGTATTTACACCATGGACCCCGGTAGTAAAGAAACCGGCGGACAATATGATGTTAACCGTTATTCAAAAGAACTTGATCCCGTATGGCTTGGTAAGGCATTCACTTTAAAGCCGGGGCAGGTTTCCAACCCGTTTAAAACAAGATTTGGTTATCATATTATGCAACTGGTTAGCCGTGCCGGTGATGATGCTTCGGTAAGGCATTTGCTGCTTATCCCGCAGGTTACCTCATTTGAAATGAAGGAAGGCACCAAAAAACTGGATTCAATCCGTGATTTACTGGTTGCCGGTAAAATGGATTTTGGCGCGGCCGTTGCCAGGTTCAGCGACGATGAGCAAAGTAAGTTTACCGCCGGGCAAATTACGGGAAGAGATGGAAGCACTTATGTAACCATCGACCAGCTTGATAAGGATATGGTTGCCATGCTGAAAGACCTTACTGTAGGACAATATTCTCACCCTTCCGAATTTATGGATGAGCGTGGGAAAAAGGGCATTCGCATCGCTTATTTAAAAACAAGAACAGAACCGCACAGGGAAAATTTAAAAGACGATTACAACCGTGTTGCCCAACGTGCACTGGAAGAAAAAAAGAATGAAGTACTGGAGCAGTGGTTTAATAAAAAAGTAAACACTTATTATATTCTGGTGGATGATGATTATAAAGCCTGCCCGGAAATGAAAAAATGGCTTTCGGGAGCTCCCCTGAAAAACTAAGTAAATAACTGATAATACTTTTAAAAGCGTTCCGGATTTTACCCGGAACGTTTTGGTTTTAAATACCTTTGTTAAATAATACCGATTAAACATTAAAATTATACTGTCAGCCTGAGCTTGTCGAAGGCGGGTTCACAAATAAATGAGGCTCTTTTCCAAAAGGCCCCGGTTTCGACAAGCTCAACCTGACAGCGTTTATTAGGTTAATATCTGATTTGTATAAGACTAAATAAAAAATATTGATAGAAACTAAAAAAATAATCAGGAAAGAAGAACAGGCTATACTGGTGGGGCTGGTTTATAAAGAACAAACCGAGCCTATGGTGAACGAATACCTGGATGAACTGGCTTTTCTGGCCGAAACCGCCGGTGCGGTAGCTGTAAAAAGATTTACACAAAAACTGCCGCATCCCGACAGTAAGATATTTGTGGGTAAGGGAAAACTGGAAGAGATCAAACAATTCATCCTGCTAAAAGGAAATATCAGCCTGGTGATATTTGATGATGAATTAACGGGATCTCAAATACAGAATATAGAAAAAGAACTCAATGTTAAAACGATCGACCGCAGCGATCTGATACTGGACATCTTTGCCAGCAGGGCCCAAACAGCCCAGGCCAAAACCCAGGTAGAGCTGGCACAGTATCAATATATATTACCCAGGTTAAAAGGAATGTGGAAGCACCTCGAACGCCAGGGAGGCGGTGTTGGAACCCGGGGTCCGGGTGAAACGGAAATTGAAACCGATCGCCGTATTGTGAAGGACAAGATCGGCTTGTTACGCAAACGCCTGGCCGAAATTGATAAACAATCCTTCACCCAGCGTAAGGACAGGGGCGAATTTATCAGGGTGGCCCTGGTGGGTTATACCAATGTGGGCAAATCAACCCTGATGAATATTTTAAGCAAGAGCGAGGTTTTTGCCGAAAACAAATTATTTGCCACGCTGGATACCACCACCCGTAAAGTGGTGTTTGAACAAACGCCTTTTTTGCTGAGCGACACCGTGGGGTTCATCCGTAAACTGCCGCACCACCTGGTTGAAAGCTTTAAAAGCACGCTGGATGAAGTACGTGAGGCAGATGTGCTGCTGCATGTGGTGGATATGTCACACCCGCAGTACGAAGAACAATTGAACGTGGTAAATAAAACCCTGGCCGACCTGGGTGCCGGCGATAAACCGGTAATTACCATTTTTAATAAGATGGACAAATATGAAGAACAGGCCTTTGATCAGTGGCTGGAGCCTGCCGTAAAAGTGGAGATACTGGATGATCTGAAACAACGCTGGCAAAATGAAACCAAGGGCCACTGTGTGTTTATTTCGGCTACCGAACGCACCAACCTGGATAACCTGCGCCAGACCATTTTGAATGAAGTAAGGGAAATGTACCGGATACGGTATCCGTACAGGGCAGAGTTTTTTTATTAACGTAATGTCATACTGAGCTTGTCGAAGTATGAATTCAGAATAAACCTTTCTGTGCTTCTGTGCCTCTGTGGCAATAAAAGTTTGCCGCAGGCAAACTATAATTCTGCCTACGGTAGAAAAAGATTTGCCACAGAAGCACTGAAAGCACTGAAAAATACAAATAACGTTTCTTTGCTTCCGTGCCTCTGTGGCAAACAAAAATTCCCGCCTTGCTCCGCCGAAGCTTTGCGAAGGCGAGAAGGGAATAAAAACAAATCAATGGCTTCAACACCAACCTGGCATAAAATAGCGGCAAGTATCTCCGAAATTAATTTCAACGCCAACGGCCTTGCCGAAATTGATATCAACGGCAAAACCATCTGTATCGCCAAACACAACAACCAGGTTTTTGCCTGTACCCAAAAATGCCCCCATGCCGGCGCGTTATTAGTTAATGGCCATGTAGATGCGCTTGGGAACATCGTTTGCCACCTGCACCAGTACAAATTCCACCTCAAAAACGGCAGAAACATAAGTGGGGAAGGATATTTTTTAAAAACATTTCAGATAGAAGAAAAAGCAGACGGGGTTTATATTTGCCTGTGAGATTTCCAACTGTTAAGTTCAATATAACTACCTCCATAAAAATATAGCTCTTTATAATTCCTACAGATCAGGATAGTGAAACCATATCCAAAATATGATCAGTGTTTAAACAATTAATGATTTAGGATTACCGGATAAAAAAATTAAATGTTAAAATATTGTTAGCAAAAAATTTTTTATTACTAAAAAATGAATATCTTCCCTACTGTTTAATAAAACAACTCCATTACCAAACACCAAATTCTGTTTATGAAGAAAGTATACTTCCTGCTGCTTACTGTTCTGTTTGCAGCAACATCCCAGGCACAACTTACGGGCACAAAAAACATTCCCGGAGATTATGCAAACATTGCTGCTGCTGTAACAGACCTCAATACACAGGGTGTTGGAGCCGGTGGCGTTATTTTTAATGTTGTAGCCGGCCATACAGAAACGGCTCCCGCCGGTGGTATAAACCTAACGGCTACAGGTACAGTAGCCAATACCATTGTTTTTCAAAAATCAGGTCCAGGTGCAAATCCATTGATTACTGCACCGGTTGGAACAATAGCCCTTACCACTACATCCGCAACTGTTGATGGTATTGTTTCATTGAATGGTTCTGATTATGTAACCTTTGATGGTATTGACCTTATCGACAACAATGCATCAGGCGATGCCATGATGGAATATGGATATGGATTTTTTAAAGCCAGTGCAACAGACGGCTGCCAGAATAATACCATCAGGAATTCTGTGATCACCATGAATAAGGCAAATAACGTTGATGGTACTACGAATATTTTTGGCCCTGGTTCCAAGGGTATTTATTCAGGTAATGTAACCATCAGCGATATGATAACCGACCTGGTTATTGCAACTGCCGGGGGCAGGAGTAACGGGAATACGTTTACCGGTAATACTGTTGAAAACTGTTATATGGGTATCTATATCAGGGGATATGGTGATGGCATTTCGCCCTATGCCAATCTTGACCAAAACAATGCGATAGGCGGTAATGCGCCCGGGCTGGGAAACATAATCCGTAATTTTGCCGCCGGAGCATTTACTTCTTTTGGCATACAGACCTTTAACCAGCATAACCTGCTTATACAGTATAATAATGTAAATAACCTGGCAGGCGGAGGATCGGTAGCAGCAGCATTAATTGGCGGGATATCGGCTACAGGATCATTTACTATTAACAATTCCAATTATGATATAAGAAATAATACCATTACCCTTGGTCAGGGAACCAATACCTCCCAAACCTCCGGTATTAATATAGGAGCAGCAGGCGGAACCGGTACCATAAATATTGCGGATAATATCCTTACCGGCTGTACCAATACTTCAGGTGCAACAGGTGGGGCAGTTTTTTTAACCGTAGTGTCCAATGCTGCAGGGGCAACTGTTAACATCACAAACAATACCTATTCCAACAACCAGATTTCTGCTGTTACCAATATGGTCAGCCTGCAGGCTTCATCTATGCCTGCCCAGGCTAATATCACCGGTAATACATTTACTAATAATACAATCAGTAATAATGCTACCGGCACAACCATTTTGATTGCCAATGGAGCCCCGCTTACCGGGGTACTGAATATCAATAATAATACAGTTAACGGGTTGAATTTTGCTTCGGCTATGACAAACAGTGCTGCGCTTATCTTTAATGGCGCAGGCGCATCAACGCTTGCTTATACCGCTACCGGCAACAGCTTTCAGAATGTTACCTATGCCTCAACGTTTACCTCTACGATTTACTTTATGTATTCCGCTACAGGTACGCCGGCCTCTGCTAATATCAGCTCAAACAGCATTACCAATATCAGTATGCCCACCATCACCACGGCAACCATATATGGTATTTTTAACAGCTCTGCAATGGCTAATCTAACCATTAATAACAATACCATTTCCAATATCACTTCTGCATCTACCGGAACGCATAGCATGATTCACAATAGTGCAACAATCAGTGGAACCGCAAATGTTAATAACAACATCATTTCAAATATCAACCGCACTTCAGCCTCAGGTACGTTTTATGGTATTTATACGGGCTCACCCGCAAACGGCACCTATAATGGTAACCTGGTTGATGGTATAACATATTCAACGGTAACTTCAACCGGTATCATTTACGGGATATATGATATCAGTTCTGGGTTAAACATGAACTATACCAACAATATTGTACGTAACCTGTCAACACCAACAACAGGAACGTTATATGGTATCCGGGAATTTGGTTCCACGGGGATAAAAAATATTCAAAATAATGAGATATATAATTTTTCAACTTCAGCCGGTGGGGCCGGCGGTATGTCTGTTCAGGCAATATCTGTTGCAACAGGAGGTGCTAATGAAATAAGCAATAACAAGGTTTATGCTATCAACAGTACAGGTACAACCGGCGGAACCGGCGGAACTATTTTTGCGATACAGGCTTCAAGCGGTTCAACGAACAATATTTTCAAGAACAAAATTTACGATATTTCAACAAACAGCACGGGTGGGTCAGTATGGGGTATTCAGCTTTCCGGGGGAACCAATAACAATGTTTATAATAACCTGATCGGTGACTTACGTGCGCCATTTGCCAACAGTGCCACAGACCTGGTAAGAGGTATCAATATCTCTGCAACAACAGCCAATGCCAATCAGAATATTTCTTTTAACACGATTCACCTGAATGGAACATCTGCCGGTACGAATTTTTCCAACACCGGTTTATACCACACGTACAGTGTTACTGCCACTTCTTCAAATTTAACGCTGAGGAATAATATCATCGTAAATAAATCTATTCCTAAAGGAACAGGTTTGGCAGTTGCTTTCAGAAGGTCGGCCAGTACCAATTTAAATAATTTCAATACTGCATCAAACAGGAACTTATTTTATGCAGGCACACCATCAGCTACCAGTTTAATATACTATGATGGAACAAATGCAGACCAAACCCTTGCTGCTTACCAGGCAAGGGTTACACCCAGGGATGCAAATTCTGTTACAGAAGACCCTCCATTCTTAAGTACAACCGGATCTTCAGCCACCTTCCTGCATATTAATCCGGCAGGAGGATCCCTTGCCCAGGGTGCAGCATCACCCATTGCCGGTATTATTGATGACTTTGATGGCGATGTGAGAAATGCCACAACACCGGATATAGGTGCAGATGAATTTACCACATGTACAGGTGCTGTTGGCGGAACCGCAACAATCACCGGGCCATCAACTTTCTGTGGTTCCGGTACACCGGTTATCTCGGCATCAGGCTATTCATCCGGCGTAGGAAGTACCTATCAATGGTTCAGTTCAGCCAATGCCGGTAACTATCCGGCCGCTGGCACCCCGGTTGCAGGCCAAACCAACCCGGCCAGTTTATCAACCGGTGTTGTTTCAGCCACTACGTATTACTGGCTGAGGGTAACCTGTACTACAGGCACTGCTACAGACTATTCCAATATGCTTACTATAACGATTAGCCCATCGGCAGCCAGTGTTACTCCTGCTGCACCGGTAATTTGTGCCGGGCAAAGCGTTTTGTTAACAGAAAATGGCGGTACAGGTACGTCCTGGTCGTGGAACGACCCGGGAAATTCAACTACCCAGGCCATCACTGTTTCACCTGCAGTAACTACTACCTATACGGTTACGGTTACCAGCCCCGGCCCATGTGTTGCAACAGCAAATGTTACCGTTGTTGTTAACCCGCTTCCAACAGGCGTTACGGCAACTGCAAGTAATAATAATATTTGTACGGGTACTTCCATAGACCTATTCTCTACGGCTAATACAGCACCTGGAACCATATTAACCCAGGATTTTGAAACCGGTTTAGGAACTTGGACAACCACTAATAATACTACCGGTGGCACTGCACCTGCAAGTGTTGCTTATACGATACGTGCGCATGGCTATGCTAATGGTACTCCAACTACATTCAACAGCCCTGGAGGTTCAAGTTTCATTTTAACAGACGCTGATGGAGGCGGCAGTGGTACAGCAGCTCTTACTATATTACGCTCACCAGATTTCTCAACCGTAGGATATACGGCATTAAATCTTTCTTTCAGGCACCATTACAGGGCTTTGACTGCTCCTGAAGCTTTTGTTGAAATTTCTACCAATGGAGGCGCAAACTGGACTTTGTTGAAAAACTATACAGCAACCACAGGTACTGCAACAGTATTTGCCCCGGATATTATAAGTTTAAATGCATATTTAAACAATCCCACTGTTTCTGTCAGGTTCCGATACCAGGCAGGTTGGGCATGGTATTGGGCCATTGATGATATTGACATCTCCGGAACCCCGGTTGCCAATACTTTCGCCTGGACATCAAACCCAGCCGGTTACACATCTAATCAACAGAATCCAACGGGCGTTACTCCGGCAGTAACAACAATATATACAGTTACAGTTAGTGGAATTGGCGGTTGTACTACAACTGCAAACACAACAGTAACTGTTAATGATAATTCGGCAACCATTTCATATGCCGGTTCTCCTTATTGCGCTGCTGCAGGTACAGCCACGGTTACCCAAACAGGTGCTGCCGGCGGAACCTATACAGCAGTTCCGGCAGGTTTATCGCTGGATGCGGCCACCGGTGCGGTTACGCTGGGAACCAGTACGCCAGGAACATACACAGTAACTTATACCAATGCAGCCGTTGGTCCCTGTCCACTGTTTACAACCACAGCATCTATAACAGTTACGCCAATTAATACTATTACACTTACTTCAGCACCGGGTACCGATGCACAAACAGTTTGTATCAATACAGCTATAACCAATATTACATATGCAACAACCGGAGCTACGGGTGCAACCTTCAGTGGTTTACCTGCAGGCGTAACTGGTAACTGGGCTGCCGATGTGGTTACCATTAGTGGTACGCCAACAACAACAGTGGGTTCACCATTTAGTTATACCGTTACCTTAACGGGAGGTTGTGGAACTACAACCGCTACGGGCACCATTACAGTGACCCCGGATAATACCATCACCTTAACATCAGCGCCAGGTACAGATGCGCAATCTGCTTGTCTGAATTCTCCAATAACCAACATTACCTATTCAACAACCGGCGCAACGGGTGCAACCTTTAGTGGCTTACCGGCAGGTGTAACCGGTTCTTGGGCAGCTAATGTTGTAACCATCAGTGGTACACCAACCACAACAGTGGGTTCTCCATTCAGTTATACTGTTACTTTAACAGGCGGCTGCGGAATAGCTACAACAACCGGCACAATAACAGTTAGAACTTTACCTGTTATCAACAGCACCCAGGTTGAACCAACCACCTGCGCCAGTACAGATGGATCAATAGATATAACAGTTAGTGGAGCAACGGGTCCTTACACTTATGCATGGACAGGTCCGGGAGTAATTCCGGGAAATGAAGATCAAATTAATCTTACTGTAGGCAGTTACAGTGTAACGGTTACGGCCGCCAATGGTTGTACCGAAACTGCCAGCTTTGGCCTTGCCGGCCCTGGCGGTTGCAGTATCTGTCCTACTATACCAACTTTAGTAACATCACCATCAGGTGCAGCCTGTGCCGGAAGCAATGTAACCTTTACAGCATCTGGTTTAACAGATATGGGCGGCACCTATGGTATCATATTCAAATATTCGGTAGCAGCCTTGGCTAACCCTTATGTAGGCGGTACAGTTATAGCTACGGTAGCAAACGGAGCATTAACAAGCGCCGGCACAGTTGCAACTGCAAACAGTGCCTCCATACCAGTTGGCACTTATAATGTTTATGCAATACTTACTCCAACACCGGTTGATCCTGCATGCCGACCAGCCGCATCAGTTAAGCTAACCATTGGTACCGTGCCTGATGTTAATCAGCCTGCCAACCAGGTAGTATGTAATAATTTCCCGACAGCTGCGGTTAACTTTACTGGTTCTGTACCAGGTACAGTATTCAACTGGACCAATAACACAACATCTATTGGTCTTGCAGCCAGTGGAACTGGGGATATAGCCAGCTTTACAGCAACCAATGCAACCAATGCACCGGTTGTAGCAACAGTAACTGTAACACCTGCTTATACAACTACAATTCCAAATCCGGTAACAGCCACGTTTACTTATACCGGCGCAATGCAAACCTGGACAGTACCTGCAGGCGTAACATCGATCACGATCGACAGTTATGGTGCACAGGGCGGAGCCGGAAACAATGGTAACAGTAATAGTGGCCCCTGCGCCGGCGGTGCAGGCGGTTTGGGAACAAGAGCAACAGGAACCCTGGCAGTAACACCTGGCCAGGTACTTAATATATTTGTAGGCGGAGCCGGAACAACGGGCACGGGTGGATTTAACGGCGGCGGTAATGGCGGTAACGCTAATGCCGGTGGTGGTGGCGGAGCCAGTGATGTAAGATTCCCTGGTGCAACAACAGCCGATAGAATTATTGTAGGCGCCGGCGGTGGCGGTGGTGGAAGGGGCGGTTGTGAAAGCGGCACCGGAATTGTTGGTGGAACCGGCGGCAATGGAGATGGCAATGGTGCTAACGGAACAGATGCTCCAACCAGTGGTGGCGTAGCCGGCGGTGGATTTGGTGGAGTAGGATCAGCCTTTGGCGGTGCCGGTATCGGTTGCGGCGGATTCCTTGGACAGCCAGGTACAGCCGGAATAGCAGGTATTGGCGGAGACGGTGGTAACGGACAAACCTGCTGCTGCTTCAGCTTTGGAAGTATTCCTGGCGGCGGCGGCGGTGGCGGAGGATTCACAGGTGGCGGTGGCGCCGGTGGCGGATCAGCAGGTACAACAGGCTGCTCAGGTAATGATAAAGGAGCTGGAGGCGGTGGCGCCGGCGGTTCATCATATACCGGTGGCGTAACATCAGGAGCAACAACTCCGGGTGTACAAAGCGGAGACGGACAGGTAGTAATTACTTATACAGTACCCCCAACAGCCACGTTTACTTATACCGGCGCAATGCAAACCTGGACAGTACCTGCAGGCGTAACATCGATCACGATCGACAGTTATGGTGCACAGGGCGGAGCCGGAAACAATGGTAACAGTAATAGTGGCCCTACAGCCGGCGGTGCAGGCGGTTTGGGAACAAGAGCAACAGGAACCCTGGCAGTAACACCTGGCCAGGTACTTAATATATTTGTAGGCGGAGCCGGAACAACGGGCACGGGTGGATTTAACGGCGGCGGTAATGGCGGTAACGCTAATGCCGGTGGTGGTGGCGGAGCCAGTGATGTAAGATTCCCTGGTGCAACAA
Source organism: Chitinophagaceae bacterium (assembly GCA_016710935.1). Lineage (GTDB taxonomy): Bacteria > Bacteroidota > Bacteroidia > Chitinophagales > Chitinophagaceae > Ferruginibacter. The sequence continues at coordinate 53,814 of JADJTY010000015.1, read as the reverse complement.
CAGCCGATAGAATTATTGTAGGCGCCGGCGGTGGCGGTGGTGGAAGGGGCGGTTGTGAAAGCGGCACCGGAATTGTTGGTGGAACCGGCGGCAATGGAGATGGCAATGGTGCTAACGGAACAGATGCTCCAACCAGTGGTGGCGTAGCCGGCGGTGGATTTGGTGGAGTAGGATCAGCCTTTGGCGGTGCCGGTATCGGTTGCGGCGGATTCCTTGGACAGCCAGGTACAGCCGGAATAGCAGGTATTGGCGGAGACGGTGGTAACGGACAAACCTGCTGCTGCTTCAGCTTTGGAAGTATTCCTGGCGGCGGCGGCGGTGGCGGAGGATTCACAGGTGGCGGTGGCGCCGGTGGCGGATCAGCAGGTACAACAGGCTGCTCAGGTAATGATAAAGGAGCTGGAGGCGGTGGCGCCGGCGGTTCATCATATACCGGTGGCGTAGCATCAGGAGCAACAACTCCGGGTGTACAAAGCGGAGACGGACAAGTTGTAATAAGTTATGCACTACCATCAGTAACCTGTACAGGCACACCAATAACTTTTACAATAACAGTTAATCCAACACCTGATGCAGTAGCTACACCGGCATCACAAACGATCTGTTCGGGTGCAACTATAACAACTATTGCTTTGACATCAGCAGTTAGTGGAACAACCTATAACTGGACCAGGGATAATACAGTAGCAGCAACGGGTATTGCAGCCAGTGGATCAGGAAACATCAGCGGTACGCTGACCAATACTACCAATGCACCAGTTACGGTAACCTTTACCATTACGCCAACAGCCAATGGTTGTGCGGGTTCACCAATAACAGCAACAGTTTTGGTTAATCCAACACCGAATGCAGTAGCAACACCGGCATCACAAACCATCTGTTCGGCAGCAACGATCACAACCATTGTATTAAGTGGTAATGTAAGCGGAACAACCTATAACTGGACCAGGGACAATGCAGCAACGGTAATTGGTATTGCAGCCAGCGGTTCAGGCAATATCGCCGGTGCATTAACCAATACGACCAATGCTCCAATTACAGTAACATTTACCATTACGCCAACGGCGAATGGTTGTGCGGGAGCACCTATTACTGCAACAGTACTGGTTAATCCAACACCAAACGCAGTGGCAACACCGGCTTCACAGGCGGTTTGTAGTGCGTTGCCGATCACTACCATCGTAATGACAGGCAATGTTAGCGGTACCACTTATAACTGGACAAGAGATAATACAGTAAACGTAACCGGTATGGCAGCGAGTGGCTCGGGCAATATCAGCGGCACCCTTATCAATGTTACAGCAGCACCCATTACGGTAACCTTTACCATAACGCCAACAGCCAATGGTTGTCCGGGTGCACCAATCACCGCAACGATAACTGTAACACCTCAACCGGCAGCTACCATCAGTTATGCAGGCAGTCCTTATTGTTCAACTGATTTAACTGCTCCTGTGACCAGGACAGGTACAGCGGGCGGAACTTATAGCGCAGCACCTGCAGGCTTAACGATCAATGCAACAACAGGAACCGTAACACCAAATACCAGTACACCGGGAACTTATACGGTTACTTATACCGTTGCACCTGCAGGAGGTTGTTTGGTATATACCACCACAACTACCATTACCATAACGGCAGCGCCTAACATGATCATTTTCTATGCAGGCTCGCCTTATTGTTCTAATGCAGGTACAGCAAATGTTACCAGGTTTGGAACAGGGGGCGGTACGTATTCAGCAGCACCGGCTGGCCTAACCATTAATGCAGCAACGGGAGCGGTGACACTGGGTACCAGTACACCGGGTACTTATACCGTAACTTACTCGGTAACCTTACCGGGTTGTGGTATAACAAACACCACTACTACCATAACGATAACGGCAGCACCAAATGCAACGATCGCTTATGCAGGTTCTCCTTATTGTTCAAATGCAGGTACGGCCAATGTTACCCTTACCGGTTCACCGGCGGGCGGCGTATACAGTTCAACAGCCGGCTTAACCCTCAATGCAGCAACAGGAGCAGTAACACTGGGCAGCAGCACGCCAGGCACTTACACCGTTACTTATACGGTAGCAGCCGCTGGCGGTTGTGCAACCTATACCACAACAGCAAACATTACGATTACAGCACTTCCGACAGCAACCATTGCTTATACAGGCTCGCCTTATTGCGCTAATGCAGGTACAGCTACTGTAACCAGAACAGGTACAGCAGGTGGAACGTATACAGCAGCAGCAGGATTAAGTATCAATGCAGCAACGGGAGATGTGAACTTAGGCGCCAGTACCGCAGGTACCTATACGGTAACTTATACCATAGCAGCTGGTGGCGGATGCCCTGCAGTAGCAGCAACAACCAGCATCACCATTACAACAGCTCCGGCAGCAACCATCAGTTATGCGGGTACTCCTTTCTGTCAGCCTGGAGGTATAGCCACAGTAACCCGTACGGGTACAGCAGGCGGCACTTACAGCGCAACACCTGCAGGCTTAAGCATCAATGCAACAAGCGGTGATATTAATGTTACCACCAGTACACCGGGTACCTATACGGTTACCTATACCTTAGCAGCCGGTGGCGGTTGCCCGGTTGTAAATGCAACCACATCGGTTACCATAAATGCTCCGTCTGTTGCGCCAACAGCAGCCAATGCAACGGCCACTGCTCTTTGCGGTTCGGGTACAGTAACCTTAAGTGTGGTTGGCGGAAGCTTAGGCTCCGGAGCAACCTGGAGATGGTATAGCGGAAGCTGCGGCGGTACAGCAGTAGGCACCGGTGCCACATTGAATGTTACGGTAGCTACCACTACCACTTACTTTGTAAGGGCGGAAGGAATCTGTAACACCACGGCCTGTGCCAGTGTAACCGTAACGGTAAATGCACAACCAACTATATCTATTGCGGCTTCACCACGTACAACCCTGTTGCCGGGCCAGACAACAACGCTCACTGCAACCGTTACACCGGCTGCAGGCAATACCATTACCTGGTTCAGGAACGGTATAGTTGTTCCGGGAGCAACCGGTTTAACTTTAACTGTTAGTGTGTCTGATCTGGGAACCTATACAGCCAGAATCACTACCGGGGCAGGTTGTACGGCATTATCCAATGCGGTAACCATTATTGCAGAAAGGGCCGATATCGTGTTTGTTTATCCAAATCCAAGCCAGGGCCAGTTCCAGGTAAGGGTTTACAATCAACCGGGTAAGCAGGTCTCCGTGCTTGTGCATAATGGACTTGGACAACTGGTATATGATCAACGTATGATAACCAGTGCGCCTTACACCAGAATGGATGTAGACATGAGAAGTGCAGCATCAGGAACATATACCGTTTCTGTAATTAATAGTGATGGTGTGATAATAGGCAGCAAGATGATCGTGATCGCCCGTTAAGGAACATCAGCAACTTAAAATAAAACGGCCGCCCTTGATAAATCCGGGGCGGCCGCTTATTGATAATGAAACAGTTTCGAACTAACTGAAGAAAAATATTATAATTATCCATTTAAAAAAAGATTTCCGTTAAATAGTATTTTTTTTTTAATTTACACATTATATTAACTATCTGTTATCCCCTGAATCCAAAACAATATCCTTTTTTAACGAGTTCCTGAATTCAATTAACCAACTAAATAATTTTTATGAGAAAAATTATCCCCTTAATCCTTTTGATGGCATTCAGTGTGTTCTTCACAAAAGCACAGAATGTAAGTCAGGCGGAAAATGACCTGGCACTGCGTTTAGCCAGTCAGTTAGTAAGCTCTAACGACGCTACCGGCATTACGGCCGAAGTGTTCAGCAATTCGAGAGTATTTTATACTTACGAAGATGTTTCCACAGGTATACGCTATGTATCCCTGCAACAGACTTACAAAGGTATCCCGGTTTATAACCAGATACTGGCGCTATCCTTCCGGAATGGCAAATTACTTACCAATTTCGGAGCTTTAGATCCGAACATTGATAATGCAATTAACAGCACTTCAGCAAGGCCTGCGGTATCAGCAGAATCTGCTGTTCAGTCTGCGCTGTCAGACCGTGGCTTCCGCGCCTCTCAAATGGCTATTGCAATTAACCGTAAGGATGATGGGAAGTTTGTTGAATTCGGTAATATGGGAGTTTCCCGTGAAAATATTACAGCCCAGTTAACCTGGGTGCCTAATGAGCAAACTAAAACATACAATTTAGCCTGGCAGGTATATATAATACCCAAAACAAATTCTGATTACTGGATGGTAAGAGTAGATGCTGTTAATAACAGCATTTTGGGCATGGATAATTATACAGTTTATGATAACTGGGGTATTCCAAATGAAAACCCTAATATTAAATATCCGGGATTTGATTATGGAAATTTACCGGTAAATAATTCTGAAACTACATTAAAGAATACATTTGATTTTAAAAAGGTAAAAACTGATGACCCTTCCTTAGTAACTACTGCAACGTACCGGGTAGTTCCTTACCCGGCGGAAAGCCCGCTTCACCCTGGTGGTGCCCCGGCCTTACGTACCGACCCGTGGACAAATGCAGGCGTAGTGGCAAATGCTGTTACATTAAGATGGCATACAGGTGCTGCGGCCGCAGATTACGATTACAGCCGTAGTAATAATGTATGGGCTTATGAAGACCGTACGGCTCCAACCAATACCGGATCAATAGCCAAATCGGCAAGTTCGCAGACGGCTTTTCCTAACTTAACGTTTGATTTTGTTCCTGATTTTACACAGGAGCCAATAGTTAACACCGTACCGATACCAAATCAGCGATGGAATATAACTAACTTATTTTACTGGAATAATATAGCACATGATATCTTATATGGTTACGGCTTTACGGAAGCCGGCCGTAATTTTCAGGATGATAACCTGGGACGTGGTGGTGCAGGAAATGACCATGTGAATGCTGAAGCCCAGGACGCCAGTAATGTCAATAATGCGAACTTCAGCACCCCTGCAGATGGTGGAAGCGGAAGGATGCAGATGTTTTTATGGAATGCGCCAACTCCTGACAGGGACGGCGATGTTGATAATGGAATAATTCTTCATGAATTGGGACATGGTGTGAGTAACCGCTCTAACCAGGGTGGTGTTGGTTGCTTAGGTAACCAGGAACAGGCTGGTGAAGGATGGAGTGATTACCTGGGTTTGATGATGACCCAAAACTGGGCTACAGCTACCCTAAACACGGGCTTTAATTCTCCGAGGGGTATCGGTACTTACGCACTTAACCAGCCTAATAGTGGACCTGGTATAAGGCCACAAAGATATTGCACTGATATGTCTATAAATACGGTGACATATGCTAATTTACCGGGGCAAGCTGTTCCGCATGGCGTAGGCTTTGTTTTTTGTTCTGCACTATGGGAATTGACCTGGGAACTGATCAATGACCCAAGCACAACAGGCATTGACCCCAATATATATAATTTTGCAGGCACTGGTGGTAACGTGGTGGCACTCCGTTTAGTAATGGAGGGCCTTAGAGTACAACCTTGCCAGCCTGGTTTTATAACTGCAAGGGATGCAATACTGGCAGCTGATGTATCTTTGTATGGTGGTAGCCATACCTGTGCTATCTGGAGGGCTTTTGCCAGAAGAGGTATGGGATTTGGTGCTGCACAGGGTTCAAGTGCCAGCATCAATGACCAAACGGTTTCTTTTGCTATGCCACCAACCTGTGTTGTAGGATCAAATCCTACTGTAACCATTAACCAGGCTGCGGCTCAACCTGATCCAACCAGTGTTGCACCTATCAACTTTACCGTAGTCTTCGATCAGGTAGTTACAGGTTTTGCAACTGGTGATGTTACCTTATCAGGAACAGCCGGTGCAACTTTAGCAACTGTTACGGGTAGTGGAACAACTTATAATGTTGCAGTAACCGGTATGACAACAACCGGAACTGTTTTAGCGTCAATTCCTCCTGGAGTTTGTATTAACGCAATAAATGAACCTAACCTGGCATCTACCAGTACAGATAATACAGTAACATTTACTGTAGGGGTTTGTACCACATTTGTTGGTACTGTTGGCCCTGCCAATTCACCTGTAAGTTTACGTGCCAACAGGGATGGTGTAATTTCAACATGTGCTGCCGCTACTTGTCCGGCTCCTGCTGGTATAGCAGGGGCTTTACATTATGTACAGCATACCTGGACAAACCCGGTTAATGCTGTTCAGTGTGTTAACGTATCATATACCAACACCGCAACAAATTTCAGCTTTGTAACTGCACATAATGGCTCAGTTGTATTAACAAATTTCTGTACTAACTGGCTAGGACACCCTGGATCAAGTGCTGCAGCGGGAGCAACCATTAACTGGTCATTTAATGTTCCGCCATTAGCCACCGTTGTTTTCCATGTGGGTAATGTTACCCCCGGTCAAACAGCTAGTTATTCGCTTTTGGTAACCGCCCCTATTTGCGTAGCAGCGGCGCCTTCAGTTACTATTAACCAGGCCGCAGCCCAACCGGATCCTACCGGTGTATCACCAATTAACTTTACAGCAGTATTTAGTGAGGCTGTTACCGGTTTTGCAACAGGTGATGTTACCGTAGGCGGTACTGCCGGAGCAACTACTGCAACGGTTACCGGAGGCCCTACTACTTATAACGTGGCTGTTTCAGGAATGACCGGAAGCGGCACTGTAACAGCTTCTATAGCCGCAGGTGTTTGTGTTAACGGATCTGCAGTTCCAAATACAGCCTCTACCAGTACAGATAATAGCGTTACCTATAATGTTCCATTGGTTCCCTGCGTAGCTACATTCAGTTACACAGGCCCTGCGGTTGCAGTTCCTGATAATACACCTGCAGGTGTAAATATTCCACTAACAGTAAGTGGAGCAGGTACAATCACCGATCTGAACTTTAGATTTGATGCTGCACCAGCTTCAACTTGTGATGCTACACCAGGCAACGTGAACGCTGCTATGGATCATACATTTATCGGAGATCTTATTTTCACATTAACGTCACCAGGGGGCACAACTGTTACTATTGTAAACCAACGTGGCGGAACACGTGAAAATATATGTACTACGTTGCTGGATGATGACGGTGCATTCCCTTCTTTAGGCACTGTAACTTCAGCAAGTGGCCAGTTCCTGTCCGGCAATTTTGCCCCAGATAATCCGCTTTCAGCATTTGATGGTCAAAATGCCAATGGCGTTTGGACCTTGAATGTCAGCGATAATGCAATTATAGATAATGGATCAATGAGGCGTTTCTCTTTGATCATTACTTCAGCTAATCCTACAGTGAACACGGTACCTAACCAATCGGTTTGTGCCGGTTCTCCAACTACGGCAGTTAACTTTACAGGTACTCCTGCGGGTGCAACGTATAACTGGACAAACAGTGCCCCGGCAATTGGTTTGGCTGCAAGTGGTACTGGTAACATTGCCAGCTTTATAGCCACCAATGCAACAGCAGCACCCATTGTTGCTACCATAACAGTTACGCCGGTTATAGGTGGCTGTTTGGGTACGCCTACAAGCTTTACCATCACAGTTAATCCAACACCAATAGTTAATGCAATACCCAACCAGGTACTTTGCCAGGGTTCACCTACTACTGCCGTAACCTTTACAGGAACTCCGGCGGGTACAATATTCCAGTGGACAAACAATACCCCTGCCATTGGTCTTGCAGCAGCCGGTACAGGTAATATACCTTCGTTTATTGCACTAAATCCTGGTTCTACACCATTGGTAGCTACGATCACTGTTACACCTGTAACAGGACTTGCTACACCCGTTGTAACAACCTTTAATGCTACCGGTGCAGTTCAAACCTTTACGGTTCCTGCCGGTATCAATTCAGTAAATCTTAAAACCTGGGGCGCCCAGGGCAATTCCAGTGTAGCTGGAGGTGCCGGTGGATTAGGCGGCTATGCTGAAGGCAACCTTGCCGTTGTGCCCGGGCAGGTATTAAATGTATACGTAGGTGGCGGTGCTACCTCTTCCCTAACCGGAGGATTTAATGGCGGCGGTGCAGCCGGAGCCAACCCAGGTTGTGCAAATGCACGAGGTGGTGGTGGTGGTGGTGCCAGTGATGTAAGGATTGCTCCTTATGCATTGGCCAACCGTGTAATAGTAGGTGCTGGTGGCGGCGGAGCCGGTGGTGACCGTGTGGCAGGTTGTGGCAGAGGAACCGGTGGTGGCGGTGGTGGCGGACTGTATGGTGGCGGTGGCGGTTCAGCATGGATCGGCTCTGTTGCCGGCTGGACGCTTGCTACTGGTGGAACGCAAGCAGCCGGAGGTGCCGGTGGTACTTCAACTTTTGCAACTGTTCCTGGAAATAACGGAGCTCCGGGAACCCTTGGTATTGGTGGAGCCGGTGGAGTAGAAACAAACAGTAACCAGGCCGGAAATGCAACAGGTCCTGCTGGTGGTGTTGGCGGCGGCTCAACAGGCGGTGGTGGAAACCATCCTGGTCTTACTAATTTTGTAGGCGCAAGCGGTGCCGGTGGTTCTTCTTATATCGGTGGTGTTACCGGTGGTATTACCACAGCGGGCTTACGTACCGGTGCCGGCCAGGTGCAGATTACTTACACTCCTGTAAGTGCAGCAACCTGTTTTGGTACACAACGTACATTCACTATTACAGTTAATCCAAACGCGAGCCTCGTTATAGTAGCAGATCCCGGCACAACATTATGTGAAGGAGATCCAACATTGCTTACTGTTTATGATGCAGCTGGCACCGGACCGGTTTCTTTAACCCAGTCAGGATCTCAGGTACCTGTTGCAGGATCAGTATCTTGCAATGCAGGCGGATTACATACAGATAACAGTTATTGGAGGGCTTATAACCTGGCAACTTTGGGTCTACCATCTGCGTTAACGGTTAATACCGTAACCTTTGGTATTGAGCAGGCCTCTGGTGGAGCTCAGCCTGTAACTGTGAGATTATACACACAGAATGCCGGACCAGCTTTCCCTGGTGGCACACGTACTTTAGTTGGTACGCAGAATGCCACAGTGAATAATTCAACCTTAACTACGCAAACAGTAACTTTTGCAACACCGGTTGTAGTTCCTAACACAGCGGTATTAATTGTTGAATTATTTACACCAAGCGGACAGGCTACCGGCCGTTCCTTCTTTATAGGCAGTAACCCGGCAGCTCAAACAGGTCCGAGTTATTTATCTGCTGCAACCTGTGGCGTTGTCAATCCTACAGACGTAGCAACAATTGGTTTCCCCAATATGCGTATTATCCTGAATGTTGCCGGAACAGTAGGCGCAACAGGACCAATTTCAACAGGTACTTTCTTATGGAGCCCTGCTGCAGGTTTAAGTTCAACAACTTCAAACCCTGTTGCAGCCTCACCAATGAATACAACAACTTATACGGTGGTACGTACTACAAGTGCAGGTTGCCAGGCATCAGCGCAGGTTACCATTACCGTTAACAAGCGTCCTGTGGTAACTACACAGCCTGTTAATGAAGTAAGATGTGCCGGTACTACTGCAACCTTTACAGTAGGTGCAACAGGTACAGGTCTTATCTACCAATGGCAGGAAAGCCTTGCAGGTTGTGCAGGTCCGTGGAATAATATAGCAAACGGAGCTCCTTACAGTGGTGCTAATACAGCAACCCTTACTATAAACCCTGTTAGTGGTGCACTTAGTGGCAGAGGATACCGTTGCGTAGTAACCGGTATTTGTGCTCCGTGGAATCCACCAACCAACGTATCAAACTGTGCTACCTTAACGGTTAATCCTTTACCGGTAGTTACCATTACCCCTGCGGGCCCTGTATGCGGTGGTGTTGCAGGTTTGTTTGGTACACAATTAAGTACAGCATCTGCACCTCCTCCGGTGCCGGGTAGTTGTACTACAGCATCTGGTGCGATCAGTGTTGCAGTACCGGATAATACAGCAAATGGTGTTTCAACCACCCTTGCGGTTTCATGCGTACCTGCCAATGCAACGGTTACGGGTATCAGGGTTAACTTCAACATGCCGGGCCACACGTATGTGGGCGATATGATCATGAACCTGAGAGCGCCTAATGGTACAATTTTAAACCTGGCTAAATATATGAGTGGAACTGCTACACAGGCAGGTACTTATCCTAATGCAGGATTTGTAAATACCACCATCAGTTCATCAGGTACAGCAGCTTTAGGTACAGCAACCACCACGCCTATTACAGGAACGTGGAAAGCTGATCTGCTGAATGGTACGATACCATTTACAATTCAGGAAATAGCCGGCTTCACATCAACAGCTACCAACTGGAACCAGTTATTCTCAGTTCCAAACGGAACCTGGACATTGGCCATGGCCGATGGAGGTCCTGGTGATGTGGGTACTTTAACCAACTGGTCGATCACGGTTGAATATACCACACCAGGTACAACAGGCTCTACACTTTCTTATGTATGGGCTCCGGTTACCGGTTTGTATAACGATGCACAGGCAACTATACCTTACACAGGTACAAATACACCTGTAGTATATGCTGCGCCAACAGTACAAACAACCTATACAGTAACCGCTACAGATGTAGCAACGGGTTGTGTAAGTACAGCTTCGGTATTGGTTAACTACACACCTCCTGCACCTACCGTAACACCAAGTTCAGTTACGATGTGCCTGGGAGATCCTGCAGTTAAACTAAAAGCAACTTCTTCACAGTCATTTACTACGAGCTTTAATTCAGGTACATTGGCGCTTACCATTCCGGATGGTCCTGCAACATGGCCACAAACAGTTTTCCCCGGAGTTGTTACACCAAATCTGGCTGTTTCAGGTATTCCTGCAAACGCAACAATCACCGGTATGAGTGTTAAGTTAAATCTGACACATACTTATATTGCCGATATGGTGATCGTTGTGAAAGCACCTAATGGACAGGTGTTCAATATTGATGCAAACGTCAACAGGACAGGTGGTGCCGGTGCTAATTTCATCAACACCATTATCAGTACAGCAAGCACTACTCCGTTGAGTTCGGCTCTACCTCCTTATACAGGAACTTTCGCACCAGATGCGGTGGGTGCTACCTATATTGTAAATGGCCCGGGTGGAGGTAATACTTTCCCTGGTGGTCCAACATCGCCGGCCGGATATATACCAACTACAACAAATCATAATAACTTGTATTCAGTACCTAACGGTAACTGGACACTGGGTATGTACGATTGGGGTGCAGGTGACCTTGGTACATTAACCAACTGGGAATTAACAGTTAATTACACAACAGGTGTGGTTGCTTCACCAGCGGTATGGAGCCCTGCAGCGGGATTATTCCATGATGCAGCAGCTACTGTACCTTACGTAGCAGGAACAAGAGTAGATTCGGTATGGACAAGGCCAACACCATCGGGTGTTTATCCTTACACCGTAACGGTGAATAATATGATCACATCAGGTTCAGTAATTACTTTACCTCCACAAGCCGGTACATTTACAGGTAGTGTAAGAGGTTACTGGTTTACAGCACCAAGTGCATTTACCATGTCTTCAGTGGAAGTTCCTACAACAGCTTCAACTGGTGCACAGAGTATAGCTGTAGTAAGATTTAACGGAGCTACACCTCCACCAGCTTTCCTGGCACAACCAATGCGTTCACTACATTGTTCTTAACACAGAATAACCCGGCACCAGGTGCAATACCTGTTAATATATCGGTTAATGCCGGAGATGTGATTGGTATAATGGGTTACCGTGGCACTGTTAATTCCTATACAGGTGTGGCACCAAATACAACAGTAATAAACGGTACCACTGTAAACCTGATCAGGATGGGTATGCAGTTCCCATTAACAACAACTGCTCCGCAGCAAATATGGCAGGAACCTGCCGGCGCAATTTCCAGGGTACTCTTTAGTACTGCGCAGACAGGAGTTGGTACCTGCCAATCACCAACAAGAACAGTGATTGTAACGGTTAACGCCCCAACGGTGCTGAATGCACAGTTGCCGGCTAACCAAACCATCTGTACTGATAAGGTAGCAACCTTTACGGTAGCAGTTACCGCCGGAACCGGCCCTCACAGCTATCAGTGGCAGGTAAGCACCAATGGTGGTGGTACCTGGGCCAATGTTAACAATGGTGGTGTTTACAGCGGTGCTACTACAGCTACGCTGACCATTACTGCACCTCCGGTAACTATGAACGGATACCAGTACCGTGCGATTGTGAATGGTGCTGCACCATGTGCTGCACAAACATCAAGAGCAGCTACTTTAACTGTTAATGCATTACCGGCGTTCTCGATCAGTGCTAATCCTACCAGCCTGTTACCAGGTATGCAAACAACCATAGCTGCTTCTACCATAACTCCTCCTGCTGCACCATTTGTGTATAGCTGGATACGTAATGGTGTGGTACTCAGCAGCCCTGCATTGGGTGTGGTGAGTGGTTTAGGAACAGCTAACCTGAGAGTGGATGTGGATGGTATGGGCGATTACCAACTGAGAGTTACTGATGCGAACGGATGTACGAACATTTCGAATACCGTAACCATCAAAGATTCTGCAAGCGGTAAGTGCTTCATCTATCCAAACCCAACCAGTGGTAAGTTCCAGGTTAGGTATTACAGTGTTGCAAACAACGTGTTGCCAAGATTCTTAACAATTTATGATTCTAAAGGCGACCGCGTATTGTCACAGAACTACACGATCGGAAGACCATACGACAGAATGGATGTTGATATGCGTGGATTTGGAAAAGGACTCTACTGGGTTGAGATCGGTGACCTGAACGGTAACCGTTTAACCATGTGCAGAGTAGTGATACAGTAAATTTTTCTCGGTTAATAGTTAAATGAAGGAGCTGTCATAAAAGGCAGCTCCTTTTTATTCCGGGAGCAACCGGCTTAACCTTAACTGTTAGCATGTCAGATCTGGGAATCTATACAGCCAGGGCCACTACCGGGGCAGGTTGTACGGCATTATCCAATGCGGTAACCATTATTGCAGAAAGTGCCAGTATTGTGTGGGTCTTTCCTAATCCAAGCCGTGACCAGTTCCAGGTAAGGGTTTACAATCAACCGGGTAAGCAGGTCTCTGTGGTTGTGAATAATGCACTTATACAGCTGGTATAAAGACCGTATGATAACCAGTGCGCCTTTCACACAAATAGATGTAGACATAAGAAGTGCAGCAGCAGGCGTATATAACGTTTCTGTAATTGATAGTGATGGTCAGATACCTGGCAGCAGGAGCATCGTGATATACTGTTAAGGAACATCAGCACCTTAAAATAAAACGGCCGCCCCGGATTTATCCGGGGCGGCTTGTTAATTGATGATGAAACAGTTACGAACTATCTGAAGAAAAATATTCTAATTATCCAATAAAAAAATGATTTCCGCTAAGTCGAGTTTTTTTTTTAATTTACACACTTTATTAACTATCTGTTAAACTATCTAACCTAAAATTGGCTTTCATGAGAAAACTATTACTCCTACCAATTACAGTCTTTTTTCTTTTTTCTTCTTTAACATCGGTGTCCCAAAAAGCGAACACACAAACCGGCGATAACCCCAACGCCAGGGATAAGTTTGCTTTTGAACTGGAAAAAGACCCGGCTTTAGGCTATGTTCCTGCACATCGCCTGATGAATGCCATTGAATATACAGAACAGTTAAAAGCCGCACAACGGCAAAAACAGTCTGCCCGTAATAACAGCGGCAATGTAGCCAATGCCCAAAGTACACCACTTAACTGGATAGAGCGTGGGCCAATTTATGATAGTGTGGGCCCGTCAAACGGTAATACCCGTGGCGGATCAACCATTAATTATACCTCGGGCCGTATGCGTGGTTTTTTACTGGACACCTTAAATGATCCATCCGGTAATACGGCTTTTGCATCAGGTGTTGCAGGAGGAATATGGAAATGTACCAATTTTCTTTCGACCGAAAATAACTGGGTTAAAGTAGATGACCGGTTCAGCAACCTGGCTATTTCATCTATCTGCCAGGATCCAACCAACCCACAGATCATATATTTTTCAACAGGCGAACCAACTGATAATGCAGACCGTGTAAATGGCGGTGGCGTTTGGAAATCAACCAACGGTGGTACTTCTTTTACATTTTTAGCTTCTACTGCCAACTACCTCCGTTCGTTTAAAATTGGTTGCGATGCAGCGGGTAACGTTTATTTAGCCTGCCGTGTTACAACTATACCCATCAACCAGCAAGGAGGTTTATTCCGGTCAACCAATGGAGGTACCAGCTGGACAGATATTACTCCTAATAACCTGGTAGGCGGTACTACCAACTCTTGTACCGATTTTGAATTTTCTGCTTCAGGTAATTTAAATGCCACGTTTGGCTACAGGGGAACAGTGGTAAACCACCGGTATACCACCAACCCGGTTACAGTAACTGCTGGTTCCTGGTCATCAGGTGCAGGGTTCAGAACCTCCAATGCCCCAGCCATCAGAACAGAAATGGCCGTACGTGGAAATATTCTTTATGCAGTAACTGCAAATACCGGCAACCGCACCGACAGTTGTTATAAATCTGTTGATGGCGGTGCCACATGGACAAAACAAAATACTGTGATTTTACCTTCAGGCCTTGCTACCCAAAGCTGGTATAATTTAAGCCTGGATATTAATCCTGCCAATACTTCAGAATTAATAACTGGTGGCCTGGATGCCTTTCGCTCAACTGATGATGGTGCCAACTGGACAAGGATGACCTATTGGGTATCTACAGCACCATATGTGCATGCCGATCACCATTTTGTACATTACTGGATAGCAGGCGGACAAACCAGGATCATCATGGGCACAGACGGAGGCCTCTTTTATTCAAATGATAATGGAGCTACTTTTAATGCCAAGAATAAAAATCTGGGATTAAAACAATTTTACTCTGCGGCCATTCACCCGGCAGCAGGATCACCATACATAATGGCCGGGGCACAGGATAATGGCGTACATGCCATCAGCAATCCCGGGCTTACCTACTCAAAAGAAGTAACCGGGGGAGACGGTTGTATTGTACATATTAATCAACAAAATCCCCTTATTCAATTTGGAAGCTATGTAGGCAATGCCTACAGGCGCAGTATCAATGGCGGCGCTTCCTGGTCATCAATTAACTTTCCGAATGGCTCATTTGTAAATCCATTCGACTATGATGATGCACAGAATATTATGTATTGCAGCGAAGGTTTAGGAGCGCAAATGAGGCGTTGGGATAATGCAAACAGTTCCAATACCAGTATCGTTGTTTCTTTCAGTAATGTATCCGGTACTTTAACTTCTTTAAAATATTCTCCGCATACAGCAAACAGGCTGTATTTTGGAACCAATGCAGGCAAACTGTACAGGCTGGATAATGCCAATACGGTTTCCGGTACCACCGGAACTGCTGTTGATATCAGCGGAGCCTCTTTCCCAGCTGGAACTATTATTTGTGTTAATTCAGGCACCACCGATAATAACCTGGTAGCAACCTATACAAATTATGGTATAAACAATGTTTGGGTTTCAACAAATGGCGGAACATCCTGGACAGCCATTGACGGCGATCTGCCTGATATGCCTGTTCGTTGGGCCATGTTTGAACCGGGCGACAACTCAAAATTATTCCTGGCTACCGAAGCCGGAATTTATACTACCACCAATATTAACGGGGCATCTACACAATGGCTTCCTGAAACTACTTTCCCAACGGTAAGCACCTATATGCTGAAGATGCGTACCAGCGACAGCACTATTGTTGCCGGAACACACGGGCGTGGATTGTGGACCTCAAAAATTCCTTCAGTTGTTGCAACTAATCCAAATGTAACCATTAACCAGGCTGCAGCACAGGCAGATCCTACCTCAGCTTCACCAATTAATTTTACAGTGGTGTTTGATCAGGCGGTTACAGGTTTTGCAACAGGCGACGTTACTTTATCAGGAACTGCAGGAGCAACAACTGCTGTTGTTTCCGGAGGGCCTACTACATTTAATGTTGCTGTATCAGGTATGGCATCCAGCGGAACGGTGATTGCCACTATTGCCGCCGGTGTTTGTACAAATGCAGCGCTCGAACCTAATAATGCATCTACCAGTACGGACAATACGGTAACTTATAATTTACCGGCAACTCCGCCAACGGTTACTATTAACCAGGCTGCGGCCCAGGCGGATCCTACATCAACATCACCCATTAATTTTACGGTGGTATTTGATCAGCCCGTTACAGGATTTGCTACTGGCGATGTTACTTTATCAGGAACTGCCGGTGCAACTACTGCTACCGTTACAGGTAGCGGAGCAACCTATAATGTTGCTGTAACCGGTATGGTATCTTGCGGAACGGTAATTGCCACCATTCCTGCCGGTGTTGCCCAAAATGCTTCAGCGCAAACAAACAGTGCTTCAACCAGTACTGATAATACAGTTAATTTTATAACGGCCAATCCAACGGTAACTATTAACCAGGCCGCAGCACAGGTAGATCCTACCGCGGCTTCACCTATTAATTTTACAGTAGTATTCAGCGAGCCGGTTACCGGTTTTGCAACCGGTGATATTACCTTAAGCGGTACAGCTGGTGCAACAACAGGTACAGTTACAGGCGGACCATCTACTTATAATGTAGCCGTATCTGGTATGACAACGAGCGGAACAGTGATCGCTACTATTGCAGCAGGTGTTGCTCAAAGTGGCTGTCCTGCACCAAATGCTGCATCTACCAGTACGGATAACACCGTTACTTACAATGCCCCCCCTGCTTGTACCAGTGTGGATCCTGTTCCAAACCAAACCGTTTGTAACAATTCACCTACAACGGCAGTAAACTTTACAAGTTCTACTCCGGGTACTACTTTCAGCTGGGTTAACAATACCCCTTCTATTGGCCTTGCAGCCAATGGCACAGGTAATATACCAAGCTTTATAGCAACCAATGCTACAGCATTGCCTGTTACAGCTACCATAACTGTAACACCGGTATTAACTACAGTAACAGCAACAACAACAACCTTCAACTTCACAGGCGGTGCACAAACCTTTACCGTGCCTGCAGGTGTTAGTTCGATCAACATCACTACATTAGGTGCAGAAGGCGGAACCGGAGCAACCGGTGGCAATGCTGCAACCGGTGGTGCTGGTGGAAGAGGATCAAGAGCAACAGGTACACTGGCGGTAACACCCGGACAGGTACTAACTATATTTGTAGGCGGAGCAGGTGGTGCACCTACAGCAGGATTTAACGGCGGCGGAACAGGCGGTAATGCCAATTCCGGCGGTGGTGGCGGTGCATCTGATGTAAGGTTCCCGGGTGCTGCATCAGCAGACCGTATCCTGGTAGCCGGTGGCGGCGGCGGCGGCGGCCGTGCTGGTTGCGAACTCAATACCGTAGCTGGCGGAGCTGGTGGAAATGGCGATGGTAATGGAGCAAACGGAACAGATGCACCTACATCAGGTGGTTTCGCCGGTGGCGGATTTGGAGCTATCGGAGTAACACCTGGTGCAGCCGGTATTGGTTGTGGAGGTTTCTTAGGTAATCCTGGTTTGGCAGGTTTTGGCCCCGCAGGCGGTAACGGCGGTGGCGGACAAACATGCTGCTGCTTTAACTTCGCCAGTGTACCTGGCGGTGGTGGCGGCGGCGGTGGCTTCCTTGGTGGTGCCGGCGGTGGCGGCGGTTCTGCAGGAACTGTAGGCTGCTCTGGTAACGATAAAGGAGCTGGCGGCGGTGGTGCCGGTGGTACTTCATACACAGGCGGTGTAACTGCCGGTGCTGTGACTACCAATATTCAAACAGGTAATGGCCAGGTTGTATTAAACTACAACGTAACCACTATTTGTAACGGTCCTACAACTGCATTTACCATTACAGTTAATCCAACTGCAACGGTGAACGTGGTTCCTGATCAGCAACTTTGTGCTGGTTCACCAACTTTGCCTGTAAACTTTACAAGCGCAACTCCTGGTGCAATTTTCAACTGGACAAACAATACCCCTGCCATTGGTCTTGCTGCAGCGGGTACTGGTAATATACCTTCATTTGTTGCCCAGAATCCGGGTAACACTCCATTGGTTGCAACCGTAACAGTTACACCAAGTTTGCCAATTGGTCCCGGCATTCCGGCTGGTAATTTTAATTTCACTAATGCAGCAAACATTGCAATACCTGGATCAGGTACCGGCAGTGGTTCTGGTAGTGGAGCCAACCCTTATCCTTCAAACATCACCGTGTCTGGTATTCCAACCACGGGTGTTAGTGTGGAATCTATCAGATTAACTAATATACAACACACCTGGTCTGATGATATTGGCGTATTATTAGTAGGACCTGGTGGTCAGAAATTCGTGCCGCTGGCAAGAGTGGGTGGAACTACTGGTTTTGATGTAGCAACAACAATAACCATCAGAGATGGTTCTCCTGCAATGCCTACAGGCTCTGCAGCAATACCTACAGGTACGTATGGGCCAACAGCTGGTGCTACAGCCATATGGCCAGCACCTGCTCCAGGAACTCCATATAATTATGCTGCTCCAGCTGGCACATCTACCTTTGCCAATACATTCAATACAACTTCAAACTATAATGGAACCTGGAGTTTGTATGTGACTGATATGGCCGCTGGTGATATTGGAAATATAGCCGGTGGTTGGGGAATTACTTTGGTAACACCTGCCATACCTCCTTCAGTATGTGTTGGTACACCACGTACATTCACCATCACTGTTAATCCAAATGCAGCCATTGTTATTGTAGCAGATCCCGGCACAACTATTTGTGAAGGAGATCCTACTTTGCTGACAGTGTATGAATCAGCTGGTTTAACAACGGTTAATTTAACGCAGTCATCGTCTCAGGTACCTGTTCCAGGATCGGTATCCTGCAATGCAGGCGGATTACATACAGATAACAGTTACTGGAGGGCTTATAACCTGGCCGCTTTAGGTTTACCATCTGCGTTAACGGTTAATACCGTAACCTTTGGTATTGAGCAGGCCTCTGGTGGAGCTCAGCCTGTAACTGTGAGATTATACACACAGAATCCAGGACCAGCTTTCCCTGGTGGCACACGTACTTTAGTGGGCACACAAGCTGCCACAGTGAATAACTCAACTTTAACAACGCAAACAGTAACTTTTGCAACACCGGTTGTAGTTCCTAACACAGCGGTATTAATTGTTGAATTATTTACACCAAGCGGACAGGCTACCGGCCGTTCCTTCTTTATAGGCAGTAACCCGGCAGCTCAAACAGGTCCGAGTTATTTATCTGCTGCAACCTGCGGAGTAAACACTCCTACGGATGTAGCGGTTATCGGTTTCCCCAATATGCGTATTATCCTCAATGTTGCCGGAACAGTAGGCGCAACGGGACCAATTTCAACAGGTACTTTCTTATGGAGCCCTGCTGCAGGTTTAAGTTCAACAACTTCAAACCCTGTTGCAGCTTCTCCAATGAATACAACTACCTACACGGTTGTACGTACAACACCTGGTGGCTGTACAAGAACGGCTACTGTTACCATTACAGTTAACAAGCGTCCTGTGGTAACTACACAGCCTGTTAATGAAGTAAGATGTGCCGGTACTACTGCAACCTTTACAGTAGGTGCAACAGGTACAGGCCTTATCTACCAGTGGCAGGAAAGCCTTGCAGGTTGTGCAGGTCCGTGGAATAATATAGCAAACGGAGCTCCTTACAGTGGTGCTAATACAGCAACACTTACTATAAACCCTGTAAATGGTACATTTAGTGGCAGAGGATACCGTGTTATTGTAACCGGTGTTTGTGCTCCTATTGGTACTGTCAATATTTCAAACTGTGCTACCTTAACGGTTAATCCTTTACCGGTAGTTACCATTACCCCTGCGGGCCCTGTATGCGGTGGTGTTGCAGGTTTGTTTGGTACACAATTAAGTACAGCATCTGCACCTCCTCCGGTGCCGGGTAGTTGTACTACAGCATCTGGTGCGATCAGTGTTGCAGTACCGGATAATACAGCAAATGGTGTTTCAACCACCCTTGCGGTTTCATGCGTACCTGCCAATGCAACCATTACAGGTATCAGGGTTAACTTCAACATGCCGGGCCACACGTATGTGGGCGATATGATCATGAACCTGAGAGCGCCTAATGGTACAATTTTAAACCTGGCTAAATATATGAGTGGAACTGCTACACAGGCAGGAACTTATCCTAATGCAGGATTTGTAAATACCACCATCAGTTCATCAGGTACAGCAGCTTTGGGTACAGCAACCTCTACTCCTATTACAGGAACGTGGAAAGCTGATCTGCTGAATGGTACTATACCATTTACAATTCAGGAAATAGCCGGCTTCACATCAACAGCTACCAACTGGAACCAGTTATTCTCAGTTCCAAACGGAACCTGGACACTGGCCATGGCTGATGGAGGTCCTGGTGATGTGGGTACTTTAACCAACTGGTCTATCACGGTTGAGTATACCACACCAGGTACAACAGGCTCTACGCTTTCTTATGTATGGGCTCCGGTTACAGGTTTGTATACCGATGCACAGGCAACTATACCTTACACAGGTACAAGTACACCTGTTGTATATGCTGCACCAACTACATTAACCACCTATACTGTAACAGCTACAGATGTAGTAACGGGTTGTGTAAGTACAGCTTCAGTATTGGTTAACTACACACCTCCTGCACCTTCTGTAACACCGTCATCAGTAACAATGTGTTTGGGAGATCCGGCTGTGCGTTTGATAGCCAATTCTTCAACAACAACAACCTCAAATGTTACAGCATCTTCAGGCACCATCAGTGTACCAATACCTGACGGAACAAGTGTAGCGGCTACTTCAAACCTTACTGTTGCAGGTGTACCTACCGGTGCAAACGTCAGTGAGATCAGGGTAACCATGAATATCAACCATACCTGGGTAGGTGATGTGGATGTGAACCTGAGAGCGCCAAACAACGCTATTTTGAACCTGGTAGGTTCATTAGATGGCGGAACCGGCGGTAATGCAACCGACAACTTCACCAATACAGTATTCAGTTCACTTCCAGGTGGTGCAGCCATCAGTGGAGCTCCGGCACCACGTACCGGTACTTTTGCAGCAGAAGCCCGGGCAGGCTTTGGCCCTATCGGTTTCATACAAACTGTAAATAACTGGGCGGCACTTACACCAACTTCGGCATCAGCTAACGGAACCTGGACACTGGCAATGGGAGACAATGTTGGTACGGATACAGGAACACTAACATCGTGGTCAATCAGCATTACTACATCAGTAACTGTAGGTGTACCATCAACCGCTGCTACCTGGTCTCCAATTGCGGGATTATTTAATGATGCAGCGGCTACCATTCCTTATGCCGGTACGCCAAGAGATACCGTATGGACAATGCCAACACCATCGGGTGTTTATACTTATTCGGCAACTGTACAGAGTCTTCCGGCATTCCTGCCTGTTCCTCCGGCATTTACTAACCCCGCAGCTGTCGCAATACCTATCGGAGGTACCGGCACACCTTATCCATCTAACTTAACAGTTAGTGGTTTACCTGTAGCCGGTGTTACTGTACATTCAGTGGTATTAAATGGCATTAATCATACCTGGGGTGAAGATGTGGATATATTGATTCAATCTCCAACCGGCCAAAACGTGATATTGATGTCAGATGTAGGAGGTACTGCTGCATTTAATGCTACTTACACATTTGCAGACTCAGGTCCGGCAATGAGTATCACCGGAGCAAACGCTACCGGTACTTACAGGCCAACCAATAACGGAGCTACAGATAATTTCCCTGCACCGGGTCCGGGTAGTGTTACCCAGGCAACCCCAACCTTAGCTTCCTTAACCGGTGATATGAACGGTGTATGGAAACTATTTGCTGTGGATGATGATGCAGCGGGCGATGCCGGATCAATTGCTGGTGGTTACACCATCAGGTTCAATGTACCGGTTGCTCCTTGTACTTCACCTGCAAGAACAGTGGTTGTAACGGTTCGCCAGCCAACGGTGCTGAATGCACAGTTGCCAGCTAACCAAACCATTTGTACCGATAAGGTAGCCACCTTTACGGTAGCAGTTACAGGCGGAACCGGCCCTCACAGCTATCAGTGGCAGGTAAGCACCAATGGTGGTGGTACCTGGGCCAATGTTAACAATGGTGGTGTTTACAGCGGTGCTACTACAGCTACGCTGACCATTACTGCACCTCCGGTAACTATGAACGGATACCAGTACCGTGCGATTGTGAATGGTGCTGCACCATGTGCTGCACAAACATCAAGAGCAGCTACATTAACGGTTAATCCATTACCAGCGTTCACGATCAGTGCTAATCCTACCAGCCTTTTACCTGGTATGCAAACAACCATAGCTGCTTCTACCATAACTCCTCCTGCTGCACCATTTGTGTATAGCTGGATACGTAATGGCGTGGTACTCAGCAGCCCTGCATTGGGTGTGGTGAGTGGTTTAGGAACAGCTAACCTGAGAGTGGATGTGGATGGTATGGGTGATTACCAACTGAGAGTTACTGATGCGAACGGATGTACGAACATTTCGAATACCGTAACCATCAAAGATTCTGCAAGCGGTAAGTGCTTCATCTATCCAAACCCAACCAGTGGTAAGTTCCAGGTTAGGTATTACAGTGTTGCAAACAACGTGTTGCCAAGATTCTTAACAATTTATGATTCTAAAGGCGACCGCGTATTGTCACAGAACTACACGATCGGAAGACCATACGACAGAATGGATGTTGATATGCGTGGATTTGGAAAAGGACTCTACTGGGTTGAGATCGGTGACCTGAACGGTAACCGTTTAACCATGTGCAGAGTAGTGATACAGTAATAAATAACTAATCAGTTATACAATCCCTCCCTACACAGTGTAGGGGGGGATTTTTTTTAGTTATGCAGTTAAAGACAGTTAAGCCGGTTAGCAGTCTGCAGAAAAGATAATTTCTCTACCTTCATCTTTATGAAAAAAAGTCTTTTTTTCTTCTTTGTTTTAACCAGTTTAACATCGGCTGCACAAAATAAAATTATTGCCTATGCCACGGGCCATGCCGAAACTATAAAACAATACCCGGTTAATAAACTAACCCATATTATTTACAGCTTTTTAAAAATACAGAACGATACGCTTACCTTTCATAACCCCGACCAGGAGCATACAGTGCGGCAACTAGTTGCCTTAAAAACAACAAACCCGCAACTAAAGATCATGGTATCTGTTGGAGGCTGGGGTGGCTGTTCGTTCTGCAGTGATCTGTTTGCAAGCGATGACCACCGTAAAAATTTTGCAAAAACAACTGTGGCACTTTTTAAACGTTATGGTATTGACGGCATTGACCTTGATTGGGAATACCCGGCTATAGAAGGTTTTCCCGGCCACAAATATGATGCGGCGGATAAGCATAATTTTACCGAATTAATAAAGGCATTGCGGCAAGAAATGGGGAATGATTTTCTGCTCACTTTTGCTGCCGGCGGTTTTGTAAAATATGTAGAAGAATCGGTTGACTGGGATGCTGTAATGCCGTTGGTAGATTTTGTAAACCTGATGACCTATGACCTGGTAGGTGGCTATGCAACCGTAACAGGGCACCACACCCTGTTGCAGGATTACCGGCCGGACCAGGAGTCAACAACCAAATGTGTAAACTGGCTGCTGAATAAAAAAGTAGCTGCCCAAAAACTAATCATTGGTGCTGCCATGTATGCCCGTGTTTGGGAAAATGTGCCGGATATTGATCATGGCTTATTCCAGCCTGGTAAATTTAAACAGGGTGTTGCTTTTGCTGATTTTAAAAATTATTTCAGCGATACATCGGGCTATAAATACTACTGGGATAAAAAAGCGAAAGCCCCTTTTCAATACAATGCATCAAAAAATTTATTTGCAACATTTGATGATAAAAGATCTATCCGGGCAAAAATAAAATTCATACGCCGAAAAAAACTGGGAGGCATTATGTTTTGGGAACTGGTACAGGATGCTAAAACGGATGGATTGGTGGATGTAATGTATAAAGGGTTGAAATGACAGAAAATAAAAACCACCTACATATAAGTGTAAGTGGTTTCTTAAGCTCCCCATACTGCGGAAAGTTGCAAGCATTTTCTATTATTAGAGATTACCAATATTCTAACTAATCTATTGATAACCATATTTAGCTGTGTTCACATGTAACAGCGAATCGTTTTCGGCTGATTTTGCGGAACACCCGCAGGGCCAAAATTCAACAGATGTTTTCATGACGCATATCATATTTAATTGTAGCGCTGCTGATTAACTTTAGCTGTTGAAGTTTAAATAACCGTTACGAAAATATTTCAAGTCTGCTCATGGGCACCAGTGTTTAATAGTTTGATGGGGTTCATGGCAACACATAAAACAAAAGCCCATGAACAATTCCTTATCCATTTGCGAAAGATCATCGGGAAAAAATAAACTAAAGCCTTTAATACTTTTTTTCATCCTTTTTATTCCGTTTACTGGTTATGCGCAGTTGCCCAAAGCCTCCAGGTCGCAGGAGATTAACGCCTTTATTAAAAAGCAGGCTCAGGTAATGGCAAAACGGGCAAACGACTGGGCGAAGGACAAGACCGAAGACATTCTGCTGAATGGTGTGAAAGAATTTATTACAAAGAATAACCTGGACCAGAATACTGCCAGCAAGATCATTACCTCAATAGCCAATAACAAAAGCAATCTGAAGCAGATCTACCAAGGTGCTTCCACCACCGATGTGCAGTCAGCTGCATTAAGTACTCAGCTCCTCATTGGAAAGATCATTGCAGAAAATGTGCCGGAAAGTAATATGTCGGCCCTGTTGAAAGGCCTGACCAAATATCCAGATGTGGCGGGCGAAGCAAGCCAGGCCATTGGTTCCATTGCAGGGGGTGATTATTACAAGGGCTCAGAAACCATTGGTAAAATTATCTGGAAGCAGACCGCAATCGGCAAGGGAATTGATCAGGCCATTAGCATAGAGAAAGCAGGTTGGGATTTTCTTACGAACAACCAGTTTGATGCCGCTTACCAAAAATATAAGGAATATGGAAGCGATGGACTGGTAAGGATGTATGGCGGATCAGCAGCGTATGTCAGGGAGAAATATTTCCAGGGCAGATCGGTTAGTGATGATGTGATCAATGCCAAGATGGTAGAATTGTTTGAAGCCACCCGAAAAAATGAGGATGCTGCTCAGGCCGAGCAAGTGAAATTGGAGCACATGTATGATATGTTCAAAGGAATGGAAAGCCAGGGAGGTACGATCTTTGATTTTCGAAAACATATGGAACAATATGGCATTAGCAAAGAGACGGAGGTCTTCGACCGCTTTCTTTGGCTCAACCGGGCAATACGCCGAGACCTTATTTCCATAGGCGTAGATCCCTGGGTCGTGGGTAGAACACTGAATAGCGGCAATCCCGTATATTCCCCCGAGGCCCTGGCTTTATTCATGGCTTTTTCACAGGGGGGAACAGCCGCTTATAAAGCTAAGTTTGCAGAGATCGCCAGGTTGCACTTTCCAAAAAAAGTACAACCGGTAGTCACAAACCCAGCAGTAAATATGGCACCCGGTCAGACCTACACTGTTGAAAAAGGCGCGGCCGATTCCTGGTCGCATATCAAAGTGACCATCAGTAACCTGGCCAAGTTTAAAACAAGCGACAGTCAGGGATGGCGCAATAACGGTACTGAATTTACGGGTAATGTAGCAGGTAGCGGACCTGTTACGATTACAATTGAGCTGACCGCACTTGGGGGTATTTCCTATTATGATTTTAAAGCAGAGGTAATGGCCAAATCTTCAAATGTGGATGTGCTGGTTTCTGACAATCCGGTCATTTCTAAAGATGGCGGCACCAAAACCTATACAGCCACCTGGGATCCATCACTAAAATATGGCGGCCTGAATATCACGATATCGATCATGGGGGGCAACCCGGAGTTCTTTACTTATTTTGTCAGGTGATGTATCGGTGGACGGTAAACAATACCAGATGTATTATTAAGTAGCCCAATAAAAAGAGTTACAGAATATAATTCTATAACTCTTATACTTTGTTTAGCTCCCCCGCTGGACTTGAACCAGCGACCAATAAAAGCAACTAAAAGCTTATCTATATTGGTTTTGAGAGAATTAAAATCATTTCAAATTAAGCTTTTGCCACCAGTTTTACCACCAGTTATTTTATTTGCAATTTAATAAATAGTGGATATATGGCCCACCTAAAAAAAGAGAAATTTTTGATAACGATAGAATTGTTATTAATTTGAGGAATAAAGTTTTAATATGCCCATTAGCCTTGCTAGTATTATTACACACTATAGAAAATTTAAAAATGCAAACCCCGACCTATGGATTCAACACTGCATAAATCAAAATACAATCAAAAGCGCCATTTACTTTGCGGCGTTAAGTGAAAACCAATTTGGCAAGAGGCACAAGCACCAATATAGATTAGAGAGTAAAAGCATGATACTCTTTAAAGACCGATTACTCGCAAATCATAAAATGATTCAGCGAGCAATAAATTTTGATAATTTATTACAAATTATAGCAGCACAACGTATACATGGAATTGGGGATTTGGCTGTATATGATACAGCAATTAGGATTGGGGCTTTTTTGGATTGAGTCCACGAGTGATTTATCTTCATGCAGGTACAAAAATCGGTGCAAAAGATTGCTAAATAGGCATTTGGGGAATCAGATAAATAAAAATGATCTTCCGCCTGCCTTAGCAAATTCTAACTTAAATTGCTACGAATTGGAGGATTTATTATGTATATATAAAGATAAATTCTAGAAACGATTCCTTTTTGTTATAAGTAATGTAAAATCATTAAAAGAATTTCAATTTATGTTATAAATGAAACCAATTGAAGTAGTTTGTGCAATAATAATTCATAAAAAAAAGATATTAGTAGCACAAAGAAGTGAAACTATGAAATTGCCATTGAAATGGGAGTTTCCTGGCGGCAAAATAAACAGTAATGAATCTAAGGAAGAGTGTATTCATAGGGAACTACAAGAGGAGTTGAATATTCAGGTGATAATTCAAAAAGAAATGCCAAAAGTATTTCATGACTATGGATCATTCTCAATAAATCTATTACCATTTATTGTTCAATACCACAAGGGTGTAATAAAAACTTTTGAGCATAATGAAATAAAATGGTTGTCGAGGCAAAACTTACATACATTGGATTGGGCTGCAGCAGATCTTCTAGTTTTACAGGAGTTTTTGAAGGTTAATGAATTGTAAGTACTATTTCTTTTTTAACTAATACCAGAGTTTAATTTTTTTACTAATACCTGCTTATGTACTTTAGTGAAGATACTATAGATGACCTCATGTTGCCGGTATTACAAGAACTTCTCCGACGCCCATGCAATATTCAATCGCGTAGGGGAAAATCCAGCGAGATTCTTGGCGCAATGTTACATCTGCAAAAATCCTAGAGCTAAATTAGCAGGTCGGAAACACGGGTAAGCCGTTTAGTGCTTTAGGTGAACTTATGTGGTACTTGTCTAAAGACAAGTCGCTAGAATTTTATCTCTTATTATATAAAGCAATATGAAGGGGAATCTTCTGATGGTAAAACCGTCTACGGAGGCTACGGTCCTAGAATATTTAAGCTTAGGGATGAAATAGATCAATTCAAAAATATTACTGATTTATTAACTGAGCATCAATCTTCGCGAAAAGCAGTAATCCAAATTTTTGATGGAATTGATTTGGTAGATGAGCATCCAGAAATTCCTTGTACGTGCACATTACAATTTTTAATACGCGACAATAGATTAAATATGTTCACCACAATGAGGTCGAACGATGCGTTTCTTGGATTACCGCATGATATTTTTACTTTTACAATGTTACAGGAGATAATCGCCAGGCAATTAAATGTCGATTTGGGGATATATACTCATGCTGTGGGTAGTTTACATCTATATGAAGGAGATCAAGTGAATGCACAAAAATATATTGAAGAAGGGTATCATTCTACTAAAGATGTAATGCCCGATATGCCTTTTGGTGATCCCTGGCCTGCTCTAAAAATATTGTCTGAAGAAGAAATAAAAATTAGAAATGGCGAAAATATTAATGAAATGGATTTGCAAATTGACGATTATTGGATCGATTTAATTCGATTGCTAAAAGTTTATTCCAGCCTAAGAGAAAATAATCTTCAAGGAGTCGAAACTTTGAAAAGCGAAATGAAGTCTTCTGTATATAATATTTATTTAGATCAAAAAATAAAGCATATCAAGCTAAAACCATGAATCAAGAATTACATAGTATGGTTAAACAACTTAATCATCCTTTTATTACAGAAACAGAAGTAATTGCATGGAGTTGTCCTGTTCCCTTGTTTGGAAATATTGTTAACGCAAAAATAGCCACCTTAGGGCTGAACCCAAGTAATAGAGAGTTTGTAGACCAGGATGGAATAGAATTATCGGGTTCTGAAAGACGTTTTCAAACTTTATCATCGTTAGGTTTAAATTGCTGGTCTAATGTTAAACCGAAACATATAAACCTGATATTAGAGGATTGCGAAGATTATTTTAATAGAAATCCCTATGATGCATGGTTTAAGAAATTGGATCATATTATTTCAGGAACATCAATGTCTTATTATTTCCCATCTGGACAAGCTTGTCATCTAGACCTTATTCCATTTGCTACTTCACGAAAATGGAGTGAGTTATCATCTATACAACAAGATTTATTATTGACAAGTTCTTCCGAATATTTTGCTTCTATTCTTAATAGTTCTAAAATAGAATTACTGATTTTAAATGGTAGAACTGTAGTTAATAGTTTGCAGAAAATGAGTGATGTAATATTTACTGAGATTCATATGCCAGACTGGACTCTTCCGAGGAAGGAAAGTGAAGGAGTTAGTGGATATGCATATATAGGGGTCATTAATTCAATTGCTGGAATGCCTTTAAAAAAATCAATAACGATTCTCGGTTATAATCATAATATTCAAAGTAGCTTTGGTGTGACCAAGAATGTTCAAAAATCAATTAGAGATTGGGTCACTGAAAAAACTAAAGAAATATTTCATGAGAAAAAGTGATCTACCCTTAGCAAAAAAAATTTCTGAAAAACTAACGTCATTTGAAGATATAAATGATTTACCAGGCATAGTTAGCAAGGCTTCTCGAGAATGCCTATTAGAACAGATGGTTGACAGTTGCAGGCGTATCAAATATGTTACTACTATAGCAGCGATGAATATGGATCAATCTGTAACCGATCCAACTAAAAAAACATTTGACCCTTTAAAGGCTGCAGTTTGGTTTAAACAAAATGGCAACATTGAAGAGGCCTTTTGGTTGACATTTTTAGCGACTCACTTTGGGAAAAATAAAAAAATCAGAATGGGAATTGCTGCGTAATATTTATAAAGGAGATTTAAAAGTCTGGATGTGGAAAGATATCTGTGTAAAAACTAAAGAATTCAGAGCATGGCTGGACCTTAATAAAGATAATTTAAAAAAAACCGGCAATTTTTCCAATCATAGAAAATATGAAAGCCTAAGCGGATTAAAATCTAACGGCACAGGGGCGGCAATACAAAGCTACGTGGAGTGGGTAGGCCAAAGCCATAAAGAACTAATTAATAAGATTATAATTTCTTCAGGATCTGACCCAAGAAATTTATTCCAAGCTCTCTATCAATCAATGTCCGCAGTAAATCGTTTTGGAAGAACTGGAAAATTTGATTATCTAACAATGATCGGAAAATTAGGTATTGTTTTCATCGAACCGCCATCCACATATATGATAGGAGCAACTGGGCCAGTGCGTGGAGCTCAATTATTATTTGGAGGCCCTAATAGTACCCCAAAAAGTAACAATCAATTAGAAATATTACTTAATGATTTAGAATCACATCTCGGCTTATATTTTGGCATGCAAGTATTAGAAGACTCACTTTGTAATTGGCAAAAAAGTCCCACGAAATACATTTATTTTTGGGGCTAAATCTTATCATTCAAAATAGAAGAAATATCCGTCCAGGTGTATCTTCTTTTATATCCGTTAAGTTGGTGGTAACCAATTCTTCCAATATATTGTAATTGTCCAATTAATATCCCAGGCGAAATACCGTTATTTATAGCAAACCTAGCAATACCCTCCATAGATAATTCTAAAGAATTAAGCTGACTCTGAGCTTCTTTTGATAATAGAATATTCGTTGAAAAAGCATTAGCTTCTTTCTCTTCTTCATCATCTAAGCCGTCATGATTCAGTTCTTCGACAAAAACTCCTTTCTTGTGGAGAAGGATGTGCCCAGCTTCATGAAAAAATGTAAACCAAAATTGATCATCAGATAAATATCTGAAGCTTAAAATTATAATTGCCTTTTTTTCAGAGATATGATAAGCTGCGCCACTGGCTGTACAACCTTTTGGGTTTTTTACGAATACTACAGCAACGCCAGTTTCAGCACAAATATTTTGAAGGTCAAAAATGAAATTAATTGGATTTTTCTTTCGGGTTAATTTTTTTATTTCTATCAGTTTTTCTTCAAAAAGAGCTTGATTAAATGGTTGACAATTAATTTTAGATGCCTCTATTTCACCCTTTCTTAGCCAAGCAGAAACAGACATGAGGTTTGATTCAAAGCTAGGGATGACCTAAATGAAGTAGTAGAAAAAAGTTTACGATATTTACTTTTCCATGCCCATACATTAGAGACACTAAAATATTCTAATAGTAAACCTGGTGAATAATTTGAAGGTATCCATCCTAGCTTGACCATCTCGGAAATGGGAAGATTGTTTAACCATTTCTTTTCTTCATTTTCACGAAGTTTATCAACAGATTGTCGATAATGACTTTCTCTATTCAGCCAAAATTTAGCCGAAGCGCCTAAATGACTTGCTAATTTTACAGCAATTTCTTCAGTTAATGGAATATTTCCATGAATGAGGTTATTTAAATAATCCGTATCAGCATTTAAATTTTTAGCTAAAGTATTAAATGAAATTTTACGCTCTCTTAATAATTCATCAATAGTATTCCCGGGAGGTGAGGCCCAATTAGGATTAAAATTACTATTACTAGTCGTTGCCATTTTCAATTTTTATAATTTTAATTCTTGATATTTTACTTGAATCAATATCCCCATCATCTGTTAAATCAGCTTTAATATGACCTGAACAAACTATGAGATGATAATTCTCATCAATATCAATTTTAAACTGTTCCGAATTAGTTGGGTCTACCCGTAGATTTCCCACAATTAAGTCAGAAAGA
The DNA here is from genome assembly GCA_016710935.1 of Chitinophagaceae bacterium. Classification (GTDB taxonomy): domain Bacteria; phylum Bacteroidota; class Bacteroidia; order Chitinophagales; family Chitinophagaceae; genus Ferruginibacter. The sequence continues at coordinate 22,563 of JADJTY010000015.1, read as the reverse complement.
AAATCGCAGGCTTCCAAATCGGCTAATCTACCCAGAAATAAAGAAGCAATATTTAAGCCTAATTGATTTATCGCAACTTCTTCTTTCTCACATAAGCTGCGTATATCTATGTCGGAATATGAAAATACCAATCATTTAAATTTAAAAGACAGTTAGCACAGGTTTCTTGATTCTTAATTTGAATGTAATATGTTATATTTTTATTGTTACAGGAAGAAGAAAGAGATCTTTATTTTAACAATAGTATAATTTATGGGGATAACTATAAGTTTTAGAGGTCAAGGTACTATTTGAACAAATAAGTAGGGAGATAGAATTCTATAGATATTGTTCGTCATGACCAAATTGAAGTCAAACAAAACTGAAGATGAAGTTAATTACTAGTGCCATAATTTCATAAATTTAAAACGTGATAAGTTTATTGCTTAAATGAGGTTTATTGTGAGCCGTCTAAGAGCCAAAGGAATGAGATGCGAATGGATTTATACTGCCAGAACTATTTACTGAATTTGTAATTAAGCTGATATTTGTTTGTCAAGCCACACTTGCACAAAACCCCATCCTATGTTTACAATTCAATAAATTTATGTTATCGGCTGGTATTTAAACGTCTTTGACTGTTTCTGTAAACGTATGTCTATTAAAACCGAAGTTTATTAAATTGTCAAGTGTCTGTTGTGCTCTTTTCAGTAACCAGTCAAAGCCAACAATTTTTAAAACACCCTGAGTTGATTCATTTTCTTGCATTAATCTTTGAGATTGCATTTCGTCCAATTCATTTTCACGTCCGATAACAACCAAGCAGTATGGACGGTATATTCCTGGAAATTTCCGAGATGCATAAAGACCGTTATTTATTGCCCAGTCTCTAAAATCTAAGGCTTGTCTTTTAGCATGAGTTGTTTTAGCAGACAGTTCACCAGCTTTTGTCATAATTGAAAAATCTGCTTGTTCAATTTCCACAACTGTATAATTATTGTCCATAGAGCGAATAAGAAAATCTGGAATTAGGCTTTCTCCGAACTTAGGTTTTGACCATATTTGGGCATGAAATGGTTCAAGGATATATGGATTTGTTGCTAAAAATTTTGATAATCAATTTCTGCTTTCCCAATGCTATTTACTAAGTCTGAAAAATCTCTTAACCCATTTGAACTAAAGTTGAACCACCGTGCAATTAATGCTGCAAAAACATGCTCTTGTGCGTTTTCATTAATTGCAAATCCAAGATTATTTGTAATACCCATCGGAAACTTTTCTTTTGTTTCAACAGATTTTACAACGTCAATAAGTGCTTCTTTAGCGGCTTTAGTCCACTCATTAGTTTTATACTTCTCGTTAGATAAGTCTAACAGATTAATGCTTGGCAACTTGGTGTTTATAAATGGAAGTTCCTGAAGCGATTTACTTGATATGTAACTTAGGAATCTTGTAACATTGCTAATTGCTCTGTATGAATCAACTCTTACTGCTGCTTCTCCTAATTTCTTAATACCATTTAGCCCCCAATGTAGTGTTCCAACAACTCCGATGTTTTGAAACTCTGACTTAAAAGTAATACCGCCATAGTCAGACATGGCAAGTCTTATGCAAAGGTCTAATGCTTTGTCGTCATTTTCTTTGTATAACTCTGTAATAACTTGACTTACGCCCAGTAAACTGCCGTCAGTTTCAGCCAAATCAACAAGCTGTTGTATTGAAAGTTTCTCTGTCATTTTTATGTTGCTGCGCCTTACTTGCGGCAGGGCTGGTATTATATTAACTGTCCTTTAGGTTTGCCTTTCAATTATTATTAAATGTACTACTATTACTACCTTTTCTTTTTGCCTTAATTTGGTGGATAAAACATAACCAGCGGCCCCCTTTATTAACTGTGAGGGTTAACTCTACCATTAAACAGGGGGCAAAGTGCAAAAAAAAGAACTTTGTTTTGACGCACCCGCTAAAAAACCCCCAGGGGGCAAAAATGAAAACACAAACCACGCCAAAACATCTATCAAACTCGATCCGAAATGCTTCGCCTGGAAAACAGGGGCCCGCAAACTAAACCGAGATACAGGCCAGGCGGAAAATAACCGCCATTGCTGCACCAACAACTGCCTAAAAATAAGGGCCAAATATACAGGTGTAGTACCGCATGAACAAAAGCACCACCCACCTCGCGCACCCCCGAAAGAAGGCAAAAAGCCTCTCAGGAGCTAAAAAAAAAGTGGCGTCAATCAACAAAATGGAATGCACCTAGAAAATAAATGGGAAAAACATTTGATCCGCCGGCAACTGAAGCCGATTGAAAAACTGAAGTTGAAGTTAACAACTATAAGCCAAATAGAATTCGGTCAAGCCAGATATTAGCTGATAGTAGTACGACAGCCGATTGTTATTTTGTCCGCCAGCCTTACGGCAAACCTTTGTTGTTTGTAGTATTTCTTCATTGTCGGAAGTTTGGTCTTTTCAATTCTAATGATTCTTTTGATGGATAAAAGTTTGGGTTGTCTGGCAATGTAATTCTTTGCTCATTGTATTGCTGATAAGTTGTGCTTTGAATTAAAGAACTTATGTGAACGATAAAGCTGCTGTCAATAAATAAAAGTCCACTGTCATACAAACGATGTAAGTCCACTCTAAGTAATATTCCATTCTGAATATGATTTGAGGATTCTGTTAAATAAGATTGTAGGTGGGCGGCTTCAAGAAGTTCAGGACAAGTTTCACCAGTGATACAGCATTTGTTTTTATAGGCTTTTAATATTTTTCCTTTGAACTCACTTTGCCCTTTTCGTTGATTGACTTCTCTTTTGTAAACTTCTCTAGGTTCGTTAACTAAATCGAAATTGTTGGAACTGTCAATTTGAATTTCGAATGGGTCGTACTGATCAAAATATTTGTATTTAACAACTTGAGTAGCGAAATCAATTTGAAAATCTTCTGGCCTAAGATATTTTTCTTCGTCCCAATATTGGCAATTGACTAAAACAATACAACCAATTTCATAAGTATTAATATCAATTGATTTGCCGCCGAATGATTCACTATTTTTATCAATGTATGTTTGTATTCTGTCAATGAATTGAGCTTTGTCAACACAACCGTTTCTTTGTCCAAACTCTTTCCAAGCTTCGTTTGCTGTCAAATTTTTATATTCATAAAATTTTCCAAGGCCTCCAAGTTGTCGGATTGGTGATTTTAAGAGAAAGTACCACCTGTCACCCTCCTTTAATCTTTTAATATTCCAGGGGTTGGTGTCCAAAAGTTAACAAAGGAGTTTAGTCCTGTGTCTTTTAGAAACTGAAACCAAGTATTGTCAGTAGGAGAGATTACAAACATAAGGGTCTTATAATATTACACACAACGAGGAAGGCTTTTGCAGGGCTGGAATTCAATGCTCGTCCGCCCAGGAACCGCTGCTGATTAAAGATATAAAAGTACAAGTTAACAAACAAAAGTCCAACGATGTTTGTCCAGATGAAGAAAAGTATCGGAAAATGTCCATTGCTCCAATCCAGCCCTGCAGCACAGTTCGTGTTAGGCGAAGTTTATTTTTGAAGCCAACGCAATTAAGTTCAGTTCTTTATTATAAAGACTTTTCAGATAGCCAATCCTTATTTTGACTAAAAATAATAAACATGTCCACAACGATAAGACCTACTATCCATGTTTCATGGCTATAATTTTTTCACCTGAAAAATTAACACCAACAAATCTTAAAAAGGACGACATCATAAAAAAACAAACACCACAATCAATGAAATACAAGCATAATAAACTGAAAAAATACATGAAATAAAATAAATTGGGATATTAATTTTAAAATTCCAACCACAGATTTCTCTAACCCGTTTTGTCGAATTTCAGAAGTTGTTAATGAAATTGCGGCGGGAATTGCTCCAAGTATGCTAAGATTTAAGACCCATGTCATTATTTTCGGATAATTAAACACTGTAACTACTAATTGATAAACACTATCATAAAGCAATATTGATATCAACAAAACAACTATTGCATAAATAAACGGTAATAAATATGTTGTTTTTAGAAAATTTATGCGAGAGAATTTAATATTTTTAAAGTAAAATGGTTGGGGTTTAATACAGTACCTGTAAAGTAAATAACCGACTATCGCCCCAATTCCCGAAAATAGAGCGATAATTGGCATGTTTTGACTATCTATCACTGTTCCAATTGAACCAAAAAATGTACTAAAAAAGGTGACCATAAAAGCTTCTAAAAGCTTTCTGAAAACCGAATTGTTTTGTATATTTTAGATACCCCCATACCTGTTTTCTGTTTTTATTTATAAATTAACGTAATATTCCACAAGCCATTTTTTATAAAATATTACTCCTTCTTCGTTTATCCAACTTATTTGATGGATCCAGGTGTACCACCAATAAGGCAATTCTTAAGCATCCTAATACTTCCTATGACCTGTAAACTCTTCGTACTTTGAGGATTGTAAATTTCGCCTAGCGGGTAGGTATTGCTGCAAGTGGGATATTTTATAACGTCCAGCCAGCCTTGCAGCAAGCCCAATGTTGCCTGCAGTTGTTATCAATTGTTTGTTGTGAAATGGATTTCTAGTAAAAATTTTAACGTAGATTCAGACTTACTTTTTATTGCTGCAAGCTGCTTTTCATTGAAAGGATTATCAATTTCATGTGTTCCTTGTTGAAACATTCCTATAAATAAGAGAGTCGCATCTATATCTTTGTCAACAAATTTTGTAAAGTTGTCGTTTGCTATATTTCTATAAATGTAACTTAACCTAGTTTTTCTAGTGGGTCTTCCATTATGAAAGTGGTCAGGATTTTGTGTCCAAGCAGTAATTTCATTGTCGGGAGCTAAATTGTGCATTACATGAGTAAAAAGCTCTCTTAAAGAAGTCATGAAATGGCGAGCCCTATCAGTATTATTCGAGTTGTACGCTTCAATTGCTCCTTGCCAAAGTTTAATTAATCCTGCATTTACTTTAGGCAAATAAGTTTTTAGATTATATTCATTTTCGTAGGCAATTTCATTTTTGACTAATTCCTCATCAGCATCATCATTATCAACTTCTGTTGATATCGTTTCTAATAAGTTAGCACCCGTATAATATTCCACGGGTACAGATTTCGTTAAAATTGGATTTAATTCAGAAAAGGATATTGGATTAGCTTCAAACGATTTGTAAAAATTTAGAAAATCTAAACTCAAATTAGAAAAACGTGAGGATAGTAATCTTTTAGTTGATTGAGCTAAATTAATAGATTGACCTAGGTCTTGCCATGGAAAGCTGGAAAGACTTTTTTCTGCAAAAATTGACAATGCGCTGGCTTTAGAAAAACTGGATTGTAAAGCAATGTCTGATAATGTGCTAGTTCCTAAAACCGCTAACATACTATTAGATGTATTTACTTTATTAAGTGTATCAAAAAAGCACTGTCAAACAAAGTGGTTTTTATCAGTGCTGAATGAAATGCAATTTTTTTTGCTTCTAGTAAACTTTCGCCGAGTTGTTTTAGAGCAGGATTTGAACTTAATCCTGAAATTGAAAGCGAAGTATCTCTAAGCATATTCAATGCTAATGAATTTGCTTTTAAATTGGCGAGTTCAGGTAAAAGTGGATTTAAACCCTTTATTAAATTAAATTGGCTTTGCAGTTTTTTTGTAGCATTAAATAATCCACTTTCTAATAAAGGATTTGTTTGCAGCATATTAAATTGACTTGTTAACTTATCAAGCCTATTTGTCTGATTAGAAAGATATTCTATTGCAGATTTGTACTCTGGCTTAATAGACTTTTCAAGCTCATTATTTTCTTCCATAACGTGAAGTCTTTTACAATTGCAGGCAACGTTCGAGGCTTTGTGCAGTTGGAATTGATCCTGCCGCCCGGTAAAGCCAAGTTTAGAACTGCCCGCTGGCAACACTAGTATTTATGCTATAATAAGCTGGTCAATCAAAAAAGGATTTCTTGGTAATCAATTTTTTGATGATATACAATTCGTATTGTTTATAGCGCAATGCAATATATAAAATATTCTAATGTATTTTATTTATTTATTTATTTTCAAGCCTGCAAATGCAATGGAGTTAGCAACGAATGGAATTGATGTTTAGAGAGTATCAATCTGACTATGAGCAAAATCTTTCTAACTTATTTCTCCATTCATTAAAGCGTTCATCGTCAGTTAGGTTGTTTGATGAATGGTCTATTATACCAAAATCGTAATTAGGATTTTCTATAGTCTTGTAAAATTTTTTGTACACCTCTCGGCCATCATTTTTAATAATGGCAATTGCTTGTTCTACTACCTTACCCAGGTATAAATTATTTTCTGCGCTATTACTTTTCCAAATATAAGTGGCATGGCTATTCAATAGCTCCCAAATAAAACAATGCTTATTATTTAACTCATAAAATACAAAACCAAATAGAGGTTTGAAAGTAAACTGAACTCGTTCATTGAGATCCTGCTTATCCCTAGCTAAATATTCCAATTGCCTTACGTTTTTCACATTAGCATTTTGAATGAAAATTTCTAAAATATCCTTAGCTGTTGCATTGATTAATGACAGTTCTTTAGTTTCTGAAGTAAGCTCTTTTGTATTATAAAGATTTTTGTCTACTCTGTCAATTTTTAAATGTCGTAGATTTAGAACAGAAGAAATTCTAATAGCCTTGATAAGATCATCGTTAATTCTATCTATATCGTCTGAGTGTACTGCGATATCCTCAATTTCGTTGTCTAATAATTTCAACTTTATTTTAGCCAAAAACATTTGCCAAGCCTTTGACAATATATGGTTTGATATATTCAAACTCTGGCTTTAAATGAAGATTGCCTATTTCTAATTGCCTTACAACTTTATAAGGCTTAAGATTAACAGAAAAGCAGATTTTTGAAATATCAAACTTTGCATCTTCATACTTTACTTTCACTTCAAATTCTTTTTCTTGTTTATCTGGTTCGCGTTTGGCAAAGAATAAGTTTGGATCTGTGCGTTTTAAGAATCTGGTATCATCATTTTTTCCATAGCCCAAATCAAGAAGTTTATCTCTGTAGTTGAAAATTGAGTCTTTGAGCTGGCTTAAAGTATAAGAAAAAAGTAAGGGCTCAAATTTTGGCCAATCTAGTTTCTCAAAACTTAGGTAATTAATTTGATATTCTGGTACATCATCAGTCAGAATATTATATGGCAACGAATTATACTCAACTACTTCAACAACTAATGTGCCTGATGTTGAATCGAAATGCTTTTGCTTCAGTTTCCAAAATAACGGCTGGTGTGTTTTGAAGCTAAATGCTCGCTTTGGCAAATTGGTATTATCGTAAGTGAGAGAATGACTGCTTATCAGTTCTATTGTGGTATTGTCGCGTTTAGTTGTTAAGTATGGATGCAATATTTTAGTGCGCATAGTGGAGTCTAATCTTTAGAATTTGGTAACCTTATCCCACCAAAAGGTTTGTATGTATTCTTAGCTGATTTGTCAAAAACGATGTCCAGTATTTTTTTTGTAGCATTAGTTTGACTATCAGAATAGTCTTTCAACATTTGAAGTAAGATGTTATGATTTCTATATAAAGTTTGGATTTCAACAGCATAGTTTTCATTTGGTGTATCTTTGAATTCTAAAGCGAATGAGGTAAGTGTTGTATCTTTAGGATAATCTTCCAAGAATTTTAAATAAATCTGATAGGCATTTTCGCTTTTTTCAATTAGACGTCTTGCATAGGGATATCTTTCGATTGAATTTTTATATAATTCGTTATCATACATTCCTTTTATGAATAATTGTTCATAAGATATACAGCAGTATCTTATATGGGCAGGTATAAAATAATCATAAAAATCATTAGGATAGAGTTCTGCAATCGTCTCAAGCATAAATTGGTTGCCCCCGTATTTATTTTCCATCTGAGCCAGGATTTCATACACATATTCTTTTTCATTTTCTTTCAAATACATCAAAAACTTTGCTGCAAAAAACTCTTGTAGGGACAGATGTATGAACTTCAAGGTGTAATCTTCTTGAACCAATAAATTCAAGCTTATCTTTAATTCTTGAGTGTAGTCAACATTTACAAAATTATATGAATACTGTTTTTTGATTCTATCTAGAATTGCATCAATTAAAGTCTGATCAAAAGAATATTTTTTGTCAAAATAAGAAAGAAAACAAAAGGAAAAAAGTACCTTTTCAAAAATATCCTTGGGAAGTTCTATATATCTTTTTCTGTTAAACCCAAGTTTAGCAAAACTATCATGTTTCTCATACAGCGCATTATATACATTTTCAAAGAATCGACTTTTTTGGGAGGTATATTGGGATAGATATCAAATGAATTGAGGAAAAGTAATAAAAAAAGTGGATTCTCAAGATATTCTAAATAACGGCTATTTTCTGCTTTAAACACCGTAGCAATTATTTCATCTATTCTTGCAGTTTTATTCAAAAATTGTCTTCTAATAAAGCTTTTAATTTCACTTTTATCGAAAGGCATGATTTGATAAGGTTTAAAACTTAGCAATGAAGTTGCTTTTGAATCAAATCTGGAAGTCATAAAGTACGCGCAATCATTATATCGTAATGAGAAATCATGAATTTCAGTATTTAGAATATTGCTCTTGTCATAATCAGTCTCATCATACCCATCAAGCAAAATAAGGAATTTCCCGTATTTAAGCATTTCCTTGATGATAATAGCATCAACAGAATCAACTGAAAAATTTAGATGATTTAGTATGTGATCATAAATAATATTTTCTGGTTGATTTTTATCTTGTTTTTTGATAGGAATGATGATGTCCCTAAGATTTAATAGAATTGGAATTTTATAACTTGTTAAGGTACTATCAATAAATAAGTATTTGACGATAGTTGTTTTACCGTTACCTGCGTTACCCCATAGTACAACCATAGGATTTAAAGTGAACAGTTTTTCTGCGACCCCGCTAGTAACCAGGAATTCATACTTATTTATTATAGTTAAAGGCTGGTATATATCTAAAAACGGTACCAGATCTTTATGCAACAAAGTTTGAGTTTCAGTAAATTGATTTATAATACTGTGTTGAAAGTCAAATAACTTTGAAATAAAGCTACTTTTAGCTTGCTGGGAGATTCTTTCTTGGAAAGTAATATCCATTAACAGGAGCTCAGGTTATTTTTATTTTTCAATATTACTTTATCAAGTGATGCAATCATTTATTTAATTTTTATTTTGAAGTTTGCAGATACATAATTACATTAACTTTAGAACAGGTAGTTTTAATATTCTATTCAAATTTTACATTTTGAATTTTATTCCATTCTAGGTATATTAATTCTCTACAGCTATCAATAACTCCTTCTAATTTTTCTAAAAAATGCAATGTTGTCAAAGTCTCTAATTCTATTCTGGCTATTAAGTAAATGGATATCCAAGATCATTACAAGAGCACTTATTGATTTTAAAAAATTATTGTGTGTTTCAATAGAAGCATTCAATAATAACAATAATTTATTTCTATTGAAAATTACTTTTTCATATAAAACCATTTTATTTTCACGACTTTGAATTTCTTCTTGAAATTCTCCATTTAAAAGTTGGCATTGTGTTGCTAGTTCGCTAGTGCAATGTCGCACTTCATTTATCCATTCTTGTCTATTATTGGAATTTAGTGTTGAGTTAAACTGTAAGCCTGCTGTCCTAATTGAACTTTCGATTTGGCGTTCAACCAATCTAACAGAAGTTTTTCTTGTTGACCTTGAGATAATAATATTTATTATCACAGTTAAGAATGCAATTATTAGTGACGCAATCCATGGCATAGCGGAATTTTCATACCACTTTTTTATATTGCCTAACTCAATACTTTGAATTTTTAGTGTATCGAGCCTCACCTGAAAATTAGTATTAGTAAACGGGAGACTGTCCTTTTGAGAATACACTGTTATTGACAGCACTAGAAACAATAATAATAATGAAAATTGAAAGAATTGATTATGCTTCATAAATAGAGTACTTTTATTTATGGTAAGAAACGAAAAATAATTAATTATTAATAATAGTTTTCAAAATAAATAATGTCACTAAAAAACCTAAAGTTGTTGTGCGAGCTTAACAAAGGCAATGGAACGACGAAGGAGTGGTATAGACGTAGTGCACGCTACAACTTCGGTGAAAAAAAATCCTTTGATTTCAAATAACATCCTCTTTCCAGAGCTATAAATCTCAACGTAAAATGAGAATAGTTGGAAAAGAGTAATCTGGTATTCTTCTGTACTCCTTGTTGCTACATCTGCACCATATCCAAATACTAGGTTTAATTGATCTACTTCATCTAAAGTATTAGAGTATTCTGCTGTCATAATTTCATAAGTTTTAAACGTGATAAATTATTTTTAAAGTAGTGTTTTCAATGTGAGCCGCCTAAGAGACAAAGGAGTGAAGTATGAACGGATTTGGCTCGTGAGCGTCACTGCTGGGGTGGACATTACTACGAACGAAGTGAGTAATGGACACACAGTGAAGGGCTTTTCTGTGGCATGTTTACATAAGTCTGGGATTTGTGCCAAGAATTGCCCTGAACGCAGCAAGTGACACGCAAGGCGAACAAAATATGCGCAGACAGCGGTGAATTTCATAATCCTGAAATGAATGAATGACGTAGTGGAGTGAAATGAAACCCAGTGAGTATAGTAGGGCTTGCTTGCGAGATAATTTGAGCACACTTAAGCCTGGATACGTAGGATAGCCAAGTGTGCCAAATATTGAGCAAATATGAGCTACGAACGTGGTGAAATGAAACGAAACGAAGGAAGTAATGAATGAAGGTTTATGAAAGACACAGAAGCTGTCCGAGATAAAGATAGGTGAGTTGCAATAAGTATGACAATCTGCGAAGCAGCTTTGCCATTGCAGCTGCAACCTGCTAAAATTAATAGGTATTTGTTGCTGCTGCAATGGATTGGCATATCTTATTGCTGAACCTGGCTTTATCGAGACCATATTACCTAAGATTGAATACAGAATGAAATGGAGTATTCATAACAGAAAGTGGCAAAGCCACACCAATATTAATACGCCATAAAGGAGTTGTTTTAAAATCTGTTTGTTAAATTAATTCAGTGCAGATATACCTTTACTTGCAAATTGGTTACAAAGATCGAATGCTTTTTGAGTTCTCATTTGTGCCAGGCCACCAAACATCATTGATTTTAGTTTAGCTTCTGAATCTTTATATTCTCTAACGTTTTGAAAATAGCCTGTAACCGCATTATAGGCACCAAATAAGGTACCTTTTGTTGTTGGCATACTCTGGGTCTCATTGCTCATTGCGTACTCAAATGCGTTATCACACATCTTCTCAAAATAAGCTGAATTTTCATTGCCTGCAGATAGATTATGAAGAGTTTCTTTGTTATGTGCCAGGGCTACTTGAATTAACTTTTTTACTTCGTTATCCATTATTGGAATTTTAGCCCAAATGTTCATAATATCTTCAAGCTGTTCAGACAATTGATTTGATATACCCATAATTGTATGGGCAACTGTTAATCTTTCTTTTGCATTAGCTGTATGACGGATTTTAATTGAATTACTATGATTTCTCAATGCAGCATTTAGGGTATTGTTGCATACAATTCTTACAGGTGTAAAAGCTGCTGTAATACTACCATAGCCATCGTGTGAAGTTGTCAGAAATAGATATTGTTCAATTAAATCGTCTTTGCCAACTTTTATATAGTTTGGAAGTTTTGCAGTGATGAATATTCTTTCACCATTACCTAAGGATCCTGCGGTCTCATATAAAATTCCATCGCCACCTACAATAGAATCAAAGAAGGCAAAAGCATCCACGTTTTGCACAACTTCATAGTCCTTTCCAACTACTCCTAAAACTTGATTAGTATCTGTTCTAATCGTTGCCTGGTGATTTGGAATTTTTATATCTCTAATTAAGAAATCCATACCCTGGCCAATTTCTCCGTCATGGGTGTAGATGTCTTTTTTTACTACTTCATAATCCAAGCCAGCAAAAATTAATGCTTCTTTACTATTTGGATAATCTGTTACTATCTGGCCGAGATTGTGCCATGCTTTTTCGTTTACCGAGAAGAAACTATGTTTACCTGTTTGTTCATTGAAATTAATGTTGTGTGCCATTTTTAATAATTTATGTAATTAAATATTGAGAAGGTTTTACAAGGCTAAAATTGATAAAGGATTAATGTCGTAAGCAACTGTTCAATAGCAACTAAGCATAAAACAAAAAAGCAACTGTTTAAATCCGTGGATTAATGTGGATGACTAACTTGATACGGCCTATGCAGGCGATACTGATGAAGTTTAGTTCCAATGTTTTAAGGCAGTCTTTTTTTGTGTATGATTAGTTGCTGTTAATTTTGCGTAAGACTTTTAGTCCAGCAATGAGATGCTGAACAATTCTTTGTCCTATGAAGATGCTTTGCTATTCAGCAGAAGTAGTTCTATAACCTGTATTTCTGTTACGTATCTCTTTACACCTTCAGTGTCGGTGTAGTTTCTGTTGATAAGCTTACCTTCTATAGCTACTTGTGAGCCTTTTAAAAGAAGGTTCTCTGCAATTTCTGCTAATGAATTCCAGGCTATTAAATTATGCCAAATAACTTCTTTGATTTTTTCACCAGCAGCATTGGTGTATTTTTCGTTAGTAGCTAAACTGAAGCGGGCAAGACTTTTACCATTTTCAGTTTTTTTGATCTCAGGTGCATTACCCAAAAATCCAATCAGGTGAACCCTGTTCTTTAAACTTTGCATAAATTTTGATTTTATAAATGATGAATTGGTTACGTATGTACAAGGGAGTGACACAACAAAGTTTGAGATTGAATCAAAAGCTGGTTCAATAATGATTATTAACTTTTTGAAATTTTAAATCTCCAGCTAAATAATTCTTGTTGTGTAGATGTTGAAGGGGGATGCCAACGATCTTTTATTTGTTGCTGGGTTAAAAGAGGGTAGTTGAACCCACGGGGACACATTTGAAAATTTAAAGGACAGGGGGAGGGTAAATTCTATAATGTCAAAATAAATATTTTTTGGGGGATGCTTTCTTATAAAAAAAATTTTGAAAATAGTATCATTTCGAAATCATTTGTACTGTCATATAAAAATAGTGCTGTGAGTTATTTAGAGGCTTAAATTTGGCATTCTTTTACTTTATTGGATATTTACCTTGTAAGCAATTAGTATTATATTCGAGAGAGAAACGATTCTTTTACGGCCAATTATTGATAAAAACTGTTAAAGGGTGAAATACATTTCTTTCTCCTCACGCATCACACAAAAAATATTTTTTACTCTTTAGTATTAGCTTGATTGACTTGATTAGGTTTATTTTGATTGATAATGTTAGTTATAGTGAAATTTTGCTGGCGTTAAATGTGAAAATCAAGATAGTCAAGATAATCAACCTTTTTTGAAGGGTATGTGACTTGAGTTTACTTTTGATAAAACAAAAAGGGATAAGCCTAAGCCTATCCCTTATAAAATCAAAACATTCAATTATAACACAGCCTTATATTCACCATGAAAAACCTTATTGATTTTTCCATCAGTTGCCAGACTTTTTAAGATTTCAGCAATTGCTTGTTTAGAAATTCCATCAATACCTTCATTAATGTCACTCGTTTTCACTATTCCATTGTTGATTTCACTTTTGCTAATGATAAAATCTAAAACTCTATTTCTATTCGCATCATTTCGTCTGCCATCAGAACAAGCAAGAAGCTTACCCTCCTGAACCTCTTCTATTTTTTCAAACCATAGCTCGTCTGTTAATTTTATCACATCAACCGTTTCTTTATTGTCGGATGCATATCTGAAAGCTACATCTTTAAGATAACGTGTATTATTCATAGTCTTATTTATTCCAATTGCGAAGTCAGCTTCTTGACCAATCATCCGGCTTCCAGCGAGTGAAGCTATTGTAAGCGGGGTTGAATCATGCATCTTTGGAGTATGGTGTATAATCACGATCGTGGTTTTTGTAGAATTTGCCAATTCTCGGAGTTTTCTCATTAACTCTTTAGCAGTAGCACTATCTTCAATACTACCAGAATATAAACGGCTCAGAGAATCGATAAAAACAGTACCAGGCTTTTCTTCTTGAAAAATTGTATGTAACATCTCCCTATCTTCAACCAGAGAAATATATCTCGGCATATTTTCATTTACAACTCTGTAATTGTTTATCCATTCAAACCCCATTTCTTCTACCAGTTTATTGGTCTGTTTTTCATTTCTTTCAGTTCTATCTGGATAAAACTCTTCCAAAGAAATAAACAGTACTTTTCTGTTTTCAATTTCGATAGGCCTTCCTAAGTAACTATCTAATCCAGCAGCTATACTAAACCCAAGATTTTCACATAAAATTGTTTTTCCAGATTTAGCTGGCCCAAAAACAAAGCCAACTGAATTTTCTTTAATGCCTGAGTATATCATTTTTCTTTTAGGTTCTGATTCAACCCTAATGATCATATCTCTTAGGCTTTCTGTGCAGCTTTTATTTTGCAACTCTGTTTGAATTTGTTGGTCTACTGCCAACTCGTTTTTAACTAAATCCATAAATTAATTGTTCTTAAACATTTTCTAAAACAAATCTTCTATTACAACAGGTAATTCACATTTATTTCATTTTAGTCTTCAATATTCAGAACAGTAAATTTTTCATTTTTAGTCTTCATTTATTTGCAAACAGATTTTATTTGCTCTAACGCCATGTAAATACTTTCTTAAGATGTGGAATTTAATGCCATTAATAGTTGCTGCTTCTTTTATCGAATTATATTTAGCACCCCTACACTTGTCTAAGATCCTAACTCTTCTATTTCTTTTACTACATAGCCCTAACTTAAAGGCGTGCTTCATATTCTCCGATCTTGTTACCCATTCCAAATTTTGCACATTATTGTCAAGCTTATTTCCATTAATATGATTCACAAAAACTTTATCATCTGGTATTTCAATAAAGGCTTCTGCAACAAGCCTGTGAACCGTAAATGTGCTATGGCAGGCATTTCTGGAGAATTGGATATGAACATAACCGTCGTTATTAATCTTAGGTTTTAGTATCTTCTCTTTCAATTTTCTTGATCGACCCGACACTATAACTGTTCTTTCCAGGCTCTTTATTTCACCCGAATTACTTACTTCATAATACCCTTCATAACCTTTTTATAGGTCTCCATAAATTTTTTCCAATTGTTCATAATATTAAACACATGAACTACACATTTAAAATTTCAATTGAAGAATTCACAGCGTGGCTTGCACGTAAAGATTTGCACATTTAGCACATACCATGTATGTACTTGGAAGTTGTGCGAAGGTAAAACAAATTTCTCACATAATCAAATAATTTAATACTTTTTTTTAGAAAAATATTTTATTTAGTATTACCACTTTTCTATTTCATTAGTGATAATTTTTTGCGTTGTTATTGCGTAAATGCGCTGCGTGATTAATGTATTACTGTGTCCAAGAATTTTTGAAATAACATTCAGTGAAAGCCCTCTCGCTAATGCGATATTTCCAAAAGTTCTCCTACCTACATGAGAGCTCAATTTTTTATGAATGCCAGCTAATGCTCCAATCTCAGCTATATATTGATTATACTTTTGTATACTGTAGCTTGGAAACAAACAAGACTGTTTTTTATCATTCTGGTTGTGTTTATTAATTAGTTCTATTGCTTTAGGGAGAAGGGGTATTGTGCTTATTATACCAGACTTCTGTCTGGGTTTAATTATCCATTTTCTGCCCATTACATCTGTAGAAATATCCTCGATGGATAGCTTTACCATATCAGTGTATGCTAATCCCGTAGAACATTGAAACAGAAATAAATCTCTTGCCAGTAAATGTGGTAATCTTACCAACTTAACATTTTCAATCGCTGTTACTTCACGTTCATCGAGATAGATCTGCACGGTGTCTTTATATACTGTCTTATGAATATTAAATGGACTTTTTTCCAACACTCCCTTTAAAACAGCTACATTAAGAATTCGTTTAAGATTGATACAATACTTTACCGCAGTATTATGTTGATTGTTATCATGAACTCGGAGATAATGATCAAAATCTATGATGAATTTAGTAGTAACATCTCTTATGAGTATATCTTGCTTTTTTAATGAACCTCTTATAAAGGCTTTCACTTTATCATAGGTAAAAACATACTTTTCATAAGTAGAGTATGCAAAATCTTTATTTACACGAACACGGAGTTGTTCATTATACTCCTCAATCATTTTTAATAATGAAGGCTCTTCAAAAGGTTTTGCAAATAACTGGTTGATGATAGAGTGTAGATGAATGCTGTTGCCTTTCTTTAGCTCTTCTCTATACAGGTCGGATATCTTAACCAAAGATTCATTGATCCACTCGTTGATCTGCCTGGTCTGGTCTTTATTGCCCTTTAAACTTTGCTTGGTTAGATTCCATTGGCCAGGATCAATATAATATCCGGTTGCTTTGTCAACTTTTTTACTTTGAAAGCTTAATCTGAGCATTAAGGGTACTAATCCATTCTTGTTGACTTTTGTGCGACGCAACCAAAAAGTCACTTTGATTTTGTTTGCCATTTCTTTTCGTTTTGAAGTGAAGAAATAGGCGGTTTATGGTGTAGAATGACATTAACACGGAAAGCATATTTTATAATCTATGCCACCAGTTATGCCACCACTTTTGAAAGGATTAAATGAAAAAAGCTCCATAAATCAATGACTTATGAAGCTTAATTTTCTGTTTTCGCTCCCCCCCGCTGGACTTGAACCAGCGACCCTCTGATTAACAGTCAGATGCTCTAACCAACTGAGCTAGGGAGGAGTGTATATTTTATTCCTACCAACCTATCCCGATATCGTTCCTCATCGGGACCTTGTTTTTCTACTGCTCCTTCGTCGCAGTGAAAAACTACGGCTAGGGAGGAGTGTACCCTTAACGGGCAGCAAAAATAGGGCTTTTTACCTTTTACAAAAAAATAAAAGCCAATTAATTGATAGTATTTTTTTGCGTACTTCCCGAAATAAAAAAAGCCCTGATAATATTTCGGGGCTTTGTGTGGAATGTTGAGCTAAAAACCATTTCAGAATTGGCTATACTTACTGGTCTTATGCAAAATAATTCCTTCTGCTCATCATAGTTCTTCCTCTGCGTTGAATATTCCACAGATCAGCTGCACTGAAAGATCTAACCTGTCCAAGAGCAATGGTTTCGTTTACTACAGTGGTTAATTTTTCAGTATGTTCTTTACTGATTGGAGAGAATTGATTTGTTGTTTGCTTTTTCATGACTTTTAATTTAATTATGTTTTTAATTATGTTTTTTAAAATTTCGGCTTTTTGTTGCTTCGCTTACTTTGATAACACAAAGATAGAAACATTTTAGTACTATGCAAAACAAAGTACTAAGTATGTTTTAGTAATATGCAGTTATTATTAGTTAAAAATTCTTTTAAATCCTTACTGGTATTGCTTATTAAAAAAATAGATGCTGGGAAATGATAAATAAGCCATTTTGATGAACGGCAAAAATCAAGGATAAATGGAATTATGAGAAGGCGTTCCCAGGATTAAGCCAGGTAAATATCGGAAAGAAGGAATGAGGATTAAGCAATTTGATGGCTACATAGCTGCTATTACGGCTATATATTATGTATAAACAACGGCCAGGTTTCTTAGTTAATCTAGCAGACCAGATGTAGGCCTTACGGCTTATTTTATAGCTAAATCGCTGGTTTTGCGGTTATGCAGGCGACCCAGCTTCATCAGGGATAACATAGGGCCAAAAACAAAGTTTAAGAACCGGCGGCTATAGCTTTTATATACTGCTTCTCCTGAAAAGATACGTGTTAAATGCCTTTGCATATGTGGGCCAATAAAACGGCCAAAAGCGGTATCCATCCTGTCTTGCCCCACTTTAAACAGGGTAAAAAGACCACCACTGTACCAGGTGTCAACCAGTTTTTGCCAGATGGCTAATTCGTATAACTGCTCTTTCTGGTATTTTTTAAAGGCAGCATCTGTACCCATACTGATACATTTTTGTGAGATAAGCTGGTAATTATTGTACTGGGCCACAACTGTTTCTCGTTTGGCATTGGCAGTAAATTTCCTGAGCGTTTCATCCGACTTAAGGAAATTATCATACTGCTCTTCTTTAGTATCGCCAAATTCTTTTAAATGCTTTGGATCAATAACTACCCCTACCGAGATACGGTCTGGTAAAGGAATTCTCCAGTTCCAACCTTTTTCCAGGCGATGCAGGTGTATATTATAAAGGTTCAATTTTTTCTGCACCGCTCAGGTGGGCAAAAAGGCTATGTCTTTTCTTTCTCCTTCTTTTGTAGGAATATCAAGCAGGCGGGAAATAGTACGTGAGCGCCCGCTGGCATCCACGATCAGATCTGGTTGCCCGTTAAAAAATCATTAATGGCAACCAGGGTATCATCACTTAATTTAAGTTCATCTGTATTACCAACCTGTTCCAGTTTGGCAGCATGGCTGAAAAAAGTGACCCCTTCCCTTCACCGCCAGTTCAAAATGGTTTTATCAAATTTAACACGGGGTACATTATATGCATAAGGAGGTAAGCCCCCCCCGCCAAAACTAAAGGGCGATGTAGCTTCTTCATCCTTATTAACCCAAACAGAGGCGCCGGGCTTGTAGGTGCTGTAAGTTTTTACTTCATCTTCTACGCCCAATTTGCGTAAATAAGGTATGATGGCCGGTACCAGCGATTCGCCCACAATGATTTCGGGCCTTTTTTCCAGGTGAAAAACGCCGACCGTATATCCTTTTCTTTTTAATAATGTGGCTAAAGAACAGCCCGATGGGCCTCCGCCAATAATGGCAACAGTTTTGATATCTCTCTTCATAATCTAAAACTGCAAATGTAATAAATATAGCTTTTAGAATGTCTGATATTGATCATTTGAAATCTTATGTTTTCTAAAAAAAAAAGCTATCTGAATTTTTACATTCAAATAGCTTCTTTTAGAATTACAGTTAACTGTAATTATATATTTCTAATCAGATTTGATTAACTGAATAAACCACCTTTTTTTAATTCACGGGTTCCCTGTCCGATTAAAAAACCATTCTGGTAAATCTGTACGGTATAGGCACCTTGAATAAAATCAGTTCCGGGTACAAAAGCAAACTCAACATTCTTCTTTTTTGCAGTTTCCAGGTCAACCGGCATTTTAGCTGTAAAGGGCATAGCTACTTCTTCACGGGTAGTAAAGGTTTCAGAACCGGTGTTAACAGGTTTCCCGTCGGGCCCTAACACCACTACATATACATCTGTTGTGCCAGACTGAATAATCCTGTTATCAACATCAAAACTTACTACAAACTTATCTACACGCTTCGCTGTAGTTGATACTTTTTCTTTACCATTATTTTTTTATATTGATTGGTGTAATTACAATATTGCTTGCATTTAAGGTAGATGCAATTTCTACTTTCTTTTCAAGTGATTGCTTCACTTCGGTAGTTGCAACCAGATCCTTTGTTAAAGGTTTCTTTTTCCTGCTTTAAAACAACATTATCGTTTGTAAGCAGCTGATTATCCTGTTTAAGTTGAGCAATATCGGCTTCCATGGAAGTGATCTTTTCATTTAAAGAAGCAATCAATGTTTTTGCCCTGCCCAGTTCTGCAGCAGTAGCATTCTTTTTATTTAAAATGCTGCGGATCTCCGCTTTTACCTTGGCAATTTCATTGTTCTTTTCAGTTAACATACTTTCCATGCCGGTATGTACAGTACTCATAGAATCCAGCCTGGCAAGCGAGGCATCAAAATTTGCCTGCACATTGCTTTTTTCATCAGTTACTTTTGCAATGGTGGTTTCCTGTTGCTGAATGGTTTTTGAACTGTCGCTTTTAGCATAAATTAAATAACCTGATACGGCTATAAGGCCGGCGGCTAAAACTCCAATAATAACATTTTTATTGGTTTTAATTTTTGTTACCTGAACGGGGGGGGGTGTTGGGAAATTTGTTTCAAAAAAAGTAATGAGATTTTAAAGTTTAAAAAATTTGGTTTTTATTTTCCATTTCCGAAGGACTGAAACATGAAAATCCAAAATCATGCCACAGTGTTTTTTTGTTTAAAACTTTTGGAACAGTTGTATTGAAGCAATGGTGTTTACATCATATGTTAATGATTGAAAGCTATATAGCTATAAAAAAATATTGAGGCAGCAACCATTTTTAATTTACTTTGTTAAAAGCGTTAACTTGAGCAGCAATATTTAGTATGGAAAGAATTTGATACCATTATAATTGGCTCTGGTGCCGGCGGCTTATCTGCAGCGCTTTGCCTGGCCCGTGCAGGCCAAAAAGTGGCTGTAATTGAACAACATTATGTACCGGGTGGCTGGTGCCATAGTTTTTATATTGATGGTCACCGGTACAGTCCCGGTGTACATTACATCGGAGGCATGGATAAAAGGCGAATCTACCTGTAACTTATACGAAGGGATTGGGGATTGCTAACGAACTGGTCTTTTTCAGGATGAACAAAGATGCCTACGAACATTGCTGGATTGGTGATGAGCGGATTGATATGCCTGCGGGATCGACAATTTAATCCATTCATTATCTGAAAGATTTCGAAAGAAAAAAAGGGTATAAAAAATATCTTCAACTTGTTAAAACAGTAAGTAAGGAGTTATTCCTGATACCCAAGATGAATGGCTTTTGGGATAACATTACCATTGCTTACCGCACCCGGCATTTGGGTAAATACGGTTTGTTCAGGTTAAAACGGGTGATTGGCTGGCATATAAAGGATCCATTGCTAAAATCTGTACTCAATATACAATGCGGCGATCATGGCCTGCCTCCTTCCAAAGCAAGTTTTCCTTTTCATTGTGCATTGATGGATCATTATTTTAACGGAGGCTTTTACCCAATGGGTGGGGGTGCGGCTATTGTAAAAGCCATGACAAATGCCATAAAAAGGCAGGTGGGGAAATAAAAACCGGTGTAGGGGTTAAAAAAATATTGCTGCAGGAAGAAGAAAACAAATCCCCGGGAACAGGTAGAAAAGTTATGGGGGTTGAATTGCAGAACGGTGAGATAATAAAAGCAAAACGGGTTATATCCAATGCCGATCCGGCTGCAACTTATAAAATGGTTGGCCACCAGAACCTGAGTGCAAAACTGTTAAAAAAACTGGAAGCCACCCGTTACTCAGTAACATCACTCATGTTTTTCATTTCCGTTGATATGGATGTACGTGAGGCCGGTATTGACTCTGGTAATATCTGGTTTATGCCGGATAAAGACCTGGATGCAATTTATGAGGGCTCTACCAGGGTATCAATACTGGAAACAGATGAATTTGATTCGCTCTTCATCAGTTGTTCCTCATTAAAAGACCCATTGAGTTTTAATGGCCGTCATCATACACTGGAAGTGGTTACTTTTATTGACTATGATGCTTTTAAAGCATTATATACAAACCCGGATGAAACAAGCGAAAGGTATCAGCAAATAAAAGAAAGGCTTAGTGAAAAACTAATGAACACTTTCAAAAGAATTTTACCGGCCGTACATAAAAATATTGTTCACGTGGAAGTGGGCACACCCATCACCAACGAATATTATATTAATACAACAAAGGAAATGTTTATGGTACAGAAAAAGGGTTTATGCAAACCGGCCCTTTCTCTTACAAAGCCAAAACCGAAATTGAGAACCTTCATATGTGTGGCGCCAGTATTATGAGCCACGGTGTGGCAGGAGCCAGTTACTCCGGTGTAAAAACAGCAGCGGAAATACTTGGTTGCCGGGAAGAGGACCTGATTCAAAAGACGAATCGCAGGTGCTTCGTATTTATGATGCCGAAGACAGCAGCCAGTGGCCCGAATGGATACACCAGCGAATGGCAGATAAGAAAAACGCAATCAAAATAAGGTGGGCACTGGCATAGCCCTTGCTGCTTATTCCCTTATTGTTATAATTTTACCCGGTTTAGGCTAATATTTACACTTAATGACAAATAGAATTAATAATGACCGATTCCCAGAAGGAGAAAGTTGATACGTTAAAGGCCTGTGTTATTGTTCCCACTTTAACAATTTAGCTACCCTGCCTCCTAAGTTATTGAAGATGTAGCACAACACAGCGATCACATTTAAGTAGTAAACGACGGATCAACTGATAATATGGGCCGACATTGAAAAACAATTTCTGGTGGTTCAGTTCATCAACTATACGCCAAATGTTGGAAAAGGTCAGCCCTAGTGTACAGCATTCAGGCATGCAATTGAAAAAGGCTACAAATATGGCATCAGCAGGATCTCGACGGGCAGCACTTTGCAAAGACCTTAGTTTGCATTTATAGCTCGCGTTGAAGAAGAACCCAACGCAGTTATTATTGGTGCAAGAAATATGGGGCAGGCATCTGTACTTGGTGGCAGCAACTTGGTGGTTAAAGTCTCTAATTTCAACCAAGGTAGAAACGGAATTCGGCCAGTCTGGATACTCAATCCGGTTTTCGGTTGTATCTGCTAGAGCTAATGAAAAATGCGTTTCATCA
>JADJTY010000014.1:97500-269891 GCA_016710935.1 Chitinophagaceae bacterium | reverse complement strand
AAAAATAAGGTGTTTAGGGACAGGTCGTTGGGTATCCACTGTAAAAAAGAACCATTATCTGTAATCACATGATTGGTAAAAATTCTTTTTGCTTTCCATAATATTTCAATGCACCGGCCTGGCCACCAATGCCAAGCAATGATATGATGATACTGTCCTTATTTTGTTTTTGGTAAAGACTGATAGAATGATTCCGCTTTTTGCAGGCCATTTCTTTCCAGCCCAGGTAATCGGCAAAGTCCTGCGGCAGCGAATGATCTTGTTGATCCTCCCACCTTAAGAATCCCGTTTCATCCAGTTTTTTTTCTTTATAAAATGCGGCTAATTTACCAGGCTCCCATAAAGGCATAGACATGGGTGCAACAACCCAGGAAAGAAATAAGATCAATGCAACGGCAACCCATCTCAGCCATTTCCCAGTTTATTGCCTGTCCAGTTGGATGCAGGCCAACAGCTCCTGCAGCAAACAACATCGGTTAGCGCCCAGGGAATAATAATTTTTTCCCGCTCGTTATTGCTAAAACCAGTAAAATAACGGTAAGGTAGATCCATGCCAATAAACGGTATGATTTACCAGCCTCTGTAAGCAGGCCAGATCAATCCCCATTATCCAGATATAGAATGCTGCAAAAGCTTCTGGACCTGCTCTTTCAAAAAAATCGGCAGGGTTTATGGCTTTCAATTTGTGTTTCCCTTAATTCATTCATGTGGAGGATGAGCGAGTTAGTGATGTACTGCCATAGCAGGTTTGGCAAGGCGATTAAAAAGGCAAGTGCACCAGCACCGTAAAGGTGTTTGTTTAAAAGAGATGACGATGTTTTGTAAGCAGTAAAGCAACCCCAAATCAATGATAAAAAATGAAACAGAATTTTTGCCAGCCACCCGCAACCAAAAGCAAAGCCAATCCAGTAGAGGTATTTAATAGTGATTTTGGTGTTGATGAACCGGATCATAAAATAAGCTGCCATTGTCCACTCAAAGACCTCTGAAAATTTTGCCTGAAATAAAAAGTGCGGCCGGAGGTAAGCGCTAAGCATGATGCTGAGCCCGGATATTAAAATGGAAAATAAACCTCCGCCCATTTCCAGTACCATCCGACAGGTAATCATTAAAGTAAGAGCCCCAAAAGCGATGGCCAAAACTTTACCCAAAAAAATTGCCGCCCAAAATTAGAAATCCATGCCAGCCACGAGAGACAAGGCACTTCCATATAACCCAGGCAAGATGATGGCCCTGTTCCAGGTACAGAAATTCATCCTGTGTAATTCATATACGGGGTGCTGTAAAAAAACGGTAAAATGAATTTAATGATGGCTAATACAATGATCAGTCCCCAGGTCAGGTTCTTGTTTTGGTTCATTAAAACAAGATAAGAAACTATTTAAAAATTGCATTTATTTACAGGCACTGCGTATTAAAAAGCAAGTGTAGCCTTGTTGTAATCACTGCACATCTGGTGGTCCGAAACCGACAGGTCTATCTGCTCAACCACAAAAGTTTTGTAAAGAGTTAAACCGTTAAGTTCCGGAAAAGCAGTTGGGTCGGCCTGGTAAGTTGTCACCAGCGAATCTGAAAATCCAATAAAATAATTTTTACCGGTGAGATAGCCTTTTGTTTTAATTCATAAAAACAGCAGCAGATTTAGCAAGTGAAATATCACCTCTGCGTGCAAACCGTTCAGGGTATAAAGGGGGCGTTCTTTTACAAGATATTTACTGCAAACACCACGGCCCGTGATCAATTGTGAGTTGCTTAATGCGTTGGCATTTCCGGTTGGCCCTACGTTCTCATTATTATCGAACCGTGCCATACAAAATTGCAAAGGTTGTTGTTGTTAGTGCAACAGCACCTGCGGGATGCCAGTAGCTTATTGCAGCTTTGTATTTGTAATAAGCCGAAAGCGCTGCTGAATAATTACCGCCATTACTCATACCCGGCTGAATAACGGAGCTTACTGCGGCTGGTAATACCACGGTTGTAAAAGGTATCGGTAATGATCCTGATATTGGCATAATCAATATTGGTAACAGAATCAGCAGGGGCAACCAACCATCTTATTTTTCCATCACCATTGGCATCCACTCCTGTGGTGGATTCTTCTGCTTCCGTAACGATCACCCCAAAATTATCGTTGATCAGTTCTTTGTATAATTGTTTAAACTCATAATTGCTTGCTGTGCTTAGCGCACTGCCCCCGGTACCATGCAAGAGGGTAAACAAAACCTTTATGGCCTGCCGAAATGGTAATACACTGGTTTCATCCTGTCTCTTCCCCTTATCTGCTCAAAATTTAAAGCAACGGGTGTAATGGTTTTAAAGTGCCGGTGAATGAAACATTTCTGTTGGGCATAATAAACCAGGCATGCCATTCTTCTGATGCGTTTAAAATTGCTGTTTCACTGCTGTTCCATTTGTCAAATACCTGGTTATCGGCAATGGCAATACTGAAGATATCTACCGTATCGCCTATTTTATATTTTCCGGCTCCATATCCATTGTATACGGTTACGGTAAAGCTGTCAACCACCGGCAGTATGGGTACTATGGGGTCTGTTGAAGATTTGTTGCAGGAAAGCAGACCAAGTATAATAAATGCTGCGAGCAGTTGTTTCATGTGTTTATTTTTATTTGATTTTTGTCATCCCGAAAAAATCGGGACAGGCTATGGAATTCGCCAATAAACAATTCGGTTGGTTTCAACTTTTGTTATGGCTCATTTCATAAAAAATTTTTTGTTTTGACCATCAAAGCCTGATTTAGTTTAATGTTACGAAAAAAAGCACAGGCTTTTCTATTCTGTTCACTGTTTCAGCGCTGCCGATAGCTTCAGCAATAACGAAAACACCGGGCCCCATTTTGGTGCCAACAAGCATTACCCTCAGTATCATTTGCAACTCACCAACCTTTATATTTTTCGCTGTTGCCAGGTTTTTAAATTCAGTTTCTATGGTATTGATATTCCAATCAGTGATATCCTTATATCTTGTAATTAATGCTATGGAAAAATCGTTCTTTTCACTATCCCACTTTGGTTTAACAGATGCCTCATCATAAGTTGAAGGGTTACGTAAAAAGAAAACAGCCTGGTCAAAAAGTCGGTTAATAAGTGACAGCGTTCTTTAACCAGCTCAAGCACTTTGGTAAAATATGCTTCATCCTTTATTTCAATTCCTTTCGATTCAAAAATTTCTTTAACCCTTGCCTGGTAATTTGAAACGGGTAATTTCTTTATCCATTCATGATTGAACCATTTTGCTTTTTCAAAATCAAATTTTGCACCCGCTGCATGCACACGGTCCATGCTGAAATGTTCAATCAGTTCCTCCATGCTGTACAATTCCTGTTCTGTTCCGTCGTTCCAGCCCAATACTGCCAACAGGTTAATAAAAGCTTCCGGTAAAAAACCCCTTTCTTTAAATCCTTCGGTAAGTTCATCCGTCTTCGGATCCGTCCAGTTCATGGCAAATACCGGGAATCCATATTTTGCTCCATCGCGTTTGCTGAGCTTTCCGCTGGGCCCCATGATCAGCGGCAGGTGTGCCCATTGAGGCATATTGTCCAAACCAAAAAGATATTTCCAAAGCAGTACATGCACGGGGGCGCTGCTCAGCCATTCTTCTCCGCGAAAGGCATGCGTTATCTTCATTAAATGGTCATCCACCACCACAGCGAGGTGATAAGTGGGCATACCATCTGCTTTCAGTAAAACCTTATCATCAACCAGCGATGAATCAAAACTTACTTCATGATGTATCATATCAGTAAAAGAAATTGTTTCATGGGCCGGCATTTTTATGCGTATCACATAGCGGGCATTTTCAGCCAGTAGCTTTTTTACCTCATCTTCCAACAAGGTCAGCGAATTTTTCATCCGCATACGCACATTGCCATCGTATTGTGGTGAAGGGATTTTCCGCAGTTTTAAAATCATTTCTCATTGTTTCCAGGTCCTCCGGTGTGTCAAAAGCATAATAGGCAAAGCCATCGTTAACCAATTGCTCAGCATATTTCCTGTACAGTTCTTTTCTTTCGCTTTGGCGATATGGTGCATAGGGACCCTCGTGTACAGGGCTTTCATCTGGTTCCACCCACACCATTTCAGGCAGTTAAAAATATAATCCTCGGCACCTGCTACAAACCGGTTCTGGTCTGTATCTTCAATACGTACAATAAAATCGCCTCCCTGTTTTTGGCAAACAGGTAATTATATAAAACAGTGCGTACGCCGCCTAAATGTAATCCACCCGTTGGACTGGGTGCAAAACGAACTCTTACTTTACTCATGTTGCAAAGATAAGCCTGTGGGATGTTTAAAATAGTGGTATAAAAAAACCGTCTCTACATGGTGTAGGGACGGTTTTTTATAAAATTTAAACTTTAAAAAAACTTAGCGTAATGTGATGGTACGTGGTGCTCTACCATCAATTGATAAAGCAGCCAGGTTATCACAGGGTGTGCCATAGCCAAAATCAATAACTGCATAATGGTTTGGCCCTTGCACTTTTAGTTTGCCATTATCAATATTTGCACAGGCAGTTTTCTTAATCAGCGCTTCAAGTACTGTAATATCTCTTTGTATATTTGATGAATTTACAACGGTATGGGTGCCGGTGATAGAAAATATATCATCAATTCTAATTGGCGTGGCTACTCCTGCAGTTTGCACTACTGTTCTTAAACCATAATGAGTCCACCATCTGCCGCCTGGAGCTGTGATTTTCCGTTTTCTGTTCTGCGGGTCCAGCTTCTGCCAGGTGCTATACTTGTGTTTGTCCAGGTGTTAGTACCTTCAATTTTAAAACCATTAATGAAATAATTTGTAAAGGTCATAACTGCAACGCTGCCATTTTTTCTTACTGAATCAGAAAGAGTAATGTTGATCTTTCCGCTACGTACATTTCCATTATTGTCGGTGCAGGATGTTCCAAAATCGATTATAATGGTTTTAGGAAAAACCTGACAACGGAGTGATAGTTACTGTAGCGCATGGGATAAAATCATTTACAATAACGGGTCCGCCGGCAGTAAAGCCACCGGCAATGTTATTTTCATCAGCTACCTGCAGAAACATGTCATTGGCATCTTCGGTAAGGTTATCGGATACAGCCTGATTTCCACTTGCTTCAAAAGTGTTTTCAAATTCTTCAGAAATGGTTTCGTTGTTTTTCTTACATGAATTGAAGCCAATGGCCAATGAAAGCATGGCAAATGCAAACAGCAATTGTTTAATTTTCATAAATTTTGATTTAGTGTGTTGATTTTTAAGTTTTGAACAAGTAAGACTATCTCTATATATAATGGTTTAATCAGGTTTAAAATTTATTTTGTGCTATGTTTTACTTAGTAAAAACGCCCAAATGGGTGCGGAAATTGTTTGCCGGAAGTATTTGGGAGCTCCCGGCGACCCAAAAAAGTCATTTACCTCAGTTTTGATGATGGCCCACACCCGGTTATTACCTCGTTTGTTTTGGATGAATTGAACAAATTCGGTGCCAAAGCTACTTTTTTTTGTGTAGGTAAAAACGTAGCAGAGCACCCGGAAGTTTTTAACAGGATATTGGAACAGGGGCATGCTACTGGAAACCATACTTTTAATCACCTGGATGGCTGGAAAACCGGTAATGTGAAATATTTGCAAAATATTCTGAAAGCCGGAAACTATATCGATTCTCATTTATTTCGTCCGCCCTATGGAAGAATTACCCGCACGCAGCGAAAGCTATTGATGCGGCAGGACGAACCCTACACAATAATTATGTGGAGTGTATTAAGTGGTGATTTTGATGAAGATATCACACCTGAAAAATGTTTAAGTAATGTGTTGAATAACGCGGAAAGCGGCTCTGTTATTGTATTTCATGATAGTGAAAAAGCTTACAAAAGATTGCGGTATGTGTTACCTGCCGTATTAAAATATTTTTCTGAGAAAGGATACCAGTTTGAAAAAATTGTTATGAGATCATAAATTTTTTATTTGGGTAATGAACTAAAAAAATTGGGCCGGGGTAGAAACCCTGGCCCGTTTTTAATCCGTACCCTATGAAAACTGTGTTAAATGTACATTGTTGTTATTAAATTAGCAACAATTTTTTTAACAGGTTCTTACAGGGTTATAATATGAGGTATTCCATTTATGTAAATGACAGCCTGATTATCACAATTTCCGTTACCATAATCCAGCAAAGCGGTCCTGCCATCCCTGTTCAATCTTATCTTTCCCTGAACGATCCACGGGCAGGCAAATTTCTTTATTAAAGACTCGGTTATCAGTGATGACCAGGTATGCCCGCCTGAGTTAGAACCGGTAGCCGCCCCGTCAATTTTATAAATATCATCCAGCGGGAAATGGGGGGTGCCATTGCCTGCTACCTGCAACACATCTTTTACACTGTTCCATTTTCTCCAGCGGTTGGTGTTGGTATTGGTTATTTTTCCATCAATAACTTTCACTTTCCAGCCCTGCATATTGAGAGTGCTGGTGTTTTCAGTAATGTGTGTGCCCTCAATCTTAAAGCTGTCAACATGGTAACCAATAAAAGTTGTGGATACTTTTGCGTCAGGAACAACCATTCGATTGGTGTAAATAGATACGATCTTACCTTTTCTGAATTTCCCGTCGCGACCCAGACATCCGGTGCCAAAGTCAATAGTAACTGTTTTTGGGAAAACATTTGCAATTTTTCGAAAAACTGTGATGGTAAAGCAACGGGCTGTGTTGGAAGTAGTGCTTCCCAATTCAGACAAGCCCGATACATTGGCACTTACACCCAGATCTTCGCCAACTTCGCTTCTGTTCATGCTGGCGGTAATGTTAAATACATCATCAAACTGGGCTTCTGAAGCAGCTTCCTCAACAGTGGCTTCCTGTGTGGCCGCTAATTCAACCGCGTCTGTTGCTGTTGGGGTGAGCGGCGTAAGGCTTTCTTCTTTTTTGCAACCGGAAAAGGCGATGGCTCCTATAAGGCTGAATGCCAGCAGCCACCTTGTGGTGTTTGAAGTCTTTTTCATAAAAATAAATTTTTAAAATTAAAGGTGAATAAAACGAACAGGTGTATGACTGGGGGTTGTAGGTATAGTTTAAAGAATCGTTAAATTATTTTTCGGCATTTTTGCAAAGCAAACCGAAAATATGATTGTAGATACACATTGCCATTTATACCTTGTAGAGTTTAAAAATGATATCAACGAAGTAATTAAAAGAGCTGGAGACGAAGGCGTAACTAAATTTTATTTACCTGCCATTGACAGCACTCAAATTGAAAATATGCTGTTGCTGGAAACTAAGTTTCCGGGAAAATGTATGGCCATGATGGGATTACATCCCTGCTCTGTAAAAGATAATTACCTTGATGAACTGGCAATAGTTAAGGAATGGCTTACTAAAAGAAAATTTGCTGCTGTTGGAGAAATTGGCCTTGATTTTTATTGGGATAAAACCTTTGTAATGCAGCAGTATGAGGCATTCAGGCTACAGATTGAATTATCAATAGCATATAAAATACCTATTGTTATTCATAGCCGTGATGCTATGCAGCAATGTATTGATGTGGTGAAAGAATATAGATCAGGCAGTGTTAAAGGCATTTTTCATTGCTTTGGTGGAACCGCAGAAAATGCAAATGAAATTATTGATGCAGGATTTTATTTGGGAATAGGAGGGGTGCTTACTTATAAAAAATCGGGCCTGGCTGAAGTGCTTGAAAAAATAGATCTAAAACATATCGTTTTGGAAACAGATTCTCCGTATTTAACACCGGTACCGTTTAGAGGGAAACGCAATGAAAGCAGTTATTTAAAATATATTATAGAAAAACTGGCAGAGATCAAAAAAATTCCGGTTGATGAAGTTGCAACCATAACAACGGCAAATGCTGAAAAAATATTCGGGTTATAGTTATTGAAACTGTATTTTTGCCACCCGGTAAAAAATGGAGACTTGTCCGAGTGGCTGAAGGAGCACGCTTGGAAAGCGTGTGTAGGGGTAACTCTACCGAGGGTTCGAATCCCTCAGTCTCCGCTTCACCCTCCGTAGCTTTAGCGACGGAGGGTTTTTTATTAAGTAGCTTTAAGTGCAGAATGAATTTTTTCATAGAATATTTTCCTATGCTCCAAACAGTTTATATTCTTTTTTGTAATGATGGAACTTACTATACAGGCTGCACCAATAATCTCGAAGAGAGGTTTACGAGACACCAAAAGGGATATGTAGATTCAACCAAAAATAAACTTCCCGTTCAAATAATTTTTCATTGTGTTTTTACAGATAAGACTAAGGCTTTTGAGTTTGAAAAGTATTTAAAATCAGTCTCTGGTATTGCATTCAGAAACAAACATTTAATATAAATGCCTCCATCGCTAAAGCTACAGAGGCCAAGTCGAATCCCTCAGTCTCCGCTTTACCCTCCATAGCTTTAGCGACGGAGGGGGGGATTTTTTTAGGACTTATATTATTCCAGTACTTTCTCCATCTGCGTACTTCTGGATCCTTTAACCAGAATAGCAGCATGTTTGTAATGCTGACCCTTAAACCAATCTTTAGCCTGAGCAGCATTTTCGAAATATAAATAAGCATGATCTACTTTATTAAAATCCCCTCCAACCAGCACCACATCTTTCCATGTGTATTTACCAATCAGGTCAACCAGTGCCTGGTGCTCTTTTTGGCTTTCCGGTCCAAGTTCCATCATGCCCCCAAGTATTAAAACTTTTTCAGCACCTTCCATATTTACAAAATTTTCAACAGCGGCTTTCATGCTGGTGGGGTTTGCATTGTAAGCATCTAAAATAATTTTGTTACCCTCTTTTTTGATCAACTGCGACCGGCTGTTTGATGGAATATAGTTTTCCAAAGCCGCTTTTATTTTATCATCCGCCACGTTAAAATATTTGCCAATAGCTACTGCCAGTAAAATGTTGGGCAGGTTATATTCGCCCACCAGGTTTGTTTGTATCGAATCAATATTGGCTCCCGCAGTTATGGAAACTTCCAGTAAACCAGTACTTTTTTTCACAAAGCCGGTAATACCTGCTTCCCGGGTTCCGTAAGTGATTACCTGTGGTATCCCTTTGCTCATCTCCTGCAAATAATCATAATCCCACATCACAAAAGCAATTCCATGATGATCCCTTAAATAATCGTACAATTCCCCTTTGCCTTTGCGAATGCCTTCTTCGCCGCCAAAGCCCTCTAAATGGGCCTTGCCGCAATTGGTAATAACGCCATGTGTAGGCATTGTGTATACACAATAGGCTTCTATCTCTTTTTGATGATTGGCCCCCATTTCAATGATGGCTATTTCTGCATCGGGCTTTATTTTTAAGATGGTCAATGGTATTCCAATGTGGTTATTCAAATTACCTGATGTGGTATATGTTTTATACGCAGTTGATAAAACAGCATGCACTAATTCTTTGGAGGTTGTTTTACCATTGCTGCCTGTAATAGCGATAAATGGTATTTGTTTACCCGGAGCAGGTACAATAAACTGTTTGCGGTGATAGAGCGCTAATTCCTGTAAAGTTTTTAAAACATCAGGAACCTGTATAATTCTTTCGTCCCTGTTTTCAGTTTCTTCATCAACTACTGCATAGGCGGCCCCTTTTGCCAATGCTTCTTTTGCAAATAAATTCCCATTAAAATTGGGTCCTTTAAGGGCAAAAAAGAGATCGGCATCCTTTACCTTTCTGGTATCAGTTTGTATGGAAGGGAATTGCTGGTATAATGTATATAGTTCGGATAGCTGCATGGATCAAAATTAAAGGAGAAGTATTAAATAAATGTATAAAAAAGCCTCACCAACGGGGGTGAGGCCTTAAAAAATATCATTCCAGAAAACTTATTTCTTCTTTTTCTTACGGGAATTTTGCTTACGCTTTCCAAAAATATTCCCCTCTTTAAACCCTGGTCCTTCAGGAGGTCCTAGGTAAGTTTGAGCACAACGGAAACCAACGGTGCTTGCAGCCTGTGTTTCCTGCATGAATCTGCGGGTACCGGGTGATAACCAATAAGGCCTGTCATTCCAGCTTCCGCCCTTGATCACCCTTGATGAATCATTTATCAAAGATGTAATCCCGTAACCGTAAAATACACCGCTTGATGAATCTCCGTCAAGATAATTGATGACATCATTTTTCTGGTAGTTTGTGCGGTTAGCAACCTCTTCATCTGAAATATCAATTTTCTTCAAACGACCCATACTGTCTCTTTCATATTCTCCACCGGAATTCTTATAATATTTTTGAAATTTATTACCACGGAAGTAGTTAAAATCTTCCGCATCTGTTGATGTCATTGGCCTGTACACATCACCTACCCACTCACTTACATTTCCACTCATATTGTATAATCCAAACGCATTGGGATAAAAAGATTTGATGTTGCCGGGGATAGCTGCACGGTCATTTAAACCACCCGCAATACCCATATTATCACCACCACCTCTTTTAAAGTTGGCTAAAAATTTACCTTGCCAGCTTCCGCGGCGGTTATCACGCAAGCCATTCGGATTATTGCTCCAGGAATAGATCTGTTGATTGGAAAATAACTCTTCACCACTTTTTTTCTCTTTAGAACGTGGATTGGGATTTTGAGATAACATACCATAGGCAGCATATTCCCATTCTGCTTCCGTTGGGAGGCGATAGCCCATATTCAGAATACCATCATCCATACGTACAGTTGAACGTGGCTTACCGTTCACATCTTTTAAAGCCGATTTCTTTGGCTTATTTCTGCCCTGGATCATATCAGGGGCCATCAGATAGGTTTCTGTATTAAAAGAACCATCAGCACCGGCACCTTTCATTTCTCTTTTGATGGCATCTTTTTTTAGATACCCCTTGCTTTGAAGATTCAATTCGTTCACACGGTCTGTTCTCCAGATACAAAAATCATGCGCCTGGCGCCAGTTTACACCCACCACCGGGTAATAGTTATATGACGGGAACCGGAAATAATATTCTACATAAGGTTCATTATATGCCAGTTCTTCACGCCAAACCAATGTATCAGGTAATGCTTTGTTAATAACATTGGTATCGCCTGCAAATGTATTTTCAAGCCAGTATAAATATTCACGATAGTGAACATTGGCTACTTCTGTTTCATCAATAAAAAATGAGGGAACGGTAATACGGCGGGGTACATTATTCCAGTCGCCCATTACATCTTCGTCCTTGGCACCCATTACAAAGGATCCGCCCTGTACAAATACCAAACCAGGCCCTGCTTTTGGATATTTTACTTTGGAAACATGGAAATTACCCATGTTTTTATCATCATAGTTCCAGCCTGTTGCTGATGATTTGCTTTGTTTTTTACCAAAAAGTCCACCTTTTTTACAGGCGCTTAAGGAAATTGCTGCTATTACCAGGATCATAGCATTCTTACCAGAAAGTAATTTAATCATGTTCATTCGTTTGTCGTAATTGTTTTAACGAAAGGTTTTCTTAATTATTGTATATGAGGATGTACCGGCTGCGAATATAAAGACTTTGACTGAATTTGAAATATTTCTAACTCTTTTTTTAAAGTTAATTATTGTTAAAATACCCTGAATAATTTTCGGGGCTTAACATCAATACCAGAAGCGTGCCCCCGTTTTGTTGTAAAGCGTACTAATTAAATTTACCAGGCATTCTTTTCAGCAGAACTTATTTTCTTCTTTACAAAGCAATTAATTGAGGTAAAGTGTATGTATACTTTTAATAACTGGTTACCCACAGGACTCTTAAAAAAATGAAAGCAATAAACCTGAATAAAAAGCATCAAACCCTTTACAGGATATATTTTCAGAGTAACTAAACCTGTATTTTTCTTTTTAGCTTTACCTGTTTTTGTTGCATTTATTTTGATTTTGAATTGAACATTTAAAAATATTTTTTATTTTTTTTGGTTAATATAAACAAGTGTTATAAACTTGCATACAATAAGGAGTAAACGAGATAAAACAACTGAATTGTTAATTTATTAAAAAATAAAATTGCCGGGGATTTTTTATCTTGTGATTGATCAGTAAAATTTAAGCATCACCCAAAAGCAATAAAGAGAAACCAAACAGCAATAAACAGTATCACATTCCGTTATTGTGACTGAATAATCGAGGAATTCGAATTTTTTTAGATAAAATCCAGGTAAAACACTAAAAATATTATTGAGTAGTAGTATTGTTGTGTAGAAAAAAGCCTTTATCTTTGAAATCCGACGGTTTTTTAGTTTTTTTTAACAAGATTTTATAATTTAGTTGTTCATTTAAATAAAACTATTATTTTTACAACATAATACAACCATTAAACTTAACGCTTATAGAGGTAAGTCTACCTAACCAAGACAAATCAAAACGCATGAAAAAAGTAACTTTGAAACTAACTGCCTTAGTTATGTTACTGGGAGGAACAATAACTGTATCTTATGCCCAGAACCAAATAAACGTTGTAACAACTGCTGTTCCGTTTTTACGTATTTCACCCGATGCCCGCAGCGGTGGTATGGGAGATGTAGGTATTGCAACTGCACCTGATGCTAACGCAGCTTTTGCTAACATAGCCAGAACCCCATTTGCAACAAGTAAAACAGGTATTGCTGTTAACTATACTCCATGGTTAAGAGATTTAGCTGTAAATGATGTTTTCTTAGCATCTTTAGCCGGATATTATAAAATAAGTGAAGGACAGGCAATTTCTGCTTCATTAAGGTATTTTAAATTAGGAAGTATTCAGTTCACTGATGCTCAGGGTGTAGATCTAAGCGAAGGCAGGCCAAGAGAATTTGCTGTTGATTTAGGCTATTCCAGGAAATTAACTAAAAAACTGGCATTAGGTATCGCAATCAGGTATATCAATTCTAATTTAGCAACCGGCAATTTCAACGGCGTAAATTATAAAGCTGGTTCTTCTGTTGCAGGCGATCTACATTTATATCATCATGGAGCTAAAGAAAACGGGCAGGGTTTAAACTGGGGCTTGACATTGAGTAATTTAGGTTCTAAAATCTCTTATTCAAGTGATGCTACCCAAAAAGATTTCATCCCTGCTAATCTTGGTTTAGGTTTGGCATATACAAAAGTGTTTGATGAGTCTAATAAAATCACATTTGCACTTGATTTCAACAAATTGCTTGTACCAACAGCTAAATTAGATTCATTAGCTGGTAATGGTCAAAGAGTACCAACCGATGCATCTTTGGCTAAATACCGCAGTCAAAGCGTTGTTAGCAGCTGGGGTAGATCATTTGGCGAAGGTGGTGGAATCAATAATGAAATCCAGGAAGTTAACATTGCTATCGGTGCCGAATATTGGTATAACAACCAGTTTGGTTTCAGAGCAGGTTATTTCTACGAAAATCCAAACAAGGGTAACAGAAAATATTTTACAGTAGGTGCAGGTGTTAAATACAGCATCGCTGCTTTAAACTTCTCTTATATTTTCCCTACAGGAAGTGGTACAACACGTATTCCATTATCTAATACTTATCGTTTTGGTTTAGTATTTGATATGCCTGCAAAAAAATAATTGCAATTACATACAAAAAAGCGTTCTGGTTTACCGGAACGCTTTTTTGTTTTTGTTATCCATCAAAATGGCGGATATTTACACAATAAACTAAGCAATGGCATATAGAATTGGTTCAGGCGTTGACTATCACCGGTTAGTAGCCGGCAGGGATCTGTGGATCGGGGGAGTAAAAATTCCACACACCAAAGGTGCTTTGGGCCACAGTGACGCAGATGTTTTGTTACACGCCATTTGCGATGCAATGCTGGGAGCATTGGCCCTGGGTGATATTGGATTTCATTTTCCGGATACGGATAATTCCTTTAAGGATATAGATAGTAAAATTCTGTTGACAAGATCTACAGCATTAATAGAGGCAAAAGGCTATAAGGTTATTAATATAGATAGTACCCTTTGCCTGGAAGCTCCGAAAATAAAAGGATATGTAATGCAAATGCAGCAAACTATTGCAGAGATAGTTCATGTAACAGTTGCTGATGTTTCAGTAAAAGCAACCACCACGGAGCAGCTGGGATTTATCGGCAGGGAAGAAGGATTGAAAGCTTATGCAACGGTTTTACTTGGATTAAAATAAATAGTAGTCTTTTCATTGATAAAATATTTACTTACAACTTATCTTTTAGTAACCACTGCGCTTGTTTTTGCACAAAAGCAGGCTAATATCTGGTATTTTGTTAGCCGGATTGGGCTTGATTTTAACCAAATCCCGCCACAACCAATAGCTGATGGTAATCTAACTTCACCAGAAGGAATGTCGTCTATAGCTGATAATAACGGCAGATTACTTTTTTATACCAACGGGCTGGCAATTATTAACAGGCAGCAGTTACCGATGAAAAACGGTCAGGCACTTGCCGGCAACACCAGCAGTACAAATAATGTAGTAATTGTTCCCTTACCGGGAAGTGACAGTATTTATTATGTGTTTACAACCGGGGCTGCCAATGAAGCATTACAGCAATTTCAGTACAATATTGTTAACATGAAAGGGGATGGCGGGCTTGGTGAAGTTGACATGGGGGGTATGAATATCATCATTGAAGACTTAATATTTGAAAAAATTGCTGCGGTAAAACACTGTAATAATAAAGACACATGGATAGTTGTACATAAATGGAACAGCGATGAATACCATTCCTACCTGCTTACTGCAGCGGGTTTAAATACTACACCAGTTATCAGTAATACCGGATTTGTTATAAACGGGGATCAGCTTAACGCCCTGGGTACATTAAAATTTTCAGCTAAGGGAACAAAGTTGGCTGCTGTTCATTCTTTTTACAATGATGCAGTGGAATTAATGGATTTTGATAATACAACGGGGTTAGTTTCCAACCCTATTATCCTGCATCCGAATATAACACCCGTTGCATTGGGCTCGTATGGCGCTGAGTTTTCTACTGATGGAAGATTGTTGTATGTATCTTCCAATAATTATTCAAATGAAACTTCTGCTTTGTATCAGTTTGATATTACTTCCAATAATGCAGCTACCATCATGGCTTCCAGGCAAATCATCCAACAGGTGCCCGATCTTTTATTCGGGGCTTTACAAACAGGGCCAGACCTTAAAATTTATATGTCAGTTTGGAACTCCGGTTTTTTATCAGCCATTAATGATCCCAATATTTATGGGGCAGGATGTAATTTTAATCTTAAACAGGTTAATTATGGTGGTCCAGCCAATAATTCAGTGCTGTTTGGGTTACCAACTTTTGTGCAAAGCTATTTTGATACAACTTCTAATCCATATGATTTTACACGTGTAACCGGTAGTTGCCTGGATAGGGTCATAACTTTTAAGATCAACAGGCTTAGTTGGATAGATTCTGTTAAATGGAAGGTTGGAGATGCACAAGTGTCACAGGCATTACAACCAACCCATACTTATGCAGCCCCGGGTTTTTATAATGTGCAACTCATCGTTTATAAAATAGATTGCTCTGGCTTACATGATACCATCAACCGTAGAATATGGATTGCAGATACGGATAAATTTTTGGGAGCTGATACATCCAGCTGCAGTGTGTTAAGTTTGGTAATTGGCGTTGAAGAAATTTTTGGTACCAATTATTTGTGGAATACCGGTTCTACCGGCAATAAAATAACAACAGCCGCTTTTGGAGATTATTGGCTGGAGATAGATCAAAATGGGTGCAAAATGAGAGATACTATTCGGGTTATTCCTGAGCCTCAGCCAACTGTAAGCCTGGGTATGGATACTAACGTCTGTAAATCTAAACCTGTTATTTTAAAAACAGTAAGCGCGGATTACGACAGTTATTTATGGAGTACCGGTGAAACAACTCCATCTATCCTGGTTAATCAAATCGGCACCTATCATGTAACCGTCACCAAAAATTTATGCAAAGCGGCTGATACGATCCGGGTAGTAGTCGGCGATTGTGGTGTTTACATCCCGTCGGCTTTTACGCCCAACAACGACAATTTAAACGAAACCTTTGGCGTAGTAGATAATACCGCACTTCAATATTTTAATTTACAGATCTACAGCAAATGGGGCCAGTTGATCTTTAGCAGTAATGATGTTACAACAAAATGGGACGGTACTTTCAAGGGTAAAACAATGCCCAACGGCTATTACGTATGGATTTTAAATTACACAAATATCCGCGGAAGAAAATTCTACGAACAGGGCACTGTTATGCTGATCCGCTAAAAATATTTCATTAACAACTACAGTTGCCAATTTTACTATTTACATCGCTAACTTTGCCGTTATGCAAACAGTTCAGGTTAATATCGTAAACATATCTTCAAATCCATTACCGGCTTATACAACTGCCGGTTCTGCAGGAATGGATTTGCGTGCTAACCTCGGTGAGCCGTTGGCATTACAACCCTTTGAACGAAACCTGATACCTACCGGATTGTTTATTGAACTGCCAAACGGATATGAGGCCCAGATAAGACCCAGAAGTGGCATGGCGCTGAAACAAGGCATAACCTGTTTAAATTCACCTGGTACTGTTGACTCAGATTACAGGGGGGAGTTAAAAGTAATTTTAATTAATTTAAGTAATACCGTGCAGGTAATCAATCACGGCGACAGAATTGCCCAGCTGATCATTGCTAAAACCGAAAGAGCAGCATTAATTGAAGTACAGCAATTGAATGAATCGCAACGCGGGGATGGCGGTTTTGGGCATACAGGCATTGAATAAATACGCAACACAAAAAAACCAATGAAATACATAAATGTCCTCTTTGTTTTATTAATACTGGTATGCTCAAGCTACAGTTGTAAAACTGTAAAGCAAATCAATAAAGCTATTGCTCCAAAAGATACTACGGATGTTGTTATCATAGATCAGTCAAAAGTTGACTCTATTTTAATGATAAAAAATACAATAGAAAACCTGAACCAAAATTATATTGATTTTAAAACTTTTAACGCAAAAATAAAAGTTGATTACGAAGACAATAAAGGAAAGCAACCTGATGTAACAGCCATTGTTAGAATCATAAAGGACAGCGCTATCTGGATTTCATTGACAGCAACATTTTTAAATGTGGAATTATACAGGGTATTAATTACCAAAGACAGCGTTATATTGCTCAATAAACGGGATAAGGAAGTTCAATACCGCTCTCTTGATTATTTACAGGAAGTGACCCAGATACCATTTGATTATAAAACTTTGCAGGATTTACTGATTGGTAACCCTGTTTTTATTGACAGTAATATAGTTTATTATAAAAAACAGACAACCAGATACTCTTCTCCATGGTTGGCCGGTATTTTAAGAACCTGCTCACACTGTCTTCCGGAAATTTTTTTTTAACCCATAGTAAACTGGATGATGTGGATATTGCCAGGAGCCGTACTGCTGATCTGACTTATGCAGATTATGAGAATAAATCCGGGTTTAATTTTTCTACCTACAGAGAAATAACAGTATCCGAAAAAAACAGGCTTGATATCAGGATGAACTATAAGCAGTATGAGTTTAACAAAGAATTGTCAGTTTCTTTTTACGTTCCAAAAAATTATATTCCAAAGTAAGCGTTATTTTTAATGGTACTTTACTTTGTCTAAAAGCATATCAACAATTACGATTATTATTTTTGTGTAAATAAAATTACAGGCATGATCAGATTCATTTTTAGCGTAACCCTTTTCTTGTTTTTCAGTGTAACTGTGCAGGCACAGGAAACCCGTGAAGATTTGGAAAAACAACGGGCGGCATTAAAAAAGGAAATGGAGCAAACCCAAAAATTACTGAACAGTAATAAAGCTAAAACCAAGGAAAGCCTGGTAAAATGGAAGCTGATAAATGATAAACTGAACCTGCAAAACAGGCTCATAGAAAATATAAGCAAAGACATCAATTTACTGGATAATACCATCAGTACCAACCAGCGTGAAATTAACCGCTATAATAAACTGCTGGACACTTTAAAAGAAGAATATGCCAAGAGCATGGTGTACGCCTATAAGAACAGGAACAATTATGATTTTTTGAGTTTTATTTTTTCTGCAGCCAGTTTTAATGATGCTATTAAGCGTGTAGCCTACCTGAAATACTACAGGGATTATCGGGAAAAGCAGGGAGAAAATATATTACGTACACAGGAATTACGCAGGCAAAAACTGAATGAACTCGGAAGTATTAAAGAGAAGAAAAGTGAAGTTTTACAGATCAAAGATAAAGAAGCTGCTGCATTGGCAATGCAGAAGCAGGAAAAAGACAAAATTGTGAATGATCTTAAAAAAGAAGGGAAAGAATTAAACAACCAGCTTACTGCTTATAAAAAGCAAAATGCAAAAGTAGAGAGAGCCATTGCTGCAGCAATAAAAAAAGCAAGAGACGATGCAAATAAAGCGGCCATGAAAAAAGCCAAGGAAGATGCAGCAGAAAAACTGGCTGCAGCAAAAAATAATACTGCCCCTAAAATAAATCCTGATAAAACAACGACAACGATAAATAAGATTGACGTTGTAAAAGCCCCTGATATTCTTTTGAATGCTGGTAATATTGCTTTGAACGAAAGTTTTAAAAAGAACAGGGGATTATTGCCATGGCCTGTTGACAAAGGCATACCTATTTTGCATTATGGGCGAAACCGGTTGCCCAGTGGGAGAGATATTGATGTAACCGGTGTAACCATTTCAACAGATATTGGCAGCAATGTAAAATCCGTTTTTGATGGAGTGATTAGCAGCGTTGTTTTTATTGAAGATATGCAGGTGGTCATCATTCAGCATGGTGAGTATTTCAGTACCTACAGTAATTTGGGAAGTGTTTCGGTAAAAGGGGGGCAAAATGTAAAAACCGGACAGGTTATTGGTAAAGCTGCGGCCAACCTCGATGGTAACGGCTCAGTTGACCTGTATATCAATGATGCAAAAGGAAACGATATTGACCCGGAAAAGTGGTTGAAAAGATAATCAGATCACCCTTTGATAAAGCGCCTCATAAAGCGGAACAATATTTTCAATATCAAACTTTTTTGCCTGGGTTAATGCATTGGCTTTAAATTGCTGCAGCGTTGCATCATCCCGTAAAATGTGCAAAGCATTTTTGCTCATATCTGCCACATCGCCAACATCACTCATAAAGCCACAAAATCCATTAATATTTATTTCGGGCAAACCTCCTGCATTGGTTGATATTACCGGTACTTTGGCAGCCATCGCCTCCAGGGCAGCCAATCCAAAACTTTCATATTCGCTCGTAAGCAAAAACAAATCGGCAATGGGTAAGATATCTTCCATTTGTTCCTGCTTGCCTAAAAACTTGATATTGTCGTGCGATTGGCATTCCCTGGCCTTTGCTTCTATATGCGATCTTTCAGGTCCGTCGCCCAATAACAGTAAAGTTGCAGGCATTTTTTCCTGAATCAGTAAAAAAGTGGCAACCACATCTTCAACCCGTTTTACTTTTCTGAAATTGGAAGCATGCACAATTATTTTTTCGCCTTTGGGCGAGATGAGTTTACGGAAAGCATCAACCGGGCGTTTATGAAAACGTTTGACATCTACAAAATTATGAATCACTTCTATTTCCTTATCCATCTTAAAATTCTTATAAGTCTCTTCTTTCAGGTTTTCTGAAACCGCAGTTAGTATATCACTTTCATTCATCGAAAAAGTTACTACAGGGCTGTAGGTTTTGTCTTTACCAACCAGTGTAATATCTGTACCGTGTAATGTTGTAATAACAGGAATTTTAATTCCTTGTTTTGCCAGAATTTGTTTTGCCATGTACGCTGCTGCTGCATGGGGAATGGCATAATGCACATGCAATAGTT
This sequence comes from Chitinophagaceae bacterium, assembly GCA_016710935.1. GTDB lineage: Bacteria > Bacteroidota > Bacteroidia > Chitinophagales > Chitinophagaceae > Ferruginibacter. Next base: position 250,103 of record JADJTY010000014.1, on the reverse strand, counting down.
CTACATTATTATTCAGTATTACATCTACCATCGTACTGGCCAATGCCGTTTCATAAGGCGGATAATCAAAGAGCGGGTAAGTTGGAACCCGTACTTCATGATAAAATATATTGGTATGAAAGCCACTCAGCCGAACGGGCTGCTGGTAAGTGATAAAGTGTATATTATGTCCTTTATCTGCCAGGGCCTTGCCCAGTTCTGTTGCCAACACACCACTACCACCAAAAGTAGGGTAACATACAATACCTATATTCATAAGAAACCGTTTTAATGAAAAACTGCAGGATGCAATTTACCGAAATATTATTCACTACCGTTTACATCCATGAATTGGCTTTTTATCAGTAAGTTTGTTCATAAACCCGGTTTATGATTAAAGGAATAATATCTGCAATCCTGCTTTTAGCTTTTACGTATGCTTCAGGCTATGCTCAAAATGAAGATTCGCTGATGATAAAGAAGATAGCAGATGAAATTTTACTGAATGGGAAGGCACCCCGGAATTTATACACTTTATGTAAATCGGTAGGAACCAGGCTCAGTGGAAGTGCCGGTATGTATAAAGCTGAGGCCTGGGGATTAAAAGTATTGCAGGAGGCAGGGGCAGAAAAAGCTTATTTGCAGCAATGCATGGTACCACACTGGGTAAGGGGGAAGAAGGAATTTGCGGGGTACCGAACCAAAAAGCGAAGTTCGGATTTGGAATTTGCTGTACTTGCCATAGGAAATTCGGTTGGAACAGGAGATAAGGGAGTTTTAGCGCAGGTAATAGAAGTAAAAAATTTTGATGAACTGAATCTGCGTAAAAATGAAGTTAAAGGTAAAATTGTATTTTATAATTATCCTTTTAATAAAACCCTGTTACGTGGGGCTTATGGCGACGCGGTAAGATATCGCAGTAATGGTGCTTCTATGGCTGCCAAATACGGAGCACGGGCTGTAATTGTGCGTTCCGTAACGGGTGCGTATGATGATCATCCACATACCGGTGCGTTAAGATACAATGATTCATTTCCCAAAATTCCGGCTCTTGCAATTAGTACCAAAGGTGCAGAAAAGCTCAGTAGTTTAATTAAAGGATCGTATAAAGAAGAAAATATTTTTATCAGATCAAATTGCGAAATGCTGCCCGATACTATTGGACATAACGTAATTGGAGAAATTAAGGGCACAGACTTTCCGGATGAAATAATCACCATTGGCGGTCACCTTGACAGCTGGGACCAGGGTGAAGGGGCCAGTGATGATGGAACCGGTATTGTACAGAGTATCGAAATATTAAGGGTGTTTAAAGCCATTGGATACAAACCCAAAAGAACCATCAGGATCGTTTTATTTGCCAATGAAGAAAACGGCCTTCGGGGGGGTAATAAATATGCGGAAGAAGCAAAACTAAAAAATGAAAAACATATCATGGCTATGGAGAGTGATGGCGGTGCTGAATATCCACGGGGCTTTGGTTGTGGAATGACCAAAGACCAGTATGCAAAAGTGCAGGGCTGGATAAAATTCTTTGAGCCATTTGATGCAACCAGGTTTACCTTTAGCGAAGGTGGCGGAGGCGGTGCTGATATAGGACCACTGCAAACAACTTTTAAAACTGCACAGTTTGGCCTTAGCACAACCGGGCAACGGTATTTTGATGTACATCATGCAGCTTCGGATGTATTTGAAAATGTAAATGCACAGGAACTAAATTTGTGTGCCGTTGTAATGGCAAGTATGGTCTACCTGGTTGATAAATACGGTTTATAATTTTTAAATACAATAACATGGAAGATATAAAAATGGACCCCGTTGCTAAAGTACAGCCAAAGAAAAAAAGTGGCTTGCGTAAATTTTTATGGCGCTTTTCTTTAGTAGCCATGTTGTTACTTGCTTTTTTAGTTTATTGGTTTTACTTTAATGTATATAGCGATGGTGAAAGAACGGGGTTGCTTACCAAACTTTCACGCAAAGGGAATATTTTTAAAACGCATGAAGGTGAAGTATTGATCGGCAATTTTCAACAGGCAACCAATGTAATGGTGCCCGAAAAATTTTATTTTTCTGTAAAAAATGAAAAGCTGGCAGATACACTTATGAAATTGCAGGGAAAAGTGATTTCGTTAAAATATAGCCAGTATCGTAAAACTTTGCCCTGGCGAGGCGAAAGTGTTTATATAGTTACAGATCTGGCAAGAGTGGGGCAATAGTATTAATTGCTTTGCAATAAAAATATAACCGGTTTTTTATGAAAATCGGTTTTTTCTTTTTTCCAATCTGCTATACTTTTTGTTTTTATTGATTCATTTGGGCCGGTTAGTTCAGCGGCAATACAAAGTTTGGTAGATGTTTTACAGGTCTTTAATAAATTTTCTATCAACTGGTTATTCCGGTAGGGTGTTTCAATAAATATCTGGGTGCTGTTTTTCTTTTGCGATGAGGTTTCTAAAGCTGTTATAGCTTTATTTCTTTCCAGGTTATCAATAGGTAAGTAGCCAACAAATTCAAATTGTTGCCCGTTTAAACCGCTTGCCATTAATGCCAGCAGTATAGAACTGGGGCCAACCAGGGGCTTTATTATGGCATTCATTTCCTGTGCTGCGGCAATTAAAATTTGTCCGGGGTCGGCAATGCCCGGGCATCCGGCTTCACTGATGATCGTAATGTTTTTACCGGCTGTTATTTTTTGCCTGAATGAACTTAATACCTCATTTTCTGCTTTATGAATGGTGAACCACTCATAATCATCAATCACAATTTCTTTGCAGATGCTCTTTAAAAAACGCCTCGCTGTTCTTTCGTTTTCAGCAAAAATTACCTGGCAGTTTTTACAGCATCAATAATATAAGGCGGAATGGTTTCTGTAGCCGTTTCCACCAAAACGCAGGGAACAAGATATACGAGTGATTGCATAATTATAAATTGATCTTTCCGGAAACATTAATTAACCCTTCGTTTTTTGCTTTGTATAAACTGATGGTGGCTGCAATCACAGCATAACTGGGTGCAAGCAGCCAGCCCAGGACAGGAATGAAATGCATCAGGTAAAAAACCATACCGTTACCTATGGCCAGGCCTTTGTGCCGCCCGATGAAGCCAATACTTTGGGCGGTTGACAATTTATTCCGTTCGCAACTGTAATCAAGCATAGAAAAGCCCAGGTAATAACACTCAACCAGTAATGCAAGTAGAGGGGTTACCCAGCCAATCACCGGAATAAATGATAAGATCAAAATAGAAACCGTATAAACTGTTTGCCAAAGCATATTACGCAATGCCAGCTTAATGCCACGTATTATATCTTTCATCAGTTGCTTAATATTGAAAGGGTATTCTCTCCCTTCAATTATTGATTCGGTTTTTTCACTGAGGTAAGCAAACAACGGTGAGCCAATAATGAGGAACAAATATTTAAAGAGCGAAAAATAAAATAATAGCAATACCAGGTTAAGGATGATCTGACCAAAAATCAATAAAAAGCTAAGCCAGCTATTTTGCATTTTTTCCATCCACTGAGCCACACCTGATTTTTGTAACATAAAATCAATAGCGCTGCTGCTGGATACAACAAACAGATAAATGCCCAGGCAAAAAAGAAGTGTATAAATAAGGCCAGGTATTAATATCCATTTCCAGAGCCGGTGCTTTATGATAAAGCGATGTGTTTGATAATAGGCTTGTAAGGATATAATGATTTCTTTCAGCATGATTAAATTTCAATTGGCTAATACTTCAATATTGTATTTTAGCTTTAAAGTTAATAATATAATGAAGAAACTGACTACTCAATTTTATAAAAGGACAGATGTATTGCTGATTGCAAAGGAATTGATCGGAAAAATTCTTGTTACAGATTTTAATGGTGTTATTACGTCGGGGCGTATTGTTGAAACCGAAGCCTATATCGGGCTAACAGACAAGGCATCGCACTCATTCGGCGGTAAGCGTACAACACGCAACGAGCACATGTATGCGGATGCAGGCATTGCATATGTATATATCTGTTTTGGCATGCATCATTTGTTTAATGTGGTTACCAATGCAGCAAATATTCCGGATGCAGTTTTAATAAGAGCAGTTGAACCCATCGCGGGCATTGATGCTATGCTTACAAGAACCGGTAAAACAAAACTGGATAATAGCTTAACAAAAGGGCCCGGTAATGCAGCAAAGGCGTTGGGTATTTCAAAAGTTCATTCAGGAATAAATCTAAGGAAAAATGAAATTTATATTGCTGACGATGGGTTTAAAATTACAGAAACTGAAATAGGGATAAGCAGGCGTATTGGAGTTGAAGGATCAGGAGATGCAGCGATACTGCCATACAGGTTTTATATAAGGGGAAATGTTTTTGTAAGCAGTTATCCCAATAAATAATTAGTATTCAACTTTTTCCAGGACGAGACAGCTATAAAAAAAGCCCCCCGAAATTTCGGGGGGCTTTTCATTATAAACAGATCACTGTTTTTACTGTATCACTACTCTGCACATGGTTAAACGGTTACCGTTCAGGTCACCGATTTCAACCCAGTAGAGTCCTTTTCCAAATCCACGCATATCAACATCCATTCTGTCGTATGGTCTTCCGATCGTGTAGTTCTGTGACAAAACGCGGTCGCCTTTAGAATCATAAATTGTTAAGAATCTTGGCAACACGTTGTTTGCAACACTGTAATACCTAACCTGGAACTTACCACTGGTTGGGTTTGGATAGATGAAGCACTTACCGCTTGCAGAATCTTTGATGGTTACGGTATTCGAAATGTTCGTACATCCGTTCGCATCAGTAACTCTCAGTTGGTAATCACCCATACCATCCACATCCACTCTCAGGTTAGCTGTTCCTAAACCACTCACCACACCCAATGCAGGGCTGCTGAGTACCACGCCATTACGTATCCAGCTATACACAAATGGTGTAGCAGGAGGTACAATAACTGAAGCAGCTATGGTTGTTTGCATACCTGGTAACAGGCTGGTAGGATTAGCACTGATCGAGAACGCTGGTAATGGATTAACCGTTAATGTAGCTGCTCTTGAAGTTTGTGCAGCACATGGTGCAGCACCATTCACAATCGCACGGTACTGGTATCCGTTCATAGTTACCGGAGGTGCAGTGATGGTTAGCGTAGCTGTAGTAGCACCGCTGTAAACACCACCATTGTTAACATTAGCCCAGGTACCACCACCATTGGTGCTTACCTGCCACTGATAGCTGTGAGGGCCGGTTCCGGCGGTAACTGCTACCGTAAAGGTTGCTACCTTATCGGTACAGATGGTTTGGTTAGCTGGCAACTGTGCATTCAGCACCGTTGGCTGGCGAACCGTTACCACCACTGTTCTTGCTGGTGAAGTACAAGGAGTAAGCGGTACATTGAACCTGATGGTGTAACCACCACTGATGTTTCCTGCATCGCCACCTATATCATCAAACACAAACAGCTTCCAAACACCGTTCATATCGGCAGTACTGCCAAACAAAGACAGCGCAGGCGCCGCCTGTGTTATTGCACCAGGACCCGGAGCAGGCCAGTCATCGGCAGCACCGTTATTGGTTGGAGCATAAGTACCTGTAGGATTGGCTGCATTCGCATTCATAGCTCCAGCACCATCCCTAAATGTATACGTTGCATTTGGAACCGCAACTGTACCACCTACATCACTCATCAGTACAACGTTCTGGCCTGTTGGCGATTGTAAAAGAACGTCTATATCATTGCCCCAGGTATGACTCATACCGGTAAGCACTACGGAATTTACACTAATACCTGTTGTTGCTAATCCGCTAACGGTAAGGTTAGAAGGATAAGGTGTAGCAGGACCCGCCGGATTAATGACAATATTGGCCGGGTTTGTAAATGATACCGGAACAGGGTTGGATGCCGGAAGACTCTGTACAGTTGCCGAATAAGTATAAACACCCGATGGTGTTGGCATTGTCCATACGGTATCTCTTGGCGTACCGGCATAAGGAATGGTAGCCGCTGCATCATTAAATAATCCCGCAATTGGAGACCAGGTAGCAGCGGTTGATGGTACACCTACAGTTACTGATGTAGTAATGCTGATTGACCACGATGTTAGTGTTCCTGTATCCGTACCAACATTGTCTCCCATTGCCAGTGTCCAGGTTCCGTTAGCTGATGCCGAAGTTGGTGTAAGTGCCGCCCAGTTATTTACAGTTTGTATGAAACCGATAGGGCCAAAGCCTGCCCGGGCTTCTGCTGCAAAAGTACCGGTACGTGGTGCCGGAGCTCCACTGATGGCTGCACCACCTGGAAGTGAACTGAATACTGTATTGGTGAAGTTGTCGGTTGCATTACCGCCGGTTCCGCCATCTAATGAACCTACCAGGTTCAAAATAGCGTTGTTTGGCGCTCTCAGGTTCACATCCACATCACCTACCCAGGTATGGTTGATATTCATGGTTACCCTGATCTCACTGACGTTTGCACCGGTAGGTACACCTGCAACAGTAAGGTTTGAAGTAGCCGCTACACTTGTTCCGTCAGGTATTGGTACACTGATGGTGCCTGAAGATACTGTAACATTTGAGGTTGTTGTTGTTGAAGAATTGGCTATCAAACGCACAGCCGGATCTCCCAAACACATTGTTACTGATGACGGTGTTACAGAAGGTGCAGGAGGTGTGTAGTTAACCAATACTGAAGCTGTACTTACACAACCCGTTACTACATCTGTAGCTGTTACAGTATAGGTGGTTAATGTAGTTGGTGCAGCATATACAACAGGTGTACTTGTACCTGTGTAAGGTATAGTTGCCTGTGCATCGGTATACAAACCTGTAACCGGAGCCCATACATAAGAAAGCGTAGAGCCTGTTGTACCTGGTGTGGTATACTCAACCGTGATAGACCAGTTGGTTAAAGTACCCACATCACCAGGACCTCCATCAGCCATGGCCAGTGTCCAGGTTCCGTTTGGAACTGAGAATAACTGGTTCCAGTTGGTAGCTGTTGATGTGAAGCCGGCTATTTCCTGAATTGTAAATGGTATGGTACCATTCAGCAGATCAGCTTTCCACGTTCCTGTAATAGGCGTGGTGGTTGCTGTACCCAAAGCTGCTGTACCTGATGAACTGATGGTGGTATTTACAAATCCTGCATTAGGATAAGTTCCTGCCTGTGTAGCAGTTCCACTCATATATTTAACCAGGTTTAAAATTGTACCATTAGGCGCTCTCAGGTTCATGATCATATCGCCCACATACGTGTGGCCCGGCATGTTGAAGTTAACCCTGATACCTGTAATGGTTGCATTAGCAGGTACGCATGAAACAGCAAGGGTGGTTGATACACCATTTGCTGTATTATCCGGTACTGCAACACTGATCGCACCAGATGCTGTAGTACAACTACCCGGCACCGGAGGAGGAGCAGATGCTGTACTTAATTGTGTACCAAACAAACCTGCAACACCACCGCATACAGGGCCCGCAGGGGTAATGGTAACTACCGGTAAAGGATTAACCGTTAAGGTAGCACAGTTTGATACGTTGGTTGGTGGATTCCATGGTGCACAAACACCGGTTACGATAACACGGTATCCTCTGCCACTAAATGTACCATTTACAGGGTTTATAGTAAGTGTTGCTGTATTTGCACCACTGTAAGGAGCTCCATTGGCTATATTAGCCCACGGACCAGCACAACCTGCAAGGCTTTCCTGCCATTGGTAGATAAGACCTGTACCTGTTGCACCTACTGTAAAGGTTGCAGTAGTACCGGCACATCTTACTTCATTAACAGGCTGTGTAGTTACCACAGGACGCTTGTTAACGGTAATGGTAACAGTAGCCGTTCTTGTACAGCCACCAGGTGTTGTACGTACAACCGTGTAGGTAGTTGTATTCATTGGAGAAGCTGCAACAGGGTTTGAAGTTGTTGAACTTAAACCTGCAGCAGGGCTCCATAAGAAAGTACCTGTTGCAATACCGCCAAGGCTGCCAGATATACCGCCAACATTGAGGATAATACGCATATTGGGGAACCCGATCACTGCTACATCTGTAGGAGTGTTTACTCCGCAGGTTGCAGCAGATAAATAACTCGGACCAGTTTGAGCTGCCGGGTTACTGCCTATAAAGAAGGAACGACCGGTAGCCTGTCCGCTTGGTGTAAATAATTCAACAATTAATACCGCTGTGTTAGGAACTACAACCGGTGTTGCAAAAGTTACCGTTTGCGTTGTTAAAGTTGAGTTATTCACTGTGGCATTCTGTGTACCAACTAAAGTACGAGTGCCACCACGGAAAGCTGGTCCTGGATTCTGTGTGTATACTCTCACAGTTACAGGCTGAGCACCGCCTGATGCCTGCTCAATACAAAAGGTTACGGTATTCACCGTTAACGCAGATGGTAAACCCAAAGTTGCCAGGTTGTATGCCCTCCAGTAACTGTTATCTGTATGTAATCCGCCTGCATTGCAAGATACTGATCCTGGAACAGGTACCTGAGATCCTGACTGCGTTAAATTAACCGTTGTTAAACCAGCTGATTCATACACTGTAAGTAAAGTAGGATCTCCTTCACAAATAGTTGTGCCGGGATCTGCTACAATAACAATGGCTGCATTTGGATTAACAGTGATGGTGAATGTACGTGGTGTACCAACACATACTGAAGGAGGTATGGCAGGTGTTACCAAAGTAATTCCCCAACCACCGGCTATATTTCCAATATCACCAGCGGCCATATCAGTCACATACAAACTCCAGGTTCCATTATAGTTTGAAGTTGTATTGAATGTATTGGCAAAGGTAGATGTGCCAGCTGGAGCAGCATAATTATATGGAGTTCCTGGAGCAGGTGCAGGCCATATGGCTGTAGCACCAGCTGTTGGTCCATACGTACCTGTAGGTATTGCTGCAGAGCCTGTAGGCATTGCAGGAGAACCATCTCTGATGGTTATTGTTGTTGCTACATCAAAACCAGTAGTTCCACCCACTCTTGCCAGCGGCACGAATTTCTGACCACCAGGTCCTACTAATAATACGCCAATATCATCAGACCAGGTGTGTTGTATATTAGTTAATCTGATAGACTCCACACTAACACCCGTGGTTGGAATACCAGACACGGTGATGTTTGAAGGATAAGGGTTGGCTCCACTACCAGAACCACTGCCGGTACCTGATCCAGGTATTGCAATGTTTGCTGTATTAGTGAAATTAAAATTACCAGCCGGAATGCCGGGACCAATTGGCAAACTTGGTGTAACTGTTACGGTTGCAACCAATGGAGTGTTACCCGGATTCTGGGCAACAAATGAAGGTATATTACCAGTACCAGCTGCAGCAAGACCAATGGCAGGGGTATTGTTTGTCCAGTTGAAAATTGCACCAGGAGTTGCGCTTGTAAAGTTTACAGGCAAAGTTGGTGAACCAGCACAAAGTTGCTGATCAGGAACCACGTTCACCGTTGCAGTTGGATTAACTGTAATGGTAAATGCAGTTGTAGGACCGTTACAAATAGTGGTTACGTTGTAGTTTAATACAACCTGGCCATTACCTGTTTGAATATTGGTAGTCACAGCACCGGCAGTTACACCGCCTGTGTATGAAGTACCACCGGCTCCGCCGCCACCAGCTCCTTTATCGTTACCGGTACAGCCTACAGTTCCTGCAGAACCGCCGCCACCGCCGGCACCACCAAGGAAGCCACCGCCGCCGCCACCACCGCCAGGTACACTGGCGAAGTTAAAGCAGCAGCATGTTTGTCCGCCACCGCCGTTACCGCCTGCGGGGCCAAAACCTGCCAAACCTGGATTACCTAAGAAACCTCCACAACCAATACCGGCTGCACCAGGTGTTACTCCGATAGCTCCAAATCCGCCTCCAGCGAAACCACCTGATGTAGGTGCATCTGTTCCGTTTGCTCCATTACCATCTCCATTTCCACCAGCTCCGCCAGCTACGGTATTGAGTTCGCAACCAGCACGGCCGCCACCGCCACCGCCACCGGCTACCAGGATACGGTCTGCTGATGCAGCACCCGGGAACCTTACATCACTGGCTCCACCACCGCCGCCGGAATTGGCATTACCGCCTGTTCCGCCGCCGTTAAATCCTGCTGTAGGTGCACCACCTGCTCCGCCTACAAATATGTTAAGTACCTGTCCGGGTGTTACCGCCAGTGTACCTGTTGCTCTTGATCCTCTTCCACCAGCACCACCGGTTGCACCATCGCCACCGGTTGCCCCGGTTCCGCCTTCTGCACCTAATGTAGTGATGTTGATCGAACTAACACCTGCAGGCACGGTAAAGGTTTGTGCACCGCCTGTGAAGTTGAAGGTTGTTGTTGTTGCTGTTACTGTAGTTAATACCGGTGTTACAGTTATGGTAGCTGTAACAGGCAATGCTGTAGCATTGGTTGCTACAAAGCTTGGTATATTACCTGTGCCATTGGCTGCAAGGCCAATAGAAGGGGTATTGTTAACCCAGCTGAAAGTAGTACCCGGAGTAGAACTTGTAAAGTTTACAGCCGTTGTTGGTGAATTGTTACAAACGGTTTGGTTTGGAACAGGATCCACACTGGTACAACCTGGAGGTGCATTGTAAGTAACTGTATTATCAGTACTTGTAGATGCCAGGTTACCTTGAGCTGTAGCATTTTGACAAACACCGGCAGGTACTGTTGCAATAACAGTTCCACTTCCGGTCATGCCGGTTACCGCAACATTGTATGTTGTTCCGGTTCCTGTAACAGTACCAGTTGTTGCACCAGCTGTACCACTTAAGGTCACATCACCGGTTGCAAAACCTGTAACATTCTGATCAAACACCACTGTAAAATTAATAGTAGATGCTGAAGTAGGATCAGGTTGTGCTGCTGCCTGGTTAATAGTTACAGTTGGAGCCGCAACAACCAGGTTAAAAGTTACTGTATTATCTGTACTAGTTGAAGCAGCATTTGCTAAAGCAGAAGCAACACTTGTACAAACACCAGCAGGAATAGTTGCAATAACAGTTCCGCTTGAACCCATTCCGGATACAGCAACGTTATAGGTAGATGGTCCACCTGTAACCACGGCTGTTGTAGCACCTGCAGTTCCGGATAAAGTAACATCGCCTGTGGCAAAGCCTGTAACTGCCTCATTGAACACCACCGTAAAATTGATCGGTGAAGTTGAAGTAGGATCAGCTTGTGCTGCCGCCTGGTTGATGGTTACAGTAGGAGCTGTAGGAGCACCGGTGATATTAAAGTTGGTGTTAGAAATATCAAAGAAGATATTACCAACGGCTTCAACTTTAATTCTTGCGGTTGTAGTTGGGCCAGCAGGAATTGCTACTGACTCAGTTCCATCATTTGGTGTACTTGCAGCTAAAACCGTAGGGAATGTATTTCCACCGTCTGTAGATAATAATATTCTAACATTAGCGCAACTCACAGGAGCAGCGGTAGTATTATTTACATCCCATGTTACAGTTTGTGTTGTACCACCAGCCCAGGAAAGGTTCGTGTTCGGTTGGGTAACCGCAAACGGTCCTGATGTAGCTGAAACAGTAACTGTCATATCAGTAAAAGCTGTTTGACCAACTTTTCTGGATGCCGGGGGATCTGCCACATAAGATGAATTATCTCTTACAGTTAACCTGAAGTTTAAAGTTCTAGCAACAGAACTTAATGCTTCAATATCTGCAATAGCATCACCACCTGGTAAAACAGGTGTAACATTTAAACCAGCCAATATTGTTGATAAACGAGGCATAAACCTGGTACCAGATGTAGTGGCGGGGAATGTTAACCAATTAGGCCCTGTGGGCTTGGCTATATAGGCACGGCTGTTGTTGCCGGTTTGGCCAGTACCATCGTTATCCTGCTCCCAGCAATACGTAAGTACATCACCGGGGTTGGCATCAGTTGCTGTACCGATAAGTGCAAATGGTGTACTGATGGGTATTGTAGCATTTGAAACAGGCGCCACAACAGGAGTAGCGTTATTAGCTGTAATCACTGTAGTGATCGGGCAGGTTTTACCTGCCATGTTAGCCTGTATTTGTCCAATAGATGTTTCATGCCAGATGTCTATTGAGTGAGGGGCCACATCCTGGCTGGTAATTCCGGCATAACCCATAATGGTGATACCAGAACCAACTTCCTTATTTTGGCCTAAATTCTCATTAGACATAGAGAATGTATGGTTTGCACCCATTTGGTGACCTATTTCATGTGCAACATAATCAATATCAAAATTGTCGCCCATCGGAATTCCGTCAGCGGGTGAAGTAATACCTCTTCCTTTTGTTGCACCTGTACCGGCGGGAATGCCATCTACACAAACACAACCGATACAACCTGCATTACCACCGCCACCTGAGGCGCCAAACATATGTCCAATATCATAAGCAGCGTTATTAACTGCAATTGGTGTTGCCGGACCCGTGAGTGAAGTATTGAGTGCAATTTGTAATTGCGTATTCCAGGCCCCAAGTGTTGTGTATGGATCAGTAGCGGGATCATAATAGATTACGTTTACTGATTCCGGAACGAGATTCAGGTGAATCGCAAGGTCCTTTTCATAGGTACCATTACAACGGGTAAGGGTTGCGTTGTAAGCAGCAAGTACCAAAGCTACTTGTGCGGCACTGGTTGCACCAAAGTAGTTGGCATATTCGCCATTACAAGATTGCGCCAGGCGCATAGTTTTTAATTCGCCTGTAGAACTGCCTGTTAAACCTGAAGTGGCAACCTTGGCATTTAAACTTTTGGCCAGGTTTTCTTCAGGTGTAGAACATGTCCATTGCAGTTGTCCTTTATCTCTTTGAGATTTGAAAACGGCATAAACGGAATGGTCTTTTGAATAGGCCTCAATGAATTCATTTGGCTTTCCTGCACGGAAAACCATTGTTTGTATTCCCTGTGGGGAAATACTCAATTTCAGGGTAGCCGCCCTGTCGGTAATACCTCTGCCGGAATAGGCCCTGATCTCAGGAAACCTTGCCTGCAGACTTGGTTCAAAATTCGAGGCTTCATTCACTTCGAATTCCTCGAAGCCGCCATCCGCATTCGGTAATGAGATTACCGTTTGCCTTTTGGCCGAACTGCCTACGATCGAGAACAAGTCTTTACGCAAAGATTCAGTGTTCAGATTGAACAACTTGAACTCTTTTGGAAAAGACAGTCTTGCAACACTTTTGTCTGTAATGATACTACTTCGGGAATCACTGTTTGCAGACCAATATTTGCCTGTTTGTGAAAATCCGAAAGTAACAATCAATGCAAAGAAAAGCGTTAGTAGTAAAGCTTTTTTCATAATTGTTAATTTTTGTTAAATGAAGCATAAAAGTATTGAAAACATTCAGTATTTCCAAAGTTTAAATAGGTTTTGAAATTAAGTGAACAGGAGACAATAAAAAATAATATGTGAAACCGGTAAAAAGGGTAGTATAAAACTAAATAGTTAAGTGTAATAATCAACAGGCCCGGTTATAACCGGGCCTGTTGATTATATAAATAAAAAGGTAACTATTAAAATTTAGGACAGGGTATTCCCTGGTAATCTGCCGGGCGTTTAATAAAGATGATGGAGAACTCGGAACCGCCACGAGATTGCGTGGCCGCTTTTAAATTAGAAATATTGAAGTCATAACTTACTCCAATCCTCAAACCACCAAACTCAAGCCCTAAATAAGGTACAATTGCATCATTTAATCTTACCCAGCTTCCAATATAGATTGCGCTGGGCTTTTCAGCATCCTGACTTAGGTTAGCTGCAATAGCTGCGCCCAACGTGGTTTCGCTGGCTTTATTCTGCGTTTGATGAATGGCAGAAACATGAAGGGTAATTAAATCGGATACCGGAAATGACCCCCCGGCATGCGCAGATATGCGGCCGCTTAAATACCAGTTCTTGTCCTGAAAGCCAACCTTAGGACGGTTAATATGGTACATACTGGCACCCAGGTAAAAATTGTTTTCGCCATTGGTTGAACCGGAATATAATAATCCCGCATTGATATCAAAATAGTTTTTGTTATTGATACTGACCATTTCAGCAGTTGGGCCCGTAAACCCATTTTGGGTAAGCATATCAGAAAAGGTAAGTTTGCCTCTATCCAGACTAAGACTGCTGTAGGTAGCCTGAAAACCGGCACCAATGGTACTGTAGCCATTTTCATCCAAAGCTTTGTGGTAAGACATGGATACTGATCCGTAATTTAATTTAAGGATGTTATTGGCACTTGCATCAGTTAAACCGGAAATACCCACACCGAAAACATCTTTTTCAGGAACCTTGCTTTTTAAAATGGGGAAATCCAGGGAAGCACTGGTGGTTACATAGGCTTTTGGTATTGAGGGCCATTGATCACGGTGATTGGCAGCCAGACGCCAGGTGCCACTAAACTTGCCGGTAAATGCCGGATTAAGTGTTAAGGGCGAAGCAAAAAATTGCGAAAAGTGCGGATCCTGGGCACTTACCAACTGGCATAAAAACAGGGCACAAATACAAACTAATAATTTTCTCATTTTTATGAAATGTTCAGAACGATAAATATAAGGAAACAATAAAGATAAGGATTTGCCCCAAAAAGCTGCGTAGAATAATTTCTTGTTTTGATTTTTTTGCTTTGTATTTGTTTTCAAAGACAGGTTTCTGAAAAATAAACGGGTGTTGTCTCTAAACGAACTGCCTGGCAAAAAACCGGAACATATCCCGATAGCTATCGGGACATAAAACTGTTTTACCCCTGCATTTTAGCGCCAAAAGCCAGGTCACCGGCATCTCCCAAACCGGGCACTATATAGCCTTTTGCTGTAATTTCATCATCAATATCACCACACCAGATGGTGGCTTTTGGAAAAGCTCTTTTTACATATTCAATACCCACGGTGCAGGCAATAGCACAAACTATGTGCAATTCTTTTATATTTCCTTCTTCTTTTAAAAATTCAATTGATTTTACAAGTGAAGAGCCGGTGGCAATCATAGGGTCACTGATGATTACGATCCTGCCTTCTATCTCAGGGCAACTCATGTATTCCATATGAATATCAAAACTCCCATCCGGATTGTGTTTGCGGTATGCACTGATAAATGCATTATCGCCCTTATCAAAATAATTAAGCAATCCGGTGTGCATGCCCAAACCGGCACGTAAAATGGTAGCCAGTACCGGTTGCTCTGCCAAAACTTTACTGTTGCTGGTGCCTAAGGGTGTGGTAATTTCCTTTTCTTCCCAGGGCATTTTTTTGCTGATCTCGTAGCCAATCACTTCTGCAATACGCTCCAGGTTTAGCCTGAAACGCATACGTTCCTGCTGCACCTCTACGTTTCGTAATTCGCTTACCCAATTGCTTACCAAAGAATGTTGTTCGCTGAGATTGATAACCATGAGCGTTTTGAGTTTGGTGCCCGCCCGGAAGATCGGTTGGACTGGTTTTGAGTTTTTTGTTACCGGCAGCAGTGCTTGCCTCACCTTCATTGGCGTCGCACTCTTGTACTACATAAAACGCTTGAGCTTCTATTTAAGCGATTGCAGTGCAACAAAACTAATTTAACATTCTGTTTCACAAAAATGTATTTTTATTGTATTCAAATTACAAAAAAATGAAAAAAGTAATACCGGCTTTAATAATGTTGAGTTTTGTTTTTGTGGCCTGCGGTGGCGATGAGGACGCAGCTGATAAAAAAGATAAATACGAACAAACCAAAGAAACGCTTGAGCAAACCGAAAAGAAAAATCCCAAACGCTTTTTAGCAGTGGAAGGAAGCGACCGCAAAAACCTGATTGGCCAACGTGTAATTAAAGGTACAGTGAGTAATAAAGCAACCGTTGCCAGTTATAAAGATGTTGATATTGAACTTTCGTTTTACAGCCAAACCGGTGCGCTGCTTGAAAGAGACCACGAAGTGATCTATGAAACCATTGCCCCGGGAAGCAGCACCAATTTTAAAACAAAGTATTTTGCACCCAGGGGTACAGATAGTGTAGCGATGAGAATTGTAGGGGCAAAAACGGAATAATATTTTTTAAACAAACTTAAATTCATCTCCATCAAATAAGCCCAGGTCACTAAGTTTTACATGTGGTATTACCAGCAATGCCATAAAAGATAAGGTCATAAAGGGTGCAGTTAATGTTGATTCCATTTCTTCTTTAACCATTTTATCAATGGCAGTATAAGCGGCAGCTACCTTGTATCCATCATCATTACTCATTAACCCCGCAACCAGCAAACCAAGTACCATCTCTGTTTGATTGCATACCGCACTTACACCGCCTCTTTCTTTTATAACCAGGTTTACTGCTTTGCAAATACTTTCATCATCAACACCAACCGCAACAATATTATGACTGTCATGCGCAACCGATGAAGCAATGGCTCCATTCTTTATTCCAAAATTTTTAATAAATGATTTTGCAACCGGTGCATTATTGTATCGGTTTACAACTACAATTTTTAAAATATCATTTGCAATATCACTTTCATAAAGATCATTTCTAACAATTGGTTTGCAAATAACTTTATTGGTTATCAATTGTCCGTCCAGAGCTTCAATTGCATGAACCGATTCGCCAAATGCTGAAATAGAAAATTGAAAATCAGCAATATTTTTTTCATCGCAATCAAAATTATTTAACAGTCCAGCCTCCCGACTCACAACTTCCGACACGCCGTTCTCTGCAACCAATATGCCATTAATATATGTTTGCAGCACTTTAAAATTCACCAGGTCTTCAACCACTATAAAATCAGCTGCATCTCCAACCTGTAATAAACCAATATTCATTTTGTAATGCTCCACAGGATTTATGCAGGCAGCCTGTAAAACCTTAAATACGTCAATCCCTTTGGCAACGGCTCTTTGGCAAAGTTGGTTAATATGTCCATCCGCTAAACTGTCCGGGTGTTTATCATCGCTGCAAAACATCATCATTGCAAAATGTTCATGCATCAGGCCAATCAACGCTTCAAAATTTTTGGCAGCACTTCCTTCTCTAATCAAAATCTTCATTCCATATTTCAATTTGTCCAATGCTTCGTCAGCAGTAAAACATTCATGATCTGTTGAAATGCCTGCATCAATATATTTTTTTGCATCATCACCTCTTAATCCCGGCGCATGGCCATCAACCGGCTTGCCGTATTTTTTTGCAGATGCAATTTTTTTATACACTTCTTCGTCACCAAACAACACGCCTGGAAAATTCATCATCTCACTTAAATAAAAGATGTCATCATTTTGAAGCAAAGTATCTACATCATCTGAAAGTAAAGCAGCGCCGGCAGTTTCAAATACCGTTGCCGGCACACAACTGGGTGCACCAAAGTGAAATTTAAACGGTACCGTTTTTCCATTGGTAATCATAAATTCCACGCCCTGCAGGCCGCACACGTTGGCAATCTCATGCGGATCGCTTATGGTGCCAACAGTGCCGTGCACCACAGCCAGTTTTGCAAATTCGGAAGGCACCAGCATGGAACTTTCTATGTGTACGTGACTGTCGATAAAGCCGGGAAGAATAAGGCCCCCTCCAGAACTTCGTTCGTTCCCTTGTCCGGGAACCCCGAAGGGGGGAGGGTTTACCGCAGTGATTGATTTTATCTTTCCGTCTGCAACTTCCACCTCGCCGTAAAAAATATTTTTTGCCTTTATGTCAACAATATTGCCCTGTATTTTGAAACTGCTCATTGTACCTGTATGCTTGCGTGTAAAAATTTTAAATTTAAGTTACAAGATAAATGAAAACGATTAAAGGGTACTTTTGGTTTAATTTTGTATCAAAACGGATTAAAGATGAAAAACCTGATCTTATTTGGATTGCTGATTTTTGGTTTGGTGCTTGTGCAGTTTGCCCAGGGACAAACAGTGGATGACATTATCAACAGGCATGTTGAAGCCATGGGCGGCCGGGAAAAAATAATGTCGCTGTCGGGTGCATTGATGACCGGTACTTTTACTGCCATGGGAGCAACAGCACCCATTAATATTACTACATCCAAAAAACATATGATTGGCTCCCGTATTGACATTAACGCCGATGGTATAAATAATTACCAGGTCATCACTCCTGAAAACGGCTGGATATTTACCCCCATCCAGGGTGATAAAGAACCAAGGCCATTGGCTGATGACCAGGTTAAAGCATTACAGGTACAATTGGATCTGCATGGCCCCTTTATTAACCATAGAGAAAAAGGAATTAAAATAGAGATGGCGGGTAAAGACTCGGCTGAAGGAGCAGTGTATTATAAACTAAAAGTTACATCACCCAATACCAATGTAACCGTTTACTTTATTAACAGTAAGTCTGGTTTAATTGATAAAACAAGCACCAAAATGGTTCAGTTTGGGAAGCTGGAAGATGTAGAAACCAGGTACAGCGACTACAGGCAAAACGAAGATGGTTATTGGTTTGCTTACACAAATGTTGGACCCCGTGGTGCCACCCATCATGATAAAATAGTAACAAACGTTGCTGTTAATGCAAATATTTTTAAAGTAAATTAATTAAATACTGATATTGAAAAAAGTGTTCCGGATATCCCGGAACACTTTTTTATTTGTATCTTCCGACACTAACTTCTTATTATGAAAAAACTATTGCTGCTTATTACAGTATGTGCTGTTTCAACAAATGTAACAGCTCAAAAAAGATCAAACGATGACAGTGTTTTATTGAGCAAAGTAAAATACCGCTCTATAGGCCCATGCCGCGGGGGCCGCAGTGCTGCTGCTGTTGGCGACCTGCATCAAAAGAATACATTTTATTTTGGGGCAACCGGTGGCGGCGTTTGGAAAACCATGGACGGTGGCAGCAACTGGAAAAATATATCAGATAAATATTTTGGCGGCAGCATTGGTTGTGTTTCTGTAGCGCCCAGCGATGCCACTGTTTTGTATGTTGGCGAAGGCGAAAATTCCTTACGCGGAAATGTGAGCGAAGGTTTTGGTATCTGGCGTTCTGATGATGGTGGCCGCAGCTGGCGCAACCTGGGTTTAAAAGATACCAGGCATATCATCCGCATTGTTATTCATCCAAAAAATCCGGATGTGGTTTGGGTAGCAGCCATGGGCCATTTATTTGGCCCCAATGAAGATCGTGGTATTTTTAAAACGACTGATGGCGGAAAAAACTGGAAAAAGGTGTTGTATGTAAATAACCAAACCGGTTGCAGCGATCTGGTAATGGAACCCGGCAACCCCAGTGTGTTGTATGCCGGTACCTGGCGCATGTTGCGTACCCCTTACAGCATGGAAAGCGGGGGAGAAGGCAGCGGGCTTTGGAAAAGTATGGACGGGGGCGAAACCTGGGAAAATATTTCAACAGCTAAAGGTTTACCTAAAGGACTTTGGGGAATTGTTGGGGTTGCGGTAAGCCAGAGTAATGCTGAAACAGTGTATGCCATCATGGAAAATGCAGCTGGCGGATTATTTGTAAGCACCGATGCCGGTGAAACCTGGACACTGCAAAGCAGCGACAACAGTATTCGCCAGCGTGCCTGGTATTATACAAAAGTTTTTGTGGATCCTAAAAATGAAAACAATGTGTATGTACTTAATGTAAATTTTTTAAAAAGCACCGATGGTGGAAAAACTTTTAAATCAATAAGAACACCTCATGGTGATCATCATGACCTGTGGATTGATCCGGCAGACGGAAACCGCATGATCGTTGCAGATGATGGCGGCGCACAAATAAGTTTTGACGGTGGTGAAAACTGGAGTACGTATGAAAACCAGCCTACAGCACAGTTTTACCGGGTGAGTACCGATAATCATTTTCCGTACCGGATATTGGGTGCACAGCAGGATAATTCTACTGTAAGGATTTTATCACGAAGCAACGGCGGACAGATCACACAAAACGACTGGCAGGAAACTGCGGGTAATGAAAGTGGTTATGTGGTTGCAGATCCGTTGAATCCGGATGTAGTGTATGGCGGTAATTACAGCGGCTACTTGTCACGGTTAGATCATAAAACCGGGGAGAACCGTGCCGTAAGTGTATGGCCCGATGACCCACTGGGCGGTGGTGCTGATGTGGCTAAATATCGCTTTCAATGGAACTTTCCCATTTTCTTTTCGCCACACAATCCCAAAAAATTATATGCCGGCGGTAACCATTTATTTGTAACTGAGAACGAAGGTGCATCCTGGGCAGCATTGGGCGGAGACCTGACCACCAATGATAAAAAACGACAGGCCTCAAGCGGCGGACCTATTACAAAAGACAATACCGGCGTGGAAGTGTATTGCACTGTTTTTACGGCAACAGAATCTGCTTTGGAAAAAGATCTGTTGTGGACAGGCAGCGACGATGGTTTGATACATGTGAGTAAAGATGGAGGTAAAAACTGGGAGAATGTAACGCCCGCAGCAGCCGGTCAGTGGATGATGTGGAACTGTGTAGAAACAGATCCTTTTAAAAAAGGCAAAGCCTATTTTGTAGGTACAAAATATAAGAGTGATGATTTTGCTCCTTATCTTTTTAAAACAGAAGATTATGGAAAAACATGGACAAAGATCACCAATGGTATTAATGCCATGCATTTTACCCGTGCGTTGAGAGCAGATAAAAGAAGGTCGGGTTTATTGTATTGCGGCACAGAGTATGGTATGTATATCAGTTATGATGATGGTGCCAGCTGGAAGCCCTTCCAGTTGAATTTACCCATGGTACCTATAACTGATCTAACCATTAAAGAAAATGATTTGATCGTGGCAACACAGGGAAGGTCGTTTTGGGTGCTGGATGATCTGACACCGGTACAACAAAAAGACAACAGCATACTGGATAAAAATCTGTTTGCCTTTGGTGTAAATGACGCCTATCGCTTTGATGGTTTTCAGATTCCCAATCCAAAAAATGCAGGAATGAATCCGCCAAACGGTGCTGTCATTAATTATTATGTAAAAAATATTTCCGATTCTGTTAAAGTAAGTATCGATATCCTGGATAAAAATAAAAAGCTCATAAAAACCTTTTCAACCAAAGCAAAAGAGGCAGCAGATAAGATCGATGTAAGCGCAGGTATGAATCAATTTGTGTGGAACATGTTATATCCTCCTGCCGAAAAGGTAGATGGCCAGATCATCTGGCACGGAACGGTACCTGGCCCCAAAGCTGCACCAGGACAGTATTTTTATAAGATCAAAGCTGAAAAGGATTCTGTTGAAGGAAGCTTTATCATTAAAGCTAACCCGGTATATCTTGTTTCGCAACAGGATTATGAAGAGCAGTTTAATTTCCTCATTGCTGTGCGTGACAAGTTTAATGATATACAGAAAGCTGGAAAAAATATCCGTGACATCCGCAGGCAGATCAACGAATTTATGGATAAGCAGGGTAAAGATGTGCCTAAAGAAATTAAGCAACAGGCTGATACCATCAATAAACAAATGACAACGATTGAAGAAGCGTTGCATCAAACCAAAGCAAAAAGCGGGCAGGATGTACTGAACTATCCCATACGGTTGGATGATAAAATATCCGGGCTGTATGATTTTGCAGTAAGTGGTAATACCGCACCAGCAAAGCAGGTAAAAGAAGCCTTTGCAGAATTGGGCGGACAGGCAGATGTGCAGTTGAATAAACTGAAAAAAATTATGGATGAGGACCTGGTTAAGTTTAATGCCATGATCAGGGAAAAAGCATTGCCGGTTATTGGAGTGAAGAAAGATTGATACCGGATACTTGATACTGGATACTTGATGCAGGAATGAGTTTGATAAAGTAAAAGACATTTCATTATTGGGCTGCTTCCAGCATTAAGTATCCAGTATCCGGCCTTCGGCCTCCAGTATCTCCTTACTCATTATCTTTGCCGCATGAACTTAAAAGCTTTCTCCTCTTCTTTTATAACCAAGTTTATTTTTTTAAAACGTGCATTTGGCAATAAGCCATTTCGGCTGCTGGATATTGGCGCCGGTAATCATTCTGCCACGAAAGCAAAATCAGTTTTTCCAAAATGCGAGTATCATGGTGTGGATATGGAAAGGGAATATAACAACACCGAAGCTGATTTTAAACTGATGGATGCTTTTTATGAAATGGATCTCACCAAACTGAATTTTACAATAATACCAGATGATTATTTTGATGCCATACAGGTTGCACATGTTATTGAGCATTTATATAACGGCGATGAAGTGATCAAAGGTCTGCTACCCAAACTTAAAAGCGGTGGCTATATTTACCTGGAGTATCCCGGAGAAAAAAGTACCCGCCTGCCAAGCATGCAGGGCTCATTGAATTTTAAAGATGACCCCACACATGTAAGGGTTTATTCGGTAAAAGAATTAACGGCTTTGCTGGAAGCAAATGGGTGTAAAATAGTACAAGCGGGCTTGCGCAGGAATGTATGGTTTATTATGGCTATGCCATTCAGAATAATAAAAACCTGGGTTAGCGGAAAAAAATTGCAAGGCAATATATTTTGGGATGTATTGGGTTTTGCAGAGTTTGTGTGGGCGAGAAAGAAATAATAGGCAATAAGCAATAAGCAATAGGCAATAAGCAATAAGCAATAAGCAATAAGCAATAAGCAATAAGCAATAAGCAATAAGCAATATGCAATTTAGGAATGCAAGCTATTGTTTTATTTTGCCAATTGCCAATTGCTAATTACCTATTGACTATTGGAGCAGATCCGGCCTTCTCTCCTCTGTTCTCTTAACAGCCTGCTCATGCCGCCATTCATCTATCAGTTTATGATTGCCGCTCATTAAAATTTCGGGCACTTTCCAGCCACGGAATTCTTCGGGTCTTGTATAAACGGGTGGCGCTAATAAATTATCCTGGAAAGAATCTGTGAGTGCAGATGTTTCGTCGTTCAGTACACCGGGTATCAACCTGCCAATGGCATCAACCAAAACAGCTGCAGCCAGTTCGCCACCGCTTAAAACATAATCGCCAATAGAGATTTCTTTGGTTACAAAATGATCCCTGAAACGCTGATCCACTCCTTTATAGTGGCCGCAAATCAGTAATAGATTATTTTTTAGCGAAAACCCATTAGCCATTTGCTGGTTAAATGTTTTGCCATCGGGGGTTAAAAAAATAACTTCATCGTATGCAGTTTCTTTCTGCAAACTTTCAATGGCATTAACCAGTGGTTCAATCATCATCACCATGCCGGCGCCACCGCCAAATGCATAATCATCTAACTGTGCTCTTGCATAAGTGGTATGGTCTCTTAAATTAATAACGTTCACTTCAAGCAAACCTTTCTCCCTTGCTCTTTTCATGATGGAATGAGAAAAGGGGCTGTTTAATAAATCAGGAACAACAGAAATGATATCAATCTTCATAGTGCAAAGGAAATGAATAAATATGAACAACCCTCAGGGTTCTGAGGCATGTGATTTAAGGGGGAAGTTAAAAGTCCATAAATCCTTCCAGGTCTCTTTTATCTTTTTTTGTTGGCCGCCCCTGTTTGCTCATTCTTTTACCTGTATGAAAAACAGCCGCCTGGAATTGAATACGGTCCAGTTCTTCAGGAGGTGTTATATCTGTATAAAACTTTACAGCTTCGCTGTATTGCACTCTTTTAAATAACAGGCCGGTTACTTTTATCACCCAACGTTTGTTTTCAGTCTTTACTTCATATTCATCACCCACCTGCACAGAGCGGCTTGCTTTGGTATTTTCCCGGTTAAATTTCACTTTGCCATTATCGCAGGCATCGCCTGCCTGGCTGCGGGTTTTAAACAGCCGGATGGCCCATAAATATTTATCCAGCCTCAGTTTCTCCTTTTCCATTCAGGCAAAAATAAATGCTTTTACTGCAAAGCTGCTTAAAGGTTGTCGTAATTGTGTATTTTTAATCTTCAAAATCTATCGGATATGTTAGTTTTTAGGATCAAAATTCTTGTATTATTAATTTGTATTGCACAGCTGACTGCAGCACAAAACCGTGGAAAAATTAATTGGACTGCAGATGGTAATTCCTACACAAAAGTAAAAGATGGAAATATTGTACAGGTAGATCCGGTTTCCGAAGAAGAAACGCTGGTGGTGGATAAATCAAAACTTACAGATCCGGAAACGAATAAAATTTTAGTGCCGCAATCGTACGAATTCAACAGCAATTATACCCGGGTACTTATTTTTACCAATACCGTTAAAGTATGGCGTTATAACACCATGGGCGACTATTGGCTGTATGATATCATTGCCAATAAATTAACCAAATTGGGTAAGAAACTGTCGCCACAGTCATTGATGTTTGCCAAGTTCTCGCCCGATGGAAAAGACGTGGCGTATGTAAGCGAACACAATATTTACAGTGAAGATATCAGCAGCGGGGAGATTACGAAACTTACCAAAGATGGCACCCGTAAACTGATCAATGGCACTTTTGATTGGGCGTACGAAGAAGAATTTAACTGCAGGGATGGATTCAGGTGGAGCCCCGATGGAACCATGATCGCTTTCTGGCAGGTTGATGCAACCAAAATAAAGGATTATTACATGCTGAATACAACCGACACCAACTATTCAAAAGTAATACCGGTAGAATATCCTAAAGTTGGTGAAGCTCCCTCGGCTGTAAAAATTGGCGTGGTTAACACCAGCACAAAACGTATCAGGTGGATGAATATTGAAGGTGATCCGCAGCAACACTATTTGCCCAGGATGGAATGGTCGGGCAAAAATGAATTGGTGGTGCAACAGCTAGACCGTAAGCAACAGGAAAGTAAATTGTTGTACTGCAATACTACCGACGGCAGTTCGGAAACTTTTTGGGCAGAGAACAGTTCAGCCTGGGTTGATTTAAATACAGATGATCCAAAAGGATGGAACTGGATTAATAACGGGAAGGATTTCATCTGGGTTAGCGAAAAAAATGGCTGGAGGCATATCTTTAAAATAAGCCGTGATGGCCAAACTGAGGTAGCATTAACTACCGGGCCTTATGATATTGATGAGATAAAATGCATTGATGAAGCCAATAACCTGATCTATTTTACTGCATCACCTTATAATTCCACACAGTTATATCTTTACAAATTAAATATCGAAAAGCCTAACTTACTCAACAAGATATTTAATGGCAAGAACATTACAAAAGAGGAGTTTGATCCTGTATTTGCCAACGGTAGAGATGGCATACATGGTTACCAGATCTCGCCCAATGGGAAATTTGCTTTTCATACCTATTCAAGTCATAATACACCCAGGGTTCAGGAATGGCTAAGACTACCGGCAAATACGCCACTTCACGAAGCAAAAAGTATTGAAGCCACAGCTAAAATAGATAGTACTGTAGATATAGAATTTGTAAAAATTCAAACCGATGACCAGATAACACTGAACGCGTGGATCAACAAGCCTAAAAATTTTGACTCTACAAAAAAATACCCTGTTGTATTTTATGTGTATGGCGAACCCGCTGCATCAACCGTTATAGACAGTTACGGAGCACAAAATAATTTTTTATATAAAGGCGATATACGTGCCGACGGATACATACAGGTAACCATTGATAACCGGGGCTCGCCGGTGTTAAAGAGTGCTGCCTGGAGAAAATCCATTTACCGGAAAATAGGCAATGTTAATATTAATGATATGGCCAAGGGTTTTGCAAAAATGCTGGAAATAAAACCTTACATGGATAAAGAACGTACGGCGGTTTGGGGATGGAGTGGCGGCGGATCATCTACCTTACACCTGATGTTCAGGTATCCGGATCTTTTCAAAACGGGCATTGCCATTGCGGCGGTATCAAACCAGTTGTTTTACGATAATATTTACCAGGAGCGATATATGGGCCTGCCACAGGAAAACCTGGAAGATTTTATTAACGGTTCACCGGTAACATATGCAAAGGACTTAAAAGGGAATTTATTGTACATACACGGTACAGGCGATGATAATGTTCATTTCAGCAATGCAGAGTTATTGGTGAATGAACTGGTAAAATACAATAAACAATTTCAGTACATGGCTTATCCAAACAGATCGCATAGCATATCTGAAGGGGCCGGTACCTTTGAACACCTCTCCACCTTGTATACTAATTATTTGAAGCAGCATTGTGCGCCGGGAGCAAAGTAAATTATGGAAACAGCGTTGGGGAATTTATGGATCAGCATCATTATAATTTCTCCCCATGCTGGCTTACATCAAGCCCCACAGTTTCCTCAACTTCGCTCACTCTTAGCGGGGTAATGATATCGGTTATTTTCAATAGTAAAAATGTTCCGCCAAAAACCAGCACAGATACCACTATCATGGTAACCAGGTGTACAATAAATAAATGGGTTTCACCAAACAGTAAACCGTTGCCTGTTGTATTGGCAGTGTTTAATGCCTGGTTAGCAAAAACAGCTGTCAACAAAAAACCCACCATACCTCCAACACCATGGCAGGGAAAAACATCCAACGTATCATCAATAGAAGTGCGGCTTCTCCATTCAACCATCAAATTGCTAACGATGCTGCTTACAATACCTACTGTTAACGAATGGCCAACGCTGATGAAACCTGCAGCAGGAGTTATAGCAACAAGACCTACAACTGCACCAATACAGGTACCCATCGCCGATGGTTTACGGCCACGGAAAACATCAAAGACTATCCAGGCAAATGCAGCAGCGGCAGAAGCAGTTGTTGTTGTAGCAAGTGCATTAACAGCCAAAGTGTTTGCGGCAAAAGCTGAGCCCGCATTAAAACCAAACCAGCCAAACCATAAAAGGCCGGTACCCAGCAGCACATAGGTTATCCTGGCGGGTGTATGTTCTTTTTCATTACTTCTTTTCAGGTAAATGGCACTTGCCAAAGCTGCCCAGCCTGCGCTCATATGTACCACAGTGCCACCTGCAAAATCCAGTACACCGTATTTAAATAAAATGCCGTTAGGATGCCAGGTTGCATGTGCCAAAGGGCAATAAATAAAAATACAGAACAGGCAGATGAATAAAAGGTAAGAAGTAAATTTTATACGCCCGGCAAATGCTCCTGTTATTAATGCAGGAGTAATGATGGCAAATTTTAACTGGTATAAAGCAAACAGCATTAACGGGATGGTAGGAGCCAGGGGCCAGGGAGTTCCGTTTACCATATCCTTCATCATAAAAAAAGTAGCAGGGTTGCCGATAATACCGCCCCACGAATCGCCAAAGGCAAGGCTGAATCCAACAATCACCCAAAGTACAGTTATAACCGCCATACAAATAAAGCTTTGCAGCATGGTGCTGATCACATTTTTTTTACTGACCATGCCTCCATAAAAAAAGGCTAGGCCGGGTGTCATCAGCAAAACAAGTGCGGTGGCTGTAAGCATCCAGGCAGTATCTGCCTTGTCAAGGTTTTGGGCAATATTTACGGAAACAACATTCAGTTGCCCGGATGGAAAAAGAAGCGATACCAGTATGAGTGTTACCAGCAAAAGCAATGAAACAGCTGCATTTTTTTTCGTCATGATTAATATACAAATATGGGTTATCAATTTATTTGTATAGCAGGCAATAGCAGTGGTAAAAATAACTAACTAATATTAAAATGTAATTATATCACCAGTCGTTATCTATATTTTTATCAACAATGATTAGTAACTTAATTTTCTGATCTCACGCATTTGTTGGCAACTTTACAGCAATGATGCATAACGTTTACATTAATGGCTGTGCCGGATAACTTAAAAAAAAGTAAGTAAATATAAAAAATCATGTTAAAATAAAACGCTCTGTACTGTGGTGGAACAGTTCCTTAACAATAAATAACTTTAATTTTAGTTTAATCCTATATCTTGATGAAAGGTTTACAAACCAAAAGCTATTTGTCACCAAAAAATTAATATGAAAACTAATACAAGCTTACACACAGGGCGTGCATTTTCTTTATTCAACAGCCTTGCCGGTTCCCTTACTTTAGTTTTAATTTTTATTGCAACATTCAGTTCCTGTATTAAAGAGACAGCGGGCGGTGGAGGTGGAACAGGCGGCGGAGGAGGTACCGGTGGCGGTGGAGGAACGGGCCCGCTTGCCGAAAGAATAATCATGGATACAGCATTTGGACCTGACCCCAAACAAAAAATGGATATTTATTTACCGGCCGGCCGTACAACAGGCACAAAAGTCATTGTGCTTATACATGGTGGCGGATGGGAAGCCGGTGATAAATCTGAAATGAATTATTATAAAAATCTGCTCAGGGCAAAATGGCCCGAAGCTGCCATTGCCAATATCAATTACCGGCTGGCCAGCAATCCTAATAATATTCATCACACACAGATCATGGCTGATATTACTGCGGCGGTAAACATGATGATCAATAATAAAAACAGTTTTGTGGTGTCTGATACCTTAACTATTGTGGGTGCAAGTGCAGGTGCTCACCTTGCCATGCTATACACGTATGCACATAATACAAATGGTTATGTAAGGGCAGTGGCTGATTTTTATGGTCCCGCCAAATTAAGCGACTGGAGCTGGTATAATACTTATAATATCTTTATGGGCAGGGCCATCAGCGATCTTTTAATTCAATTTAATGGTGCACCCTGGGATGTTGCCTTATATGATTCAAACAGTCCGTATTCAGTAGCAACAGCACAAACAAAACCAACCATTATTTTTCACGGCACCATTGATGTGATAGTGCCATTGTATCAAAGTCAGCAGTTAAGATCAAGATTAAATACATTGGGTGTTCCCAATGAATACCATGAATATCTTTTAGACGGGCATGGGTTTAATCCAACCAACACGGATGATGCCATGAATAAAACGGTTGCCTTCTTAAAAGCTCACTTAAGATAAATGAAAAAACTTGCGATATTGATTGGTTTGGTGCTGGGCGGTTATATTCTCCATGCGCAAACCTATTATGCTGTTATGGTATCAGAATCAAAAAACGGGAGCCCGATCATCGGTGCTTCCATAAAAATCATGTCAACCGGTGAGGTTGTAACTACCAGCGAAAGCGGGAATGTAGTTATTTTGGCTTCACCTTCCGATTCACTGCAAATACAGTTTAAAGGTTATAAAGACCGAAAAATAAGCCTGCTAAATCAATCACAGGCTATAAGTATTGTAATGGAAGCCCAGCCAAAAGTTGTTGCTTCAAAACCAAAGAAAAAAAGAGTTTAACTTTTAAGTTAATCATGTGAATGAAAAAGTGCCTTTAAATTTTTGTGATGGTTTAACTTTTTCTTCATTCATACAATAGCATCAAACCCTGCCGGGATATTCTTCCAATGCTTTCTCCAAACAATCCATGGCGGCGTTAATGGCATTTACATTGATCACATAAGCCAGGCGTACTTCCTGTTTGCCAAGGCCAGGGGTGCTGTAAAAACCGGTTGCCGGTGCAAGCATTACCGTTTCGTTATTGTAATTAAAAGACTCCAGCAACCATTGGCAAAATTTGTCTGAATCATCAATGGGTAATTTAGCCATGGCGTAAAAGGCGCCGCCGGGGTTGGGACAAAATACACCCGGAATTGCATTTAATCTGTTTACGATCGTATCCCTGCGTAATTTGTATTCGGCCCTGGTGCCGTTAAAATAATCTGCTGGTAGATCAACAGCTGCTTCGCCTAATATCTGTGCAAAGGATGGCGGACTTAATCTTGCCTGTGCAAGTTTCATCGTTGCATCAAGCAATGCTTTGTTTTTGGTAACAAATGCGCCAATGCGGCCACCACAGGCGCTGTAACGCTTGCTGATGGTATCCATCAACACCACATGGTCATCAACGCCTGTTAAATGCATGGCGCTTGTATGTGTGCCTTCGTAACAAAATTCCCGGTAGGCTTCATCAGCAAATAAATACAGGTTGTATTTGGTAATAAGTTGTTTTAAGATTTCCATTTCGGCAGCGCTGTATAAATAACCGGTTGGGTTATTGGGATTGCAGATAACAATGGCTTTGGTTTTTGATGTGATCGATTTTTCAAAATCTTCAATGGGTGGCAACGCAAAACCTGTTTCTATGGAGGAGGTGATCGGCTTTACAATAACACCTGCTTCTACAGCAAAGCCATTGTAGTTTGCATAAAAAGGTTCCGGAATAATTACTTCATCTCCGGCATCCATGCAGGCCATAAAACCAAAAATGATGGCTTCGCTGCCGCCTGTTGTAATGATGATCTGTTCGTGCGTTACATCAATACCCACTGTTTTGTAATACTGTACTAATTTTTTACGATAGCTTTCATTACCGGCGCTGTGACTGTATTCCAATACTTTAAAATCGGAATTACGTACAGCATCCAGGCACTGGGGCGGTGTTTCAATATCGGGCTGTCCGATGTTTAGATGATACACTTTGGTACCTTTCTTTTTTGCAGCTTCTGCATAAGGAACCAATTTGCGAATGGGGGATGCAGGCATTTGTAAGCCGCGGTTACTGATTGTTAGCATGGTGCAAATATAAAGCAGGCACACGGATTTTTGTCATGCTGAGGTACGAAGCATCTCATTCAAACATAAATAAGTGTAAGATGCTTCGTACTAACTGATAACACAGGCAAGTTCTAAATGACTATTTTTGCAATATGCAAATTTTTGAAACTACCAGCCGCATTATCATCACCTGTAGCAACCGTTTATCGCCGTGGCTGCAATTAGAAGTGGCAGCATTAGGTTTTAAGCCTGAAAGAGTATTTAAAACAGGTGTAGAGCTAAAAGGCACTTTGCAGGATTGTATCAAATTGAATTTGAATCTGCGATGCGCCAGCCAGGTATTATTTTCCTTACAGGAATTTAAAGCTGATAATGCTGATGGCTTGTACAAAACACTCCTCGATTTTCCGTGGGAAGATGTATTGACTGTGGATGGTTATTTTTCCATCAGCAGCAATGTGAGCAATGATACCATCAACAATTCTTTATTTGCCAATGTGAAGGTTAAAGATGCTATTGTAGATCGCTTTAGAAATAAAACAGGCGAACGTCCAAACTCGGGTCCTGAACTGGATAAAACCGTTATTCATTTATACTGGAAAGAATCTCTGGCCGAAATTTTTATAGATACCTCAGGCGAAACTTTATCCAAACATGGATACAGAAAAATACCCGGTAAGGCACCCATGCTGGAGTCATTGGCTGCTGCTACACTGCTGGCATCTAAATGGGATCGGAAATCTGTATTCATTAATCCCATGTGCGGTTCGGGTACTGTAGCTATTGAAGCTGCTTTGCTGGCCACCAACCGCAAACCCGGACTGCTGCGTTTTAATTACGCATTCATGCACCTGGTTGGATACAAAGAAGCAATGTATGATGTTGAATTTAAAAAACTGGAGCAACAGGTTGTTGATGTACCGGGATTAAAAATTATTGCTACAGATATCAGTGAAGATGCCGTAAACATTTCAACAATAAATGCGGGCATTGCCGGTGTGGAAGAGTTTATTGAGTTTGCTGTTTGCGATTTTGAAGAAACGACCATCCCCGAAAGAGAAAACGGTGTTATTTATTTTAACCCCGAGTATGGCGACCGCCTGGGTGTAGAAGCTGAACTGGAAATTACCTACGGCCGCATAGGTGATTTTTTAAAGAAGAAATGCAAGGGTTATTTTGGATATATTTTTACCGGTAATTTAGAATTAGCTAAAAAGATCGGCTTAAAACCTAGCCGCAGGATTGAATTTTATACCAGTAAGATCGATTGCAGGTTATTTGAGTATGAGTTGTATAGTGGGACGAAGCGGGTGGATAAGTAAAGCATATTTGCAATACGCTCCGTTAGGAGCATTAGATTGGTAGATTATAAAATCCTGTGGTGTTAAGTGCTGTTAGGCACGATAGGTTTAATATTGTTACGTACCTACGGTACGTCAATGCTTTCCTAAAGATAATCTACCAACCTGCTGTATCTACTGCACTTGAACCGTAAAAGATTTTTTCAGACTGAGATCATTCCTTGTTCCTGATATAAACCAGCTTTATCCCCGCCTTATCCGTTTCTCTTTTATCAATCTCAAATTGCGATAGGGATTTAATTAAAGGAGTTAATTTTTGATAACCATAATTCCTGGGATCGAAATTGGGTTGCTTTTTTAAAAGTAAATTTCCTACATCTCCTAAAAATGCCCAGCCATTTTCATCGGCCAGGTCATTAATGGTGTGTTCTATTAATTTAAGGGTTTCTTTATTGAGTTTATCCACTGCAGGCTTGGGAGCAGCGGGTTTGCTTGATTTTGTTTTTGCAGTATTTACCTCTTCTGTTTCTGCGCCAAATACCGGGATGATCTCCATATAGATGAACTTATCGCAGGCAACAATAAAAGGATTGGGTGTTTTTTTTTGGCCAATGCCAAATACCTTCATGCCGGCCTCTCTTAATCTTGTTGCAAGCCTGGTAAAGTCACTGTCGCTGCTAACAATACAGAAGCCATCTACCTTTCCGGAATATAAAATATCCATGGCATCAATGATCAATGCACTGTCGCTGCTGTTTTTGCCGCTGGTATAACTGTATTGTTGAATGGGTGTGATTGCATTTTCCAGCAACACATTTTTCCAGCCGCTTACGGTGGGCTTTGTCCAATCACCATAAATTCTTTTAAAAGTGGGTGTGCCGTATTTGGTAATTTCTTCCATTACACCCTTTACATTGCTGTAAGGCACATTGTCGGCATCTATTAAAACCGCCAGGCGGATATCTTTTTGTATTTCCATAAAATAAATGTTAAGTACAAGGTAAATCTTTTTCTATCCATTAATATAGAGTTCTTCTACTTTCTTGCGTGCCCACGGTGTTTTTCGTAAAAATTTAAGACTGCTGTTTATACTTGGATTGCTTTTAAAACAATTGATGGGAATGAGTTTGCCGAGTTCCTCCCAGCCATACATCTCCACCAGGTGTGTTACGATCATCTGGAGTGTTTTGCCGTGCAGCGGGTCATTAGATGGCGACTGGTTCATCAGCTTTAGTTTCTACGATTAATGTTTCTGTCTTTTTTCCTGTTGCAATTAATCCAACCATCATCAGCAGCACCGATAACAATACAACCTGCAGAATGAGTGATTTATTTACGAGCGGTATATTTTGAGCAGGTACTATGGATAAGAACAACAGGATATTTATTAATCCCCTGGGTGCAATAAACAACATAGGAAGCAGGGGTATTTTAGATATTTTAAATTGAATGGCTCTTATCAACAATGCTGATGCAACAATAGCGAAAGCCCAAACAAATGTATCTGCATTTAAAACTTCTGCTGTCTCTATCAAATAACCAAACAATAAAAAAAATACGGTGCGTATAAGAAATGTGCCTTCGGTAATCAATTCTTTAAACTTATGTACCTCTACATTTAATTCATCGGGCTTTAACTTATTGATCCATTTAAATCTTTTCAATTCATCGAGGTTGCCTAAAAACAAACCAAAGATCAGGATAAAAATCAGTGCCGGTAGGTGATACAGCTTTGCAATAGCATAAATAAGCAGTACCAGCAAAACGATGGGTACAAATTTAATGTGGTGATCTATCTTACTCAATAAAAAAGCAAGTAGAATTGTTGCAGCAAATGATACAGCGATCATGATCAGTAGTTGAAGGCCCGATTCTGCTAGACTATGCGATTTGTTGAGTTCGGTTAAAGCCACAAAATTAAAAAAGATAACACCAAAAATATCGGAGAGGCTGCTTTCATAAGTGATGAATTCCCTGTTGGCAGCACTTAAATATTTTGCACTGGGTATGGCTATTGAACTGCTGATAACACAAAACGGAACAGCATTGGTAAGTGCATCTCTTAAAGAAAGGCCGGTAATAAAATATTGAAAGGCAAAGGCCAATAAAAAACTCATGACCAGTATGGGCAGTAAAGAAGCTATAATTGATTTTTTTATGATGGGGGTCTTCGATTTGTTCAACTCCAGTTCCAGCGAACCTTCCAGCACAATGAGTATTAATCCGACCGTTCCAAATATGGGTAATAGTTTGGTAAGGTCCGGAATATTTATATTTAAAACCGCCGACAGCTGACGAACGCCCCATCCTAGGGCCAATAAAAGAATTACAGATGGTATTCTTGTTTTTGAAGAAGTAAGGTCAAAGACATACGCAATGAGCAATAAGGCACAAATGGTAATAATGATGGCTGAGGTCATACTTAAAGATAATAAAAAACGCCCTGCTTAAAGCGGGCGTTTAATTTCATAACTATAATTTATTTATAATCCCATTTTCTTTTTCAGATTTTCATCAATGGCATCTAAAAATTCTTCGGTGTATAAATAATGTTCACCATGATTTACTTTATTGCCGTGAATACAAACGGCCAGATCTTTTGTCATTTTACCGCTTTCAACGGTTTCAATACAAACAGCTTCCAGTGCATTGCAAAAATCGATCAGCGGTTGGTTACTGTCTAATTTACCACGAAAGGCCAGGCCTCTGCTCCATGCAAAAATAGAAGCGATGGGATTGGTAGATGTTGGACGGCCAGCCTGGTGTTCCCTGTAGTGGCGGGTTACCGTGCCATGTGCTGCTTCCGCTTCCATGGTGCTTCCATCGGGTGTTACCAAAACTGAAGTCATTAAACCCAATGAACCAAATCCCTGTGCAACGGTATCGCTCTGCACATCTCCATCATAATTTTTACATGCCCATACAAAATTGCCATGCCATTTTAAAGCGCTGGCAACCATGTCATCAATTAAGCGATGCTCGTACACAATGCCTGCAGCTGTAAAGTCTGCTTTAAATTCATTCTGGTAAACTTCTTCAAAAATATCTTTAAAACGTCCGTCGTATTTTTTAAGAATGGTATTTTTTGTAGAAAGATATAAGGGCCATTTTTTGCTAAGGGCCATATTAAAACAACTTCTTGCAAAACCATAAATGCTTTCATCAGTATTATACATGCACATGGCAACGCCATCGCCTTTGTAATTGTACACTTCAAAGGTTTGCGCTTCGCCACCGCCTTCGGGTGTAAAGGTCATCGTTAGTTTTCCTTTACCTTTTATTACGGTATCGGTAGCACGGTACTGGTCGCCAAAAGCATGACGCCCAACAATGATTGGTGCTGTCCAGTTGGTAACCAGGCGTGGTACATTCTGCATTACAATGGGCTCACGAAAAACCGTACCATCTAAAATGTTACGGATGGTTCCATTCGGCGATTTCCACATTTGTTTCAGTTTGAACTCTTTCACACGATCTTCATCAGGAGTGATGGTGGCACACTTGATACCTACACCACATGCTTTGATGGCATTGGCTGCATCAATGGTAACCTGGTCGTTTGTTTCATCACGGTATTCCATGCCCAGGTCGTAGTATTGAATGGGAACATCCAGGTAAGGAAGTATCAGTTTATCTTTGATAAATTTCCAGATGATACGGGTCATTTCATCACCGTCCAGTTCCACTACAGGATTATCTACTTTAATTTTTGCCATGGTTAAATTTTAATTTATGCGAATGTATTTATTTTTTGACTGTCATTCTGAGCGATAGCGAAGAATCTTTTATTTAGAATGAGATGCTTCGTTCCTCAGCATGACAATTCTTTTTAGATTTCGGTAGGTC
Source organism: Chitinophagaceae bacterium (assembly GCA_016710935.1). Taxonomy (GTDB): domain Bacteria; phylum Bacteroidota; class Bacteroidia; order Chitinophagales; family Chitinophagaceae; genus Ferruginibacter. Next base: position 214,650 of record JADJTY010000014.1, on the reverse strand, counting down.
AATAATAATATCTCCGCCTACAATCCCGTTGATTTCTTCAATTGGAAATCAGCAATGACTGCGCCCATATCAGCTATGATCTCATCCCCAAACTCAGTAGTTTTTAAAAGTGTGGCACCGGTCATTAAATTATAAAAATCAATGGTCACTCTCTTGCGCATGATAGCTGCCTGTAATGCAGATGTGATCAGGTCTGCAGCTTCTTTCCAGCCAATATATTCAAGCAACATGCAGCCACTTAATATAACAGAAGAAGGATTCATGCTGTTGGTGCCGGCAAATTTTGGAGCCGTACCATGTGTGGCTTCAAACACGGCATAGCCTGTTTTATAATTAATATTGGCGCCTGGTGCAATACCAATGCCGCCAACTTCTGCAGCAAGTGCATCCGAAATATAATCTCCGTTCAGGTTTAGCGTAGCTACTACCGAATAATCTTTTGGAGCGATCAATATCTGCTGTAAAAAATTATCTGCAATGATATCTTTCACCAGCAGTTTGCCATCGTGTAGTGCTTTACGCTGCACTTCATTGGCATGTGCTTCGCCATGTTCTTTTTTCAGTTCATCCCATTCATCCCAGGTAAAAGTCTGGTCGCCAAATTCCTGGCGGGCCACTTCATAACCCCAGCTTTTAAAACCACCTTCGGTAAATTTCATGATGTTTCCTTTGTGTACCAGTGATACTGATGGAAGATCATGTTCAAGCGCATGTTTTATGGCTGCTCTCACCAGGCGTTTGCTGCCTTCAGCTGAAACCGGTTTTACGCCATAGCTGCTGTCGCCCGGGAAACGGATATTTTTCACACCCATTTCTTCAATCAGAAATTTCTCGAATTTTTGTGCTTCTGCCGATCCGGCTTTCCACTCAATGCCTGCGTAAATATCTTCGGTGTTTTCTCTAAAGATGATCATGTCCACATTTTCGGGATGTGTAACCGGAGAGGGAACGCCCTTGAACCATTTAACCGGCCTTACACAGGCGTACAGATCAAGGTCCTGGCGCATGGCCACATTCAGCGAGCGGATACCACCCCCGGTAGGCGTAGTTAAAGGTCCTTTGATGGAAACCAGGTGATCTTTTGCAACTTGAAGGGTTTCTGCCGGAAGCCATTCGCCGGTTTGCTTAAAAGCTTTTTCGCCGGCCAGCATTTCTTTCCACTCAATTTTTCTTTCGCCGTTATAAGCTTTGGCCACAGCTGTGTCAAATACTTTTTGTGCTACGCCCCATATTTCAGGGCCAATGCCATCGCCTTCAATGAAAGGGATGATCGGGTTATTGGGTACCTGCAGTTTTCCGTCTGCACCCATGGTTATCTTTTCTGACATAAAATTATTTTTAGAGGCTGCAAAGGTAAGGCCTCCAGCTAAAAATTGATCATGCAATTCAACCATCCTTTATCAATAACCACATCAGGATATTTTTTATAAAAATTTATTGCAGGCTCATTCCAGTCCAATACCTGCCAAACGAGGCCGCTGTACTTCTTTGCTTTGCATTCTTCTATCAATGTATCAAATAATAATTTGCCAATTCCTTTGCCACGCATTTTTTCTGTAACCAATAAATCTTCCAGGTAAAGGCGCTGGCCTTTCCAGGTGCTGTAGCGGATGTAGCATAATGCGAAACCTTCGACCTTTCCTTCATATTCCGCTACATAACCAAACCATACCGGGTTTTCTCCAAAACCACTTTCCACAAAATGATCAAATGTTACTGTAACTGCATCAGGTTCTTTTTCATACACGGCCAGTTCCTGAATGAGTTCCATCATCCGGTTGCAATCTTCTTTAATTGCTCTTCTGATTTGTATTTCCATTTTAATTCTTAATTCCTCGTTTTTAATTATGCCAATGCCTGCTCCAGGTCTAAAATAATATCCTGTACATTTTCAATGCCCACGCTCATGCGTATCAATCCATCGGTAATGCCATACTGCTCTCTTTTTTCTTTGGGTACGCTGTAATGTGTCATACTTGCGGGATGAGAAATTAATGTATCGCAGGTACCCAGCGATACAGCCCGGATACACATCTGCAGCTTATCAATAAAATCTTTTGCTGCCTGAAGTCCATCTTTCATTTCAAAACTAAGCATGGCACCGGCATGCCGCATTTGTTTGGCTGCTGTATTAAAATCAGGATGTGAAGGCAGGCCCAAATAATTTACTTTACTCACTGCCGGATGCTGCTCTAAAAATCCGGCAATCTCCATGGCATTGTGACAATGGCGCTCCATGCGTACTTCCAGTGTCTTCATTCCCTGCGTTAATAAAAAAGCATCAAAAGCGTTGCTGTTGCCACCCAGCAGGCGGTGTACTTTGGTGATGTGGCTGCTCATATGCTGCACATCCTTACCTAGTAATACGCCACCAATGGCAGTACCATGACCGTTTAAAAATTTGGTGGTGCTGTGCATTACATAATCAACCCCGTATTGAAATGGCTGTTGCAGGTAAGGCGTTGCAAACGTATTGTCAACAGCCACTATTAAATTTTTTGAGTGGGCAAGCCTGGTTAATTCCTCTATATCTACACATTGTATAGTAGGATTGGCGGGTGTTTCCAGGTACAACATTTTTATTTTGCCATCAGCATTAATTGCATTGGCTGCTGCATCTACATCTCTCAGATCGATAATGATCGCTTCAATACCGAGCGGCGTTAACACTTTTTCAATCAGTTCCTGCGTACCGCCATACAAAGAATAATGCGTTAAAATTTTATCGCCGGCTTTTAACGTGCCAATCATTAATGTGCTGATGGCAGCCATTCCGCTGGCATGCAATATAGCTTTCAGCGCCAGGGCGTTTCCCTGTTCATCTGTAATACCAAAACTTTCAAGAGCCGCAATTTTTTCTTCTGCTTCGGTAATGGTGGGGTTGCCCCAGCGGCCGTAGATATATCCTTTTTCTTCTCCGCTGAATCTTCTCATGCCTTGCTCTGCCTCATCAAATACATACGTGCTGCTGGCGTAAATAGGAGTAAGGTGAGCATAATTTGGATCTTGTTCGTGGCCACCATGTATGGCAACCGAACTGAAACCGCTGAATGGAAATTTATTATCGGACATATTTTTAATTGATAATTGTGTAATTAATAATTGATAATTTTGGCAACGATTAATCAGCCAAACCTCCCTTCGGGCAGGCAGGACCAAAAGTACAGAAAACAATGAAAGAACTGCTTCAGCAATATGCTGCTTACAATATTTGGGCAACAAAATTATTGGTTGAGCGGATAAATAAGTTAAGCGATGAAGAGATCAATAGAGAGATCATCAGCAGCTTTCCCTCTTTGTACAAAACCTTGCAACACCTGTGGCTTGCAGAAGAAGTATGGTGGAAACGCCTGAAGCTGACAGAGAATATTGTTTTGGATAGCGCTCAGTTTACCGGAACGTTTAATGAAATGACCGAAATACTGGCTAAACAAAGCCAGCAATTTAAAGAATGGGTAGATGCAGCTACAGAACACCAGCTGGAGCACGTGTTTGCTTTTATTCGTAATAAAGAACAGGTAAAGATGCCCGTTTATCAAATGATGCTTCATGTGTTTAATCATGCAAGCTATCACCGTGGCCAACTGGTAACCCTGCTCAATCAATTGGGGGCAGATAAAATACCGGGAACAGATTTTTCAACTTTTAGCAGAGGGAAGTGAGGAACAATAGGCAATAAGCAATTATCAATGTGCAATGACCAAATTAAAATTGGGCTGTTGCTGAAATGTTTTGGAGTGCTTCCTGAAAAAACTGACTCCTGCATTAAATCTCCCCCTCATCCTGAGCGTAGTCGAAGGGTCGGGGGTTGGAGGGTTGGGGGGGTTGTTAATTATGATCTATCATCGTCATCTTAACACTATATCCAATTCGGTAGCCGCTACGGCCGGGTGTAGGTGGCTGATATTCCACGTGTGAAAAATTACGGTAAACAAGGCCAATACCTTTGGCATATTTTTCTGCGCCAAAATTTATTTCGCTGTAAGAATTAACGTCACTGGGATTTCCGATGACCTCATCACGCTGGTTAACATGTAAAGTGCTGTCGAGGGAATAGGTACCAACAGTTTCAGGCATGTTCACATTTTCGTAAGTATATTCCCAATCGTCGAGATATTTTACGTTTGAATTTAAAGAGTAGGTATCAATGAAGGAATTTCCTTTCCAGGTAAAACCTTCTCTTATTGGCCCTTTCAGTTTTAAAAAACGCATATTGTTTTCTATAAACTCCATGGCAAAACCGGTGGGTACGGCCATAAAAGTATTATCAGGCACCCATGCATTGGCTGCTGTTTTGCGTATGTAACGTGTAACCCTGTAGGCAGGTCTTCCCAGGTTATCGGTTAATTGCCCATCAACCTGGTGCTTTACCTGGTATTTAACAACCGTATCTTTTGTTCCAAAATTTATAAAAACTGTTGAATCGAGACTGTAGGTAACATATTTACCCACTTCTACAGGGTAGTAATCATTTATGGCAGGCAAATCAAGTACCTCGGTACTTTTATTACAGGCACCAAAAATTACAGCTGAAATGATTATTAATACCAGGGATACCTTTCTCATAAGATTTTTATGTATTACAAATATAGATACAATTAAATGGAAAAAGGTTGCTCCGACCGTTGAATGATTCCGCCACCAATTACATCATCGCCTTCGTAAAAAACTGCACTCTGGCCCGGGGCTACTCCTTTAACATCTGCATAAAAACGTACAAGTATACCATTTTCGTATGTGAAGAGGTTACTTAATGCACCTTTATCTTTATATCTTATCTTGGTTGTGGCTTCCATACCATCTGTGATGCCATCATATTTTAACCAGTTAATGCCTTGCACTTTCATTTCGGTACGGTTCAGATCGGCCTCTTCTCCAAGCACAACAGTATTGGTTTCGGGCAAAATTTCGGTAACAAATGCGGGCTTACCCAGGGCAATATCAAGCCCTTTTCGTTGGCCAACGGTATAAAAAGGATAACCCTTATGTTGGCCAAGGATCTTGCCGGTCTTGTCAATAAAATTTCCACCGTTTACCCTTTCTTCCAATCCTTCAACCCTGCGTTTTAAAAAGCCCCGGTAATCGTTATCGGGCACAAAACAAATTTCGTAACTCTCGTTCTTTTTTGCCAGTTCGGGGTAGCCAAAATCATGCGCCATCTGGCGGATATCTTTTTTGTGATACGTGCCCAATGGCAAAATAGTACGGCTCAGCAGGTCCTGCTGCAATCCCCACAGGGCATAGCTTTGGTCTTTGGTATCGTCAATACCCTTGCGTATAAAATACCTGCCGTTAGTATGCTGATGCACCTGTGCGTAATGGCCGGTAGAAATAAAATCACAGTTCAATGCATCGGCCCTTTTCATCAATGCACGCCACTTAATGTGGGTGTTGCACATCACACAGGGATTGGGTGTGCGGCCGGCAATATATTCCTCAATAAAATTTTCAATTACAAAATCGCCAAACTCTTCCCTGATGTCTAAAATAAAATGTGGAAAACCATGCTGCACCGCAGCCTGGCGGGCATCGTTAAAACTGTCTAAGTTGCAGCAACCCGTTTCTTTTTTGCCGGTAGTGCCCACGCTGGCGGCATAATCCCATGTTTTCATGGTAATGCCTACCACTTCATAACCTTCCTTATGAAGCATTAAAGCAGCTACGGTACTGTCGATACCGCCGCTCATAGCCATTAAAACTTTTCCTTTTTTACTCATAACCTAACCCCCAACCCCTCTCCAAAAGGAGAGGGGCTTTTGCACCTCAAACTTTGAAGAATGGTATAATTTTTATTAGACCGCAAAGATACGGCTTAGTTAATAGTTGATTGTTCATGGTTCATTGCCTTAGCTTCTTATTTTGGGAATTTTTAAATATTTATGATGCCTGCCTGCCTGTTGAAAACTATGAACTATCAACTATGAACCATTTACTTTAAATTGCAGTTATGCAGCAATATCTCGATTTAGTTAAACATATTATGGAGACCGGTACTGATAAAAGCGACCGTACCGGAACCGGAACACGTAGTGTTTTTGGCTACCAGATGCGCTTTAACCTGGCTGATGGTTTTCCGCTGGTAACTACAAAAAAGTGCCACCTAAAAAGTATTATTTACGAGCTGCTTTGGTTTTTACAAGGCGATACCAATATTGGTTATTTAAAAGAGCACAATGTAAAAATATGGGACGAATGGGCTGATGAAAACGGCGATCTTGGTCCGGTATATGGCAAGCAATGGCGCAGCTGGATTGGTGCCGATGGGGTAGAAGTAGACCAGGTAAAAGAACTGATACATACTTTAAAAACAAATCCTGATAGCAGGCGCATGATCATTAGTGCCTGGAATGTAGCGGATCTGCCCAAGATGAAACTGATGCCTTGTCATTGTTTGTTTCAGTTTTATACCTCACCCCCAACCCCTCTCCAAAAGAGAGGGGAGTAAAAGGCAGCCTCTCCTGTCAATTATACCAGCGTTCGGCAGATGTGTTTTTGGGTGTGCCTTTTAACATTGCTTCATATGCTTTATTAACCATGATGATAGCACAGGTTTGTGATATGGAGCCTGGTGAGTTTGTACATTCTTTTGGTGATGTGCATTTATATAACAATCATTTTGAACAGGCTAATTTGCAACTTTCCAGAACGCCTTTTCCGTTGCCACGGATGAAGGTCAATCCCGAAGTGAAAGATATTTTTGATTTTAAGTTTGAAGATTTTGAATTATTGAATTATGAATCACATCCTGCCATAAAAGCGCCGGTAGCGGTTTAAAACCCCCTAACCCCCTAAAGGGGGAACTTTGGAGTAAGTTGGTTTAAGAGAATGCTTTTTGTGCTGACTGTACATTCTAAAAATAAAAAATGATGACCATTAGTTTAATAGTTGCTGCCGCAGAAAATAATGCCATTGGTAAAGACAACCAGTTGCTTTGGCATTTACCAAACGACCTGAAGTTCTTTAAAAACACCACCTGGGGTATGCCTGTAATTATGGGCCGCAAAACATTTGAAGCGGTTAACAAACCATTGCCCGGCAGGTTTAATATTGTTATTACCAGGCAGGCAGATTGGAAAGGGGAAGGAACAATTGCTGCAACAGATTTAAATGATGCTTTACAAAAAGCAGCAGCAACAAACTGCAACGAAATATTTGTAATTGGTGGCGGAGAGATTTATACACAATCAATGGAGATTGCTGATAAAATTTACATCACCCGTGTGCATGCAACATTGGATGGAGATACTTTTTTTCCGGTAATAGATGAAAGCAAATGGCGGCTTACGCACAACCAGGATTTTGAAGCAGATGAAAAACATGCCTATGCATATTCTTTCCAAACATGGCAACGGAAATAATTAATAACTCATCATTCATAATTCATAATTTACTTGTACACCCGTTTTCAACTCGCAAAAAAATACCTGCATTATTACCTCTCCGCTTCCAACGGAAAAGGCCACGGTACTCATTCTCCCTTTGTGTTTGATTTTATAAAAAATGTACTCAACGATAAGAATACTTACCCGGCTTATCAACCAATAGAACAAAAAAGAAAAGCATTACTCAAAGATCCCAGGGTTATTGAAGTGGAAGATTTTGGCGCCGGTTCTTCTGTCATCAAAACCAATAAAAGAGTTGTATCGGCTATTGCCGCATCATCGCTTAAGCCCAAAAAATATGCACAGCTTTTGTACAGGATGGTACAATATTATAAGCCAACAACAATTATAGAACTGGGAACTTCCTTTGGCATTACAACAGCCTATCTTGCTTCGGCAAACACCGCTTCTAAAGTATTAACCTGCGAAGGTTCGGCAGCAATAGCATCTATTGCAAAACAAAATTTTGATGCCTTGCAACTAAATAATATTCAAATAACCGAAGGCGATTTTGCACAAACATTATCTCCGCTTTTATCAAAACTCAACCAGGTGAACTTTGCTTTTATAGATGGCAACCACCGCAAAGAACCAACCTTACTTTATTTTAATAAACTATTGAATCACGCAACACCTGCATCTATATTAGTATTTGATGACATACACTGGAGCAGCGAAATGGAAGAAGCCTGGGAGACCATAAAACAGCATACAGCGGTGACTTTAACCGTTGATCTGTTCTTTATCAGTATTGTTTTTCTGAATGCTGATATTAATCATAAACAGCACTTTACCATACGGTTTTAATTTTTCTTACATTTGCTTCAATTAATTGCTTATGATCATTGGCGTTTTACAAGAACCATCTCCCGAAACAAGAGTCTCCCTGCTGCCTGAACATGTTGCCATTCTAAAAAAATGGAACGTGGAAGTTTTAGTAGAATCGAATGCAGGCGTTACTGCTTTTGCAAATGACGAAAAATATACCGAAGCCGGTGCAACCATAAAATCACGCAGCGAAGTTTTACAAAGCAGTGATTTTATCGTGAGTATAAATGCCCTGCCGCAATCTGAAATCGACAACCTGAAATCAAAGATCGTTTTAGGTGTTTACCAGCCTTTGTTCAATGCCGCATTAATGAAAGACCTTGCTGCAAAGGGTTTAACCGTTTTCAGTATGGATATGTTGCCACGTACCACCCGTGCACAAAGCATGGATATATTAAGCAGCCAGGCCAATATTGCCGGTTATAAAGCGGTGTTACTGGCGGCCAATTTATTCCCAAAATATTTCCCCATGTTCATGACGGCAGCCGGAAGTATACCTCCGGCCAAGATGCTGATACTGGGCGCCGGTGTTGCGGGCTTACAGGCCATTGCAACAGGCAAAAGACTTGGCGCTGTAGTGGAAGTGTTTGATACACGCCCGGCTGTAAAAGAAGAAGTAATGAGTTTGGGTGCAAAATTTGTGGAAGTAGAAGGTGCCGCTGATGCCAGCAAGGCCGGTGGTTATGCCGTAGAACAAAGCGAAGATTTTATGCAACGCCAGAAAGCAAAAATTGCAGAGAGTGTTGCCAAAGCAGATATCATCATTACAACCGCACAAATACCCGGTAAAAGAGCGCCCATTTTAATTACAACAGAAATGATGACAGCCATGAAGAATGGTTCTGTTATTATTGACCTGGCAGCCGCAACCGGCGGCAATACCGAACTTACAAGGAATGATGAAACCGTGGTTCATAAGGGTGTAAGTATTGTAGGCAATTCTGCATTGGCATCAACCATGCCCAGTGATGCCAGTAAATTGTACGGTAAAAATATTTTGAACTTTTTACAGCTGATGATTGATAAGGAAGGAAAATTCAATTTGAATTTTGAAGATGACTTAGTGAAAGGAACCTGTGTGGTGCATGGGGGAGAAATCACGAATGAAAGAATAGCCCCCTAAATCCCCCCAAGGGGGACTTTTGGACTTCAAAAATTTGAATTGCTTTTATAAATGCACGGGACGAACTTTTAAAATATAAAAGATATTAAAATTATTATTCACCAAAATTCCTCTCCGCCGGTTGGCGGAAGGTTAGGAGGGGCCAAAATATGTTAAACTTTATATCAGCCAATCAACAGATCATCTACATCGTTATCCTGATGATCTTTGTTGGTATTGAAGTGATAGGCCGTGTGCCCAGCGTATTGCATACACCCCTCATGAGTGGCGCCAACGCAATTCATGGAGTGGTTGTAATTGGCGCCATCATCATCATGGGACAAGCTGAAAGCGATAATTACCTGGCATTGATACTTGGTTTTATAGCCGTTGTTGTGGGCACATTAAATGTAGTGGGTGGTTTTGTGGTAACCGACAGGATGCTGGAAATGTTTAAGAAGAAGAAATAACACGAATTACACGAATTTAAAAAAGTAGAACGAATCTTTGCGCCTTTGCTCCTTTCGGACTTTGCGTGAAAATAAAAAACAAAGTATGCAATCTCATTTACTTACGCTCTGTTATTTGATCGGAAGCATTACGTTTATCATTGGGCTTAAAATGCTTTCCAATCCTGCATCTGCCCGTAAGGGAAATTTAGTTGCGGCATTTGGTATGGCCATTGCCATTTTAGGTACCATCTTTTTATATACATCCGAAACCGGTGAGCACCTTGGTAACTATCCCTGGATATTTGGTGGGTTATTGGTTGGTGGAGTTGTAGGAACACTGGCAGCAAAAAAAGTAAAAATGACTGCCATGCCCGAAATGGTAAGTCTGTTTAATGGTATGGGCGGTGCCTGTGCTGCATTAATTTCTGTGGTAGAATTTAATCACCTGTCAAAAGAAATTGCCGAAGGCGTTGTAAGCGCAGGCGATGTACAACCCACTGTTTTAATTATTGTTTTGGGATTGATCATTGGTTCCGTTTCTTTTGCCGGCAGTATGATCGCCTGGGGCAAATTAAATGGTAAAGTAAAAGACCTCAGTTTTACAGGCCAGAATATTTTAAACCTGTTGGTGCTTGGCATCACCGTTGCACTGGGTGCTTACCTGGTGTATGATCCTGCACAGCATTTGCTGGTGTATGTAATTTTAGGTTTGGCATTGGTATATGGTGTATTCTTTGTTATGCCCATCGGCGGTGCCGATATGCCCGTTGTAATTTCTTTACTCAATTCATTCACCGGTGTGGCTGCGGCCTGTGGTGGATTTTTATACGATAATAAAGTAATGCTCACCGGTGGTATTTTGGTGGGCGCTGCATGTACCCTGCTTACCATACTCATGTGCAAAGCCATGAACCGCTCATTGGCCAATGTATTGATCGGTTCTTTTGGCGGCAACAAAACTACAGTTGGTGCAAGTGGTAAAGACCAGGGCGCTTATAAAGAAATTAGCCTGGCCGATGCGGCCATGGTTATGAGTTATGCCAACAAAGTGATGGTTGTGCCCGGCTATGGTTTGGCTGTAGCACAGGCCCAGCACGTTTGTCACGAGCTGGAAAAAATACTGGAAGAAAAAGGCGTGGAAGTAAAATACGCCATACATCCCGTAGCCGGCCGTATGCCCGGGCACATGAATGTACTCCTTGCCGAAGCCGATGTGAGCTACGAAAAACTGATGGAGATGGAAGATGCCAACGACGAATTTAAAACCTGCGATGTGGTTTTAATTCTTGGTGCTAACGACGTGGTAAACCCCGCTGCAAAAAATGATGCAGCCTCACCCATATACGGCATGCCCATACTGGAAGTAGAATTTGCCAAAACTGTTATTGTAAACAAACGCAGTATGAAACCCGGTTACGCCGGTATTGAGAACGATCTCTTCTTTCAACCCAAAACAAGCATGTTGTTTGGCGATGCAAAAAAAGTATTGCAGGATCTGTGTGCGGAAGTTAAAACAGTTTAGGGTTTTGAGTTTTTGGTGTTACCAGCATTTATTTTCATGGTATCATTTTCAGCCTGTACACAGCAAAGTCGAAATATAATCTAAGGGTAGCCGGTTCATATATTATTTTCCTATATTTACTATTAAACCGTAGTAAATGAAACATATTTTCGCACTGCTTATTTTGGCTTTCATTTCTTTCAAATGCCAGGTAAATGCACCCGACCCGGTACCACTTTCACCAACAGTTACTACGGTTGCAGCAAGTTCCATAACTGCCAACACAGCATTATCGGGTGGCAATGCTACAACCGGTGCAGGGCCATCCATATCTGCCCGTGGTGTTTGTTGGGGCACTGCACCCAATCCTGATATAAATGGAACCCACACAGTTAACGGCAGCGGACCCGGCACATTTGCAAGCCCCATAACAGGCCTTACCCCAAACACAACTTATTATGTAAGGGCTTATGCTACCAATATTGTAGGCACCAGTTATGGTAATGAAATAAGTTTTACCACCACCACATCTACAACAGCATTACCAACCGTAACAACTACTTCAATAACTTCTATAACTACCACTACTGCTGCAAGCGGCGGCAATGTAACTGCCGATGGTGGTGCAACCGTTACAGCACGTGGCATTTGCTGGAGCACAGCAGCAAACCCAACCATTGCCTTAACAACCAAAACAACTGATGGAAGCGGAATGGGCATATTTACCAGTGCCATCACCGGTTTAACTGCTGCAACCACTTACCATGTACGGGCGTATGCAACAAATAGTGTGGGTACATCTTATGGCGGCGATTCAGTTTTTACTACACCACCTGTTTCAACCATACCAACCATTACAACCACAGCCATATCAGCCATAACCAATACTACAGCTAACAGCGGCGGAACGATAAGTACAGATGGCGGCGCAGCCGTAACTACTCGTGGTGTTTGCTGGAGCACAACCACCAACCCAACCATTGCTTTATCAACCAAAACTATTGATGGTACGGGTATAGGAACATTCACGAGTGCTATCACCGGTTTAACCGCGGCTACAACATATCATGTACGTGCTTATGCAACCAATAGTGTGGGCACAGCTTATGGTAGTGATGTAACATTTACAACAACTTCATCAACACCGGATGTGTATGTGGCGGGATATGAATTTGGAGGAACAGAGTTTGTTGCAAAAATCTGGAAAAATGGGGTAGCTACATCACTTACTAACGGTTCTTTTGATGCAAGGGCAAATTCAATTTTTGTTTCTGGTGCCGATGTTTATGCAACGGGTTGGGAATACAATGGAACGGTAAATCAGGCTAAACTATGGAAAAATGGAGCTCCTACAACTCTTGTAAGCACATGTAGTGGCGATGGTTGGGGTGTATATGTTTCTGGCACGGATGTTTATGTTGGAGGAAAGGCTTGCACTTCCGCTTCGCTAACCAATCAGGTTGTTGTCTGGAAGAACAATGTGCCCTCTGCTTTAAGCAATAGTGCGAATATTATGGATGGAAGATCTGTTTTTGTTTCTGGAACAGATGTATATGTTGCCGGATGGGAGGAAATAAATTCTTCAATTGTAATTTCAAAGGTTTGGAAAAACGGGGTTGAAACTGCTCTGAACATTGGCACTGTTGCATTTGTTCATTCTGTTTTTGTTTCGGGTAGTGATGTATATGTGGCTGGTCAGGAATCTAACGCACCCACATATGTTGCAAAGATCTGGAAAAACGGCGTTGCAATACCTCTTACTAATGGAACTAATGACGCAGGTGCATATGCTGTTTATGTTTCTGGTACAGATGTGTATGCGGCAGGCAATGAGTATAATGGTACAAAGTATGTTGCAAAAGTTTGGAAAAATGGCGTTGCACAATCTTTAACAAATGGTGCAAATGATGCTTCTGCAAATTCTGTGTATGTTTTTGGCACAGATGTATATGTTTGTGGCTATGATGGTGACGTTGCAAAAGTTTGGAAGAATGGTGTAGCTACTTCTTTAACAAATGGATTAAATATTGCTGATGCTACAGGAATTTTTGTAAAATAACTTTGCGAAATATTTTTTTCACACTCGTCATCGTCTCTGACGAGGATGCTTTGGTTTAAAGACTCAGTCTTATTTTACAGCTCCCTGCCGCTCAATAATAAACTGCATTATACTCTCCAGTTCCACCCCAGCCATCTGCATCGCTTCCATAATTTCATCCCTATTCACCGCAGCAGCAAAGGCCTTGTCTTTAAATCTTTTTTTGAGGCCCTTTACTTCCATGCCTGTATATCCTTCGGGCCGCATTAAACTGTAAGCATGCGTAAGGCCACTCAGTTCATCAAAAGCATACAGCATTTTATCCATTTTGGTTTCTGGTATCACGCCAAAATGATTAGGCCCGTGGCTGGCAATAGCCCTGATAATTTCAGGGTCAATATTTTGGGCTTCCAGTTCTTCAATAATTTTTTTACAATGTTGTTCGGGCCACTGGTCCCAATCGGCATCATGCAAGAGGCCGGCCATTTCCCAACGCCATTGGTCAGCTTCATTCAATCTTTCTTTTTCGGCTGCCCAGCATTTCATTAAATGTGCCACCTGCTTCATGTGCAGTTGCAGCCTTTCGTTCTTCACCCAATCCGTAAATAACCCGTAAGCTTCATCACGGCTTAATACATTGCCTGCATTTGCAGGGTTTCCAAAAGAAGAACGGTTTAATAATAACGACATAGTAAGTTGTTTAAGAACTGAATTTTAAATTGGAGTAAGAGGTGTCACCTTTCACAAAGGTGACACCTCTCTTATTAATCCATCCGATTTAATAACTACAAGCGAAAATAAAAATTATCAGCTAACTTCAACCAGTTTTAAAAACAATTACTTGAGCAGTCTTCCAACTGAATTAATACGATCCTTACAAAATACAAAAGGCTTTAATGAAGAAGCTTTTAAAGCAGTGCATCAATCGGGTATTCAAATTACTTCAATAAGATTTAATCCCAACAAATTAGCATACTCTTTAAAAGCCTCCCCCACGGGGGGAGGTTTGGAGGGGGCCGTTCCCTGGTCTTCTAACGGGTATTATTTAAAAGAACGCCCTTCCTTCACGCTCGATCCGCTATTTCATGCCGGAGCCTACTATGTGCAGGAAGCCAGCAGTATGTTTTTAGAAGAAGTGTTGAAACAAACGGTAGATCTTACCGAACCTTTAAAAGTTTTGGATCTGTGTGCAGCACCCGGTGGAAAATCTACCTTGATACAATCCATTATTTCGGCAGATAGTTTACTGGTAAGTAATGAAGTGATCAAGACCAGGGTAAATATCCTGGCAGAAAATATTACCAAGTGGGGAGCAGCAAATGTGATCGTTACCAATAATGATCCAAAAGATTTTCAGCGCCTGCAAAACTATTTTGATGTGATTGTGGTGGATGCGCCCTGCAGCGGCAGTGGGTTGTTTCGTAAAGACCCCAATGCCATTAATGAGTGGAGCGAAAATAATGTTGCCCTTTGTGCCCAGCGCCAGCAAAGGATCCTGTCGGATATTATGCCTTCCTTAAAAGATGGAGGCGTTTTAGTTTATTCAACCTGTTCTTATTCCAAAGCAGAAGATGAAGCCATTGCAGATTGGCTGGCGGAAGAACTGAAACTACATGCCGGACAGGCTGTAGGAAAAAGTATACAATTAAAATTGGAAGCAAGCTGGGGGATTGTAGAAACGGTTTCGGAAGGATCCGGTTCCTTCGGTTATCGTTTTTATCCTGATAAAGTTAAAGGCGAAGGTTTTTTTATTGCAGCATTTAGGAAGCCTTTGAGTTCGGTAGCAATTTCTGAAGTCAAAAGTCAAAAGTCAAAAGTCAAAAGTAAACAGGCATTTACCGCAAAAGAGATCGAAGCTGTAAAACCTTTTTTGGTTAATGCTGATAATTATTTCTACATAAAACAACATGAAGAAATAATTGCAATGCCCCTGCATCTTCAAAATGACCTCGCCATCATTCAGTCTTCTTTATACATAAAAAAAGCAGGTGTACGTTTGGGCACCATCATCCGAAACGAACTGATACCTGCCCACGACCTGGCTGTGAGTTGTATTATTCATCCTTCCATACCAAAACTGGATGTAGATGCTGAAACGGCTTTACAATATTTGCGTAAAATGGATATCACTGCAGAAACTGACATGAAAGGCTGGGTATTGCTTACCGCTCAACAATTACCCATCGGCTGGATAAAAATAATGCCGAACAGAACGAATAATTATTACCCCAAAGACTGGCGTATACTTAACAAATGAATAGCCACCCCAACCAACAAATTTTCGTTTCTTTGCAACGAAATTCATGCATATGAAAAAAATACTGATCCTGTTTATACTATTACCTTTTTTTGGAGCGGCACAGCAAAAATTGTTGCTGGTAGAAGGTGTTTCGCCTTCACTTTACATTACACACAAAGTTGCACCCAAGGAAAATTATTACAGCATTGGAAGGATCTATAATGTGAGCCCGAAAGACATTGCACCCTTTAATAAACTGCAGCTTGAGAAAGGGTTAAGCCTTGGGCAGACCATTAAAATACCATTAAACAGTTCAAATTTTTTTCAAAGCGGCAATGCTGCAGCTGATGAAACATTTGTGCCGGTTTATTACAGGGTAAAGGATAAGGAAGGTTTGTACCGGGTTGCTAAAAATAATAATGATGTGCCTTTGGAAACATTGAAGCAATGGAATGGTATAACCAGTGATGCAGTTAAGAACGGAATGCAACTGGTGGTAGGTTATTTAAAAGTAAAAAAAGAACAATCGGTGCTGGCAAAGAATGGCATCGGTACTTCAATTAATTCAACAGCAATAGTTACCACTGAAGAAAAGAAAACAGCGTTGCCGGAAGTTGCAGCCCCTCCTGTTGTAACAAAGGCATCAGAAAATACCAAAGTAAAAGAAGTTGAAAAACAAAGAACTACCAAAGAAGCGGAAACAAAACCTGTGGTAGTAGCTGAAAAACCAATTACAAAGCCTGAGAAAATAACTCCGGCACCCGAATCAAAAAAAATATTACGCGACAATAATACTAATTACGCTGACTTTGAAGCTTTGTATAGATCTCAGATAAAAAATGCCGAGGTTACAGAAACAACCGGGGACGCAGGAGTTTTTAAAAGTACCAGTGGCTGGTCAGATAAAAAATATTATTGCCTCTACAGCAGTGCATCTCCGGGAACCATTATTAAGATCACCAACCCGGCCAACGGAAATATTGTTTTTGCAAAAGTACTGGATACGGTACCCGACATTAAAAAGAATGAAGGGTTGTTATTGGTTATCAGCAATGCTGCAGCAGATGCTTTGGGTGCAGCAGAAGGTAATTTCAACTGTTCAATAACCTTTTCAAAATAAAATTTTAAAAGTGGTAACCTCTTAAAAAAGCGGCAGTATCCATTTTCTTTTTTCCTTCCAGTTGCAGTTCCAGTATAGAAATGTAGCCATCTGCACAGGCAAACTGTAAATAGTTTTTATTGTCTGTTCTATAACTGCCTGCCTGCTCAACTGGTTGTTCCCTTATTTTTTCAACTTTATAGATCTTTAGTTTTTTTTCTTGCAGAAAAGTAAAAGCTGCCGGGTAAGGTGCAAGCCCACGGATCAGATTGTATACTTCATCAACTGGTTTATGCCAATCGATCCTGCAGGTTTCGGTGAAGATTTTAGGAGCGTGTTTTAGGAGACGGGAGTCGGGAGTCGGGAGACGGGAGTTTGGATCATTAGGGTTGTCAATCACAGCTGATGAAGTACCACTCATAACTGAAGTTTGTGGTTTCTCCGTTAAACTGCCATCGGCTAATCCCTTCACTGTTTTTACCAAAAGCCGGGCACCAATCTCTTTCATTTTATCATGTACATCGCCTGCATTGTCGGTTTCATGTATTGCAAAACTTTCCTGCAATAAAATATCGCCGGTATCAATTTCATGTTTTAGTTTAAAAGTGGTAACACCGGTTTCTTTTTCGCCGTTGATCACAGCCCAGTTAATGGGCGCTGCACCACGGTATTGTGGCAACAGGCTTCCGTGCAGGTTTACAGAACCCATCGGCGGCATATTCCAAACAACTTCGGGTAACATCCTGAATGCAACCACTATTTGCAGATCGGCATTTAATGCTTTCAACTCTTCTAAAAACACAGGGTTCTTTAATTTTTCGGGTTGCAGCACATGCAGGTTATTTGCTAACGCATATTTTTTTACAGCACTTTGCTGCAATTCCATTCCGCGACCCGCAGGTTTATCTGGTGCGGTAATCACACCCACAATATTGCAACCTGCTTTTACCAATGCATCAAGCGATGCAACTGCAAATTCGGGGGTGCCCATAAAAACGATTCTTATTTCTGTAAAATTTGTTGCTGTAGTTTTAGTCATTAAGCGTTATTCAAAATCCGTGTACAATAAATACTTCTTTCTTATTGCTTTAAATGCAATAAGGCCTGGTTGCCAGCTTGCCCTGATCTCTGCTTCTGATTTTCCTTCTTTAACCTGCGGCATCAGTATATCATTGCCTGCCAGCTTATTTATGAAATTGTTTTTTAAAAAGAAAGTATCCTTGCCCGGAAATAGTTTATAAGCCTCTATCAGATACTGTAACTGAATTTTTTTATCCAGCTTTTCTAAAATTTCTTCGCTGCTGCCACTCAAATTCCATCCATAACATTGCTGAAAAAAGCACTTGCTGTTTTTAGCACCGGCATTGGGTTTGGGTGTAAAGGCAAATAAGTGTTTAGGTAAAGCCGGGTGACCAAAGATCTGGAACGGTTTATCAGTACCCCTTCCCTCGCTTAATACCGTACCTTCAAATAAACAGGTTGAAGGGTACAGGTAAATACTCTGCATTTCTTTTAAATTGGGCGAAGGCATTACTGGTAATTGGTACCTGGTATTGTGGTCGTAATTTTTACATTTAATAACCTGCACATGAAAGGGAGTATCGGTTGTGGGCTTGGTGGTAATATTGTAAGCATTAACCGCATTGGCTTCTTTCGATAACAGGTTTTCCCCGGTAAGCATCAGGGCATATTCACCGATCGTCATACCATAAACGATGGGTATGGGTTGCATACCCACAAAACTTTTAAACTTCATATCCAGCACCGGTCCGTCTACATAAAAACCATTGGGGTTGGGCCGGTCAAGTATCAGCAGGGGCTTATGGTTTTCCAATGCGGCTTCCAGGTAATATTGCAGCGACGATATAAACGTATAAAAGCGTACACCCACATCCTGTATATCAAAGATCAGCACATCTATTCCTTTCAGATCTTCCGGCGTTGGCTTTTGGTGTTTTCCATACAGGCTTATTACCGGTATGCCTGTCTTTTTATCTTTTGCATCGCCCACATGTTCGCCGGCATCGGCATCTCCCCTGAAACCATGCTCAGGCCCGAAGATCTTCACTACTTTAATACCGCTGGCCAGCAGTGTATCAACCAGGTGGGTATTGTTAACCATACTGGTTTGGTTGGCAAAAACCGCCACAGACTTGCCTTTAAGCATGGGCAGGTAAACCTGCATACGATCGGCACCCGTTATAACCGGGCTGTTATTTACCGGCTGGGCCGTAACCCAGTAACCATTTAGTAATAGGGCCAGGCAGCAGTATTTTAACTTTTTCATCTTGCTAATTTCACAAAAACTTTTCATTCGGCGGCAATTATGTATTAATTTGCCCCCGTTTTAACAGAACCTGCCTTTTTTCTTCGCCAGCGCAACAGAATAAAACCGGTAGCAACCCGCATTAAAATATTGCCGGTGAACAATTCACCCGCAGTTTAATACATAAAAATAAAATACATGAAACAGGTTAAAGAAGGTGATGTAGTAAAAGTACACTACACCGGTAAATTAGTAAATGGTGAGCAGTTTGATTCTTCTGTTGGCAGAGAGCCACTGGAGTTTACAGTAGGAGCGGGACAAATGATCAAAGGATTTGACGATGCCATGCCCGGCATGAACCTGGGCGAAAAGAAAACCATCAATATTGCACCGGAAGATGGGTATGGCCCGAGAAGTGAAGAAGCCATCATTGAATTTCCGAAAGAGAATGTACCTGCAGATATGGTACTTGAGCCCGGGATGCCGCTTACATTAAGCAACCAGGCCGGACAGCCCGTTCCGGTAATTGTAGTAGAAGTGAAAGAAGATATCATCATCCTGGATGCCAATCATTTTTTAGCAGGTCAGGAACTGATCTTTGATATCGAGCTGGTGGAAATAGCAGAGTAATAGATAATTAATTAATGGATAATTAAGCAGTTTGCGAAAGCAGGCTGCTTTTTTTGTTAGAGGAATTATCCGGACGGGCATTAAAGAATTATCCATTAATTTTAAGCTATGATACAAATAAGTCCAGACAACATTGCCGACCGCTTCATGCGCTATGTAAAAATTGATACCCAGAGTGATCCAACCAGTACAGCGCATCCCACCACAGAAAAGCAAAAAGACCTGAGCAGGCTTTTGCTGAAAGAATTATTTGGTATGGGAATTACCGATGCAACAACAGATGAGTATGGATATGTGTATGCAACCATTCCATCCAACAGCGATAAAAAAAACATACCTGCTATTTGTTTTTGTGCGCATGTAGATACAGCGCCCGATTGCAGCGGAACCAACGTTAAACCCATCCTGCACCGGTATTATGACGGTGCAGATATTATATTGCCCGATGATACCACACAGGTTTTACGTTTGAGTGATTCGCCTTATTTAAAAAATCATATCAACAGCGGTGTAATAACTGCCAGCGGAAATACTTTATTAGGCGCAGATGACAAAAGCGGCGTGGCAGCCATTATGGAAGCGGCCTTGTTTTTTATACAAAACCCGGCAGTTAAACATGGAGATATAAAAATATTATTTACGCCAGATGAAGAAGTAGGACAGGGAACTGCTAAAGTAGATATGCAAAAACTGGGCGCACAGTTTGGTTATACATTGGATGGAGGCGAAGCCGGAAGCCTGGAGGATGAAACCTTTAGTGCAGATGGTGCTGTAATTATCATCAGTGGTGTTATCACACATCCGGGTTATGCAAAAGATAAACTGGTGAATGCGTTAAAAGTTGCGGGCGCAGTGTTGGATGCTTTACCAAAAAATGAATGGAGTCCCGAGACCACTGAAAAAAAAGAAGGCTTTATACACCCGACATCGGTTAATGGTATTGCAGAAAAGGCAAGCATACAATTTATTGTAAGAGATTTTGCGTTGGCCGGTTTGCAGCAACATCACCAACGCCTGAAAAAAATTGCAGAAGAAACGGTTGCAAAATTTCCCGGGGCCGTAATGGAATATACCGTGCAGGAACAATACCGCAACATGAAGGAAGTGTTGGATACCTGCCCGCAGGTGGCGGCTTATGCCGAAGAAGCCATACAAAGGGCCGGCCTGGTTATGAAGAAAGAAAGCATCCGTGGCGGAACCGATGGCAGCCGCTTTAGTTACATTGGCATGCCCTGTCCTAATATTTTTACCGGCATGCAAAACATACATAGTAAACTGGAATGGATCGGCACAAAAGATATGGCCAAAGCAGCCGAAACCATTGTGCATGTGGCGATGATCTGGGAGGAGCGGAGTTAATGGCAGATTCCAGGCAAACGGGGTATACTAAATGTTTGCAGGGTAATTATTTGGGAGGTCAGGAAAAAAATTATTCTTTTACCGGCTGATGATCTTCCAGCAGTTTTCTTAATTTCTTTTTAAGCCTGAAGTTGTTTTTTGGGTCATTACAATAGTCCAGTACTATTTTAGATGCCTGCTGCTCTATTTTTATGGGGTTAACGGCAGCTGCTTTATTCTCCAGGGTGTATTTAACCATAGCTGGGATATACAGGCTTAATACATTTAAATCAACACTTAATTCCTGTGCAAATCCCTGTAAATAAAATTGATGATCTTTTGTTCCGCTCATCCATTTATTCAAAAAAACCAAAGCATTGCCCCTGTTTACATCTACCTCAATAAAGGGAGTGCCCAACAAAAATTTTGTGGCAGATAAGGCCATGGGTTCAGTTTCCTTATAATCTGATGGTTTTTCTAATTTAATATCCTGGTAGGGATAAACCATTTGTGCCTTGGAAACACCGTTAAAGCAAACCAGTAATAAGGAAAACAACAATTTGAACATAATTATTTTTTTACATGGGCTGATTGCCTGATCAGTCCTGTGCGTGTATAAAGATAAGAGAAATGATGTAAACAGATTGCCGTGTTTCAAGTAAGTTAATTGTAATAGTAATCCAGGGTACTTATTTCCAAACAATATTGTTCATACACCATAGAAATTATATTTTGGCAACTATTTTCTCTTTTTGTGAGTCTGATATACTGAATGACAAAGGCTGGTTTTATTATTTAACAATAACCCGGCGTTTGCGATACGTATTTTATCACTTAAAATCATCAGAATTTGAAAAATTTAATTAATCTCCGGCTTTTTAAGCAGGCTTTACTGTTATGTG
This sequence comes from Chitinophagaceae bacterium, assembly GCA_016710935.1. Lineage (GTDB taxonomy): Bacteria > Bacteroidota > Bacteroidia > Chitinophagales > Chitinophagaceae > Ferruginibacter. The sequence continues at coordinate 192,873 of JADJTY010000014.1, read as the reverse complement.
TATTGACAGTAACAAATGCCCTGGTGTGGGCCCAGGATAGCACTATGACTTCAACAACAACTACAACAGCAACATCCGAAACACAAACCTGGTACACTGAGCCATGGGTTTGGGTTGTTGGAGGAGCTGTACTGATCTTATTGATCGTTGCTTTGGTAAGGGGATCGGGTAATTCCGGAAGCTCCGGCACTGCATCACGTACAGATAAAGTTACGGTTACAAAATCAACAGAAGTGGAATAGTTTCCCAAGCAGGCAGCCAGTGACTGATCCTGAAAAAAGCCCCCGAAATTACCGCGGGCTCTTTTCATTTTCAATGCATGTTTATTTATTTTTTTGAATTGTTACCACGTAACAATGCGATCAGTAACAAAATAAAAACTGCGCCGCCCACGATCCATACCCATGGCTGCATAAAGAAACTGTCGCCATTATCGGATTTGGTATTGATATTGACGTCAATTTTTTTATCCTGTGCAAAACTGTAGCATGATAATAAGAGTGTGGTCAATAACAGGGCCGCCCTGTTCGATAGCTTTTTTGCATTAGCTGTGATCATTTTTTTCATGATGTTGTGTTTGATTAAGAGATTTTAAATATTACTCTTAAAATACCATGCCATATAATAGTAACGGAAAGGGTACAACACCCGGCGTAGTGCTAATAAAAAAGTTGCCATGTTAATTTTACAACTTTTTTATTTATTGTGTAAGAAGATCAGGTATTAAATGCGCCGATCATTCCTAAAACCGATGCAAGCATCAACACACATTTCCAGCAATGGGTTCTTTTCATTTTTGTTTGATTTTAAGATGTAAAGTTAGATGAAGGGGAGGGTAGGGGATTGTTAATGTTTGGGAGGGTTTGTTTCTCAGGTTATGTTAGTGGTTGTTAGTCTTGTTTATGTAATTTTGATTCAGCAATTTCCAATATATTGTGTTCCCTGCTATACGTTTTTGTGTAAAATTGAATTTCAATAAAAGTTTCATAGAATTCGTATTTTCTGTCAAACAATTTGCGGTAATTTCTCTAATGTTGTTATTTAAAAAAGCCCAGCTGATTATCTCCTTTACTGCTTCTGCTGCATATCCTTTTCGTCTTTCTTCTTCTATTATTCCATAACCTAAGTCGATATTTTCTTCATCCATATTAATTCCTTTAAATCCTACATCCCCAATTATCTCCAGGGTGTCTTTTTTAATAATCATCCAGGATTCATAACCTGTTGGATATCCTACTTTATTTAAGTTATTAATTACTCTTGGCAATGTGTCCAAAACATCAGCATCAGGCCAGCTTTTGCCTTTTTTTAAATTTAAAGTTATCAGGTCACTAAAATCGTTGTCCAACACGTTTTTACAGATTTGAGTTGTAAAAGGTATAAGTATTAATCTGTCGGTAACAAGTTTATCGATTTCAAGTCTCTTAACGCTCATTATTTTGTATACTAAATTTAATTCTTTACGGTTTTTTCTGTTTTCTGAGTATTCCGCTAACAATGGTATTGCCTTTAAATTTTGATTGAAAATAATTTCGAAATTGAATAAAATCCGTTGCGCCAATGCAATGTACCACAAAATGTACTTTTCCCAGTTGCGTTGTAATATCACTCTATTCTTACGATTCGATGAAGCCCGATCAAGCATAAAAAGTACAAGTAAGTGACATAAGGATGCTCCCCAAAGATTTCCTGCCCGTTACATAAAAAATTATATATCTTCAATACAAATTTTACAACTATGGATTATTTAAAAGAGTATTGGTGGGTCATACTGCTGGTATTGGCCTTACTGGGTTGCTTTGTAACCATTAACCAGGGTTTTATTGGCGTGGTAACCATGTTCGGTAAATACCGCCGGATACTGCGGCCGGGACTGAATTTTAAAATTCCTTTCCTGGAGCAGATCTTTAAAAAGGTAAGTATTCAAAACCGCTCGGTAGAGCTGGAATTCCAGGCCGTAACGGTTGACCAGGCAAATGTTTATTTTAAATCGATGCTGCTGTATTCGGTACAGAACGAACAGGAAGAAACCATTCAGAAAGTGGCGTTTAAATTCATCAGCGATAAAGACCTGATGCAGGCTTTGATACGTACGGTGGAGGGAAGTATCCGTGCTTTTGTATCTACCAAAAGGCAGGCAGAGGTTTTGAATGTGCGCCGCGATATTGTAGAAAATGTAAAAGAACAGGTGGATGTGGCGCTGGAAGGCTGGGGTTATCATTTGCAGGATCTGCAGATCAATGATATCACTTTTGATGAAGCCATTATTACCAGTATGAGCAAAGTGGTTGCATCAAACAACTTAAAAGCAGCAGCTGAAAATGAAGGCCAGGCTTTATTGATAACCAAAACAAAAGCTGCAGAAGCCGAGGGTAATGCCATAAAAATTGCAGCAGAAGCAGAAAGGCTTGCGGCCCAGTTACGTGGACAGGGTGTGGCTTTGTTCCGGGAGGAAGTGGCAAAAGGTATGAGCCAGGCTGCATCAGAAATGAAGCAGGCCAACCTGGATACCAATGTTATTTTGTTCAGTATGTGGGTAGAAGCCATTAAGAATTTTGCAGAGTATGGAAAAGGTAATGTAATATTCCTGGATGGTGGTAGTGATGGTATGGAAAAAACCATGAAGCAGATAATGGCCATGCAGCAGTTGGAAAGCAAAAAATAAAATTTAGTTTATATTTTTTTTAAAACCCCGCTTATGCCGGGGTTTTTTATTTTGAACCACACAAGTACATAGAGCACAATAGAAAGGCACATAGGCTATGTGTAGACCTATGTTTCTATCTTTCTATGTGGTTCAAATAAATAAGATTAACATTTTGTTATGCAGCTATTGTAAATTTGTTTCGTTTCATTGCATAATTGAAATAGTTTTGGCACAATTATAGCGCAGCTATCATTACAAATAAAACCCGGCATACATGTTTAATATTCTATTGCAGATAGACAGCACAGGAATCGCAACTTCTTCAGCAGCTAAAGAATCTTTGTTTTCCTTATTGGTAAAGGGCGGGGTATTGATGATTCCGCTGGCGGTATTTTTCGCCATGGCCATCTTCTTTTTTATTGAACGCCTGCTGGCCATACGTAAAGCCAGTAAGATCGATGATAATTTTATGAACATCATCCGCGATCATATCATCAACGGTAATGTAACAGCAGCCCGTAGCCTGGCAAAAAATACACCCAACCCGGTTGCCAAAATGATTGATAAAGGGTTGCAGCGTATTGGTAAACCCATTGATGCTATTGAAAAAAGTATGGATAATGTGGGCAAGCTGGAAGTTTACCGGATGGAAAAAAACCTTCCGGTTCTTTCTGTTATTGCACGTATTGCGCCACTGTTTGGTTTTGTGGGTACCATCATTGGACTGGTCATGTTGCTACGGGATTTTGCTACGGCAACCAATCCTTCCATTACCGATATTGCCGATGCCATGTATGTAAAGATGATCACTTCTGCAACGGGACTGATCATTGGTATCATTTCTTTTTTAGGGTACAGTTACCTGAATACACAGATTGATAAAACAGTGCATAAAATGGAATCGGCCAGTGCTGACTTTATAGATATTTTACAGGAACCGACGAGGTAAAACAGTTAATTCCCGCCTGAATGAATTCAGTTCGGACAGGCGTTTATTGGTTAATAAGGTTGTCGTTGATTAGTTTATTAGGAGGCGAATTAGAAACAATATTATGAGTTTAAAAAAACGTTTACGGGATAATCACAATGAAGTGGATGCTGGTCCGCTAAATGATGTACTGTTCATTTTACTAATGTTCTTTTTGCTGATCTCTACACTGGCTAATCCGAATGTGGTTAAGGTAAGCAATCCTAAAGGCAAAAGCGATACCAAGGTTAGCCAGAATATTGTGGTAACGGTTACCAAAGATCAGAAAGTCTTTATAGGCACACAGCAGATTGATATGATGTACATTGATTCTTTACTTAAAAAAGAAGTAGAGAACAATAAAAAATATATTGATACGCCCACGGTGGTTATGAACGTGGATACCAGCGCCTACTATGGTATGGCTTTTAAAATAATGGAAGCCGCCAAACGTGCCAAAGCTAAGCTGGCAGCTAATATCAAGCAGTGATAATGATCATCCTTTCTTTACCATACATGTCTTTTTTTATCATCACCGTTTGATAATATGGGTGGAATAAAGCCGCCGTTTCTTTGGCATGGTCTTCATGCACTTCCAGGTAAATTTTTCCGTTAGGTAATAAATGATCGGTGCCGAATGCGGCAATTTTTTCGTAAAAGATCAGGGGCGATCTGTCTGGCACAAACAATGCCAGGTGGGGTTCAAAGTCGGTTACATGTTTAGCCAGCTTTTCTTTTTCATGTATGGGTATGTACGGCGGGTTGCTGATGATGATATCAAACAAGCCCAGTGTGTGCCAGTTTTTTTCATCCAGGAAATCGAGTTCAGTAAATTGGATAGGTGCATTATGCAGGGCGGCATTTTCCTTTGCAAGTGCAAGCGCATCTTTACTTACATCAATGGCAGTAAGTTTAGATGCAGGTAAATTCTTTTTTATGGCGATGGGAATACAACCGCTGCCGGTACCAATGTCCAGTATTGCGGGGTCGGTAAGCTTTGATTTGCGGTCTTTTATCAATTGCTCAACCAGTTCTTCTGTTTCGGGCCGGGGAATCAGCACATGTTCGTTCACTTTTATTTTCATGCGGTAAAACCAGGCTTCGCCCAAAACGTATTGTATGGGCTTATGCAGTAACAGTTGCTGCAGGGTGTTTTGAATCAATTCATCAGCAGCCGGCGAAATTTGCTTTTCCGGATTTTTTAAAATATCTGAACGCTTCAGCGAAGCCATTTTTTCAAATACCCAGTCGGTGATGGCCGTAGCTTCGCCCAGGCTGTATATTTTTTGCAACTGCACTAAAAAATTCCGGTATAACACTTTCAACATCATTAAAGCAAACATACTACTTCGCCTGTTTACAAAATAAAATAGTTAGCTGGTTCTATAAAGCTACTTAGTACAGGTACTTTATTTATTGATCCGTATTTTTGTTACTTGCTACAACATCAACTATATATGCAGCGCTGCCTTCAACTGGCAGCTTTGGGAGCCGGACAGGTTGCGCCCAATCCTATGGTGGGAGCAGTATTGGTGTACAAAGACAGGATCATCGGAGAGGGTTATCATCAAAAATATGGAGAGGCACACGCCGAAGTAAATTGCATACATCATGTTGCTGAATCTGATAAAATACTGATAGAAAAGAGCACCTTGTATGTTTCACTGGAACCCTGTGCCCATTTTGGCAAAACACCGCCTTGTGCCGATCTGATCATCAACCATAAAATACCCCATGTGGTTATTGGCTGCAGGGATAGTTTTGCAGCCGTAAATGGCAAAGGAATAGAACGCTTACAAGCTGCCGGTGTGCAGGTTACCCCTGGTATCCTGGAAAGCGAATGCCGGGAACTGAATAGACGTTTTTTTACTTTTCATGAAAGGCAAAGGCCGTATATTATTTTAAAATGGGCGCAGAGTAGTGATGGAAAGATGGCGGCCCCCCTAAATCCCCCCGAAGGGGGGACTTTGGAGCTCAATGGTGTAAATAGATTGCTAATAAGCAATGAGTTTACAAACAGACTTGTTCATAAATGGAGGACTGAAGAGGCTTCAATACTGGTAGGCACCAATACAGCTTTGCTGGATGACCCGGCTTTAACCGCAAGGCTTTGGCCTGGTAATAACCCGGTAAGACTGGTGATTGATATGGATCTAAAACTGCCAGCCACCCTGAAACTGTTTGATGGAACTGTAAAAACAATTGTTTTTAATCAGCATAAAGAGCAAACAGGGGAGATGCTTTCTTTTTACAAGCTTGAAAAAGACGAGAAATTTATCTCCCGGTTTTTACACGCATTATACAAACTGCAGCTGCAATCTGTACTGGTTGAAGGTGGCGCAAAATTGCTTCAAACATTTATTGATGAAAACCTATGGGATGAAGCAAGGGTAATAAGCAATGAGCAATTAACAATTGGCAATGGGTTGAATGCGCCGGTTTTAAAAAGTAATACATTGTACGAAGAACAAAAGCTACAAAATGATACTATTTCATTTTTCAGGAACGCGGTGGCAAACAACATGTATTGATGAAAGAAAAGGATTTTTATACAACTATTGAAAAGCTATCCAGCGCTGAGTTTAAAGACCGCGGCAGTAAATTTATAGCTTTCGCATTTCCCATTGAAACAGCAGATGATTTTAAGCAACAGTTGCAACTACTGAAGAAAGAACATCCCAAAGCTGTGCACCATTGTTTTGCCTATCGCATTGGTACAGACGGCAATAATTTCCGCTCTTCTGATGATGGAGAACCTTCCGGCACAGCCGGTAAACCCATACTGGGGCAAATTGACAGTAAAGAACTGACTAATGTGGCTATAATAGTAGTGCGTTACTGGGGCGGCACTTTGCTGGGGGTGCCTGGTTTAATCAATGCTTATAAAACTTCAGCTACACTTGCCTTGCAGGTTACACCTATTGTACAAAAGCAGGTTGAAATAGCATACAGTATTGAATTTGACTATACACAGATGAATGATGTGATGATGGTCTTAAAGCAGTTTAACTGCAATGTACTTGCGCAGGAAATGCAGCTCTTCTGCATGATACAAACCGGCATCCCCAAAAACCGGCTTGATGAAGTATTGTACCGGTTGAAAGACCTGCAACATGTTTCGGTAAAAAAAATCGGATAATAAAGCGGGATTTTGTACTTTTCTAAAAAGTACTTTATGGCAAAAGAAAAAAAGTATACAAGTTTCCGGAGTTTTTATCCCTATTATTTAACTGAACATAGCGATCTTACCAACCGTACCCTGCATTTTATTGGTACAGCGGGCCTGTTGGTTATCCTGGTAGCGGCCATTGTTTTACAAAAATGGTGGATGCTGGCATTGATACCTGTTTGTGGTTATGGCTTTGCCTGGGCAGGGCATTTTTTTATTGAGAAGAACAAACCGGCAACATTTACCTATCCTTTATACAGCCTGGGCAGCGATTTCGTAATGTTCTGGCATATGCTAACTGGGCAAATCGGTAAAAAACTGGAAGAAGCTAAAAAAACAATTTCTTAAAATGAATATAGAAAATATTCGTGAATACATTTTACAAAAGCCTTCTGTAACAGAAGGTTTTCCGTTTGGAGAAGACACACTTGTGTTTAAAGTAAACAATAAAATATTTCTGCTTGCAGGGTTGGAAAGTTCTCCTTTACAATTCAATGTAAAGTGCGATCCGGATAAAGCGGTTGAATTGCGTGATGAATATCCCGAATCGGTTTTACCCGGTTACCACATGAATAAAAAGCATTGGAATACCATCATTGTTGATGGAAGGTTATCTGCAAAGCAATTAAAGGAGATGATTGATGATTCGTATGAACTGGTAAATCCCAAAAAACGAGTAAAATAACTTAAGCTAAATTATTTTTTATGGAAAAAGATGAGTTATTCTCAGATGATCCGCAGGAAAACTTAAGGATTGAAAACGATTTTTTAAAACTTAAATTAAAGGCACAATATGGCGATGCTTTCTTTATGGACAGTAATGCCGGTTTGTCGCCAGAAATTGAAAACCAGTTTTTAAAAAACATGATGGCGTTTGAAGATGCCCATGCCAATGCAGAGTACACCACTGTTTATAAAACCATTGGTAAGCCTGATTATAAATTTGCCGATGAGTTGAATGTTGCTGAAATAGCCGTGGAGTTAAAAAGAATTAGAGCTGTTATGGCTGAGCATCATATTGGATTGGATATTTGCGATGGCCCGTATGAAGATGAAGTGATTTATAGATTTATTACGGAAGAATTATTTGCACACGAGATAGAAAAAATACCTGTATTTGGTATGGGTTGGAATTTTATCTACGAAGAGTTTCATCCGAATGATAAAGCAGATATTGAAAAGAATACACATGAATTTTTACGGCATTGGTTTGGCAGGGATTTTAATGAATTCTGTTCTGAACTTGGGTATCATTTTATAACATCCGATGGCAGGCAGTTAGACAGGCAGGCTTTAATGGAAAAGATAAAGCCATTCTTTGATGCCTTTACAGCATTTAAAGACGACGGCTATAATATTGATGAAATAAAATTTGAACTGCATGATGAAGGCCGGGGCATGGGGCATGCAGAAGGTATGCTTACATATGATGCCGTAATGGAAAGCGGAGAAATAATACACTACGAAGGACCTTATAAACTATACATGAGCCGGGAAGATAAATGGTGGACAATATTTTATTTTGTGATGCCTGGTTTTGAATGGTAGTATATAAAAAACTTTGCCAAAGTTTTAAACTTTGGCAAAGTTGCAGTGTACTATTTCTTTTCGTATTTCCAGTTTCTTCCTTTCCCATCAGCAATCCATTCCAATGCAGAAGCCATTCTTTTATTACGGGTTTGCTCCGTTTTGGCATCGGTGATCCACATCAGGTATTCTTTTTTGTGTGAAGGAGGGAATTTTTCAAAAACCTGTTTTGCTTTTTTGTTTTTCGTAAGTGCTTTTGTAAAATAATCCGGCACTGTCAATTCTTTTATAGCTGCAGGTTTTGGTTTTGCAGGAAGCTTTATGCCTTTATCAGTAAGCTGCATGGCTTCTTTGATCCAGCCTGTAATTTTTTTATCGGAAGGCAAATCTTTTAACGAGGTGATTTTTCCCAAATGTCCCATGGCTGTTTCTGATTTTGCATTTTCAACAAGCGTTGAATCTTTCATCAGCGAAGCTTTCCAGAACCCCATTACAGCATGTTGCTTAAAAGATGCCATGTGGCAGAGCATTTCACCTTTGTAATCAAAGAAAGGCATACTCCATTTCATTTTTTCCTCCACATCCGGGCAGGCTTTGTGAACCAGCTCCCGGATGTGAAGTAAAATGGGCTTTGCAAATTCAGCCGATCTGGCAATGTATGCATCTATCTTTTCTTCTTTTATTGCCACAGTGAAATTCTGAAAAATTAAAAACTCATCAAATACCACTTGCCATCTTTCTTTTTCATATTGAAAGTTTCTTCTTTTGTGCCTTCAGGCCCAAACAGAATATTAACTTTTGCATTATCACCTTCAATGGTTGCTTCGCCCACTACTTTTCCTTTTGAAAAATATTCTTTGAACATTTTTTTCAGTTCTTCGTCCCCATCAGAAACTTCGCAAACTTTTTTGCTATCACCATCTGGCTCCAGGGAGGCATCGCACAAGCCTTTTAATTTGCTATAATCGCCGCTTTTGGCAGCATCAAAGATCATGTTGGCAACACCGGCTGGTGTTGCCTGGCCATCTCCCGAACCTGAACCACCTCCATTGCATGCAGTGAATACAGATGCCAGGATAAATAATGAACAAATGAATGTCTTCATAAAAAAGTGTTTTTAGTTGAGTAAATTGAAATACATGGGTAAAATAGTAAAATAACTATTTGCTTGTATGTAAATTTGGTAAAAGATTATCCAAATTTTGCCAGACTATATACAGTGCTAAAATAAAGAGGGCTTTTCCCAACGGGAAAAGCCCTCTTCTAATATAAAAAATTCTTACTTAAAACTTTCACTCACTACCAAATCCTTACTTCCCGGAGTATAAACATAAAATCCTTCTCCACTCTTTGCACCTAATCTTCCAGCCAAAACCATATTTACCAATAACGGGCATGGCGCATATTTTGGATTACCAAAGCCATCCTGTAAAACTTTTAAAATGCTCAGGCAAACATCCAGGCCAATAAAATCAGCCAATTGCAGCGGCCCCATGGGGTGGGCCATACCCAGTTTCATAACGGTATCAATTTCTTCTACGCCGGCAACGCCTTCATACAAACTATAAATAGCTTCATTGATCATGGGCATTAAAATGCGGTTGGCAATAAAGCCGGGGTAATCATTTACTGCGCAGGGGATTTTACCCAGCTGTTTGCTTAATTCAATAATAGTTTCGGTTACTTCTTTTTTGGTGGCATAACCGTTGATGATCTCCACCAGTTTCATTACCGGCACGGGGTTCATAAAATGCATGCCAATCACATGTCCCGGTCTTTTTGTTACCGCCGCAATTTTTGTGATGGATATAGAAGAAGTATTTGTTGCCAAAATACAACCTGCCGGTGCATACGTATCCATTTGTTCAAAGATGGACAATTTCAAATCAACATTTTCAGTTGCTGCTTCAATTACCAGCTGGGCATCTTTAACCCCATCATTTATAATAGATGAAATAGAAATATTTGCCAGTGTTGATTTTTTTTGTTCTTCGGTAATGGTCCCTTTGCTTAGCTGGCGATCGAGGTTTTTATTAATAGTATCCAAAGCTCTTTGCAGTTGCGATGGATTTACATCTACGAGTACTACTTTAAAACCAGATTGTGCAAATACATGGGCAATGCCGTTTCCCATGGTACCGGCGCCGATGACACTTACGGCCCCCCTGCCCCCCAAAAGGGGGTTCCCGGCTGTATTAATATTTGAAGAGTTGTTCATTTTAAAAACTAAATGGTTATAAAAATAAAAGAGCAATGAAAATTCTGGGTCTTTAAAGCCCCTCCTTCGGAAGGGTTTGGGGAGGCCTATTTAAACGCATTCATCCCCGTCACATCCATTCCCGTAATCAGCAAATGAATATCATGCGTGCCTTCATAGGTTATTACACTTTCCAAATTCATCATGTGGCGCATTACCGGGTATTCGCCTGTTATGCCCATTCCGCCCAGCATCTGGCGGGCATCACGACAAATATTGGTAGCAACTTCACAGGAGTTTCTTTTGGCCATACTAACCTGTTGAGGTGTCACTTTTCCCTCATTCATCAATACACCCAACCGCCAGTTTAATAACTGTGCCTTGGTAATTTCGGTAACCATTTCGGCCAGTTTTTTTTGCTGTAACTGAAATCCACCAATGGGTTTTCCAAACTGGATCCTTTCTTTACTGTAATTTAAAGCAGTATCATAACAATCCATGGCAGCACCAATGGCGCCCCATGCAATACCGTAACGGGCTTTTGTAAGGCAACCCAATGGCCCTTTCAATCCTTTTACGTTTGGTAATATATTTTCTTTAGGAACTTTTACATTGTCAAAAACCAGCTCACCGGTTGCGCTGGCACGCAGGCTCCATTTACCATGCGTAGTTGGTGTAGTAAAACCTTCCATACCTCTTTCTACAATCACCCCTCTTATTTCGCCGGCTTCATCTTTTGCCCACACAACAGCCACCTGCGCAAAAGGTGCATTGCTGATCCACATTTTTGCACCATTTAAAATTACATGGTCGCCGCCATCCTTAATATTGGTGAGCATGCCTCCGGGGTCGCTGCCATGGTTGGGTTCTGTTAAACCAAAACAACCTAACCACTCGCCACTGGCAAGCTTGGGTAAATATTTGTGGCGCTGTTCTTCATTACCATATTGATAAATAGGAAACATTACTAAACTGCCCTGCACACTCGCAGTTGAACGAACTCCGCTGTCGCCACGTTCCAGTTCCTGCATCATTAAGCCGTAACTGATGTAATCCAGTCCGCCGCCACCATATTGCTCGGGCACGGTTGGCCCAAAACAACCCAGGTCGCCCAGTTGTTTAATGATCTGTTGCGGAAATTCTGCCCGCTGTGCATAATCTTCTATAATGGGCGAAATTTCTTTTTTTACATAATTGCGAACACTTTCACGAATGAGTTTATGTTCATCAGTAAGCAGTTCATCCACATTAAAATAATCGGGCGATTGAAAGTTATCGGTTTTAGCAGCCATCGTCGTTGTTTATTGGTTTATCTGTTTATTAGTTTATTTGTTTTTGAGGACAAGCATTTGTACTATTATTTATCATCGTTGCGTAGCAATCTTGTGCTTATTCACTTTATTCATCAATAAGATGCTTCGTTCCTCAGCATGACAAAACTTCTTTGTATCAGCATTCATCCTTGTCATCCGAGTTTCTATACCGCAAATATAAATACACTCATTCAGAAGATGATTTTTTGTTTTCTGCATCCTAACTGTAATAAACCCGGACTCAAAAATCGATCATCAATACAATGGAAAGTGTTGCAATGGTGTTTTACCCATAAAGGTAAATGCCAGTTTTGGTAATGTGAAATTGGGTGAACCGGCTCCAGGTGATATGAAAGAAAAAGACAATTCAAAAACAAAGACTGCTTAAAAAAGTTTAGCCATAAAGCACAGGGCCTGTAGAAAACCCTACAGGCCCTTTTATTTTAGTACGCAATAGATTCCTTATAATAAAGCAATGGTTGCTGAATTCAGTCAGTTTTTTCCAGTGTAAAAATATCTTCTACAACTTTACCGAAAACAGCAGCAATTTTTAAAGCCAAAACTGTTGAAGGAACATATTTATTGGCTTCCATGGCATTGATGGTTTGCCTGCTTACTGATATTTTCCTGGCAAGGTCTTCCTGCGTTAAACCCTTAATTGCCCGTTCTACTTTTATGTTATTTTTCATGGGGAGAGGGTTTTGAATTTTTATACATCAGGTAATTGAACCGGGTTATGAAGATGATCAATACTGTGAACATATTGTATATCATAACATCTAAAAAAGGAGTGCCATATACTAATAAAAAAGCTACGAGCAGTAGTATATAACTAATCCAGACTGCCCATAATAAAGAAGATAAGCGGATGTTTGCAATATACTCATCCTCATTTTTTTCTTTTGAAAAACCAACAAGGATAGCCCCAATAATGAAAAGCGAACCAATAACTGTATTTGTAATATTGGTATTACGAATGAGAAAATATCTGTAATGCCCTTCATTGCCATCATTAGCAATAGCAAATACATTAGCCCAAAGCCATTCTTCGCTAAATTGAAAATAAGCCAGTATAATACCCAAGATGGTTGCCGGAATAAGAATCACCCATCCGACCTTTTTGAACCTGTTTGGTAATAATAATTTAGTATGCATAGTTTTAATGTTTCAGCAAATGTAAAACATGTTTTACAATAAGACAAAATAATATTACATTTTGTAAGAATATTTTAACATTTTATGAACCTGATTTTATTAATAGCCATACATTTGTAATTAATAAACACGATGAGCACATATTCTTATTTAGCATTGGGCGATAGCTACAGCATTGGAGAGCAGGTTTCCTTTTCCGAAAACTTTCCCAATCAAACGGTGCAGATCTTAAGAAGATCGGGCCTTGCTTTTTATGCTGCCGAGATCATTGCCAAAACCGGCTGGACAACAGATGAGTTAAGCAGTGCTATAGAAAGTACAACCACGCTGGAGAATTACGATATCGTTTCCCTGCTTATTGGTGTAAACAATCAATACCGTGGCCGCAGCGCAACCGAATTTAAAATTGAATTTGAACACCTGCTGCAAAAAGCCATTCAGTTTTCGGGCAACAGGCCTTATCGCGTTATTGTATTAAGTATACCGGATTGGGGCGTTACACCTTTTGCTGAAGGCATAGACAGAAAAAAGACGGCTGAAGAAATTGACGTGTATAATGATATCTGTAAAAAATCGGCAGCAGCATTTAAAGCCAATTTTATAAATATTACCACATCGCAGCGGGAAGATGGGGACAAAACTGAATTTTTAGCACCCGATGGTTTGCATCCTTCGGGCAAAGAATATAAAAAGTGGGCGGCCGAACTTGCAGACACTATTTTAAAAGCACTTTAGCAATGAGTACAATTGATTTTAAAGAAGTACAGCGCTTTAAAACCTGGTGGGCCTGGCTTGGAGTTGCAGCGCTTAATGGGCTTTTTATGTATGCCATTGTGCAGCAAATATTTTTGGGAACACCCTTTGGCCCCAAACCTGCACCTGATTTTGTGCTGATACTGGTTGAATTATTTCTTTTACTGCTTTTTATTTTCCTGGTCACCATTAAATTAAAAACAAGGATTACTGATGCAGGAATTTATTACCGTTTCATACCTTTTCAATTTAAAGAAACATGTATTGAGTGGCACGAACTGAAAGATGCTTATATCAGGCAGTATAATTCGTTACTGGAGTATGGTGGCTGGGGCATTCGTACCGGTTCAGCTAAAACGGGCAAAGCCATTAACACGTCTGCTTCATCAAATAAGGGATTACAACTTCAGTTTAATGATAATAAACTTTTGTTGATTGGTACAGGAAGGCCTGATGAGATACAGTTGATCCTTGATGCGGTGATCGCATCCGGAAAAAGAAACAGGGGAGTGTAGCATTAATATTCAACCATTTTTCTGTCTACAGTTCCATTACTGTAAAAATCAAGCAGGGCATAGGCCGGGGCAAAATCCTGGAAAGCGCCGCCCCACCAGTTGCCGCTTACAGCCCCATTGCAATAATATTTTATGCCCAGGTAATTCACTTCGTCCTGCAAATGTATATGTCCGCTGAGGCAGGTTTTGATGTTGGGATATTTTTTAAATAGATCTTTTATTTTTCTTGCGTCGGTATGCAGCAAGGCACGGGATAATTTCCAATCGCCATTGGGCAGCATGTCTTTAAAAAACATGGCACTGCAAAAAGAAATAATGGGAATATGGGAAACAATGCAGATGAACTTCTCTTTATTGGCTTCCAGCTCTTTTTCCAGCCAGCTAAACTGTTCGTCATCCAGTAAGGCAATGTAGCCGCCTTTATTTTCCTGCACACTGTCTAAAACAATAAAATGCCAGTTGTTTTGGGTAAAGCTGTAATAAGTTTTTGTGTAGCCTGTTTGTTGCAGCCACCATGCTTTTCCATAGAGCGGATCGCTTTTCACATCTTCTTTCAGTTGCCAGCCCCATATATCGTGGTTGCCAATGCAATGCTTTACAGGCAATTTATTCTCTGACTGCATTATTTTATTAAAGAGGTCCCATTGTTTTTTTGTTTTTTCTTTATCGGCAGCAAGGGCATCCATAATGGTATCGCCGCCATTAATAATAAAATCGGGTTGCTGTTTAAGTTGGTTGATATGTTGCAGTGCTTTCTTCATGCCTGCTTCAGCTATTTCGGAAGGCTTAATATGAATATCAGATATGAAAGCGGTGGTAAAGGATTTTTTCCGGTTCGCAGTTTCGGCGTTGGTAATTGTTGGTAAAGCAGCTGCTGCAGTAACAAGTGAAATATTTTGCAGGAATTTTCTGCGTTGCATAAAATACAATTTTAGTTAGGTAAGATAACCTGCCATTTCTGATTGGTATTGCTGTGCAATTGCCCTGGCTTCGCTTGCAAAATTTTCTTTTTCACCAGCGTAAATAATGGCCCTGCTGGCATTTATCAATAGTCCGCAATCCTTGTTCATACCATATTTACTCACTTCTTCCAAACTTCCTCCCTGGAAACCCACACCAGGCACCAGTAAAAAATGATCAGGAATTATTTTGCGTATCACTTCCAGTTCGCTGGCTTTGGTGGCACCAATAACAAACATCAGGTTGTTTATATTTCCCCAGCTGCTTACTTTTTGTAAAACGGTTTCGTATAAAAATTCACCGCTTTGGTTCTCCCGACAGCTATCGGAATCACGAACCAATCTCAATTGCTCAAAATCCTTACTGCCTGCATTGCTGGTTAACCCCAATACGATGGCCCATTTATTTTCAAATTCCAAAAAGGGTTTTACACTGTCTTCGCCCATATAAGGTGCAACGGTTATTGCATCAAAATCCATTGTTTCAAAAAATGCTTTAGCATATTGTGAAGAGGTGTTGCCAATATCACCACGCTTGGCATCGGCTATAATAAATTGATCTTTGGGAATATAATTCACCGTTTTTTCCATGGCTTCCCAACCCTTCAAGCCCAGCGCCTCGTAAAATGCAGTGTTTATTTTATAAGCTACACATAGGTCCTGCGTGGCATCAATGATCTGTTTGTTAAACTCAAAAACCGCATCGGGGTGTGATTGCAGGTGCTTTGGGATCTTTGTAAGATCTGTATCTAACCCAACGCAGAGGTATGATTTTTTTAACTGTATCTGTTGTATCAGTTGCTTTCTTGTCATGCTGTAAAGTTAATTGCAAAACTTTATTTCTTGATTAGGTGTTCTTCGCTATAATCTCCGCTTCACCCTTCTCAGGCTGGGGATGAGGTTATAACCTCTTTTCCATTTCGAGGGCAATAGCTACAGCATTTGCATCTCCTGTTTTTCTCAACTCCTCAATAATATTTCTTTGAGATGCTTCATCCCTGTTCTGGCTAAGTTTAAATACATTGTCCAGTTCTTCTATTTCTATTGAAAAACCAACAATCGCTTTTACCATATGGTCGATATATTCCTTTGGTAAATTATCAAATGCACTTTCAGATGTAGTTCCTGCATATTTATCGCTAACAGCCTTAACAGCATTGCGTGTACCTTCTTCATCCATAAAAGTAATTTTACCTTTTGCATGTACCGTCATGTAATTCCAGGTAGAGCCCATATGCGGATCGGTATACCAGTTTGCATCTACAAAGCAATGCGGCCCGGTAAAAAGTACCAGCACCTTATTATTCTTTTCAAAAGCCAGGTGGTGATCGGTCTTTTTCATCAGATGTCCCTCCAGCAATATTTTGTCTTCCTTTATTTTTATGGTTAAAGGAATTTGTGTTGCCACAGGATAGTCTTCACCGGTACCTGTAATAAGAGCAAAGGCATTTTCTCTTATAAAGTCTATTACTTTTTCCTTGTCTTGTTCCGTGTAGTAAGAAAATTTGTACATTTTATGTATTGATCTTTTCTAAGATCATTTTTTCAATTGCTTCATCCTGCCATTTATTTTCAATATCCGGTATCGCCATGATCTGTTGCATGATGGCTTCCTGTTTTTGACCGCTTATCAAAGCTTCGCTATATCTTATGTGCGGACTGAATGTTACCTGTGCATAAGCCGGTATCCATTTATCGGGATATTTTTTACTGAAAGCAGCTTCAATCTTCTTCTGTAATAAAAATGTAGGGTCTGCTACTTTATCTCTCATTTCTATAAAATTATTCAATGCCAGGTCAGCTATTGCATCGCCATCAGGTTTTCTTAAAGTCTGATATGCAGGCAAAATTTCAGCCCAGTTATCATGATGTTTTTCAATCAGGCTATTTAGTACGGAACAGTCTTCAAAACCACAGTTCATGCCCTGGCCAAAGAATGGCACAATAGCATGAGCAGCATCGCCTATCAAAGCAAATTTATCATCCCGTATCCACGGATAACATTTTACAGTTACCAACGAAGATGTGGGATTGGTAAAAAAATCTGCTGTTAGTGTGGGCATCAGCGGCACGGCATCAGTAAAAGTCTTTTCAAAAAATGATGTTACTTTTTCTTTTGTATCCAGGCTCGCAAAAGAGGTCTCACCTTCAAATGGGAAAAACAGTGTGCAGGTAAAACTGCCGTCAATATTGGGCAGTGCGATCATCATGTAATTACCACGCGGCCAGATGTGCAAGGCATTTTTCTCCAGCATAAAAGCCCCGTTTTCTCCGGCAGGGATGTTTAATTCTTTATACCCAAAGTCAATATAATACTGGCTGTATTGAAAACGGTCGTGCTGCAGCTGATGGGTTAGCCTGGCGGCAGAGTAAGCACCATCACTGGCAAAGATCAAATCGGCCTTTACTTTTTCAGATTGAGGAGAATTAGTTTTTTCAAAATCAATTTTATTTTCTTTCCAATCGATGCTGTTACATTTTTCATTGAATATGATCTGCACCCCGTTTTCTTCAGCCAGGTCCATCAGCCTGCAATTCAATTCACCTCTTGATACCGAATTAATATATTGTCCTTCTTTTCCGTAAGCCTGGTAAGCTGTACTGCCATCGGCATTGTGCATAAAGCGGCCATGCATGGGTATGCAAATTTTCCTGATCTCATCCATCAGTCCAACTTCTTCCAGCGCTTTAATGCCGCGGTCGCTCAACGCAAGGTTGATAGAACGTCCGGCAATCATATCCTGCTTACGCATATCGGCACGGCGCTCATAAATTTTTACCTGATAACCACGTTTGGATAAATAAATTGAAAGCAGGGAGCCCACCAAACCGGCACCGATTACAACCGTATTTTTCTTTTCCATTATTTATGATTTAAGATCAGTTTTACAATTTCTCCGAATTTCCACACGTCTTCAAAACTATTGTATAGGGGTACAGGTGCTACTCTTATTACATTGGGTTCGCGCCAGTCGGCTAATACACCGTTTTGTTTCAATGCATCAAAAACTTCTTTTCCCTTTTCAAGCATCAGCATGGAAACCTGGCAGCCTTTTTCTTTTCGCGGTGTAATAATTTCTATCATTTTTTTTGTAAATGATTGGTTTAAATCATCAATGATAAATAATAAATAATCACTAAGTTGCTGTCCTTTGATAATTACGTTCTCAAATCCCGCTTCTTCAAACATATCCAGCGCTGCTTTGTGCGCAGCCATACTCAACACCGGTGCATTACTCAGCTGCCAGCCTTCGGCGGTGGCAATGGGTTTAAAACCTTTCTCCATTTGGAAACGGGTTGCTTTTTCGTAACCCCACCAACCAGCCAACCTGGGTAGTGCTGTATTGCCGGTATGTTTTTTATTGATGAATGCGCCGGCAACACCACCCGGGCCACTATTCAGATATTTATAGCTGCACCAGCAGGCAAAATCAACATGCCAGTCATGCAGATGCAATTCAATATTACCGGCAGCATGTGCCAGGTCAAAACCACAATACGCACCCACTTCATGTGCAGCTTCGGTAATTGTTTTCATATCGAAAACCTGTCCGCTATAATAATTTACACCGCCAAAAATTACCAGGGCAGTTTGGTTGCCATGTTCTTTTATCGCAGCAACAACATCTTCTGTTCTGATCGTGTGTTCTCCATCCCGGGGAGCAACTTCAATAATCACTTCATCAGGATCAAGCCCATGAAATTTTGCCTGCGTTTCCAGTGCATATTGATCGGAGGGAAATGCTTTTGCTTCGCAGATGATCCTGGATCTTTCTTTAGTGGGCTGATAAAAACTGGCCATCAGCAAATGCAGGTTCACCGTAAGCTGATTCATCACCACAATTTCTTCCGGTAAAGCACCAACAATTTTGGTAAGCAGTTGCGGAAACATTTCATGATAACTGAACCAGGGTTGCCTGGCATGAAAATGCCCTTCAACACCATAGCTGGCCCAGTCTTCCAGTTCATTCAACACATGATCCTGTGTGGTTTTGGGTTGCAGGCCGAGGGAGTTGCCGGTGAAATAAATGCATTCATTTCCGTTGATGATGGGAATGTAAAATTTATCCCTGAAATGTTTAAGCGAATCCTTCTCATCTAATTGTCTGGCAAAATCTAAACTATTCTCAAATGTCATGCTGGTTGTTTTAATCAATGGTAGCAATCACTTTTAATTCTATTGCTATGGGTGTTGGTAAACTTTTTACTTCCACAGTTGTGCGGCATGCCTGCACATTGGAAAAGTGCTCGCCATAAATTTTATTATAAACCGGGAAATCTTTTTTCATGTTGGTCAAGAAAACGGTAACATCCACGATCTTATCCCAACTGCTGCCGCTGGCTTCCAGCACGGCTTTTACATTGGCAAAAACCTGCAGGGTTTCGGCTTCAATATCGTATTTGATAATATTTCCATCAGCATCCTGTTCCAATCCCGGAATGCTGTTATCTTTTGCACTTCTGCTGCCAATGCCGGAGAGGAACAATAAATTTCCTACACGCCTTGCATGAGGGTAAGCACCTAAAGGTTTGGCCGCTGAATCAGTATTTATTATTTTGTCTTCCATTTATTAAAATTGTATACAAACATTTTTCGCCTCTGTAAAAAATTTCAACGCTTCCCATCCTCCCTCTCTTCCCACACCACTATTTTTCACGCCGCCGAAAGGCGTACGCAGATCCCTCACCAGCCAACAGTTTACCCAAATGATGCCGGCTTCTACTTTGGATGCAACACGGTTTGCTTTGCCAATATCCTGTGTCCAGATGGTGGCAGCCAATCCATAACCTGTTGCATTGGCTAATGCAATTGCTTCTTCTTCGGTATCAAAAGGCTGAATGGTAACCACCGGTCCAAAAATTTCTTCCTGGTTGGTTCTGCAGTTTTGATCAAGGCCTTCTATAATGGTGGGTTCAATAAAAAAACCATTTTCACATCTGCCTTCCGGTTTAACCGCATTGCCGCCACATAAAATGGTGCCGCCCTCTTCTTTTGCAATGGCTATACAGTTCATTATTTTTTCAAAATGCATTTTACTTACTATGGCACCCTGCTTGCTTGTTGGATCCAGCGGATCGCCAACGGTTAATTTTTTTATAATGGGAATAAAGTGCTTTTTAAATGATTCGTAAGCTGTTCTTTCAAGTAATATCCGGCTGCCGCATAAACATATTTGTCCCTGGTTACCAAAAGAGGAGCGGATGGTTTCGGTTAACATTTTTTCCCAGTTACAATCATTAAAAATGATATTGGGATTTTTGCCACCCAATTCAAGGGATAATTTTTTAAACATGGGAGCGGCAACCGATGCAATATGTTCACCTGCCCTGGTGCTGCCCGTAAAAAGAAATGGCTTTAATATCGGGATGTTTTACAATGGCTTCTCCGCAATGTTGACCCACGCCATGCAGGATATTTAAAACGCCATCGGGCAGTCCGGCTTCTTTGCAAATCTTTCCTAAAAGAAAAGCAGTAACCGGTGTTACTTCAGATGGTTTTGCAATAACGCAATTGCCTGCGGCAAGTGCAGGTGCAATCTTCCAGGTAAATAAATATAAGGGCAAATTCCAGGGAGAGATACAGCCAACAATGCCGACCGGTTGACGCAACGTATAATTCACGGCTTTGTCTTCCATCTGGTGACTTTCATTTGCAAAATGCATAATGCCTGTTGCAAAAAAACGAAAGTTAGCGGAGGCCCGGGGAATATCAACCTGCTTGCTTAACCACAGTGGTTTACCATTGTCATTGGTCTCTGCCAGTGCAAGTTCTTCCCCGTTTTCATCAATGAGTTCGGCAATTTTATTCAGAATGATAAATCTTTTCTCAACAGGTAAAACACTCCAGGCAGGGAATGCTTTTTTTGAAGCCATAACAGCGGCATCAACATCTTTGCTGTTGCTATCTGGAATTTGACCATATACAGCACCGGTGGCCGGGTTTGTATTGTCAATAAAATTTCCGCTAAGCGGACCAATAAAATTTCCGCCGATAAAATTTTCCAGGTGATATGGAACAGTCAGATTCATGCTTAAAGGTAATTCAATTTAAAATTCAACCGGGTAATTCTCATTCCCGAAAAATTGCTGTAATTTAACCATTCTAAAATTACGATTATGCCAATAGCAACTCCTTTTAATTTAAAGAAATGGATCGATGATAACCGGGATAAACTAAAGCCTCCCGTAGGTAATCAATGTATTTATAAAGACGCAGAGAATTTTATTGTAATGGTGGTTGGCGGCCCCAACAGCCGTAAAGATTACCATTTCAATGAAACGGAAGAATTGTATTACCAGGTAGAAGGGGATATTATTTTAAAAATTATTGATGGAGGTGTGCCCCGGGATATTCCAATTAATGAAGGAGATATCTTTTTACTTCCACCCAAAACGCCTCACTCGCCGCAACGTGGCCCAAATACAGTTGGCCTGGTAATTGAAAAAATAAGAGAAACCGAAGAGGATGGATTTTTATGGTACTGCGAAAACTGTGGCAATAAATTATATGAAGAGTATAAAGTGATCACTGATATTGTATCGCAACTGCCGCCGGTGATGGAAGGGTTTTATGCAGATGAACAGAAAAGGACTTGCAGTAAATGTGGGTCGGTGATGGCACCTCCGGTAAAGAAGGGTTAATCCGTATATCCGTTAATCCGTGTATTACGGATTAACTAATTAACTAATTAACGTATTAACAGACTTTCATGAAGATTGATATACATACCCACATCATGCCCGACAAAATGCCCAACTGGGTACAAAAATTCGGCTATGGTGAGTTTATACATCTGGAACACCGCAATTGCAAAGCCTGCATGATAAAAGGTGATAAACTTTTCAGAGAGGTGGAGGATAATTGTTTTGATGCAGGTATCAGGTTGAAAGAAATGGATGAAACTGAAGTAAGCATCCAGGTGCTTTCTACCATTCCGGTTTTATTTAACTATTGGGCAAAGGCAAATGACGGGTATGAAACCTCCCGGTTTTTTAATGACCATATTGCTGATACGGTTGCCAAAGATCCCACAAGGTTTATTGGTATTGGAACAGTTCCACTGCAGGATATTGATATGGCAATTAAAGAAATGGAACGTTGTGTAACGGAATTAAAAATGCCGGGATTGGAAATTGGCAGCAATATCAACGGACTTAATTTAAGTGATCCAATATTCTTTCCATTTTACGAAGCGGCTGAAAAGCTTGGCTGCGCTTTATTTGTACATCCCTGGGAGATGATGGGAGAGCAGCAGATAACAAAATACTGGCTACCCTGGCTGGTAGGTATGCCTGCTGAAACCAGCCGGGCTATTTGTTCCATGATATTTGGCGGCGTGTTTGAAAAATTTCCAGAATTACGTGTTGCTTTTGCACATGGTGGCGGAAGTTTTCCGCTAACCATTGGCAGGATTGAACATGGTTTTAATGTGCGGCCCGATTTAGTTGCAATTGACAATCCCGTTAACCCAAGAGATTATATTGGTAAATTCTGGATCGATAGTTTGGTGCATGATGATAAAGCAATGCGCTATATTATTGATGTAATGGGAGAAGATAAAATTTGTCTTGGAAGTGATTATCCCTTTCCATTGGGAGAACATCACCCGGGCAAATTGATTGCTGAAATGAATTTTAATGCAGCACTGAACGAAAAATTATTATTTAAAAATGCACATGACTGGTTGAATTTATAATTACTCATTAAACAGATTCGGATAATCCGTTATAATCCCATCAACGCCCATTTTCTTTAATTCATTTATTTTCTTTTTATCATTCACCGTCCAGGGAATGATCTTCATATTCAGATCATGACAGTCTTTGACCAGGTCGGGGATGACCAGTGCAAACTCAGGACTGTAAATATCCGGGGTAAAACCCATGTCTTTTATCTGTTTACGGAAACTGCTTTTATTATCAGCTTCTACCAGCATAGCTGTTTTTATTTTTGGGTAATTTTTATGCAGGTATTGTAAGGTCCTGAAATCAAATGACTGGATGATCACATAATCTTCCATTTCATTTTCTTTGATCTCTTTCATCAGTAATTCTACAAACTCGGCTGGTGCCGGATGAAATTTGTTATCGGTTTCCGGTAAACATTTTGTTTCAATATTATAGAATGGGAAAGGGCGTTTTACTGTCATCATATATTCCTTAACCGCTTTAAATACATCTGATAAGAGCGGTTTAACGGCTTTCATCTTTTGTTGATCAGGAAAACGTGGATGTGGTTTCATACCAACGTCATATTTAATAATGTCAGCGTAATTCATCTGGTACATGTTAAAAGACTTCTCCTCTTTTTCATCAATAAACCCACCATCAGGTTTGGTGGTAATTTCATGATTTAAAAATGCTTCGTGAGAGAGGAATACTTTCTTGTCTTTACTGATGCTGATATCCATTTCCAAAGTGGTAACACCCAGGCCAATGGCGTTGAGCATGGCGGGTATCGTATTTTCGGGCATTAAGCCACGGCAGCCGCGGTGGCCCTGTTTATCGAAATCACCGGGCGCTTTTGCTGCGGAACTTGTTTTTTGGCCTTCATTATTCACAGCATTGTTCTTTTGAGTGGGTGTACAGGAGATAAAAATAAAACTGATAAAGAAAAGCTTTAAAAAGTTACCTGTAGCTGTTGAAAATAACTGTTTCGTCATTATTTAAAGTTAATAGCTTTTAATGCAACATGCAATTAATGTATAAAACAAAAGGCATGAAATAATCATGCCTAAGTTAAAATATTGATCAGATGGGGTTATATCTCTTTTTGCTCTTCGGATGTATCGCCATCGTTTACTTCCTCAATGATCTCGCCGGTTTCTGTAACCGCCAGTACATTTTCAGTATCCTCTTCTATGGCAGCTTCATTGGCAATTATTTCGTCTTCAACTGTCATTTCTTCTTCAACAGCATTTTCCGCTTCCATATTTTCTTCTGCTTCTTTTACATTTGTTGCCTGAACCAGTTCCTCCATCAACACCTCAGATATTTTAGGCAGGTCTTCGGCACTGTTGATGCCGAAATAATCCATAAATGATTTTGATGTGGCGTAGATAAGCGGTTTACCAACTGCATCCTCATTTCTGCCTGAAATAATTACCAGGTCTTTCTCGAGTAATTTTTGTACGGCATAATCACAATTCACACCGCGTATTGATTCGATCTCACTCTTGGTAATGGGTTGTTTATAGGCAATAATGGCCAGGGTTTCCAGCGCTGCGGTAGAAAGGCGTTTTAAAAATTTATCGCCATTAAGCTGGGCAACGGTTTTGTGGTATTCTTTTTTGGTAAGAAACTGCCAGCCGCCGCCAATTGCTTTCAGTTCAAAAGCATAGAATTCGGCACTGTATTTTTCGCCAATTCCTTCAATAGCTGCATCAACCTGCTCACGGGTGGCACGGTCTTCAATAAAAGCCAATGCGCTGTTCACCAGTTCAACAATTTCTTCATTGCTCAATGGTTTATCACTGGCAAAAATTAAAGCTTCTATATGTGGAATGATCTCTGAAAGTTCCATGCCCCTATTCCGCCAACCGGCGGAGTATATGTTTTATGTTATAAAAATGTTTTTCCTGTTTCTCCGCCAGCTGGCGGAGGCTAGGGGGTTTAACCTTGCAAAGCTGCCGCACCACTTACAATCTCCGTTAACTCGGTTGTAATGGCAGCCTGTCTTGCACGGTTGTAGCTGATCTTTAATGATTTCAATAATTCGTTGGCGTTATCGCTGGCCTTGTCCATGGCCGTCATACGGGCACCATGCTCACTGGCATTGGCATCCAGCGTAGCTTTAAATAATTGCGTGTTTAATATCTTGGGCATCAACTCGGCTATCAAAACATTCTTATCGGGTTCAAAAATAAAGTCAGCATTTTTCTGTCCTTCAGTTTTGGCAACTTTGGATACCGGTAAAAATTGCTCCGCAACAAAACGCTGGGTTGCAGCATTTTTAAATTCACTATATATCAATTCTACGGCATCAACCTCTTTATTGGCAAAAGCATCCATAGCGTGCTTTGCAGCAGTCTGTACTTTTTCAAAACTTAACCCTGTAAAAATATCCCAGTATTGATTAACGACTTTAGCGCCGCCTTTGGTAAAATTCTCGTATCCTTTTTTACCGATTGGTAATATCTGCACTTTTCCTTTTGCGGCCTGTGACTGAATATTTTTCAGCGATAACCTGCTTGGCCAGTTTGATCAGGTTACTGTTATAACCACCACACAAACCACGGTCACTGGTAACCACAATGATCATCACGTTTTCAACCGGGCGCTCGGTGGCCAACGCCATATTCACATCGCCATCGCCGTTGCTTACAATATTGCTCAGCATTTCCTGTAGCTTTTGGGCGTAGGGACGCATTTGGGTAATGGCATCCTGGGCACGGCGAAGCTTTGCCGCACTCACCATTTTCATGGCTTTGGTAATTTGCTGTGTACTTTGTACGCTCTTGATCCGGTTACGAACCTCTTTTAATGCACCACTCATAGTAATTTCCTGGTTAAATTAACAGTATATGCCACATGGCAGCTTTTAGGGTGGCAAAGGTATAAGAAAAAGGGCAATTTGCAATTGGCAAATAGCAATTTTAAACTAACATGTTTTATACCTAAAATTTGGGTGGAGGGCCCATTCTCCTGATATCCATGCCCGGTCCCTGAATAGTTTGCCCCGCAAATCTTTGCAAACGATAGGTGAATGTTGCCATAAAATACCGGGTAAGTCGGTTGGTACGGGTATCAATAATAGAGGGGCCGCTTACATTGCGGCTTATATTACTGTTTTGATTAAACAGATCAAATGCAGCCAGCCTGATGATGCCATTCTTCTTTTTAAACAGTTGCTTTTCCAGTGAAGCATTCATGATGGCCAGGTTTCCGTTTACGCCGCTGGCCAACCCTGAATTTATGGTGTAATCAAAATCATACTTTAATACCAGGGTTTTGGTAATATTCAGGTTCATATTGCTGCTCAGGGTCCAGGCATTGCTGGTGGTATTTTGAAAGCCGGTTAATGAGTTACCATCAGCACTTTTGAATGTATTGTCATTTAAACTGTAGCTGACACCGGTTCCCAGTTCCAGTATGTCTTTGTAGTTATACTCAAAATTAAAGCCCTGGGTAATTATCCAGTTGTTGCCGTTTATTTTACGGCGGTTAAGATTTTGCTCCAGCGAATTGCCGATGATACGCACACTGTCGGTTAAACTGATATTACGATTGAAGTTTAAACTGCCATTGAAATTAATTACATATTTCCTGTTTTTGAATGGCTTTGAGTAAGCATAAAAACCTAAAACATTGTAAAAACCATTTGCATTTTCGGGGATGGAAATAACTGACCCCAGGCTATCACGCCGGGCTGTTTTATTTACGATCTGGTTGCGGATAGTGCTTACAGTTAAGTTGGTAAATATCACTTTACCCGATACAAAATTAAAATTGTTGTAACTCAGGTTCAGGTTGTGGTTAATAGAGGGTTTAAGGTTTGGATTACCAACGGTAGTTGCTTGCGGATTGGTAAAATCCTGTACCGGCTGTAACTGGCTAAAGCTGGGCTGACTGGCGTTTCCATTATAACTGGCATTCAATGTTTTTGTGCGGCTGAAATTATATACCAGCCTGGCAATTGGAAAAACATTGGCTCGTTTTATGGTTTTGTAAGCACTGTCGCGGGTTAATGATTTGCCCTGTAAGTTTACAGGCTGCACACTAATACCCAGGGTGTAATTATATTTCTTCTTAGTTGTTCGCAGTGAAACCCCGATGCGGTTATTGTAAAAATTATTTTCATAATCGTTACTTAAGAAGTTATTTAAGGTTTTTACCTGCGTGGCAGAATCTACATTGAATGTCTTGCGGTCGTTTCTGCCATAATTTAAATTATGTGAGAAGCTGAAATCGAGGCTGCGGAATTTATTTATGGGTTCAGAATATGTGAACCGTACGCCATAATTGTAATTGTTGTTCTCCTGGTCGGTAAACTGAAAAGTGTTTCTGTTGAATGTGAAAGGCTGGTATTGTGTACTTAAATTGGTTACATCCTGCTCTGAATTATTTTGGCTGGTACCTAATGTGATGCTGGCTGAGAAATTACGGCCACGCTTTCTGAATTTATGATTGTATAAAATGGTGGCTGCCAGGTTTGGTGCTTCGGAGCCGTTTAGGTTTTTATTTGATCCATCCAGTGTTTTGGTACCATCGGGTCTCTTATAATCAAAACTGGTCCTGCTGTTGGCGTCGCTGCCACTGTAATTAATACTGGGACTCACTTTCAGGTAATTAAAAGAATCAATCTGGTATTCTACATTAAATGTAAAACGGTGGCTGTTGCCCCTGGTTAAAGAATTCAGATCCTGGTTATTATTGATCAGCGTAGTGTTATTAGTTTCGTAACTGTTTTGAACCTGGTCCGTATTTTTATGATTGTAAGAATAACTGCCGTACACACTTATCCTTTTGCTCCATTGGTCGCGGTAATTAAAACCAAATGAATTGGTGGTAGAAATACCGGCATTACTGCCACCGGTGAATGCAGGTGAACTGCCACCACTGCCGCCTTGCTGCATCATGTTGTTCATGGCACCCATACCACCCATATCGCTCATGGCACTGATGCCGCTACGCATCATACTGGTAGCGCCACGGTTGCCACCACCACCAAAATTAAAGAGCGAGGTATTGGTATTGTTACTGTTGCCTAAAACAGATATCTGCGTATTGTTATTAAAGTAATTACCGTTGAATGAACCCTGGTAGCGGTCATCCGTACCATAACCACCTGTTACCCTTCCAAAAAAACCTTTGTTCTTGTCTTTTTTAATCTGGATGTTCATCACTTTATCCGGATCGCCATCTTTAATGCCGCTCACCGTTGCCTGGTCGCCATAATCATCAATGATCTGGATCTTATCTACAATATTGGCAGGTAATTCCCTGGTGGCCGTTTTTACATCGCCACCAAAAAAATCTTTACCGTTTACTTTTACGCGGGTAACGGCTTTGCCCTGGGCAGTTACATTACCATCCCTATCTACCTGTATGCCGGGCATTTTTTTAATAAGATCTTCTACAAGGGCCCCTTCTTTAACTTTAAAGGACGATGCGTTATATTCAATGGTGTCTTCTTTTACAACAATGGCTGGTGCCTCTACCACAACCTCACTTAATAATTTTGCATCCTGAGCTAAAATAAAACTGCCTACATCAATTGTTTTTTCGGCCTTGCTTACCGGCACATATTTAGCTTTGGGCCAATAACCCATGTGGCGTATAATTACAGAGAAGGGAGAAGTTGGAACTACATCAAACCTGAACTGGCCTTTATCATCGGTAAATGCATAGCTGGTATCGGTTGGGTTAGCTTTTACCACCAATGCCACCACTGCATTGTCAATAGGTTTTTTGCTGGCAGAATCTATCAGGATGCCTTTTACCTGGGCATTGGCTGAAAAACCCAAAAAGATCACAATAAGTGAGAGTATAATTTTCCTCATACAAAACAGTATATATACGAATTTATTCGTGTAAAAATAGAACTAGTAATTCATATGCAGGAATTTAATTTGATGAAAGGCAAATCTTTTGGGTAATCCTTAACATTGTAAAAAGGCCGGTCCTAAAATTTATAGGTCAGAGATACTGCACCCGGTCCGGCATTGAACGTAAGTTTATTGTCCATAACTTTTAATTGTTTAGCATGTTTGCGATGTATGGCATACATCACCGCATCGTACAATAATAAAAAGCCGCCCTGCACCATAAGGGAGTTGCCGTATCCTTTAAATTGTTCCGGATTTTTTTGATTGTTGCTGGTTTTGTTCATCAGGAGGCCCGATCCTATATAAACTACATCCAAACCGGCATTGATCAGGTAGGTTTTCTCAATTTTGCGCTGATGTTTAAGTACAGATTCCATGGTTGGGTTATCTATTTTTTCCCTGCCGGCACCCCAGTATCCTAAACCTGCAATGGCCAGGTTGATACCGCCCCACATCACATTCATCTGGTGAAAATAGCGCATCTCTTTATTTCGGGTGTTGGTAGCTATACCACTACCTACTATGTTTGCAACCGACCAGCCTGCAAGGCCAACCATGGCATTTTTGCTGTAGCGGATACGTTCTTTTTCAAAGGTTGCCAGATCTGATTTTTGAGAAAAGGATTGCAGTGAACCTGCAACCAGGCATACCAGCAGTATTATTTTTTGCATATTTGTGTTTTTAGAAAATACGTAACAATAAACTGTTGAGTTTGTTTAAGGCTGCAATTTTATTTTTACAGGCTTAAGCCGGTAAGTTAGCTGTAATGTGCCGCCTTCTGCTGTAGTTTGGGTAAGTGGTATTTTCCGGTAAATGGTAGCTTCAAAACTTACATCAGCATTCTTTTGCCGTTTTAAATCCAATGCCGGTATAGTTGCACTGGTATTGGTTCCAGATTGGTGATAGTGAAAACTGCTGTCGGTATCAACACTGTTAATTTCAATATCATCAGCAGCATTTAAGCCATTGATGGTAAAAGAAACAACCAGGTCTTTATTACGATCGGCAGTTGCAGGGAGGTTTACGAGCGTGAAAGGTGCAAATACAAAACTGTTTTCAAAATGTTTGCCGTTTATATCGGTAAACTGAATGTTGTGCTTGCCTAAAAAAGTATGGTGGTTTTTATTCACTGTGTAAAAAGCCCCGCCATATTTACTGCTGTCTACTTTTAATATTTCTCCATCCAGTATTACCTGGCTCGGGTTATTTAAAACCAGGGTTGTACCAGCTGCTCCGGCAAAGCGGTACTGAAAATTAAGTGCAACCTGATCGTCTCCTTCTGTATAAGCAATATGGTAATCCATATAGATCTTATCCTGGTTTACATCCTTGCTTTCGCCTATTTCGCTGCTGTTGCAGGCAAAAAGGCTGGTAAAAATAAGCAGCAAGGCTGCCAAAACTGGTTTACGATAATGCATTTTACAATGGGTTTATTGTTCATACGCTAAGATGTAAAAAGGTTCGTTAATAATATCACAAACAGATAAAAACCGGCTGTCAACTACTCCAACCGAAACACCAAACATTTACTACCTTTGTCGCCCGCCTCAAAAAAACGGGGTCAGGCGCTGTCATTATGGCTCAAAAATGTTTTCTGCACCATATTTGACAATATAAGACTCCTGATTAATCAGAAATTAAAGAATACCCAACAATACTGAATGTTATGATAGGAATGATTTCGAAACTTTTTGGCGGCAATAAAAGCGAAAAAGACGTAAAAAAAATACGACCGGTGGTTGACCAGATCAACCAGTTTTTCAACCAGTATCAAACGCTGAGCAATGACGAACTGCGTAATAAGACTGCAGAATTTAAACAGCGCATTGCTGAACATCTCCACAAAATAAATACTGAAATTGCCGATAAGCAAAAAGCTGCTGAAGAGCTGCCTGTTGAAGACATTAATGGCAAAGATGTTTTTTATAAAGAGATCGACGAATTAAAAAAAGATAAAGACAAGGAACTGGAAGTGGTGCTGCAGGAACTTTTACCCGAAGCTTTTGCCGTGGTAAAAGAAACCAGCAGGCGCTTTAAAGAGAATGAAACACTGGAAGTAATAGCCACTGAATTAGACAGATTGCTGGCTACAAAAAAAGACAGCCTTACCATTGAAGGCGATAAGGCGATTTATAAAAACAGCTGGACGGCAGGCGGCACCAAAGTTACCTGGAACATGGTACACTATGATGTGCAGTTGATTGGTGGTATGGTTTTGCACAGCGGCAAAATTGCCGAAATGGCTACCGGTGAGGGTAAAACGCTGGTGAGTACATTACCTGCATACTTAAATGCATTAAGCGGTGAGGGTGTGCACATTGTAACTGTGAATGATTACCTGGCACGAAGAGATGGAGAATGGAACGGACCCATCTTTGAATTTTTAGGCCTGCGTGTTGATTGTATTGACAAACACGAACCCAACGGTGATGCCCGCCGCAATGCCTACAATGCCGATATTATTTATGGTACCAACAACGAATTTGGTTTTGATTACCTGCGTGATAATATGGTGCACACACCCAACGAAATGGTACAGCGCAAACATCATTTTGCCATGGTGGATGAGGTAGATAGTGTGTTGATCGATGATGCCCGAACGCCTTTGATCATTAGTGGCCCGGTTGGACATAGTGATAACACACAACAGTTCTTCGACCTGAAACCAAGGATTGAAAAATTAGTAGATGCACAGCGAAAAGCGGTAAATCAATTTTTAATTGAAGCCAAGAAAAAAATAGCCGAAGGCAATGATGATCCTAAAGATGGTGGCCTGGCGTTAATGCGTGCTCACCGTGGTTTGCCAAAGAACAGTGCTTTAATTAAATTTTTAAGTGAACCCGGCAACCGGGTGAAATTGCAGAAAAGCGAAAATTATTATTTAGCCGATCAGCAAAAAGAAATGCCCAAGGTAGATGCGGAATTGTTTTTCAATATTGATGAAAAAAACAACCAGGTTGATCTCACCGACCAGGGTATTCAACTGATTACCAGAAGTGGAGAAGATCCTGAATTTTTTATCATACCGGATATTGCTACTAAACTGGCAGAGATTGAAAAGAGTGATGTAAGCCCGGAAGAAAAACTGCAAAACAAAGAGGCGCTGCTGAATGATTATTCATTAAAAGCTGACCGTATTCATACCGTACAGCAGTTATTAAAAGCCTATACGTTATTTGATAAAGATGTTGAGTATGTGGTTATGGAAGATGCAGTGAAGATCGTAGATGAACAAACTGGTCGTATCCTTGATGGCCGCCGTTATTCTGATGGTTTACACCAGGCTATTGAAGCAAAAGAAAATGTAAAGATCGAGGCATCTACTCAAACATACGCTACCGTTACTTTACAAAACTACTTCCGTATGTATCACAAACTTTGTGGTATGACCGGTACTGCCGAAACCGAAGCAGGTGAATTCTGGAGCATTTACAAACTGGACGTGGTAACCATTCCTACCAATGTAAATGTGATACGGAAAGATGAGCAGGATTATGTGTACAAAACCAAGCGTGAAAAATACAAGGCAGTAATTGATGAAGTAGAAAGGCTGAGAAGTATCGGCAGGCCCTCGCTGGTTGGTACTACATCAGTTGAGGTAAGTGAATTGCTGGCAAGAATGCTGAAGCAAAAGAATATTCCGCACAATGTATTGAATGCAAAGCAGCATAGTAAAGAAGCACAGGTTGTTGCAGAAGCCGGTTTGGCGGGCGCAGTAACCATCGCAACCAACATGGCTGGTCGTGGTACCGATATTAAATTAGGTGCAGGTGTAAAAGAAGCAGGCGGTTTGGCAATCATTGGTACGGAGCGTCATGAAAGCCGCCGTGTAGACAGGCAGTTGCGTGGACGTGCCGGAAGACAGGGTGATCCCGGTAGTTCAAGCTTTTTTGTATCGCTGGAAGATGACCTGATGCGTATGTTTGGCAGTGAGCGTATTGCCGGCCTCATGGATCGTATGGGTTATAAAGAAGGTGAAGTGATACAGCATAGCATGATCACCAAATCAATTGAAAGGGCACAAAAGAAAGTAGAGGAAAATAACTTTGGCATTCGTAAAAGATTGCTGGAGTATGATGATGTGATGAATAAACAACGTAACGTGGTTTACAAAAAACGTAACCATGCTTTGTTTGGAGAACGGCTTGCACTTGACCTGGATAATTCATTTTATTCTGTTGCCAACGGACTGGTGAATTCTTTTAAAGAAGGAAATGACCATGATGGATTTAAACTGGCAGCCATTGTAAATTTCGGCATTGATACTACTATTACAGCCGAAGAACTGGATAAAGAAGATGTGAATTCGCTCAGCGACCGCCTGTATGAAGAAGCAGTA
Organism: Chitinophagaceae bacterium; assembly: GCA_016710935.1. Taxonomy (GTDB): domain Bacteria; phylum Bacteroidota; class Bacteroidia; order Chitinophagales; family Chitinophagaceae; genus Ferruginibacter. Next base: position 159,785 of record JADJTY010000014.1, on the reverse strand, counting down.
ACACAGTACCGCAGAAAAACAGATACCATGGTACAGCAAACATTGCCAATCATTAAAAACATACGCAAAGAACAGGGCAATCATATTGAAAATGTAGCCGTGCCATTTACCGATGGTAAAAAACAAATTCAGGCTTTGGCCAATTTGGATAAATATTTGGCAACCGAAGGAAGAGAGTTGAACGATGCGCTGGAACGTAACATCACCCTGGCTTTAATTGATGATGCCTGGAAAGAACATTTACGTGCCATGGATGATCTGCGCCACAGTGTACAAACTGCCGGCTACGAACAAAAGGATCCGTTGGTTATTTATAAGATAGAAGCTTTTGGTGCCTTTAAACAAATGGATGACCAGGTAAATAAGGATATTGTAAGCTTCCTTTGCCATGCACAAATACCCATGGAGCAAACCAATGCCGGGCAAATACGTGAAGGCCGTGAACGCAAAACAGACATGAGTAAAATGCGCCAGCGTAAAGAAGAGTTTGCAGGAGCAGGTGAGGGTCCCGAGCAATTAAGCGCAGAGAATAATTACAACGATCCATCCGAACACATCAAACAGGAACCGATACGTGTGGAGAAAGCACCGGGCAGAAATGATCTTTGTCCCTGTGGCAGTGGTAAGAAGTACAAGCATTGTCACGGTAAGGATGTGTAAAAAAATTTTCTTTACAAAGAATTGGGTTAAATCCGGAACTATTTATGCTTCAATTGCCCCGGCCTTAAGGCCGGGGCAATTCATTTACATTAAGGTATTGTCAGTGTAAAAATTTTCCTTCAAAGAAAAATATTTTTGCAAGGATATAGAGCAGAAAAATAACAATAAGAATGATGCCTTCCGGTTTTGAAATACCTTTTTTTGTCTTCAGGAATATCAATACCAGGAAAGTAACTCCAAATAAAAAAGGGAGATCAAATCTCAAAAGATTGCCTTCCATATTGGTTGTGCTTATTGTAGCCCCAAGGCCTATTGGGATAAAACCATCAAAAATATTACTTCCGATAATATTTCCTACTGACATTCCCGCTGATCTGCGGATTGCAGCACCAACAGATACAGCTAATTCCGGTAAACTGGTACCAAGGCCAATAATGGCTATTCCTATAAAAGATTGGGCAACACCCCATTTTTCAGCTAGCTTCATCGCATTTTCAACGACTAAATGTGAAGATATAATCAACACGGAAAAACCAAATACCAGAAATAATGCCAAAGCGATATTTGAATAATCAACTCCATTAGCATTATCGTCAGTATTAAGGGTTTTATTTCGTACCAGGATAAAATAATAAATCATATACATCAGCAGCAGAATAACACCTTCCAGCCGGGTGACGATTCCGTCAATGCCAAAAAAAAACAACATTAGTACAGAAGCGAGTAATGCAATACCATCACGCCAAAGATCTTTTTTTATCATGGTAAAGTTCATTAGTAATCCTGCAACTCCAAGTATAAAAGTTATTTGACTGATGCTGCTGCCAATGGCATTCCCGGTGATTATACCAGAGGATTCTATTCCCTTCAAATGAAGAAGGGAGGCCTTTACTGTAACAAAAACTTCAGGTAGGTCGGTACCCACTGCAAGAATAGCCACGCCAACAAAAGAATGAGACAGGTTGAACCGTTTTGCAATTCCGAGTGCCCCGTTAATTATCCATTTTGTTCCAAGCCATAAACCAATTAAGCCAGTTATTATTAAAAACATGAGTTGCAGGTTTTAGTCTTTTATTTGGCTTGTTTCTTTATGGAAAGCAAGGGAATCCAGCTATGAAAAGCCATTTCACGGGTTACACTTTTGCCGAAAAGCTTTTCTAAAAAAGTTGGTTTATGGGTAAACATGGTAAGCATATCGGCTTTTACATCTGCTATGTATTCATCAATAGCTTCTTCAATATCTTCATGCACAGCAATGTGAACAGCAATTTTCGAATATTTATTTTTACTGATAAGGTCATTTTTCATTTTGAGCTTATCAATTTTCTTTTTTGAATCAGGTGAAACAACATGTACCAGGTGAATTAATGCATCAAATGGTCGTACAAATTGAATAAGCTTTTTTACTTCCGGGTTTACTGCAAGCAAGTCAGAAGCATAAACAATATGTTTGATATGGTTAAACCGGGCATGTTCCGGAACACTGATTACCGGAATACTGCTATTGCCAATAACTGCAGCGGCATTGCTGCCCATCAATACTTTTTTTAAACCACTTACCCCCTTTGTACCCATAATAATCAGATCTATATCGTTGTGGCATGCAAATGTTTCCACTACATCTTTCACGGGATAGCCCTTAATGATTTTATAACTGATATCTATTTCATTCCCTGTTTTTATCTCTTTAATTAGCGAAATAAATTCCAGGGTAATATTTTCAACCATCGCGTCAAGTATCTGGCTTGTTTTTAAGGCTGATTGTGCCCGGGGCGGCGCATCAATAAATACTGCATTGAGCAGGATTATTTCTGCATTTAATTTTTTTGCAAGTTTAACGGCATAATGAACTGCTACTTTTGAAAATTTTGAAAAGTCAGTTGGTAAGAGAATTTTCATATATAATCATTTTTATTAAATATTCATACTTCTGTTCTTATATTATAAAGAAAGTAAAAAGCATAAAAAAAGCAAATGATAAATATCATAAAAGCTACTGATTATAATACAGTCAATTATTTTGATCTGACTACCCGGTTTCTCATATCCCTGATTTTTCCTGCATATTTAGAATTGTGTATTAAAAATAAGTCTGACATTATTTGTTCCAATACTGCTTTATTATTTTAGCCTTAAATTTGTCTTTTAACAAAATTCGCGGATCAGCTTGAATAATTTTTTTGATAAATTTAAACTCCATGCAGAAAAGGAAGACCTGCAAACCGTAGTCACAAACATTGATGCCGGGGTGGTTTTTCGTGGCACCAATCTTTGGGTGCTGATTTTTGCAATATTTGTTGCATCACTGGGCTTAAATGTAAACTCAACTGCCGTTATCATTGGCGCCATGCTGATCTCCCCGCTAATGGGTCCAATAATGGGTATTGGTTTAGGCATAGGTATCAATGATGTGACATTATTACGCAAAGCTGTTTATAATTACAGTATTGCAACAGGCGTGGCATTAACAACCTCTACCATTTTTTTTCTGATCTCACCATTGGATGATGCACACTCCGAAATCTTAGCCAGAACATCTCCCAATATTTATGATGTATTGATAGCATTGTTTGGAGGATTTGCCGGCATCCTGGCTACTTCCAGCAAACAAAAGGGAAATGTTATTCCGGGTGTGGCGATTGCAACCGCATTGATGCCGCCTTTATGTACAGCGGGTTACGGACTTGCCACCTGGCAGTTCAGTTATTTTATTGGTGCTTTTTACCTGTTTATCATTAATACTGTTTTTATAGCATTGGCAACTTTTATCATTGTACGGTTCCTGCATTTTCCATACAAACACCTGCAAACCAAAAGAGCAGATCAGATTGCACAGCGTGTTATCTGGTTTGTAGTTTTGGCTACCTTATTACCCAGTGTATATTTTGGGTATGATATGATACAACAAAACAGGTTTATAAAAAATGCGAATCGGTTTATTACAAACGAAGCACATTTTTCCAATGATTATTTATTGAATAAAAAGATCGATGCAAAAAAAAGCAGCATAACCCTGGTGTTTGGTGGAAAAGAAATAGCACCGGAAGAAATAGTGCTGTTGAAAGGCGTATTAAAAAAATATGGCCTGGCTGCTGCAAAACTGGAAGTGAAACAGGGCTTTGCTTATTTGTCAGAAGACAAAAACATTGTGCAAAATGATCAGTTTACACAGCTCACCGTTGCCATGGCAGAAAAGGAAAAACAGGCAAAGATCCTACAGTCTAACTTAGATAGCATTGATAACCTGCTAAAACTGGGTAAACAGGTATATGCAGAATTGAAGGCACAATATCCTGCTATTAAAAATGCGGTTATACAACCATCAGATTTACTAAGCGACAGTTCTGCAAAAGCACCTGTTTATGTCGTTTTATTATCACTTTCTGCCAATTTATCCAGGCAGGAAAAAAATAAAATGGAGAACTGGCTCAAAGTTAGATTACAACACAATAACATTAAACTGCTTTTTCAGAGATGAATTCAGTAATCGAGGCAGAAAAAAATCATTAGTTGATCTGATAGATGTGTAACAGATCTGGCAACAGCTAAACGGGAATTAAACATTACTTAAAATATTACAGCCACTAACATGGTTACCCGAAGCTTTGTAATTTTGTGAAGCACTAATTAAAATAAGTTAACAAAAAAAATCCGGACATGTCGTTACGCCAGTTTATTGCCTCCAGGAAATTGCTTCGTTCTTTGAATATGCTGAAAGAAAATGTTGAACTTAAATGGAAAGAAGTTGCAGAATTGTTTGGTTTACATGAGGATGTATTTGAAAATCCGCGACATATCAGGTTAAAGAAGCCGGTAACTGTAATTTTGATAGGGGCCGGTCACCGTGGTAATATCTATGCAGCATATGCTCTTGAAAATCCGGATGAGTTGAAAATAATTTCAGTAGCTGACAGCAATGCCAAACGCCTGAGCAGGATAAAATCATTGCACCACATGGAGGATAAGTTTTGTTTCAGCAACTGGCAGGATGTGTTCAAACAACCAAAATTTGCAGATGCGGTCATTATAGCAACACCTGATAATTTACATACACAACCCTGCATAGCAGCTTTGGATGCCGGCTATGATGTTTTACTGGAAAAGCCTATTGCCCCTACGGAAGAAGAATGCAGGTTGATCCTTAAAAAAGCGGAATCCTGTGATCAGATTGTAGGGATATGCCATGTACTTCGTTATTCTCCTTATTTCCGGGAATTAAAAGAAGTAATAGATGCTGGCCTGATCGGTAATATCATCAGCATACAGCATATGGAGCCTATTGAACAGGTACATATGAGTCATTCATATGTTAGGGGTAAATGGAAAAACAGCAAAGAAACCACGCCCATATTATTGGCTAAATCCAGTCATGATACGGATATTATCCGCTGGCTGGTGAATAGTTCCGCAAAAGATGTGCATTGTTTCGGCAACCTCAAATGGTTTACCAATGCAAATGCTCCTGAAGGAAGTACTGAAAGATGTACTGATGGATGTAAGGTTGAAAAGTCCTGTCCCTATTCTGCCCTCCAGATATATTTACGGGATAAAAAGCGCTTGTATGTTTTTGACATGCCTGAAAAAAAATCGGAATGGGATGATCATATTCTTGAGCAACTAAAGACCACGGATTACGGCCGTTGTGTGTACAGAATGGATAATGACCAGCCGGATCATCTTACTGTTAATATGCTGTTTGAAAATGGAGTAACTGCTGCATTTTCTATGGAGGCTCATGTATCTTATGAAGGACGGAGAACCAGGATCATGGGCTCAAAAGGTGATATTTTTGGTAATATGGAAACATTTATCATGAATGATTTCCAAACCAAAAAGCAAACTTCCTGGAAAATGAAAACTGATGCTCACGGTGGGGGAGACCATCGTTTAATAAAAGATTGGGTACAGGCTGTGGCTCAACAGGATAAAAGCTTATTAAGTTCATCCATTGAAGTTTCGATCGAAAGTCACCTGATGGCATTTGCAGCAGAAAAAAGCAGATTGAACCGCACCATTGAAGAGGTTAAAGTTTTCCATGATCAGCAGGTTTAAAATAGATGCGGTGAGCATGGCTTTATAAGCCATAACAATACCTGGAATTTCATTTTATCTTGAGTTGTATGTATACCACCAACGCACAGGAAATATTTTTTTCAGCGATCAATGCTGTTCATCCCCGGTCCTTGATGCCGCAACATGTTTATATTGATAAAGATGTACTTCATATTTGCGGACAAAAGATCAACCTTTCCTCCATTGATAATCTTATAGTTATTGCAGCCGGCAAAGCCGCACCTGCAATGGCCAGGGAAATAGAAAAACAAGTCCGCCATTTAATTACAAAAGGTATCTGCATTACTAAATATGGCCACGCTCTTCCATTGAATAAATTCAATGTATTTGAAGCTGCACACCCGGTTCCTGATAAAAACAGCATACTTGCCGGTGAGATCGTATTGGATACAGTGCAGCAATTATCTGCAAACGATATTGTTTTGATATTGTTAAGCGGAGGGGCATCTTCTTTACTGACTGATATTCCCCAGGGATGCACGTTGGAAGATATTCAGCAGTTATCAGTTTTGCTTGTAAACAGCGGGGCATCTATTGAGCAAATAAATATCGTACGCAAACATGTAAGCCGCATTAAAGGCGGACAACTGGCTAAAGCAGCTTACCCTGCAAAAGTTTTTACACTCACCATCAGCGATGTGCCAGGAGATGACCCGGGCAGTATTGCAAGTGGCCCAACCGTTCCCGACATATCAACATTTGAAGATGCTTACCATGTACTTGTGAAATATAATATTTGGAATCAGATTAGTGAAAGTGTAATACAATACATCCGAAAAGGATTACATGCAGAGATAGAAGAAACGCCCAAACCCGGTTCATTGTTTTTTAAAAACACTTTTTCTGAAATTATCGGTAATAATAAACTTGCACTGGAAGCAGCAAAGATGAGTGCATCACAATCAGGTTATCATGTTGTTATTTTAAACTATGATCTTTGCGGTGATACAGAGCAGGAAGCCCGGCATTTTGTTCAATACCTCTTGGATTATGATGGTAATTTGCCTGCATGTATTATAATGGGTGGGGAAACTACATTGAAAGTTACCGGCAATGGAAAGGGAGGACGAAATCAGCATTTTGCCTTATGTGCGCTTCATGAATTATTTAAAAATGGTATAACTAAGCGAAACAGGAGTATAACGATACTCAGTGCCGGAACAGATGGAACAGATGGCCCTACTGATGCGACGGGAGCTATAATTGATACGGCAATGATTAGACCAGGTATTATAAATTTTGACGAATTGAATAATCATCTTGCTGATTTTGATGCCTATTCCTTTTTCGAGAAAAACGGCGGGTTGATCATAACCGGGCCTACACAAACAAATGTGATGGATATGGTGATCGGGCTTATAAATTGAGAGCAGGCCAGGCCGGCTGTTTCACCATATACACTTATGCCGGATTCTTCTATTATGTTCTGGCCGGTTTAGTGCCTATAATGCATGGTTACCCGATAAACATTGATTAAATTGCAACTCCTGCGGCAACTTTAATCAGTTCATAAAAAATCCCGGACAAATCAATGACCGGGAATAATAAAAATTTTTCAACAAGGGTCACAGTCATCATACCCGCATTAAATGAGGAAAAGACCATTGCACAGGTGGTGAAACTTGCCAGGAATTCACCACAGGTTACGGAAGTATTGGTGGTGGATGATAAATCAATGGACAATACCATTGAGCAAGCCAGGAAAGAAGGAGCCTCTGTTATTACCAGTACAAAATTAGGGAAGGGAGCATCCATGAAAGACGGGATATTGATTACCAAAAATGAAATAATTGCTTTCCTTGATGCCGACATTATTAGTTATCCCGAAAATGTAATAGAATTACTAACAGCGCCATTGATCAATGACGAAGCAGATTTTGTTAAGTCATATTTTACCCGTCAGGCTGGCAGGGTTACTGAGCTGGTTGCAAAACCTTTACTTTCAATATTACATCCGGCTTTCCCGAATTTTCAGCAACCTTTAAGCGGTATGATTGCAGGAAAAAAAAGTTTGTTTAAACAATGCGAATTTGAAGAGGGATATGGTGTGGACATCGGTATCTTAATGGATATGCATAAGTTGGGTGCAAGAATTACTGAAGTAAATATCGGGAATATTGAAAACAGGATGCAACAACTGGAACAATTGGGTAAAATGAGCAGGGAAGTTGCAAGGACGATCATGAAGAAATCAAAAACTGCGGAGGTTCAAAACCTGGAGACCTATGAAAATATTCAGGTGATACGGGAACAAATGGAATTTGCCATACGGGAAAACCTGATGTCTTTAAAAAAGATCGCCATGTTTGATATGGATAATACCATTTTGCGTAAAAGTTTTATTCATACTGCAGCTGAAGAATTTGGATTTAAGAATGAACTGAGAGATATAGTTACCAATAATAGTAACCCGTTTATACGCACCAAACTGATCGCCCGTTTACTCAAAGGTAAAACCATTGGCGACCTGCTTGCATTAACAGATAGTATTGATGTTACGCCACATTTGCAGGAAGTAATAAAAGAATTAAAGCAACAGGGGTATATTACCGGCATCATCAGCGACAGCTATGATTGTATTACCAATCACCTGAAAAATAAATTCGGTTTTGACTTTTCAATTTCCAATGAGCTTGAATTTTCAAAAAGCGTTGCAACCGGCGAAGTGAAAATTCCATCTTTATTTTTATTGGATGATGCGAGCCAGTGTAAACACGATTATTGCAAACTCAATGCCCTGATTAGTATCTGTAACAAATATGGGGTGGATTTAAAAAACACCCTGGTGGTTGGAGACGGAGAAAATGATATTTGCTCCATCCGTAAAGCCGGCATAGGGGTATCCTTCTGTTCTACGCATCATTTTGTTGATTCTGTGGCAGACTATATTATAAAAGAACCTGACTTTAATTTATTACTTCCAATTCTAAACTGATGATCTCAATCCTGTTAATTATTGTTTTTGTTTTAGGCTATAGTGCCATAGCTTTTGAGCACCCGCTTAAACTCAACAAAGCGGCATCGGCTTTAATTACCGGTGTGGTTTGCTGGACGATTTATATACTACAAAGCGAATCAGTTGAAACAGTAAGTGAGGAGTTGCTGCATCATCTCGGGGAAATTGCATCCATCCTGTTTTTTTTATTGGGCGCCATGACGATCGTTGAATTAATAGATACCCATGACGGATTTGACATCATTACGCAGAAAATAAAAACCACAAACAAAAGCAAACTGCTCGTCATTATTACGGTCATCACTTTTTTTCTTTCTGCATTGCTGGATAATTTAACAACTGCAATTGTGATGTCGTCTTTGGTTACAAAACTTTTAGTCGACAAAGAACATAAACTTTGGTTTTGCGGAATGATCGTAATTGCGGCAAATGCAGGCGGAGCCTGGTCTCCTTTGGGAGATGTTACCACTACCATGCTTTGGATAGGGGGGCAGATCACCGCATTGAATATTATGAAGCAATTGATATTGCCCAGTATTGCAGTATGCCTTTTCCCGGCTATCATTTTGGCTTACAAGTTCAGGGGTACCAAATTCAATCCTATTCCTGAATCTACTGCAACTTACAAACAAAAGGCCGACAGCCGCATTGTGCTGTTCTCCGGCATAGGATTTTTAGTTTTTGTACCAATATTTAAAACAGTTACACACCTGCCACCTTTTATGGGAATGATGCTGGCGCTTGGTTTAATGTGGGTGATCACTACCATAATTCATAAGAATAAAACACCTGAAGTTTCAGAAAGGCTAACTGTAGCCAAAGCACTGCAAAAAGTAGATACGCCCAGCATATTATTTTTCCTGGGTATTCTATTGGCAGTTTCGGCCTTACAATCATTTGGATTGTTGAAAGAAGTTGCCGGGTTTTTAACTAATTCGTTAAAGAACGATTATCTTATTGGTATTACGTTGGGACTTCTATCGGCAATAGTTGATAATGTGCCCCTGGTGGCTGCAGCCCAGGGCATGTTTGATCTTAATACTTATCCTACCGATCACCCTTTTTGGGAATTTCTTGCACTTACGACCGGAACAGGGGGCAGTGCTATTATCATTGGTTCAGCCGCAGGGGTAGCTGTTATGGGCATACAGAATATAAATTTTATATGGTACCTTAAAAAAATCAGCTTGCTGGCACTTATTGGATTTGCAGCAGGCGTCCTGGTATTTCTGCTACAATTGCAGTTAGGTTAGCGGTAGGTATGGGGTACTGCCTATGATACTGCTTTCGCTCTATTTTTAAAGACTTTATATAATAAGGGAATTATCTTTAAGCATCCGGCCCTTGCTAAGGAAAGCAGTGTTTTTGTGCTGGTTTATGGATGTTAATATTGTAAAAGTTTCAAAAATTATAAATTAACCGACAAATGTCTTAAATCAAACATTATGAAAGTTGGACTTGTAGGTTTTGGAAAAACCGGTAAAGCTGTAGCAAATGTTATTTTGCAAAATAAAGAATTTTGTCTTGAGTGGGTTTTGCGGCAAAGCACATTGCTTGACAATCGATCCGTACCCGAATTTTTAGGAATAGCTTCGGAAGAACCTGGGTTAATTTATTCCAGTGCAACCATATCAATAGAAGAACTTCTAAATAGCCATCCCGTTGATATTATCATCGATTTTTCTTCAACAACGGGTATTTACACGTATGGAAAAATTGCAGCCGAGCGTAATATCAAAATAATTTCTGCAATTTCTCATTATACTGAAAATGAGAAAGCATTATTGAATGAGCTTTCAAAAGTTACAACAGTGTTTTGGTCACCAAATATTACACTTGGTGTGAATTATCTTTTATTTGCTTCAAAATTTTTAAAGAAGATTGCCCCCTGGGTTGATATACAAATAATTGAGGAACACTTTAAAGGCAAAGATGGGATTTCCGGCACCGCCGTTAAAATAGCCGAGGCATTGGATTTAGAAAAGTCTGACATTAACTCTGTCAGGGCCGGAGGCATTGTTGGGAAACACGAAGTGATTTTTGGCTTTCCATATCAAACAGTAAGGCTTATACATGAAAGTATATCAAGAGAGGCTTTTGGCAATGGAGTTATTTTTGTTGCAGAAAACTTAAACAAAAAAAAAGGCGGGGCTGTACAATTTTGAAGATATATTACTGCCTTACTTTGCGGCCTGATAAGTTATTCTCTGGATATTAGTTTTTCTTTTCAAATGCAGCTGGCCCAATAGTTAAGATATCAGAATGCGTAGAGTGATAATTATAATTTGTTTAATTCTTGCAGCGGTAATTTTTGCCCTGCTGGTAGTAAGGCAGAATTATAAAAATTCTCCCGATTATAATTACATTGCCGCAAAACTGGATATCAGGAACAAAAATGCAAGAATTATCAATATAGGCCTTCGAAAGCCATCTTCAAAGGATAATGAAATTGATAGTATTGAAGCTGAATATGGGTTTAAAAATATTTATATTGGATACGATACCACAAAGCAAATTGTATCAGGAATAAATAACTACAATCAAGTTACGGAGGCTTATTTAAAATTGCGCAATGGAAGTGATTGGAGAGAAAATTACCAACGGAAGGTTGACTCACTATATAAAGCGGCCTCCAGATAAAAAACAGTTGCCTTCACTTCCCTAGAATCGGCAAAAGCTCCCTATATTTCTTCAACAGGTGTTTTAAGTGTAAACTTCAGCCATAAAAAGCCAATGGTACCTGCCACAACAGAAGCGATAAGGATTGCAATTTTTGAATTATTGATAATTTCAGCATCGCTAAAAGCCAGCAGCGTAATAAAGATTGACATGGTAAATCCTATACCACCTAAAAATCCTGCACCGATAATATTTTTCCATTTCAGATCACCGGGTAAAACACAAAGCCCCAAACCTGCAGCAATAAAAGAGAACAGAAAAATGCCCAATGGTTTACCCATTACCAGTCCGAGCATAATTCCCAAACTGTTGGCATGTGTTAAACTGTTTTGCCAGTCGCCGCCAATAGCAATACAGGTATTGGCAATGGCAAATAAAGGCAGAATAAAAAAAGCAACCGGCTTGTGTAAAAAATGTTGCAATATATACGAAGGAGATTTTTCGCCACCATTGCCAAAAGGAACAGCAAAAGCCAGCAATACTCCGGTTATAGTGGCGTGTACACCCGAGTTTAGCATAAAATACCACATGGCAATACCGCCAATAATATAAGGAATTAAATTGTGTACTTTAAGCCGGTTTAACACCAGCAGTAAACCAAAAATGCCCAGGGCTATAAATAAATTTACAAATGCAATGGATGTGGTATAGAAAATGGCAATGATGATGATGGCACCCAGGTCATCAATGATGGCCAATGCAGTTAAAAATACTTTTAATGATAGTGGAACACGGTTGCCTAAAAGAGATAAGATTCCAATAGCAAAAGCAATATCTGTTGCCATGGGTATACCGGTTCCAGCCTGGGTGGGCGTACCAAAATTCAACAAAGCAAAAATACCTGCAGGTACAAGAATGCCGCCGATGGCGCCAAAGATGGGCAATGATGCATTTTTCAGATCAGACAGTTCACCGTCATAAATTTCACGTTCCAGTTCCAAACCGATCAGCAGAAAGAAAATAGCCATCAGCCCGTCGTTGATCCAATGCACAATGCTGTGCCCGCCAAGATCCGTATTCCAGAAACTTATATAGCCTGTTTGCCATGCGGAGTTTGCCAACAGCAAGGAAATGATGGTTACAAAAACCAGGATCAGGCCCCCGGCTTTTTCGCTTTCAAAAAACTCGGAGAATAGTTTTGTTAATTTCATGCTGGTTGTTTGTTGAAAATAATTTTTAATTCGGGTACACTTTTCTAAAGTTTATCCTGATCAGGCAAATCTACATTAAATAAAAAAAAGCTGTGAGAACGGGTGTAAATCAAATTCCCATAAGCGGCTATAGCGGTATTATTTATTTTATGTGGGATTGGTGCTGTATTAATGGGTTTTGCTGCCGGGATTGGGATATTATTGTTGCAGATTTGGTTAGCGGGATAAATGAAAATAATTTTTAATCTGCACGGATTTTTATTTTATCTTGCAGCCTTAAAAAAAATCAGACATGAAAAATTTATTTATTACCTCACTATTTATAACGGCGCTGGCAATTGGCCAAAGTGCAACTGCACAAACAGTTGATGATATTGCCAAATTGAACATTGAAGCAATGGGTGGAGCCGAAAAGATAGCTGCCTTAAAAACATTAAAGATGGAAGGCACGCTGAACACGCAGGGCGTGGATGTGATGATAACCTCTACCACAGCACACCTCAAAGGCGTACGTGTTGATATTGAAGTGATGGGCACATCCAACTACCAGGTTGCCAATACAACAGAAGGTTGGGTGTACATGCCTGTGATGGGCATGAGTACTGCACAAAAAATGGATGACGATCAGTTAAAGGCGGCGCAAAGCCAGATGGACCTGCAGGGAACTTTTTTAAATTATAAAGAAAAGGGTACTACCATTGAACTGGCCGGTAAAGAAACCGATGCTTACAAATTAAATGTTGTTTACAAGAACGGTATAAAAAAGACCATTTTTATTGATGTAAAAACAAACAGAATTATAAAGTCGCTCGGCAAAGCAAAGATCAACGGAGAAGACACTGAAACGGAAACAACCATGAGTGATTACAAACAGAATGCAGACGGTTATTGGTTTCCGTATAGTGTTAGCACCATGCAGGGCACTACCCTATACGATAAGATATCCACGAATGTAACAGTTGATGAAGGGATTTTTAAGAATTGATAATGTAAATACAGGTGGGTTTATTCATAGGCCCACCTGGCTTTATAAGAACTACACTTAAATGGCGCATTGATATATTATCAATACCCCGCCTTCGCCCCACCAATATTCTCGATCGGGTGCCAGGTGGTTTTTATTTCCTGCAGGTCCATAATAAAATAGGGAGATTGTCCGGTTGCAGTTGACCATTTTACTTTATCGTACAACAAAACTCTTTTTACGTTCAATGAAGCTTTTTCTTTAATCAGCTTTTGTGTTGCTGCATCAGCTTCACAAAAAACGGTTGCATTTACATCCATGTGGTCGGCAAAGAAGGGGACAAGCTCACCTACTTTACCGGTGAGGATATTTACTACACCACCCGGTAGATCAGAACTGTTAAGCACTTCGGCAAAGGTTACGGCGCAAAGAGGTTTGGTTGCCGATGCTAAAACAATGCCCGTATTTCCTCCTGCAATGATGGGCGCAATTACAGAAACCAATCCCAGTAATGAATCATTTTGCGGAGCAATGGCAGCAACAACGCCGGTAGGCTCCGGCACAGAGAAATTAAAATGTGATGAAGCCACAGGATTTACAGAACTGAATAGCTGCTGAAATTTATCGCACCAACCGCTGTAATAAATTAAACGGTCAATACAAAGGTTCACTTCACTTTCTGCCAGGGCTTTTGTAGAATCCTGTTTCATCAATTCATCAATGAACTGTGCTTTTCTTCCTTCCAGCATTTCGGCAATGCGGTATAAAATTTGCCCACGGTTAAAAGCTGCCCTGGCGCTCCAGCCGCCAAATGCATTTCTTGCTGCAACAACTGCATCTCTGAAATCTTTTCTCGACCCCAGGCAAACATTTGCCAGGTTTTCATTTTTGCTGTTTGTTGCCACGTAATATCTGCCTGATTCCGTGCGGGGAAATTGACCGCCGATGTATATTTTGTAAGTTTTTAAAACTTCTAATCTTTTTTCTGATGTCTTTGCCATAAGTATTTTTTTTTGCCGGTAAGCCGGTAAGTCGGTAAGTCGTTTTTATATTTTCCGACTTGCCGTCTTTCCGGCGATTATTACGTTGTCAGATTAATGTAAGCCGATAAACCATGCAACCCTCCCTCTCTTCCAAATCCACTTTCTTTATAACCACCAAAAGGTGAAGTAGGATCAAACTTATTAAATGTATTTGCCCAGATAACACCGGCTCTTAATTTTGTGGTGAGGTTAAATATCTTGGAACCCTTGTCAGTCCAAACGCCTGCAGAAAGGCCATAAGGCGAATTGTTTGCTTTTTCAATCACTTCATCATCGGTTCTGAAACTCTGAATAGCCAGTACCGGTCCAAAAATTTCTTCCTGGGCAATTCGGTTGCTTTGTGCCACATTGGTGAAGATGGTTGGCCTGCAATAAAATCCTTTCTTAGGTATGGCGCATGAAGGCTGGTACATTTCTGCACCTTCCTGCTGACCGATCTTAATGTATTTATTAATGATATCTAATTGTGCTTTTGAATTGATGGCACCAATGTCGGTATTCTTATCCATCGGCTCGCCAAGTATCATGGTCTCCAACCTGTCTTTTAATTTGCGTACAACTTCTTTAAAAACAGATTCCTGTACATACAGGCGTGAGCCTGCGCAACATACATGGCCCTGGTTAAAAAAAATGCCATTGATAACACCTTCCACAGCCTTGTCGATAGGTGCATCATCAAAAATGATGTTGGCGGCTTTGCCACCTAATTCCAATGTTGCTTTTTTATTGGTACCTGCAATGGCACGCTGAATTATTTTTCCAACTTCAGTTGAACCGGTAAAAGCAATTTTATTAACATCTGCATGATTAACGATTGCAGCACCAGTTGCACCAGCCCCGGTAATAATATTTACAACGCCGGGCGGAAGATCGGCTTCCTGAATAATTTCTGCCAGTTTTAATGCAGTTAGAGAAGTATTCTCAGCTGGTTTTAATACAACTGTATTTCCACAAGCCAGCGCCGGTGCAATTTTCCACGCAGCCATCAATAAAGGAAAATTCCAGGGAATGATCTGTCCTGCAACGCCCAATGGTTCTGTTCTGCGGTTGGGGAATGCATATTCCAGTTTATCGGCCCAGCCTGCATAATAAAAGAAATGGTTGGCTGCTGTTGGTACATCAAAGTCACGGCTCTCACGAATGGGTTTACCCCCATCTAATGTTTCAATGATGGCGAACTCTCTTGCACGTTCCTGTATCATGCGTGCAATGCGGTAAATATATTTTGCCCTTTCGGCAGGCGGCATTTTTTTCCAGGTCTTTTCGTATGCAGTTCTTGCAGCCACAACAGCTTTGTTTACATCTGCTGTATTGGCTTCAGCGATCATTGATAATTTTTCTTCTGTAGCCGGGTTAATGGTTGCAAAATATTTTTTGCTCAGTGGCTTTTCAAACTTGCCATTGATGAACAGATCGTACTGCGGATCAATTTTTGCAGCGCTTTTACTTTCCGGAGCCGGTGCCAGATTTCTTGCACTGTCGAATTTTAATTTGAGGGTATTATTCTTTGTAGCTTTTGCCATTTTTGTTTTTTTAACTGTATATTTTATTTCACGCTGAGGTCACAGAGGAGCGGAGAAAGCAGAGATAAAACGGCGTTCTCTGCTTCTTTGCGTTCTCCGCGTGAAACTAATCTATTGAAAAATAATTCGCACTCTGATAAACACCTGTCTTCTGTTTCATCAACTGCATCAGTATATCATTGGCAAGGCTGCTTGCGCCAAACCTGAACCATTCGTTGTTCATCCAGCCTTCGCCGAGTGTTTCATTCAACATTACCAAATAATGCAAGGCCAGTTTTGATTTTGAAATACCACCTGCAGGTTTCATAGCGATCTTCTTTCCGGTTTTGTAATAAAAATCACGAATGGCTTCCAGCATCACCAAAGTAACAGGCATGGTGGCAGCCGGAGAAATTTTACCGGTAGATGTTTTTATAAAATCGGCACCGGCATACATGGCAATATCACTGGCCTTACGCACTTTATCATAAGTAACCAGTTCACCGGTTTCTAATATAACTTTTAATCTTGCATCGCCACAGGCTTCTTTAATGGCAGCAATTTCATCAAACACAAAATTGTATTCCCCTTCTAAAAATTTGCCTCTCGATATCACCATATCCACTTCATCGGCACCGTTCTGCACTGCATATTTTGTATCTCTTATTTTTACATCACGTGGCGCCTGCCCGCTGGGGAAGGCAGTAGCAACCGATGCCACTTTTATACCCGAATTACCCAATGCTGCCTTGGCTGTTTTTACCATGGATGGATAAACACAAATAGCTGCAACGGTTGGCAGTCCCGGATATGCATCATGCAGGTGCTGGGCCTTGTAACAAAGCTGTTTCACTTTCCCATTGGTATCTTTTCCTTCCAGCGTGGTGAGATCAATCATGTTCAGCGCAAGCATCAAACCATTTAATTTGGTTTCATTTTTTATGCTTCGCTTGGTAAAGCGGGATGCTCTTTCTTCAATACCTACCTGGTCAACATGAACGGGGGCAGAGAAGTCAGGGATCATTTTAGTTGCGATCATTTTGATTTTTTAAATTAAATCTGCTGCCGTTATCACCCGCCTTCGACAGGCTCCCCGAAAATAATCGGGACAGGCAGGCTGACAGCTTTTATAACTAAGAAGCTATTAATGCTTCCAGCGATTTTACAATTAATTTTTCAACAGCCGCATTGCTGTCTTTAGAAAATTCTTTTACCACCCGGTTAGCGATGATAACATTTATGCTCAGGCATTCATGTCCCATCAGCTTACCCAAACCATAAATGGCCGATGTTTCCATTTCAAAGTTAGTGATTCGGTAATGATTAAAGTTGAAATGGGTAAGCTTGTCAACCAGTCCCGGACTGCTTAACCCTAAACGCAGCACCCTTCCCTGCGGACCAAAAAAACCCGGGCAGGTAACCGTAATACCTTTGTGAAAACCTTCCCCAAATTTTTGAAGTAACATTTCACTGCCGCAGAATGCATATGGACTGGTGATGGCTGTATCTAAATTTGTCTGGTTTATAAATGCTTCAATCATCTCTTTATCTGCTTCCGTTTTTTCGTAACTGTAAAAATTGAGCAGGTTATCCAAGCCCAGGCCATGGGTGGAAGCTACAAAACTATCAACAGGAATATCGGGCTGTAAAGAGCCTGATGTGCCAAAGCGGATGATATTGAGTTTGGTAAGCTTTTCTTTTATAAGCCTGGTTTCAAAATTAATATTGGCCAGGGCATCCAGTTCGTTAAAAACGATGTCAATATTATCGGGACCAATGCCAGTTGAGATTACAGACAAATGTTTATTGCCAATATAACCGGTGTGGGTGATGAATTCACGATGCTGTAACCGGTGTTCAATTCTATCAAAATGAACACTTACTTTTTTAACCCTTTCCGGGTCGCCAACTACAATAATAGTATCTGCAAGTTCTTCGGGCCGTACATCCAGATGGTAAATGCCGCCACGGTTGTTAATGATCAGTTCTGATTCAGCTATTCGTTGCATAGTAGATCGTTAATACACAAAGATAAGATAAATGAGCAGGGTTTATAACCGTTGCAGGGCAAGTGAATTAATAAAAAAAGCAGGATCAATTTTCATCGATCCTGCTTTTCAAAATTTATAAATCGATCTTACTTTATACCATACTTCGTCTCGTATTTTTCTGCCAGTTGTTTTTGTTTATTGTTCAGATCAATTTGTCTGCCCTGTATAAATGCATTGGTAATAATATTTGTACGCATATCCAGAATATCGCCCTCACTTACCACCATGTTGGCATCTTTACCGGTTTCAATGCTGCCGGTTTTATCGGCAATACCTAAAATCGTTGCTGCATTTAAAGTGATGGAGCTTAAGGCTTCTTCTTTACTTAAGCCATAACTGGCAGCAGTGCCTGCATTAAAAGGCAGATTGCGGTAGCGGGTGTTACCATCATCATCGTTTATGGTAAATAATACACCGGCTTTTTGTAACAGGAAAGGTGTTTTAAATGGCTGGTCAATATCATCATCTATCATGGTGGGCAAATCGTGCAACTGGTTTAAAATAACAGCAATATTATTTTGCTTTAGCAGATCAGCGATCTGCCAGCTGTCAACAGCGCCTACCAGCACCACATCAAATCCAAATTCTTTAACAAAATCCACTGCCAGCAACATCTCTTTTACAATATTGCAATGGATGAACAGTTTTTGTTTTTTATCGAATAAATTTCTGACTGCTTCAAACTTCAGGTTGGTGTTTTCATGTTTGCTTTCAGCCAGGTATGCTTTTGCTTCGCGAAAAAATACTTTTACTTTTTCAATCTGCTCCAGTCCTGTTTTTACAGGATCAGCAGGAGCCTGTTGCCCGCCAAAACCTCCGCCTCTGCCGCCACGCCTGTTCAATAAAGAAGGCATCCGAAAATGAATGGCCACTTCTGTTTTGTACGCTGCATCTTCCCAATTCCAGGCGTCTAACTGTACAACAGAAGAGGAACCAGAAATAATACCACCCGCCGGAATTACATTGGCCAGCAAAATGCCATTGGTGCGTAAAGTATTGGTCACTTTTGAATCGGTATTATATGCAACAAGCGAACGGATGCTTGGATTCATTTCACCAATTTCAGATCCATCAACGGTAGCCCGGTTACTGGGCACTTCTACCAAACCCAGTTGAGATGCAGTTAAGATCAGGCCCGGGTAAATATGTTTGCCTTTACAATCAATAACTTTTGCCCCGGCTGCAGAAACAGCGGCACCTACTTCTGTTATTTTTCCATTTTTAAAAACAACTGTACCGTTATTAATTACCTGGCCATTGCCCACATGAATGGTTGCATTGGTTAATGCAATGGTTTCATTTTGCGGCAATGCAGGCAGTATGGTTTCCTGTGCAGCAATATTGGTAACCATAAAAATGCAGAGGGTATATAAAAATATTTTTTTCATTTGAATGTTTTTTTCAGATTAATTATTGTTTTCTACATCATCGGCATCAATACCCAGTAAACCATGACTATGGTAATGATCGCTGCAGGTATTGATAATTTCAAACCTGGGCCTTGCACCACGACCACCAGCAGCACCGGCTGCACCGGGTGTTGCAGTTCTTTTGGCAATAGTTAACTTTTGTATCAATCTTGCTTTTTCGTTTTTATTTTGAATACGCATGGCTGCATCTTTGTCCCTGTCGAAATAAATAATACCATCCACCATTGTTTTTTCAGCTTTGGCATAAATAGACAATGGGTTATCGCTCCAAACAACCAGGTCGGCATCCTTACCAACTTTTATACTGCCTACTTTATTATCAATGTGCAGCATTTTTGCCGGGTTGATGGTAATCATTTTCCAGGCATCTTCTTCACTCATACCACCATACTTCACACTCTTGGCGGCTTCCTGGTTCAGGCGTCTGGCCATTTCTGCATCATCCGAATTGATGGCTACATTTAAACCAACTTTGTGCATGATATAGGCATTGTACGGAATGGCGTCCACTACTTCCATTTTGTAATTCCACCAGTCGCTGAAGGTTGATGCGTGTGCACCATGTGCCTTCATTTTATCTGCAACTTTGTATCCTTCTAAAATGTGGGTGAACGTGTTGAAAGTAAAACCGAATTTATCGCCCACTTTCATGGCTGCATTAATTTCACTTTGTACATATGAGTGACAGGTAATAAATCTCTTTTTATTCATGATCTCAACCAATGCATCCAGTTCTAAATCTCTGCGAACGGTTATTGGTGTTGCACCTTTCTTCTTATTATTTTCATCTGCAGCTTTCCATGCATGCTGGTAATCTGTTGCTCTTTGAAATGCATCCATCAGTACCTGGTCAACACCCATCCTGGTATCAGGAAAACGGGTATTGCCCTGCGTGGACGAACTTCTTTTTACGTTTTCGCCCAAAGCAAATTTTATAAAGCCATCAGCACCTGCAAATTTCAGGTCCTGGTCGTTGGCTCCCCAGCGGAGTTTTATTAATTGCGTTTGACCGCCAATGGTATTGGCCGAGCCATGCAGTATATGAGAGCTGGTAACGCCACCACTGAGCTGGCGGTAAATATTCATATCATCAGGATTGAGGTTGTCGGCGATCCTCACCTCAGCGGTAACACTTTGCCCGCCTTCATTAATAGATGCAGCAGCTATATGTGAATGTTCATCAATAATACCCGCAGTAACATGTTTGCCGGTGCCGTCAATGACCCTGGCTGTTGGATCTGCAAGATTTTTTCCTACTGCAGCGATCTTTCCGTCTTTCACCCATACATCCGCGTTTTCCAGTTTGCCATCTTTTTCACTGGTCCATACCGTTGCATTTTTAATTAAGAAGCTTTCAGCCTTCGGCATTTCTTCCCAGCCATTACTTAAAAAAGGATAAGTTACTTTTCCTAAAACCAATGGTTGTTTGGCCCTCACACTGTCGGCCTTAGGTTCCATTTTTTTATCAAAAGTGGCTGTCCAGGTAAATACATTTCCCTGTGCATCGCTTCCACGGCCATTCCATACATTACCCGCTGCAGCACCGCTTAAAATAGTTTCTTTGGCATTAGGTCCACGTCCTTCGGTATAACTTAGTTTTACCAGTTTGCCATCAAAACTATATTTACCGGTAAGGGTATCTTTGCTAATAAAACTGGCCACACCGGCATCTTTCAGCTCAAGCGAAAAAGCCCTTGCTCCTCCGATGGTATTGGTCATTAAATTATATATGCCTTTTACATCGTACCAGTTTTCATCTTTTACCGCATTTTTTATACCCTGGGTCCAGTTTTGTAACAACACGGTCTTTTCAGCAAATACAGGTCCTGATGTAATTAAAAAATTTGCAATTTTACCTGCGTCCAGGCTGCCAATTTTATCATACATGCCCAGCATCGTTGCCGGGGCTTTGGTAAGTGCGTCTAAGGCTTTCTGTTCGGTTAAACCATATTCAATAGCTTTACGCAGGTTGGCCATAAACTCAGTTGGGTTGGCCAGATCGGCTGTAGTTAAACAAAAATTAATTCCAGCTTTTTCAAAAGCGGCAGGATTGGATGGTGCCAGTTCCCAATGCTTCAGATCATCCAGGCCAACAAAACGCAGATCATTCGGATCATCTGCATCCATGGCAGCAGGATAATTCAGCGATAAAATAAAAGATGCTTTTGTTTCGGCCATTTCTTTTATTCGTTGATACTCATTGCCCCCGCCTTTAATTATATATTGTACACCAAATTCGTCGCCAATTTTATCTGCACGCAGATCATTCCATTTATCATTGGCTTCAAAGATCTGTGGAAGCAATTGGTTGTCGTTCCAGCTTTTTAAAGAAAGGTTCACACCTTCGGTAATTGGATTACTATTATCCCACTGGGCATCCAGGTAATTTTGACGCAGCAAAGCGATCATACCCATCATAGAACCGGGATAACTTTGACTGGAACTGCCTTTGCTAAAGGAATAATGAGCCGAAGCTTTATCTTTTAATATCACAAAATTGTCGGGTTGATCGGCAAGGGTTACAAATGCACCGCTACCACGTGCAATCCCGTCTTTTTGGTGTGTAAGTACCGAGCCAAAGCCAATATCCCTCAGGGCTTTTGCCTTAGGATCATCGCCGCTGAAAATTTTATGAGCTTCTGTCTCGGATTTTATGGCCTGGTTCCAGCCATAAGCACCCTTGGTGCCGGATGTGAGTTGCTGTGTGCGGAAAAAAGCAGCTGCACTGGTAATATTTTGCTGGGCTGTATTGGCAGCTATAATACCATAATCTGTGTAAATATCAATAAAAGCGGGGTAAATAAATTTGCCCCTGCAATCAATAATTACCGCATCTTTTGGAATGGAAATATTGTTTCCTACAGCCACAATTTTCCCCTGACGGATGATCAGCGTACCATTTTGTACCGTGGTTTGGGCATCTTTTACAATGTTGGCATTGGTAAATGCATAATGCCCGTCTTTTGGATTAGCTACATCATTTACCTGGAAAGTTGCCTGTGCGTTTACTAAAGGAGAGATACCACTTAACATGAGTAGCATCAACAGCAATTTGATTTTTTGCATGCAATTTTATTTTGGTTTTTAAATCTGGCGATAAATATAACAAATGATTACCTCTTATTAACAGGGGCTTATGAATTAAGTTCTGCTTAATCGGTATTTTTATGGCAATTTAATGCTGTATTTTGCATAAAAATACTGGAACGGTATTTGTAAATTTGAATACATGAAAAAAATACTATGTTTAATATTTATACTTTCAGCAGGTAAAATACTTTTTGCACAAGCTACACCGGCCGATACAACCCTGCCCGGGAAAGTTACGGTTAATAAAGACCCACGGCTGGACCTGCTGGCAAAGGCACAGGTAGATATAGCCATTATGAATACCAAAATGGCTGCCCGATTTGCCAAAGGTTATCGCCTGTTTGTTTTAAAAACCGATAACAGGGACTACGCCATGAAAGTAAGGGCTTACCTTTTGCAGAACTTTCCGGAGGAAAAAGTAATCATGACATACCAGGCACCGTTTATTAAAATGAAGTTTGGCGATTTTGTGGAAAAAGAAGATGCTGAAAAAGTTAAAAACCAGATAGTAAAAGGCGGCGTGGTAAAAGGTGGTGTTTATGTTGTGCCCGATACCATTGAGGTAAAGCCCGATAAAGATTTAAAGGAAGAAATAAAATAAATTACTTTCTGTATTAAGAGTTTCAGCATAGAAACTCTTTTTTAGTTTAACAGTTTACCGTTATTTTTAAGCATGATAAAAGATCAAATACAGCAGCTGGCAAAAAAATATGCCCCTGAATTTATAGAGATTCGCCACCAGATACATGCCAATCCGGAACTGAGTTACCAGGAGTTTGAAACATCTGCATTTGTTCAAAAAAAATTAACAGAATTTGGAATACCCTTTGAAGTGAAAGCAACTACCGGTGTGGTTGGCTTAATAAAAGGTAAAAATCCCGATACAAAAGTTACAGCACTGCGTGCAGACATGGATGCACTGCCCATTACAGAAGAAAATGATGTGCCGTACAAATCGAAAAAGCCGGGCGTTATGCATGCCTGCGGGCATGATGTACATACAACCTGCCTGCTGGGTGCGGCTAAAATTTTAAATGAATTGAAAAATGAGTGGGAGGGAACAGTGAAACTGATCTTTCAACCGGGCGAAGAAAAAAATCCCGGAGGCGCCAGTATTTTAATTAAAGAAGGGGTGTTGGAAAACCCAAAACCTTCTTCCATTTTTGCACTGCACGTGCATCCGGGTGTGGAGGTTGGCCGTTTGAGTTTCAGAGGAGGAATGATCATGGCAAGTGCCGATGAGATCTACATTACCATTAAAGGAAAAGGCGGCCATGCTGCTGCACCGCAACATACAGCCGATACCATTTTAATTGCATCGCATCTGATTATAAGCCTGCAGCAAATTGTGAGCAGGAACAACAGCCCGTTCAATCCTTCTGTTTTATCCATCACTTCTTTCCAGGGTGGTAATACAACCAATGTAATACCCAGCGAAGTAAAGCTGATGGGAACTTTCAGAGCGATGAACGAAGAGTGGCGTTTTAAAGCACATGAACTGATAAAAAAACAAACCATTGAACTGGTGGCAGCTATGGGTGCGGAAGCCGAAATAACTATTGATGTGGGCTATCCTTTTGTATTGAATGATGAAGCACTGAACGCATTTGCCAGGGAGAAAGGCGAAGCCTATATTGGAGCTGAAAATGTGGAAACCACAGAACTGCGTATGGGAGCCGAAGACTTTGCTTATTACAGTCACCAGATACCCGGATGTTTTTTCAGGATTGGTGCCGGCAACAAAGCAAAAGGAATTACAAGCGGCGTACATACGCCAACTTTTAATATTGATGAAAGTGCGATTGAGATGGGAATGGGGTTTATGGCGTATTTGGCAACCCCCTCCGCCCCTGAAGGGGGAACTCAGGGCAAGGGAATTATTTAACAATGAGTTTTTGATTTGCATAGAAATCATTTATAAGATTTTAAAACTTAGTTCAATTGTTTTCTGTGCTATGCAGCAGAAAGAATTGAATTGAGATTCCCCCTTCAGGGGGGCAGGGGGTATGAAAATAGCATTCCACGGAGCGGCACGAACCGTTACAGGGTCTAAACACCTGATAAGTTTAAAAAACGGCAAAAAATATTTGCTTGATTGCGGTATGTTCCAGGGCATGGGTAAAGAAACCGATGCCATGAACCGAAGCTTTGGATTTGATGCAATGGGAGTAACACATGTTATTTTGTCTCATGCACATATTGATCATTGCGGCTTGTTACCAAAACTGGTTAGTGATGGTTTTAATGGTAAAATATTTTGTACGCCGGCAACAAAAGAGCTTGCTTCGGTAATGCTGGAAGACTCGGCCGGTATACAGGAAAATGAGGTGAAGTATGAAAATAAAAGAAGGGCACAGCAGGGATTACCTTACCTGAAACCCCTGTACACGACAGCACAGGCGTTGGAAGCAGCTGATCATTTTGTGGCGGTGCCTTACGATATCTGGTTTACTGTTGATGAAAATATTGAAGTGCAATACACCGATGCAGGCCATATCATTGGCAGCGCCGCTGTTCATTTAAAAATTACCGAAGATGCCCGCCCGGACGACCCGGTCGGACGGGGAAAAGTTACCCGCCTTACGTTTAGCGGAGATGTGGGCCGGTACCGGGATGTGATCTTAAAATCGCCTGCAACATTTTCGCAGGCCGATTATATTATATTAGAATCAACCTATGGCAACAGCCTGCACGATAATGCTACCACCACACCCGACCAGGTGTTGCATTGGATAGAAAAAGCCTGCCTGCAGAAAAAAGGAAAACTGATCATTCCTGCATTCAGCGTTGGCCGCACACAGGAAATTTTATTTGCGCTTAACCAACTGGAACTGGAAAGAAGATTACCCGACCTGGATTATTTTGTAGACAGTCCGCTGAGTGTAAAAGCAACCGAAATTGTAAAACATTATCCGCAGTATTTTAATAAGAGCATTCAAAAAATTTTGCAATCGGATAATGATCCCTTTGGTTTTAAGGGATTGAAATTTATAAAGTCGGTTGAGGAATCGAAGATGCTGAATTTCCGCAACGGGCCTTTCGTTATCATTTCTGCCAGCGGCATGGCAGATGCAGGCAGGGTAAAACATCATATCAGTAATAATATTGAGAACAGCCGCAATACCATTTTATTAACGGGGTATTGTGAACCACGTTCGCTTGGGGGTAAATTAATGGCGGGAGCAAAAGAAGTAAATATTTATGGTGTGCAGCATGAAGTGAATGCCGAGATCGGTTCTATTCGCAGCATGAGTGCCCATGGCGATTACGATGACCTGTGCCAGTTTTTAGCCTGCCAGGATCCTGCAGCGGTAAAAAGAATGTTTATTGTTCATGGAGAGTACCCGGTGCAGCAGGAGTTTCAGCAACGCCTGATGCGTAAAGGCTTTGGTGATGTGGAAGTGCCTGAAATGCATTACGAAACAAAGTTGGAATAGTAGCAATTTTTAAATACCTGTAGCAATGTGTCAGCCCGGGCTTGTCGAAGGCGGAATGTGTAAATAAGTAACCCGCCTTCAGCAATCTGAGGCTGACATTTTATTTTGTAAGTAACTATTGGAATAATTTTTGGTTACCTGTAATTGCCAGGTTATGGTTACCCGGTTAAAATAAAAATTTTATGAAGAAGCTAAAAAAGTTTTTAAAAATATTTTTTATTATCCTGCTGATACTAATTGGATTGCTGTTTGCAACGCCTTATATTTTTAAAGGGAAGATTGTTACCATGGTAAAAAAAGAGGTGAATAAAAACCTGAATGCCAAAGTTGATTTTAAAGAGGTGGATATTTCTTTCTTCAGGCGTTTTCCAAAAGTGAGTATTGGTTTGGATGACCTGCAGGTGATTGGTATAAATTATTTTGCCGATGATACTTTATTATCTGCCAAAAGACTGGATGCTACGGTAGATTTTCTGAGCTTTATCAGGGGCAGTAATATGAACATCAACAATATTTTCCTGGTATCACCACGCATCAATGCTATTGTGGATAAAGACGGATTGGCCAATTGGGATATTGTAAAATCCGAAGCAGAAAAGACAGGTAAGGATACCGCCGATAAACCTTTTAACCTGGCGCTTGATTATTATTCAATTGAGAACGGCTACATTAATTACATGGATGTTCAGAACAACATAAGTGTTGTTGTAGAGAACCTGAATCATTCCGGCAGCGGTGACTTTACGGCAGACCTGTTTACTTTAAGAACAAGAAGTGCGGCTGATGCTATTTCATTTAATGATGGAGCTATACCCTATTTGTCTAAGGTAAGATCAGTGGTAAATACAGATATAAAGATCGATAACAAAAAAGGAGTCTACAGCTTTGATGGTACAGATATTTCATTGAATGAACTAAAAATTGACGGTAAGGGTGTTGTCAATAAGCTGGCAAACGGGTATGGGATGGATATCAGTTTTAAATCACCAACTTCCGATTTTAAAAATATCTTATCGTTGATAACACCAATCTATCAAAAAGAATTCAGTAAGGTTACGGCAACAGGTACAGCCATTTTTGAAGGGTTTGTAAAAGGTGTTTATGCTGATTCTGTTATGCCGGCCTATCACCTGGCAGCCGAAGTAAAAGACGGTTCATTTAAATATACCGATCTGCCAAAGGGTGTGCAGCAGATCAATTTTAAAATATTGGTTGATAATCCGGATGGAAAAACAGATAACACGGTCGTGGATATTACAAACGGCCACCTGGCAATAGATAATGAGCCATTTGATTTCAGGCTGCTGGTTAAAAACCCGGTAAGCAATATGTTTGTAGATGCGGCTGCAAAAGGCAAGCTGGATCTGAGCCAGGTTGCCAATTATGTGAAGCTGGAAAAAGGCACCAGCATTGCCGGCCTGATGAATGCCGATGTAAGTATAAAAGGAAATGTAAAAGAAATAGAACAACAACAGTATAATAAGTTTTATGCAGCCGGTATTGTTAATGTAAATAATTTTAAATACACATCGGCTGATTATCCAACGGGTGTAAAAATAAATACCGTGCATGCAGATTTTACGCCAACAAAGATCAATGTATCCAACCTGGACGGGCAATATCAAAATTCAAATTTTGATGGTGGCGGACAGATCAATAACCTGCTGAGTTATTTGCTGAATGGAAAGCCGTTAAGTGCCAATCTTGCGATCAATGCCGATAAGATAAACCTGAATGACTGGATCGGGGTTTCGGCAGATACTACTTCAAAAGGCAGTACTGCACAGCCTTTCATTGTTCCTGATAACCTGGATGTTGTTTTAAACACAAAAATCGACAGGCTGCTGTACGATAAAGTTGATATACAGAATTTATCCGGAACTGTGCAGGTAAAGGACGAAGCTGTTGTACTGAATAATGTGAATGGCAATGCTATGGATGGTAAAATAAAAATCAATGGATCGTACAGCACAAAAGAGAGTAAAACAAAACCAGCTATAGCCATGAGTTATGATGTGGCGGGCGTGGACATTCAAAAAACATTCTACGCTTTTAATACGGCTCAGAAACTGATGCCGATCGGTAAATACCTGGCAGGTAAACTCACTTCTGTTTTATCGGCCAGTGGTAAACTGGGCGATGATATGAATATTGATATGAGTACTATTTCGGGTAATGGAAATTTATTTTTGATAGAAGGCTTTCTGAGCAAATTTGCGCCACTTGATAAAATGGCTTCGGTTTTGAATGTAAAACAATTGCAGGAAATTTCGCTGAAAGATGTGAAAACATTCTTTGAATTTTCGAACGGAAAATTGCTGGTAAAACCTTTTACAGTAAAACTGAAAGATATTGAAATGGAGATTGGCGGTCTGCAGGGTTTTGATCAATCCCTGAATTATGCCATTAACCTTAAACTGCCCCGGGCGCTGATGGGCACCCAGGGCAATCAACTGGTAAATAACCTGGCTGCAGCAATAAATGCAAAGGGTATTCCGGTGAAAATAAGTGATGTGGTTAACCTGAAACTGGCCATGGGCGGAACTTTTACAAACCCTTCTATAAAAGTTGATTTGAAGCAGAGCGGCGAAAAACTGGCCGACCAGATGCAGCAGCAGGTAAAAGATTTTGCGCAGGCAAAAATTGACAGTGCAAAAAAAGCGGCTCAAGACACACTTACTTCAATAAAGAAGCAACTGGGAAATGCAGCCCTGGAAGAGTTGAGAAAAAAAATGCAAAATAAAAAAGATACGGTGGCTGCAAAAGATTCAACGCCTGTAAAAAACAGTGGAGATAAAACCAAAGAATCGGTAAAAGGATTGTTTGATAACCTGCTAAAGAAAAAACCAAAGGATACAGCCAATAGGCAATAAGCAATAGGCAAAATTGCAGAGAAGATAATCTTTAAAATCTTTGCGGGTTAAATGCGTTGATATTGATAGATGTTGGTTGCTGTTTTATAATTTCAGTTACCAGTTTCCCGGTGCCTGTTCCTTCAGAAATGCCCAGCATGGCATGGCCTCCGGCTATGGTAACATTAACAAACTTTGAAACTTTCCCAATGTAGGGCAACCCATCCGGTGTAACCGGCCTTAAGCCATTCCATATTTTATCTGCCGCCGGAAAATCAATCTTTAAACCAGGGTAAAAATCGGTTGCAGAATCATAAATGCCCTGCATGCGGTTAATTAAAACTTTGTTGTTAATGCCACTTAATTCCATGGTGCCGCCAATGCGAAGCTGATGTCCCCAGGGCGTTATAGCACATCTCCCGTCAACAAGGATCGCCGGGAATTTTATATTTTTTTCTACATGCTGATAAGTATGGCTGTATCCTTTGCCCGGCTGTAATAATAATCTGATGCCCATCATTTTTGCAACAACTGGTAACCAGCTTCCGGTTGCTACAACAACCTGCTCACAATCAAATTTCCCTTTGTCGGTAATAACTGCTGAAATGGTATCGTTCGCTTTTTCAAAACCCGTAACCGTAGTATTAAGCTGAAATTTAACTCCTTTTTTTTCTAAATTATTTTTCAGCGCAATCATCATCTTCCCCGGATTGAAATGGCAATCATCTTTAAACAAAACTGCACCGGCAACATTCAGTTCAACATCAGGTTCCAATTTTTGCACATCATCTTTCAGCAACCGCTCTACTTTCAATCCAAATTTTTCAGCATCATCTGCCAGGTGAAATTCATGATCAAGCGTTTTTTGGTGTTTGCACATCATCAGGCAGCCCTTCTCTTCCATATCAAATGTGTCACCAATTTCAGTACGCATGTCGTTTATTAAAGCACGGCTTAATTGCAACAGGTTATTTAAGTGCGGTGCATTTTTTTTAACCGTTGCAGTATTACTGTTCTTCCAGAAATGCCAGCCCCATTGCATCAGGTCCCAGTCAAGCCTGGGCTTTATATAAAACGGGCTGCTGCTGCTGAGCATGTGTTTAAAGCCTTCGGCTATAATGCCCGGGCTTGCCAACGGCACAAAATGGCTGGGCGACATATAACCCATATTACCGAAAGAACAGCCGTCGGTTATATCGCCACGCTCAATGACCGTTACTTCGTATCCTTCCTTTTGTAAATAGTAAGCGCTGCATAGGCCGATTACCCCGCCACCAATGATTGTTATCATAATACCCCCCTGTCCCCCTAAAGGGGGAACCTCAATTCATTGTTCTCTGTTGCATAGCACAAAGAAAAATGGAACTGAGTTTTTAATATTTTTAAAAATGATTTCTATGCAAATCAAAAAACTATTTTATTAAAAGCTTTTAGCTTTCTATTTTACTCCATGCTTTTAAGTTCCCCCTTCAGGGGGGCAGGGGGTTGTTTTTAAATCACCTGAAACCCATACGCATACGGATCATCCTCATCATCGATCGTAATTGTATTTTGCCCGTAAATCCTTGCCCAGCCTTCTATACTTGGTCTTATCGCCGGTTTTCCGGCAACCGTTAACACTTCTTCAATTCTGCCAATAAATTTACTGCCAATGATGCTTTCATGAATAAATTCATCTCCGGGCTTCAGCAATCCTTTTGTATACCATTGCGCCATACGGGCCGATGTGCCTGTACCGCATGGACTACGATCGATGGCTTTATCGCCGTAAAAAACTGCATTGCGGGCTGTAGATGTTTTATCTAACACAGCACCGGTCCATAAAATATGACTGCAGCCTTTTATTGTTTCGTTTTCAGGATGAACAAAAGAATATTTATCGTTGATGTTTTTTCTTAACGCTCTGCTCCAACTTATTAATTTATCAGCCGTGTAATGTTCCAAACCCTTAAAATTTTTCTGTACATCCACAATGGCATAAAAATTTCCACCATAAGAAACATCCACAACCAGTTCGCCCAATTCAGGGCAATTAACTGTTAATTCTGTTTCAGCTAAATAAGAAGGAACATTCGTGAGTTTTACTGATCTTACTTTTGCACTTTCCTGTCTGAAAGAGATCATCACCAATCCAGCCGGTGCTTCCATCCTTACTATACCCGGTGTTTTTGGTTTTATCAATCCTTCCTCAATGGCAATGGTAATGGTGCCAATGGTGCCGTGGCCGCACATGGGCAGGCAGCCACTGGTTTCAATAAATAGTACAGCTACATCGTTTTGCGGGTCGTGTGGCGGGTATAAGATACTGCCACTCATCATATCGTGGCCACGGGGTTCAAACATGAGTCCCTTGCGTATCCAGTCGTATTCCTGCAGAAAATGCTGGCGCTTTTCACTCATATTCTTCCCAATGAGCACCGGGCCGCCTTCCTTTACAAGGCGAACAGGATTACCGCAGGTATGAGCATCGATACAAATAAATGTTTTCTTCAAAGCAGTTTTGAGATTTGCTATGCAACTTAATTAAAACTTCGCTTGTTTTATATAAGCGTAGAGAAAGATTTTTACTTTCCTTTTACAAAAATGCCACTATCGATTACATGATAGTGGCATCCGTTCCATCTTTTCCGGATTATTTTTTCTGAATTTTAGTAGCTTCTTTAAAAACCCGGGGTTGTAGTCCCCTGCCATAGATCGGGCAATAATAATCCAATACATCAAGGGCCTGGTTGTAGCTTAGCCAATAGTCGGTAACAGTACCGGTAAAGACATATCTCCCCGAATAATTATAGATATCTCTTGTTCCACGGCTACTGAAATTTCCATAAAGGAGGTCGCCTTCGTAAGGCCGGCTGCCAGAACCGGTGTAGATAACATTATATCCATTATAGGTTTCCACAACCCAATAATTGCAGGAAGGGTCACTGTACACTACTTCTCCTTCTTCCTGGTTGAGCCAATAATCTTCATTATTTGCCACAACGATCCTTTCTTTTACGCAACTGCTTAGTATAACCGCTGCCAGCAAAAAAGTGGCTGAAAGTGTAAATATTCTTTTCATGATGAGTCAATTTTAAATTTGAAAAATGCTTTATTATATAAATAACAAAACTGTGCCAGAAGCACAATAAGATCATTTTGATTTTGTTAAAATGAATGGTTTCACAAAATGCAGTTTCAGGAGGTTTGATCTGAAGTGTAATCTTCTGTTTTCTTTAACATTGATTGGGTGCGTGTAAAAGCACGATAATTTTAAACGTACCCACAAACTTTGGCAATATTGAGCAGCATTTGTACATTTATAGCATGGAACAGTACGGTAAAATTTTACTAATAGCCATGCCGGCATTTTTGCTGCTGGTGTTATTTGAAAAATGGTATGGCTGGCGCAAAGGAAAAGATACGGTGCGTAATATGGATATGATCAGCAGTCTGAGCAGCGGCGTTACCAATGTTACCAAAGATGTGATCGGTCTGTATCTGGTTGTTCTTTCTTACCCGTTTATGTTAAAATGGCTTGCATTGACAAGCATCAGCAATACTATCATTGTGTATGTTATCGCTTTTTTTGCTTTGGATTTTGCAGGTTACTGGGTACATCGTTTACAACATGTAACTAATTTTTTCTGGAATGGCCATATTGTTCATCACAGCAGTGAAGATTACAACCTCGCCTGCGCATTAAGGCAGAGTATTTCATCCATTGTAAAAATATTTGCCATATTCCTGTTGCCTGCTGCTTTACTGGGGGTGCCTTACCAGGTTATAGCGGTAGTTGCACCATTGCATTTATTTGCCCAGTTCTGGTACCATACACAACATATAGGTAAGATGGGGTTTTTAGAAAAGATCATTGTTACGCCTTCACATCACCGGGTACATCATGCGTTCAACAAAGAATATATTGATAAGAATTACGGACAGATATTTATTTTCTGGGATAAATGGTTTGGTACTTTCCAGGAAGAGATGCCGGAGGTACCGCCGGTTTATGGCATTACCCGGCCGGTACGCACCTGGAACCCGATCCGCATAAATTTTCAACACGTATGGTTACTGGTAAAAGATGCCTGGAGAACGAATAACTGGAAAGATAAATTTACGCTGTGGTTTAAACCAACAGGTTATCGCCCTGCCGATGTGGTACACAAATACCCGGTGTATAAAATTGAGGATGTGTATCATTTTGAAAAATACGAAACGCAAACTTCAACTGCATTAAATGTGTGGAGCTGGACACAGTTGTTGCTGATACTGTTTTTTGTTAGTTATATGTTTGGGAATATCGCATTGATCAATGGTTTGGATACGAATTATATTTTCTGGTATGGCGGTTTTCTTTTTTTAAGTGTGTATTCCCTCACCGATCTGATGGACAGGAATACTTCGGCCATTGTGTGGGAATTGATCAGGGGCAGCATCGGGCTCACCATTCTATTTAATCAAAACGATTGGTTTGGCGCTGGTACTTATTTGCCAGCTGCAAAATATATCCTGGGCACTTATTTTATTATCTCCATTGTAGTAACCGGCTGGTTTGTTGCCAAACATGCCCGGGAAGATGTAAAGCTGGCTGCGGTTGTATAATATGGTAAAGCGGGTTACTCGGCAATTAGTTTTTTAATGGTCGCTTTTTCCAATGCCCAGTTGTATCCTTCCAGTTTGGATTGTATCACTTCTCCTTTTTTATTAAGCAAATAGGTTGTTGGGTATACATGAATACCGAGGCTGGAAAGGCTTTTAGAAGAATATGTAAACATGATTTTATCAGGGGTGAACCTGCTTTGAAGCTTTTTGATACGATCTATATCTTCATCAGATATGCATAAAATTTTAAGGTCTGGCGAATTGACTGTCGCCAGCAATTCATCAAAAACATACATCTCCTGGATACAGGGTCCACACCAGGTTTGGAAAAAAGAAACGATAACTACATTTCCTTTCAAATCGTTAATAGTGGTTTTTGTATTGCTGCCCATCAGCAATAATTCACTGGTTTGAAATTCCATTTTTGGGACGATGGTCTTACGCATATACCACATGATGCCCCAGCCTGCAGCAAGCAGGATAAAGGCATAAAAAATGATTGATCTTAATTTACTTTTCATTTCAGGGGCGATCTTTCTAATTGTTTTTGATTTTCTGACTGGTTAAATCTGTTTAAAAAGTAACGTAAAGCAATTTTGGCAACCGGGTTCTTTACTTTCACATAGTTAAATATCTGTTTTGGAAATGCCCCGAGGTTTGCCTTGGCTTCTTTGGCAGTTCTGCCAAGTTCCAGTTTTTCATAATTACTTTCAATCATTTTCTGAACGCTTAAAAATAAAATGTTGAAATAGGTTTTGTGTGTATCATTATACCTGTAGTCTAGTCCTATATAATGCGTTTCCATTTCATGGGTATAAAAAATGTAAGTGTAAAAACCGATCATTACATTATTTAAATAGAGTGCATGCAGTTCAAACCGCTGTTCAAGATCCAGTTTTAATTTGTACAAATAGGCTGCATTAACGGTACCAAGCCTTACCTGTTGTTTGTTTACAACATTCCAGTAGAGTTGGTCTATTATTGATGCATTCTCTAAAATTTCTGCAGCAGTTAATTCTTTGGTAACCACACCTTCAAAAGCTTGTATTATTTTTTTAGCCCGCTTGGTGTATTTTTTTGTAAGATCATTCAGGTAATCTTCAAACGTATTCCAGTGCAGCCGCCGGGTAATTTCCATGGTAACATCGCCATTA
Organism: Chitinophagaceae bacterium; assembly: GCA_016710935.1. Taxonomy (GTDB): domain Bacteria; phylum Bacteroidota; class Bacteroidia; order Chitinophagales; family Chitinophagaceae; genus Ferruginibacter. The sequence continues at coordinate 125,156 of JADJTY010000014.1, read as the reverse complement.
AAAAAATGGTATTTGGAAGCAGCATATTTTTCCTCTACAAAAACTTCTTTACAATCCTTTATAATAATTCCTCTGGGTTTCAGCTTACAGTTCTGTTTCACAAAAAGTTCAATTGCGTCAAATATGTACGCATTGTGCTGCTCATTTTTAAAATAAAAACCCTGGAAATTTATCCTGAATAAATTTCCGCAAATAAGCAGGTGCAGCTTTTTGGGTAAAATAAATTTTATGGCCCTGCATTGCAGACCCGATGGGTTGTCGAAATTTAAATGGGTATGTGAAAATTTAAATAGCTGCAGGTATGCTAATCCTATTAGTTTGTCTTTAAGGAATATCTGTACATAATTATTTTCAATATCAGGTATCTGTGCTTTTTCTAACGGGAGTAAATGCCTTATTTTTAAATGATGGCCTTCCGGTAAAAAGTCGTCCCATAAATTAGTATGCTCCGCAATAGGTATTACCTGGTTAATTGTAATAGTCAAACTTAAAATTATTTATTTGGTACAACAGCTTTGGTCAACTCATTGTTCACTGTTCTCCATATTCCCAACGGATTTTCATCCTGCAGTTCAGCGGGTAATAAATCATTACTCCAGTTCTGAAAAGCAATGGGCCTTGCAAAACGTTTAATACCGTCGGCACCAACAGAGCCAAACCTTGCATCGGTACTGGCCGGGAAGGGCCCACCATGCTGCATACTCAGGCAAACTTCCACGCCGGTAGGTACACTGTTTAAAATAAAACGGCCGCAGATGTTTTTTACAGCTTCCACCAAAGCGTCGTTGTCCTTTATGTCATTTTCAGTGGCCATTAAGGTTGAAGTTAACTGACCTTCCAGTTTTTTTGCCACTTCAATCATTTCGTTCATGTCTTTGCATCGAATAATGATGGAGTAGGGGCCAAATACTTCCTGGTGTAAAACAGGGTTGTTTAAAAATGCCTGTCCGGTGGCAGTAGCAAGGGTTGGTAAGGCTGCTAACTTTGGCAGAGTTTCGGAGCTTTGCCAAAGTTCACTTTCTGCAACCAGGTGCACATCTTCCTGCAACAATGCATTGTCTTTATTTTTTTTATAAGCTGCTGCAATTCCATCATGCAACATCGCAGCAGGTGTAATTTGCTGAATGGCTTTACCAAGGTCGTGAACAAATGTTTGCAGTGCTTCGCCTTCAATACCGATAATTATTCCGGGGTTGGTGCAAAACTGGCCAACGCCCAACGTGATGGAGCCTGCATACATGGTTGCAATTTCATTTGCTGAAGCAGTTCCACCGGATCCTGCGGATAATTTTTCGGGCATTAAAAAAACAGGATTCACACTTCCCATTTCGGCAAAAACCGGGATGGGGTCTTTACGTTGATTGCCCCAGTCAAATAATTGTTTACCGCCGGTGTATGAACCGGTAAATCCAACTGCTTTTGTATGCGGATGTGTTACCAATGCCTTGCCCACTTCAAAACCAGCGCCGTGTACATGTGCAAAAATCCCTTTGGGCATATTGCATGTTGTGGCTGCGGTCAAAATAGCATTTGCAACAATCTCCGATGTTTCAGCATGAGCAGGATGTGCTTTTACAATAACCGGGCAACCGGCTGCAAAAGCACTGGCTGTATCGCCACCGGCAGTGGAGTAAGCAAAAGGAAAATTGCTTGCACCAAAAACCACCACGGGCCCAATGGGTACCAACATTTTTCTTATATCTGGTTTGGGCGGTACTTTATCCGGTATGGCTGTATCAATGCATGCAGCAAGCCAGTCGGCTTTTTCACATGCCTCGGCATAACTGTTCAGTTGAAAAATGGTTCTTGATCTTTCGCCACGCAATCTTGCTTCGGGTAAATTGGTTTCGCTCATGGCAGTTTGTATCAAGGCATCGCCGCAATTTTCCAGTTCCACAGCAATGGCTTTCATAAATGCCGCCCGCTGTTTTAATGAAAATTTTCTGTACACATGAAATGCCTGCCATGCTTCCTGCATGATTGTTTCAATTTCTGATGAAGTGCTTTCGTTGAACATTGATTATTGAAAATTGATTGTTGAATATTAGTTAGAGTGTGGGTCGTTTAGCAATTCCTTCATTGATGATCTTCAAAACATCTTCTCTTTCTTTTCCAACCAAAGTAAGCCTTGGTGCCCTCACCGTTTCAGAGCCAATACCAACCTGTGCTTCGGCCAGTTTAATATACTGCACCAGTTTGGGATGAATATCCAATTCCAGTAATGGCATGAACCAGCGGTATATTTTTGTAGCTTCTTCAATCTTACCGGCTTTTACCAAATTAAATATGGCAACTGTTTCTCTTGGAAAAGCACAAACCAATCCCGCCACCCAACCATCTGCACCCAGGCACAGTTCTTCCATGGCAATGGTATCTACCCCACATAAAATTTTAAAGCGGTCGCCAAAACGATTTCTCATCCTGGTCACATTGCTAACATCTCTCGTGCTTTCTTTTACCGCTGTAATATTTTTGCATACCTGCAGTTCGTCAAACATATCCAGCGTTACTTCAGTTTTATAATCAACCGGGTTGTTATAGATCATGATGGGGAGTTCTGTAGCATCGGCAACAGTTTTGTAATAAGTAACCGTTTCCCGGTGGTCGGTTTTGTAGCGCATTGCAGGCAGCATCATGATACCTCTGGCTCCCCATGTTTTTGCATATTCGGCCTGTTGCAAAGCTTCTTTTGTTGATCCTTCTGCTATGTTTAAAATTACCGGAACTTTGCCTGCGCATTGCTCAACAGCAAATTTTACCAGTTGTTCTTTTTCAGACGTGGTTAAAACACTGGCTTCGCCCAGCGTGCCACCTAATACAATGCCGTTAACACCGGCTTCCAGTTGTGCATTTAAATTTTTTGCAAATAAGGGCAGATCCAAATCATCATCCGCAGTAAATTTTGTAGTGAGGGCGGGAAATACGCCGGTCCAGTTAAAAGACATATTTTTTTATTTAAAAGTTTAAGCTATCAGCAAATTACTATAAGTTTATTTAACAAAAACCGCAATACTTTAAATTTAAAAAAAATGCAGCTTAAAAAGGCTATCCTTTGGTACAGCATATTTTTTAATAAGCGTGGATAATAGTGAGTCTGAGATTGATTTATGCTGAATTATTTCACTATTTTGCAAACTGCAACAGATTCTGCTTTCTTCATAAAAAATAAAATTGTAAATGAAACATTTAATTACCCGTTTCCTTAAATCGGCACTGGTTGTTTTTTTTCCGTTCTGTTTAACTGCGCAGGTTAACCAGGATTATACCATTTTACTGCAGTCAGGAAAATTTATTCCGCAGGAAAATATCAGTGCCATATCCAAAGTTTCGCCAGTATTTCAACAGAGCCTGTTTAATGGCAGGCACTATGTGGTTATTCAGTTTACAACACTGCCAACCCAATTGCAAAAAGATAACCTGAAATCTATCGGCGTTGAATTGTTAGACTATATTCCCAATAATGCCTACACAGCCAGTGTTTCGGCTGATATAAATATTTCAGATTTTAAATTTTCTTTGTTCCGTGCTGTTTTTCTGTTTAAACCACAGGATAAAGCAGCACAGGATATGTTAAATGGTAATGTACCTTCCCATGCCATTAAAATGCCGGGCTATGCCGATGTAGATATTATTGTGTATGAAAAACTACCAGCAGCAGCTGTGCAGCGGGCGCTTGCCGCTTTACATGCAACGGTAATTCAGGATGTTCCTGATTTCAGAATGTTTACGATAAGGATTCCGGCAGCAAATGCAAAAGAACTGGCCAGCCTGTCATTTGTTCAGTGGGCTGAATTTATTGCACCACCCAATCAACAGGAAAACCTGCCGGGCCGCTCTTTACATCGGGTAAATGTTTTAAACGATGGCGTTAGAAATTTAAAAGGCGATGGTATGAATATTGGCGTGTGGGATGAAAGAGCCAGCCAGCATCTTGATTTTTCTCCTGCAGGGCGTTTGATAAATGTTAGTGCCGGAGCTGCCGGAAGTCATGGTACCCATGTATCAGGAACTATTGGTGGCCGGGGTTTGATAAATCCTGTAGCAAGAGGCATGGCACCCAATGCAAATATCTTTTCTTACTATGGTTTTTCGGGCGATGTACAGGTTGCCATGGCAACCGCTATACCTGCCAATACACTTATTTCAAGCAATCATTCTTATCATGATGGCCTTGGTGTACAATGCGGACTTGGTGGAGCATCAGCAAGCTATTCTCTCCGGTCAAGGAATACAGATATTAACTTAAATAATTTTGCCTATCACCTGCATTGCCATTCATCGGGTAATAACCAGGGAGCCTGCAGCGGAGGCTGGGGAACTATTACCGGAACCGGTAAATCAGCAAAAAATAATTTGGTAGTTGGAAATATAACCACTGCTGAAGTGCTCTCTACATCCAGTAGCTGTGGCCCGGTACATGACGGTAGGATTAAACCCGAGATCGTAGCGATGGGTACCAGTGTTTTTTCTACCTACACACCATTAAATACCTATGGTACTATTTCAGGAACATCTATGTCAACACCCGGTATTACCGGCACCGTTGCTTTACTGGCACAACGGTACAAACAATTAAATGCCAATGTACTTCCCCCATCTTCCTTAATAAAAAATATTGCCTGCAATACAGCGCACGATCTGGGTACTACAGGTCCTGATTACCGCTTTGGTTTTGGCCGGGTAAATGCATTGGCTGCAGTAAAAATTCTTGAGCAAAACCGGTATACTGTAAATACAATAGCCACCGGGTCTAACAACGATGTTACGATCACTGTTCCGCCAGGTTCATCACGGTTACGGGTAATGCTTACCTGGAATGATCCGGCTGCAACACCAAATTCAGCTTTTGCTTTGGTTAATAATCTTGATTTAAGAGTAATTGAAGGTGCCAATACAACGTTGCCCTGGATCTTGAATCCCGCCAACCCGGCATTGGCAGCCACACAGGCAGATGATAATATCAGTAACATAGAACAGGTAACCATAACCAACCCGCCGGCGGGCACCTATACGCTAAGAGTAATTGGCGAAGCGGTTACAACCGGCCCCAATCAACAATATGCACTTACCTGGGATATTAACCAGCCTTATATTGAAGTAATTTATCCCAATGGTGCAGAAAATTTTAGTCCTTCGGTTGCACAGGTAATAACCTGGGATAATTCAGGTGTAACAGGTGATCAAACGGTTGAATATTCACTTGATGGCGGAACTTCCTGGACAACCATTTCGTCAACAGTGCCTGCAGCTACCACCCGTTTAAGCTGGACTGTTCCATCAGCCAATACTTCAACTGCCTTGATCAGGGTAACCAGTGGAGCATTAACAGATCAAAGCGATGCAACTTTCAAAATCCTTGGTACCCCAACAGGTTTTACGGGTTCAGGAGTAAGCTGTGTAGCAGGTGAGGTTATCTTCAACTGGACTGCAGTTGCCAATGCCACGCATTATGATATCATGAGGTTAAATACTACAACCGGTAATTTTGAAACACTGGCAACCAATATTACCGGAACAAATTACACGGCCACCGGGCTTACGCCTAATCTAAGCATGTGGTTTTATCTGAGGGCAAAAAATAACACCACCGGTGCAGAAGGCGAAAGATCAAATGCAATCAATGTAACTGTTTCCAACGGCGGTGGCGGCCTTGCAACCCCGGGGACTATTACAGGACAAAATGCAATTTGCGGCACGCCATCCAATCTTCCTTATTCAATTGCTGCAGTTGCTGGTGCTACTTCATACAACTGGACGGTACCGCCGGGGGCAACTATTGCCGGCGGACAGGGTACCATTGCCATAACCGTAAATTATCCCGGCGGAAGTACGAATGGAAATGTTAGCGTAACTGCCGGCAATGGAACCTGTACCACTTCACCCTCGGTACTACCGGTAACGGTTGGCAGCTCTGCAGTTGCAAGCCCAACATCGGGTGGTAACCAGGCACAGGCAGCATGTGCAGGCGGGGCTACACCTACTTTAACTGCAACAGCAACAGTTCCCCCGGGCCATTCTATAGTTTGGTACAATGCAGCTACCGGGGGCTCAGTAGTAACCAATCCAATACTGAATACATTGGGTACTATAACTTATTATGCAGAGAGTATGGAAAATACTTCAGCTTGCAGAAGTGCAACACGTACACCGGTAACGCTAACCATTACCAGTGTGCCGGGGGCAACAGCATCAGCCGGTGGCCCAACTACATTTTGTCAGGGTGGCAGTGTAATACTTACAGCAAGCAGCGGCACTACATACAGTTGGAGCAATGGTGCAACCACCCAATCAATTACAGTAACTACATCGGGTAACTACACTTGTACGGTAACTACTTCAACCTGTACAAGTACCACAACTGCAATTGCGGTAACGGTAAATCCCAAACCATCGGTATCGGCATCTGCTTCAGGTCCAACTACAGTTTGTCAGCCTAATACGGTCACGCTAAATGCTTCAGCCGGCAGTTCCTGGTTATGGAGCAATGGCGCCACTACACAGTCAATAACGGTTTCAACAAGTGGCAACTATACGGTAACAGTTACAAATGCCAGCGGATGTGTTTCTGATGCATCCACAGCTATTCCGGTTATGATCAGTCCACAGCCTGTAGTGAGTATTTCGGCAGCGCCATACACCAGGCTGTTACCGGGGTTAAAGACAACGCTTACAGCCAATGTTACACCGGCAGGTACGTATACCTATTTGTGGCTGAAGAACGGGATCACTGTTCCGGGGGCAACAGGTAATTCAATACAGGTAAGTCTCGACCAGTTGGGCAGTTATGCAGTAAGGGTTACCAACACCGGTAATTGCAGTAACACTTCTGCTTTGGTAAATATTGCCGACTCTGCATCAACCAGGTTATTTATACTGCCAAATCCAAACAGCGGACAATTTGATGTGATCTATCACAGCAGTTCGGCAACCAATACACATACGCTAAGGATATTTGATTCAAAAGGAGCCATGGTGTACAGCAATGCCTATCCCATTACAGGTCCATACCAGCGTATGCATGTTGATATGAGATCAGCAGGAAGCGGAACCTATTTGGTGGCATTATTTAATAATACCGGCAAACGTGTTGCGAGCAGCAAAGTGGTCATTCAATAAATATTTCAATTTTATTTTCTTAAAGTGATTGCCATTTAGCAATCACTTTTTTTATGCTTCATAACATAACTGAATCATAAAAACAATATTTTTATTGGTGAGATGATTAAATTTGATTGAAATCATTACTGAATTTTTTTTAAAGAACTGTATTAATCTGCAAATGAGTTTTGTAAATCGTTATAGTAAAATGCTCTTTAATAGCCGGGCAAAAGCGCTGCTATTTACTATGCAGCTATTTATCTGCGGGTTATGCTTTAGCCAGGATCCTCCCTTCATCAATTACAATGAACAAAACGGGTTGTCAACCAGTGTTATTTACGGGCTGTTTCAGGATTCGGAAGACAATATCTGGTTTTGTACCAATTCAGGCGCTGTAAAATTCAACGGAAATAAACTGATCTCTTACAAAAAAAAAGACGGCCTTTCCGGAAATGAAATATTCAAAATATTTGAAGACTCGCAGCACCGGCTTTGGTTTATGACGGCCAGTGGCCAGCTTTCTTACTACAAAGACAAAAAAATTTATAATGAAAATGACCATGCAGTTTTTTCACAGTTAACGATCAATTCCTTTATTGCAGATATAAAAGAAGACAAAGACAACAATATCTGGATCATTCCCGAAAGAGGTGATATGTATGCGCTTTCAGCCAACCTGCAAACGTATACAAAAGTTGCCGGGCAATTATTTAACGGTATCTTCTTCAGTTACAAAAACACAAACTATATTTCTTCAAGAGAAGGTATTTTTTCTTTAAACCCGCAATTGACAAAGGTGAGTTTTCAGCATATTCCTGTATCTGTTTTGAATGCCCGGCATTGTTTTTCTGACAACTTTTTGTACACAGGCCGCAATAAAAAAGTAGAGATATATGATATGGAAACCAAAGGAGCCGGTTATTTTGAAACACCTGATTTGCCCGTTAGCATAAATTCAATTAATGTTATTGATTCGTTGATCTATATCTGCTCCGGTAAAGGACTTAGCCTGTACAATAAACTTACCCGTAAAAAAGCAGGACAGTATTTTAGCGAGGTAAATATACCGCATGTGCTGAAGGATAAAGAAGGCTCTTTGTGGATCTCTACGTTGAGCGAGGGCGTAATGTATGTACCCAATATGTATGTAAATTTCTTTAAATCGGTTAATTATTTTGAGGGAAATAAAATTCTTAAATTAAACGGGTTAGGCAATCATGTAATTATCGGGCAGTCTAATTCCAAAGCAGGTCATTATAACAAAGGAGTGTTTAAACCAATCCCTTCTCCCAACGAATCCCGTGGAGAAGGCCGTACTTATGCCATCAAGGTAAATAAAGAAGATTCCAGTTTTATTATTTCCAACCAGTCCGGCCTCACCAAATTCTGGTTGAGCGGAAAAACAACTTATCTCGAAAATGTTGCCTTGCTGTCTTATGCCGAAACTTATAACGATTCTGTGTATTTAAGTACACCTTCCGTTCTGGGAAAATTCAGTATGGCATTACCGGCATCTTCTTTTTCTTCAGGCATTAGACAACACGTTTTTGATTCAGTAAGGGCCGATGTGTTGTACTTTGACAAAAGCGATTCTGTTTTGTATGCAGGAACGAGAACCGGTATGCGGCTGTATAAAGACAGAACAAAAATTTCAGGAAGACATAAAAAATTAGATGGATTAAGTTTTACAGGTATAGATAAAGACAGGCAAGGCATTTTTATTGCTACTACGCTGGGCGATGGGGTATTCTTCTTTAAAGATGATAAAATCATTCAGCTGAATGAAAGGTCGGGTCTTACAGACAATATGTGCACCAGTTTTTTTATGCAAAATGACAGTACAGTCTGGGTAAGCACTTTAAATGGCTTAAACCGTATTTTGTATAATTACAACGACGGCAATTTTACCGGTATAAAGATCAGGAATTTTTACCGTAATGATGGGTTACCCTCAAACTACATCAACGATGTTTATATTTACGGAGACAGCGTATGGGTGGCTACCAATATTGGCCTTGCAGTTTTTAATGAAAAAGATCTGCCCAATTATTCCTATTCGCCCAAAATGGTAATAGAGGCTTTTAAAGCAAACGATGTATATAAAGCCGTTTTTTCATCAGCTCAAATTAACCTGGACCGCAACAGCAATAATATTGTTTTAGAATTTAATTGCCGCACTTTTAAGAATGCGGTTTCAGTTTTATATAAGTACAAACTGGTAGGGCTTAACAACAATTGGGTGGAGACCCGGAACAGCCAGGTAGACTTTACCGGCCTGCCACCGGGTAAATATGAGTTTGTTGTGTATGCTTATAACCTGAATGAGAATTGGAAATCCAATATCGAGCGGATCTATTTTACCATCAAGCCTGCTTATTGGGAAACAACCTGGTTTAAAGTATTGCTGGCAGCCGCAGTTTTGATCATTGTTTTTCTGTTGATATTTTACCAGTTCCGCAAAGTGAAAAATAAATTCACGCTGCAAAAGAAGATCATTAACTACGAAAAAGAAATGCTGGAGCTTGAGCAGCAGGCCTTGAGGCTGCAGATGAACCCGCATTTTATTTTCAATGCACTAAATTCCATACAGCATGCTATTCTCAGCGGCAAACAAAATGATGCGTACAACAGCCTCGAATTGTTTTCTTCGCTGATAAGAGGGATACTTGAAAATTCGAAATACAAATTTATTTCGCTGGAAGATGAAATTGAGATACTTAAAATTTACGTACAGATAGAAGCCAAACGTTTTAGTTCGGATTTTAATTATGAAGTAAAGATAGATCCGGAGATAGATGTAAGCAGTATTAAAATACCGCCTATGCTTATTCAGCCCTTTGTTGAAAACAGCATTTGGCATGGGCTGATGCCTAAAACGGAAGGTGAAAAAAAATTGATATTATCTTTTACCAGCACCGATGATTCAATCATCTGCAAAGTAGAAGACAATGGCATTGGACGTAATAAAGCGGCCGCTATGAAAAGTAAAAAACATGGAACTTCATTGGGTACAGCATTAACTTTTAACCGGGTTGCCAATATCAATATGCTTGAAAATAAAGCCCGGTATTCCATTGAGATCTACGATAAAGCGCATGATGGAGGCACGATTGTTACCATTACGATTCTGCGGTAAAAGAAAATATTTTGCCCGAAAATGCTTTGTTTGATGCAGAAAATTAACTTTGTTACTTCAACAGCAATTGTAAAAATATGAAATAACCATTCAAAAGCTAAACATCATATTAGTGGCTGATGATTATTACACAGTCTGGTGATGCAAATTGTTTGGGTTATTCCATGTGGCAAAAAATAACTAAAGAAACACATGAAAGCAATAATAATAGATGATGAACTGAGTGGCAGGGAAGTGCTGAAGAAACTGGTGCAGCTAAATTGCCCGGATGTTACTGTTATAGATACATTGAACTCTATAGAAACCGGTTTAAGATCCATTCAGGAAGACAAGCCTGATCTTGTTTTTCTCGATATCCAAATGCCCAACGCTTCCGGATTTGATCTGCTTAATCAGCTGGAAAAAATTGACTTTGAAATTATTTTTGTAACCGCACACGACAGCTTTGCTATACGGGCTTTTAAATACGCCGCTGTTGATTATTTATTAAAACCCATTAAAGTTACCGAGCTCATTGATGCAGTATACAGGGCAGCCGAAAGAATAAAGAACAACCAAAGCCAGGATCATGTAAAATTTATGCTGGAAAAAGTAAGTCCGGCGAAAAAAATATTTGTAAATAATAAGATATTGTTGCCGACACTGGGCGGTTACAATATTATCGAGGTTTCGGAAATAACCTATTGCAAAAGTGAATCCAATTACACCAGGTTTCATTTTACAGATGGAAAAAACCTGGTTGTAAGCAAAACACTCAAAGAATTCGAATCCATATTACTCGAGAATAATTTCTTCAGAATACACCGCTCCTACATCATCAACCTTAATTGCATCGCAAAATACAATAAGGGCAAAGGTGGAGAAGTAGTAATGAAAGATGGCGCCATACTGGAAGTTTCCAGAGAAAAAAAGGAAGAGTTCCTTAAATTATTCTCCATATCGGATAGTTGATCATTGTTCGAAACTTTTGTTTACTACTATATTATTTTCAATTTTGTAGAATACTTCTTGCTCCAATTTGCTCCAAAGTTCCCCCTTTAGGTTCCCTGCTAAGGGAACGAACGAAGTTCAGAGGGGGTTTGTATTATCCACTTCACTCATCCAAACCATCACTTGGCTAATTGCAGCTTTAGCAGCGTAAATCAATGTATACATTTGTTTTGGGTAGAACTTTTTACCCTGCTTCAGCAAGTTTTTCAATATCCGCTTAAAGCCAGATCTTTTTTTGAAAACTTTTAAACTACGCAAATGAAAAAATTATTTACCCTTACACTCACATCGGCCCTACTGTTTTTTTCGCTGGCTTTAAAGGCACAGCAAATACAAAAAGGTAATCCGGGAATGTGGCCTGCATTTATCAAGTATGATAAAAGTGCACCCGCTTTCAACAAATCAAACATTGCAATATTGGATGCTGCCGGTAAACAAGCCACTGTTACAAGTGCCATTGTAAAAAATAGTGAAACAGATGCAAAAGGCATGGCGCATTACCGCTACCAGCAATCAGTAAATGGCATTGCCATTGAGAATGCCGATATGGTTGTGCATGTAGTAAATGGCAAAATAAGCAGTCAGAATGGAAAATGGATAAAAGATTTTCCAGCTAACCTGCAGTCAAGAGCTTCCTTAGCAGAAGGCAATGCCTTGAATAAGGCACTGGAAAATATTGGCGCACAAACATACAAGTGGCAGATACCTGCAGAGGAAACTTTTATTAAAAGAGAACAAAATAATGCTGCTGCAACATTTTATCCGAAAGGCAAACTGGTTTATTACAGTGGTGAAAGAGATGTAACACCGGCTGCCTTAAGACTGGCTTACAAATTTGATATTTACGCACAGCAACCTTTAAGCCGTCAACTTGTTTTTGTTGATGCCATCAATGGAAAGATTTTAGGCAAGCGTGAATTGATACATGAAACAAATGCAACTGGTACAGCCCAAACTGCATTCAGCGGTACGCAAACCATCACCACAGATTACACAGGAGCTACTTACCGCCTTCGTGAAACCGGGAGGGGCAACGGTATCAACACTTACAACCTACAAACCGGAACCAATTATGGAGCGGCAGTTGATTTTACAGATGCAGATAACAACTGGAACAATGTAAATGTGGCTAAAGATGAATATGCAACAGATGCACATTGGGCCACAGAAAAAACATACGACTACTTTTTCAGAAATACAATCGCAACAGCATTGATAATGCAGGCATGGCATTGAACAGTTACCTGCATTATTCTGTTGGTTATTTTAATGCTTTCTGGGATGGTAACAGGATGACTTACGGCGATGGTGATGGCGCACATGGTAATAAGCCTTTAACTTCTCTGGATGTTTGCGGGCACGAAATTACCCATGGTATAACTGAAAGAACTTCAAACCTTGTTTACTCCTACGAAAGCGGTGCCATGAACGAAGGTTTCAGCGATATTTTTGGTACCGCCATAGAAGCATTTGCAAGGCCCGGAAATACTGACTGGCTTATTGGGGGAGATTTCTTTACTATCCGCAATATGAGTAACCCCAATGCCTTTAATCATCCTGATACTTATGGAGGAACATATTGGTACACGGGCGGTGGCGATAACGGCGGTGTGCATTATAACAGCGGTGTGCTAAATCATTGGTTTTATTTATTGACCGTGGGCGGCAGTGGAGTTAATGATCACAGTTTTTCATTTAATGTTAGTGGTATTGGTATGGATAAAGCAGCGGCCATTGCGTACCGTTTGAATACTTTTTACCTGATCTCTACTTCGGAATATTATGATGCCAGGATCTTAGGGATACAGGCTGCAGAAGACCTGTTTGGCATTGGAAGTAATGAAGCCATTCAAACTGCTAATGCATGGGCCGCAGTTGGATTGTATGCTTCTACCTGTAATGCAACAAGCGGGTTAACTGCTGTATCGATCCTCGACATAAGTGCAACACTAAAATGGAATCTGGAAAGCGGTGCAGCATATTACAATGTACAGCTCAAACCCAATTCTTCTGCTTACTGGTCTACAGTGTATACAACAACTGCTGATAGTATGGACCTTAGTTATTTAGATGCTTCCACGCTTTATGATTTCAGGGTAAGGTCAAGCTGCAATGCCACATATACCAATGCACAGTTCACTACTGCTGCGCCCATTTGCAATGCCCCTGGTGGAATTATGGCGGTTACAGGAACCAACAATGCAATATTAAACTGGAACCCTGCCAATTATGCGGTGAGTTATGATGTTGAATATAAACTACCGGCAGATAATATCTGGATCGCCGCAGGTAATACCACTTCAACCACATTAACAATAACCGGGCTTACAAGCCCCACCACCTATGATTGCAGAATAAAGACCAATTGCTATTTTGGCGGCAGCGGGTATAATCAATTCCAGTTTACAACCACCCTTACACCTTGCGATGCGCCAACGAATCTGGCGTTCTCATACAATAATAACATCTCTACATTTACCTGGGACGCCGTGCCGGGCGCTATTGATTATACGTTTCAACTGGATTGGGCCGGCGGAGGATGGGGTGCATTTGATGATGTTACCGTAACCAATTCGTATGATCTTGCAAACCTTATGCAGGGTGGTAATTTCCAGTTTCGTGTAATTACTCATTGCAGCACTGGTTACAGCATACCCAGCAGTACATTTTTATTTACTACCCCTTGCTCGGCTCCGGGTAGTTTATCAGCAACAAATATTACAACCACCAGCGCTACTTTAAACTGGGTGCCGGCAGCCGTAAATAATGGCAACACAACTTTTTCAGTTGCTTACCGGTTGGCCAATACCAACAATGCATGGACAAATGTTGGCAATACCAATGCCAGTGCAATCAATGTTTTAGGATTAGCTTCCGGCACACAATATCAATGGCGTGTAAGAAAACTATGCAGTGCTTTGAATAGTACCGATGTGTTTGATGTGTTTACAACGCTTTCAGCTCCATGCAATGTACCAACAGCTTTAAGTAGTTCGGGCATCACAGCTTCGCAGGCAACAGTAAACTGGGCAGCAGTTAGTGGCGCAGTAAATTATAGTGTGCAATACAAGCCTTCAAACAGTAGTACCTGGTCTTCATCCATCAACAGCAGTACAACAAACCTTATACTTACAGGCCTTAGTGCTTCCACATTGTACGACTGGCAGGTGATGACAAATTGCAATGCAAATGCAAGCAGTTTTGTTGGCGCACAGTTTACAACCATTACACCTCCATGCAATGTACCAACCGGATTAAACACAAATCCCGTTGCTGCTACTCAGGCCACAGTAAACTGGGCTGCTGTAAGTGGTGCAGTAAGTTATAGTGTACAATACAAAGCAGCCAGCAGCAGCACCTGGTCAACTGCAGTTAATACAACAGCAACAAATCGTGTAATTACCGGCTTAACTGCTTCAACATTGTACGATTGGAGAGTGATGACAAATTGCAGTTTGAATACAAGTGGTTATGCAACAGCACAATTCACAACCTCTACTGGTTCATGTGTAGTGCCCACCGGTTTAGTGGCAAACTATATTACCAATACAAATGCATTAATGGAATGGAATGCAGTTGGTGGTGCCAATTCATACAGGTTGCAGTACAAGAAATCTACCGCAGGCAGCTGGACAACAGTTTCTAATATAAATACAAACTTCCGTACGTTAAGCAACCTTTCAATGTACACCGTTTACGAGGTTAAAATAAGCACCAAATGTGGCTCCACATTTACTGCCTATTCTCCGGTTGTTTCATTTACAACTTTAAACTGCGCAACCAGTGCCAATAATACAGCGCAGTGGATCGATCTGTTTAAGGTTGGTACCATCAACCGTATTTCCGGTGCAGATGCAGGTGGGTATGTAAACACCGGCTTATCAACCAATCTTGTAATTGGCTCAACTGGCAATGCAGGACAAATAAGTGCTGGTTTTGCAGGCGCTACCGCCAGTAACAATTACAATGTGTATATCGATTTTAACCGTAATGGTAGCTTCAACGAATCGAACGAAAGGGTATTTGGCGCTGCATTAATAAATACCGCCGGCACCTACAATTTCACTTTCAATATTCCTGCAACAGCCACACCGGGTATTACTGGTATGAGGGTGGTTATGCGTAAGAATACTGATGGAGCCCCCGGCCCGTGTTTACAGGGTTTTGTTGGCGAAGCCGAAGATTATACGGTAAACCTTACCACATCAGCTTTCCAGGGTTTTGGCGAAAATCCAATAACAGTATCTGGAGTAAAAACACCAACGGAAAATGTAATGATCAATCCCGGTATAACAGTTGGCCCCAATCCTTCAACCGGTATTTATAATGTTACTTTTAACGGCGGGTTCATCCCCGTACAATATGATATATTCAGTACTAATGGCCATGCAGTTAAAAGTGCAAAGGTTGTTTCAGCAAAGATCTTACAGCTTGATATTACGATGATGCCTGCAGGCTTATACCTGCTGCGTCTTACAGATAAAAGTGGTAAAACCCAAATGCTGAAACTGATAAAAGAATAATGAAACTGATGATGGCTTACCTGCATAAGGTAAGCCATAATCAGCCTTAAAAAAGGGTATGCTAAAACTAACATACGAACAATGAACCTGATCAATGGCTTGCCTGTAGAGGTAAGCCATTTTCAGATTTTAAAAAAAATCTTTAAAGCTTATAAACCAAAACCAAATCATATGAAAAGAATGATCATCACCCTTTGTTGTTTTTTTATGTTGATACATGCAACAGCACAAGACCCCGGCTACACAGGCCCTGCAAAAATTTATGTAAAATCTTTCTGGAACCACATCGATAAGTTAAAAGCAGGAACCGGAACGCCATCTACCATTAACAATGCTGAAAGGGCCATTAAGTCGGTTAAGGAAACGGATAAGAACTATAATACGGCCGAAATGGAAGCAGCCGTAAAACCCTGGAAAGAAAAAGCAGAAAAGGAACAGGGAGATAAAAAAAGTGCGGATTCAAAAGCAGATGACGAAAGGCTTTATTATAAAAACCTATGGGCAAAAATGGTATCGGTTTATTCCACCGGCCGTGACATTCAGCCCGGCGTTACCGGTAAAAACTATTACGACCGCGTGCAGGAATTAAACCTTCCCGAATACCAGGAAAGAAAAAAGGCTTTGGGTGAAATTGCACCTAAAAGTTATCCGGCTCTTATAGATGCAATGCTAGCGGATTATGACAATTATGTAGAAAGGTCCGAGCGGATGAAATGGGTGGTGGTAAAAGCAATGACCGACAGCAGAAACGCTGCAAATCCGCAACAGAAAATAGATTTATTGCAACATGTAAAATATGAATGCGAAGCGATATTGATATTATCGCCAAACAACACACCCTTTAAACAAAAACTGGATGAAGTGAATAAACTATTGGGTAGTGCAGCAGGCGAAGCCGCAAAGTTTTATACCAGCGATTTTCACAAAGAACACCTGAACAGTATCGTGTGGAGCACAAAACCACTGGTGATTGGAAAAGAAAGTGAGATGTCTTCAGTAATAAAAAAGGATTTTAAAACCGGCGACTATATTTATGGCACAGCATACCTGGGCATTAATGCCAAAGATGCTATGAATGGTAATACCGATTTGCGTGTAAGGATTAGAGTAGATGGAGCAACAGCCATCTGGGGTGGCGATCTGTCGTACATTGAACTGCCGGTAGCTGTACAGGGTAAATCATACATTCAGTTTGCATTATTACCCGATGCACAATGGCTAAAGGACAATTACGCACCTTATCTGGCAGAAGAAAACTGGACCCTGTCTTATTTAATGGATGAGCTGGCCCGCAGTGGCGATGTAAGTCATGAAATTACCTGCGAGTTGATTTTTCCTACCAGCAAGATCAGGGATGTAAAAAGTAAATTCTCGTTAGACCTTGGTGGCGGCTCCACCGCCATAAAAACACTGGCAACAAAACTGCACAACGAGCTTATGGGAAGCCGGCAGTTACCCAAAGCCGGTATGAGCAATCCGGCCCTGGAAAGGCAAATGCTTTCAGTAATGGAAAAACTGCCCGGATGGAACGAAAAATTCAACAAAGCCATCATAACCTCATCTGCCTGGTCAATAAAAAAGAATGAACTTACGGGTGCAATATTGTACCGCTATATTGGTGTTGTGGGTACCTGTAAAAACGCCGATGGAACCTGCTTTACACAGGAATTCACTTTTCGGCAGGATTATGTTGGTGGCGGTAATTATGAAGGCACTGCAAAATATAACAGCTATGGTGGTAAACGGGAAATAGGCTGCGATAAAGTAAAATAATTTTTAAACCAAAATACACTTTTATGAAAAGAACATGTTTGTTTATGCTCATTACAGCAGCATTATTTATTGGGTCATGCAAATCAGGTGGCTCCGATGCCGAAATTGCCACAGATATGTGTGGCTGTTTTAACATGCTTAAAGATTCCTTACCTAAAGAAGCCATTGTCGTTTTTGAGAAAGCGGCTGCTGCTGAAAAACCGCAGGAAACTTTTGGAGCCGAAATACAAAAGCTTGATCCCGAAACTGCACAAAAAGTAACTGCAGCACTGATGGGAACAGCCAAAGAAGGCTCGCCCATCAGCAATTGCCTGAAAGAACTGGATAAAAAATATAAAACGTCTATGCAAAGTGATCAGGAAGCGGCAAAAAGAATGATTGCAGCTTTAAAGGATAAAAAAGATTGCGATATCATGCTGGCGCTGATGCGGATGAATGTAAAAAAATAATTGAATTATAATTTATTAAAAAATCCCCTGAAAATTTTCGGGGGATTTTTAATATTGTTTGCATCTGAAATAAATAAACTGTACATTGATGCTGTTTCTATCCTGTGGATACCCTTTAATGCGACCCCATCATTTATTAATTTTTAAACCAACTACAAAATGAAAAGATTCGTAATTCTGATGGCAGGGCTGTTTTTATTCGCTTCCTGTAACAATTCAGGCGACAAAGCAGCCGACAGCAAAGTAAAGTACAGCGATCTTGCAAATGACCTGCTAAAAGGAGATATTGAATCCATTGAGGATACTCCTTACCAGGTTGACAGTACCGGAAAAATGGGTGCCATGGATTCCTGTTGTATTGATGTTACCCAGTATGATGCAAATGGCAATGCTGTTAAATTTACCTCTAAAGACAGTAAAGGAACTGTGAAGAGCGAATCTGTTTTTTCAAGGCATGAAAATGGATTATGGACAGGAGCTACTGATACCAGGGATGGTAAATCTTCCGGATCAATGAAAGTTACTGTTGATGATAAAGGGCAGTATACACTGGCCCAAACAACCGATTCTGCAGGTAAACCGGATATCTATTACACGAATATCACCCAGAACGAATTCGGACAGGTGCTTAGCTGGAAAGAATATGATAAAGACAGTGTTTTCAGGCAGGAAGGACAGGGTAAATATGAAAAAAGCCTCTTCATGGGATTTACCACAAAAGACAGTGTGGGTAAAGTAAAGTCCAGCAGTGCGGCAAAGTATAATGAAAAGGGAGAGCAAATAGAATTCTCCAATACAACCGTTACCAAAGATTCAAGCACAACCAAGGTTACTAACTATACCTATGATACGCATGATGACAAGGGCAACTGGACCCAGCGTACCGAATATGATGACAAAGGAAAGGCAGTTAAGATCACAAAGCGGGTTTATACCTACAGGAAAGAGGAAGCAAAGAAGTAATAATATTTCATGAAACCCAAAAAAAAAGGCCTCCCGGTATTTATCGGGAGGCTCTTCTGTTGTACCACGTACGGCTTGCCTGCTTTGCAGAGCAAACAGGGATTCCCTGCCTGACTGCGTCAAGCAGGCAGGGAACCCGTGATTCCTCCGTTTTCATCAAAATATTTTTTTAGCCAATTTTTGCCAGCGGTAGTTTTCAGATACTTTTCTTTTGCTCTTGCTGTTGCCCAATCAGGAAATTGTTCAGTGTAAATTATTTCCCACGGCATGTGAGCTTTGGTGTATCGGTTCTTGCCAGAATTATGCTCCTTTAATCTATTCAGGACATTTAATGCCATACCAACATACGTTGCATTATCTTTTTTACTCAACAAAACATATACAGTAACCATAAGATAAAAATAAAAAAAGCCCTTCATATTCTGAAAGGCTTTACTGTAGTACCACGTACGGGATTCGAACCCGTGATTCCTCCGTGAAAGGGAGGCGTCTTAACCCCTTGACCAACGCGGCGTTTCCTGTTAAAGGACGGCAAAGATAACGTTCGGCAGTTTTTCAACCAAATAATTTAAATCGTTTACAAATATTCCCTCATTATATGTGGTACAAAATGTACTTTTGCAGCGCAAATTCGCAATTCATAAATTTTAATTTTTAATTGAACATGAGTACAGTAAAAGTTGCCATTAACGGGTTCGGTCGCATCGGCCGTTTAGTTTATCGTCAGATATACGATATGAAAGGTATTGATGTAGTTGCCATCAATGATTTAACCAGCCCTGCTGTGCTGGCACATTTATTAAAATACGACAGCGCCCAGGGCCGTTTTGGCCAGGATGTAAAGTCTACCGAAAACGCCATTGTAGTTAATGGCGATGAAGTGAAAGTATATGCACAAAAAGACCCTGCTCAAATTCCATGGGGCAGCCATGATGTTGATGTGGTCATTGAGTGTACCGGTTTCTTTACCGATAAGGCAAAAGCCGAAGCCCATTTAACAGCCGGCGCAAAAAGAGTGGTTATTTCTGCTCCTGCAACCGGCGATCTGAAAACCGTAGTATTTAATGTTAACCACGCTATTTTAGATGGCAGCGAAACCGTGATCAGTTGTGCAAGCTGCACTACCAACTGTTTGGCTCCAATGGCAAAAACACTCAATGATAATTTTACCATTCTTACCGGTATCATGAGTACCATACATGCTTATACAAACGATCAGAATACACTGGACGCTCCACATCCAAAAGGTGATTTACGCAGGGCAAGGGCTGCCGCGGCCAACATTGTACCAAACAGCACGGGTGCTGCAAAAGCAATCGGACTGGTTTTACCAGAATTAAAAGGTAAATTAGATGGTGGTGCACAAAGGGTGCCCGTAATAACCGGTTCGGTAACCGAACTGTATTCAATTTTAGAAAAAACAGTTACGGTTGAAGAAATTAATGCAGCCATGAAAGCCGCCAGCAACGAAAGTTTCGGATACAACGAAGATGAAATTGTAAGCACCGATGTGATCGGCATCAACTTCGGTTCTTTGTTTGATGCAACCCAAACCAAGGTAATGACCATGGGCGATAAGCAAATGGTAAAAACCGTTAGCTGGTACGATAATGAAATGAGCTATGTAAGCCAGTTGGTGCGTACAGTGCATCATTTTGCAGGGTTGATAAAATAAGTTGTCGTTCCAATCGTCTACCTTCATAAGGAAGACGGGATCATAAATAAAACTTTTTAACCGCAGAGAAAGTGAGTAAATGGAGATTTCGCAGAGATACTCAGCGTTAACTCTGGTTCTTTTTTTCTCTGCGTTTTTATTTTAAATAACCAGTTGATCATGAGTAAATTTTCAGATTTTAATTTTGCAGGCCATAAAGCCCTTATACGGGTTGATTTTAATGTTCCTTTAGATGAGCAGTTTAACATCACCGATGATACCCGCATGACGGCAACCATTCCAACCATTAAAAAAGTACTGGCAGATGGCGGTAGTGTTATTTTAATGAGTCACCTGGGCCGCCCAAAAGATGGCCCAACAGATAAATACTCCTTAAAGCACCTGGTAAAACCTTTGTATGCATTATTAAACTCATCTGGGGATTCTGCAGAATCTGCAGGCAATACAAAAGTATTTTTTGCTGATGATTGTGTAGGTTCACAGGCTGGCCTTACTGCTTCTATGTTAAGACCGGGTGAGGTTTTGCTTTTGGAAAACCTTCGTTTTTATAAGGAAGAAGAAAAAGGAGATGAAGCTTTTGCTGAAAAATTAAGCAAACTGGGTGATGTGTATGTAAATGATGCTTTTGGTACTGCACACAGGGCACATGCATCAACAGCCGTGATCGCAAAATATTTTGCTGCAGATAAAAGAATGTTTGGCTTGCTGATGAATGATGAAGTGAAGAGTGCAGAAAAAGTGCTACATGAAGCTGAAAAACCTTTTTGCGCAATCATAGGCGGGGCCAAGGTTTCAGATAAAATTCTCATCATCGAAAATTTATTGGAAAGAGCAACCGACATCATCATTGGTGGTGGTATGGCTTATACTTTCTTAAAAGCAAGAGGTGGTAAGATCGGTTCTTCACTTTGCGAAGACGACCGTTTACAAACCGCTTTGGATATTTTAGAAAAGGCCAAACAAAAAAATGTAAGCATTCATTTGCCCGAAGATTCTGTAATTGCTGATAAGTTTGCGGCAGATGCCAATACAGAAGTGCGGCCAAGCGATGCCATTCCGGATGGCTGGATGGGACTCGATATTGGCCCTAAAGCAGTTGGAATATTCAACGAAATAATCGGCAAATCAAAAACTATTTTATGGAACGGGCCGATGGGTGTTTTTGAAATGGAAAAATTTCAGGCCGGTACAAAAGCCGTTGCTGAATCAGTAGCGGCGGCTACAGCAAACGGCGCCTTTAGTTTGGTTGGCGGCGGCGATAGTGTGGCAGCCGTAAACAAGTTTCACCTGGCTGATAAAGTAAGCTATGTAAGCACCGGTGGTGGCGCTATGCTGGAGTATTTTGAGGGAAAGGTTTTACCAGGCATAGCAGCTATTAAAGAGAAAGAAAGCCAAGAATAAATCTCTTTACCCAGGAATGATCCAAAAGTCTCCACCTTAGGGGGGAGATTTAGAGGGGGCCGGATTAACATTTTTTTTAGGTTACTTTTAAGCTAACCGGTAATTAATATGAAAGATTCGCAAAAAATACTATTTTTAAACTCTTAACATTTAAAACAAAAATTATGAAACGTACAGGATTATTAGTCGTACTTGGAATTGTTGCCATCCTTGGTTTTTGGGGATGCAATGGATACAATGGTTTGGTAAAACAGGATGAAAGTGTAAAAAAAGCCTGGAACAATGTTCAAACTGAGTATCAAAACCGTTCCGATCTTGTTGGTAACCTGGTAAACACCGTTAAAGGTGCTGCCAATTTTGAGCAAAAAACATTAACTGATGTTATTGAAGCAAGGGCAAAAGCTACCAGTGTAAACATCAACGCCGATAACCTTACGCCTGAGAATATTGCAAAATTCCAGGAAGCCCAGGGACAAATGACAGGCGCATTAAGCCGTTTACTGGCCACCGTGGAAGCTTATCCAACTTTAAAAGCAACCGACAACTTTATGGAGTTGCAGCGTAAATTACCCGAAATTGAAAACGGTATAAAAAATTCAAGGATGAAATTCAATGAAGAGATCAATGTGTATAATACCAAAGTGAGATCTTTTCCAATGAATATACTGGGCGGTTTGTTTGGCTTTAGTGCAAAAGAAGGGTTTAAAGCGGATGCAGGTGCGGAGAAAAAAGTAGATGTGAATTTTGATGACATGAAGAAATAATTCAAGCCGCATTAAAAGATGAATAAAAAGAGATATAGCGGATATATTATCGGTGGTTTATTGGTGGTGGTCGGAATTTTCCTGATCACCACCTATAATTCTTTGGTGAAGAAGGAAGTGCGTATGCAAACGCAGTGGAGTGAAGTACAGAATGCTTACCAGAGAAGACTTGACCTGATACCTAATCTGATCAATGTGGTAAAGGGAGCGGCTGATTTTGAGCAGAATATTTTAACAGAAATAGCGGCAGCACGCAGTAAGGCCCAGTCCGTAAATATCGACAGCGCCAATATTGATGCTTCAAAATTTCAGGAGCAGAATGCTGCGCAAAACGGGTTGGCCAATGTATCTAATAGAATAATCATTACCATTGAAAAGTACCCGCAGTTAAAAGGCACAGAAGCATTTCTTGCCCTGCAAACTGATCTTTTAGGAACAGAACGCAGGATTAAAGTAGCCAGAAAGGATTTTAATGAAGCGGTTAGAGCATATAACAGTTCTGTAAGAAGTTTCCCAACAAGCCTGGTTGCCGGTATTTTTGGATTTAAGGCCAAAGATGGATTTACTGCAGATTCGGGTACAGATAAAGCAACAGAAATAAAATTTTAATGGGCATATTTTCATTTTTTAAAAAGAGAGAGTTTTTCTCTGCTGCTGATAAGGCGCAGATCGTGGAAGCTATTCGGGTAGCCGAAAAAGAAACCAGCGGAGAGATACGCATTTATGTAGAAAGTAAGAATGCCTATGTAGATGCCATAGACCGGGCCGCTGAGATCTTCTTTAAATTAAAAATGCAGGAGACAGACCACCGCAATGCAGTACTGCTCTACATTGCAATAGATCATCATGAGCTGGCTTTATTTGCAGATGAAGGTATTTATCAAAAAGCCGGTGCCGAATATTGGGATACGGCTGTAAAAAATATGCTTGCACAATTCACAAAAGATAATATCAGTAATGGCATTGAGCAATGCGTAAAGCAGATAGGGGAAACGCTAAAAGAAAAATTTCCTTACATACCCACAGAAGATAAAAACGAATTGCCCGATGAAATTGTGTTTGGCAAATAAAACTGATTAAGTATTGCATGAAAAAAATATTGCCATTTCTTTTATTGTTGTTCAGCTTTGCCTCATGGGCACAGGATATCCCCCCTGTTCCCAATCCCCCCAGGCTTGTAAATGATTTTACCGGAACACTTACCAAAGACCAGGAACAGAATCTTGAAAATAAACTCAAACTGTTTGATGATTCCACTTCAACCAATATTGTTGTTGTAATTGTAAAAACTACCAACGGAACAGATGTTGCCGACTATGCATTGGAATTGGGCCGGAAATGGGGAGTAGGGCAAAAGGATAATAATAACGGCGTTGTGCTGTTAATTGCAAAAGACGACCGCAAATTAAATATATCGGTTGGTTATGGCCTGGAGAAGGTTTTATCGGATGTTACCAGCAAACAAATAATTGATTATACAATTGTACCCAATTTTAAAGGCGATGATTATTACCGTGGAATAGAGGAAGGTACAGATGCTATCATTCAGGCTGTAAAGGGCGAATACAAAGCTCCGGCAAATTATAACAAGCGGAGCAAGGGTAGCGGCGGAATAGGAAGGATAGTTTTCATCATCATTATGATC
This sequence comes from Chitinophagaceae bacterium, assembly GCA_016710935.1. Classification (GTDB taxonomy): domain Bacteria; phylum Bacteroidota; class Bacteroidia; order Chitinophagales; family Chitinophagaceae; genus Ferruginibacter. The sequence continues at coordinate 100,739 of JADJTY010000014.1, read as the reverse complement.
GTTATCTTTTTGGCTGTTTCGGGTGGTAAAGGTGGCGGCGGTTCGTTTATGAGCAGGCGTGGTGCTGCTGCCTGGACAATTGGAAATATACTTATCAATAGCGGCCGCGGTAGTGGCTGGAGCGGTGGTGGAGGAAGTTCAGGTGGTGGTGGTGGTGGATTTGGTGGTTTCGGCGGCGGTAGTTTTGGTGGGGGCGGCTCAAGCGGTAGCTGGTAATAAAAAAATTGGTATAAAAAAAATGCCCCCGACACTATGTCGGGGGCATTTTTTATTTGGTGGGATTTCTCTTACTTCATTCCATTACTGATATAATCTTCAATTTCTTTTCCTTTTGCTTTACCTACTTTATTTAATCCACCCAGGATCATTGGATCAACAAAACTTCTGAATTGTTCAGGTATTGCGTTCCGGAATTTGATGATGGCATCAATTCCTTTTTTAACCTTAGCAATGTTTTGTACTTTTTCAAGATAGCCTGTAAATGTTGCCACAGCGCCTAATTTTTCCTGGCTTAAAGGCATTTCATCAAAACGTTTTACAATAAAATCAAAATCAGCTTCGGTACCCTCTTTAATAATTACATCATTCACTATAGCTCCCAGGTCGCCTTTGGCATCTTTGCTGTATTTTTTTGCAAGTTCATAACCTTTAGTGGGGTCTAAACCGATCAGTCCTTCCAAAGCTGCACCGGCAACAGAATAACTGCTGTCGTCTATGTTCTTTTCGTAAAGCGCCTTGTATTTGGCATTGCTGGTCTTGGCCAGGTATGCAATAGCAGCAGCTTTTGTTTTTCTGTCTTTTTCAGTGTTGGCAATTTTTTCAATGCCTTCGATCACGTTGGCATTTTCTGCCATTTTAGAAGCTTCCAGTTTGGTAACCGTGCTCCTTCTTAACGGAGCAAACTTATCGGTTAAACCATTTGCCAGTTCAGGCATTCCCTTTTTTGCAAAATGATCCAGTGCTTCTTTCCGGTCTAAGTAAAGCGGCGCATGTTTACCCTGGTGTACATAGTTTTCTGATGTCTTATTATCGGTTTTAGCCCAAAGCATTACTTTATCAGCATCCACATTGATCAGGTCAGGTTTTTGTGAGTAATTGAAACTGAAAGTATCGATCTTATTCTCAACCCACACATTGTATCTTTTTTTAGATGCGCCGGTGTAAACATCAACGGCAATGGGTAAACGAAAAATCTTGTCTGTCTTCTGGGTCTGCTCAATGATCACCATCGCTTTGCCGGGTGTTTCATAATTGTAGTCGATCTTTACAACCGGGTGGCCGCTGCCATAAAACCACTGGTTCCAGAACCAGTTCATATCCTTACCGGTAACTTCTTCAAAAGCCAAACGCATCTGGGCTGCTTCCCCGGGTTTAAATTTATTGGTGGTTAAATAATTATTCAGCGATTTAAAATAAGCATCATCACCAACATAGTTACGCAGCATATGATGTACACGGCCTCCCTTCTGATAACTCACCAGGTCAAATACATCTTCCTTATCGGCATAATGAAAACGTACCAGGTTCTTCTTGCTGTCATTGGGGTTTGATAAGTATGCCTGTAAGCCCTGCAGGTTTTCTGCATCACCTGCATCTTTGCCGTGCTTGTATTCCATCCACATGGTCTGGCTGTAATCGGCCATTGATTCATTAACAGTAATATGGCTCCAGCTCTCAGCAGTTACCAGATCTCCAAACCAGTGGTGAAATAATTCATGGGCAATAGTACCTTCCCAGCCAATGCCGTCAACCAGTTCTCTTGCATTTTGATAAGCACTTTCCTGGTGTATAGTAGCTGTTGTATTTTCCATGGCGCCGCTTACATATTCTCTCCCTACAATTTGAGCATATTTTTGCCAGGGGTATTCAACACCTAATTTATCAGAGAAAAATTTCATCATTTCAGGAGTGCTTCCAAAAATACCGCGTGCTACAGAAGCGTATTCTTTTTCTACATAATAGCTTACTTCTTTTCCTTTATAACTGTCTTTGGTAATCGAATAATCACCTACGCCCATAAAAAATAAATAAGGCGCATGAGGCAGGTCCATTTTCCAGTAATCGGTTCTTGTACCATCAGCATTTTTCTTCTGGCTTAATAGCAGACCGTTACTGAGCGTAACATATTTCGCCGGAACGGTCATGTACATTTCCTGTGTGGTTTTTTGATTTGGTTTATCAATGGTAGGAGCCCATACGCTGGTTGCTTCTGTTTCGCCCTGAGTCCATATTTGGGTTGGCTTATCCTTAACTTCTCCCTTTGGATTTATAAAATACAATCCTTTGGCATTTGAAATGGCTGCACTGCCTTTTGTTTTTAATTCATCGGGCTTACTTACGTAATCAATATACACCGTGTAACTCTCGTTGCCTTTGTACATTTTATCAAGGGTAATCCTCAATTGCATACCATCATAATCATATTTCAATTTTGATTTTGAAGTGCCTTTCATTACAGCTACTTCTTTAATATCCATTCCTTTTGCATCAAGCAATAAAGAGTCGGTATTATAGAAGTGTGGCTTTAAGGTGATCCAGGCCTTACCGTACAGGTAAGCTTTGTCGTAATCAAACCTTACATCCAGTTTGGTGTGCACCAGGTCGTTGATCCTGGGATATGATTCACGCAGGATTTTTTTCCAGGATGTGTCCTGGGGTTCGGCACCCGGCTGGGCCAGTACCAAAAAAGGGCCTGCAATCAATGCAAGTAAAAAAACAATTCTTTTCATATATAAAATTTAGGTTACAAAAATAAGCGTGGGATAGTTAATGTACCGCAGGTTTTTATTTAAATGGCAAAAACAGGCAGAATAAGTATTTTTGAAAGGTTAATTAAGAGCTGATACAAAACAAAACATTCAAAGGGTACACATGCCACGATATTTTATGGAGGTTTCCTATAAAGGCACCCGTTATTCGGGATTTCAAAAGCAGCAGAATGCCAATTCTGTGCAGGCAGAGGTGGAAAAAGCACTGGAAATTTTCTACAGGAAGAGGTTTGAGCTAACCGGATCGTCACGTACAGATGCAGGTGTGCATGCGTTGCAGAATTTTTTCCATTTCGATACCGATACAGCCATTGACGATGGCAGTTACAACCTGAATGCAATTCTGCCCGATGATATTGTTGCAAAACGCATATTTCGGGTTGCTGATGATGCTCATTGCCGCTTTGATGCTAAAAGCAGGCAATATCATTACTATATATACCAGGATAAAGATCCTTTTTTGCAGGGAAG
>JADJTY010000014.1:0-92500 GCA_016710935.1 Chitinophagaceae bacterium | reverse complement strand
GAGCCTGATACCTGCCCGGTGCTGGAAGGTTAAGGAAGGATGTTCGGCGCAAGCCAAAGCTTCTGACTGAAGCCCCAGTAAACGGCGGCCGTAACTATAACGGTCCTAAGGTAGCGAAATTCCTTGTCGGGTAAGTTCCGACCTGCACGAATGGTCTAATGAGTTGTACACTGTCTCCTCCAAGAGCCCGGTGAAATTGTAGTATCGGTGAAGATGCCGGTTACCCGTCACGGGACGGAAAGACCCCATGAACCTTCACTACAACTTTGCATTGATTTTGAATTTTGATGTGTAGGATAGTTGGGAGACTTTGAAGTGGTGTCGCTAGGCATCATGGAGTCGTCGTTGAAATACCAACCTTTAAACATTTAGAATCTAATCCCTAACGGGAAACAGTGCATGGTGGGTAGTTTGACTGGGGTGGTCGCCTCCTAAAGTGTAACGGAGGCTTGCAAAGGTTCCTTCAGTACGGTTGGTAATCGTACGTAGAGCGTATTAGTATAAGGGAGCTTGACTGTGAGACATACATGTCGAGCAGGGACGAAAGTCGGCTAAAGTGATCCGGCGGTTCTGTATGGAAGGGCCGTCGCTCAAAGGATAAAAGGTACTCTGGGGATAACAGGCTGATCTCCCCCAAGAGCTCATATCGACGGGGAGGTTTGGCACCTCGATGTCGGTTCGTCACATCCTGGGGCTGGAGAAGGTCCCAAGGGTTCGGCTGTTCGCCGATTAAAGTGGCACGTGAACTGGGTTCAGAACGTCGCAAGACAGTTCGGTCCCTATCTGTGATGGGCGCTAGTAAATTGAGAGGATATGACTTTAGTACGAGAGGACCGAGTCGTACGTTCCGCTGGTGTATCTGTTGTGCCGCCAGGTGCAATGCAGAGTAGCTACGAACGGACAGGATAAACGCTGAAAGCATCTAAGCGTGAAACCTACCTCAAGATGAGTTTACTTTTAAGGGTCGTCAGAGACTATGACGTTGATAGGCTATAGGTATAAAGGTGGTAACATCAAAGCCGAGTAGTACTAATTGCCCGTAAGCTTTATTTTTTATTTTTCTTAGGAAGAATAATTATATTTTTTTACTCTACTTTACTTCTTATTCCAATATGTCACCTTATTATTGTCATCTAACTTTTAGTTAGAACCCGACAAAACGCCTTATGGTGGTTTTGCCGAGGGTGTTCACCTCTTCCCATACCGAACAGAGAAGTTAAGCCCCTCATGGCCGATGGTACTGCACAACAATGCGGGAGAGTAGGTAGCTGCCATATTCTTTTAAAGAGCCTTTCAGGAAACTGAGAGGCTTTTTTATTTTGTATACTGCCCAACCTGAACATTGTATATTGAACATTGATTATTGAATATTTTATAATGTTCAACGCTCAATGTTCAATTCTCAATTTTCAATGCCTGCCCCCTGGCCTGAGCGGCTTTTTATTTTATATACTGCCCAACCTGAACATTTTATATTGAGCATTGATTATTTTCTAATGATCAACATTCAATGCTCAACGCTCAATGTTCAATATCTGCCCTCATGGCCTGAGCGGCTTTTTATATTAAGTATATCAAGCCATCAATAACTAAAATTTTATCAAAATAAAATTATTTTTAAATTGGTGCAATGATACATTTGCATCCCCGTAAATTTTTAACATGGACATGAAATACACCCAACATATTGCTGCTGAACTAAACTTAAGTGTAAAGCAAATAAACAGCATAGATCAACTACATACCGAAGGCTCTACCATTCCCTTTATTGCACGTTACCGGAAAGAAGCAACCGGAAACCTGGATGAAGTTGTTATTGCGAATGTGATTGACCAGGTAAAATATTTCAACGACCTGGAAAAACGCAAAGAGACTGTTCTAAAAACTATTGAAGAGGCCGGAAAGTTAACGCCGGAATTAAAAAAGCGCATTGAGGATTGCACCAGCGCTACCGTGTTGGAAGATATTTATCTGCCCTTTAAACCAAAGCGTAAAACAAAGGCCAGTGTTGCAATTGAAAAAGGATTGGAACCGCTTGCCAAATTATTATTTGAGCAAGGCCAACATAACCCGGAAGCCGAAGCAGCAAAATTTATTAATGAACAGGTAAAAGATATTGCAGAAGCTCTGCAGGGCGCCAGAGATATAATGGCGGAGTGGATTGCCGAAAATGAACAGGCAAGAAATATTGTGCGTAAATTATTTACAGCAAGTGCAGCATTATCGTCTCGGGTATTGACGACAAAAAAAGATGATGCCGATGCTCAAAAATACCGCGATTATTTTGAGTTTAAAGAACCGCTGGCGCAAAGTCCGAGCCACCGCATACTGGCAATCCGCCGTGGCGAAAAGGAAGGCTTTCTTTTAATGGATATTAATGTGGATAAGGAAACAGCGCAGGAGGCTGTTAAAAATATTTTTATAAGATCTTCGGGGCCCGCAGCTAAACAGTTTGCATTGGCCATTGATGATTCCTATGTTCGCCTGCTGCAGCCATCAATTGAAACCGAGTTCAGGATGGCGGGTAAAATAAAAGCTGATGAAGAAGCCATCAGGGTGTTTGCAGAAAATTTGCGCCAGCTTTTACTGGCTTCACCACTGGGTCATAAACGCGTGATGGCAATTGATCCGGGGTTTAAGTCGGGCTGCAAAGTTGTTTGCCTGAATGAGTACGGCGGATTTTTAAAGTATCATACTATTTATCCGCATGCACCACAAAATGATTGGAATGGTGCTACCCGAACAATAAAGGAATTGGTTGCCGAATATAATATTGAAGCAATCGGTTACGGTAATGGAACGGCGAGTAAAGAAACAGATCAGTTGCTGCGGGCTATAGATTTTGGTAAACCGGTCTCTCTTTTTATGGTAAATGAAAATGGCGCATCTATTTACTCTGCCAGCGAAGTGGCCCGGGAAGAATTTCCGGATGAAGATATTACGGTGCGTGGTTCTATAAGCATCGGTCGCAGGTTGCTTGATCCTTTAAGTGAACTGGTTAAAATTGATGCCAAGAGTATTGGTGTAGGCCAGTACCAGCATGATGTAAATCAAAACCGGTTAAAAGAGTCGCTGGATAAGGTGGTGGAAAGCTGCGTGAATTTTGTGGGCGTGGATGTAAATGCAGCAAGCAAACATTTACTCGCATACGTTAGTGGATTAACTGCCAATGTTGCAAAAAATATTGTAGAATACCGGGCCAAACATGGCAGTTTTAAAAGTCGTGAAGAAATAAAAAAAGTGCCGCTGCTGGGTGCAAAAGCTTTTGAACAGAGTGCGGGATTTTTAAGAATTCAGGATGCGGCAAATCCTTTGGATAATTCGGCAGTACACCCCGAGAGTTACCATGTGGTGGAAACCATGGCTGCCAAAGTAAACAGCACGGTACCTGAATTAATTAAGAACGCAGAAATAAGAAAGCAATTAAAAGCAAAGGAATTTGTTACTGAAACTATTGGTGAATTTACCATTACAGATATTTTAAAAGAATTGGAAAAGCCCGGCCGTGATCCCCGTGCAGCTATCGAAGAATTCAGGTTTGCAGAGGGTGTAAACAGAATGGCTGATCTGAAACCCGGAATGAAAGTGCCGGCCATCATTACCAATATTACCAACTTTGGCGCTTTTGCCGATGTAGGGGTAAAGCAGGATGGGATGATACATGTATCGCAAATGGCTAACCGATACATCAGCGATCCTAACGAAGTAGTTAAGCTTGGACAAAAAGTATTGGTTACAGTAGTAGAAGTTGATATTCCAAGAAAAAGGATTGCATTGAGTTTAAAGGAAAGCGGCAACACAAGGCAGGATGCTGTTAAGAAGGCATTTAAGCATGAATTGCCGGTGGAGGAAAAGCAGGAAGCATCTAATCCTTTTCAGGCAAAGCTGATGGAGTTGAAGAAGAATTTTAAGGATTAGGCTTATTGTAAAAGCTTAAGGGGTGAGACGAAGTCTCAAAACCATGGCATACTCGTCAGAGACGAGTACGAGGAACTTCTTTTTTTATTCGTTCCTTACTCACTAATTTCATACAATGGCTGTTACCAATCCCCACATAAAAAATTTACTTACCTGCATTAATTTAGAAGAGCAGGAGCAGGTACAACGCTACAGCTTAGATCAGCAACACAGCCTGAAAGCCTTAAAGGCAGAAGGTTTGGCGTTACATCCGCTTACGGTTACCCGTAAAAATTTTGGCTATGCCGATTATCCCGAGATCAGTTTTAAACTGAGTTACCCGGTAGAAATAAATTTATTTAAAGATGGCGCTGCCATTGAATGTTTTTGTACCGGTGAAGAACCGGTGAAAGGGGTGTTGCTCAATTTAGATGGCAGGAGCGGGGAGTTTCGTTTATTCGCACCCGATTTTCCGGATTGGATAGAAGATAAGAATGTAGGCATAAAGTTAGCACCAGATAAGCGCACCACTTCCATCATGAAAACAACGTTGAATAACCTGGAAGCAAATAAGGAATTGTACCGATTGTTTGAAGAGATACATGGCACTGCGCCGGTGAGGCAAGAGCAGTTTGACAGGGAAGAACAACCCATCAACTTTACCAATAAGGATTTAAACCCAAGCCAGCAGGCCGCTGTAAAAGCAATGATTGCCAATAATGACATGCTCATTATTCATGGTCCGCCGGGAACAGGTAAAACCACCACATTGATCGAAGGTATTTTGCAACTGATACAGCAGGGAGAAAAAATTTTGGTAACTGCACCCAGCAATACAGCTGTTGATAATATCGCGAAAGGATTAATTGAAAAAGGAGTGGCGGTTTTACGGGTTGGCAACAGCAGTAAAACAGATGCACTCGTTTTTGCACATACCCCCGAGGGTAAGTTGGTAAACAGCCGGGAGCAAAAAGAAATAAAGCAGTTAAAAATACGTGCAGAGGAATTCAGGAAGATGGCTTTGAAATATAAGCGCAGTTTTGGTAAAGAAGAAAGAGAACAACGCAATTTATTATTTAAGGAAGTAAAAGATATCCGCCTGCAAATAAAAAAACTGCAGGCATACAATGAAGAAAAATTATTTGAACAGGCAGCTGTAATATTGGGCACACCCATTGGTTTGTATGATGCGGACCTGCGGCATTTGAAATTCAATTATCTGGTGATGGATGAAGCGGGCCAATGTATCGAGCCACTTGCCTGGTGTGTATTTCCGCTGGCAAAAAAATATATATTGGCCGGTGATCATTTGCAATTGCCACCAACTGTATTAAGCAACGAAGCTGCACAACTTGGTTTCAATACTTCTATTTTAGAAACGGCAGCAAAAACAATGCATCCGGTTTTTCTGTTAAATACACAATACCGCATGCGGCAACCCATTGCGGGTTTCAGCAGCCAGTATTTTTATGAGGGAAAGCTGCTGACGGATGAAAAACTGTTAAGCACTGCACAACATCTTACTTTTATAGATACGGCTGGCAGTGGTTTTAATGAAGAGCATGGGCAGGATGGAACCAGTCTTAAAAATGATGGGGAACTGCAGATTGTAAATAAAATTCTTGAAACTGAAAATATAAACGTTGAGCATACCGCGTTTATTTCACCTTATGCCGGGCAGGTTGCAGCCGCAAAAGATCTGTTGCCAAAGCAGATGCGTATCAGTACCATCGATAGTTTTCAGGGGCAGGAACAGCATACCGTTATTTTATCTCTGGTAAGAAGCAATGATGATGGCATCATTGGTTTTTTAAAAGATTACCGCCGGATGAATGTGGCACTCACCAGGGCAAAGGAGCAATTGTATGTAATAGGAGATAGTGCCACACTGGGTAATGATGCCTTCTTTATTGCCTTTTTAAAATATGTGGAGGAGTTTGGCTCTTACAGAACGGTTTGGGAATGGGAGTTATGATCATGGATTTCTGGTTCCGGGAAAATTTTCAACAGGCAGTACGGTAAAAAAAATTATTTGTACGGCATCAAGAAGGTAAAAGTTAATAAAATAATTACCTTAAACATCTTGCACCAAATAAAATTTATCATTATCATTGTGGTAATATTGATTTACCCCCAGCCAAAACTATAATTACCAATATCATTGAAGCCCCCCTAAAGCATGAGTTTTTAACTGTTGAATGAACCCATAGATACATCCATCGATATCGATTGGTAGGTTTGCACCATTGCATGAAAAGGAATTGTTCGTCATTAATATATTTTACAAATACTAAAATTGCTTTATGAGAAGTTTTTTGAAACAAGGTATTTTATGTTTTTTTACCATTCTTCTTTCTTTGGTATCTCAATCCCAGCAGGCTACTGACAGGTCTTTCATGAATTTTATCGGAACTGGCATGAACAACGATGCCGGTTTTTCCGGTATGCTGCGAGTTGCCGGCCTGGTTAACTGCCTCATAACGGGGCCGACTGCAACCTGTCCGCAATCAATTGAAATTTTTAATGCCCCGTCCGGTATGATGAGTTATGCCTGGTCAATTACCGGTGATGGTGCTATAAATGGAAGTGCCAATCAGGATAGTGTTATTGTTCTTTCTACATCAACCTGCAATGGATCATATATCCTTACACTCACAATAGTTGATGAAAACCAGCAGCAGTTTACCTGTACCAAAACTGTATCGGTGATTGATAATACCGGACCTGTTCTTACTGTACCTGCCGATACCACTTTACAGTGTACCGATCCTTTACCGCTAAAGCCACTGAACATCAACAGCAGCCCTAATTTCATAGATGGTACCTACAACATTGGGACTGCAGTTTTTGGAGCGCCCCTGACGTCAACACCTGTTACTGCAGATGCGGTGATGGTACAGGATAATGGAGGTAATCCTTATGATGCCTGTGACAGTATCATCAATAACCTTACGGGTAAAATAGCAGTGATAGAAAGAACAGGTTGTACACCACCTGCCAGCTTCTTTGTAACCAAGGCCAACAAGGCACAACTAGCCGGAGCCGTGGGCGTGATCTTCATCTTTAATGTTCCGGGCGACCAGGTAGCTACCATGGGCCTGCCTCCCGGCCCTAACCCCACAATCAACATACCGTTGATGCTGGTATCAAACAATTACGGCAATACGCTCAAGGCTGAAATACTGGCTGGAGCAACCAATGTGTCAATGAGCAAACAAACGGTATTTACAAGTAATGACTGTTCATCTTCTACAATCAGTTTTACTGAAAATTTTGTAGCTGGCAATTGCCCTACTAATTTCAGTTTAATTAATACCTGGACAGCTACCGACCAGTGTGGCAATACAACCACTGCCTCACAAACCATAACGGTTGCAGATACTACCGGGCCAACTTTAACGGTACCGGCAGATACTACGCTGCAATGCACAGATCCATTACCGTTAAAGCCTTTGGAGATCAACAGCAGCCCTACCTTCTTTGATGGTACCTACAATGTGGGCACCGCAGTTTTTGGAGCGCCGTTAACATCAACACCACTGACGGCAGATGCGGTGATGGTACAGGATAATGGAGGTAATCCTTATGATGCCTGTGACAGTATCATCAATAACCTTACGGGTAAGATAGCAGTGATAGAAAGAACAGGCTGCACACCACCTGCAAGCTTCTTTGTAACCAAGGCCAACAAGGCACAACTTGCCGGAGCCGTGGGAGTGATCTTTATCTTTAACCAGCCGGGCAACCAGGTAGCTACCATGGGCCTGCCTCCTGGTCCCAACCCCACGATCAACATACCGTTGATGCTGGTATCGAATACTTATGGCAATGCACTCAAAGCGCAGATATTGTCGGGCCCTGTAAATGTATCTTTATCGGCCCCAACAGTTTTGCCAGTGATGACTGTTCGTTTAGCACCATTACTCATCAGCAGACCTTTACACCGGGTAATTGTCCAACAAACTATACGCTTGTAAATACCTGGACAGCTACCGACCAGTGTGGCAATACAACCACTGCCTCACAAACCATAACGGTTGCAGATACTACCGGGCCAACTTTAACGGTACCGGCAGATACTACGCTGCAATGCACAGATCCATTACCGTTAAAGCCTTTGGAGATCAACAGCAGCCCTACCTTCTTTGATGGTACCTACAATGTGGGCACCGCAGTTTTTGGAGCGCCGTTAACATCAACACCACTGACGGCAGATGCGGTGATGGTACAGGATAATGGAGGTAATCCTTATGATGCCTGTGACAGTATCATCAATAACCTTACGGGTAAGATAGCAGTGATAGAAAGAACAGGCTGCACACCACCTGCAAGCTTCTTTGTAACCAAGGCCAACAAGGCACAACTTGCCGGAGCCGTGGGAGTGATCTTTATCTTTAACCAGCCGGGCAACCAGGTAGCTACCATGGGCCTGCCTCCCGGCCCTAACCCCACGATCAACATACCGTTGATGCTGGTATCGAATACTTATGGCAATGCACTCAAAGCGCAGATATTGTCGGGCCCTGTAAATGTATCTTTATCGGCCCCAACAGTTTTTGCCAGTGATGACTGTTCGTTTAGCACCATTACTCATCAGCAGACCTTTACACCGGGTAATTGTCCAACAAACTATACGCTTGTAAATACCTGGACAGCTACCGACCAGTGTGGCAATACAACCACTGCCTCACAAACCATAACGGTTGCAGATACTACCGGGCCAACTTTAACGGTACCGGCAGATACTACGCTGCAATGCACAGATCCATTACCGTTAAAGCCTTTGGAGATCAACAGCAGCCCTACCTTCTTTGATGGTACCTACAATGTGGGCACCGCAGTTTTTGGAGCGCCGTTAACATCAACACCACTGACGGCAGATGCGGTGATGGTACAGGATAATGGAGGTAATCCTTATGATGCCTGTGACAGTATCATCAATAACCTTACGGGTAAGATAGCAGTGATAGAAAGAACAGGCTGCACACCACCTGCAAGCTTCTTTGTAACCAAGGCCAACAAGGCACAACTTGCCGGAGCCGTGGGAGTGATCTTTATCTTTAACCAGCCGGGCAACCAGGTAGCTACCATGGGCCTGCCTCCTGGTCCCAACCCACGATCAACATACCGTTGATGCTGGTATCGAATACTTATGGCAATGCACTCAAAGCGCAGATATTGTCGGGCCCTGTAAATGTATCTTTATCGGCCCCAACAGTTTTTGCCAGTGATGACTGTTCGTTTAGCACCATTACTCATCAGCAGACCTTTACACCGGGTAATTGTCCAACAAACTATACGCTTGTAAATACCTGGACAGCTACCGACCAGTGTGGCAATACAACCACTGCCTCACAAACCATAACGGTTGCAGATACTACCGGCCAACTTTAACGGTACCGGCAGATACTACGCTGCAATGCACAGATCCATTACCGTTAAAGCCTTTGGAGATCAACAGCAGCCCTACCTTCTTTGATGGTACCTACAATGTGGGCACCGCAGTTTTTGGAGCGCCGTTAACATCAACACCACTGACGGCAGATGCGGTGATGGTACAGGATAATGGAGGTAATCCTTATGATGCCTGTGACAGTATCATCAATAACCTTACGGGTAAGATAGCAGTGATAGAAAGAACAGGCTGCACACCACCTGCAAGCTTCTTTGTAACCAAGGCCAACAAGGCACAACTTGCCGGAGCCGTGGGGAGTGATCTTTATCTTTAACCAGCCGGGCAACCAGGTAGCTACCATGGGCCTGCCTCCTGGTCCCAACCCCACGATCAACATACCGTTGATGCTGGTATCGAATACTTATGGCAATGCACTCAAAGCGCAGATATTGTCGGGCCCTGTAAATGTATCTTTATCGGCCCCAACAGTTTTTGCCAGTGATGACTGTTCGTTTAGCACCATTACACATCAGCAGACCTATACACCGGGTAACTGTCCAACAAACTATACGCTTGTAAATACCTGGACAGCTACCGACCAGTGTGGCAATACAACCACTGCCTCACAAACCATAACGGTTGCAGATACTACCAGGCCAACTTTAACGGTACCGGCAGATACTACGCTGCAATGCACAGATCCATTACCGTTAAAGCCTTTGGAGATCAACAGCAGCCCTACCTTCTTTGATGGTACCTACAATGTGGGCACCGCAGTTTTTGGAGCGCCGTTAACATCAACACCACTGACGGCAGATGCGGTGATGGTACAGGATAATGGAGGTAATCCTTATGATGCCTGTGACAGTATCATCAATAACCTTACGGGTAAGATAGCAGTGATAGAAAGAACAGGCTGCACACCACCTGCAAGCTTCTTTGTAACCAAGGCCAACAAGGCACAACTTGCCGGAGCCGTGGGAGTGATCTTTATCTTTAACCAGCCGGGCAACCAGGTAGCTACCATGGGCCTGCCTCCTGGTCCCAACCCCACGATCAACATACCGTTGATGCTGGTATCGAATACTTATGGCAATGCACTCAAAGCGCAGATATTGTCGGGCCCTGTAAATGTATCTTTATCGGCCCCAACAGTTTTTGCCAGTGATGACTGTTCGTTTAGCACCATTACTCATCAGCAGACCTTTACACCGGGTAATTGTCCAACAAACTATACGCTTGTAAATACCTGGACAGCTACCGACCAGTGTGGCAATACAACCACTGCCTCACAAACCATAACGGTTGCAGATACTACCGGGCCAACTTTAACGGTACCGGCAGATACTACGCTGCAATGCACAGATCCATTACCGTTAAAGCCTTTGGAGATCAACAGCAGCCCTACCTTCTTTGATGGTACCTACAATGTGGGCACCGCAGTTTTTGGAGCGCCGTTAACATCAACACCACTGACGGCAGATGCGGTGATGGTACAGGATAATGGAGGTAATCCTTATGATGCCTGTGACAGTATCATCAATAACCTTACGGGTAAGATAGCAGTGATAGAAAGAACAGGCTGCACACCACCTGCAAGCTTCTTTGTAACCAAGGCCAACAAGGCACAACTTGCCGGAGCCGTGGGAGTGATCTTTATCTTTAACCAGCCGGGCAACCAGGTAGCTACCATGGGCCTGCCTCCCGGCCCTAACCCCACAATCAACATACCGTTGATGCTGGTATCGAATACTTATGGCAATGCACTCAAAGCGCAGATATTGTCGGGCCCTGTAAATGTATCTTTATCGGCCCCAACAGTTTTTGCCAGTGATGACTGTTCGTTTAGCACCATTACTCATCAGCAGACCTTTACACCGGGTAATTGTCCAACAAACTATACGCTTGTAAATACCTGGACAGCTACCGACCAGTGTGGCAATACAACCACTGCCTCACAAACCATAACGGTTGCAGATACTACCGGGCCAACTTTAACGGTACCGGCAGATACTACGCTGCAATGCACAGATCCATTACCGTTAAAGCCTTTGGAGATCAACAGCAGCCCTACCTTCTTTGATGGTACCTACAATGTGGGCACCGCAGTTTTTGGAGCGCCGTTAACATCAACACCACTGACGGCAGATGCGGTGATGGTACAGGATAATGGAGGTAATCCTTATGATGCCTGTGACAGTATCATCAATAACCTTACGGGTAAGATAGCAGTGATAGAAAGAACAGGCTGCACACCACCTGCAAGCTTCTTTGTAACCAAGGCCAACAAGGCACAACTTGCCGGAGCCGTGGGAGTGATCTTTATCTTTAACCAGCCGGGCAACCAGGTAGCTACCATGGGCCTGCCTCCTGGTCCCAACCCCACGATCAACATACCGTTGATGCTGGTATCGAATACTTATGGCAATGCACTCAAAGCGCAGATATTGTCGGGCCCTGTAAATGTATCTTTATCGGCCCCAACAGTTTTTGCCAGTGATGACTGTTCGTTTAGCACCATTACTCATCAGCAGACCTTTACACCGGGTAATTGTCCAACAAACTATACGCTTGTAAATACCTGGACAGCTACCGACCAGTGTGGCAATACAACCACTGCCTCACAAACCATAACGGTGGCAGATACGACCGGGCCAACTTTAACCTGCCCGGCCAATATCACAGTAAATAATACTGCAGGCATGTGTGGAGCAATAGTAAACTTTGCAGCAACTGCAACAGACAACTGCAGCACACCAACAATTACTTATTCAAAAAATCCGGGTACCCAGTTTAATATAGGTACAACCACAGTTACTGTTACTGCAGCAGATTCATGCGGCAATACAATAACCTGCAGCTTCACGGTAACTGTAAACGACAGTCAGAACCCGGTAATTTCCTGCCCGGCTTCAGCCGTACGATACACCAACCCAGGACTGTGTACATACCAGGTGCAGCATGCCGAGTTTAATGCAATGGCCATCGACAACTGTGCTGTTACTTCACTTACCTATGTATTAAGCGGCGCAACTACGGGCAGTGGTACCGGTACCATGCAAACGCTGAAGGATGTACTGCTCAACCAGGGTGTAACTACGGTAACCTGGACGGCTAAGGATGCGGCCAACAATACGGTAAGCTGCACATTTACGGTAACCGTTAATGACGACCAGAACAGCACCGATTATATCATCTATGCTGAGAAAAAAGTTGGATTTGGCGAGTTCAACTTCATTGGTGGCGATGTGGGCGTTACCGCTGCAAACGGACAAGCAAGATTTAGTAAGAACGTTTTGCTGGATCCCTATTTTATACGGTCAAAAAATATAGTAGTAAACTTACCTTCATCGGTAAATAACCGTGTATACAGTCCGGCAACTGGTGGGCCAACGCCTCCGTTCATGGCGTACAGTGGCAATACCACAGGATTGAGCAACATCACGGTAACGGTGAATGGTACCCTGAATAGTAATTGGAAAGATGTACGCGTAAAGAAAGGAGTAATATGCACCATAACCGGAAACAATTTCGGCAAGATCACCATTGAAGAAGGCGCCAATGTAACCTTTACCGCACCAGTTATCAACCTGGAAAAAATGGATGTACAGAAAGGTAAGAAGCAGAACAACATTTTAACCGTGGTAAATTACAGCAACCCAACCTGGGTTAAAGTAAAAGATAGAGTAGATGTCGGCGACGACTGTCATGTTAACGTGGGTGGCCCTAAAGTTACTTTTTACGTGGGCAACAATGCCGGGGGTAGTGGAAATTTTGAAGTGAATGGCGAAAACAGCCAGGTAACGGCCAATATCATGATACCAAAAGGTAAACTGGATGTATATGGAGGTAATAATATCAACCGGCCAACATACATGACGGGTTGGTATATCATAGAGAATCTGGAATCGCATAAAAAGTATGTGTACTGGAACAGGTATGATTGCAGCACACCATCCAACCTTTCAATTGTACAGCAAAGCCCTCAGCCCGAGGTTAAACCGGAAGTACCTGCTGTTGTTACAACAACGGTAACACAACCGGTGGATGAATTCAGGGTGAATGTATACCCCAACCCATCGGCCTATGATTTCAGTATACAGGTGAGCAGTAAGAGCAATGAGCCTGTAACCGTAAGGATCCTGGATATGAACGGCAAGGTACTGAGTGTACATGCTCAGCAAACCAAGGCCAACAACATCAGGGTAGGCGATAAACTGACAGGTGGAACCTATATTGCCGAAGTGATTCAGGGCACCAATCGTAAAACGTTGAAACTGGTGAAACTGAATTAAGTTTTCATTAATGTTGCTTAATAAAGGAGGTTGTGCAAACAACCTCCTTTTTATTTTAAACTTTAAATAATTAATCAGGTTTTTGTAGTTAATTTTAAAAAAAAATACAGCTATGCCCACTACAAAAATTACAGTAAACAACAACGGCTCATTAAAAATTGAAGGCGATTTTGAAATAGTTGACCGCAATGGCGGTGTATATAATCTACAGGGAAGAGAAGTGGTGGGCATTTGCCGCTGCGGACTTTCTAAAAACAAACCATTTTGCGACGGCTCTCATAATGGCCATTTTGAACATGAAGCAATTGCCTTTGATCTGCCACCTAAGAAAGTGGTTTAAAAGTTATGGAAGGAGTTGAGAGTCTTGAGTCGGGAGTCGTGAGTTATGAATCGTGAGTCTAGAGTCGTGAGTCGGGAGCTGCTGCCAACGATAAACGATAAACGAGAAACAAGAAACGAGAAACATTTTTTTTCTTACTCTTCCTTATCCCGCTCAACAATCTTTGGGTCATCCTGTTTACCTCTTTTATAAATGATCAATCCATTTAAAAAATTACGCAATAACTGATCGCCGGCTTCTACAAAGCCGGGGTGGTCTTCGTTACGGAACAGATCGCCAAGGGCGCCTTTGGTAATATCAAAATCAACCAGTTTTAAGATCTCAATGATATCCTCATTGCGTAAAGAAAGAGCAACTCTTAATTTTTTTAGTATATCGTTATTGCTAAGCATATTTTAAATTAATCAGTAATTTAAAAAAACCTCCCTACACAGTGTAGGGAGGTTTTTTAAATAAGGTTGTATCATATATTAATAACCGCCTCTGTTGTAGCCGCCGTCGCCACCGCTACGGTTTCCACCGCCGCCGTAACCACCGCCACCGCCACGGTTTCCACCGCCGCCGTAGCCGCCGCCACCACTTTTTTTGTAGCCACCGCCACCACCGCCGCCGAAGCTGCGTTTTGGACGATCGCCCTCAGCACGTGGCTGAGATTCGTTAACGATTAACTTACGACCCTGAATTTCAACTTCGTTTAATGCAGCGATTGCAGCTTTGGCAGCTTCATCGTCTTCCATTTCAACAAAGCCGAAACCTTTGCTACGGCCGTTCATTTTGTCTTTCAAAATTTTAGCACTGGTTACAGTACCATGCTCAGTGAAGAGATTCATTAAATCGTCATCAGTCATAGACCAACTAAGATTTCCTACGTAAATGTTCATTGTAAAAACTTTTAAATAAATAAAAAAGAATAATGACTTAGTTGTTACAATGCACTGAATCGGACTTCAAAAAAGCTACTTCAGTCAATAGCGAAAAACTAAAACCATTAATTAACATAGTAAAGATAGGGTTTTCCGTAGAAAATTGCCAAATTACGGTTAAAATACTTAAAATCAGGTATATAGCTGTTTACATGCTTAAAAATCAAACAATTAACCCATTTCTTTATTTGTTTCGCTAACAATTATTTACTTATCTTCGAAATTATTCAATGACAAATACATGTATTCATATCAAATCCGGTAGTTCAGCCTCGTCTGAAAGTACCTGTAATACCTATACAACAACTACCACTACAACCCGGTAGGGTTGTACAATTTCATATAAAACTTTGGGCAAACGCTATTATCCGGTAAATAGGATTGGCTTTACATTCATCCATAATCATACATCATATGCAGGTTTTAAAATTCGGGGGCAGTTCAGTTGCAAACGCTGAAAATATTAATAAGGCTGTAGCCATCATTAAAAATAAAAAGTCTGTTACAAAAACAGTGGTGGTTGTTTCTGCGTTGGGCGGTATAACTGATCTGTTGCTTAAAACAGCGGCGCTGGCAGAAGCAAATGACGAATCGTACAAAATAATTTTAAAAGAGATAGAAGATAAACACCTGGGTGCTGCACAGGAACTGATCCCTGTTCAGCAACAGAGCAGCGTGCTAAGCCTGGTGAAAAAGATCTGTAACGAGGTGGAAGATATTTGCAACGGTATTTTTTTATTGAGAGAGTTATCGGCACGTACCAAAGACAGGATCGTTAGCTACGGTGAATTGCTTTCTTCACAAATCATAGCAGCAAAATTAAATGCAGCTGGTTTGGCAGCTGAATGGAAAGATGCCAGGGAAATAATAGTTACCGATAGTAATTACGGCATGGCTGTTGTTGATTTTAGTGCTACAAATAAAAAAGCATCTACCTTCTTTGGTGCATCAGCCGCTTCCTTATTTATTATTCCGGGATTTATTGCAGCAGATAAAAACAATATAACTACAACTTTGGGCCGTGGCGGATCAGACTATACTGCCGCAATACTGGCAGCAGCATTGGATGCATCAGTGTTGGAAATATGGACAGATGTTTCGGGCATGATGACCGCAGACCCGAGGCTGGTTACGAACGTCAAACATATCCCACAAATTTCTTACCAGGAGGCGATGGAGCTTTCGCATTTTGGTGCCAAGGTTATTTATCCGCCCACCATACAGCCGGTTATGAAAAAAGGGATACCGGTTTGGATAAAAAATACATTTGCTCCGGAAGAATCAGGAACCGTAATAATGAATGAAGCAACGGCAACCGGTACCAGCATACAGGGCATATCCAGCATTAACCATATTGTATTGCTGAGCCTGGAAGGAAGTGGCATGGTGGGTATCCCGGGATTTTCAAAAGATTGTTTGAAGCACTGGCGAACGCATCCATCAATGTAATTCTGATCACACAGGGGTCTTCGGAACATTCAATATGTGTGGGCGTGGATGAATATGCCAGTGCAAAGGCTAAAGAAGTTGTTGATGCTGCTTTTGCCTATGAGATCGAAACCAATAAAGTAGATCCGATCATAATTGAAAAAGATTTATCTATAGTTGCCATTGTGGGCGATAACATGAAGAATCATTCGGGTATCAGCGGTAAAATGTTTTCGGCATTGGGAAGAAACGGTGTAAGCATCCGTGCTATAGCCCAGGGCTCTTCAGAAAGAAATATTTCTGCAGTGATCAGCACCGCCGATGTTAAAAAGGCCATCAACGTTTTACATGAAGATTTTTTTGAAACAACTTTCAGGCAGGTAAATTTATTTATTGCCGGCCTGGGTAATGTGGGACAAAAATTCCTGGATCAGTTGCAGCAGCAAAAACAATTTTTACTCGATAAACTCAGAATGCAGATAAGAGTAGTTGGTATTGCCAACAGCAAAAAAATGTATTTTAATGAAGAAGGGATTGATATTGCAAACTGGCAGGCTGAAATACAAAAAGGGGATGCGATGAACCTGGCTGATTTTACTTCAACCATACAAACAAAGAATTTACGCAACTCAGTTTTTGCAGATATTACTGCCAATGAAGAACTGGCAACGGTTTACGGCGATCTTTTGCAAAAAAGTATTTCTGTAGTTGCCTGCAACAAAGTAGCGGCATCTTCGCCCTATGTTTATTATAAAAAACTGAAAGACCTCGCCAACGAATTCAACAGTCAGTTTTTATTTGAAACCAATGTCGGTGCAGGCTTACCCATCATCGGTACCTTAAAAGACCTGTTACACAGTGGTGATAAAATAAACCGTATCCAGGCAGTACTGAGTGGTACGTTAAATTTTGTTTTCAATAATTATGATGGAACAACCAGTTTTGCATCGGTTGTAAAACAGGCGCAGGATGAAGGTTACACCGAACCTGATCCAAGGCTTGACCTGAGTGGAAAAGATGTGATGCGGAAGATCATGATCTTAGCAAGGGAGTCAGGAGAACAAATGGAGATGGAAGATATCAGCAACAATTCTTTTATGCCCGAAAGCTGCATGACCGGTTCTGTAGAAGATTTTTATGCTGCTATGGAAAAAGAAGAGGCACATTTTAAAAAGATACTGGATGCTGCAAAAGCTGCCGGTAAAAAATTAAAATTTGTTGCCAGCTACGATAAAGGTAAAGCTGCCGTAGGTTTGCAACAGGTAGATGAGCAGAGCGATTTTTATCATTTGTACGGCAAGGATAATGTGGTGTTGTTTTATACAGATCGTTACCCGGAGCAGCCGTTGGTTGTTAAAGGAGCCGGAGCAGGTGCAGCAGTAACTGCATCGGGAGTTTTTGCTGATATTATAAGAGCCGCGGCTAATTAGATTGAAGTTCTATGTGTTCTTTATTTGAACCACATAGGATGACAGGAACATAGGTAAACACATAGAAATACAAACTATGTGTCTATGTGGTTCAAAAAAATATTTATCATGAAAAAAATAAAAATAGCAGTTCCGGCAACCGTGGCCAACCTGGTTTGCGGCTTTGATATTTTGGGCATGGCCCTGAATGACCCGTATGATATTATGGAACTGGAACTGATTGATGAACCCATCATCAACATTAAACATACAGATGATCATGGATTGCCCGAAACTGCTGAACAAAATGTTGCAGGGGTTGCACTACAGGCATTGATAGAAGATTATGGAAAGCCAATTGGATTTAATGTAACCGTACACAAAAATATTAAACCGGGCAGCGGACTTGGTTCCAGTGCTGCTGGGTCGGCAGGAGCCGTTGTTGCTGCCAATCATTTACTCAACAATCATTTTAATAAAGAAGATCTGGTGCGTTTTGCCATGAATGGCGAAAAACTGGCAACGGGTGTTAAACATGCAGATAATGTGGCGCCTTGTATTTACGGAGGTATCACATTGGTACGATCTGTTTTTCCTTTGGATATAATTTCTTTAGCTGCTCCTGATTTATTTGTAACGGTTGTGCATCCGCAAATTGAAGTAAAGACTGCAGATGCCCGGCAGATTTTACGTAAAGAAGTATATTTGAAAGATGCCATCAAACAGTGGGGTAATATTGCCGGGCTTGTTGCCGGTATTTTAAAAAATGATATTCCGCTGATTGGCCGCTCGCTGGAAGATGTGATCATAGAGCCTATCCGAAGTATTTTAATTCCGGGTTTTGGTGTGGTAAAACAAATGAGTAAAGAGGCCGGTGCGTTGGGTGGCGGTATCTCCGGCTCAGGCCCATCTGTTTTTATGCTCAGCGAAAATGAAAACATTGCCAAACAGGTTGAACAGGTAATGGTAGACGTATATTCAGCCATGGGCATCGATTTTAAAACTTATGTTACAACCATCAATCCACAAGGTGTAAAAATTATGCCGATTAACAGTATTTAAATAGAACAGTACGCAATCGGCATAATACCATCTAAGATTTATCTTTATCCCTTCGGGATATGCATAAACCAAGATGGTATTATCGGCAGCGAATAAAATATAATTTAAGTTCTATAAACTAAATACTGTCAGGTTGTCCCGATAGCTATCGGGATGTCGAAACCGGTGCAACACAGTTTACAAGCCGTCTTCGACAGGCTCAGACTGACAGCTTTTTAAATTTATATATCACGCTTAATATGAATTATTACAGTTTACATAAACAATCACCCGTAGTAGATTTTGCAGCAGCAACCATACTGGGGCAGGCACCCGATAAAGGATTGTATTTTCCGGAAACCATTCCACAGGTAAGCAAAGAGCTTATTGATAATATAGAAAACTATTCCAACGAAGCCATTGCATTGGAAGTTATTGCACCTTATATCGGTGATGCCATTCCAAAAGAAGTGTTGGAAAGAATTGTGAGCGAAACCGTGAATTTTGATATTCCCCTGGTAAAAATTACCGATGATATTTTTTCTTTGGAATTATTTCATGGACCTACACTGGCATTTAAAGATATTGGCGCCAGGTTTATGAGTCGCTGCCTGGGTTATTTTGCAACCCATTCGGCTTCACTCAGGGATAGTAAAGAAAAAGTGGTGGTGCTTGTTGCAACTTCAGGAGATACCGGCGGTGCTGTTGCCAATGGTTTTTATGATGTGGAAGGAGTGGAGGTTGTTATTTTATATCCTTCCGGTAAAGTAAGTTCGGTGCAGGAAAAACAATTGACCACATTAGGTAAAAATATTCATGCACTGGAGGTAGACGGCACTTTTGATGAATGCCAGCAGATGGTAAAAGCTGTTTTTACAGATGTTGAACTGAATCAAAAAATAAAACTTACTTCAGCCAACTCCATCAATGTTGCCCGCTGGTTGCCGCAACAGTTCTATTATTTTTATTTATGGAAACAATGGAAGGATAAAAAGAATCCTCCGGTTGTTACTGTCCCCAGCGGCAACTTTGGAAACATCTGTGCCGGTTTACTGGCCCAACGATCCGGCTTACCAATTCAGCATTTTATTGCAGCCTGCAATGCCAATGATACCGTACCTGAATTTTTACGTTCTGGAAATTATCAACCTAAAAAAGCAGTGCCCACTATTTCCAATGCCATGGATGTAGGCGACCCCAGTAATTTTATCCGCATCATGGAAATCTTCCATCAACAAATAGATAGATTAAAGAAGACGTTGAATGGGTATACCATTTCAGATGATGAAACAAAAGCAACATTGGTTTCTGTTTTTAAAGAACATAATTATCTGCTCGATCCTCATGGAGCTGTTGCTTATAATGCATTACAGCAATATCAAACTCAACATCCAAATATAAAAGGAGTGATTCTTGAAACAGCGCACCCCGTAAAATTTTATGATGTAATTGAACCTTTGATAAATCAAACTGTACCAGTGCCGGAAACTGTTGCAGACCAAATAAAGAAAGAAAAAGTAAGCACAAAGATCAGTGCCAATACAAATGAACTAAAAGAATTTTTATTGCGGCAATAAAAAAGACCCCCGAAAAAATCGGGGGTCCTCATATAAATTCGTAATCAAGAATTACTCAGCAATTACTTCAAATTCAACTTCAGTTTCGTTGCCGTTACCAAAATCAATACTTGCTTTAAAAGTACCTAATTCTTTTACTTCATCAATGATTGTGATACGACGGCGATCGATCTCGTAGCCCTTTTGCTCTTTAATTGCACGTGCAATCTGAACAGAAGTTACGCTACCAAAAATCTTACCGCTTGTACCGGTTTTAGCACCAATCTTTAAAGCACCATCTTTTAAAACAGCAATTACACTGTTCAATTCAGCCAGTAGTTTGGCTTCTTTTTTAACCTGTTGCTTTTTCTTTTCTTCCATCATTTTCATGTTGGAAGGACTGGCTTCAATGGCCAATTTACTTGGGATCAAAAAATTTCTGCCATAACCGTTCTTAACGGTTACCAGTTCATTAACGCCGCCTAAATTGTTTACATCCTGTATTAATATTACCTGCATGTTGTTTGCATTTTTACCCAACCACGTTTTACCGCAGCTTTCTCTATTTAAAGGTTAGGGTGGTTAAGAAAATTTTATTTTAATAGATCAGTAACGTACGGTAAAATAGCCAATTGACGGGCCTTTTTAACTGCATCACCCACTTTACGCTGAAACTTCAAAGAGTTTCCGGTAAGACGGCGTGGCAATAATTTACCTTGTTCGTTAATGAATTTCTTCAAAAATTCTCCGTCTTTGTAATCAATATAATGGATACCCATTTTCTTGAAACGGCAGTATTTCTTCGGACGCTTCTCCTGCTTAATGGCAGTAAGATATTTTATTTCATTTTTTGCCATGAGTTAAGCGGGGGTTTTTTCGTTAGTAAAACGTCCGCCACTTCTCTTTTCGCATTGTAGTCGACGGCGTACTTGTCGAGTGCAGTGTACATGTGACGCATCTGTGATTCGTCACGTAAAAGTTGAATTTTCAACTTTTCATTGAAGCTGGTTGGCGCTTTGTACTCCATTACCCAATAAAGACCGGTGGTCTTCTTGTCAATGGGGTAGGCCAGTGATTTTAGTCCCCAAGGGTTGCTGTGCAAAACCTCACCTCCGTTTTCTGTAACGAGGTCGGCGTATTTTTTCTGAGCGGCTTTAAATTCCTCTTCAGAAAGCACAGGGGTAAAAATCACCATCAATTCGTAGTTGTTCATTTCCCTGATTGATTTTGTTTTAAAAAATATTGTTAACCCGTTTTTTCTTAACGGGCAGCAAAGGTAGGGGTTTTAATGGATAATTTAGTAATGTATGATGGATAATTCGGGTCTTTTTTGATACCAGCCCGGTTTTTCATGGCATTATCGTTGCGAACTTGTTTTATTAATTATTTATTTCCAGGGGAAATGAATATTTAATCAAACCATTCATAGGCATTGCCGCTATAGGGCTTTAATCTAAGCGTAGAATGGGTCAATATAATTTACATACCTTTAATTTGGCATAAACTACTGGTTACTAATACTTAGCGGCTCCGTCATGAGCCAAAGATTGGTAGAAAATGCCATTTTAAAGGAGCTTTAAGTGCCGGAGGCACGATGGAAATCAAGATCTTGCGTACCTACGGCACGCCAAACCAATGACCTTCTATTTTCTACCAATCGCTCTTGCCTGACGGCATTAAAAACATGTTTATTATTTCCTCTGCAGCCTGTAAACCGGGTATCTATTATGCCCCGGCTCGTAATAAGGCGAATTTTTGTAAATAAAGTCCAATTGAGCCGACCCATTGGCTGCAAATTTCTCATCCGCCCTCTTCTTTTCTTCCAGTTTAGCCTTTAAAGCAGGATCTTTTTTTAATACTTCAGCCGCCAGATCATCCCAGCGGTAATCGCTGTAACCCTCTTTTTGCTGTAAAATACCATCAAAAAAGTTCCAGGCAAAAAAGCTGTCATCACTTGTAGGTTCCAGCATTTCTACAATATAACGGTTGGCGGGTTGGTTCAGCAGTATGATATAATCCCCTTTCAGAAACCTTATTTTTTGATTAACCGGGAACAGTTTAACGCCTGAATTTTTGTGGTGCTTTTCATAAGGCCTGGGCGTAGAACGGTAATCTTCAATAAGATAAGCTTCCACATTCATCAGCGTATCCTGCGTAAATTGTTGCATAGCTACATTATTCATTTTTAGCAGGTCAATAACGCCATACCAGCCCTGCGGAATAATATAAGCTGCAGGTGCTTTAACAAAATTAGATGGGTTAAAAACATTGAAGAATTTAACCTGTTTTGTAAAGGGTTTGCTGCGGTCGTAAAACATTCTGTTTAATCCGGTGGCATCGCTTGGTTTGTAAGCCTGTTCGTACCCTTTAAAATTCACCAAACTAAATTTTGTTGTATCCACCGTCCATCTAAAAGCAAATGATTCTTTTTTTATCACTTCGGCCCTTGCCTTTTTACGTTGCTCTATTAATTCAGTTGCATTGGTTGATGCTTTTTCAATTACCGTTTGTGAAAATGCATACGTAGAAAGCACCCTGTCTTTAAATGGTTTCAGCATATGCGTTTCGGGTACAAAGCCAATGGTTTGAAATAAGGCAGCATAGCCGGAGGAGTATCTTGGCGGATCATAAAACATCACCATACCCCGGTCAGGACTGGCCGTTTCAAAACTCACGTAAGGTACCATGTCCCATTTTTTATCGCTCATACCTTTGTACAATTGGGGTTCAAAAATTTCTTTCAACCAACCGCCCAAACCTGCACCCAGTTTATCATACTGTGTGGTAAGCAATGTCATGGTGTGCTGGTAATCTGCACCATCGCTCACATGGTTGTCAATCAAAATATCCGGATCAAGCAAATGAAAAATTTGGGCAAAGGCTTTAGATTCTTTGCTGTCGTTTTTGGTAAAGTCGCGGTTAAGATCAAGGTTTTGTGAATTACCCCTGAAACCATATTCCAGCGGGCCATCCTGGTTGGCTCTTGAATAGGAATTTCTGTTCAAACATCCGCCAATATTATACACCGGAATAAAAGCCAGCGCTACATTATCGGGCAGTTTAATTTTGCTTGTTACAATATCCCTCACCAGCATCATACTGGCATCAATGCCATCCGGTTCTCCGGGGTGAATGCCATTATTGATAAGCATCACAGCCTTATTTTGTTTATGCCATTGTGCGGCATCAAACTTACCATCGTTGCTCAACATTACCAGGTGCAAAGGATAACCGGCATCGCTCATACCCATTTCTTTTACCAATACTTTGGTTGAAACTTTATCTAAATTTTTATACCAGTCAATGGCTTCAAAATAAGTAGCGCTTTCAAGCCCATTTGTTTTTTCAAAACGGCATTGCTGCGCATCAGCATAATAAAAAAAGAAAAGGTTATTGTAAGAAGAATAAATTTTAGCATGCTGGTTCAATTTTTTGTCAAGCTACAATAATTTTAAAAGATTAAAATGCCATTTATAAAATATAAAACGGGCTGCATACCATGCAGCCCGTTTCTGAGAACTAAAATTTAAACTATTTTATAATTACAAAAGCCTGGTTGATTAATTCTGTAGCATTGCTGATCTTAATAAAATACCTGCCTGGTTGCAAATGGCTTACGGTTAGATCAATATTTTTTTGTCCGCCTGTAACCTGCTGCAGCATTACAATTCTGCCCGATAGATCTGCAATAATCAGCTGACTGTTTTCTGTTAAAGCCTGTTGCAGTTTTACAACCAGCTTGTCTTTGGTTGGGTTTGGATAAACCTGTGCATTGGAAAAGTTATTTGCAATGCGTACCGATACAATTTTACTGTTGCTGAATTGCCCGTCAATATCTATCATTTTTAAACGATAGAAAACTGTATTGGCATTGGGCAGGTAATTATCTGTAAAAGCATAATTGGCTAAATTTCTTCCGGCCACTCCGCCGATCTTATAAAACCCTGATCCATCTGTACTTCTTTCAATTTCATATTTTTTAAAATTGGTTTCAGCGGTTGCATACCACTTTAATAAAACCGATTCATTATTTTTTTGTGCCGTAAAATCAATAATGGTAACAGGTAAAGCGCCTGAACATTGCCAAACCAGTGCTACATATTCCGGATGATCGATATAAGGATTTCGGTTACCCTGCATCATATATATGTCGTTATTACGGTCAATTTCTTTTGTACTTACGGGGTCGGCCAAATGCCATTGGTAAAGCATTTTGAGGTACCAGTTATCAAAACATGGATAAGCCGTACTATCTAATGCATCATTTGCATTCGAATTGCTTTTCCAGGCTGCAATATTATTTTCGTATGCGGTGGCCACATAAAATGTAGATCGGGCCAAATCGCCTTTGTACTCATTTATTGGCTCAAAAGCAATTCCGGTATATTGGGTTAAATAGGTATTAGGCCCAAGTTTTGTTCCGTTTAAAGAAGTGTATGTAGGACTGGTAACAACGCCATAAGGGAAATTTCCTCTCATGCCGTTTACCTTTTTATCGGTAGGATAAACAATAAACATATCGCTTCGCATTGGTTCGGCAGATGAAAACCAGGATTGCGGAAAAGCATGTTCCCGGTTATAACGCTGGCATTCTACTGTTCCTGATGTACCCTTATCCTGGTAAGGAGAGCCAAACGTAAATTCACATTCGGTACCGGTGGGCTTATCAGTATACAGATCCCAAACAATTGTTTTATTAGCTGCGTCATCCAACCTGTCATCCGAAATATAATAAGCACTCCACAAGCCGGTGTAAGTTGGATTTGGATTGGCAACTGCAGGCTTGATAATATTGAACAAAGAAGTTTTGAGGCCGGTACAAGTTAATCCACCTACTGCATCGTAATAATTTGGCGGAATGCCGGCCCCGTTAATGAATGTAGTAATATTCGCATCTAATGAAGTGGTACTGTAAAATGGTTCTCCGGTACATACTGTTCTTGTTGTATAAATAAATAGGTAATAAGTTGTTCCTGGAGTAAGACCGGTCTTTTTATGAATGTAATTCTTATCATAAAAAATAACATTGCCCGATCCAATATTATCTCCAATTGCATAAACCGTTCCATTTGCCGGTGTGGCGCCCAAGGTAGCACTGGTTGATAAAATGCCCAGGTAATAAATGTTTGTTGCAGGAGCATTGGCCGTAGTATCAAAATAAATGGCTAACTGGGTATCTGTATTGTTTAAAATAAGGCTTGAAAGTGTAGGTAGATTTGGTGCCGTACATTGACTGTATGAATTAAATGAAGCTATCAACATTAAAAATAGCAGAACCGGGTATTTTTTCATTACTATTAAAGTGTTGTAACGGAAGTAAAATTAATTAAAAAGCCCGTCAATATTACAATTGACGGGCTTTTAATATTATTGAAAGACCAAAGTATTACTTTGCCTGTGCATTCACTCTTTTAGCCAGCTTGCTTTTTAAATTGGAAGCCTTGTTTTTATGGATGGTACCACGCTTGGCTAATTTATCGATCATAGAAGCAACTTTTGGAAAAGCTTCTGTAGCAGCCGCCTTCTCACTTGCTTTTAGATCACGAATTGCATTACGGGTTGTTTTACCATAATAACGGTTACGTTCGTTACGCTTAGAACTCTGTCTTACATCTTTTTTGGTCGCTGCATGATTTGCCATGAAAATCTATTTTTTGGGCTGCAAAGATAGGGGGATTTCATTTAAAAATTAAGATTTAAAAATGGATAATTTAAGAAAGTTGTAAATTTCCTCACATTTCAGATAAAAAAAAGATCATGAACCGGTATATTTTACTCAGTTTACACGTAATATCACTTGTTTTACTTGGCTTTGGCTGGGTGATGGATATTTTACACATCGATATTTCGGTACATTATATTGTTGATTTTAACCTTTTCAGCGAAAAAAGAAGTGTACTTGGGATGCTTGAAAAACTATGGAAAGATGCCAATTACTTCCCTTTCTCACTCATTTTCCTATTCGGCATCATAGTTCCCTTAATAAAATCAGGTATTATTTTTTATTTAATACTGGGTAAAAACCCTGATATAAAATGGCAACGTTTTGTAAGTGCCATCAGCAAATGGGCCATGGCCGATGTGTTTACCATCAGCATATTTGTAGCTTTTTTGGGTGCCAACACCATGGAAAGTACCAAGGCTTTTCTACAGCCGGGTTTCTACTATTTTACCGGGTATGTTATTTTAAGCGGTATTGTAGCCATGTTTTGCAGAAAATTGAGCTCAGATTCCGTAACAAATAATGCTTAATTAACCGATATTTGCAGCCAATTTCAGCTCAATTATTGATGCGGCACAAGCGTGTTCTGGTAGTTACCGGGACCAATGAAGCTAAGTAGCAGTATGAAGCTGGGCACAAAATTTCAAGTTATTTATGAAGGATTTTCAATACATCACCAATTCGCATCCATCTTATGTAGAGGGTTTATACCAGGATTTTGTGAAAGACCCTGCCAGTGTGGATGCTGATATGCGTAAGTTTTTTGAGGGGTTTGATTTTGCCGTTTCAAGTAATTCCATTTCGACTCCCGCCAATAGCGCGACAGGTTCGCTCAATGGAAAAGCAAACGGTGCTTCGACATCGCCCAGTACCGATTTGGATAAAGAATTTGGGGTATTTCGTTTAATTCGTGCCTACCGTAAAAAAGGCCATCTCGTTGCTAAAACAAATCCTATTCGCGAACGTAAAGACCGCCTGGCAAGACTTGACCTGTCGGATTTTGGTTTAACTGAAGCTGATCTGAATACAACATTTGAAGCCGGCAAATTTGTGGGGATGGAAAAAGCCTCCTTACAAAATATCATTGCCCATTTGCAAAAATGTTATACCGGCCATGTAGGCGTTCAGGTGGGTTACATAAACGACCAGGTAAAACTGGATTGGCTTACCAATGCTGTTGAGCAAACCATGTTGAAACCGGTGCCTTTGCAACAAAAGAAAAGAATTTTGCAAAAGCTGAATGAAGGTGTGATGTTTGAGAAGTTTCTGCACACAAAATATATCGGGCAAAAACGTTTTTCGCTGGAAGGTGGCGAAACGGCGATAGCCGCACTGGATGCCATCATCAATACAGCTGCCAATAATAATGTAGAAGAAGTGGTGATGGGTATGGCGCATCGTGGAAGGTTGAATGTACTGGCCAATATCATGGGTAAAACTTACCAGCAAATTTTTAGCGAATTTGAAGGAACCAGCCTGCCCGATACAACCATGGGCAGTGGGGATGTTAAATATCACCTCGGTTTTGGTAGTGATGTGGAAACAGCCGACGGTAAAAAAATACATTTAAAATTAAGTCCCAACCCTTCGCACCTGGAAGCAGTTGACCCGCTGGTGATCGGATTTGCAAGAAGCAAGGCCGATATTTTATACAACAGCGATTACGATAAAATTCTTCCTGTATTGATACATGGCGATGCCTCTGTTGCAGGCCAGGGTATTGTGTACGAGGTTTTACAAATGAGTAAACTGGAAGGTTATTATACCGGCGGTACCATTCATTTTGTAATTAATAACCAGATTGGTTTTACAACCGATTTTGATGATGCCCGCAGTTCTGATTACTGCACTTCCATTGCAGCCATGGTGCATGCACCGGTTTTTCATGTTAATGGTGATGATGCCGAAGCTGTTGTAAAAGCCTGCGAAATTGCTACACTTTACCGCCAGGAATTTAACAGCGATATTTTTATTGATATGGTTTGCTACCGCAAACACGGACATAACGAAGGCGATGAACCTAAGTTTACGCAACCGCAGTTATATGCATTGATCGATAAACATCTTAATCCAAGGGAAGTGTACACCCAGTTTTTAATACAGAATGGTGAACCGGATGCACAGGCACTTGCAAAAGAGATGGAACAAAGGTTTTTAGCCGATCTGCAGGAGCGGCTGGATGAAGTGAAACAAAATCCTTTACCATATAGTTATCAGCCACCCGAGCTCGTTTGGAAAAGTTTACGCAAAGCAACAGTTGCAGATTTTGATGCCTCGCCGGTTACAGCAATTGGCAACGATGCGTTTACATTACTGTATGACGCGCTGATGAAATGGCCTGCTGATTTTAAACCGTTACGCAAAGTTGAAAAACTCATACATGATAAGCTGAAATTATTCAGCGACGAAAATAAAATTGACTGGGCAACTGCCGAGTTGATGGCTTATGGAAGCTTATTGGTAGAAGGGAAAGATGTACGCATGAGCGGGCAGGATGTTAAGCGTGGCACATTCAGCCATCGTCATGCGGCTTTGTATCATGAGGTTACCAATGAAGAATACAACAGGCTGAATCATTTTACCCAAACACAATCGCCTTTCCGCATTTATAATTCTTTATTAAGTGAATATGCAGTGCTTGGTTTTGAATATGGTTATGCAATGGCAAACCCCAATGCACTGGTAATTTGGGAAGCACAGTTTGGCGATTTTTGCAATGGTGCTCAAACCATAGTTGACCAGTTCATTACAACCGCCGAAACAAAATGGCAGCGTATGAATGGCGTAACCTTATTATTGCCTCACGGATACGAAGGGCAGGGTCCCGAGCACAGCAGTGCCCGTATGGAGCGGTTTTTACAAATGTGCGGAGAGCTGAATTTTATAGTGGTAAACGTAACAACAGCCGCCAATTTTTTCCACCTGCTGCGCAGGCAACTGGCATGGCCTTTCCGTAAACCGCTGGTTGTTTTTTCGCCCAAAGCTAATTTGCGGCACCCGGGCAGCTACAGCACCAAAGATGAATTTACAAGTGGCAATTTTAAAGAAGTGTTAGATGATGCAACGATCAATGAGGCAGCAGAAGTAAAAAAAGTTTTATGCTGCAGCGGCAAGATTTATTTTGACCTGGCTGAGCGTCAGCAAAAGGAAAACAGAAAAGATGTTGCCCTGGTAAGGCTTGAGCAGATCCATCCGTTGCCACAAAAACAATTGGATGAACTCTACAAGAAATACAGCAAAGCCATCTGGTACTGGGTGCAGGAAGAGCCGTTAAATATGGGTGCTGCAACATTCTTAAGAATGAATTTAAAAAATATCAATTTTTATATCATCAGCCGCCAGGCAAGCGCAGCAACGGCCACGGGTTACAGCAAAGTGCATGCAAAAGAGCAGGCGCAGATAATTGATACTGCATTCAGTATTTAATGATTACAATTTGTATCAGGAGATGATAACTTTTCCAAAGTTGTCATCTCTGTAAAAATAACTTAGTATAATATGTTTAACAGCTTAAGTGAAAAATTAGAATCAGCCTTTAAGAATATAAAAGGACAGGCAAGGATTAGTGAACTCAATATTGCCAATACCGTAAAAGACATCCGCCGTGCATTGGTTGATGCCGATGTGAATTATAAGATCGCCAAAGAATTTACTGATAAGGTAAAGGAAAAGGCGCTTGGCGAAAAAGTATTGCTTGCCGTAAACCCGGGCCAGCAAATGGTAAAAATTGTGCAGGATGAACTGACTGAGCTGATGGGAGGTACAGAAACTGAATTTAACATCACCGGCAGCCCGGCAATTATTTTAGTAGCAGGGTTACAGGGTAGCGGTAAAACAACTTTCAGTGGCAAGCTGGCCAATTATCTTAAAACAAAAAAAGGCAAATCACCTTTATTGGTGGCGGCAGATATTTACCGCCCTGCTGCGATCGATCAACTGGAAGTTTTGGGCGGACAGATCGATGTACCGGTTTACAGCGAAAGAGAAAATAAAGATGCGGTCTCTATTGTACAGAATGCTATTAAGGAAGCAAGAGCAAAAAATAAAAATGTGATCATCATTGATACGGCCGGCCGTTTGGCGGTTGATGAAGTGATGATGACGGAAGTTGCAAATATTAAAGCAGCCATCAACCCACAGGAGATTTTATTTGTTGTTGATAGTATGACAGGTCAGGATGCAGTGAACACAGCTGCTGCATTTAATGAGCGTTTGGATTTTAGTGGTGTGGTATTAACGAAGTTAGATGGTGATACACGTGGTGGTGCGGCCTTATCAATCAAATACACCGTAAACAAACCCATCAAATTTGCCAGCAGTGGCGAAAAGATGGATACGCTGGATGTGTTTTATCCCGACAGGATGGCCCAGCGAATTTTGGGCATGGGTGATATTGTAAGCCTGGTAGAAAAAGCACAGGAACAATTTGATGAAAAGGAAGCTGCCCGACTGGAGAAAAAGATCCGCAAAAACCAGTTTGATTTTGAAGATTTTAAAACCCAGCTGGAGCAGATAAAAAAGATGGGTAACATCAAAGACCTGATGGGCATGATACCTGGCGTGGGCAAGCAGATAAAAGATGTGGATGTAAATGATGATTCTTTTAAGGGAATTGAAGCCATGATAAACTCCATGACCCTGCAGGAGCGCCGTAATCCCGATATCATAAATCCCGGAAGAAAAGCCCGTATTGCCAAAGGCGCCGGAAAAGATATTGCCGAGTTAAATGCTTTTTTAAAGCAATTTGAACAAATGAAAGGCATGATGAAGATGATGAATAAAATGCCCAAAGGAATGATGCCGGGCATGGGAAGAAGATAAAAATTCATCCGGGATTTTTGTCATATCATAAAATACCAGCAGTTAAGAACCTTAAAATTGAATAAATATTGATTTTTCGCTTGATTGTTACGCCAATCCTAAGAATTGTTACATTTTACCCATTTCTGATTCTATTATTTGGCATTTGAATTGCCGGTCGTTATCTTTGTCCTCCTTTTTTAAGGATAAACCCTATTTAATAACAACCAAAAATTTCTATTTATGGCTGTAAAAATGAGACTGCAAAGGCATGGCTCAAAGAAGCGCCCTTTTTATTTCATCGTTGTAGCAGATGGCCGTGCGCCACGTGACGGTAAATTCATCCAAAAACTTGGTACTTACAATCCTTTAACGGTTCCTGCAACAATTCAGGTAGACCGTCAGAAAGCATTGGACTGGCTGCAAAAAGGTGCTCAACCCACCGATACTGTTCGTCGTATCCTTTCTTTCAAAGGTGTGTTGTACCTGAAGCATTTACTTCGTGGAGTAAGCTTAGGCTTATTTGATGAAGCTGGTGCCATGGAAAAATTCACTGCATGGACTGCTGAACACGATTCAAATGTTAGCCGTCGCCAGGGCGCCCATAAAAAGGCCCGTAGCGATAGCCGCAATCAACCGATTGTGAAAAAGGTGGAAGCAAAAGTTGAAACTCCAACCGTAGAAGCACCAGCTGCTGAAACTGTTGAAGCTGAAATTGAAGCATCGGCTGCTGAAGAAACCAAAACAGAAGAATAAGTAACCTCTGTTCCGTTAATTCTTTTAAAGTCCTGGTTTTTTATCGGGACTTTTTTTATGGAACAGCGGCTAGCTGTTAGCTACAAGCCCCAAGGGGCTGCTTTTTGGGGTTATGAAAGATTTACGCATATCCAGCATCATATGTAATCAGCAGACTTCCCCCTTGTAGCTAACTACTTGCAGCTTCTTTGTATCTTGCATCTAATGAATCAATACTTTAAAATAGGAAAACTTGCAGCGAGCACGGGTTTAAAAGGCGAACTGGTTTTGCAGCATAACCTGGGTAAAAAAAATACCTTCAAAGGATTGGAAGCTATTTTCCTGGAAGAAAAAAAAGATAGTTTTATTCCATATTTTATAGAATCTGCAAAGATCAGGAGTGACAATGAGACCGTGTTAAAACTGGAAGGAATCGATATTGTAGAAACAGCCCGTAAATTAACTCCCAAAGAAGTGTGGCTTCTTGAAGAAGACTTTAAAAAATTCGCAGCTAAATCATCACCCATTGCCTTACTTGGTTTTAATATTATTAACGAAGGCGAAGACCTGGGCGAAATACTGGAAGTGATTGAACAGCCACACCAGGTTTTATGCGCCATACTTTTAAATGGTAAGGAAGCACTCATTCCTATTCATGAAGACAGTCTTGAGAAAGTAGATGCAAAGAATCGTAAGGTTTATGTTAACCTGCCGGATGGCTTGCTCGAAATCTACAAGTAATCCTGACGGCGGTTTCAAACCCCGTCAGCGGTTATCATGAACTGAAATTGTAAATTCGTATTGTGAACACCCCCCAACGCATCATAGTACATTTAGACCTGGATACTTTTTTTTTATCCGTTGAACTGCTCAATCATCCTGAGCATATTGGTAAACCTGCATTTGTTGGGGGAAGAGAAAGGGGCGTGGTTACCTCTGCCAGTTATGAAGCCAGGGCTTTTGGTGTTCGTAGCGGAATGCCCAGTCGTAAAGCCTTACAGCTTTGTCCGCAAGCGATTGTATTAGGCGGGAGCCGTGGTGAATACAGCCGATACAGCCGCTGGGTTACACAAATCATTGCAGCCAAAGCGCCTTTGTTCGAAAAAGCATCGGTGGATGAATTCTACATTGATCTTACCGGCATGCAGAAATTTTTTGATCCCCTGCAATGGACCATTGATCTGCGTCAGCAAATCATGGATGAAACCAAACTACCCATTTCATTTGGCATGGCCAGCAATAAAATGATGGCAAAGATTGCAACCGACGAAGCCAAACCCAATGGCTATTTACAAGTGCCTTTTGGAAAAGAGAAAGAGTTCTTGGCGCCCATGAAAGTGAGTAAGATCCCAGGTGTTGGTGAACATACATACGAAGTATTGAAAGCGATGGGCATTGTTACCATTAAAGACATCAGCGAAAAAACGCAGGAAGAACTGGAAGAGCGATTAGGGAAATGGGGCATAGATCTTTGGTATAAAAGCCAGGGCATTCATCATGGCGAAGTATCCAGCTATCACGAAGCCAAATCAATCTCCAGCGAACATACTTTTGATGAAAATAAACTGGATATTGCTTTTTTAAAAAGCGAACTGGTACGACTTACAGAAAAAATTGGGTACGAACTGCGGCAGGATGGTAAAGTTGCAGGTTGTATTGCCGTAAAGATCCGTTATCACGATTTTGAAACATCCTCCCGTCAAACCACGGTTCCTTACACTTGTGCCGATGATGAAATTATTCCGGTGGTGAAAGAGTTATTTGATAAATTGTATAAGAGAGGAGAGCCTGTTCGCCTGCTGGGCGTGCGTTTAAGTGAGCTTACCAACGATGCCATACAAACCAACCTGTTTGATGATGTGGAAAGAAAAACAGACCTGTATAAAGCCATAGACAATGTTAAAAACCGCTTTGGCAAGAATTTAATAAACAGGGCATCATCCTCTAAAAATAAGTGATCAATTCTTCTTCAACTGCTGAAGCAATGCTCTGATATCTTTTGGCAACTCAGCACTCAGGTCAATTACCTTTCCATCAGCATCTGTAAATTTTAAGCGGTAAGAATGTAAGGCCAACCTGTTCAACATGGGCCTTTCTTCTTCATCGTGCTTGCTTAATTTATATTTCTTTTTGATGGAAGAAAGCAAGACCGGTTTACCATCGCCATATAATTCATCGCAGGCAAGTGGGTGGCCCATATTTTTGCAATGCACCCGTATCTGGTGCGTACGGCCGGTATGCAACTGAAATTGAACCAACGAAAATGTTTTATTCTCTTCAATAACTTCATAATCCGTTACCGAAGGTTTACCCCGTTGGTGTACAATATAAAAACCTTTCTGCACGCCGTGTTCAGCAATAGGCGCATCCATGGTTCCCTTTTTGGGTGAAGGAATGCCATGTACGAGGCCCATATAATATTTTTCAATTTCCCTTCCTTCAAAAAGCAGAGAGAAATATTTATGTGCGGCTTCTGTTTTTGCAAAGATGATGATGCCGCTGGTGTCTCTATCCAGGCGGTGAACAGTATAGATGGAACCATACTTTTCGAGCAAAATATCTTTAAGCGATGTTTGTGTTTGCTCCCTGTCGGGGATGGACAATAAACCTGCCGGTTTATTTACAGCAACGAATGAATCGTTTTCAAAAACAATTTCAGGATTATACTTTTTCAAAGCTTATTTCTTTTTGGAAGTGTTCATGTATTTCAGCAGGCGTATTTCTTTTTCGCTCAGGTAACGCCACTTGCTGCGCTCTACATTTTTCTTGGTAAGATTGGCATACATCACTCTGTCAAGCCCTTTTACATCATAACCCAGGTGTTCAAATATGCGGCGTACAATGCGGTTGCGGCCGCTGTGCAGTTCAATACCAATGATCGATTTGTCTTTACTGTCGGCATAGGCCAGGCTGTCAATTAATATTTCGCCATCTTCCAAAGTAAGTCCGTCAACAATCTTATCAAAGTGACTCTTGGTAAGTGGCTTATCT
Organism: Chitinophagaceae bacterium; assembly: GCA_016710935.1. GTDB lineage: Bacteria > Bacteroidota > Bacteroidia > Chitinophagales > Chitinophagaceae > Ferruginibacter. Next base: position 57,968 of record JADJTY010000014.1, on the reverse strand, counting down.
AATTTTACTTCGTAGATCTTTTTTATTTCATAACTCGGGTGAGAAAGTTTTTGTGTAAGATCACCATCATTGGTCAGCAACAAAACACCTGAAGTGTTTCTGTCTAAGCGGCCAATGGGATAAACCCTTTCGGTGGTTGCCTGCTTTATTAATTGCAGCACCGTTTTTCTTCCCTGTGGATCATCAGTGGTGGTAATATAATCTTTGGGCTTGTTTAACAGGATGTAAACAAGATTCTTGGTTACAAATAATTTTTTACCGTTGTAAATTACTTCCGCTTTTTCTTCAATCTTAAACCCGGGCTCTGTTACTACGGTGCCGTTTACTTTTACTTTGCCTGCGCTTATTAATTCTACCGCTTCTCTCCTGGAACAAACTCCGCAATGCGCCATAAATTTATTCAAAGGCATTATACCGGTTGGGGCATTATCATTGGCTGCAATTGCTTTGGCCGATTTTTGATGGGGTGTTTTTGCTGCACCACGAGGTTTTAGATTACCCTCTTCTTTGCCAATTTTAGATTGTAGGCCTGCCTGTCCGGTAGGCAGGTTGTCGGTTTCAGATTGCTCATTGCTTATTGCCAATTTCCCTTTTCTCTTGGCATTATCGGCAGCCTTCGTTGCCATGCCGCCTTTTTTAGCCTGGCGGGCAAGATATTCCTCCTTCTTTTTCTCCTCAAAAAAAGCATTCCGTTCCTTACGGTACTTCTTCTTTTCCTGGCGGAATTCTTCTTTTACTACACTGTTTTTCTTTTTGGGAACAAATTTCTGGAATGGCGATTGGCTCATGTTTGACGTGATTTTGCTGTTTTACAACAGTAGTGAGTTACAAAGATAGTTTTTTTTTCGGTGAGCCACCTGCCGCGGGGGATGACTCACCAAAAAAAAGCCACCCCGTTATGGCGGGATGGCTTTTTACCGGTATTGGGGTTCTTATTATTTTTTAACCCTTGATCTGTCACCACGATTCTTCTTCATCTCTTCTTTTTTCTTCAACTGGTCAGCTGTAAATATTTTGTTATGCTGATCTTTTGCCTGGGTTTTTAAAGCCATCATCTGTTCTTTCTTTTGCTCCCTGCTCAACGATTCATTGTTTTTGATCTGTTGTGCCTTTGCATGATTGGCAGCCTGTTGTGCTTTTAATTTTGAAACCTGCTCATCAGTTAAGTTGAGTTTGGTTTTCATCATATCCAGGCGCTTTGCATAACCGGCTTCTTTTTTAGCTTTATGCTCAGCTTTTAACTGCGTTTGTTTTGCTTTTTGATCGGCTGTTAATAAACCATCCATTTTTGTTTTTCTTTCTTTAAGAATGGCAGCTTTTCTGTCACGCTGTTCTTTTACAGTAATGCCTTCATTCTTGTTAAGCTCCTGCATTTTTTTGCGGCTGTCTTCATTGATTGCTTTTGCCTGGGCTTTCTGGGCATCAGTAAAATTCAGTTGTTTGGCCATCATGCCTTTTTGATGTTTATTATGATGACCTTTTTTACCCATTTTGTCCTGTGCATTTACAGTAGCTGTTAAAGCAAATATGGCGATCAGGGGAATTAATAATTTTTTCATGTGTTTTTTTTTAAATTGTACAGATATAAGACCTGCAATGCACAGGGAGGTTTAAATGGAAACGGTAAAGAAAAGTTAAACAGCCTTCTTGTTGGCCAACTGTCCGCAGGCCGCATCAATATCTTTCCCACGGCTGCGGCGTACCCTTACATTAACCCGGTGTTTTGCCAGGTAATCGGTAAACACCTGGGTAGTGTCTTCCTCCGATTTTAAGTAGGGGATACCTGAAACCGGGTTAAACTCAATTATATTTATTAAATGGGTTGGAATTTGGCGGTATACTTTTACCAATTCTGCTGCGTCCTCTATACTGTCATTCACACCTTTTAACAGCACATATTCCAGTGTAATGTCATTTTTGGTTTGCTCATAAAAATAATTGAGGGCTTCTGTTAAGGCAGCAATATTGTTACTTTCATTAATAGCCATAATGGTGTTGCGCTTTTCATCGTTGGCGGCATGTAATGATAAGGCCAGGTTAAACCTTACTTTATCATCTCCCAACTTTTTTATCATTTTTGCAACGCCTGCGGTAGAAACCGTAATTCTTTTAGGACTCATGGCCATACTATCGCTGGCGGTAATTCTTTCAATAGATCTTAATACATTGTCGTAATTCAATAGCGGCTCGCCCATACCCATGTAAACAATATTTGTAATTCCGGTGCCATACATTTTTTCGCTCTGCTCATTCAATATGGCTACCTGGTCGTATATCTCATCAAAATGCAGGTTGCGCTTGCGGTCCATTAAGCCGGTTGCACAAAATTTGCAGGCAAGACTGCAGCCAATTTGCGATGATACGCAGGCCGTATTTCTTTTTTCAGTGGGAATGATCACGCCTTCCAGCAAATGCCCATCGAATGTTTTAAACCTCGATTTTAAAGTACCATCACTGCTGTGCTGGGTGGCATCTACCGTCATGGTGTTAAATTCAAAATCTTCAGCCAGTTTTTTACGCAGGTCAAGCGATAAATTGCTCATGTCATCAAAACTGCGTGCATTTTTTTTCCAAAGCCATTCATAGGCCTGTATTGCTCTGAATTTTTTATCGCCTATCGATTCAAAATATTCTTTTAATTCTATAAGGCTTAAACTACGTATGTTTTTTACTGCTGACATGCGGCAAAGGTACTGCCGGAAGCCTTATTTTTGGTATTTATATACAATGGCAGTGTATACAATAAGAGCCCGACGACAAATTTGTATATTAGATACCAATAATTATCAGGGAAAAGGACAAAAGAGTTTAAGTGGTAATATGATGTAAATTTCTAAACCATATCTTTGTAACCCGCACATAAAATATTTAAATGCAAACAGTTTACATAATAGATGCAATAAGAACGCCTATTGGAAAATTCGGCGGTGCTTTAAGCGGCGTAAGGCCCGATGATTTATTGGCACACGTGATCAGTGTATTGGTAAAAAGAAATGCCAATATTGATGTGCATGCTATTGAAGATGTGATTGCCGGCGCAGCCAACCAAAGTGGCGAAGATAACCGCAATGTGGCCCGTATGGCAGCTTTGCTGGCGGGTTTGCCGCAAACTGTTGCAGGTAATACGGTAAACCGTTTATGTGCCAGCGGCTTGCAGGCCATCATGGATTGTGCCAGGGCCATTGCCTGTGGCGATGGAGATTTGATGATTGCCTGCGGAGTTGAAAGTATGAGCAGGGCACCGTACGTAATGCCCAAAAGCACAACCCCCTTTGGCCGTGAGCAACAAATTGTTGATACCACTTTGGGCTGGCGTTTTGTAAATAAAAAACTTGCTCAATTATATTATCCTTACACCATGGGCGAAACTGCCGAGAATGTTGCCAAACGCTGGAACATCAGCCGGCATGCTCAGGACGGATTTGCATTTGCCAGTCAGCAGAAATATGAAAAGGCTTTTGACGAAAAGAAGTTTGCCGATGAAATAACGCCTATACAGGTGCAAATTGGCAAAGAAGTTTTTGATTTTGATAAAGATGAGCATCCCAGACTTTCCAGTATGGATAAACTGGCGCAACTAAAACCTGCTTTTGCAAAAGACGGTACGGTTACAGCCGGCAACAGCAGCGGTATTAATGATGGCGCTGCCGCCATGTTGCTGGCAAGCGAAGCCGCCGTAACAAAATACGGCTTACAGCCCATGGCTAAAATTGTAAGTATGGCTGTTGCAGGCGTAGATCCGGCCATTATGGGTATTGGCCCGGTGCCCGCTACCAACAAGGCTTTGCAAAGAGCCGGTTTGCAGGTTGCCGACCTTGACCTGATTGAACTCAATGAAGCTTTTGCTTCGCAATCCATTGCCTGTATTCATGATCTGGGACTTGACCTGGAGAAAGTAAATGTAAATGGCGGCGCCATTGCCCTGGGGCATCCGTTGGGTTGCAGCGGTGTAAGAATTTCTACTACTTTATTACATGAAATGAAAAGGCGTAAAGCAAAATACGGCCTGGCTACCATGTGTGTTGGAGTAGGGCAGGGGTCAGCAATTATTTATGAAGGCTTATAATTTTTTAGTATTTTTAATAAATGAATTACGCAGAATACATATCAGTAAACCCAAACATCCGATTTGGTAAACCTTGCGTTAATGGCACCCGCATTAGTGTATATGATGTTTTAAGCTGGCTGGCATCTGGTATGAGTTTTGAAGAAATAATAAGTGATTTTCCTCAACTGAATAAAGAGCAAATACTCGCCTGCTTATCTTTTGCTGCAGATAAAGAACGCAAATTAAAAATTGCTGTATAATGAAACTGCTGCTTGATGAGAATATCTCTTACAAACTCGTTATCAGGTTACAGGATTTTTTCCCAGGAATTAAGCACATATCAGATTTTCAACTCAATTCTATTGACGATAAAGTTATTTTTCAGTTTGCAAAAGAAAATGGTTTTGCCATTGTGACCTTTGACGAGGATTATTTTACTCTTTCGGTTCTAAACAGTTTCCCTCCCAAAATAATATGGTTAAGAACAGGAAATCTTTCAACGAGCGAACTGGAAGAAATTATGAAAGTCAAGAAACCCATTATTGATAAGTTTGTGGAAGATATTGAACCCGATGCATACGGATGTCTTGAAATTGACTAACAGTTTTTAAGAAAATCAACCAGACTTTCCAACGCCACTGTTTCCTGTTTCCCTGTTGCCAAATTTTTAACCGCACAATTTTTCTCTTCCATTTCTTTGCTACCGATAATGATCACAAAAGGAATATTTTTCTTTTCGGCGTAGGTAAATTGTTTGTTGATCTTTGTTGCTTCGTGATACAGTTCACAGGCAATGTCGTTACTTCTTAATTGTTGCATAATGCCAAAGGAAAAGCGGCTTTCAGCTTCGCCCATATTAAAGAACAGGGCCCTGGTGCTTACCTGCACATCCTGCGGAAATAAATTCAATTCTTCGAGCACATCATAGATCCTGTCTACTCCAAAACTAATACCCACACCCGGTATATTGGGTACGCCAAACAAACCCGTAAGATCGTCGTAACGGCCACCACCACCAATACTGCCCATTTTTACTTCGGCAGGTGCTTTGGCTTCAAAAATAATTCCGGTGTAATAGTTAAGTCCTCTTGCCAAAGTAAAATCAACACTGAGGTTTGTGTTTTTGGTTTGCTGAAAAACAAATTCAACTTCTTCAATGCCCTGTTTGCCAACTTCGCCTGAGCCAATCAATGATCTTATTTGTGTAAGTTTTTCTTCATTGCTGCCGGTAATGTTCAGGTAACTTTCAATGATTTTTATCTGTTCATCTTGTAAACCTCGTTCCTGTAATTCTTCCTTTACTTTTTCCAGACCGATCTTATCTAATTTATCAATAGCAATGGTGATGTCTATCAACTTATTGGCGCCACCGCATAACTGAGCAAGTGCCACCAATATCTTACGGCTGTTAATTTTTAATTCATAATTTCTTAATCCCAGTTTAATAAAAACCTCGTGGTAAATATTGGCCAGTTCAACTTCGTTCAGCAAAGCAAGGCTACCTACCACATCTGCATCGCATTGTGTAAACTCACGGTAGCGGCCTTTTTGGGGCCTGTCGGCACGCCACACCGGTTGTATCTGGTATCGGCGAAAAGGGAAAGTTAGTTTGGTATGATTCATGGCCACGTAACGGGCAAAGGGAATAGTAAGATCATATTTTAAAGCCCGCTCACTAATATCGCTGCTGCTTTTGCCTTCCAGTAATTTTTCAAAACCGGCTTTCGATTTTTCAATATTCTTTTCGTTGTTAATGCCGTTGTTTAATATTTTAAAGATCAGTTTATCACCTTCCTCGCCATATTTGCCCATCAATGTTTCCAGGTTCTCCATCGCCGGAGTTTCAAGCGGCTGAAAACTGTACAGCTCAAAAACATTGCGGATAACAGAAAAAATATAGTTCCGCTTTCGTACAACTTCTGCCGAAAAATCCCTGGTGCCCTGCGGTATGGATGGTTTAGTGCTCATAAACGTGAAACGTGAGTTATGGTGTTGTATACTTTTTTATAATTGCATCGCAATTTCTGTCAATTATTTCAAATACTTCGTGGTAATGAATTTCCGGTCCGCTCCAGGGATCGGGTACATCCCTTTCTTCTCCGGGAAACGACTCTTCCAGAAACAAACTTACCTTTTTTGGATCAAAATTATCTTTTGCGATCTGCCGCATATCCTGCTGTACATCAGCAGCCATAGCATAGATCAGATCATAGTCTTCCATATCAGTTGCAATAAACCTTCTGCTTCTCTGTTTGCAGATATCAATACCATTTGCAGCAGCTACTTTTATGCTTAAATGATGCGGTGGTTCGCCGGTATGGTATCCGTTGGTTCCGGCACTATCCACCTGCCAGTTCAATCCCGCTTTTAATGCTTTTTCCTGTAAAATCCCTTCGGCCAGCGGGCTTCGGCAAATATTACCCAGGCATACCATTAAAATTTTCATGAGGCAAAGATAATTGGCAATGAGCAATAAGCAATTGGCAATAGGCAATAGGCAATAAGCAATGGGCAATAGGCAATAAGCAAAAGGCAATAAGCAATGGGTAATAGGCAATAAGCAATAGGCAATAAGCAATTAGGAAATTTATTCAAGTTTTAGCCACCACTTGCCAATTGCTTATTGCTTATTGCCCATTGATTTATGGAATTTGCAAACTATCTCATCATATAGCTGAACACGGCGCCGGTTTTGATTTTATTTTTCACTTCAAAACCAACCAACATGGAAAAGCATCTTATTCTGAAAACAGATATCCTTGATATCATTTTCGAAAAACGCAACAAATTATATGGGGCCTACGATCTGCGTAAATTTTACCCCAACCGTTTAAAAACGGCACTGGGCTTTATGTTCATCACTGCCATTTGTTTTTCAGCTTTTACTTTTATACCTAAGAAAGATACAGGTGTACTAGTTAAACCATACGTGTTTACAGAAGTGGAATTAACAAAAGCCAACCCTAAACCTAAAGAACCTGAGAAAAAAACAGCGGTTGCAAAAGCTGAGAAGAAACCAGCGGTTAAACCAACACAGGTTACTCAAAAACGGTATACAAATAATGTGCAGGTTGTGGCCAGTCATGTAAAAGCCGATACCATACCAACATTGCAACCAACGGATGTTATCAGCACAGAAACTTTTATTGCTACAAATCCGGGCACACCTGTTGTTGAAACAGTAAAAGCAGAAACAAGTGGTGGCGGTACAGTAAAAGCCATTCCGGCCATTGATAAAACTGCTCCCATGGACGGAGATGCAGTTGATGTATTACCAGCTTATCCAGGCGGTATGGATGCATTAAGGAAATTTCTTCAAAAACACCTGGAGTCACCTGGTGAACTGGAAGGTGGCCAAAGTGTAAGTGTACGGATGAAATTTGTTGTTGATTACACGGGGAAATTAAAAAGTTTTGAAACCGTACAGGATGGCGGGCAGGCTTATAACAATGAAGTGGTAAGGGTATTAAAGAAAATGCCCAATTGGATACCCGGTAAAACCAATGGCGAGCATGTATCGGTATATTATGTTATTCCGGTAAAGTTTGCAACCACAGATTGATCATAATTACCTGCCTGCAGGCAGGCAAGTAGCATTATAATTGATTAATTCAGTATTTTCACCACCCGTAAATAAAACAGGCAAAGCATTTAATTATAATATACCATGGCACTGGAAGAATTTGAAAAAGAAGAAATGAATGAACGTGATAAAGGCTACATCCGCATGCGAAGCATTATGGACTACGGTATGGGTTTGTTGTGGATGGCAATGGGCGTATTCATGATCTTTATAAAAAGATTCAATACTGATCTTGCTGAAAAATACGGGGATAATACATTCAAAATTTTTGGAGCTGTTTGTATCATATACGGATTGTTCAGAATTTACAGGGGGTATAAGCAAAAATATTTCAGGGACAGATGAGCAGAAAAAAAGTAAACCGGATCATAATAAGTGCCATAAGCAGTTTTATGATCCTGTTTTTTATAACAGGATGTAACAGCAGCGTGAAGAAAGGTCCGACTGATACGCTTACAAGCGGAACTATTTATGTAAGTATTGATGAATCGTTTAAGCCGGTAATGGAAGAACAGATCAGGGTGTTTGAAAAATCTTTTCCTGAAGCGCATATCATTGCTGAGTATAAAACAGAAGCTGACTGCTTTAAAGATCTGTACAACGATTCAGCTAACCGTATGGTTATTGTAACCCGTGGATTGAAAGATGAAGAAGATGTTTATTTTTTAGATACACTCAAGTTTTATCCGCATTGGGATAATATTGCAAATGATGCCATTACGGTGATTGTTAACAGTAACAGCAACGATACACTGTTTACACTTGAAAGATTACGCAACCAGTTGAGCGGAAAAACAAACCGGGAACAAAAGATAGTTTTTGATGGCATGAATGCAACCAGTACCGTACGGTTTGTGATAGACAGTATTTTAAAAGGCGAAAAGTTTGATACTTCTGTAGTACAGGCAGTAAAAACCAGTCAGGAGGTTATTGATTATGTGGCTAAAACTGAAAACGCTGTAGGTTTTGTTGGAATAAGCTGGGTGGGCAATCCGGAAGACAGTGCGCAGGTAAAAATGTTAAATAAAGTAAAAATTGCGTACGTATCCTGTACGGTTTGTGAGGACCAGCCATTCGTAAAACCAATGCAGGCAAGCATTTTAACGAGGCGGTACCCTTTGGTACGTGGTTTGTATTATATACTCAAAGAAAATTTCAATGGTCTTGGTACGGGCTTTGTAAATTTCTTAAACCAGGAGAGGGGACAACTGATATTCAGACGGGCATATTTGGGAAGCAGGATGGATTTTGGCGTAAGGCGGGTAAGGATTAATCAGAAATTATAAAAAGATTATCAGCAATTAATGTAGGAATGTTTGAAAAATTGATATTATTGTAAAGACTTAAACAGCGAAGAAAATGAAGAATTTAAAATTTACACTTATCCTGTTAACCGGTTTACTGGCAGCTAATTTCAGTAAGGCCCAGACAATTGACGATGGTAAAAAGTTTTTGTATTATGAAAAATTCATTAGTGCAAAAAATACTTTTCAGCAATTGCTTACAGCCAACCCGGCTAATGAAGAAGCTGCTTACTGGCTTGGACAAACATTAATAGCCCCCGATGAGGATAAAGACATTGAAGGTGCTAAAGCAGTATACCAGAAAGGCTTGGCCGCCAATGCCAATAGTGCATTATTGAATGCAGGTATGGGGCATATTGAATTGCTGGAAGGTAGAACCCAACAGGCACGCAGCCGTTTTGAAAGTGCTTTAAGCCTGAGCGGGGGAAAAAATATCATGGTTCTGGATGCAGTTGGTTTCGCCAATGGAGATTTTGATTCTAAATCAGGAGATGCAGCGTATGCAGTTGAAAAACTACTGTTAGCTACCAGTCAGAAAGGGTTTAAGGATGCCCGGATAATGACCGACCTGGGAGATGCTTACCGCAAGCTGATGGATGGTGGTTCTGCACAAAGATCTTACGAAGCTGCACTGGCCATAGATCCTAAATATGCCAGGGCCAAATTCCGTATAGGAAGGATTTACCAATCTCAGGGCCGAAGCCAGGAGGCTATTTATTTACAATATTATAATGATGCGATCGCGTTAGATCCAAATTATTCAAGGGTATATTTTTATCTACACCAGTATTATTATGAGACTGATGTGGTAAAATCGGCAGCTTACCTGGATAAGTATTTAGCGGCAAAGGGATCAGATGAACCTAATGCCTGTTTCCTGACCGCACAAATGAAATTTGCACAGGGCTTATTTGCAGAAACTGTTGCTTCTGCTGAAAATTGCATCGCTGCAACTCCAAATCCATATCCAAACCTGTTTGGATTACTTGCTTATGCCAATTTTAAAATTGCCGATACACGTGAAAAGGCCGGAGATTCAACAGGCGCAATGACAGCTTATGGAAATTCAAAAATTGCCTTTGATAAGTATTTTCAAAAACAAAAGCAAGCGAAGCTGGGCCCCAGGGATTATTTCACCTATGCATCTGTTTTGCTTAAATTCCCTGGTAATGAGGCTTTGGCCGGAAGCTTTATGCAACAGGCAGTTGATCAGGATAGTACAGAAATTGGTAAAGTTGCCATGTTAAAAGAAGTTGCAACTTCTTTCGAAAAAAATAAGCAATATGCAGAAGCAGGAGAGTGGTATAAAAAAATACTGAATGTAAAAAAGGCCCCGACAAAAACAGATTTATACAATGCGGCCAATAGTTATTATCGTATTGGTCAATTTGCACCATCGGCAGAAATGTATATAGTATACACACAAAAATATCCCGAGGATATCTTTGGTCATTACATGGTGGGTAAATCATTGTGGGGCATAGATACGGTTATGAAATACGGCCTGGCCAATAATTATTTTATAAAAGCAATAGAAGTTGGAGAAGCTTATCCAGATAAATCAAAGATCATCCCGCAGTTACTGGGTAGCTATAAATACCTGTTTGCCTACAGCGTTAATGTTTTAAAGAATAAAGAAATGGCTTTAAGTTATGCTGATAAAGGTTTATTAATAGATCCGAACGACTCGGAACTGAAGGGTAACAGGGAAATGATCGCTCCCTTAACACTTAAACCAGATACAAAACCGGCAAATACAGCAGATAAAGTAGTAATCAACCCGGATGGCTCACTTAATATTACAGGTAAAGACGGATCATCTACCGTAATAACAAAAGAAGGAAAAATAACTACCGTAAAAGATGGGGTTACAACCATTATTGAAAATGGTAAAGTAACCATGCTGGATAAAGATGGTAAAGTGATCAATGCAACACCTGCCAGGCCGGGTTCAGGTGCCCCCAAGCCGCCAACAAAACCGGCCGGTGGAACAAAAAAAAAGTAGTGCCCGCTAAAAAGAAAAAAGGTTAACACAATTATAAAAACCCCGTTATTTAAAAGATAACGGGGTTTTGTTTTACAAACTATTGAATATTGCCATGGCTGCCGTATTTTTGTAGATATTAAGAAACGATTTTTATATGGAGTTTTTCTTATTACAAGCCACCGATGTTAATAATGCGGCAAATTATCTGCCCATTGCCCTTCAGATGCTCTTTGCCGTTGGACTCATTGCGGCCATCATTGTGGGTTCAAATTTCCTTGGTCCTAAAAGGGCCACTTCCGATAAGTTACAGAATTTTGAAAGTGGTATACAAATAAGAGGTAATGCCCGCCAGCCAATGGCTGTGAAGTATTTCCTGGTTGCTATACTTTTTGTGTTGTTTGATGTGGAGGTGATTTTCTTTTATCCTTATGCAGTAAATTTCAGGGAACTTGGATGGAGTGGTTTTATGGCCGTGGTTATGTTTGTTTCGTTATTTATAGCAGGGTTGGTTTATATTTTTAAGAAGGGAGCTTTGAAGTGGGAGGAGTAATAAGCATAAGCAATTTGCAAATTGTCGATTGCCATTGCCAATTTTTTTGATAAGAATTTAATCATTTGTGTCTATGAGTCGTCCGGTACAATATAATAATCACGTAAAATTCGACGGTATCCCGGAAGGGTACATGGGAGAAGGGTTTATGGCAACCAATTTTGAAAAAGTGGTTAGCCTTGCCCGTAAAAATTCCATCTGGCCTTTACCATTTGCAACCAGTTGCTGTGGTATTGAGTTTATGGCAACAGCAGCCAGTCATTATGACCTGGCCCGCTTTGGTGCCGAACGTATGAGTTTTTCGCCACGCCAGTGCGATCTGTTATTGGTAATGGGAACCATCGCCAAAAAAATGGGGCCTGTTTTACGCCAGGTATACCTGCAAATGGCCGAGCCACGCTGGGTTGTAGCGGTTGGCGCCTGTGCTTCTTCAGGAGGTATATTTGATACCTATTCTGTGTTGCAGGGCATCGACCAGGTAATTCCTGTAGATGTGTATGTGCCCGGTTGTCCGCCAAGGCCCGAAGCGATATTAGATGGTTTTATGAAAATACAGGATCTTGTACATGCTGAAGGATTGAGGAGGCGGCATAGTGACCAGTATAAGGAGTTGCTGGCTGGATATGGGATACAATAGATTTGGGATATTAGATTGTAGATTTCGGATTTCCTCCGTTACACAAACTAAAAACCTCAAGATCAGCATTCGGTTTTGGAGTTTTAAAAATCTAAAATCGACAATCTAAAATCTGAAATTGGAAATGACTTTGACGAACGAAACAATACAACTAAAACTGACTGAAAAATTCCCCGATCAATTAACCGATTGGCAGGAGCCTTATGGTATGCTCACTTTTACCGCACCAAAGGATCTTAATTTAAAAATTCTCCAGTTTTTATTTGATGATGCAGAACTGAGATTTCAGTTCCTCACTGATCTGCAGGCGGTTCATTATCCTGATAATAAAGGAGCAGAACTGGCTGTGGTGTATCACCTGCACAACCTGGTTGATAATGTAAGAATACGTTTTAAGATATTTGTTGATATTGAGAAGCCTGATGTGTTCAGTGCAACTGCATTGTACCGCTCGGCTAATCATATGGAAAGAGAGACCTACGATTTTTTTGGCGTGAATTTTATAGGACATCCAAACCTTATCCGGATATTGAATGTAGATGATATGGATTATTTTCCCATGAGGAAACAATATCCTGTAGAAGACCAGAGCAGGATCGATAAGGATGATGAGATGTTTGGAAGAGGGTAGAACATGGATGACACGGATGCTGCCGGTAGTCAAGGATTACTGTCATGCTGAGGTAAGAAGCATCTCAAAATAAGAATTGAATACTTGGTTTATGAAAAAATACAGGTTACCATATTTAATTTTTGTAATAGCTTTATTTACATATTTAACAGTGCGTTCTTTTTATAAATTCTCAATTGGAGAAGATAAAGGAATGAGTATGATTGGTGGGATTTTATATACAGGTGTGATAATTTATTTTGCTTATGACCTGTATGAATTCATTAAAAATAAAAAACGCATTAATAGCTGAGGGGTATGGAACACATTTTATTACCGGAAGGAAGTATTGAAAAGCAGACCACCACGCTAAACCTGGGGCCAACGCATCCGGCCACGCATGGTGTATTTCAGAATATCCTGGAGCTGGATGGTGAGCGAGTAATGAAATCTACTTCTACCATCGGCTATATTCACCGTGCATTTGAAAAGATTGCAGAACGCAGACCTTTATATCAAATCACTCCACTTACCGATCGTTTAAATTATTGCTCATCGCCCATCAATAATATGGGCTGGCATATTACCTGCGAAAAATTACTGGGTGTTCAAACTCCCAAAAGAGTTGATTACCTGAGGGTGATCATCATGGAACTTGCGAGAATTTCAGATCACCTGATCTGCAATTCTATTGTTGGTGTGGATAGTGGTGCCTTCTCTGGTTTTTTATACGTGATGCAATATCGTGAACTAATTTACGAAATATATGAAGAAGTATGTGGCTCCCGCCTTACTACTACTATTGGGCGTATTGGCGGTTTTGAAAGGAATTTCACTCCTGCGGCATTCCAGAAACTCGAAAAATTCTTAAAGGAATATCCTAAGGTTTTAAAAGAGTTTGAAAACCTGTTTACCCGTAACCGGATATTCATGGATCGTACGATTGGCTGCGGACCTATCTCTGCCGAACGTGCATTGAATTATGGCTTTACCGGTCCAAACCTGCGTGCTGCAGGTGTTGATTATGATGTACGTGTGCATACACCATACAGCAGTTACGAGGATTTCGATTTTACTGTACCTGTTGGTACTACCGGCGATTGTTACGACCGCTTTTTGGTTCGCAACGAAGAAATGTGGCAGAGCCTGAGCATTATAGAACAGGCATTTCAGAAAGTAAAAGAATTTAAAGGTGCCGAAGCTGAGGTTTTTCATGCCGATGTGCCTGCCTATTATTTACCAGAGAAAAAAGATGTGTACACCAAAATGGAAGCGCTCATCTATCACTTTAAAATTGTGATGGGCGAAGCGGAAATGCCGGTTGGTGAAGTATATAGTTCCGTAGAAGGCGGCAATGGCGAATTGGGATTTTACCTGATCAGTGATGGAGGAAGAACACCTTACCGTTTACATTTCCGCAGGCCATGTTTTATTTATTACCAGGCATTTGAAGAGTTGGTGAAAGGTGGTATGTTGAGTGATGCGGTAATTACCATGAGTAGTTTGAATTTGATAGCCGGAGAAATGGATGCATAAATTAATTATGAATTTAGAATTATGAGTGTTGAATTTTCAAAAGAAAAATTGGCTGAAGTTGCGGAGATAGTAAAACGCTATCCCGAAGGCAGGCATAAAAGTGCCTTGCTGCCGGTATTGCATATGGCGCAGCAGGAATTTGGCGGCTGGCTTGATGTGCCGGTAATGGATTATGTAGCTTCTGTTTTAAAAATTGAGCCCATTGAAGTGTACGAAGTGGCCAGTTTTTACAGCATGTTTAATTTAAGCCCGGTTGGTAAATATATGTTTGAAGTTTGCCAGACAGGGCCATGCATGATCAATGGCAGCGATAATATCATTGCTTACATCAAAGAAAAACTAAACATTGGTGTAGGCGAAACAACGGCTGACGGTATGTTTACTTTGAAGACTGTAGAATGCCTGGGTGCCTGTGGATATGCACCGATGATGCAATTGGGAAAACATTACCGGGAACATCTTACCAAAGAAAAAGTAGATGCCATTATTGAAGAGTGCAGGGCAAAGGCTAATTAAGATTGAAAAGTTCATTGACGATATTATTTTTCTTTTTGGTTGCATTTACAAATGCGCAAACTGATGAAGAAAAACTGATAACAACAGTAAAAGAATTTCACCAGGCGCTGGTTAATAAGAATACAGTTTCTATAAACCAGCAAACTGACAAGGCATTGAGTTACGGCCACAGCAACGGCTGGGTGGAAAATAAAACGGAGATGTTGAAGAACCTGGAAACAGCTTACATCAGCTACCAGGTTTATAAAGAAGATAGTATTTCAGTATTGATAAATGGAACAATGGCTAATGTGCGGTTTGTGGCAAACATTACCGCAACTATGAAAGCAGCAACCCAAACGTATCATTTAAAAGTACTGGAAGTATGGGTGAAGAAAGGAAAGCGCTGGGTGTTGTTTGCAAGGCAGGCAGTGAAGGCCCCAACCCCCTCCGCCCCCTAAAGGGGGAACTTAGAGTCTGAAAACTGGGAATGTTTGAGGAAAGCAATGATTAAAATAAAATGTTGGCAACAAAAAATAAATCGTAAAACACAATCGTCCCCCTTTAGGGGATAGGGGATTATGAGTAGAAAATTATTATTAGAAAAAGCACATGTAGAAAACATCAGGTTGTATGATGTATACCGCCGTGAGGGTGGTTACCGCAGTGTGGAGAAGGCATTCAAAATGGCTCCTGCCGATATTGTGGAAGAAGTGAAGAAGAGTGGCTTAAGAGGCCGTGGTGGCGCAGGGTTTCCTACAGGCTTAAAATGGAGTTTTATTGCAAAGCCCGAAGGCGTTCCCCGTCACCTGGTGGTTAATGCCGATGAAAGTGAACCCGGTACTTTTAAAGACAGGTACCTGATGGAATTCATCCCGCATATTTTAATTGAAGGAATGATCGTTTCTTCATTCGCACTTGGCTCCAATGTTTCGTACATATATATACGTGGCGAATACCACTGGATCGTTGATATTTTAGAACAGGCCATTGCAGAAGCAAAACACCATGGCTTCCTTGGAAAAAATATTTTGGGCAGCGGCTTTGATTGTGAGATCTATGTTCATCGTGGTGCCGGTGCTTATATCTGTGGCGAAGAAACGGCATTGATAGAATCATTGGAAGGAAAACGTGGAAACCCAAGAATCAAGCCTCCGTTCCCGGCTGTAAAAGGGGCCTGGGAAAGACCAACCGTGGTAAATAATGTAGAAACCATTGCAGCCGTTGTTCCAATCATCAATGATGGCGGCGAAGAATATGCAAAGATCGGCGTTGGAAAAAGTACAGGCACCAAATTAATGAGCGCCTGTGGCAATTTAAATAAACCCGGTGTTTACGAAATTGATATGACCATCTCGGTGGAAGAATTTATTTTCAGTGATGAATATTGTGGCGGCATACCAAACGGACGAAAATTAAAAGCCTGCATTCCCGGTGGATCATCAGTTCCGATCCTTCCCGCTAATTTATTATTAACAACTGCCAAAGGAGAAAAAAGATTGATGAATTATGAAAGCCTGAGTGATGGCGGTTTTGCAACCGGCAGTATGATGGGCTCGGGTGGTTTTATTGTTTTGGATGATAACCAGTGTGTGGTAAAACACACGTATACTTTAGCAAGGTTCTACCGTCATGAAAGCTGCGGACAATGTAGTCCCTGTCGTGAAGGAACCGGCTGGATGGAAAAAATATTATTGAATATTGAAAATGGTAAAGGCAAGCTGAGTGATATTGATCTGTTGTGGGATATTCAACGTAAGATTGAAGGCAATACGATTTGCCCGTTGGGCGATGCAGCGGCCTGGCCGGTTGCAGCAGCCATCAGGCATTTCAGGGATGAGTTTGAGTGGCATGTAAAAAATCCGGTGGAGTGTTTGACAAGCAATTATGGATTGGCACATTATGCTGATCCCATTCATATACCAGTGGTGGCATAAGATAGATCTGATAAGAAAGAAATTATGGCAGACGAAATAAAAACTTTTAAAGTAACCATCGACAACATCACGATAGATGTTGCCCCTGGCACTACAATATTAAATGCGGCCAGGCAAATTGGTGGCGATGTTACACCACCTGCTATGTGCTATTACAGCAAGCTGGAAGGTAGCGGCGGTAAATGCCGTACCTGTTTGGTAGAAGTTGCTGCAGGTTCAATAGCCGATCCAAGGCCCATGCCTAAATTAATGGCCAGTTGCCGCACAACCGTAATGGATGGTATGGTGGTTAAAAATATCACCAGCGAAAAAGTAATTGATGCAAGGAATGGTGTGGTTGAATTTTTACTGATCAATCATCCGCTTGATTGCCCTATCTGCGACCAGGCAGGGGAATGTCATTTGCAGGACCTGGGTTACGATCATGGAAAAGCAGGAACACGGTACGAATTTAAAAGAAGAACTTTTGAGAAAGAAGATATTGGTCCTTACATACAGCTGCACATGACCAGGTGTATTCTTTGTTATCGCTGTACCTATGTGGCAGACCAGATCACCGATAAAAGAGTACATGGCATTTTAGATCGTGGCGATCATGCAGAAATATCAACCTACATTTCCAAAGCAATCGACAATGACTTCAGTGGCAATATGATCGATGTTTGCCCGGTTGGTGCGTTAACCGATAAAACTTTTCGCTTTAAAAACCGTGTTTGGTTTACCAAGCCGGTTGATGCACATCGTGCTTGCGAAAACCCGAAGTGCTGCGGTAAAGCTACCTTGTGGTTACGTGGTGATGAAGTTTTTAGAGTTACAGCACGGAAAGACGAATGGGGTGAAGTGCAGAGCTACGATGCCCGCCCGGATGACCCGGTCGGACGGGGGAAAACTGGCTGGATCTGCAATACCTGCCGCTTTGATAAAAAGAAAACAAGCGACTGGACAATTGAAGGGTTAACAGCCATCAGCAGGCATTCCGTTATCGGTGCCAATAAATATGCAGGCCTGGAAATGCCGAACGATACCATTAAAAAAGTATTGAACGGACGTGATCCTAAATTATTAATGAACATACATAATGTAAGTGGTGTAAATAATCCCAACATTCATTTAAGTGAAATTGACAGGCCATCGCACAAGGAAGATTTTGCAAAGTCTGGAGAGTTTGTAAAGGGAGAAGGCGAATCAACACAGTGGGGGTTACCCAAAGAGTAAGAATTATTAAAAAAAGGATATGCTTTTAGCAATTGATTTTGCATTAATTATTGAGAAACTGGTTTTGATCGTCATAGTGGTTATGGCATCATTGCTTATTGCCATGTATGCAACGTATGGTGAAAGAAAGATCGCAGCTATTTTGCAGGACAGGCGTGGCCCTAACCGTGCAGGTCCATTTGGTATTTTACAACCTGTAGCAGACGGATTAAAATTGTTTTTAAAGAAGAGATCATTCCTGATTTTTCTTCTAAGTTCTTATTTATACTCGGACCTTCTCTTGCCATGCTTACTGCAATTATGACGAGTGCTGTTGTTCCCTGGGGAGATAAAATACACTTTTTCGACAGGGATATTTCTTTACAGATCGCAGATGTGAATGTGGGAATATTATATGTGTTTGCCGTTGTAAGTATGGGTGTGTATGGTATCATGATCGGCAGCTGGGCAAGTAATAATAAATTTTCGCTGATGGGCGGCTTAAGAGCAGCTTCGCAGATCATCAGTTACGAACTGGCCATGGGTATCACGATCATTGCATTACTGATGGTAACCGGAACGCTCAGCCTTAAAGAGATGGTATTGCAACAGCAGGCCGGTTATTGGAACATTGTTTATCAGCCTTTAGGCTTTTTGTTGTTCCTGATCTGTTCATTTGCGGAATGTAACCGGGCACCATTCGATCTGTCGGAAGCAGAGAGTGAGTTGATCGGCGGCTATCATACAGAGTATTCATCCATGAAACTGGGTTTCTACCTTTTTTCTGAATACATCAATATGTTTGTGAGTAGTGTGATAATGGCTACCTTGTTTTTTGGTGGCTATGACATTCCGTTTATAAACGAAGCAGATTATAATCAAAACTGGATGGCCCTGTTTGGTATCATGGCATTAATGGCAAAAGTTGTTTGTTTCATATTCCTGTTCATGTGGGTACGATGGACCATTCCCAGATTCAGGTACGATCAGTTAATGAACCTGGGCTGGAGGATTCTGATACCATTATCATTATTCAATATGCTGGTAACAGGCGCCATCATTTTATTAAAACAGAATAACTGGCATTTTTAATTTTTAAAATGAACTGACTTCGCCAGTTGGCGGAAGTCGAAGACGAATAATAATATGCAAGCATTAACAAACAGATTAAAACAGGTAGATCGCCGGAAAATGAATTTCCTGGAGAGTCTTTACCTGGTCGCAATTTTTAAGGGTATGCTCATAACATTCAGCCATATCTTTAAAAAGAAACCGACGATCAATTATCCCGAAAAAACGAGGCCATTCAGTCCTGTTTTTCGTGGCCTGCATATTTTAAACAGGGATGAAGAAGGGCGTGAAAACTGTACTGCCTGTGGTTTGTGTGCAGTGGCCTGTCCGGCGGAAGCCATTACCATGGAAGCTGCGGAAAGACAAACAGGAGAAGAGAATTTATACCGGGAAGAAAAATATGCAGCCAAATACGAGATCAATATGCTGCGTTGCATTTTCTGCGGTTTGTGCGAAGAAGCCTGCCCTAAAGATGCCATTTATTTAAGCGAAACCTTTGCACCGGCCGATTACCAGCGCAAACAGTTTATTTATAAAAAAGAAGAATTATTGATACCGCACCCGATTGAAGATCCTGAGGCATATAAAAAAGCGTTAGGCAACAGGGCGAAGAAAGAAAATATTAATTAACGAAAACACCCTTCCGCCAGTTGGCGGAGAGATGGAAAAGGCTTATGAGCATTACAGAAATATTATTTTGGGGTTTAGCAGCTTTGGCTTTGTTCAGTGCTGTAATGGTGGTTGCCAGTAAAAGCCCGGTGCATAGCATATTATATCTCATTGTAGTATTCTTTGCCATCTCAGGTCATTATATTTTATTGAATGCACAGTTTTTAGCTATCGTAAATATTATTGTGTACGCAGGGGCTATTATGGTATTGTTTTTATTTGTGGTGATGCTGATGAATTTAAATGCAGAATCGGAACCCAAAAAACACCGGATGCTGCAGTTTGCCGGGTTGATATCGGGAGGTTGTTTGTTCCTTGTTTTAATTGCGGCCCTTTCAGAAACAGCACAGGCGACCAGTTTGGTGCAGATGGGCGGAGGCAACAGCGGCCTGATCAAGAACCTGGGAATGGTGTTGTTTAAAGATTATGTGCTTCCTTTTGAGATCAGTTCGGTTTTGTTTTTAAGTGCAATGATAGGAGCGGTGGTGATTGGTAAAAAAGAAAGAAGTTAATTGATATGGAAATTAAATGGTACATAGGGTTGGCAGTTGCATTGTTCTGCACCGGGATCGTGGGGGTACTTACCCGCCGCAATTCCATCATTATTTTTATGTGCATTGAGCTGATGCTGAATGCCGTGAATTTATTGCTGGTAGCATTTTCAAAAATGCATGCGGCATCTGCGGTAATGCAGTCTAACCCCAATGTGGTAAGCGATGCACAGATCTTTGTATTTTTTATTATGGTGGTTGCAGCAGCAGAAGTAAGTGTTGGACTGGCGATCATTGTAATGCTTTACAGAAATACGCATTCGGTAGATGTGAATTTCTTAAACCGGCTTAAAAATTAATCCCGCCTAAAGCGGGACACTTTTGACTTATGGGAAATATTTTTCAATTGGTTTGGCTGATACCTGTACTGCCATTGCTGGGCTTTCTTATCAATGGTTTGGGCAGAAAACAGGTTTCAAAAACAATGGCTGGTATCATCGGCAGCGGAACTGTGCTGGGTTCATTTGTGATCAGCCTGCTTGTTTTTATGCAGTTGAATAGTGGTAATGTTCCTGCGGCGCCTTTTCATTATTTCGATTTTATAAATATTACTGCACTTAAAATAGGGTTTGATTTTCAGATCGACCCGCTTTCTGCTGTCTTCTTATTAATAATTACCGGAGTTGGCTTTTTAATACATGTATATTCAACAGCCTACATGCATGATGAAGAACCCAAAGATTTTGCAAAGTATTTTGCTTACTTAAATCTATTTGTGTTCTCCATGTTGCTGCTGGTAATGGGTGCAAACTTTGTCATCATGTTCATCGGTTGGGAAGGAGTGGGACTTTGTTCTTATTTATTGATTGGTTTCTGGTTTAAAAATAACAATTACAACATTGCGGCAAAGAAAGCCTTCATCATGAACCGCATTGGTGACCTTGGTTTTTTACTGGCTGTTTTCTGGCTGATATCAAAACTGGGCACAGCCGATTATCAGACGGTTTTTGCAAACGTTTCTACATTAACTGTAACCGATATTACCGGCATCACCATGTTATTATTTGTTGGTGCCATGGGTAAGAGTGCTCAAATTCCTTTGTACACCTGGTTACCCGATGCGATGGCTGGTCCAACCCCGGTGAGTGCCTTGATACATGCGGCTACCATGGTTACCGCCGGTATCTACATGATCGCCCGCAGCAATATTTTATATACCATGGCACCGGTTACGCAGGGTGTGGTTGCTATTGTTGGTTTATCCACTGCCATACTTGCCGCTACAATTGCGTTAAAGCAAAATGACATTAAAAAAGTATTGGCTTACTCAACCGTAAGCCAGTTGGGGTATATGTTTTTAGCGCTTGGTGTTGGAGCTTATACCGGCGCTGTGTTTCATGTGATGACACATGCTTTCTTCAAAGCACTTTTATTCCTGGGTGCCGGTAGTGTAATACATGCCATGAGTGGTGAACAGGATATTCGAAATATGGGTGGCTTGAAAAAATACATGAGCATTACGCACATAACTTTCCTGCTTGCATGTTTGGCTATTGCCGGTATGCCGCCTTTCTCAGGTTTCTTTTCTAAAGATGAAATTTTAGCAGCAGCGTTTGCAAAAAATCCTTTGCTCTGGGGCGTGGGTGTGGCAGGAGCGATCATGACTGCATTTTATATGTTCCGTTTATATGCGATGACCTTCCTTGGAAAATTCAGAGGCACGCATGAGCAGGAACATCATCTCCACGAAAGCCCGAAAGCGATTACAATTCCATTGATCATCCTTGCCATCTTATCAGTTATTGGTGGCTTGGTAGGAATACCCGAAGTTTTTATGCATGGCGGACACAGACTCGAAGCATTTTTAGCCCCGGTGTTTGCGCAAAGCAATGCACTTACAGAAAAGCATCATCTTTCTCATGCAACAGAATATATGTTGATGGGGGTTTCTGTTGCAGCGGCATTAGCAGCATTGGTTTTTGCATGGAGCAAATTCAGCAAATATCAGAAGGTTGAAAAAGAAGAGACGGGGCTCGGGAAAGTGCTTGCCAATAAATGGTATGTGGATGAGTTGTACGATACGATCATTGTAAAACCTGTATTGGCACTGGCTAAATATTTCAACAATATTTTTGAAAAGAAAGGTATTGATGGTTTTGTGAATGGAGTTGGTAAAGCAGTTAACTATGGCAGCCGCCAGATCCGTTTGTTACAATCGGGTCAGGTGGGGATCTATGTTTTAATGATGGTGCTGGGCATGTTGTTATTTTTTATTATTCAGTTGTTTTTATAATACCATCTTCCCGATATTTATCGGAATTAGATGGTATTATGCCGACAGAAAAAACATATGACTATACGGTGTATAGTCGGCATAAATAGATATGAACCAAAATATTTGGATAACATTTCCTGAGTTGCTCATCTGGTTTCCGCTGCTAGCGGGGCTGGTAGCATTTATGATACGTAAAGAAAATGTGGTAAAGAACTGGGCGATCCTGTCATCATTGATCACACTGGGTATATCCATTGTAAGTATTGTTTATGCAGATAATTCCAAACATTTTTACCTTAATAACGTAAGCTATTTCTGGTTAAGGTACCTGGGCAGCAATTTTACTTTGGGCCTTGATGGTATGGGACATATGCTTACGGCACTTACCGCAGTGGCATTCCCGCTAATATTTATTGCTACCAATCGAACAAGCTATAAAAGTGCCAATGCCTTTTATGGTTTAATGCTCTTAACACAATCCGGCTTGATGGGTGTGTTTACGGCCATGGACCTGCTGGTATTTTATTTCTTTTGGGAACTGGCTGTTATTCCTGCTTACTTTTTATGCAGCCGCTGGGGCGGAGAAAGAAGAATTCAGGCAACGTTCAAATTCTTTGTGTACACTTTTACCGGCTCATTATTAATGCTGGTTGGTATCATATACCTCTATATGCATACTGGTCCGTCGGCAAATGCCGATCATTCATTTTCAATGAATGCAATTTATGCTGCCATGCTTTCTCCGGCAGAAAAAAACTGGCTTTTCTGGCTTTTCTTTATTGCATTTGCTATAAAAATGCCGGTCTTTCCTTTTCATACCTGGCAGCCGGATACCTACGAACAGGCACCCACGTCAACCACCATGGTACTCAGTGGTATTATGGTTAAGATGGGTGTGTTTGCAGTCATCCGCTGGATACTGCCTGTTTTTCCCGATGCCGTTACCAGGTTTGACAATATAGTGATTGGTCTTTCCGTAATCGGCATGATATACGCCAGTTTAATAGCCATCAAACAGGATGACCTGAAACGTTTTGTTGCTTATTCTTCCATTGCACACATAGGCTTAATGTGTGCGGCCATTTTTACAAAAAGCGAAATTGGTTTGCAGGGCGTAATGATACAGATGTTCAGTCATGGTATTAATATTATAGGCATGTGGATAGTGGTTGACCTGATCGAAAAACAAACCGGCACCCGCAAAATTTCGGAGTTGGGTGGTATTGCACACAAAGCACCCGTTTTAACCATCTTCCTGGTGGTAATTGCACTGGCAAATATAGCCCTGCCGTTAACCAATGCATTTGTAGGCGAGTTTATGATGTTCAGCGGATTGTTTACATTTAATTTCTGGTATGCGGCTGTAGCCGGACTGAGTATTATCCTGGCGGCGGTGTATACATTAAACATGATCCAGAAAGTTTTTTACGGTGAAGCCAACGGGGTAACAGAAAAAATACAGGAGATATCCTTTAATCAGAAACTGGTATTGACTGTTTTGGTTGTAATGATCTTCTTTTTTGGTGTTTTTCCGCAACCGCTTTTCGATGTAACAAAAGATACCGTATTGAATATAATAACAAGATTAAAATAACATAAAAAGGTAATCCCCCATTTAGGGGACAGGGGTATGAACGCAATAATATTAACAGCTATCTGGGGAGTGATGATGATGTTGGGCGGTGCTTTTATTAAAAGTAAGACCACACCCAAATACCTGGCAATTATTGGATTGGCAGGTATACTTGTGGCCAACTGCATGCAGATGAATTCGGGCACTGCATTCTTTATGGTTGATGTAAAAGATATGCTGCATTTCAACAGTTTTAATCTTACATTCATTAATGTGGCCTTTGGCTGTACCTTACTTTTCTTTTTATTAAGCGGAAGGGATATTGAAAAAGTAGGCGAAAATGTATCGGAATATTTTGCACTGATATTCTTTATTTTATGTGGGGTGGCCATCATATCTACCTTCAATTCCCTGGTAATGCTCTTCATCGGTATCGAAATTGTTTCAATCCCCTTGTATATCTTAACGGGCAGCGACAAAAGAAATTTAAAAAGCAATGAAGCTGCGCTGAAATATTTTTTGATGGGCGCTTTTTCTACCGGCATCATGTTGTTGGGTATTGCCTTTTTGTATGGCGGCAGTGCAACCGGATCATTCTATATTGATAATATCATTTCGGGCAACGCCCCCATGCCGCCTATGATTGCGATAGGTCTGGTGTTATTATTAATATCCATGTCGTTTAAAGTATCGGCTGCACCATTTCATTTCTGGACACCGGATGTATATGATGGTGCGCCAACTGTATTCACATCCTTTATGGCAACCATTGTAAAGGCTGCAGCATTTTTTGCTTTTGTACGCTTATTTGAAAATGCTTTCGGCAGTATGCATCAGCAATGGCAGACACTTATTGTAATTCTTATTGCAGCCACTTTATTGATAGGGAACCTCACGGCAGTTTTCCAGCAAAGTGTAAAACGTATGCTGGCCTATTCCAGTATTGCACAGGCAGGCTTTATGCTGTTTGCTTTATTTGCATTAAATAACCTGGCTAAAGAAGGTTTGGTGCTGTATGCTGCAGCTTACAGCCTGGCAAGCATCGGTATCTTTGCCATCTTAATTAAAATGAAAGATTATACCATTGAGGGTTTTAACGGGCTTGGAAAAGAACAGCCTTTGTTGGCTGTTACTGCAACGGTATTTCTGTTATCATTAACCGGTATTCCTTTAACGGCCGGGTTCCAGAGTAAGTTTTTTATGCTGATGGCAGCCGTACAAACCGGTCAGCATATCTGGCTGGTAATTTTTGCAGTGCTTTGTGCAGCCATCAGTGCTTATTATTATTTCCGCATCATACAGGCTATGTTCTTTAAAGAAGCGGCGGCAGATGCAGTGATACTTACCGAAGATATTACCCCGGCTTTTAAAATACTGCTTCTTATTACAGCTGTACTCATTATTGGCCTGGGATTGTTCCCCCATTTTCTTACGAACTGGTTATATTTTTAATTCCCCGGCACCGTTTATAAAAAGTTTTCGTCTTAGTTGTGATCAGTTGTTAACTTTAGGATGAATAACACGATTATGACTTTTAAAGATACAGTTGCACTTTCCTGGCGTAATATATCGGGCAATAAATTGCGAACTGCTATAACAGTAGCCATTATTGCATTGGGCATCTTTGCATTGATCCTGATCATCACTTCCATACAGGCAGCCAGCAACAGCCTTACCACCAGTTTTTCAACCATGGGCGCCAATTCGTTCAACATGCGGTTTAAAGACCGAAATATTCGTATTGGCGGGGGCAGGCAAAAGCGGGAAAATACTAAAACCAGCAAATCTGCTTTAAGAGAAAAGAAGAGTAATATGGGTAAAGTGATTACCTATGATGAGGCCCGTGCATTTAAAAAACGTTACCAGTTTCCGGCTAAAGTGGGACTGTCGTTAATGGGGCCAAGGAATGTGGTTTGTAACAACGACCGGAAAAAAACAAATCCTGATGTGCGGATCATAGGCGGCGATGAAAATTACCTGGAACTGAACGGTTATGCCATTGCCTATGGCCGCAATTTTACCGAAACCGAAATTGAATCAGGAAGAAGTATCTGTATGCTGGGTAGTGGTACTGCAAAAAAGCTGTATCCCGATAATCCTGCAAAAGCAGTTGATAAAGTGATCAGTGTTGATCATATTCCCTACCGGGTGATTGCGGTACTTGAAGAAAAGAGTTCGAGTGCATTTTTTAATACCAGTAAAATAGTGATCACTTCTTATAATAATATACGTAGGTTATATGCCTCACAAAGTTCATCGTTTAATATTGGCGTGATGGTACCCGATTTAAAAATGATGGATGCGGCTATTGGTGAAGCTACAGGAACTTTCAGGCCCATTAGAAAACTGGACGTAAAAGATGAAATTAATTTTTATGTAGATAAAAGTGACAGCATTGCTGAGACTTTACTTAAAAACCTGGGCTTTCTGGAGAAAGGAACCATTGGCATTGCCTTCATTACTTTAATTGGAGCCGCTATTGGCTTAATGAATATTATGCTGGTAGCAGTAAATGAACGCACCAAGGAAATTGGTTTAATAAAAGCACTGGGCGGAACCAGTAAAGATATCAGGGCGCAGTTTTTGTATGAGTCGGTTATGATCAGTTTGCTGGGTGCTGTTGCCGGAATAATAGCCGGGGTATTACTCGGTAATGTGGTGGCCATTCTATTAAAAACTGGTTTTGTGGTTCCCTGGGCCTGGGTTATTGCCGGCATATTTGTATGTTCCTTTGTTGGTCTTGCTGCCGGTTTATACCCGGCTTATAAGGCATCAAAATTAGACCCAATTGTGGCATTAAGGTACGAATAGTAATAGCCTGCCTGTGCAGTTATCGTCCTGTTTAATTAGATTTTTTCTAATATTTGAAAGGTTTCCAGATTAATTTTATGTAAATAATCCATTTTAACATCGTAAAAAAATATTTCTAAAATAAATTTTTTGTAGGTTGTAACTTTCAATTAATTATTTAACTTGTGCATCTTGTTTCTATATATGAAAGTGTATAATGTTGTTCAAGTTAAAAAATCAAAAGAAAAAAACTTACCCATCATTAAACGTAAACCAAACTTTTTACAAAACTAAAAACTAGAATTTTATGGCAGAGACTACAGCAACTGTAAAACCAACAACTTCAGTTCAGGCAAAAAAATCAAGTAACATTATTTCCTTAATTGCTCCGGTATTATGTTTACTTGCGGGTTATTGTATCTGGAGGTTTGTATTAGGAAATCCGGCAAGCTTTGGGCAACCGGTTGTACCAGGTGATGAAGGCTGGTTTTGGCCAGGGCGTCACGATCCCAAATCGGCTTTAAGTAAAATGTATTTGGGTGGTATTATCGTACCTGTACTGATCGGTACATTTTTAACCATGTTAACTTTTGTAATTGAGCGTTTTATGACGATCTCAAAAGCAAACGGTACCGGTAACAATGCAGACTTTATCCGTAAAGTGCAATACCAGTTGGCTAATAAAAATGTAGATGCTGCTTTAGCAGAATGCGACAAACAAAAAGGATCTGTAGGAAATGTAATGAAAGCAGGTTTGCACCGTTACAAAGAAATGATCTCTAATACAGAATTAAGCACCGACCAGAAAGTGATGGCTATTCAAAAGGAAGTGGAAGAAGCCACATCCCTGGAATTACCCATGTTGGAAAAAAACCTCGTATTCCTTTCCAGTATTGCATCCCTGGCAACATTGATCGGTCTGTTAGGCACGGTGGTTGGTATGATCCGTGCATTTGGTACATTGGGTTCCGACAGTGGTGGATCTGCTTCTGCACAGGCCTTGTCTGTAGGTATCTCTGAGGCACTTTATAATACTGCATTGGGTATTGGTACATCAGCATTTGCCATTATGTTCTATAACATATTTACTACAAAAATTGACGGTATAACCTACGGCATTGATGAATCTGGATTTACT
The DNA here is from genome assembly GCA_016710935.1 of Chitinophagaceae bacterium. Lineage (GTDB taxonomy): Bacteria > Bacteroidota > Bacteroidia > Chitinophagales > Chitinophagaceae > Ferruginibacter. Next base: position 30,080 of record JADJTY010000014.1, on the reverse strand, counting down.
TTAACGCAAACTTTCGCATCTCTGTACAAATAATTGTATGGATTTACGAAGGTTTTGCATCTTACTAAAGTACTACATAGCTCCCACCTTCATTGAAATTGTGGTGGATAAATTAGCGAAGTAGTAAAGAAAATTTTAAAAACAGACAAATATGCCAAAAGTTAAAATACCACGGAAAAGCACTGTTGTTGATATGACAGCTATGTGTGATGTGGCTTTTCTTCTGTTGACATTCTTTATATTGGCAACAAAACAAAAACCACCGGAAGTGCTGTCGGTTAAAACTCCCACTTCGGTTTCGAGTAAAGCTGCTCCCGAAAAGTCGATATTGATCACACTTACAAAAGAAGGTAAAGTGTTTTTAATGCTGGGTGATGAAACAAAGAAGAATGCGATCATCGACGATTTTAATACAACAAGGGCCCTGGGGTTAACCACCGCAGAATTAAATAAACTTAAAAAGACAGAATTCATTGGCCTGCCTGTTAATAAACTAAAATCAGCATTAAATCTCACCCAGGAAATTCCACCCACTTTAATGGATGGGATACCGACAGACAGTACCAATAATGAATTGTCGTTCTGGATACGCAGTGTAACCAACGCTTACAAAGGTGAAGACCAGCGTAACCTGCAGGAAATGATTCTGGTTAAAGGAGACGGCGAAGCCCTGTATCCGATATTTAAAAACGTGAAAGAAGCACTTAAAGCCAATGAGATTTTTAAATTCAGGATTGTAACAGAAGGGGAAGCGGTGCCCATGGGTTCGGAATTATACAAAACCGGAACAAGCGAAAAAAATTAATCAAAAAAATTAAAAGGAAATACTATGGCAGAAATGGACACCTCGTCGGGTGGCGGACATAAAAAAGGCCCCGGCGTCAAAAAAGGAAAAAAGCTTTCTACCCGTGTTGATCTTACTCCAATGGTTGACCTTGGTTTTCTGTTACTTACTTTCTTTGTGTTTACCACAACCATGAGCCAGTCAACAGCCATGAATATGAATGAACCAAAGGATGACAAGGAACAACAGATGAAGGTAAAGAATTCGGGCGCCATGACTATCTTATTAGGAAAAGGTAACCAGGTTTATTATTACTACGGGCAATTAATGCCCGAAACGATCAGCCAGGATTTTAAAAGCACTACTTTTAAAGGTATACGTGAACTGATCTTAGAAAAAAAGAAAGCCACGCCCATAGACGATTTGATGTATATCATTAAATCAGATGACAAATCAACCTTTAAAAATGCAATTGACATCCTGGACGAAATGACCATATCGGCAGTGCCACCCGGGCACTATGCTGAGGTTCCGATGGTTGAAGTAGAGAAAATGCTTATTCAAAAGACCGAGGAAGCAAACGGTATAAAGTAAGTTTATGGAATTGGAACATTTTTGAATCTAATTAAAAAAGAGATCACATGGAAGCAAATAAAATTTTAAGTGCCGATGTTCTTGATATCATTTTTGAAGGCAAGAATAAAGAATACGGTGCTTATCAATTGAGAAAGGCCTACAAAAAAACGCTCACGAAAGCCCTTATTATTACCGGCGCTGCGCTGTTATTGGTTTTAGGAGCAAATATGTTCTCCAAATATATGGATGATAATGATAAAAAAACATTCGATACACTGGAGACACAGATGGCAGAATTGAAAGCGGATGAACCACCACCACCGCCACCACCACCACCACCACCACCACCGGAACCACCACCACCACCTGAAATTAACCAGGTGAAGTTTACGCCTCCAAAAATTGTAAAAGATGAAGAGGTAAAGCCTGATGAAAAAATTGAGGAGATCAAGGAAGACCAGGTGATCAGTGTACAAACAGTAAAAAGTGAAAATACGGTACAGGTTGTACAGGCACCGGTAGAAGAAAAAGGAACACAGGTTGTGGAAGTGAAAGTGGCTGATGATGAAAATAAGATTTTCACTAAAGTGGAAGTGGAAGCAGGATTTCCAGGTGGCGAAGATGCCTGGCGCAACTACCTGAGAAAAACTTTAAATGCAAACACACCGGTAGATTATGGCGCAAGTGCAGGTAAATACACCGTTATTGTAAAGTTTGTAGTAAGTAAAGATGGAAGTTTAAGTGATGTGAAATGTGAGAATGACCCGGGCTTTGGAATGTGTGAGGAAGCAGAAAGGGTAATTAAAAAAACCAAAAACTGGACACCTGCCATTCAGAACGGACGAAATGTAAATGCATACCGCCGTCAGCCAATTACTTTTGTCGTAGAAGATTAATCTTCAAAATAATATAGTTTGATCCCCCTCTACACAGTGTAGGGGGGGATTTTTTTGTTTAAGTATGGAATAATTTCATTTAGCCATCTTAATAAAAACTACTGTTATGGCTGAAATAGAAACAAAAAGATCCACAAAAAAAAAGAAAAGGTTGAATAAAAAAAGTACCAGGGTTGATTTAACACCAATGGTTGACCTTGGTTTTTTATTGCTTACTTTTTTTGTATTTACCACTGCGTTATCTCAGCCAATGGCAATGAACCTGGTTGTACCAAAGGATGTAGCCGGACCTGCTGATGAGGTATGTGAATCCTGTGTATTGACAGTAATACTGGACAAAGACAACAACATAAAATATTATGAAGGCGCAGTGGAAAACAACCCGCCTGTAAAAGAAACCGGTTTTGCACCGGAAGAGATCCGGACTATATTAATGCAAAAAAAAGCTGAAGTAGAAAGGGTGAGGGGGAGTGGTGATCAGTTTATACTGATCATCAAACCAGCTGCCGTCAGCAAATTTAAAAACTTTGTAGATATAACCGATGAGGTAACCATTTGCCAGATAAAAAAATATTATGTGGATGAAATAAAAGACGCTGATAAAAAGCTGCTTCTTAAAAAATAATAAAGCCGGGTTTCTCAATAGGACACAGAGTGGGTATCTTTGCCACATGTCAAATCAAATTTCGGGTTGGGATGATACCATTGTGGCACTGGCTACGCCAACCGGCATAGGAGCAATTGGGGTTATTCGCTTAAGCGGCCCGAAGGCGATTGATATCGTAAATAAATTGTTTCCTTCCAAAGATCTGCACAAACAACATACACATACCATTCATGTTGGTTTTATTAAGGAAGATGAGGTGGATATAGATGAAGTGGTTATCTCCTGTATAAAAATCCCAGAAGTTATACCGGGGAAGATGTGGTGGAAATCGGTTGCCATGGAAGCCCTTTTGTGCAGCAACAGGTAATTAAAGCCTGTATACACAAAGGTGCAAGGCTTGCAAAGGCGGGGGAATTTACACAACGTGCATTTCTGAATGGTAAACTTGACCTTACCCAGGCCGAAGCGGTAGCCGACATTATTTCATCCAACACCGCAGCTTCGCAAAAAACTGCATTGAACAATATGCGTGGCGGGTTCAGCAAAATTTTAAAGGAGCTTCGGGAAAACCTTATCCAGTTTTCTGCATTAATTGAACTGGAACTTGATTTTAGCCAGGAAGATGTGGAGTTTGCGGACAGAACAAAATTTTATGAACTGATTAATGATGCCGGTTCAGTAACGAAAGAACTGCTGCAATCTTTTCAATTGGGCAATGTAATAAAGCATGGTGTTAGTGTAGCCATCATTGGTAAACCCAATGCCGGTAAAAGTACTTTGCTAAATACACTGCTGAATGAAAACAGGGCCATTGTTAGTGAAATAGCCGGAACAACCCGTGACACTGTTGAAGAGATCATAAATATTGATGGAATACTTTTCCGGTTGATTGATACAGCAGGCATCCGGGAACACAGCACCGATGTAATAGAACTGATCGGTATTGAAAAGAGCAGGGAGAAAATAGAACAATCGGATGAAGTGATCTATATTTTTGATGTAAACACCGAAAGCCCGGCCGAACTGAAAGCAGCTGTTGAATTGATTGCTGAAAAAAATACCAATTATTTTTCTGTAGGAAATAAAATTGATCTGATGGGTGCAGGTGCCGCTGCTGAAAAATTTGCCGGCACAGATGCCTTATACATTTCGGCAAAAGAAAAGGATCATATTGACCTGCTAAAGCAAAGATTAGTTGATAAAATAGTGAGCGGTAATATCAATACAGAAAATACTATCATTACCAATGCACGCCACTATGAAGCCCTGCAACAGGTGGATAGATCGCTTAGCGATATCAAAGCAGGTTTGGATAATAATATTCCGGGAGACTTACTGGCTTTGGATATCAGGCGCTGCCTGCATTATATCTCTGAAATAACCGGCGATATCAGCAATGAAAATGTGCTGGATTATATTTTTCGAAGTTTTGTATCGGAAAGTAATCATCCTTCCTTTTGTTTCGTAAATGCTTGTCTTTGTTGACTTTCATACAAATATTCTTCTTTTATTTGTTGCCTATCTCCACTTTTTTAGTTATATTTGTTGCCTGAGTGTTGCCCAATTCTGTTGCCCACAATACCGGGCAACAAAAAAGCGAAATGATGCTACATACAGCTACAAGCTGCAACACTCAGCTACAATTGGCAACAATGAGCAGTAACATTCGCATAGAGAAAACATGTGAGGTTTGCGGTAATAAATACATCGCAAAAAAGACTATTACCCGTTCATGTTCTCTCACTTGTGCCCGGTTGCTCTATAAGCGTACCAAGCGAGATGAAAAAATTGAAGCAGCCATCCGGAAAGAAGCTGTTGTAAAACCTTTCAACCCCAGCATCTCACAAAAAGAATTTCTCACCATTGATGAAGCCTGTCAACTGATCAATGCAAGCCGCTGGACCATTTACCGCCTGATTGATAAAGGCCAGCTTAAAGCCGGTAAGGTGGGCCGCAATACCCGTATTCCAAGAACTGCAATTAATGAACTTTTCAAACTGACTGAAGTATGAACGTAACATTAAGACAAAGAAAGAAGGGGAATAAAATCAGCCTCTATCTTGATTATTACACCGATGGAAAAAGAGAGTATGAATATTTGAATTTGTACCTCCTCCCGGAGCCCGAAAAAGGCAAGCTCACTAAAGAGCAGAAAGACGATAATCGTAAAAAGCTGTCGATGGCAGAAGCCATCCGCTCAAAGCGGTTATTGGAAATTAAAAACGAAGAGTATGGCTTCCGGGATACTGATAAAGTAAAAGGGAGCTTTCTCAGTTACTTTGAGCAGCTAACAGAAAAGCGCAGAAACAGCCAGGGTAATTATGGCAATTGGGATAGTGTGTTAAAGCACTTGCAGAAGTTTGCACCCAATGGCGTTTCATTTAAAGAAGTAGATAAAAGGTGGCTGGAGAAGTTTAAAGACTATTTGCAGAATGATGCAAAAAGTAAAAATCAAAAGTTACTATCTCAAAATTCTCAATCTTCTTATTTTGGCAAGTTAACAGCAGCTTTAAAGGAAGCAGTGAAGGACGGCATACTGCAAGCAAACCCTGCCGCCCAGGTAGAAGGTGTTAAGCCCGATGATCCAAGCAGGGAGTTTTTAACCTTAGAAGAATTACAGGCTGCAGCCAATGTACCCTGTGAAATGCCGATATTGAAAAGTGCTTTCATTTTTTCGGCGCTAACTGGCTTGCGCTGGTCAGATATTGAAAAGTTAGTATGGTCAGAGGTACAGTACTCGGAGCAGTCCGGTTATTACATCCGTTTCAGGCAGAAGAAAACAAAGGGAGCAGAAACATTGCCCATTTCAGAGCAAGCCTTTACGCTTTTAGGAGAAAGAAAAAAGCAGGATGATAAAGTTTTTGATGGCTTGTATTACAGTGCCTGGCATAACTTGAAGCTGAGAGAATGGGTAATGAAAGCAGGTATTACTAAACACATCACTTTCCACTGTGCCCGGCATACCTATGCTACTTTACAAATTACATTGGGTACAGATATTTATACAGTATCAAAATTGTTAGGCCATCGGCATTTAAAAACAACCGAAATTTATGCTAAAGTAATTGACCATAAAAAACAGGAGGCGGCAAACAAAATCAAAATTGATTTATAGTAATGGAGATAAAGATTTTAGATAGCATATTACACGGCGATTTAAAGCCCTGGAAATTGGACACCTCGAACACGAGGCATTTTACAGAATTGGTAAGGACCGCTAAAGCGGTTGAACCAATAACGAATGCTGAGTTGCAAAAGCAACTCACTGCACTGTTAGCTGATTATCCACCCCTACAAAAGTTGCTGGCGGCTGAAGCCACCAGCAACAGCATAACATTGCAGCAGCTTTTATGCAACATTGATTTACCAAAGGGCAAAGATCCCGTTACACATTTTTATTCCGCTGTTATCACTGCCGAAACCCTTCGGGTTTATAATTCCTTCATGCAACAATCTATTAACTGGAATGATTCAATAGATATTCCTTTCCAGGCAGGCAGGTTACTAAACAGCTTAAAGGTATTGACGCAACAAACAGTTGCTGAGTTACAGGAGAGGGGCTTTACCACCATACCGGATGAACAAAGCAGCTTTATTCATTTTGCTTTGTATTATCTCAAGCATAGTTTGATACAATTATATTTCGGCATTCAGGAATCATTTAAAGACAAGCTAACGCAAGTAACTACTTTGGAAGATTTTTATACATTGGATTTGGTAGAATCTTTTTCAAACCACCTGGAACTAAAATATGCTGCTGATCTCACCGGGCAAATAAGTAAAGAAAAAAAGGGTAAGAAGGAGAAACTGACTTTTGGTTTCAATGGCAAAAAGGATAAACTTACATCTGTCATTAATAGTTTGTGTACTCAAATTGAACTTTTAAAAGAAGATGTTTCCCCGGCTGATATGCTAATTCAAATACTTCTTTCAAATGATATAAAGCCTGGCAATGTTCAAATTCATTTGGATTGTGATAACAAAAATTTCAGGTATGTATTACAAAAATTAATACCTTATTTTAATTCTCTCTCCTTCATCAATATAGAGCACAGCAAATCATTCTATTCAAAAAAGGGAACACTGCTTAAAGCAAATAATTTCTCAAAAGCAAGGTCATTCGACCCGAAAGAAAAGGCAACTATTGACAATATTTTCAAACAAATGCAATAAAAAAACATTCACTTTGTTCAGCCTGAACATTCAGGTATGAATACCTGAACCTTTTCCCCTCTACAGCTTTGCAACTTGCCCTCGTATCAAAAAAATAAAATACGATGGAACAAGAAAATTTAATTCTCGACAAGCTCACCGAAATATCAAACAAGCTGAGTGAGCAAAACCTGTTGCAAAAAACAGTACTAAACTTTAATGAGGCTTGCATATACCTGGATGTAAGCCCTTCGCATTTGTACAAGCTCACCAGTACAAAGCACATTCCGCATTTCTGCCCACAGGGTAAAAAATTGTACTTCCGCCGGGAAGAACTGGACACCTGGTTACAGCGTAACCGGCAATCCGCCGCCGACGAGATAGACCAGTTGGCAACAGACTATGTCATCCGCAACAAACGGAAGTAACAATTTTTTCCACTGAACTAAAGAACTGAAGAATGGCAGCAAGTACCATATTTAAAAACTTTGCAACCCCGGTAGAGAATGTTTCATTGATCATTCTTTCCAATTGGATTGCATCCGGCAAGTACAAAGCCCAGGTTGAAGAAATCCGGGATCTCATTGCACAAGGCAAAACAGAAGAAGCACAGGCAAAGAAGCAGCAGCTTCCCGCCTTTACACCATCGGCAACTTTTACGGAGAAAAGATTACTGCCAAACATGGAGAACTACAGCGGCTTTGTACACCTTGACTTTGACAAGCTGACACCGGAACAATTAAATGCAGCCTTTCAAATCATTGCCGCAATTCCTTACACTTTCATTTGCTTCATCAGCCCAAGCGGCAACGGGCTAAAAGTATTTATTGAAGTAAATACGGGTGCAGAACATCATGATACTGCTTACCAGCAGGTAATGGAGTATTACCAGAATGCCACCGGCCTAAAAGCCGATGTAAAATGCAAAGACATTACCAGGCTTTGCTTTGTAAGCCACGACCCACAGTTGTATAAAAACATTTACAATGAAAAGTTTCGGGTAAAGGATATTCCGGTCCAGCCAAAGCCGGTTCCTGTAGTTACCATGCAGGAAACAAGAGAAGAATCTACCGCACCAGATGAATACCTCTTAACCTTCCAGCAACAAATCACATTCACCAATCAAAAAACAGAATACACAAATGGAAACCGCAACAATTATATGTACCTGCTTGCTTCTAATTGCAACAGAGCTGGTATACCGCAGTCCGATACTGAAATTCTATGTGCACAGCATTTTGATTTATCTGAAAAGGAAATTAAGGATTCCGTAAGCAGTGCCTACAAACACCACCAACCCGAGTTTGCAAAGTTTGCAAACACTGCAAAGCTGCAAACTACAGATCAGCCACCAACAGAAGACTATCTGAAAAACACCCCCACTATTCCCGAAAAATTGTACATGCAAATGCCCGACCTGTTAAAGCAGGGTGCAATGGCATTTACCGATGAAAGAGAACGGGATGTTTTTCTTACAGGAGCCCTTGCAATACTCAGCGGATGCTTACCCGGTGTTAAGGGTGTGTATGCAGGCAATGAAGTTTTTCCAAACCTCTTTTCTTTTGCTATTGCCCCGGCGGCCAGTGGAAAGGGTGCATTAAAGTTTGCAAAGATGCTGGCGGACGAGTACCACAGCTTTGTACTAACTGCAAGCCGTGAGGCAGAATCCCATTTCAATCAGGAAATGTCCGAACACAAACAAAAACTGCACAGCAAAAAGAAAAGCGATACCAGCATGGAAGAAGTACCCATAAAGCCCAGTTTTAAAGTGGTGTACATTCCGGCCAATACCAGCTATGCAAAGATCCTGTGGCACTTGGAGCAAAACGAAGGCACAGGTATAATCTGCGAAACCGAAGCCGACACCCTGGGCAATGTTTTCAAACAGGAGTGGGGTTCCTATTCTGATATGCTTCGCAAATCCTTTCACCACGAAAGGCTATCCAGTTCCCGGAAAGGCAACAATGAATTTACAGAAGTAAATGCCCCCAGCTTGTCCATTGCATTATCCGGTACACCCAACCAGGTTACCGGCTTAATAGCATCTTCCGAAGATGGCTTATTCAGCCGTTTCATGTTCTATGCTTTTAAGGTAGAGCAAAATGGAAAGATGTATCACCCAATGCCAATAACATAAACCTCACAGAGCATTTTAAAAAACTATCGTTAAGCGTTTTTAAAATGGTACTCTTTCTGCAAAGGGAAGAAACCATTGTAGAGTTAACAGCCACGCAATGGCAACAGCTAAACCATACCTGCGAGGCATGGCTCAATGAAGTAACCATGTTCACAGCCGAGGAAGCCGCCAGTATTGTAAAGCGATTGGGCCTGATCCTGTACCGTATGTCAATGCAGTTTACCGCCCTTCGCAAATTTGAAAACGGCGAAGCTGCAAGCTCATTGGTTTGCACCGATGAAGATTTTACAACTGCTTTGCAGTTGGCTGAAATCTATTTACAGCACAGTATTTTAATGTTTAACAACCTGCCAAAGCAAAGCGAAGCCACCCAGTTCAAGACTGGCGACAGCAAACGCAAATTCTTTGATGCCCTGCCACAGGAGTTTACCCGGCAGCAGGCCGTGGAAACGGGTAAGCTCTTTACCCTGGCAGCCCGTACCGTGGATGATATACTCCACAATGCCACCGGCAAGGCGTTGGAAAAGCTGAAGGCTGGGCATTACCGTAAAATCTAAGATTGCGGAGTTTGCAAACTTTGCAAGCTTTGCAGCCGATAGTCATAACATCCTTTTACTTCCCTGTTTATAAGTCAGTCCACAGGCTTACATTTTTCTTTTGTTTGTCATATTATATCCTTACATTTGTTCTTGTTTAGTCAAAGTATAACTTTACTATCATGAGCAAAAAGTCATTACAGATACAACAACTTAACAGCAAAATGCTGGCTTTCGCCAGTTTGCAAAAGGTAGCGCCGCCGCCAACCGGATGGATAAAAGCCATCCGTAACGCTATTGGTATGAGCATGTTGCAGTTGGGCAAACGGCTATCTATTACCAAACAAAGTGTGCAGGATATTGAACGCCGGGAAAAAGACGGCTCCATTTCTATAAAGGCATTGCGGGAGGCGGCAAGGGCCCTCGATATGCAATTGATATATGGCTTTGTGCCCAACGATGGATCTTTGGAGGCACTGATAGACCGGAAGGCAAAAGAACTGGCTACGCAGATTGTACAGCGTACTTCCAACAGCATGAAACTGGAAGACCAGGAGAACAGCAAACAGCGTATTGAAAAAGCAATTGAAGAGAGGGCAACCATCATTAAAAACGAAATGCCTAAAACTTTATGGGATTAGATTTAGATTATATAGATGGGCAAACACCGCTGGATGAAGATGAGAAAGAAGGCTTGCTCATAAAAACCATTGCCACCCGTGGCGAACTGGATGAATTTGAACAGCAGAATATTGAGCAGGCAGTATTATGGACATTAAGCCGTTCTTTTAAAGCCGATGCCGTGTTTACAGAAGATTTTCTCCGGGCATTGCATAAGCGTATGTACAGCAATGTTTGGGCTTGGGCTGGTGAGTTTCGTAAAACAAATAAAAACATTGGGGTGGACAAGTGGCAGATACCAACCGACCTGAGAAACTTGCTTGACGATACGAAGTTTTGGTATGCCAATAACGAGTACAGCCCCGATGAACTCACCATCCGTTTTAAACACCGGTTGGTTAGCATTCATTGTTTTCCCAACGGCAATGGAAGGCATAGCCGGTTAATGGCCGATATTGTGATAGAAAAATATTTAAGCAACCGGTTTATACATGGGGTGCAGCCAATCTGGTAAAGCAGGGCGATACCCGGATGGCTTATCTTAATGCAATAAAAGCAGCAGACAAGGGAGATATTCAACCTTTAATAAATTTTGCAAGGGCATAAATAAACGGGTATCAAAAAAATAAGAAAAGCAATGAACGGAGAATCATTAAACATCGAACAGGATAACCTGGCAAAACTGAAAGAACAGTTCCCCAACCTGTTTACCGAAGGTAAGCTGGATTGGGAAAAACTGAAAGCCACTTTCAGCGACGATATCAATTTTTCCAACGAAAGATATGTGCTCAATTGGGCAGGTAAAAGCGATGCCTTTAAAGTATTACAGGTTCCTACAACTGCCACACTTAAACCATTACCGGAAGAATCAATCAACTTCGACACAACAGAGAATATTTTTATTGAAGGTGAGAACCTGGAAGTGCTGAAAGTACTGCAGAAAAGTTATTATAATAAAATTAAGTGCATTATAATAGACCCACCTTATAACACCGGGAGCGACAGTTTTATTTACCCTGATAAGTTTAAAGAAAATAAAGCGGAATACGAAAAAACGTGTCGGAGATAAAGACGAAGAAGGCTATTTAATGAAAGAAGGCATGTTTAGAAAAACAGTAAGGATAGCGGCCACTACCACAGCAACTGGTTAAGCATGATGTATCCCCGTTTGTTTTTGGCAAAGAATCTTTTAAAAGAAGACGGAGTAATATTCGTACACATTGATGATAATGAAGTTCACAATTTGCGCTTGATAATGAATGAAATTTTTGGAGAAGAAAATTTTGTTGCACAAATTGTATGGCAAAAAAAATATTCAGTTGCAAATGATGATGATGGAATTAGTGCTACACATGAATACATTATAGTTTTCTCAAAAAGCTCACAGTTTGAAAGAAATTTATTGCCCAGAACAGAAAAGCAATTAAATCGTTATCAGAATTTGGATAATGACCCGAGAGGGGATTGGACTTCAAGTGAATATGCAAGCAGTAAAAGTAAAGCAGAAAGACCTACTTTATGGTATCCAATTATTCACCCAAAAACAGGAGAAGAAATTTGGCCAGATGAAAATGCAGTATGGCGATATAGTAAGGAAAAGCATGAGGAACTTGTTAAAGAGAACCGACTTCATTGGGGTGCAGATTTTACATATAAAAAACCGAGGTTAAAAAGATTCTTATCTGAACTTCAAGATGGAGTTGTACCTGGCACATGGTGGCCTTTTGATGAAGTAGGTCACAATGATGAAGGACAAAAGGAAACCGCAGAGTTATTGGGTAAAAAAATTTTTACTACTCCAAAGCCGGTAAGATTAATTCACAGAATTATTGAAATAACCACATCAAAAAATGATAATGACTTTGTTCTTGATTTTTTTAGTGGCTCGGGTACAACGGCCCAAGCTATTTTAGAATTTAATAAAGAGGATGTTGGTAATAGAAAATTTATTTTAGTTCAACTTCCAGAAATATGTGAAGAAGATAGCGAAGCCTTCAAGGCTGGGTATAAAACAATTGCGGAAATATCAAAAGAAAGAATCCGCAGGGTTATTCAAAAAATTGAAAAAGAGAAAGCGGAGAAACCGGATATGTTTGATAATGGCAATCAGGATTTAGGTTTCAAAGTATTTAAACTTACTCCTTCCAATTTCAAAATATGGCGTAGCAGCGATGTAAATGAAGAAAACTTAATGCAGCAATTAGAAGCATTTACCAACCCGGTTCATGCCAATAGCCCCGAGCAAAATATGTTGTATGAGTTAATGCTTAAAGCAGGCTATCAGCTAACAGATACAGTAGAAGACAAGAGCAGCTTTTATTCGATTGCAAATGGGCTGCTAATAATTGCATTGAAGAAATTAGATGAAAAGGTTATAGCGTCCATCATTGCAGCAAAACCAAAAAAAGTTATTACATTGGATAACCTCTTTACAGGCAATGATCAGTTAAAAACAAATACGGTGCTGCAAATGAAAGATGCAGGAATAGATTTTAAAACGATATAAAAGCAGTTTATGCCAATAAAAAGCATTTACATACAAAATTTTAAATCAATACGTGATAGTGGGCCAATAGAGATTAAGCCTATAAATGTATTGATTGGCCCCAATGGTGTTGGTAAAAGTAACTTTATAAGTTTCTTTAAGTTGCTGAATAGCATTTATGAACAAAAATTGAGAACATTTGTGGCCAACAATGGCTATGAGGATCGAATACTTTATTTTGGTAGGCGTGTTTCTAAGTTTTTGGCGGGAGGAATTATTTTTAAACCCCTTAGTGGAAATACAAATAACCGATATGACTTTAAATTAGTGCCTCAAGCCCAAGGCAGCGGTTTTTATTTTGAAGTAGATAAAGGCGGGTTCAATATGTATGCAAGAGGTTATAATGAATCTTGGGATTATATGGATTTGGGTGGTATTGGTCAACCTGAAAGTGAATTAAAAAACAATACATCAACACGTGCAGAATTTCTCAGCGAATATTTTGAAGACTTCAAAGTGTTTCATTTCCACGATACCAGTTCAAGTTCTCCATTAAAACAGGTAGCTAAAACGCATGATTATGATTATTTAAAAGAAGATGGCAGCAATCTGGCAGCTTTTTTATTTAAAATTAAAGATACACACCCCAGTAATTATAAAATGATTGAATATACTATTAGGTCTGTGGCTCCATTTTTTGATAGGTTTGATTTAAAGCCGGATGCAAAAAATCCTGAAATGATATTTTTAAATTGGTTGGAAAAGGGTTCTGATGAATAGATTTTAATGCTCATAATTTGTCAGATGGAACACTGCGTTTTATTGCATTAACAACTTTGTTGATGCAGCCCGATACTCCAAAAACAATTATTATAGATGAACCTGAATTGGGCTTGCATCCGTTTGCAGTTCAAAAGCTTGCAGCAATGATAAAAAGTGTTTCCACAAAGGCTCAAATAATCGTATCAACACAATCTATGAATCTATTAGACCAGTTTAGTGCTGATGATGTTATTGTGGTGGAGAGATCAGATAATCAAACAATTTTCAAACGCCAAAATGAATCATCACTGGCAGATTGGTTAGAGGAATACTCTATTGGTGAATTATGGGGCAAAAATGTTTTGGGAGGTACACCATGAGTAGAGTATTAAATTTTTTAGTAGAAGGTCCCACAGAAAAAGAGTTTGTCACAAACTTGATATATCCATATTTATGGGAAAATCATGGTATTAGTAATGTACGCACCATTACAATTGAAACAAGCCCCGGATTCAAAGGAGGTGATGTAAGATACCAGGCAAGATACAAACCGAATATTCAAAAATTACTCCGTGGCCAGGAGGATTTATTGGTAACCTCGTTAATTGATTATTATAGATTAAGAACAGATTTTCCTAAATACGCAGAAAGCCGGTTATTGCCAGATGTCATTCAAAGAGTTTCACTTATCGAAAATGCTTGTTTTGATGATGTTAATGATACAAGGTTTATTCCATACATACAACTTCATGAATTCGAGGGCTTACTTTTTTCACACACAAAAGGATTTGAAGAACTTTTCCCGGATTTACCTAATGCAAATAAAAGAGAGCTAATCGAAACTGTACAAAATTTTCCTAACCCTGAATTGATTAATGAAAGACCGCAATTTGCGCCTTCTAAAAGATTGGAAAGATTGATACCCGGATATGTAAAACCATTGTGGGGGAATACAATTGCTTTAGAAAATGGATTTGATAAAATACTCGCCCAATGTCCAAGATTCAAATCATGGATTGAAATATTAATTCAAAGAATGAAAGCTTAATGAAACTTCATTTCGATAGTAACCAGGAATACCAGTTGGATGCAATAAAATCCATCACCGATATATTTGAAGGGCAACCTTTAAACGGTGGCGATTTTGAGTTCAGTATTTACCCGGCAGGTGCATTGCATTCCGAAAACGGTTTTGGCAACAGGCTTACTTTATCAGAGGACCAGATTTGGGAGAATGTAAAAACATCCAAACAGCCAATGAAATAAAGAATGGCAAAGAAGCCCTTGAAGGAATGAATTTTTCTATAGAGATGGAAACAGGTACAGGCAAAACCTATGTCTACCTGCGTACCATTTTCGAGTTGAATAAGCTATATGGATTTAAGAAGTTTGTTATCGTTGTTCCATCCGTTGCCATCCGGGAAGGTGTTTTAAAAAACCTTCAGATCACACAGGAGCATTTTCAAACGCTGTATGATAAAGTACCGGTAAACCCGGAAGTGTATGACAGTAAGAAAGTGTCCAACCT
This sequence comes from Chitinophagaceae bacterium, assembly GCA_016710935.1. GTDB lineage: Bacteria > Bacteroidota > Bacteroidia > Chitinophagales > Chitinophagaceae > Ferruginibacter. Next base: position 14,996 of record JADJTY010000014.1, on the reverse strand, counting down.
CCGGGGCTTTGCCAGCGGCAACGCTATCCAGATTTTAGTAATCAATATTGATTCCTTCGCCAAAGACGAAAATATTATCAACAAAACAAATGATAAACTCACTGGCAAAAAACCCATTGAGTTTATTCAGAGCACCAACCCGATTGTTATTGTGGATGAACCGCAAAACATGGAAACGGAAATCAGGAAAAGAGCTATTGAAAATCTCAATCCGCTTTGCACACTTCGCTATTCAGCTACTCATACCAATTTGTACAATCTTATGTATTCGCTCAATCCGGTTAAGGCTTATGATTTGGGTTTAGTGAAGCAGATAGAAGTAGATTCAGTATTAAGCGAAAATGATTTTAATAGTGCTTACATACAGGTAGAATCTGTCAACAGGTCGGGCAACAGCATTACAGCAAAAATAAAAATTGATGTTAACGCTGCCGATGGCGTAAAAAGGAAAACCGTTACAGCCAATGCAAGGAAAAATGATTTGTTTGAACTCTCGGGCAGTAATGACCGCTACGATGGCTTAAAGATATATGAGATTGATTTTGGGAGTCAGCAGATTGAATTAACCAATGGGGTGATATTAGGTGTTGGCCAGTCGCAGGGCGGTATGAATGACGAGGTAATGAAATTCATGATTCGTAAAACGGTAGAAGAGCATTTAAGAAAAGAGAAACAGTTTCGCAGCAAAGGCATTAAAGTGCTTTCGCTGTTCTTTATTGATAAAGTAAAAAACTACCGGGAATATGATATAAATGGTAACAAAGTTCCCGGAAGATTTGCTGAATGGTTTGAAGAAATATACCAGGAAGAAATTGCTAAACCAGTGTTTAAAGATTTAATACCTAATAGGGTGGAAGATCTGCACGAAGGCTATTTTTCTCAGGATAATAAAGGGAAGGTAAAAGACACTGGTGGAGAAACCCAGGCCGATGATGATACCTATAAATTAATCATGCAGGATAAAGAAAGACTGCTTGATATTAATACGCCACTTCGTTTCATCTTCAGTCACTCGGCATTAAGAGAAGGTTGGGACAATCCCAATGTATTCCAGATTTGTACGCTCAACGAAACCAAATCAGAAATAAAAAAACGGCAGGAAATTGGCCGTGGGCTTCGCCTCAGTGTAAACCAGGAAGGCCAGCGGATATTTGATAGAAATATAAACAGGCTTACAGTGGTTGCCAATGAATCTTATGATGAATTTGCTAAAGCCCTGCAAAAAGAAATTGAACTGGATTGCGGTGTAGATTTCACCGGCAGAATTAAAGACAAGGGCAAGAAACAAAAAGTAAATCTTCGCAAAGGCTTTGAAGCCGACCCTAAATTTTTACAGATATGGGATAAGATAAAGTTCCATACAAAATATAGTGTCAATTACGATACAGCCGAGCTAATCACATTTGCAGCAAAGGCAGTAAAGGAAATGCCGGAAACAAAAAAACCATCTATCAGAAGCAATAAGAATCGGGTAGTAATTACAAACGAAGGTGTAGAAGGGCAATTACTTAGCGATAGTGGTAATGATGATTACGGCTTTCCATTGGAAATGCCGGATATGTTGGGATACATTCAGTCAAAGACTGAACTAACCCGGTCAACAATACTTGAAATCATAAAGAAGTCAGGCCGCATTGGGGAAGTACTGATCAATCCACAGTTATTTATGGATAACGTAGTGGTTGCAATAAGGCATCAGCTTTATGAATTAATGATTGAAGGAATTAAGTATGAAAAAATTGGCGGGAAAGTTTATGAGATGAAATTGTTTGAAGATAATGAACTGGAAATTTACGTTGACAAATTCACCCATACAATTGCTGATCCGGACAAAACTATCTATGAAAACCTAATGCCTTTGCAATCTGATGTAGAAAGCCAGTTTGCAAAAGATTGCGAGAGCAGTGAGAACGTAGAGTTTTATTTCAAACTGCCTTTTTGGTTTAAGATCAATACACCCATCGGTACATATAATCCCGATTGGGCAGTTGTATTTAAAAATGAAAGCAAAATATATTTCGTAGCCGAAACAAAGAGTGCAGGCCAGGAATTAAGAGGTAGTGAAAAGTTGAAAATTAAATGTGGCAAGGAGCATTTCAAAGAGTTTAAAGATATTGTTTATAAGAGGGTAGCAACAGTTTCTGAATTGTCAAAATAAATAGGAAATAATCCACAACAAATGATATTATACTCAAATCAAGCTGGCGAATTAAAAGAATTAAAGGAGCAATCCTTTAAGCTGGAGAAAGATATTCAAAAACTATTTGAAGTAAATCTTAATGCCATTATGGGCTTAGAGTTGGTCAAAAATGAATTTACTATCAAAAACAAGCGGATTGATACCTTAGCTTTTGACCAGGAAGCAAAAGCTTTTATCATCATCGAATACAAGCGGGATAAAAATCATATCGTAGTTGACCAGGATGTTTCATACCTGAATTTAATGCTTGAATACAAAGCCGATTTTATTATAGAATATAATGAGTCACTCAAGAAAAATCTAAAAAGAGATGACGTGGATTGGAGCCAGACAAGAGTTGCTTTTGTGTCAACTTCATTTACAGAAAACCAAGTACAAGCCACCAACTTCAAGGACTTGGCAATTGAATTATGGGAAATTAAGCAGTATGAAAATGAAACAGTAATGGTGCGTTCTATTAAAAAATCAGCAGCCGCACCAAGCATAAAACAAATAGCTGGTCAAAGTGAAACTTTGCAGCAAGTTGCAAAAGAAATTAAAGTATATACTGAAGAGGATCATACCAGGAATAAATCTGATGATGTGCAGGAGTTATATGAAGCTTTTAAGAATGCAATACTTAATCTTTCTAATGACATTTTATTAGTCCCCAAAAAAACCTACCTGGCATTCAAGATAAAAAGTAATATCGTAGATATAGAGTTACAGGCCAATTCACTTAAAATTTGGATTAATCTTAAAAAAGGACAATTAGACGACCCGAAAAAAATAATGCGTGACGTATCAATGTTAAAGGGGCATAACGGTAATGGCGATTATGAGTTAATTGTAAAAGACACTAAGAACCTGGAATATATTATGAGCCTGATAAAACAGGCTATTGATTAACTTTTAATCTACAGCCCATGGAGCAAACGCTAATCCTGAATATCATCCCTTTTACCCCGGCATCCGGTAAAAAAACCTTTGCCTTTTACCGGGAAAGGAAAGATGATTATTACCCAATCTTTAAAGGGGATTTGGAGGGTCTTTTAGATGATAAGATTACAGCATTGGAATTGTTGGAACTGGAAAAGCTCTACACCGATTTTCAACCACCAAAAGAGGGCGCAATAATTTTGGATATTGATCTATCTAAATCTCACCGGTTTGCCAGTCACTACTACCGCCATCTCATCAGAGAATATTTTACAGGCATTGCTGACATAATGCACCAGAATTTTACCAGCGAAACAGAAGTATGGTTTCGCAACAAAGAAAAAGTACTGCCAAATACAATGTATATAACCAGTTTACTTTAAAAGTACAACACGGTAGGGTTACCACCGGCCCGGAGTTGGTATTGTCTTATGATGGCACTACAAAAGTATTTGCCAAGCCGGTATCAGAAATTTACAATTTCAATACCAACCTGTACAACTGGATAGTGTGCAACGGCCTATTATACAAATGGAAATACAGGCCACAGTCTGTGATCAATATACCTGAAAAATGCTTCCCGGTATTAAGCAATGAAATAAAGCCACAATTGGATATAGCCCACGATGTGCCAAATCTCAGCAACCGCTATCCAAGATACCTAAATACATTGCAGGACTTTTACAACAAATACCTGGCTGTTGAGGCTTTCCGGAAAATCATTCCAATAAGTAACGAAGGTTTTTATCAACCCGATGCAAAGCAGTATAGGGTTATCAGTTCATCATCCAACGATTTGATGTATGCCGGAGGCAAAACGGGTAAAGAGCCGAAAAAGGATTTTAAATACAAAGGCCCTTACCAGTTGCCCACCAAACCAAGCAACTTCAAATTCTTTTTCATTTACCAGGCATCAGATAAAGCAGGTGCAGTAACAGAGTTGTTTAAGTATTTAAACAGTGGTTACAAAGACGACAGGTTCCCGTTTCCAAAAATGCAGGACTATATAAAAGTTCCCTTTGAATTAGATATTACAAAGAACATAGAATTTGACAGCGTAGAAAATGCAGTAACAACAGTACGCAATGCCATTAAGAATGCAGAGTGGCAGCCAGATACACGTTACCTGGCATTGTTTGTAAATCCTGTACCAAAGTTGGAGAAAGATAAAGAACGGGTAAATATCTATTATAAGATCAAAGAGATTTTATTATACGAAAATGTGCTTTCGCAGGTAATAAAAAGCGAACACCTGTACAAAAACGGCGAGCCAAATTCTTACTTCAATACTTTCTTACCGCACATAGAAATTGCCATGCTGGCAAAGCTGGGCGGTGTGCCGTGGAGGCTTAACCGTCCAACAAACAACGAATTGATTGTTGGGGTAGGGGCCTTTTATTCAGTTACCCGTAAAACAAGATTTGTAGGTTCAGCTTTTTGTTTTAACAACGAGGGCATGTTCAAAGGCTTCGATTGTTTTAAAGGCGATGATACTATTAGTTTGGCTGGATCCATAAGAGAAGCAGTGGCAAAATTCATTGCAGTTAATTACACTGCTTCAAGGCTCATCATACATTTTTATAAAGACATTGGTAAAAAGGAACTGCAGCCCATCATGCAAACCCTGCACACCTTGGGCTTAAACATTCCGGTGATTGTAGTTACCATCAACAAAACCGAAAGTAAGGAGCTATTAGGATTTGATACAGCAGATGCAGGTAATTTAATGCCCTACAGTGGCACTATTATAAAAGTTGGCTGGACGAAATATCTTTTATTCAATAACACCCGGTATGAAAGCACATCAAAGCCTGCGCAAAAAGAATATCATTTTCCTGTAAAGATTGCGTTGTCCTGTACGGTAGATGGAATGCTGGATGATATGAATTTAGTAGAGCAGTTGATTGATCAGGTTTACCAGTTTTCAAGAATGTACTGGAAAAGTACCAACCAACAGAGTTTACCGGTTACTATCAAATACCCCGAAATGGTGGCTGAGATTTACCCATACTTTCAGCACGATAAACTGCCGGATTTTGGCAAGGAGAATTTGTGGTTTTTATAAAATAAAGAATGATGAACCTCTACATAAAAAACATGGTTTGCAACCGCTGCATCATGGTGGTTAAGCAGGAACTGGAAAACCTGAAACTGAAACCCCTTAAAGTTTCAATGGGAGAGGCAGAACTAAGCAAACAACCATCTGTAAAGCAAATGCAGCAGCTTAACAGCCGCTTATTGCAATTGGGCTTTGAAATATTGGACGATAAAAAGCAAAAACAGATTGAAAAAATAAAAAGCCTGCTTATTAAAAAAGTACAGTCAGGCGATGTAGAAGAACATTTCAGCATCAGTGAATATTTGAGCAATTTCCTCCATAAAGACTATAGCTATATCTCCCGTTTGTTTTCCGAAGTTGAAGGAATTACGGTTGAACAATTTTTCATCCTCCAAAAAATTGAAAAAGTAAAAGAATGGCTGGTATATGGTGAACTCAATCTCAGCGAAATTTCTTTCCGGTTAGGATACAGCAGTGTGGCCCATATTTCAGCACAGTTTAAGAAAATTACGGGGCTTACCCCAAGTCATTTTAAAAAATTGGGTAATCCGCAACGAAAATCACTGGATGAATTGTAACTTATCTTACGCAATTAAATAACAAACTTTTTAATTTTGCAACATGCCGCAAAAACAACACTGGGAAAAAGTATTTGAAACAAAAGCCGATTCAGAAAAAGCTGGTTTCAGCCCTTCCCGAAACGTCGGTACAATTCATTAAAGACTTAAATATTCCTAAAGATGCTGCCATAATTGATGTAGGTGGTGGCGACAGTTACCTGGCTGATGTTTTATTACAGGAAGGCTATAAAGATATTACCGTACTCGATATTTCTGCCAAAGCCCTGCAAAATGCCCGGAAGCGTTTAGGCAAAAAAGCAAATAGAATTAAGTGGGTTGAATCGGATGTATTGAATTTTCATCCCGTAAAAAAATATGATTGCTGGCACGACAGGGCTGTGTTTCACTTTGTGACTGATAAAAAAGATATAACGGCATATAAAAAACAGATTGCCGGTTCCGTTAAAGATGAAGGCAAATTGATTGTAGGTACATTCTCAGAAAAAGGCCCCGAAAAATGCAGCGGCCTGCCGGTTCACCGCTATTCGCAGCAGCAACTCACCAATGCGCTTTCCAAAAATTTCAAAAAAATAAAATGTATTGAGGAAATACATCAAACGCCTTTTAATACTTCGCAGTCATTTACTTTTTGCAGCTTTCAAAAAAAAGCCGTTTAGGTATAAATCATATCCATAATTCTGTAACAATACTACTTCCCGTTTGAAGGAACTTTGTGTCATTAAATTAACAGACATGACACATACCTATAAAGTTTCCGGAATGACCTGCACCGGTTGCCAGGCAAAAGTTCAAAACCTTTTATCAAAAGTAGATGCAGTAAGTGATGTAAATATTGATCTTGCCAAAGGCGAAGCGACTATCAAAATGGATAAGCACATCGAAACAGCCATTTTACAGGAAGCATTGAAAGACTATCCAAAATATCAATTAACAGAAAACAATCAACAGCACCTGCCAGTTAATACAGAAAAGTTGAAGAAACCAGGACCTGGTTGGCAACTTACAAACCCATTCTCTTAATATTTGCATTTATTACCGGTATAACATTTTTGAACGAATGGGTAGTTGGTGATTTTGTGTTTATGCGCTGGATGAGCAATTTTATGGCCGGGTTCTTTTTGGTTTTTTCATTTTTCAAATTGCTTAACCTGAAAGGCTTTGCAGAGAGTTACTCGATGTATGATGTGATTGCAAAAAAATGGAACAGTTGGGGGTATGTTTATGCCTTCATTGAGTTGGCCCTGGGAATTGCATTCCTTACCGGTTTCAATCCGATACTTACCAATAGTATTACCTTTATAGTAATGTCAGTAAGTATAATTGGTGTGCTGCAAAGTGTTTTCAATAAGCGTAAAATAAAATGTGCCTGCCTGGGCGATGTATTTAATTTACCCATGAGCACCATTACCATTATTGAAGATGCATTGATGATTGGAATGAGTGCGGCCATGCTGTTAACGATGTTATTATGATACTATTTAGATCAATAGGGCAGTTTTTCTGGAAAGCTTTTAAATTCCTTTTGTACGCAAAAAGACTGTTGTAAATAGGGTTTAAGGCATTTAAGTATAAATAGTTAGCAGAATTATGTAAGAATCTTCAAAAAATTGTTATACTTTCGTAGCAGTTTAAAACATGAAAAGTTCATCACTGCCATATTAGCCGTTTTGTATCTGGGTACTTCTTCAGGAGCCACGATACACATGCATTATTGCATGGGCAAGCTGGCCGAATGGGGATTGGGTCATCAAAATCCAAAACCTGCGGTAACTGCGGCATGGAAAAATCCGATAAAAAGATAATGGCTGCTGTAAGGATGAACACAAATTTTTAAAAGACGATTCAGCACAAAAGGTAACGGAAAGCAACCTGCAATTGATGCAGTTAATGGCAACGGCTTTACCATCTGCCTATATTCAGTTACCTGCAATAGCATTGCCTTCCTTAACAGAAGAAAGCCCTAACAGCAATGCACCTCCCCCGAACGCAAGGCGTACCCGTTTACATTCGCAACTGCGTTTTCCGTATTTAATACAGTTCCCTCTTATTGAGCCAGGCAATTGATTTGGCCGGGCTATTGGCATTTACCTATGCCATAAATCCAACTATTATTTACTACTAAATTAATTTAAAATGAAAGCAATTAAGATGCTGATGATGGCGGCGTTAACCATCGTTTCTGTTTCGCTGTTTGCACAGGACAGTACAAAACAAAAAGCAAAAGCACCTAAACAAAAAATGGAGCAGATGAAATACAGTTGCCCCATGAAATGCGAGGGAGATAAAACCTATGATAAACCCGGCAAATGCCCCAAATGCGGGATGGATTTAACCAAATCCAACAAAGAACAAATGAAAATGAAAGTGATGAAAACCTATACCTGCCCCATGCATCCGGAAGTAACAAGTGACAAACCGGTAAATGTTCAAAATGCGGTATGGCTTTGAAAGAAAAAGAACCGGCTGTTGTAGCTTATAGCTGCCCCATGAAATGCGAAGGGGATAAAACTTATGATAAACCCGGTAACTGCCCTAAATGCGGCATGGCGTTAAAAGAGCAAAAAGACGATCATTCCAATCACAAACATTAATCAACTAAAAATTATACAAATGAAAAAGATAATCCTTGCACTAACAGTAATCGCAGCTTTAGCCGTGGTTTCCTGCAACAGCAACAATTCTGCAAAAGACAACAGTACGGGTATGAACCATGACAGTATGCCCATGCCCATGAAAGACAATACAATGGCAGATGACAATGTAAAAATGGTAGCAACCACATTCGCTACTGTTGATCCCGCTGTTTCTACCTTTATGAAATCAATGGTGGCAGATTACCTGGCGGTTAAAAATGCACTGGCAAACGGAAATGAAACTGATGCGGCTGCAGCCCTGGAAAAATGTTTGATGTCATGAAAGGGTTTGATAAATCACTATTAAGTGCCGACCAGAAAAAAGTATATGATGATATTGAAGCTGACCTGAAAGAACATGCAGAACACATTTCAAAAAATAAGATTGAACATCAGCGGGAACATTTTGCCATGATGAGTAAAGACATGTATGATATGGTAAAGGCATTTGGGGCTGGTATGACATTGTACCACGATCATTGCCCAATGTATAATGAAGGATCTATGTGGCTCAGTGAATCCAAAGACATCAAAATCCTTACTACGGAGATAAGATGATGACCTGCGGTAGTGTAGAAGAAATGATGAAATAATTCACAAGCCAAAAAAAAAGCATTATGATTCCTAAATTAATTTCCTGGTCATTAAAAACCGCTACATCGTTTTGCTGCTGGCAGCAGGCTTGTTTGCGTGGGGCATTTTCAATATCAAGAAAAACCCCATTGATGCAATCCCTGATCTCAGCGAAAACCAGGTGATAGTATTTACCGAATGGATGGGCCGTGGCCCACAAATTATGGAAGACCAGGTTACCTATCCGCTGGTTAGTAACCTGCAAGGCATTCCAAAAGTGAAAAACATCAGGGGCACTTCTATGTTCGGGATGAGTTTTGTATATGTAATTTTTGGAAGATGATGTAGATGTGTATTGGGCAAGAACAAGAGTACTGGAACGGCTGAATTATGCACAACGCTTATTACCCACAGGCGTAACACCTACACTTGGCCCCGATGGTACAGGGGTTGGTCATGTATTCTGGTACACACTGGACACAAAAAACCTTGACCTCGGTGAACAAAGAGCCTTGCAGGACTGGTATGTAAAATATATCATCCGGGGATTGGGGTACATAAAAAATAAAGACGACATCGAGGCTATTGCAGTGGGCAACAACAATGGTATTCCGGTAAGGGTGAAGGATATTGGCACAGTACAGATGGGTGGCGATTTACGATTGGGCATTTTTGATGAAAACGGTGAAGGGAGGTAGTGGGTGGTATTGTAGTGATGCGTTATGGCGAAAATGCAGATAAGGTAATCAATGCCGTAAAAGAGAAAATGAAAGATGTGCAAAAAGGATTGCCCGAAGGTGTAACCTTTAAAACCGCCTACGACCGAAGTGAACTGATTGAAGCTGCCATCGGCAACATTAAAGTAAAACTGGTTGAAGAAATGGCTGTAGTGGCGCTGATCGTTATCATCTTCCTTTTTCACTGGCGCAGTGCATTGAGCATCATTATTCAGATTCCGATAACCATTGCTATCAGTTTCATCCTGCTGAATATGTTTGGTATATCCTCCAATATCATGTCACTAACAGGAATTGCCCTGGCTATCGGTGTAATTGTAGACAATGGAATTATTATGAGTGAGAATGCTTACCGGCATTTATCAGACTATCAAAATCAACACAACCCTAAATCCTAAACAATGAAAAAATTGTTCAATAAACTAAAACGTAAACAAACCTACTACCGTATTCCGGAGTTGGAAAGGATGCGGTTGATTGAAAAGCCAGCATACAGGTGTCAAGGGTGTATTCTTTTCTACCATTATAATCATCACTTCTTTTTGCCGGTGTTTTTACTAACCGGCCAGAAGGAAACTCTTCCACCCGCTGGCATTCACAAAACATTCATCATGATTGTGGATGCGTTGCTCGTGCTAACCTTAGCCCCTGTTTTAATTTCTTTTTTTTGAAAGGGAGTTTCAGGCCCGAAACCAAAACCCGGTAAACCGAATACTGGAAAAAATATACGAGCCGGTTATCCGTACCTGTATCAAATGGCGAAAAACAACACTGGCTGTTAACATCATTGCTTTGGCAATCAGTATTCCTATGCTGCTTAGTTTGGGTGAAGAATTTATGCCGCCACTGGATGAAGGCTCTATTTTATTCATGCCCGTTACACTCCCGGATGTTTCCAACAGTGAAGCCAAGCGGATTTTGCAAGGGCAGGATAAACTAATCAAATCTGTACCGAAGTGAAGAATGTTTTAGGCAAAGCAGGCCGAGCCAACACGGCAACCGACAATTCCCCATCAGCATGATTGAAACCATTATCCTTTTAAACCTCAATCGGAATGGAGACCGGTGAGTAAAAGGTGATATTATCAATGAACTCAATAGCCGATTGTAGATTCCCGGTGTTACTAACGGATGGACACAACCCATTATTAATCGTATCAATACGCTTTCTACCGGTATCCGAACTGATGTTGGTGTAAAAGTATATGGACAAAACTTCGATACTATTCCATGCATTTCCCGAAAAAGTGAAGAATGAACTGGAAGGCATTGACGGCGTAAAAGATTTGTATTAGAACCCATTACCGGTGGCGAATATATTGACATCATAGTAAAACGAGAAGAAATTAGCCGTTAATGAGTTTACAGTTGATGATGTAAACAGCGTGGTTGAAAGCGCATTGGGAGTGGTAATGCGACTTACCAACAACGGTGAAGGGAGGCAACGCTTTTCCGTCAACGCCGTGTTCGCAGAGATTTCCGGGACAACTTTGGAATCATTAAAACGCCTACAGGTTCAAACTTCAAATCCGGTCCCATTCCCTTGGAAGCCGTGGCTGATGTTAACATTACAGAAGTGCCCGCTGATGATCAATTCCCGAAAATGCGATGTTGAGTGGAACAGTTTTGTTTAACGCAAGGGAAAGGGATTTCCGAGGTACTAATCATGAAGCTAAGGAAAATTTCAACAACAATGATTTACCAATTACCTAAGGTATATTTTTTAATTGAGCGGGCAATAAGGAGAATCTTGATAAGCAGCGAGAAAACATTGAAAATCATTTTACCTATTGTGTTGCTTCATGACTTTCTTTCAATGTATTTTGCCTTCCAATCTAAAAGGGAAGTTTTCGTTAAGTTTGATCTCAATTCCATTTGCTTTGATTGGCGGAGCCTTTATGATTTATTTCTGGGGAGTTAACTTATCGGTAGCGTAGCCGTTGGTTTTATTGTATTGTTTGGCTTTGCGGTGGAAACCGGAATTGTTATGGTGACTTACCTCGACGATGCGATGGAACAATTGGTAGATTTAAAGGTAATTCAAGAGAAACCATTACCAAAGCAGATTTTCGGGAATATGTACTAGCAGTTGCAGCAAAAGAGTGCGGCCAAAATTAATGACAGTATGTGTTTCTCTTTGGATTGATTCCCATTCTTGGAGCCAGGGAGTAGGAAGTGATTTGATGAACCCTATCGTTATTGCCCATGGTGGCGTGTTGAACGATCTCAACAGTTATTTTATGGTAGACCCCAATTGATCTTTTAATGAGTAAGGAATATGAATTAAGAAAATATGGAAAAATTAAAGTGCTTGAAACAAAACATTAAGCATACAAAAAAAGAATATGAAACGTTTTCAAATATTGATTGGGTTTAACGCTGATAACATCAGGTGCCGGGTCGCAACAGGTGTTGACGAGTGCAGGAAATTCAATCGGCCATTCAAACCAACCATCCTGCTTAAAAATGCTGGATGCCGAAGCCCGTCTTGCGAACGAAGGAGCCAAAAGAGCTGGGGGCGAAGGATGCTGCCGAAGTAGGCGCTGGTTTTTTCAGACTCTTATGATCCTGGCAGGTGGAAATCAATGAACGGCCAGCCGGGCATGGGTGTTTTTATGATTTCTGCCCAGCAGATGTTTCCCAATAAAAAGAGCAGAATGCCGAATTTGCCTTCATGAAATGCGCAGTCTTTCGTGGACCTGCAAAAAAGATGTAATAGTAAATGAACTGTTGTTTACAGCAAGAAAAACTACTATGATTGATTTGTGCTTGGAAAAGAAACTGAAAGTGTTGACGAAAATGATAAGCTGCTAAAATTTATGATGCAGAGCTAGAAATCCGGTATAAGAACGGCTTGGGAAAACCAAAGTTTATTAAAAGCGAAAGCGGCTTCGCCAACGTAGAAAATATTATGCAGTTGATGTTATGTAATGAAATTAACCAGAAACGTATTGCCATTAACACAGTGATGAACAGAGTACGGAAACAGCATTTGCGCAGTTGGATACGAATTAAGTGTATGGTGGCCAACTTTAACATGGTCCATGTTTGATTCTGTATCCTGATGAAAAAGCGTAGCGATACAGCAATTGACAGAAGTATTGAAGTGAATAAACTGGAACGCGCCAGCAGAGTTGGCAAAACTGAAACCGGAGTTTGGAATCCAGCATAATCACATGACGGGCTGGGCCGTGCAGCCCCGATGTTTATTGTAATGGTGATGTGAAATCCCACTGCAAAAATGGTCCTCCAAAATGAATAAGGCAAAAGCTGGAAAGCCTTGTTTGGCAAAATGAAGCATTGGTGCAACCAGCAACAGATGATTATTAATGAAGCAAGCGGTATGGCTGATAACAGTTTCACCGAACTGGAACTGAAAAAGAAACAGATGAAATCATATGAGGAACAGATCATCCCGGCATTGCGACGGAAATTTTCAAACCATGCAATTAGGCTACGAACAAAATAACAAGCGCACCGGAATAATTATTTGAGTTATTCGATGCCCGAAGCATTGAACATGACGCAGATGGAATATTTTGACCAGTTGCAAAAGGGTTTGCAGATGCAGGCAGAATTGATGAAAATTTTGGAAATAAAATAAAACGAACCGAATGAAATGTATTTATAAAATAAAATGGGTTGCAAATATTGCATTGGCTGTTTTATTGCCCGTAATAGTGGTAATGAAAAAGCAACAGTAATGTACACCTGTCCTATGCCGCAGGATTCTGTTTTCAGCGACAAGCCCGGGAAATGTCCCAAATGCGGTATGGATCTGGTGCTGATGGAAAATCATTCGATGTATTCCGGCCATGACATAAACCGACAGTGGTATGGCAACAACCAAGGGATATACTCGCCTATGCATCCGCAGATGCAAAGCGATATAGCAGGAACCTGCCCCATTTGTGGAATGCAAACTGGAAAAAGTAAAATCACCCAATGAGCCCAAAGCAGTTTCGCTGAATACTTTACTCAAGCCTTCCAACCAGCAGCCGATTGCCAATGTACCGATGGTACAAGGATGGCAAGGGAAGAAGATATAGAAATGGAATCATACGGCTTTATCACATATGACACCAGACAGACAGGAGTTATCTCTTCCAATTTTTCAGGCAGGATAGAAAAATTGTGAAGTGTGAAATACCGGTATCAGAAGATCAGCAAAGGACAACGCATCATGGACATCTATAGTCCCGAATTATTGACTGCACAGGAAAACTCTCCTGTTTCTTTTGAAAATGACCCGGATAACACAATGCTCATCAATGCATCCAAACAAAAACAGTACTTACTGGGCATGGGCAACCAGCAGCAAGGTTAATGTGATAAAAACCGGTAAACCATCTTACAAAGTTTCTGTATTCAGCAATTCACAGCGGTCATATTCACGAAAAGCAACAGTACCGGCATGGGCAACAATCAACCCCAAGCCATGCAGCGGTTGGCGGTTACTACCGAAGAATTATCAGTTAAAGAGGGCATGTATGTACAGAAAGGGCAAACATTTTGCCGTGTAGTATAATCCCAACAGGGCATGGGCATTGCTGAACATTTTTACCGGGCAGGCAGCAATGGTTAAAGTTGGTAATAAGGTAACGTATCACCCTGAAACAAATCCGGCTGACGATTTCAGGGCCTCAATCAGCTACATAGAACCTGTTTACAGAGCCGGTAGTAAAACGGTTACTGCAAGAGCTCATTTCGATAATTCAACCTACAGGATTCCCATAGGCAGCCGCAAAGCGACCGGCACGAACAGACCGATCCGCCAACTGGCTGCCGGAAGAAGCGGTTTTATCATTGGGTTTGGAGAAAGTGGTTTTCGTAAGAACAGGTGAAGCATTTATGGCAAGAAAAATAGAAACAGGCATTACCAATAAACATCTGGTGCAGGTGTTGAGCGGTCTGGAAAAACAGAAGCCAAGTTGTCGCCAATGCACATCCGTAGACAGTGAAAGTTTCATTAAAAACAAATTAAATGACTCAAGAAAAACATTTTATAATTATCGCTTCACTTTTATTAGCCTTGGCTTTGTAAAAGCAAGAAAACAACTGCGGTCAATAAGGATGAAATATATTCTGTAGTATGCACCCGCAGATCATGGAAGATAAGCAATTGCCCCATCTGTCATATGCTGGGCGGAATTGATAGTTGTAAAAAGAGTCAATACCGCAGTTAAGATGAAATATTGCTCAATGATGAACAAATTCGTTTGGGTATTATTCAAACAGACACGATCCGTAATGTGGATGATTGAGATAAAATGATTCTTACCGTTACACTGAATA
>JADJTY010000013.1 GCA_016710935.1 Chitinophagaceae bacterium | reverse complement strand
TCCTCAATCATTTTTAATAATGAAGGCTCTTCAAAAGGTTTTGCAAATAACTGGTTGATGATAGAGTGTAGATGAATGCTGTTGCCTTTCTTTAGCTCTTCTCTATACAGGTTCTCTGATATCTTAACCAAACATTCATTGATCCAATTGTTGATCTGCCTGGTCTGGTCTTTATTGCCCTTTAAACTTTGCTTGGTTAGATTCCACACAGATCAATATAATATCCTGCTGCCTTATCTACCTTTAACTTTGAAAGCTTAATCTTAGCATTGAAGGTACTAATCCATTCTTGTTGACTTTTGTGCGACGTAACCAAAAAGTCACTTTGAAAATGTGGAAGAATTCGTGTTGAAGTATCCTGGCTTCAGTCAGTATGAAAGAGAGGTTTTGTCAAATATTAGCCTTTGTTAACCCTTTATTTCCAACAAGTATGCAAATAGTATGCAATGAAAAAGGGTTTCAAACTCAAATTGTTTGAAACCCATTTACTGTTTTCGCTCCCCCGCTGGACTTGAACCAGCGACCCTCTGATTAACAGTCAGATGCTCTAACCAACTGAGCTAGGAGGAGTGTATATTTTATTCCTACCAACCTATCCCGATATCGTTCCTCATCGGGACCTTGTTTTTACTGCTCCTTCGTCGCAGTGAAAAACTACGGCTAGGGAGGAGTGTACCCTAACGGGCAGCAAAAATAGGGCTTTTTACCTTTTACAAAAAAAAAAAGCCAATTAATTGATAGTATTTTTTTGCGTACTTCCCGAAATAAAAAAAGCCCTGATAATATTTCGGGGCTTTGTGTGGAATGTTGAGCTAAAAACCATTTCAGAATTGGCTATACTTACTGGTCTTATGCAAAATAATTCCTTCTGCTCATCATAGTTCTTCCTCTGCGTTGAATATTCCACAGATCAGCTGCACTGAAAGATCTAACCTGTCCAAGAGCAATGGTTTCGTTTACTACAGTGGTTAATTTTTCAGTATGTTCTTTACTGATTGGAGAGAATTGATTTGTTGTTTGCTTTTTCATGACTTTTAATTTAATTATGTTTTTAATTATGTTTTTTAAAATTTCGGCTTTTTGTTGCTTCGCTTACTTTGATAACACAAAGATAGAAACATTTTAGTACTATGCAAAACAAAGTACTAAGTATGTTTTAGTAATATGCAGTTATTATTAGTTAAAAATTCTTTTAAATCCTTACTGGTATTGCTTATTAAAAAATAGATGCTGGGAAATGATAAATAAGCCATTTTGATGAACGGCAAAAAATCAAGGATAAATGGAATTATGAGAAGGCGTTCCCAGGTTTAAGCCAGGTAAATATCGGAAAGAAGGAATGAGGATTAAGCAATTTGATGGCTACATAGCTGCTATTACGGTTATATATTATGGATAAACAACGGCCAGGTTTCTTAGTTAATCTAGCAGACCAGATGTAGGCCTTACGGCTTATTTTATAGCTAAATCGCTGGTTTTACGGTTATGCAGGCCACCCAGCTTCATCAGCGATAACATGGGCCCGAATACAAAGTTTAAAAACCGGCGGCTATAGCTTTTATATACAGCTTCTCCCGAAAAGATACGGGTTAAATGCCGCTGCATGTGAGGACCAATAAAACGGCCAAAGGCCGTATCCATCCTGTCTTGCCCCACTTTAAACAGGGTAAAAAGGCCACCACTATACCAGGTGTCGACCAACTTTTGCCAGATAGCTAATTCATATAACTGATCTTTCTGGTATTTTTTAAATGCAACGTCGGTGCCTATACTGATGGCTTCGGCTGCAGCAAATGAACCTTTAATGGCTAAAAACAGGCCAGATGAAAAGATAGGGTCGAGAAAACCACCGGCATCACCGGTTAACAACCAGTTTTTGCCATACATTTTTTGTGAGATAAGCTGGTAATTATTGTATTGTGCCACACCGGTCTCCCGTTTGGCATTGGCAGTAAATTTCCTGAGCGTTTCATCAGACTTAAGGAAATTATCATACTGCTCCTCTTTAGTATCGCCAAATTCTTTCAAATGCTTTGGATCAATAACTACCCCTACCGAGATACGGTCTGGTAAAGGAATTCTCCAGTTCCAACCTTTTTCCAGGCGATGCAGGTGTATATTATAAGGTTCAATTTTTTCAGCACCGCTCAGGTGGGCAAAAACGGCGATGTCTTTTCTTTCTCCTTCTTTTGTAGGAATATCAAGCAGGCGGGAAATAGTACGTGAGCGCCCGCTGGCATCCACGATCAGATCGGGCTGTCCGTTAAAAAAATCATTAATGGCAACCAGGGTATCATCACTTAATTTAAGTTCATCTGTATTTCCAACCTGTTCCAGCCTGGCAGCATGGCTGAAAAAAGTAACGCCTTCCTTCACCGCCAGATCAAAAATGGTTTTATCAAATTTAATACGGGGTACATTATAAGCATAAGGTGGTAAGCCGCCGCCACCAAAACTAAAGGGCGATGTGGCTTCTTCATCTTTATTAACCCAAACCGAAGCGCCAGGCTTGTAAGTACTGTAAGTTTTTACTTCATCCTCTACCCCCAACTTCCGTAAATAGGGTATAATGGCCGGTACCAGCGATTCGCCCACAATGATCTCAGGCCTTTTTTCCAGGTGAAAAATGCCTACGGTATATCCTTTTCTTTTTAATAAAGTGGCTAAAGAACAACCTGAAGGCCCTCCGCCAATAATAGCAATAGTTTTGATATTTCTCTTCATAATCTAAAACTACAAATGTAATAAATATAGCTTTTAGAATGTCTGATATTAATCATTTGATATCTTATATTTTCTAAACAAAAAAAGCTATCTGAATTTTTAGATTCAAATAGCTTCTTTGGAATTACAATCAACTGTAATTATTTATTTTTAATCAGTGTTGTTTATTTAACTGAACAAACCGCCTTTCTTTAATTCACGGGTTCCCTGTCCGATTAAAAAACCATTCTGGTAGATCTGTACGGTATAGGCACCCTGGATAAAATTGGTTCCCGGAACAAAAGCAAACTCTACATTCTTCTTCTTAGCTGTTTCCAGGTCAACCGGCATTTTAGCTGTAAAGGGCATAGCCACTTCTTCACGTGTGGTAAAGGTTTCAGAACCGGTGTTAACAGCTTTTCCATCGGGGCCTAATACCACAACATATACATCTGTTGTACCAGGCTGAATAATTCTGTTATCAACATCAAAACTCACTACAAACTTATCAACACGCTTTGCTGTTGTTGACACTTTTTCTTTACCGTTACTTTTTATATTGATTGGTGTAATTACAATATTGCTTGCATTTAAGGTAGATGCAATTTCTACTTTCTTTTCAAGCGATTGCTTCACTTCTGTAGTTGCAACCAGATCCTTTGTTAAGGTTTCTTTTTCCTGCTTTAAAACAACATTATCGTTTGTAAGCAGTTGGTTATCCTGTTTTAACTGAGCAATATCGGCCTCCATTGAAGTGATCTTTTCATTCAAAGAAGCGATCAGTGTTTTTGCTCTTCCGAGTTCGGCAGCAGTGGCATTCTTCTTATTTAAAATGCTGCGTATCTCCGATTTTACCTTTGCAATTTCATTGTTTCTTTCTGTTAACTTGCCTTCCAGGCCGGTATTTACGGTACTCATAGAATCGAGCCTGGCAAGTGATGCATCAAAATTAGCCTGCACATCACTTTTCTCATCAGCTACTTTTGCAATGGTTGTTTCCTGCTGTTGAATAGTTTTTGAACTATCATTTTTGGCATAAACCAAATAACCTGATACGGCTATCAAACCTGCAGCTAAAACGCCTATAACGGCATTTTTGTAGTTTTTACCCTTTGTTACAGGTGCAGATGGCGGTGTTGGAAAATTTGTTTCAGACATAGTATTTAGATTTTAAAGTTAAAAAAACTTGGTTTTTATTTCCCTTTTCCGAAGGACTGAAACATGAAAATCCAAAATCATGCCACAGTGTTTTTTTGTTTAAAACATTTAGAACAGTTGTATTGAAGCAATGGTGTTTACATCATATGTTAATGATTGAAAGCTATATAGCTATAAAAAAATATTGAGGCAGCAACCATTTTTAATTTACTTTGTTAAAAGCGTTAACTTGAGCAGCAATATTTAGTATGAAAGAATTTGATACCATTATAATTGGCTCCGGTGCCGGCGGTTTATCCTCAGCACTTTGCCTGGCTCGTGCAGGGCAAAAAGTGGCCGTTATTGAACAGCATTATGTGCCGGGCGGCTGGTGCCATAGTTTTTATATTGACGGTCACCGGTACAGTCCCGGCGTGCATTACATTGGAGGTATGGACAAAGGGGAATCTACCTGTAACTTATACGAAGGGCTGGGTATTGCCAACGAACTGGTTTTTTTCAGGATGAACAAAAATGCCTACGAGCATTGCTGGATTGGTGATGAGCGTATTGATATGCCTGCAGGGATCGACAATCTGGTTCATTCATTATCTGAAAGGTTTCCGAAAGAAAAAAAAGGTATAAAAAAATATCTTAAACTGGTTAAAACAGTAAGTAAGGAGTTGTTCCTGATACCCAAGATGAATGGATTTTGGGATAATGTTACCATAGCTTACCGCACCCGGCACCTGGGTAAATATGGTTTGTTCAGGCTAAAACGCGTTATAGGCTGGCATATAAAAGATCCTTTGTTAAAATCTGTACTCAATATACAATGCGGCGATCATGGCCTGCCACCTTCCAAAGCAAGTTTTCCTTTTCATTGTGCCTTGATGGATCATTATTTTAACGGAGGTTTTTACCCAATGGGTGGCGGTGCAGCTATTGTAAAAGCTATGACCAATGCTATTAAAAGATACGGTGGCGAAATAAAAACCGGCGTAGGGGTTAAAAAAATATTGCTGCAGGCAGAAGAAAACAAATCTCCCGGCACCCGTAGAAAAGTTATGGGGGTTGAATTGCAAAACGGTGAGATAATAAAAGCAAAACGGGTTATATCCAATGCCGATCCGGCTGCAACTTATAAAATGGTTGGTCACGAGCACCTGAGTGGTAAACTGCTTAAAAAACTGGAAGCCACCCGATATTCGGTCACATCACTTATGTTTTTTATTTCGGTTGATATGGATGTACGTGAAGCAGGTATTGACTCCGGTAATATCTGGTTCATGCCCGATAAAGATCTGGATGGAATTTATGAAGGGCTCACCAGGGTATCTATACTTGAAACAGATGAATTTGATTCGCTCTTCATCAGCTGTTCTTCACTAAAAGATCCGTTGAGTTTTAATGGCCGTCATCATACGCTTGAAGTGGTTACTTTTATTAACTATGACTCATTTAAGGCTTTATACACAAACCCGGATGAAACGCATGAGCAGTATTTAAAAATAAAAGAAAGACTGAGCGAAAAGCTGATGAATACCTTTAAAAGGATCTTACCAGCTGTTCATAAAAATATTGTTCACGTGGAAGTAGGTACGCCCATCACCAACGAATATTATATCAATACAACAAAAGGGAATGTGTATGGCACTGAAAAAGGGTTTATGCAAACAGGCCCTTTCTCTTACAAAGCAAAAACTGAGATCGAAAACCTGTATATGTGTGGCGCCAGCATTATGAGCCATGGCGTGGCAGGTGCCAGTTACTCCGGTGTAAAAACGGCGGCAGAAATTTTGGGTTGCAGGGAAGAAGACCTGATTCAAAGCGACGAATCACAGGCACTCCGTATTTATGATGCCGAAGACAGCAGCCAATGGCCCGACTGGTTACACCAAAGAATAGCAGATAAGAAAAAACGCAATCAAAATAAGGTAAGTAATCTGGTATAGCCAGCCTTGCTGCTTATTCCCCTTATTGTTATAATTTTACCCGGTTTAGGGCTAATATTTACACTTAATGACAAATAGAATTAATAATGACCGGTTCCCTGAAGGAGAAAGTTGATACGTTGAAGGCCTGTGTTATTATTCCCACCTATAACAATGCAGCTACCCTTGCCTCCGTTATTGAAGATGTAGCACAATACAGCGATCACATTATTGTAGTAAACGACGGATCAACCGATAATACGGCCGACATTGTAAAACAATTTCCGGTGGTTCAGTTCATCAACTATACGCCAAATGTTGGAAAAGGCTGGGCCTTGCGTACAGCATTCAGGTATGCAATTGAAAAAGGCTACAAATATGGCATCAGCATAGATTCCGACGGGCAGCACTTTGCAAAAGACCTGCCTGCATTTATAGCTAAGCTTGAAGAAGAACCCAACGCAGTTATTATTGGTGCAAGAAATATGGGGCAGGCATCTGTACCTGGTGGCAGCAACTTTGGTAATAAAGTCTCTAATTTCTGGTTCAAGGTAGAAACGGGAATTACCAGTCCGGATACCCAATCCGGTTTTCGGTTGTATCCGCTGGAGCCAATGAAAAAAATGCGTTTCATCACCCGTAAATACGAATTTGAAATTGAAGTACTGGTACGGTTAGCCTGGAAGGGGGTTAAGGTTATTTCTGTTCCGGTTACGGTGTATTATGCACCAAAGGAAGAACGTATCTCTCACTTCAGGCCTTACAAAGATTTTTTCCGTATCGGTGTTTTAAATACCATTCTGGTACTCATCACTTTTTTGTACATCAAACCACGGGATTTTTTCCGCACCCTTTTCAGTAAAAAAAAAATGAAGAAGGTGCTTGATGAGCAATTGTATAATCCACATCATTCTACACAGTTAAAATCCATATCAGTTGGCTTTGGCATTTTTATGGGTATTATTCCTATCTGGGGCTTTCAGCTGGCGGCGGCAATTTTCCTGGCTATTTTATTTAAATTGAATAAGCCCTTGGTGATCATTGCAGCAAACATCAGCATACCACCTATGATACCGCCCATTATTTTTTTAAGTTACAAAACAGGCGCAATCTGGATGGGCGCCAATGCCATGCAGATCGATTTCAGCAGTGAGATCACCCTTCAGTCTATTAAAATGAACTTACAGCAATATATTTTGGGAAGTATAACGCTGGCCATTATTGCAGCATTGGTATTTGGTTTGATTACTTTTATCTTTTTAAAATTGATCGGTAAAAAACAAGCGGTTTCAAAGCTGATTAGTGTATGGAAAAATTATTACTGCACATTTATAATTTTTATAAAAAGCGCCGGCCTGCTTTATTCATTACGTTTGGGGTAATTTTTCTGTCGGCATTGTGGTTTGCCCTGCAGGTTACATTTGAAGAAGACATTTCTAAAATTTTACCCAACGATAAAAAGATTGAAAAACTGAACGCAGTTTTTCAAAACTCCAAATTCATGGATAAGCTGGCGGTTACTGTATCCTTACAAGATACAGCCGCTGAAGCAGAACCCGACAGCCTGGTTATGTATGCCGATGCACTGGTTGAAAGCATAGAACAAAAACTTACGCCCTTCATCAGCAAAATAAATTACAAGGTGGATGATGGCCTGGCGCTTGAATTATTTGAAACTGTAAGTGATTACCTGCCGGTTTACCTCACTGAAAAAGATTATACCGAAATAGATTCGCTGATAACACCGGCCCGGGTAAAGGAATCGCTGGAGCAGAATTTCCGCACACTTACTTCTCCTTCTGGCTTTGCTTTAAAAAGTATGATCAGCAAAGACCCGGTGGGCATTACTTTCCTGGGATTAAAAAAACTGCAGCAGTTACAGTACGATGAGAATTTTGAACTGTACGATAATTATATACTGACCAAAGACAGGAAACACCTGATGCTTTTTATCACCCCAAAATTTCCACCTAACAACACCGCTAAAAATGCATTGCTGTTAAAAGGTTTGGATAGTTTGATAGATAACAACAGCAGTAAGGTTACTGCCACTTATTTTGGTGCAACAGCCGTTTCGGTGGGCAATGCATTGCAGCTTCGCAAAGATTCGCTGCTTACACAGGGCATTACCATTCTTTTTATCATTGTCTTCCTTGGTTTTTATTTCCGCAAAAAAAGAGCGCCTTTCTTTATTTTGATACCGGTAATATTTGGTGCGGTGTTTTCACTGGCGGCCATTTATTTTATTAAAGGAAGCATATCAGTGATCGCACTGGGAACAGGTTCGGTGGTGCTTGGCATTGCTGTAAATTTTTCGCTGCACGTGTTTAATCATTACCGGCATACCAGCAATATGCAGCAGCTGATACGTGACCTGGCCAAACCCATGACGGTAGGCAGCTTTACAACGGTGGGTGGTTTTTTATGCCTGCAGTTTGTAGAATCGGAAATGTTGAAAGACCTGGGACTTTTTGCTGCCTTTAGTTTAATCGGCGCTTCGCTTTGCTCTCTGATCTTTTTACCGCATTTTATTGCCGGTAAAAAAGAACAGGTTGCTCATGCTGTACAGGAATTCTCCTGGATAGATAAAATTGCTTCGCTGAGGCCGGAGTATAATAAATACCTCGTCATCATTATTTTGGGGTTGACCATTTTCTTCGCTTTCTGGGCCGGTAAGGTTGGCTTTGAATCCGATCTGCAGAACATGAACTACATGAGCAGCAAATTAAAAGCATCGGAAAAAAAACTTAACCAGATAAACCAATACGCATTACAATCGGTTTACCTGGTTACCGAAGGAAATACGTTGGATGATGCATTGGTAAACAATGAAAAACTAGTTACACAAATAGAAAAACTGCAGGATAAAAATATTGTAAAAAAATATTCAGGCGTTTCTTCGCTGATCATTTCAGATTCGTTACAAAAAATAAAGATCAAAAGATGGAACAGCTACTGGACAGCAGAAAAAAAAGTAACCCTGATGGCTACCGTCATCAAAGAAGGAACAGCTTTAAAATTCAATGCTGCGGCTTTTGATAATTTCAGCATGCTGCTGAATAAAACCTATGTGCCTGTTGACAAAGAAGCGATGGCCGGTGTTCGTAAAAATTTCCTGGATGATTACATCACTGAAAAGCCCGGCAAAACAACGGTTGTAACACTTGTAAAAACCATTCCTGAAAAAAGACAGGAGGTTTATAAAACTTTTGAGAATGAAACGCATGTAACCGTACTGGATAAACAATACCTCACCAGCCGTTTTGTAGAGATCATCAATGCTGATTTTTCGAAGATCGCATTAATGACCTCTTTGCTGGTTTTTATGGTACTGCTTGTTGTTTATGGAAGGATAGAACTGACGCTGGTTTCCTTCATCCCCATGCTGATCAGCTGGATCTGGATATTGGGTATCATGGGCATGGCGGGCATACAATTCAATATCATCAATATCATCATATCTGCACTTATATTTGGTTTGGGCGATGATTACAGCCTGTTTATCATGGATGGTTTGCTGCAGGAATACAAGACCGGGAAGAAGAACCTGTCTTCTTTTAAATCTTCCATCATCTTATCGGCCATTACTACCATTGTGGGTTTAGGTGTTTTGATTTTTGCAAAGCATCCTGCACTACAATCCATCGCACTTATTTCTATCATTGGTATATGCTGCGTGGTCATCATGTCGCAGATCTTAATTCCTTTCTTTTTTTCCATATTGATAAAGAACAGGGTAGGCAAAAACCGTTTTCCCTGGACACTTTGGGGGTTCATTAAATCTTCAACCGCCTTTTCATTATTTATTTCGGTAAGTATATTTTTTACGGTATTGGGCAGAAGTTTTATCAGGTTACAGGTTAGGGAAAGAGGCAAATACCTGTATCATCTGCTGGTTTCAAAAGCCTGCTGGTTTTTGATGTATGTAATGGGCAATGTAAAAAAGAAGATCATCAATCCTTTACATGAAGATCTGAAAAGGCCGGCCATCATCATCTGTAATCACCAATCATCATTGGATATTGTTCCGCTCATTATGCTGAACCCTAAAATATTGATGTTAACCAATAACAAAAAATGGAATGCGCCTTTTTTTGGTCCCGTAATTCGCATGGCAGATTATTTTCCGAGTGAAGAGATTGAACAAAAAACTGATAAAATTGCCGACCGGATGAAACACGGGTATTCACTTATTATTTTTCCGGAAGGCACCCGGTCGGAAGCCGGTGATATTGGCCGTTTTCATAAAGGGGCATTTTACCTGGCCGAAAAACTTGATGCAGATATACTGCCTATCATGATTCATGGCACCAATTATACGCTAACCAAAAAAGACGCCTTGCTTAAAAACGGGCAGGTAACGCTTAAATTTTTGCCCAGGATAAAACCTGCCGATCTGCAATATGGAAACGGCTATGCCGAAAGAGCGAAGCAGATCGGGAGATATTTCCGTGGCGAATTTGCTTTGCTGAAAGCTGACATTGAGCAGCCAAAATACTTTCGTGAAAAATTGATATACAATTATATTTACAAAGGTCCCTTGCTGGAGTGGTACATGCGGATAAAAACCAGTATGGAGAAAAATTATAAAACCTTTTGTGAATTGGTTCCGCAGCAGGGTAAGGTACTGGATATTGGTTGTGGGTACGGATTTATGGCGTACATGTTATCTTTCACATCGCCACAAAGAAAAATAACGGGTTTGGATTATGATGAAGAGAAGATTGATACTGCCAATAACTGTTTCAGCAAAACCAATAACATTAATTTTGTACACGGCGATGTAATGGGTTTTGAATTTGAACAATACGATGCCATCATTGTTGCAGATATGCTGCATTATTTACCACCGGCCGAACAAATGCAGGTGATCGAAAAATGCATCAGCAACCTGAACCCCGGTGGTAAACTGATAATAAGAGATGGCGATGCAGATAAAAAAGCAATGCACAAAAAAACAAAGCTGACAGAATTTTTTTCAACAAAGCTGTTCAGCTTTAATAAGACAAAAGAAACCGGGTTGAGTTTTTTAACGGGCACCATGATCAGAAACCTGGCGGCAGCAAAAAATATGGACTGCAGCGAAATGCCCGATTCAAAACATACATCCAATACGATATTTATTTTAAAAGCAACAACAAATTAATGGCAGAAGAATTTGACATAGTTATTATTGGCAGCGGCATGGGCGGTCTGGTATGTGCAGATATACTGGGGCGTGAGGGATATAAGGTTTGTGTGCTGGAAAAGAACAGGCAGATTGGCGGCAGCCTGCAAACCTATGTACGGGATAAAGTGATCTTTGATTCGGGCGTGCATTACCTGGGCGGGTTAGGCGAAGGGCAAAACCTGTACCAGGTGTTTAAATACCTGGGTATTATTGATAAGCTGAAGCTACAGAAAATGGATGAAGATGTTTTTGATAAGATATTGATCGAAGGCGATAACAAAGAATATGTGTTTGCACAGGGCTATGAAAATTTTATCCTGCACCTGCTAAAAGATTTTCCGGATGAGGAAAAAGCACTGCGGCTTTATTGCGATAAGATAAAGGAAGTTTGCAGTAAGTTTCCTTTATATAACTTACGAACAGGTGGCGATATCAATGAAAAAAATGCCGTGCTTGGTATAGATACCAGAACTTTTATAGAGTCCATTACCGACAATAAAAAATTACAGGCTGTGCTGGTGGGTAACAGTATGCTCTATGTTTTACAATCGGGTAAAACACCTTTTTATGTGCATGCTATGATCTTGAACAGCTATATTGAAAGCTCCTGGAAATGTATTGACGGAGGCTCGAAATCGGAAAATTCATGGTTAAAAACATACGGGAACACGGCGGCGAAATTCATCGTAATAAAGAGGTGAAAAGATCGTGGTTGAAGAAGGTAATGTTAGTTGTGTGGAGCTTGCCGATGGATCGCGGGTGTACGGAAAAACTTCATCAGCAATATGCACCCGGTACGAACGCTTGAAATGACAGAGAGCCACCTGATCAAACATGCGTATAAAAGCCGCATTAAAGGGCTTGAGAATTCAATAGGCGGTTTTGTGGTGAATGTTGTTTTTGAGAAAGAAGCCTATCCTTACATAAAAACAATATTTATTACACCAAAGAAGGGCAGGAATGGAATCTGACCGAATACACTGAAGAAAACTGGCCCAGTGGTTATGCCATATTTTTTTCTGCATCCTCCAGATCTTCGGTATATGCCGAATCGATGACCCTGCTTACTTATATGAAGTTTGATGATGTAAAAGAATGGGCAGATACATTCAATACCGTTTCAAAAGAAGTGGACCGTGGAAAAGATTACGAGGAATTTAAAAGAAGAAAAGCAGAAAAATTACTTGATGTTGTTGAAGAAAGGTTCCCGGGTTTACGTAAGGCAATAAGATCTTATTATACAGCAACGCCTTTATCGTATCGTGATTATATTGGCAACGATGATGGCTCCATGTATGGCATAGTAAAAGATTACAGCAATCCTTTAAAAACATTTATATCGCCCCGTACCAAAATACCTAACCTTTATTTAACAGGCCAAAATCTTAATTTGCATGGTATACTGGGTGCTACCATGAGTGGCCTGGTAACCAGTGCTGCTTTTTTAGGGAATGAAGATATTATAGATAAAATAAGAAATGCTTAACAGAAAAAAAATTGGAAGGCGGGTTTTAAGGGTATTGGGCGTAATCTTTATTTTACTGCTCATTGGCGCTATTTACCTGGTGCAGGTTACCAAAGTACCCCCGCCCAAACCGGCCGATATAAGCAGCCTGCAATGGCAGCGTACCGATCATGGTGATGGGTTTTATACTTTAAAGAATAACTGGTTCAGGCACAGCAAAAGCGGTTTGTACGAATTGTATGTAGAAGGCGAACCTTTTGAGCGTGGTGTTATCAACGGCAAACTTACCGAAGAGCTGGTGATAAGACAGGAAGATCATTTTGCAGCGCAGATAACGAAAATGGTTCCTTCGAAATTTAAAAGGAATTTTTTAAAATACCTGATCGGATTTTTTAACCGCAACCTCGATAAAAATCTGACAGAAGAATACAAGGAAGAAATTTACGGCATATCAGAATCTGCATCTCCCAAATACCAGTACCTGGGCACCAATTACCAGCGCCTTTTAAATTACCATGCAGCCCATGATATTGGCCATGCAGTACAAAACCTGGCGCTGGTTGGCTGCACTTCTTTTGGTACCTGGGGCAGTATGAGTGCGGACAGCACGATGATCATTGGCCGCAATTTTGATTTTTATGTGGGCGATAAGTTTGCAGAAGATAAGATCGTTGCATTCTTCAACCCTACAAAGGGCTATAAGTTTATGACGGTTACCTGGGGCGGCTTTGTTGGTGCGGTAAGTGGCATGAACGACCAGGGTGTTTCCGTAACCATCAATGCAGCAAAGTCAGATCTGCCAACCGGTTCGGCCACACCGGTATCTATTGTAACCAGGGAAATTTTACAGTACGCAAAAAATATACCCGAAGCCATCGCTATTGCCAAATCAAGAAAGATGTTTGTGTCTGAATCTTTTTTGGTGGCATCGGCGGCAGATAATAAAGCGGTGATCATTGAAAAAACACCCGACGAACTGGATGTATACGATCCAAAAAAAGAATTGATTGTTTGTACCAATCATTTTCAAAGCAATGGTTTGGGCAAAACAAAAATGAATCTGGAACAGGAGAATGAAAGTGCATCATCTTATCGTTACAAAAGATTAATGGAGTTGTTGAATGCCAACGCCCGCCTGCCGAACGGGCAGGGAAAAAACACGGTACAAAAAACAGTTAATATTTTACGTGACCAGAAAGGAATCAATGGCGCCAATATTGGTATGGGCAATGAAAAAGCCATCAACCAGTTAATAGCACATCACTCCGTTGTTTTTGAACCAAAGAAACTCATTGTTTGGGTGTCTACCTCGCCGTGGCAATTGGGCCAGTATATGGCGTACGATCTGAATAAGATATTTGCTTTAAAAGGGATGAAGGAAAACAAAGAAATTGCCGACAGCAGTTTAACCATCGCTGCCGATTCGTTTTTATTAACACCGGCCTATAAAAAACTTTGAAGTTTTCAGGAATATCAAGCAACAGATATTGGATGGAGGAACCGTAAACACCGCTAATCTTGTTGCCAGCAATCCTGAATTTTATAATGCGTATCTTTTGGCAGGTGATTATCTCTACAAACAAAAAGAGTATGCGGCGGCTTTGCAGAATTATAATCTTGCTTTATCAAAAGTTGTTGCTACCAAACAAGAAGAAGATCATGTTAAAGAGCAGATAAAAAGATCAATAAAAAACTTGCGCCATGATATTTGGAATTGGTACAGATCTGATAGAAGTTGAACGGGTTGCTGATAAGATGGAGAAGAAACATGGATTTAAAGAACTGGTTTTTTCTGCAGGTGAAATTATATATTGCGAAGCAAGAACCTATAAATACGAACATTATGCAGCCCGCTTTGCCGCCAAGGAGGCTTTTTTAAAAGCCATTGGCACCGGTTGGCGAAACGGCACTGCATTCAATGAAATTGAGATTTATAATGATGAAGAAGGAAAACCCGAGATCCGTTTTCATGGCCTCACCGCAAAAACCATTGCAGACCTGAAGCTGGGAAAGATCTTTGTGTCTCTCTCTCTCATCTTAAAACCATGACATGTGCCATGGTTATCATTGAAAAAGAAATAGTTTTTTGCTTCGCAAAAAGATAGCCAGATATATGGGTTTTGCCTTCGGCAAATCAGACTAGCCACAGAAGCACTGAAGCACAGAAACTCGATTTGTATTTCATCCGTGCAAATCTGTGTAATCAGTGGCAACTTACATTCCCGCCTTGCTCCGCTGAAGCTTTGCGAAGGCGAGAAGGGAATAAAAAAACTTTGTCTTAGTGAATCTTTGTAGCTAAATTCAATTTTGTAAAATGTTTTCAATGAACTATTCACCCGAAGCCGCTTTTTAAGCGCAGCAGAAATTGTTACCATGCAGGAAAAAAAAACTGCAGGAAACCATCGCTTATCTCAATGCGTATTCTCCTTTTTATAAAGAGTTTTTTCCAAGGCAAGGTTCAATCCTTCCGGTATCAAAACCATGGAAGACCTGAGTGTAATTCCGGTAACAATAAAGGAAGACCTGCAGCAACGCAATGATGATTTTTTATGCGTACCCCGCAATAAGATCATTGAATACAGTTCTACTTCGGGCACTTTGGGCAATCCCGTTACGATCATGCTTACAGAAAATGACCTCGCCCGGCTGGCCTGTAATGAATATGCCTCATTGGTAAGTATCGAAAGCTCGGTGAATGATATTTTACCAGATCATGCTTACACTCGACCGCCAGTTTATGGCAGGCATGGCTTATTATTCGGGCATACAAAAATTAGGTGCAGGCATCGTGAGGCTGGGCCCGGGAGTGCCTTCGCTGCAATGGGAAACAATTCTACGATTAAAACCCACGGCCATCATTGCGGTTCCATCATTCATTGTTAAACTGATCAGTTACGCACAGGAACATCAGATTGACATCAATAGCACAACCGTAAAGAAAGCGCTTTGTGTTGGCGAGAATATCCGCAATGCAGACTTTTCATTGAACCCCTGGGTAAAAAAATTACGGATGCATGGGATATCAAATTATTCTCTACCTACGCCTCAACCGAGATGCAGACTGCATTTACAGAATGTACCGAATGTAAAGGCGGCACCTGCAGCCCGATCTGCTGATCGTGGAATTGCTGGATGAAATGAATAGGGCAGTAGCACCGGGTGAACCGGGTGAAGTAACCCATTACCACCCTGGGTGTGGAAGGTAGCCCCTGCTGCGTTACAAAACAGGTGATATCTGTAAATATGATGATACACCCTGCGCATGGTCGCAACAGTTTACGTTTATCGCCGGTAATGGGACGTAAAAACAAATGCTGAAATACAAAGGCACTACTTTATACCCGCCTGCTTGTTTGATATTTTGCACGAAATGGAAAATGTAATTGATTATGTAGCTGAAGTATCTTCCAACGAAATGGGAACAGATGAAGTGCTGATCTATATTGTGCCGGATAATTATGATGAAGAAACCAACAGGAAAATAAGAGCAAACCTGCAGGCAAGGTTAAGGGTTAGTCCGCACATAAAATACATTACTGAAGAGAAATAAAAAGAATACAAATGCCCGAAGCCGGAAGAAAGATCATCCGGTTTATTGACAGGAGGAATTGATCTGAAGAAGAATTGCTGACAGAGTTGCCAACTTTTTAAAACATTTTAAGGCCGGCCGTTTTTTGTAATGGCTGGCAACACTTCCCGATATTTGTTGAAAGAGATATCATACTTTATAAAAATTAGTTCAACATTTACCCTATAATTAAAATGGCTTTTTTAAAACAGCCTTTTTGCCTTACATTTATACTCCTTAAAACAAAATTTATGAATGATCAGTACGATGTAGTGGTCCTTGGCGGAGGACTTGCAGCACTAACTTTATCCTTACAACTTAAAAAATGCAAAACCCGATATTTCGATACTGGTTTTGGAGAGAAGAGAAACAGAAGCATCTACGGCTGCACATAAAGTGGGCGAATCTACCGTAGAACTGGGCACGCATTATTTAAGAGAAGTATTAGACCTGAAAGGGTACCTGGAGGAACATGAACTTCCAAACACGGCTTGCGTTTTTTCTTTAAAAATGATACCAAGGAAGATATTGCCAGCCGGGTAGAACTTGTCCACGACTGCGTTTACCCAGTACCAGCCATCAGCTTGACAGGGGCACGCTGAAAATTATTTGATAGAGCTTACAAGAGAGAAAGGAAACCAACTGGAACTTGGTGCAAAGGTTTCCGGGTGTAGAATTTCGACTGAAAATGGCCACGAGGTTAGTTATATAAAAAGGAGGAGAATGGAAATAAAGTAAAATGCCGCTGGGTTGCCGATGCTTCGGGCAGGGCCAGTTTTTTAAAAAGCTCAAAATTCAGTTGCAATAAACCATTGAGAGCATCATACCAATGCAGTTTGGTGGAGACTTCAGAAAGGTGTGATTGATATTGATACCTGGACGGATAACCAGGAATGGCAGGGATATCTTGAACTGGACCTGCGTTATTTAAGCACGGTGCATTTTATGGACAAGGGTTACTGGTTATGGGTAATTCCGCTTGGGATCAAAAATACCAGCATTGGCATTGTTGCCGATCCGGCTGTGCATCCTTTTGAAACATTCAACACCTACGAAAAATC
>JADJTY010000012.1 GCA_016710935.1 Chitinophagaceae bacterium | reverse complement strand
AAAATTGCCGACCGGATGAAACACGGGTATTCACTTATTATTTTTTCCGGAAGGCACCCGATCGGAAGCCGGTGATATTGGCCGTTTTCATAAAGGGGCATTTTACCTGCCGAAAAACTTGATGCAGATATACTGCCTATCATGATTCATGGCACCAATTATACGCTAACCAAAAAGACGCCTTGCTTAAAACGGGCAGGTAACGCTTAAATTTTTGCCCAGGATAAAACCTGCCGATCTGCAATATGGAAACGGCTATGCCGAAAGAGCGAAGCAGATCGGGAGATATTTCCGTGGCGAATTTGCTTTGCTGAAAGCTGACATTGAGCAGCCAAAATACTGTGAAAAATTGATATACAATTATATTTACAAGGTCCCTTGCTGGAGTGGTACATGCGGATAAAAACCAGTATGGAGAAAAATTATAAAACCTTTTGTGAATTGGTTCCGCAGCAGGGTAAGTACTGGATATTGGTTGTGGGTACGGATTTATGGCGTACATGT
Source organism: Chitinophagaceae bacterium (assembly GCA_016710935.1). Classification (GTDB taxonomy): domain Bacteria; phylum Bacteroidota; class Bacteroidia; order Chitinophagales; family Chitinophagaceae; genus Ferruginibacter. Next base: position 839,736 of record JADJTY010000012.1, on the reverse strand, counting down.
TATCTTTCACATCGCCACAAAGAAAAATAACGGGTTTGGATTATGATGAAGAGAAGATTGATACCGCCAATAACTGTTTCCAGCAAAACCAATAACATTAATTTGTACATGGCGATGTAATGGGTTTTGAATTTGAACAATACGATGCCATCATTGTTGCAGATATGCTGCATTATTTACCACCGGCCGAACAAATGCAGGTGATCGAAAAATGCATCAGCAACCTGAACCCCGGTGGTAAACTGATAATAAGAGATGGCGATGCAGATAAAAAAAGCAATGCACAAAAAAAACAAAGCTGACAGAATTTTTTTCAACAAAGCTGTTCAGCTTTAATAAGACAAAAGAAACCGGGTTGAGTTTTTTATCGGGCACTATGATCAGAAACCTGGCAGCAGCAAAAAATATGGACTGTAGCGAAATGCCTGATTCAAAACACACATCCAACACGATATTTATTTTAAAAGCAACAACAGATTAATGGCAGAAGAATTTGACATAGTGATTATTGGCAGCGGCATGGGGGGTCTGGTATGTGCAGATATACTGGGGCGTGAGGGATATAAGGTTTGTGTGCTGGAAAAGAACAGGCAGATTGGCGGCAGCCTGCAAACCTATGTACGGGATAAAGTGATCTTTGATTCGGGCGTGCATTACCTGGGCGGGTTAGGCGAAGGCAAAACCTGTACCAGGTGTTTAAATACTGGGTATTATTGATAAGCTGAAGCTACAGAAAATGGATGAAGATGTTTTTGATAAGATATTGATCGAAGGCGATAACAAAGAATATGTGTTTGCACAGGGCTATGAAAATTTTATCCTGCACCTGCTAAAAGATTTTCCGGATGAGGAAAAAGCACTGCGGCTTTATTGCGATAAGATAAAGGAAGTTTGCAGTAAGTTTCCTTTATATAACTTACGAACAGGTGGCGATATCAATGAAAAAATGCCGTGCTTGGTATAGATACCAGAACTTTTATAGAGTCCATTACCGACAATAAAAAATTACAGGCTGTGCTGGTGGGTAACAGTATGCTCTATGTTTTACAATCGGGTAAAACACCTTTTTATGTGCATGCTATGATCTTGAACAGCTATATTGAAAGCTCCTGGAAATGTATTGATGGAGGCTCGGAAATCGGAAAATTCATGGTTAAAAACATACGGGAACACGGCGGCGAAATTCATCGTAATAAAGAGGTGAAAAAGATCGTGGTTGAAGAAGGTAATGTTAGTTGTGTGGAGCTTGCCGATGGATCGCGGGTGTACGGAAAAAATTTCATCAGCAATATGCACCCGGTACGAACGCTTGAAATGACAGAGAGCCACCTGATCAAACATGCGTATAAAAGCCGCATTAAAGGGCTTGAGAATTCAATAGGCGGTTTTGTGGTGAATGTTGTTTTTGAGAAAGAAGCCTATCCTTACATAAAAAACAATATTTATTACACCAAAGAAGGGCAGGAATGGAATCTGACCGAATACACTGAAGAAAACTGGCCCAGTGGTTATGCCATATTTTTTTCTGCATCCTCCAGATCTTCGGTATATGCCGAATCGATGACCCTGCTTACTTATATGAAGTTTGATGATGTAAAAGAATGGGCAGATACATTCAATACCGTTTCAAAAGAAGTGGACCGTGGAAAAGATTACGAGGAATTTAAAAGAAGAAAAGCAGAAAAATTACTTGATGTTGTTGAAGAAAGGTTCCCGGGTTTACGTAAGGCAATAAGATCTTATTATACAGCAACGCCTTTATCGTATCGTGATTATATTGGCAACGATGATGGCTCCATGTATGGCATAGTAAAAGATTACAGCAATCCTTTAAAAACATTTATATCGCCCCGTACCAAAATACCTAACCTTTATTTAACAGGCCAAAATCTTAATTTGCATGGTATACTGGGTGCTACCATGAGTGGCCTGTAACCAGTGCTGCTTTTTAGGAAACGAAGATATTATCGATAAAATAAGAAATGCTTAACAGAAAAAAAATTGGAAGGCGGGTTTTAAGGGTATTGGGCGTAATCTTTATTTTACTGCTCATTGGCGCTATTTACCTGGTGCAGGTTACCAAAGTACCCCGCCCAAACCGGCCGATATAAGCAGCCTGCAATGGCAGCGTACCGATCATGGTGATGGGTTTTATACTTTAAAGAATAACTGGTTCAGGCACAGCAAAAGCGGTTTGTACGAATTGTATGTAGAAGGCGAACCTTTTGAGCGTGGTGTTATCAACGGCAAACTTACCGAAGAGCTGGTGATAAGACAGGAAGATCATTTTGCAGCGCAGATAACGAAAATGGTTCCTTCGAAATTTAAAAGGAATTTTTAAAATACCTGATCGGATTTTTTAACCGCAACCTCGATAAAAATCTGACAGAAGAATACAAGGAAGAAATTTACGGCATATCAGAATCTGCATCTCCCAAATACCAGTACCGGGCACCAATTACCAGCGCCTTTTAAATTACCATGCAGCCCATGATAGTGGCCATGCAGTACAAAACCTGGCGCTGGTTGGCTGCACTTCTTTTGGTACCTGGGGCAGTATGAGTGCCGATAGCACGATGATCATTGGCCGCAATTTTGATTTTTATGTGGGCGATAAGTTTGCAGAAGATAAGATCGTTGCATTCTTCAACCCTACAAAGGGCTATAAGTTTATGACGGTTACCCGGGGGCGGCTTTGTTGGTGCGGTAAGTGGCATGAACGACCAGGTGTTTCCGTAACCATCAATGCAGCAAAGTCAGATCTGCCAACCGGTTCGGCCACACCGGTATCTATTGTAACCAGGGAAATATTACAGTACGCAAAAAATATACCCGAAGCCATCGCTATTGCCAAATCAAGAAAGATGTTTGTGTCTGAATCTTTTTTGGTGGCATCGGCGGCAGATAATAAAGCGGTGATCATTGAAAAAACACCCGACGACCTGGATGTATACGATCCAAAAAAAGAATTGATTGTTTGTACCAATCATTTTCAAAGCAATGGTTTGGGCAACACAAAAATGAATCTGGAACAGGAGAATGAAAGTGCATCATCTTATCGTTACAAAAGATTAATGGAGTTGTTGAATGCCAACGCCCGCCTGCCGAACGGGCAGGAAAAACACGGTACAAAAAACAGTTAATATTTTACGTGACCAGAAAGGAATCAATGGCGCCAATATTGGTATGGGCAATGAAAAAGCCATCAACCAGTTAATAGCACATCACTCCGTTGTTTTTGAACCAAAGAAACTCATTGTTTGGGTGTCTACCTCGCCGTGGCAATTGGGCCAGTATATGGCGTACGATCTGAATAAGATATTTGCTTTAAAAGGGATGAAGGAAAACAAAGAAATTGCCGACAGCAGTTTAACCATCGCTGCCGATTCGTTTTTATTAACACCGGCCTATAAAAACTTTGAAGTTTTCCGAAACATTAAACAACAGATAATGGATGGCGGAACAGTAAACACCGCTAATCTTGTTGCCAGCAATCCTGAATTTTATAATGCGTATCTTTTGGCAGGTGATTATCTCTACAAACAAAAAGAGTATGCGGCGGCTTTGCAGAATTATAATCTTGCTTTATCAAAAGTTGTTGCTACCAAACAAGAAGAAGATCATATTAAAGAGCAGATAAAAAAGATCAACAAAAAACTTGCGCCATGATATTTGGAATTGGTACAGATCTGATAGAAGTTGAACGGGTTGCTGATAAGATGGAGAAGAAACATGGATTTAAAGAACTGGTTTTTTCTGCAGGTGAAATTATATATTGCGAAGCAAGAACCTATAAATACGAACATTATGCAGCCCGCTTTGCCGCCAAGGAGGCTTTTTAAAAGCCATTGGCACCGGTTGGCGAAACGGCACTGCATTCAATGAAATTGAGATTTATAATGATGAAGAAGGAAAACCCGAGATCCGTTTTCATGGCCTCACCGCAAAAACCATTGCAGACCTGAAGCTGGGAAAGATCTTTGTGTCTCTCTCTCATCTTAAAACCATGACATGTGCCATGGTTATCATTGAAAAAGAAATATAGTTTTTTTGCTTCGCAAAAAGATAGCCAGATATATGGGTTTTGCCTTCGGCAAATCAGACTAGCCACAGAAGCACTGAAGCACAGAAACTCGATTTGTATTTCATCCGTGCAAATCTGTGTAATCAGTGGCAAACTTTACATTCCCGCCTTGCTCCGCTGAAGCTTTGCGAAGGCGAGAAGGGAATAAAAAAACTTTGTCTTAGTGAATCTTTGTAGCTAAATTCAATTTTGTAAAAATGTTTTCAATGAACTATTCACCCGAAGCCGCTTTTTTAAGCGCAGCAGAAATTGTTACCATGCAGGAAAAAAAACTGCAGGAAACCATCGCTTATCTCAATGCGTATTCTCCTTTTTATAAAGAGTTTTTTTCCAAGGCAAGGTTCAATCCTTCCGGTATCAAAACCATGGAAGACCTGAGTGTAATTCCGGTAACAATAAAGGAAGACCTGCAGCAACGCAATGATGATTTTTTATGCGTACCCCGCAATAAGATCATTGAATACAGTTCTACTTCGGGCACTTTGGGCAATCCCGTTACGATCATGCTTACAGAAAATGACCTCGCCCGGCTGGCCTGTAATGAATATGCCTCATTGGTAAGTATCGAAAGCTCGGTGAATGATATTTACCAGATCATGCTTACACTCGACCGCCAGTTTATGGCAGGCATGGCTTATTATTCGGGCATACAAAAATTAGGTGCAGGCATCGTGAGGCTGGGCCCGGGAGTGCCTTCGCTGCAATGGGAAACCATTCTACGATTAAACCCCACGGCCATCATTGCGGTTCCATCATTCATTGTTAAACTGATCAGTTACGCACAGGAACATCAGATTGACATCAATAGCACAACCGTAAAGAAAGCGCTTTGTGTTGGCGAGAATATCCGCAATGCAGACTTTTCATTGAACCCCCTGGGTAAAAAAATTACGGATGCATGGGATATCAAATTATTCTCTACCTACGCCTCAACCGAGATGCAGACTGCATTTACAGAATGTACCGAATGTAAAGGCGGCCACCTGCAGCCCGATCTGCTGATCGTAGAATTGCTGGATGAAATGAATAAGGCAGTAGCACCAGGTGAACCGGGTGAAGTAACCATTACCACCCTGGGTGTGGAAGGTATGCCCCTGCTGCGTTACAAAACAGGTGATATCTGTAAATATGATGATACACCCTGCGCATGTGGTCGCAACAGTTTACGTTTATCGCCGGTAATGGGACGTAAAAAACAAATGCTGAAATACAAAGGCACTACTTTATACCCGCCTGCATTGTTTGATATTTTGCACGAAATGGAAAATGTAATTGATTATGTAGCTGAAGTATCTTCCAACGAAATGGGAACAGATGAAGTGCTGATCTATATTGTGCCGGATAATTATGATGAAGAAACCAACAGGAAAATAAGAGCAAACCTGCAGGCAAGGTTAAGGGTTAGTCCGCACATAAAATACATTACTGAAGAGGAAATAAAAAAGATACAAATGCCCGAAGCCGGAAGAAAGATCATCCGGTTTATTGACAGGAGGAATTGATCTGAAGAAGAATTGCTGACAGAGTTGCCAACTTTTTAAAACATTTTAAGGCCGGCCGTTTTTGTAATGGCTGGCAACACTTCGAATTTGTTGAAAGAGATATCATACTTTATAAAAATTAGTTCAACATTTACCCTATAATTAAAATGGCTTTTTAAAAACAGCCTTTTTGCCTTACATTTATACTCCTTAAAACAAAATTTATGAATGATCAGTACGATGTAGTGGTCCTTGGCGGAGGACTTGCAGCACTAACTTTATCCTTACAACTTAAAAATGCAAAACCCGATATTTCGATACTGGTTTTGGAGAGAAGAGAAACAGAAGCATCTACGGCTGCACATAAAGTGGGCGAATCTACCGTAGAACTGGGCACGCATTATTTAAGAGAAGTATTAGACCTGAAAGGGTACCTGGAGGAACATGAACTTCCAAAACACGGCCTGCGTTTTTTCTTTAAAAATGATACCAAGGAAGATATTGCCAGCCGGGTAGAACTTGGTCCACGACTGCGTTTACCCGTACCCAGCCATCAGCTTGACAGGGGCACACTTGAAAATTATTTGATGAAGCTTACCAGGGAGAAAGGTAACCAACTGGAACTTGGTGCAAAGGTTTCCGGTGTAGATATTTCAACAGAAAATGGCCACGAGGTTAGTTATATAAAAGGCGGAGAAGAAATTAAAGTAAAATGCCGCTGGGTTGCCGATGCTTCAGGCAGGGCCAGTATTTTAAAGCGCAAATTTCAGTTGCAAAAACCAATAGAGCATCATACCAATGCAGTTTGGTGGAGACTGAAAGGTGTAATTGATATTGATACCTGGACGGATAATCAGGAATGGCAGGGATTTCTTGAACCCGGCCTGCGTTATTTAAGCACGGTGCATTTTATGGACAAGGGTTACTGGTTATGGGTAATTCCGCTGGGATCAAAAAATACCAGCATTGGCATTGTTGCCGATCCGGCTGTACATCCTTTTGAAACATTCAACACCTACGAAAAATCGGTTGAGTGGATGCGGGTGAATGAACCCCTGGCGTATAAAATGCTGGTGCCATTGGGTGAGGGTGATGGGTTGCTCGATTTTAAAATACTGAAACATTATGCTCATCATACCCAAAAGATTTATTCAACAGACAGATGGGGAACCACTGGTGAGTCTGGCCCGTTCTTAGATCCGTTGTACTCGCCCGGTACCGATTTTATTGCCATGAACAATGGTTGGTTAAGCGATCTAATACTGCGTGACCTTGCCGGAGAGGATATTGAAACCCGTGTAAGTGTTTACGATCAATGTCACCTTGCTTTGGTTGATGCGTGGATACCTATTTATCAGAATAAATACCTGCTGATGGGAAATACCCAGATCATGGTGATCAAGATATTCTGGGACTGGGCCGTTTACTGGGCCGTGCCATCGCATTTATTTGCCAATAAGGCTTTTACCAACATACGGTTGTTAAGAGATCTGTTTGCAGCCAAGAATGGTTTAGGCCGGAAGTTTGGCGATTTGCATCAAATTATGCAGGACCTGTTCCTGGAATGGCTGCCTTATGAAAATAAAACATTTTCGAACCGGTATATAGATCCTTTTGATTTGAAAGTTTTAAACAAATTTCAGGAAAACATTGAAGTGCAGCATGAGCCAGCTGCATTGATTGAGCAGATAGCAGAAAATATGAACATGCTGGAACAGCTGGCTGTGGCCATTTTCAGGCTGGTGAGTGCACAAGTGAATGGCACATCGCCCGATATAAAAGTAAATCCTTACACTATTAACCTGGGTAAAAAGGAAGGCGCAGTAATGCTGGATACAGAATCAGACCTGGCCATTGCTCCCGGTGAAGCGATATCCAAAGATGTGGATGTGATGTGGTTTTATCCAAAAGTGAATGTGATGGAGACCGCCTGATCATAAAAAACCTACATAAATAAAAAATGCCCCCATTAAGTGTCTAACTTTTTGGGGGCAATCTATTTTAGAATCTTTTTTATTTATGTACTATGCAGTTAAAAATTAATTCAATGTAATCAGCAATGGCTGAAAATCTCCCCGTTTCATCTTGGCCCTGCCAATAAACTGGTTGCCGTTTATTCTTTTAAATTCAGCAGGATAAAGCTTCACTTCTTCTTCCCTGGTATCAAAAACAATCTCTCGGGATATATTGCCTGCATTGTCAATTTTACCTACAACCACCTGTCCGCCAAAACCATCCAGATGGTACTTTGGTACTTCATCTTCTGCAAGCTCCAGGTTCTTTTTATTATCTAAAAACAGGAAGTAATATCCCGATGCATCACTTACGAGTTTATAACTCATGGTACCTCTTCCATTGGTGCCTCTTTGTTTTTTTGGTATTTTTCTTAGCCAGTCAAAATTACCGGTCTTGCTTATTTTGGCTCCCAGTATATCTTCGTAATAATAAGTGTAGGTGGTACGGGAACCTCCCCTGGAATCATAAGTAGTGGTAGCAACAACATAGTATTCTTCCAGTGCAATAAACAAACTGCCATCGGCTTCTACAACAACATTACGTACACTTAAATTGGGTGCTTCATAATCATTCTTTCTCTCCATTTTTCTTTTACTGCGGGCCGATTCAAATTTTTCAAGTTCAGCCAAAGGGAATTCATAATAGCCGTTCTTATATTTATTGATCTTGCCGGCCTGGTCCATCAGGGCCAGGAATACGCCATCTGTTCCGTTGCTTTTTGCTTTTTTGCTGTAGGTACAGGCAATCACCATATCGTGTTCTGTATTCTCAATAAGCGATGCAGCTTTAATAAAAAAATCACCAATAGTAATAGTTGTGTGGATGATTTTTTTACTCTCTTTTGTAAATTTTAAAACCTCGTAATGATAACCGGCCGCACCGGTTTCTTTATCCACTTCTTTTCTTTTTTCCGAATCGTACACTTTGGCAAGCATATAGGCATTCCCTTTTGAATCAATCGAAAAATCAATATTATCCATGATGGCTTCTGTATAAGGCATGGTAAATTCATTGTTCCACAGCTTATTCATCTTCTCATCATATACATAGAAACCGATTTTATCGTAACTGATTTTATCATTCTTTTCTTCAGGTGCCAGCCGGTAACTTACCAGCAGTTTTGTATGGTCTGCATCAAAATTAAAATCGTATTTACCGCCCATTTTATACCGGTAAAAGCCTGTCATTACTGCACTGCTGCCTGCAATTCTTTCGGCCTGAAATAATTTTTTATTTGATTCGGTAATTTTTCCGGAAACCACATCAATTTTATCATAATACAGATATTCTATTTCATCTTTCTTGTCCCAATCACTGTGCAGCCAGTAATAATTTCCGTAAAAATCAACAACACCTTCGCTGTTGAAATTTTTTGTCATTTCGGGCAGTTCAATGACCTTTTCTGTAGACTGTGCCAGGGTTTTTGGATCAAATCTTAATATGGTGAGTTCTTCTTTTTTCAAACCCATGTTTATGATACCGTCTTTGTCGTTTCCAAAAAATGAGAGGTCTTCGGCTTTACGGGGCAGCTCATATTCTGTACCCAGTTTAAAAGTAAATTTTTTGCTTTGCGCAACAGCAGCTGTGGTAAGCAGGGTTGCTACAGCAAGAATTAAATGTTTCATCGGGTGTTTGTTTAAGCAATAATAAGGTGCAAAAATAGCTAATCCTGATTTAGCCTTATAAAATATGTTGTTCAGTAATTAAGGAGTAAACCAAACAATCTTCGCCAGTTTTTCCCTGCCAGAAGGCATTGCCCTTAATGTAACAAATATATTATTCGTTTTATCGTAAGCCGCTACACCCAAAGCAGCAAGGTTATGTTCCTTATTGCTTTCTGGGGCGCCAAAAAGATATGAACGGGAAGGAATAAGGTCGTTACCTTTTAAAGGAAAATAAAAAGCATCGCACTGGCTTATACCAACGGTTTTAATGGGCTCTCTGTCTTTTAAAATACGGTCAATGTTGCGTTCCGTATCATTCAGCATTAAATAATTATTGCCGCCGCCATTGATATAGGTAAACCTTTTGTATTGATTACCAAAACCATAATCAGCCGAATAGTACATTTCCTGCTCGATCCAGTTACTCTTGGGAATTAAAAAATTTTGCAGTACACCCCCATCTTTATTATGAACACTTACCGCAATATTATTAAGTTCAAGATGGGAGTTATTATAGGTAGAGCCGCCATAGCTGCTTGTGGTGGTTACAATAGCTTCTTCTTCATAAGCAATTGTAAACCCTCCATCGTCATTTATATATACTTCACGCAATACGCCGCTAAAATCATCCTTTTTCTTAAACATCTGGTAGGATTTGCCATACACTTCATCCGACAGGTCGTCTGGAAAAGTTTTTTCTGATTTGTGTGTAACCGGGTCTACAATAGAAACGTAATTATAAACATACTTTGATTTTTCTTTTTCTTTAATGCTGGCCACTACAATCATTTTTTTTGTAACAGGATTATATTTTACCACACCCACATGGGCTATGCTGTCTTTATTAAAACCCAGTTCATTAAAATTGATGGTTTTGGCTCCTTTTTCCAGGTCGCCCAAAAGTATTTCGCTGGCCTTGCCCCCTGATGCACGGGTATTGTATCCATTTACCAGTAAACTTACCCGTTCATCGTCCAGCACTTCCATATCCAGGTAATCCAGGTACTTGTATTTTTCTTCCGGCGAAGCATAATAAGCTCTGTTTATCTCTTTATGATCGGCGCCAAAAACGATCATTTCAATACGCTTGTTCCTGTCTGATTCAAAAGTATTGAAGGCTGTAACTGCATAGCAATTTTGTGAGGGGCTATGGTTGGCATAAAAACCCGGCATCTTCATATTTCCAAACATCATAGCGTAGCCCTGTCCCATTGTCATTTTCATCAATTCACGTACATTATCCTGCTTTTTTATACGGCCATTATTGCCGTCAACTACAAGGCGTTTTAAAACAGGTGTTTTATCATCATACGTGCTTATCAGTAAAACAATATCATTGTTTATTTCAAAGGCTTTTATAATGCTGGCTCCCCGTGGTAATTTCTCATACCCGGGTTCTATAGTTTTGGCAACTTTTTCTTTATGGGCTGCATCGTAAATGCGGATATCAATTCCTTCTTTAAGCGTAACCCTGAAAAAAAATGTGCCACCGTTTTTCTTTTGGATAATTTGCGTGTATCCGCTTTTAGGTTCTTCAAATTCCGGCCCCTCAGCAATTTTTTTAAACTGGGCATTCATGTGTAAGCCAGTTAACAAAAACAAAAACAAAATATATATTTTACTCATATAGGTTGATTGAAAATGATTTTTAGCAGCGTAACAAAAAACTCAGCATTTTAAAATGCTAAACAAGATATAACAAATTTTACTACAACAAAAAAGGCTTCTTTAACTAAGAAGCCTTTTGCAAATATCATTTTATATAATGACTATTTTAGCGATTTACCTATACTTTTTCCAGCTTTGGCATAAGCTTCTGAAATACGCAATCCGGTATCAAAATCATAACCGAAAGCAGTTCCGCCTGGTACATTATTGATGGTAAAAGTGGCAAGCTTGCTGCTTTTGTTTGCAGTTTCTACTATCCACACCTCCAGGTCAATCTCGGCATTTTTACGGCTTATTCCAATATTCCAGCCTGGTTCAATTGATACGGTTTTAACGATCATGGTGTATTTGGCATCTTTGGCCACGCTCATGCCACTACTGAGTGTAAATAGTTCAATAAATTTTGGCTGATACCGGGCTTCCCGGTCGTTTTTCCAGCTTACAGCCCAGCTATCACCTTTTCCCGCTTCTTTTTTGTTGTATTCCTCAGTTTTAACGGTAATATATTCCTGCTCGTTCTTAAACTTGCCCACCGTAATATTATCATAATTAAATTCAATATTAATGCTGCTTTCTGATTTTAATATATCATCATTGCCGCTGGTGGTTTTTACTTTTTGAGCACTAGCCTGTAAACCAAACAAAAAGGTTAATAATAATAAACCTGTTAATTTTTTCATGTGAGTATGTTTGTTTTTTAAATTAATTAGAATGAAATAATCAGCTATAAATATAAAAGTAGACTAAATCTACCATTTAAAAATACCCGGTAACCACAATTTTAACCTACTGCAAAAAACTTTATGGCTACAATCAGCATATCGGTAATGCTAAATAAAATCCGATTATTTTCACAGGTTATAGATAATATATAATCTGGTAAAGGCTGCCACATGAAGCCTTTGTAAAGAAATAATCACTAAAGATTTAGTAGATAAACTTAGCCAATTTTTTGCCCGAAATTGCAAAAGATTCCGAAATTCTTACTCCGGCAACAGATTCATCTTCTGTCCAGGAGCCACCGGGTGCATTATTGACTGTTATTACAGCAATTTTATTGCTCCTTTTTGCTGTTTCAACAATCCATACTTCAGCATCTATTGAGGCATTTTTAGTTGCTACCCAACCTCCTGCAACACTAAAACCAGGCTCTATAGATTTGGTTTTAAATATTAAAGTGTATTTAGCTTTTTTGCTAACTGTTTTTTTGCTGTTTATAGTAAATAGCTCAATGAACTTGGGTTCGTACCTGTTGTTCCTGTCGGCAATCCAGTCATTAGCCCATTTATTGCCACGACCTGGGGTTTTAGCATTATAATCATCCCTCTTTTTCTTTATATAATCATTTTCGTCAGCAAATTTTCCCACAGAAACATTCTCATACGTAAACTCAATATTGATATTGGTTTCGTTTTTTAATACAGATGGATCTCCCATTGTTGCTTTAATTTTTTGCGCAGTAACATTCAAGAATGAAACAGTAAGTGCTAAAAACCCTACAGCTTTGATTATTTTTTTCATATTAAGTTTTGGTTGAATTATAAAATAATGTAAATGTATAAAAATACCCAATAGCCACAATTGTTTAACAAGATCTTTCAATATTTTCGTATATAAGCAGCAAAAAATAAAAATTTGAATTCTTTATTCTATTTTTACCACCTTAGCTAATAATCTTAATAACTGCGGAAGTGTTCTGCGGACAGAAAAAAATCGGATCATGGTACATGTAGGAGACAGAGCCCTTTCTCTGGATAATTTTTCAGATATCTTATACAAGAACAAAGAAGTGTCTTTAGATACGCAAACGATTGAAAAAGTGGAGGTAAATTTCCAGTTTTTACAAAAGTTCTCTTCTAATAAACTTATTTACGGTATCAATACGGGCTTTGGCCCAATGGCACAGTATAAGGTTAATGAGAAAAACCTGTTGCAGCTGCAGTATAACCTTATCCGTAGCCATAGCTCGGGAGCAGGTAATATGATGAGCCCCATCATGGTAAAAGCTGTGATGATTGCCCGTCTCAACAGCCTGATGCAGGCATATTCCGGTGTTCATCCCGAAATTGTGGAATTACTTAAGGAACTGATCAATAAAAATGTGTCGCCCTGCATTTTTGAGCATGGCGGCGTTGGTGCCAGTGGCGACCTGGTTCAGCTTGCGCACCTGGCCCTTGTTTTAATTGGCGAAGGCGAAGTGATTTATGAGGGAACGGTACAGCCTACAGCAGATGTATATGCGAAATTGGGTATAAAGCCGCTTGCCATTCATATTCGGGAAGGGCTTGCTGTACTCAACGGCACATCAGCCATGACGGGTATTGGTATGGTAAACATTATACAGGCGCAAAAATTACTGGAGTGGTCGGTAATGCTTTCAGCAATGATAAACGAAGTTGTAGAGGCGTTTGACGATCATTATTCGTACGAATTGAATATTGTAAAACATCATACCGGGCAAAATAAGATTGCAGCACAGCTAAGGGAAATTTTAAAAGACAGTAAAATGATCCGCAGCCGGTCGGAACATTTGTATAACCCCGAAAAGCTTGACCAGGAAGTATTCCAGGATAAGGTACAGGAATATTATTCGCTGCGGTGTGTGACCCAGGTGCTCGGCCCCATTTACGATACCATTTGTAATGCAGAAAAAGTGGTGGTAGACGAATTGAACTCGGTTAACGATAACCCGGTGATCGATCATCAGAATGAAAATATTTTTCATGGCGGAAATTTTCATGGCGATTATGTATCACTGGAAATGGATAAACTTAAAATTGCGATTACCAAATTATCTATGCTTAGCGAAAGGCAGTTGAATTATTTGCTGAACGAAAAGCTGAATCAGAAATTCCCGCCCTTTGTAAACCTGGGTGTACTGGGCTTTAATTTTGGTATGCAGGGCATGCAGTTTACGGCCACATCAACCGTTGCCGAAAATCAAACCATGTCGTTTCCCATGTATATACACAGCATACCCAATAACAACGATAACCAGGATATTGTAAGCATGGGCTGCAATGCCGCGTTAATGACCAAAAGGGTTATTGATAATTCCTTTGAAGTGCTGACCATACAGATGATGACCGTGTTGCAGGCAATTGATTATTTAAAATGTACCGACAGGTTGTCAACCGAAACACATCATATTTATACCGAGATCAGAAAACTGTTTCCGAAATTCATTGAAGATGAACCGAAGTATAAAGACCTTCAAAGAATAAAAGTATATTTTGAAAAATCTGATCCGGTTGTATCATTTAAACTGGGTAAGGTTTCAGAACAGGTAGCTTCCTGATAGCAGATAAAAATTATTTCAACATTTTAAGATCAACAGAAAAACAAGTAAGATGAAGTTTGCATTAGTTACAGGAGGATCAAGAGGGATTGGAAGGGCCGTTTGTATTAAACTGGCAGAGATGGGGTATCATGTGCTGATCAATTATAAATCGAATGAGCAGGAAGCAAATAATACACTGGCGCTGGTTAAAGAAAAAGGTGTTGATGGAGAGATCATACAATTTGACGTGTCGGACAAGGCAGCTACTGTAAGCACACTCGGCAATTGGATGGAAGCGAATACAGATAAAGTTATTGAAGTATTGGTGAACAATGCAGGTATACGTGACGATGGTTTGATGATGTGGATGAAAGATGAACAGTGGGACAATGTCATCAAAACAAACCTGGATGGATTCTTTTATGTAACCCGCCTGGTAGTTAACAGCATGCTGATGAAGAAGTACGGAAGAATCATCAATATTGTTTCTTTATCAGGTTTAAAAGGTTTACCGGGCCAAACCAATTATTCAGCTGCCAAAGCCGGTGTAATTGGCGCCACCAAAGCATTGGCACAGGAAATTGGCCGCAAGGGAATTACAGTAAATGCAGTAGCGCCGGGTTTTATTAAAACAGATATGACCGAAGGTTTGAATGAAGCTGAATTAAAAAATATGGTTCCGCTAAAACGATTTGGTACCCCGGAAGAAGTTGCACATACGGTTGGCTTTTTAGTAACCGAAGGCGCAGCTTATATAACCGGGGAGGTTATTTCGGTGAATGGAGGATTGTATTCGTAGGAACACGCCTGTGGCGTGTTCTGTGTAAATTCGCCTGTGGCGAATTCGAACACGCCACAGGCGTGTTCCTACAAAATAAACAATATGAACAGAGTAGTTATAACCGGTATGGGCATTTATTCCTGCATAGGAAAAAACCTGGATGAGGTAAGGGATTCCCTGTACAAGGGAAGATCAGGCATCATACTGGACCCTGTGCGTAAAGAATATGGATACAGATCGGGCCTGACAGGATTTGTAGATAAGCCTGAACTGAAAGGAAGTTTAGACCGCAGAGCCCGTATCATGTTGCCACAACAGGGCGAATATGCATACCTGGCAACCATCGAAGCGTTGGAAAATGCCGGCATTGATGCGGATTACATTCAGGACAATGAAATAGGTATTATTTACGGTAATGACAGTACCGGCAAAGCCATTATTGAGGCAAATGATATTATCAGGGAGAAGAAAGATACCACGTTAGTGGGTTCGGGAGCGGTTTTTCAAACCATGAATTCTACCGTAACCATGAACCTGGCTACTATTTTTAAATTGCGGGGTATCAATTTTACTGTCAGCGCAGCCTGTGCAAGCGGTTCTCATGCTATCGGGCTGGGATATCATTTTATAAAATCTGGTTTACAGGATCGTATCGTTTGTGGTGGCGCCCAGGAAATAAACCATTTATCAATGGGTACTTTTGATGCTTTATCTGCTTTTTCGATCAGGGAAAATGACCCGACAAAAGCATCCCGTCCATTTGACCGTGACCGCGACGGGCTGATACCCAGTGGTGGTGCGGCAACTGTTATTTTAGAAACACTGGAATCGGCCCAAAAAAGAGGCGCAAAGATACTGGGCGAGGTAATTGGATATGGGTTTTCATCCAACGGTGCTCATATATCCAATCCAACTGTAGAGGGACCGGTAAGATCATTGCATATGGCCATGAAGGATGCAGGCATCATGGCTGCGGATGTGGATTATATCAATGCACATGCAACCTCTACCCCTGCCGGAGATGCCAGCGAAGCCAGGGCAATTGATGAAGTTTTTGGGCAACATAAGCCGTTGGTAAGTTCAACAAAATCCATGACGGGCCATGAATGCTGGATGGCAGGGGCCAGTGAAATTGTTTATTCGGTGTTAATGATGCAGAACTCGTTTGTTGCACCCAACATAAATTTTGAAAACCCCGATGAGGATTCTGCGAAATTGAATATAGCAAAAAGTGCAATTGAAAAAGATATAGTTGTATTTTTGTCTAACTCCTTTGGTTTTGGAGGAACTAACTCATCGCTTATAATTAGAAAATTGATTTAATGTAATTGCTTATGACAAACACAGAAATACTTGAGAGAATACACGAATTCCTCATTGAGGAATTTGAAGTGGACGAAGCAAAGCTGGTACCGGAAGCTAATTTAAAGGAAACACTTGGACTCGACAGCCTTGATTATATTGACCTGGTTGTGGTTATAGAAAGTAACTTTGCATTTAAAGTAAAACCCGAAGACTTTACTGATATTGCTACCTTCCAGGATTTTTGCGATTATATCATATCCCGGGTAAATTCAAAAGAACTTGCATAATGTCTGCATGGCATGGTAAATCCAAAGGTACTCCGCTCGGATACCGGATTTTTGTGTGGGTATTAAAAACATTTGGCGTTTTACCAGCCTACTTCCTGTTAAGGTTTGTGGTGCTGTATTACTTCTTTTTTTCTTACAAGGCATCCCGGCAAATTTATTTACTTTATCGCCGTAAGCTGGGCTACGGAAGGTTTTCATCACTTACCAAACTTTATAAAAATTATTTTTTACTGGGCCAGGGTATTATTGATAAAGTAGTGCTCATGTCTGGTATAAAAAATAAATTCAGTTTTCATTTTGATGGAGAAGAAAACCTGCACAAAATTGCAGCATTAAAAAAAGGAGGCATTTTGCTCAGTGCCCATATAGGAAACTGGGATGTGGCCGGACACTTATTCAAACGCCTGGAAAGCCGGATCAATATTGTATTGTATGATGGCGAACATGAACAGATTAAGGAATACCTTGAGGGTGTAATTGGTAAGCGAAACATGAGTATCATTGTTATTAAAAATGACCTGAGCCATATTTATAAAATAAGCGAAGCATTAACCAACAACGAGCTGGTTTGTATGCATGCCGACAGATTTATGGAAGGAAACAAAACTTTAACCGCCAGTTTTTTAGGAGAACCGGCAAGGTTTCCGATGGGGCCCTTTCTGCTGGCATCAAAATTTAAGGTTCCGGTTTCGTATGTATTTGCAGTTAAGGAAAGTAATTTGCATTATCATTTGTTTTCAAGTAACATTAAGGATTATACTTCGGTTGCAAAAAATGAGATCATGCAACAAATGTTGACAGAGTATGTGATAGAAACAGAAAAGAAGATTAAACAATATCCTGAACAATGGTTTAATTATTATAATTTTTGGGAACAGCCGAAACAAGGCTGATCTTTATAAGTTGTTTTAACTTTGCAGCATCCAGTTAAAGGGTTAACAACCTTTCAACAACATTATTAAAAATGATAAACATAGAAAACATTCAATCCCTTATTCCGCAAAAACCTCCTTTTGTAATGGTGGACAAACTTTTGGGTGTTACCGAAACGGTTACCACAACAGGATTTACCATAAAAGCGGATAATATTTTTGTGAAGGATGGCGTATTTAAAGAACCTGGCCTGGTAGAAAATATTGCCCAGACTGCAGCAGCCAGTGCAGGTTATGTATCGCATACCCAAAACAAGCCTGTATTGGTAGGTTATATTGGCGCAGTAAATAACCTGCAGGTATTTGCATTGCCCGTAACCGGCGATGAATTAATTACAGAAATTACCACAGAAAATCAGATTTTTGATGTAACATTAATTTCCGGAAAAATCACTTGTAACGGGCAATTGATTGCTCAATGCAAGATGAAAATATTTATTAATCAACTTAAAAATTCCTGATCATGAAACGGACAAACAAATTAAGCTGGTTTTTTGCCTTCGTACTTATGTTTGGCATTAATACCACATCTTTTTCCCAAACACTTAAGGAGGTATTTAACGATAGCGAAAGCCCGCTTACTTACCTGGGTATTGATTTTAGTAAAACAAAATTACTTGACCTGGGGAATGCAGATGATATACGCAACCGTCTTTACGGTAGTATTAACGACCTGATCGTGCTGGAGCCTAAAAAATTTGACCTGAAAGGAGCTTTTCGTAATTCAAATATTAACCACGATTTTGGTGCAGTTAGCAAGAATATCAGCAAAGTAAACTCAACCGATATCCTTTCAACCAATATGTCAGATTTTGACCGTTTTAAGGAATCTGATATTGCTGCTGTTGTTAATGCATTAGACCTTTCCGGTAAAAACGGTGTGGGACTTTTGTTTGTAATGGAAGCCATGCGCAAAGTAGATAAAAAAGGAGATGCAGCTATTTGGGTTACTTTGGTGGATATGAAAACGAAGAAAGTTTTAATGACAGAGCGCATGATCACCAAAGCCACGGGCATTGGTTTTCGTAATTACTGGGCATCAACCATTAAAGAAGTGATTGAAGAGATAAATAAGAAAAAATACAAAGATTGGCGCAATAAATACGGCAGTTGATTTAAGTAGTATGAAGACAGCATTGAGCAGCAAGACAGAAGTATTGGTTCGTTTTAATGAAGCAGACCCATTGGGAATTGTATGGCACGGGCATTATATCCGCTATTTTGAAGACGGGAGGGAAGCTTTTGGAAATACACATGACCTGGGTTACCTGGAAGTTTATAAACTGGGATTTGTAATACCGGTAGTGAGTGTACAATGCGATTTTAAACGTTCTTTGCGATATGGAGACCGGGTAATTGTTGAAACCAGGTTCATTCCACTGGATGCTGCAAAATTAAAGTTTACTTACAGGCTCTTTAATGCTTCCAGCGGAGAGCTGGTTGCAACAGGATCTTCTGTGCAGGTTTTTTTAAGTAAGGATGATTCAGTTCTTCAACTGTCTAATCCGCCTTTTTTTGAAGCGTGGAAAAAGAAACATGACCAGGTATAATGAAAAAACTATGACAGAAATTTTTGTTAGTGCGGATAATATTGTATCACCCATAGGTTTAACAACTGCAGAAAATTTTTTGAATCTAAAGCAAAATGTATCAGGTATTAACCTGCATCCGGCCAGCAGTATGTCAGATGTGCCATTCCAGGCGGCCTTGTTTGCTGATGGCAGCTTCGCTTCAAATGATCAGCAACATAAGTATACAAAATTCGAAAACCTGCTCATCGCATCTATAAGCAAAGCATTGTCAAAAAGTGCAGTTGAAGCTTCGGATAAAAAAACAATACTCATCATTTCATCTACAAAGGGGAATGTAAATTTACTGGAAACAGAAGAAGCATCCGCTTCATTAAATAAGAGAATTTCGCTCTATACATCGGGTAAAATGGTAGCTGATCATTTTCATTTTGCAAACCAACCTGTCATCATTTCCAACGCGTGTATCTCAGGCATATTGGCCATATTAACCGGTATGCGACTGATACAATCGGGCCAATATGAACATGCGGTTGTAGCAGGAGCAGATGTGATCAGCAAATTTGTTTTGTCGGGTTTTCAGTCTTTCCAGGCAGTAAGTCCATTGCCCTGCAAGCCATTTGATATAGCAAGAGATGGGATTAACCTGGGCGAAGCAGCAGGAACCATAGTTCTTTCTTCCAATAAACTTCATTCAAATGGCGTAAAAGTAAACGGAGGTTCGGTAAGTAATGATGCCAATCATATCAGTGGGCCTTCCCGTACCGGCGAAGAATTAAGTGCTGCAATCAACAAAGCAATATATGCTTCCCGTATTTCGGCAAAAGATATTGGTTTTATCTCGGCGCATGGTACAGCCACGCTCTTTAATGATGAGATGGAAGCAAGAGCAATAAGCTTATCCGGCCTGCAGGATGTACCGGTAAACAGCTTAAAAGGTTATTATGGCCACACATTGGGTGCGGCCGGAATAATTGAATCCATCATTTCCATGCAATCATTACAAGAAAACCTGGTAATGCCAACCAGGGGATTTGAAAATTCAGGAGTTAGCCAAAAAATAAATGTCTGTTCATCATTATACAAAACAACAACAGATCATTTCTTAAAAACAGCATCCGGCTTTGGAGGTTGTAATGCGGCAATGATTTTTAGTAAACAATAATTTAAAAATAAAACACACTTTAAGTAAGTTATGAAATTTTTTTCCAGGGATAAAAAAACGGCATTTGAAGCAATAGAGGCAGCACAATGGATCGCCCATGGTCCGGTAATTTTTCAGGTAGCCAGGGTACTCAGGGATTCAGGCATTTTAAAAGTGATTGAAGACAGTGGCTCAAACGGAATTACCAATGCTGAAATTGCAGAAAAAGTAAAACTCAGTGTGTATGGAGTAAGGGTTTTATTGGAATCGGGTCTTGGACTTGGCCTGGTTTTGGTAAATGATAATATTTATACGCTTGGTAAAACAGGTCATTTTATTTTGAACGACCCACTAACGATTGTCAATATGGATTTTGTGCAGGATGTAAATTACCAGGGATTTTTTCACCTGGAGGAAAGTATACAAACTGGTAAACCAGTGGGGTTAAAGCATTTTGGTGAATGGAACACGATATATGAAGGACTTTCTCAATTGCCCCCGCAAGTACAAAAAAGCTGGTTTAATTACGACCACTTTTTTTCCGATGACGTATTTCCGCTGGTATTACCAATGGTTTATAATGGAAGTGTAAAAAACATATTAGATATTGGCGGCAATACCGGTAAGTGGGCCATTGCATCAACAAAATTTGCTCCGGATATTCATGTTACAATTATGGACTTACCCGGGCAGCTGAATGTAGCAAAAAAAACGATTGAAGAAATGGGTCTTAATGACAGGGTTTCTTTTATACCGGTAAACATCCTGGACGAACAAACAAAGATACCGGGCGGATTTGATGCCATCTGGATGAGCCAGTTTCTGGATTGCTTTTCAGAGGCCGAAATTGTGTCTATATTAAAAAGATGTTGTGAAGCGCTGGATGACAATGGGCAGGTAATTATTATGGAACCACTTTGGGACAGGCAGAAATTTGAAATTGGTGCATTTTGTTTACAGCAACTTTCTCTTTACTTTACCGTATTGGCAAATGGTAACAGCCAGATGTACAACTCTGAAGTTTTTATTAAATGCATTGAGGATGCAGGACTTGAAATTATAGAACAAACAGATAATATAGGATTGAGCCAGACATTACTGAAATGTAAGAAAAGAAAATAAAACATATGAAAACAGAAAAAACAGATGTGCTGGTTATTGGTGCCGGTCCCGCAGGAACCGTTGCCGCTTCTATCATAAAAAAAGCAGGTTTTTCTGTAAGGATAGTGGAAAAAATGAAATTTCCCCGGTTTGTTATTGGCGAAAGCCTGTTACCCCGTTGCATGGAAGCTTTGGAAGAAGCAGGTTTTATAGATGCGGTAAAGGAGAATGGGTTTCAGGAAAAATTTGGGGCAAAGTTTGTAAAGAATGGAAAGATATGCGATTACTTTTTTGCCGATCAGTTTACACCCGGATGGAGCTGGACCTGGCAGGTACCCCGTGGCGAGTTTGATAAAACCCTGGCCGATACCTGCGAAATAATGGGCATACCGGTGAGTTACGAAACAACTGTTACCGGCATCGAATTTACGGGAACTGATTCTGTAACTACCGTAGAAGATAATGATGGTAACAAATCACAGATCGAAGCAAGATTTATTGTGGATGGCAGCGGCTATGGAAGGGTGATACCCCGTTTATTCAATATGGATAAACCCTCAAACCTGCCGCCGCGAAAAGCATTTTTTACACATGTGGTAGATACCAAACGTACCATGGATGATGAACCAAACCGTATTACCATCATCGTGCATCAAAAGGGAATATGGATCTGGGTAATACCTTTTTCAAACGGAAATACTTCGGTGGGTTTTGTGGGCGAACCAACATTCTTTAAATCAACAGCAGGAAGTACACCGGAAGAACAGCTCAGGGACTTGTTGGCCAGTGAGCCTTACCTGGCCGAAAGAACGAAAGATGTTGAATTTATTTTTGAACCCAGGGTTCTGGAATCGTATTCGGTAAGTACCACAAAATTTTATGGCGATGGTTTTGTGTTAACAGGTAATGTAACAGAATTCCTGGATCCGGTTTTCTCATCGGGCGTAACGCTGGCAACTGTTTCAAGTCAAACCGCAGCCCATCTTGTAATAAAAACACTGCAAGGTGAACAGGTGGACTGGGAAAAAGAATATACCGAAATAATGATGCAGGGAGTAAACACTTTTCGCTCTTATGTAATGGCCTGGTACGAGGGAACGCTGGATACCATATTTTTTGCCGATAACCAGGTGCCCGAGATCAAGAGTATGATCTGTTCTGTATTAGCCGGGTATGTTTGGGATACCAACAACCCTTATGTAAAAGATCATTCAACAGCGTTAATAAAGCTGGAAAAAATGATCAAAGCAAGAGATGCCCTAACTAAGTAAAAAATCTGACATGTATTGTGTTAGCAAAGAAGCGTATTATACATTTTGAAAACAGAAAATCATATCACGGCAAGTTGTATTATAAGCAATAATATTGTTTATAAAAACGGGCTGCAGGTGTTTGAAGAAAAAGAACCGGAACTGCCGGAATTTCTGGTTGCAATTTACCGTCATTTTGAATTACAGTATCCTAAATTCCATAAAATGGATAACCTGAGTAAATTGGGATGGCTGGCCAACGAAATTTTATTGCAGAACGGCTTTGATAAAGAAAAATATAAGCCCGAAGATGTGGGCATCGTATTATCCAACGCCAATGCAAGCCTGGATACGGATATTAAATACTACGAAACAACCAATACCATGGCCAGTCCGGCGCTGTTTGTATATACATTACCCAATATTGTAATTGGCGAAATGGCTATCCGGCATCATTTTAAGGGCGAAAATGCATTTTTTATTTTTGAGTGCTTTGATGCAGGATTTATTGAACAATATGTAAGCAACATGATTAATAATAATATATTACAGTGTTGTATTTGCGGCTGGGTAGATGTATTGGACAAAAATTATAATGCAACTTTATTTTTAATAGAGCAAGAAAAAAGCGCCAATTCAGTTAATTTTACAAAAGAAAACCTTACTAAAATACATCAGTTACAAAATGGATAAATTAATGTCGGATCTGAAAACACAGATCATTGCCCAGTTGAATTTGCAGGATACTAAACCTGAGGATATAGGAGACGACCAACCGCTGTTTGTTGAAGGTCTTGGCCTTGATTCGATAGATGCACTGGAATTGATCGTTTTATTGCAGCAGCAGTATAAGATCAAGTTATCAAATGCAGAAGACGGCCCAAGGGTTTTTAAAACCGTACGCACCATGGCCGAATACATAACTGATCATCAAGCCCAGCATGCTTAATAATAATGCACCTGTTTTTATTGCAGGCACCGGTATTATTTCGGCCATAGGCAACAATGTGGCCGAATGCCTGGATGCATTGGAAAATGGCCGGGCTGGAATGGGGCAGATGCGATACTTACATTCTGCTCACGGCAACAGGTTGCCGGTTGCTGAAGTTAAGCTGGGTGATGAAGAGCTTGCACAACTTGCAGGCTTACCAAAAATAAAAAGCCGGACCGCTTTATTAAGTTTAGTTGCCGCTAAGGAAGCGCTTGCAACTGCAGGCATTGAAAATATTAAAGACCTACGCACAGGTTTTATTTCCGCCACTTCTGTTGGCGGTATGGATAAAACCGAAAACTTCTTCACCGAATTTTTATCCGATAACAGTAAAGGAAAATTACGCGATGTTATTAACCACGAGTGTGGCAGTGTAACAGAATTGGTTGCCGATGCATTGCATATTAAAGATTACATCACCACCATCAGTACGGCCTGTTCATCATCGGCCAATGCTATATTTTTAGGCGCCAGGCTAATAAGAAATAATATTGTTGATGTGGTTGTTGCCGGCGGTACCGATTCCATGACAAGATTTACCCTTAATGGTTTTAATACATTGATGATCGTTGATGAACAGTTTTGTCAGCCTTTTGACCAAAACCGCCGGGGCCTGAACCTTGGTGAAGGCGCTGGTTATGTAGTACTGGTTTCTGATAAAGTTGCTGCTACATTAAAAAACAAACCAACCATTATTTTAAGCGGTTATTGCAATGCCAATGATGCCTATCACCAAACAGCTTCATCGCCGGATGGAATTGGTTCTTACCTGGCTATGAGTGGTGCATTACAAAAAGCGGGATTAAAACCCGAAGACATTGATTATATAAATCTGCATGGTACCGGTACACAGAACAATGATATTGCGGAAGGAACGGCAATCAAAAGATTGTTTGATCCGCATTATCCAAAAATGAGTTCAACAAAAACCTTTACAGGCCATACACTTGCTGCCAGTGGTGGCATAGAAGCCGTGTTTGCTGTTTTGGCTTTGCAGCATGGAATTATTTTTCCAAACCTGCGTTTGGAAACGCCCATGGTTGATCTGCCGTTTGTGCCGGAAAGGGCATTGGTAAAAAATGTGGAAGTGAAACATGTGCTTTCCAATTCGTTTGGATTTGGAGGAAATTGTTCATCATTGATTTTTTCTAAAATTTAAGCTTTGGCAATAAGCACAATATGTTCCGATGGAACATTGAAGATCTTTTGATAATTTAATCTACCAATGAGACGTTCCTAACGGAACGATTTAAAAGTGTGCGGTTAAATAATTTGGATAGAATTAGCTCTCTTGTATTTTATCGGAGTATACATAGAGAAAGTAATGCTTCAAACGACGCCACGTCCCGTTAGGGACGATTTGTGGGTAGCTCAATAATAAGTTTAATGTCCTTCGTTCCGTAGGAACGTTTTGTGGCTCTAATCAGAAACAATAATTAATAAATAGAAATGTACATCAGGGCAACAGGAAATATTTCACCCCAAAAAACCTTTGGCCACCAGCCATTGGTTGATGCTGTGGCATACACCGGCAATCGCCTTGCCTGCATAGAACCTGATTACAAAGATTTTATTGACCCCAAGCAGATCAGGCGCATGAGCCGCATCATACGGATGGGTGTGGCCGCTGCTATGGAATGTTTGCAGGAAGCGGAAGTTAAAGTACCCGATGCCATTATTACCGGCACGGCTTATGGCTGCCTGGAAGACACGAATTCTTTTTTAAGCAAGCTGGTTGAGTTTAATGAAGAACTACTTACGCCAACTTCATTCATACAGTCAACACACAATACCATTGGCGCACAAATTGGTTTGCTGCTGCATTGCAATCATTACAACAACGCTTTTGTACACCGCGGTTTTTCTTTTGAAAGTGCCCTGCTTGACGGGATGATGCTGCTGAAAGAAAATGATGCCGCTAATGTATTGGTTGGCGCCATTGATGAGATCACCAACACAAGCCATACCATTTTAAACAGGTTGGGTTTATATAAGCAAGGGCCGGTATCAAACCTGGATATTTATAAAACAAAAACCAAAGGAACCATTGCCGGGGAAGGCGCTACGTTTTTCTTATTGGCCAATGAACCTGCTGCAACCGATTATGCAAAACTGGACGGACTGCATACTTTTTACAAGCCTGAAGGAATTAATGATATTGAAAAGCAGATCGCTGCTTTTGTAGAAAGGCATGCTGTAAGTATGAATGATATCGATCTGATCATCACCGGAAAAAACGGGGATGCTGGCGAAGACAAAGTTTATGAGCAACTTGGGCAAACTATTTTCAAGGCAAAAGAAATGCTCAATTATAAACACCTGTGCGGAGAATACCCAACTGCAGCAGCTTTTGCCATGTGGCTCGCAGCTGTTACTATCAAATCAGGAAGGGTTCCTGCCGCATTGAATTACGCCGGTTCTGCTGATAAAAAGATCAACAGGATTTTAATTTACAATCACTACCAGGGCATACATCATTCTTTATCTTTGCTGTCGGCATGTTAAACTTCCGCAACACAAATATTTTTTTTATTGTACTGCTCGCCATTTTAATTGGTGTGCATATACAATACGGACTGCCCATCTTTGCTTATTGCCTGTTGCTTATTGCTTATGCTCTCATTGTATTTTGGGGTTGTTACTACGTGGGTTCCAATTTCTTCATTAAAATTGTTTGTAAGGCCAATACCGATAAAAAAGAAATTGCCATCAGCTTTGATGATGGTCCGGCAACAAACTATACCAAAGAAATTCTGGCTATACTGAATGCAGAGCATGTTAAAGCAACATTTTTCTGCATTGGCAAACGCATTGCGGGTAATGAAACCATTTTAAAACAGGTACTGGCTGAGGGCCACATTATCGGCAACCACAGTTACTCCCATCATTTTTGGTTTGATATGTATGCTGCCAAAAAAATGCAGGATGATCTGCAACAGATGGACGCAGAAATGGAAAGGGTTACCGGGCTTAAGCCCAAATTATTCAGGCCACCCTACGGTGTTACCAATCCAAATTTAGCAAAGGCGATCAGCAATGGCGGGTATACACCGGTTGGGTGGAGTGTAAGGTCACTGGATACGGTGATTAAAGATGGAAAGAAACTACTGGCAAAGATCAATGAAGGGATAACACCCGGTGCTGTCTTTCTTTTTCATGATACCAGTAAGACTACTTTGGATGTTTTACCTGAATTTATACAAGAAGTTAAAAAAAGAGGCTACAACATCATTCCGCTTGATAAATTGTTAGCTTTGCAACCCTATGCGTAAATTACTATTTCTGTTTTCTATGCTTGCTGTTGCAATGGCTTCCCATGCACAATACGCCGGCTATACCCCTGTTGCTGACCTCGTAAAGTTTAAAACCGCATTTGCTGCCGTTGCGTTAAAAAGCACCTCCATCAGATCTGATTTTACCCAGGATAAAAACCTGAGTATGCTCTCAGAAAAAATCACGTCCAAAGGAAATTTCTGGTTTAAGAAAGACAGCCGGGTGCGGATGGAATATACCCAGCCCTTTAAATACCTGATGATTCTGAACAAGGATAAAGTGTATGTAAAAGACGGCGCCAAGGAAAGCAAAGTGTCTACCAAATCGAACAAAATGTTTCAGCAGATCAATAAAATTATGATTGACTGTATGCAGGGCACCATGCTGGATAATACTGATTTTAAAACCCGTGTTTTTGAAAGCAAAACCAATGCGCTGGTTGAACTGACACCTGTGAGCAAAGGCATGAAAGAGATGTTTAGATCGATCAATGTGGTGGTTGATAAAAAAGATTTTTCTGTTACAAGTATTCAAATGCTTGAACTTTCGGGCGATAATACCATCATGCGTTTTACCAATAAAGAACTGAATGCATCAATTCCGGATAACTTATTTGATATTAAGTAGCTGGGTGCTGCCGATAGCCCCGATGGTTATCGGGGGGATGTTGAGCTGCTCTCCGGCTCATCAGCAAATGCAATCTGCTCAGGCGGAAGTGAATGTTCTGCAAAAATTCAAGCCCGCTTTTACTGTAGCCTTGTACAATACCACCGTTGATGTGATGGGTAATCATTTAAGCGGATTGCTGCTTATTAAAAAAATGCCAGACAGCAGTACCCGTGTTGTTTTCAGCAACGAAATGGGCCTTGGTTTTTTTGATTTTGAATTTGCGGCTGATGGCAGTTTTAAAGTGTATTCCATCATGAAAAAGCTGAACAAAAAGTCGGTCATTAAAACCCTGCAGCACGATTTTGAACTGGTACTGATGAACAGATTGGACAATTCAAAGGCCATTGTGAAAACCAATCAGGGGCTGACTTATTTTATTTTCCCGCAAACCAAAGGCTTTAATTATTATATTACAAACCAAAGCGGTGATGAACTGGTGCGTATGGAAAGAGCATCCAACAAAAAGACAATGGTGGAGGCGGTGATGAAAAATTATATTGATGGTATACCGGATACCATTGGCATATCGCACAAAACATTTGAATTTAACATTGGCTTAAAAAGAATAGAAAGATAATGCTGGTGTCTGGCCACTAAGCACAGGCTTTTTGCCATGAGGTCATTGGAAAATCAGAAAGGCTTTTAATTTATGGCGTATTTGTAGTGGCCTGACACCTAATAAAAACAGAAAGATAATGCTGCTAAACGATTTTTTTACCATCAACGAAACTGTAAAATCCGAAACAGAGATTTGGGCAGAATTGCTCATCAACAGTCATCATAAAATATTTGAAGGGCATTTCCCCAACCAGCCGGTTGTACCCGGTGTGTGTATGATGCAGATGATAAAGGAAATACTGGAAACGGTAATTGATAAAGAAACCAATTTGGTTCAGGCAGCAGATATGAAATTCTTAGCAGTTATTAATCCGCTTGAAAATAATCTGATACATGCAAGCATAAAATATGCTGCTGATGAAACCGGTGCATTTAATATTGTGGCTTCCCTTTTTAAGGATGAGCTGGTGCATTTTAAATGTAAGGCTAAGTTCGTTCTTCAGTAAGTTCTGCGGAGGTTTTATGCAACTCATTCGCTACCACCTTCTCCGGCATTAGCCAATTGATCAGATCCAACGCTGGTCCTGTCATAAACGTAGTTACGAGCGCCATCAACACCATCATGGCAAATATTTCAGGCGAAAGAATCCCCAGATCGTAACCAATATTTAAAACGATCAGCTGCATCAGTCCACGGGTGTTCATCAGCACACCAATAGATAAACTGTCTTTCCAGTTTTTCCTACAACTTTTGCGGCAATACTAATACCACCTAATTTACCGCCTACAGCTACTAATAACAACCAACCGAAAGTTATCCATAAATGTGCCTGGTTCAATAAACCTATCTGAGTCTTTAAACCAGTAACGACGAAAAATAACGGTAGCAATAATATAAGGCTTACATCTTCAATTTTATCAACAACAATTTTTCGAAAACTGAAACTGGATGGCATAATAACGCCTGCAATGAAAGCACCAAACAATGCATTTATTCCAATTACTGAAGTAATGTAAGAAGATACAATCAGCAGCAGAAACAACAGTGCAATAATAGCTGTTCTTTTTGTCTCCCTGTTCTTATATAGGTCTTCCAGCCTTTGCAATGCAGGCCGTATTAGTGTAAACATAATTACCAAATATGCCAATGCAAAACCCATAGTATAAAAGGCACTTACAGAAGAGCCGGATTTTACCAGTGCAATGACAGCAGCCAAAACGCACCAGGCAGTAAGGTCATCAGCTGCTGCACAGGTTAATGCAGTTATACCAAGATTCGTTTTGGTAAGCCCTCGTTCTTTCAGTATCCGTGCAAGTACAGGAAAAGCAGTAATGCTCATGGTGATGCCCATAAATAATGCAAAAGATAAAAATGAAATTCCAGGAGGTGCAAATTCAGCATAAATAAAATAGGCAATGCCCATCCCCAGGGTAAAAGGTATAATAATGCCGGCATGACTCATAATAACTGCACTGTATGCCTGTTTCATAATCATTTTTAAATCCAGTTCCATACCTATGATGAACATAAAAAGAATAAGGCCGATATGGCTCAAAAAATTAAGTGTTGCCAATGAGGCTTCCGGAAAGAGAAAAAGATTTATTTGTGGAAAAAGTAAACCTAAAATAGAAGGACCTAAAATAATACCAGCCACTATTTCGCCGATAACTGCAGGTTGTCTTATCTTTTTAAACAGGTAACCAAAAAGGCGTGCAGTGGCAATGATGATGATGATCTGTAAAAGCAATACGGCCAGTGGATCGGTAAGGCCGTGTTTTAAGGAATCAGTAAAAACCAGGAAGCTGCTGCTGCCGGGGACTTTTTCATTTTGTAATTGTTGGGCTGTAAGTGTCGGGGTTTGCAATGCACTACCCTGCTTTGCTATCCAGTAAATAGCAAATCCCAACCCGGCAACTATTACAAGATAAAAAAGAGAACTCCACTTTTTCTTCATAAGCCATGAATTATAAACCGGGTTAAAATTATTTCAAATTAAGAAAACTAATAAACAAATTATTGTTACCAGGCTTTTGAAACCAAAATAAAACTATGCTGCAACCCTTTAAAATTATTGTACAATAAAATATTTCTGTAACTGGTTTTTGATGTTTTCTTTTTAAACATATGTTGTGGTACCTGCTGCTGCAAAAACTCACAGGCATACCAAAGGCCCAGGGCAGATGCTGTTGGAAAATCCCCGGTCATGTGTTTGTACCGCACAATGGCAGTATCATCAGCAAGCAGGGTTTCACAGGCAGTATAAAAAGGTAAAGTACGGTTGTCGCCATTTTCGCCGGAGAGAAAAAGATCAATTGCTGTTCCTGCCTCCAGGTTTTTTTGCAAAAACATTTTTAGCTGCGCTTGTACCAATTCAATATCTGTACTATGTATCGTGGCTATTGCTGTTAGTTTTGCAATGAAATTATTGGCTTCAGCGCTTACAACAAACATGGCCGCCCCTTCGCCTACTAAATAACCCGGACTGCCTGCTTCATACAAAACTTTATTAGAGACCTCTTCTTTTTTATAGGTACCTGCAAGCGCTTCAATATTATAATGAAAAGAAGAGATCTCATCAACCCCGCCAAGCAGATAACTGTTTGATGGATTTGTGTTGAGCTGCATGATGGCATCAAGTACTGCATTTTCAAAGGCAAGGCCGGCATGTACGTGGGTTACGTTGTAACCTTTGTTTCGAGTAATTAATCCTAACTGACCTGCAATTACATTTCCGGTGCTTTGCACAAAATTTCCGGGAGTAAGCTGGCCTTCTTCATATTGAACAATCTGGTTCAGAAATTTTACACACTCTTCCATTCCTGCATTTGCCGAGCCCATAATGATCCCGTTTACCGGATCTGTTTCGCTCATTAAAGGCAGTGCAGCGCCAACCCCCATTCTTATTGATTTGCCCATCCTGCGTAAAATACCTGGTGGTATTTTTTCGTAAGCAGGTTCAATGGCCTGTAATTTTTTATTAACGGGTTCATTTATTAATTCAATGTTGGCCTGTAACAGGTTCTGTTGTACCGATATGCTAAATGTTTTGTGGATATACAACATGACTCAGACTTTTGAAAAAATAAGTGATGAACAACTACCTCCAAAACCAAATGAATTACTCATAACATGACTGACCGGCATTTTTTTATAAGCCAGCACCGGTGTTAAACCTGTTGAGGGAATTGCATTTTTAAAATGCAGGTTAGCATACACCTCCTGATGCACTAAACTTAAAATGCTGTACACAGCTTCAATGGCACCTGATGCACCCAGCGTGTGGCCAATGTTTCCTTTGGAAGATGCGAAAGCCGGGGGCTTATCAAACAAACGCATCATGGCCTTGCTTTCTACTGCATCATTGTTTTCGGTACCGGTTCCGTGTGCATTAATAAAATCAATTTTATCTGCCGAAAGGTTTGCAATGTTTAATGCACCTTGCATAGAAAGAAAGGGGCCATCCCCTTCATCTGATAATGAAGAAGGATGGTAGGCATCGTTGGCATTGCTGTAACCGGTTAATTCTGCATACACTTTTCTGCCTTTTATATCCTCTTCCTTTTCTAAAATTAAAAAAGCAGCGCCTTCTCCCAGGTTCAATCCTTTTCTGCCTTCATCAAAAGGTGTACAATTGTCTGTTGATAAAATATGCAGCGCATTAAAACCATTGATGGTAAATTTTGCAAGACAGTCGGTGCCGCCAACGATGGCTCTTTTGGCATAACCGTTCTTCATCAGCATGGCGCCATACATGATGGCATTGGCCGATGATGAGCAGGCGGTGTTGATTGTGTTAACAACACCGGTTATTTTAAAATGTTTTTGCAGGTACAAATTAACAGAAGCGCAATCATAAGATTCAAGGTAATCTGAACCATCCGTTTTGTTATTGGCATCATTATACAACTCATCCGTCAGGCACATGCCGCCAACAGTGTTTGCGCCAATCAATGCAGTTTCGGACGATTTAATGTCTTCAGGGGAAATTCCGCAATCAGCAAGGGCTTCATTCAACGCATGCAAGGCCAGCAGCGTTGTACGGGTAACTCCCGGTGCGGTTACCTGTAATTGTTGCAGTAAATCTTCTGTGCTAACGGGAACCTGGCCAAAAGGTAACAGGCCGGCATATTTGGTTGGGAACAGATCAAACGCTTTACTAACGCCACAAACAGCATCCTTAAGCGATTGGTGATTTTCGGCTACAGAATTTCCTATAGCACTTATTACGCCCATGCCTGTTATGAAAATTCTGCTCAATATAGTTGGATTGTAAGCTGTGATGGCCGAAGGCGGGTCAAATACTGCTTTGATAATAGCACCCTCTTCGACAAGCTCTGACTGACAGCTTTTTTATTTTTTAAAAATTATTTTGTACGGTGTTGCTCAATATAAGCAACCATCGTGTTGATATCTGTTAAAACCTTACGGCCTTCTTTGGGGTCTTTAATATCTATCCCATATTCTCTGCCCAGCAAAACGATCAGTTCTATCGAATCAATTGAATCAAGCCCCAGGCCTTCCCCAAACAACGGTTCATCATCCTTAATATCTTCGGGTTTCACGGAGATAAGGTTCAAAAATTCTATGATCTGTTTTTTAACCTGTAATTTCAATTCGGCTGTTTCCATAATATATATTTCAAATCAGGTTCTTTCTTTTTAACCCGATCAGCGTAATCAATTGTATAGCAAAAGTGATACCCAGTAAAGGTATTATATTTAAGATAACATCTTTCAGTTTTCCTCCTTCTAAAAATAAACCATAATAAGCTTCCAGGCACCAATGCAGCGGTGAAAGCTTCATCACAAACTGAAAAGATTCGGGCATGGCAAAACTGGGTACCAGCAAACCGCCTACAGCCGCCATTAAAACAATGGATACTGCACCAATGCCATTGGCCTGCTCCTGGGTTTTTGCAAATACGCCGATCATGATGGCATAACTTACGGCACACCAGCCGCAGATAAGGGTTACAATTACCAGGCCGGTGATATCAGCCGGTAAATTCAGCTTGGGTAAACCCATTACCGGAAAAAGCCAGATACCGATTGAGAAAACAACTGCGGCCTGGATGCATGTTACAAACAAATAGGTAAGTTGTTTGGATATTAAAGCAACCAGGTAATTGGTGGGCAATGTTTTTAAGCGAACGAAACTACCGTTTAGTTTTTCACGAACCACACTACCCCCCAAAGAGATCACTACAAAGAACATGGCAAAGACCGTCCAGGCCGGTACATTGTGTTGTGATGCATTGGGTATATTGCGGCTGCCATCCCTGGATACCGGGATCTCTACAATACCAATCTGGCTGTTTATCAGATCTTTCTCCAGCGAATCGGGTAGCGCGGTTTCATTTAATGCGAAGTAAAGGCTTTTTAAAACTTCTTTATTCTGCACCACCTGTAATGCACTGCGTAAAGCGCCATTTATAGAATGACGGAAAGATTCCTGTAAAACCGGGTGATATAATAAGGTAATGGGTTGAACTTCGCTGCTGTCGTTGGTTATTACAGCATCGGATTGCATTCCAAAATTTTTCAACGCTTTTTTTGCCGTACCATCCGCCTTTATTTTTAATTTCTGAGTGAAGTCGGCCGGAATGATAATGGCGATAACCGCATCTTTTGCATGCATCTTTTCAGAGATATCTTTGTCAGTTACAGCTGGCATAACCTGCTTCAGATCGAACATACCCACTTTCTCTATAGCGGTTTGCATTTGTTTGCCGGCATCACCGGTATCCCTGTTGCAGATAAGCATGGGTACCGTGTTGGTGTTGAGCATTTCGAACGTACTGTTTTGTACGGCTGTAATAACTACCGCCAGCACAATGGGCATAACAAACATGAACACCAGTCCCAGCCTGTCACGGGTGAGAATGCGCATGTCTTTTAATATGGTGCTCCGGAGTTTAAACATTATGAGTTCCTGTATGATTTGCCGGTTAAATTAATGAACAAACCTTCCAGCCCGTCTTCTTTATGATCAATCATTAACTGATTCAATGTATCGTGTGCAATTATTTTTCCATCATCGATCAGTGCCACTTTATTGCAAAGGTCTTCGGCCTCACTCAACTGGTGCGATGTATAAATAAGTGTTGTTCCGTCTTCATTTAATTTTTTAAGATAGTTGATGATAGCATGGCGGGTGTGTACATCCACACCAACGGTAGGCTCATCTAAAAATAAAATACGTGGATTGTGGATTACGCCGATAGCAAGGTTTACCCGGCGTTTCATACCCCCGGAGAATTGCTCAACTTTTTTATTACGAACCTCAGCGAGTCCAAGTACCTCCAGTAATTCAGCAGTTTTATTTTTGATCTCTGTTTTTTGTAAGCCGCTCCAGGCACCAAAAAAAGCCAGGTTTTCGGCCGGGCTCAGTTCCTGGTAAAAAGAAAAATCCTGAGGTACAAACCCAAAAAGTTTGTTGATCTCTTTTTTGTGGTGGGTAATTTCGTGACCGAGTAATTGAATGCTGCCTTCTGAAAATTGCAGCAAGCCTGTCATACAATTCATGAGCGTGGTTTTGCCGGCGCCATTGGGGCCAAACAAGCCAAATCGTTCACCTTCCTGTACTTCTAAATTTAAATTAGTAAAGCAGGAAGCAGATTGACGGGGATAAGTGAACCCTACGTTTTTTATTCGCACAGCTGCATTGCTCATGTATTCCATTTTATTTTGCTCAATGCCTTAAATGCTTTTTTCTCTATCTCCGAAATTTCGATGAGATAATCTCCCATCACATTATAGTCGGCCTGGCTGCCAATACGGCCTTTATAAATGCCCGCGGCCTGAACGGCTGCCGTGCGCCATTTATCACCGGCTTCTGTAAATATTTTTGAAATATCCAGCAGTTCATCAATAGGATGAAAAGCATGTGCTTCCTGTAAAAATGCACCATAAATGTATCGGAAGCCACCGCCACCGGTACCGATCTCTTCCTGCATACGCACCAATTGCGCTAAATACAAACCCGCTTTTTCGTCTCCGAGTTTATCTTTCCATTTCTTTATTTTTTTACCGGTACCTGCAATACCATTAACACCGGCAACATTACCGGGTATGCGTAGCATGTGGGTTACATTTCTTTTAATGCCTTTTACAATTGCTTTTGCCACCTGTTCATCGGAGACGATCCTTTTTTCCAACGGGTAGTATATCTGGCCACGGGGTGCAAAAGCACCTTTTGCAAATCGAACCCTATCCAGTTCGTATTCAGTTAAAGAGGTTGGTATTTCCATTACCGGATCGCTGATAAGATACCGGTCATCTTCCTTTCCAAAAACGATCATGTTGTGCGCATTGAAATGGAAGCGGTATTCTTTGGGAAAATAAGTAAGGTAGTAAACGCCAACCTGTGCGCCCACGGGTTGCCCTTTGGCCAGGCAATCATCTAAATATTTTTTTCCTGTTTCTCTTGATGAAAACTTTTTTCTGAAGACCGGTATGCCCAGGGCATCACAGGTTCTTTTAAAGATAAGGCCCGGCATCGTGCGGAAAGCAATAGCAGGACCATTATTGATTACCAGAAAAGGTAACTGTACATAAAATAAGCCTGAACCAATACCGAATACAAGCGGCTCGGTTAGCTGTGTTGCACCGGCACTTCTTAACAGATTTGTAGTAACGCCGTTTTCGCAATGCGCTGCCTGTAAATGTTCAAATTCAGTTGTCATGCACATTCATGGTTTTAAGCTCCTCCACACTTACATTAAATGCATCGGCGTATTTCTGTAATTTTTGTTGGGATAAATTTTTAAATGCAGCAGGTTTTAAATGGTTTTTGATGGTCCATTTCCAAAAGCCTGTATAAGCAGCCAATATGCCCATGTCCATCAATCTCAACTCCAAAAAATATAAGATCGGGCTGGCTTCGTTATTCAGTACTTTTTGCCGGGCAGCTTCAATGCGCTTTTCAATATCTTCCCAGGCAAGATCCAGGGCCTTTGTCTTTACATCCCAGCCGGTGCTCAGCTCGCTTGAATATTTACCCGAACTATCAACAGCATATACCACTTCTTTGGTTAATTTGTTAAGGGCGCCGTCGTCCTGGGGAATTTCTTCTTTTTTCATTTTAGAAAGCTGTTAGTTATAAGCTGTTAGCTGTTCCGCTTATAGCGGGACGGTTAATAGCTTTCTTCATTAGCAAACCGTAAGTAAACTGTACATATAAGAGAAACGGGAGCTTTCCGGCACCAGCAGGTAAATTTTATCACCAACCTTAAGCTTACCACTGTGAAATAATTCATTCACCATAAAATAAACAGAAGCTGCTCCTACATTACCAACCTGGTCGAGGTTTACAAACCATTTATCGTACATAATGCCTGTTCCGTTTGCTATCAGTTGCTGATAAATCTTGTCTTTAAAAAAATTACTCGACATATGCGGTAAAAAATAATCGATCTCTTCCGATTTAACACCATGCCTGGCCAAGGATTCACTTACGCCATAGCCACCGTACAATACAATATTTTTGCTCAGCAATTTTACATCCTGCTTAATACTCATGATGGATTGTGCTGCTAATTCCTGCGGGGTATAATCCTGGTAACTTTTTAAGCTACCGTCTTTCATTTTTTCGCAAGCCTGGTACATACAAGGCTCCAGTTCGTTTGCGTAGGAAAAGCCTTCGATCCATTCTACCTTTAAACTAATGCCCGTTTCATTCTTTTTGTTGGAGAGATGAAATGCAGCGGCTCCATCAGATAACATCCATCTTAAAAATTCTTTTTCAAAACCAATGTACGGATCATCAACAAGTTCCTTTAGTCTTTTTGCTTCGTCTTCAAAATTGCCGGCAAGTAAAGAAAGGGAAAAACGCTCGGAACCGGTTGCTACAGAGTGTTGCACTTCGCCTGCTTTAGTTGCCAGGTAGGCATATTTGAAAGCATGCATACCGGCACAGCATACACCGGAAGGAGAAATTACTTCAAAAGGTTTTGTTTCAGGAAGATGCCCGTGTACCATCACACCATGCGAAGGCATTAATTGATCGGGGGTGGAAGTTCCGGTGCTTAACAACTGAATATCGTTAATACCGTCCGGATTATCTTTAAATAATGCCCTTACAGCCTCGGCCGTCATTTGCGCATTGGTATGTGTTGGCTTGCCCTCTTTGGTGAGTGCATAAAACCTGTTTTTTATTCCGTTGTTGCGCAGCACAATCGCTTTCGACCTGGAAGGCGCATCATTAATGTATCCCAGGTAATCTTCCATCTCATCGTTTGAAACCGGATCGTTTGGAAAAAAAGCCGCTGTATTTGTAATGTAAACCTCGTTTAATGCCATCTGTTCTTTAAGTTAATTTACGCCTGAATAAAGTTGTTTTTGTTTTTTAATCCGCTCCGATAAAAATGGTTTGAAGAAAATAAAATCTACCGTTAGTATTATGGGGGCCGCTATAAACAGTGCAATTAAAAGATAATATTTGAATGCAACAAGCCAGGCAGTCTTTTTTTTTTCTTTTGCTATGATGTTGGCCCATATGGCAAAAATTTTACTTGCTTTGGATTCGATAAACATTAAATTATACTTTACTTCTATTGCTTTTTGCTCAATCAGTTCATCCTGTAAACCATTCCAGTTTGTGCCGGTTAAATATTTTTGAACGGTATTGCCATAATCCGCTGTTTTTTTTATGTCGGCTTCCGAAACACCCGGGGTTGGAAAAATACCCAGCCAACGCCCCTTCTTCCCTGTAAACATCCAGTAAAAAATAGTGATGAAACTTATAAAATTATGGTGCTTATCAAAAAGCGCAATGCTGCCCACCAGGTTTGCGTTGGCATCTTTTAATATTTTTTTAATGCGCTGCATGGCACTGATCCACATATTGCGGGCGCCGGTAATGGTAATAACCGGCGTATCTTTTAAAACAGCCTTTACAGCAGGATCGTTTAAGATAGAATTCACCGGAATGCTCGGAGACAGGAACCAGGCCTGGTAGCCGAGTATAACCAGGTCGTATTTATTTTCTTTAAGTTGAAAAGGTTTTAGTGTGGTGGGTACGCTTAAAACACAATCGGGCATCACAGCAAAAAATGCTTTGCCATTCCAGGGAAAGGGATAATCGTTGGCAACCTGCACACGAACTTTTTCAATCGTATTACCTGCTTGTACAAGGGGTGCTGTAAAATTGTTGAGGATATCTTCCAGTTGCCCCGATTGGGTATAATAAATGACCAGAATCTTTTTACTCATGTACTGCAAAATTACGGCTAAAGCGGTTTTAAAACCTTCGATTTTTTGGTATAATCCTGTATAGCCTGCTGAACAACCGGTGAAAGCGTTTTAAAATTTGTGCGGATTGTTGAAACATCAGCATGTATATTATTGTTGTATTCAACCAGCTTAGGCGCATGCTCCTGTATGATCAGGCGTAAAAAACTGAATTCTGCATTTTCTTTATCCTTTTTTATGGCAGCTTCAAGTTTTAAGCGGCCGGCTTTAAAAAGGCTTAATTTTTCTGCAGGTTTTTTGATGAGCCCGGCTTTTTTCATCAGCAATGCACCTTCGTAAGCTTCTTTTTCATTTATGGAAGAAGTTTTGATCATGTTTAATTGTGCATTAATAGAATTCATATCATTTGCTGCCAGGGCACCGTAAAATGCACTTTTATCAAAACCTGAATGGTGTGTATTTGCCTTCACACTGAGGGCACTAAACAAAAGCACTATATTCAGCAATAACTTCATATTCATCCTAATCAAATTAAGCTGCAAATATAAAGATTTAGGAGGGGCTCAGCTAAATTCAATTGAAATAAAACTGTTAAGCAACCCCTGGTTTAAGCATATTTACTTAGTAAAATAAGCAAAAAAAGTAAAGTTGCTAAGGGGTTTTACTTCTTTCAACATGTTTTTAAAAAATATCTGTTCTCTTTTAATTTTATACACAATAAAGTGTTGGATAAAAACGATTTATAGAAACGAAAATGTTTAACAGTAAGCAAAACTGATATATTAAAATCGTACCCAAAGAAAATAAGGCCAGTACACCCGAACGGGTGCTGTTTTTCAAAATACTTGCATTGAAAACTATATTTCATCTACAGTTTTAAAGTTTTTATTGTTAGGCACGACAGGAAAAAGAGACTCTGCAGTTACAAGCAGGGTCTTTTTATTTTATGTCTGACGGATTAAGCAGCCTTTAAGAGGAACCACATAGAAATATAGTACACAATAGAAAGAACCACATAGATTTCTATGTGATGGTCTATGTTTCTATATCACTATGTGGTTAAGGAAATTATAAGATTGCTATAGAAGCAGCAAACTGGCAAATCAATCCAACAAAAAGTCCCATGTAAATTTCTTTTGGTGTATGGTTGCTTACAATTAAACGGGAAGTACAAACCAGGCCAGTTATTAATAAGGCGATGGATAAAGGCCATGTCATTAACATGCTGTTACTGTTCATAATAATGATAAAGATGCCCAGCAGGCCACCGCAACCAATGGCATGCATACTTATTTTTAAAAAAATATTCGCTATTAATGCTATGGCTGTGGTAAGAAAAACTCCGGTCATAAAAACGGCAAGCACCGGCGTAATGTCGGGCTTAAAATTGAAAAACACCCGGGCCATCCAGAAATAAAAGATCATATTGGCTAGGTAAGGTCCGATCCTGTCCTGCTGGGTATGTAATAAAATTGATTTTATAAATCCCAGGCCCTTCATCACCAGTAAGGCAAAAGCAGGAAACAGGATGGTATTTACAAAAACAGACCTCATTATTTCAAACCTGGAGGCAGCACTAAAACCAGAAAAATAAGAAGGATGATAATTTATTAAAAACCCGATCACGTAAAAAGGAATAAATAACGGGTGAAATACAACAGAGAACAGTTGTGCAAAAAATCGTAGGATAATATGCTGCTTTTGATGTGGAGCTATATCCTGCGGGATGTGAATGGCTTCTGTCATAATTCTTTTCTTAACCGTGCTACCGATATATTCAGTTGTTCCCTGTATTTGGCAACAGTTCTTCGTGCAATATTATATCCTTTTTCCTGCAACATCTCCGTTAATTTTTCATCGCTATAAGGATGTTTTTTATCTTCTGCTTCAATAATATCGCTGAGTATTTTTTTAACCTCTCTGGTACTCACTTCTTCTCCGCTATCGGTTTGCAGGCTTTCACTAAAGAAAAATTTAAGCCGGTACGTGCCAAATTCTGTTTGTACAAATTTGCTGTTGGCAACCCGGCTTACGGTAGAAATATCAAGATTGGTCTCTTCTGCAATATGTTTTAATATCATGGGCCTCAGATCTGTTTCATCGCCCGATATGAAAAAGGCCCGCTGGTAATTCATGATGGCTTCCATGGTATTCAACAAGGTATTGTGCCGTTGTTTAATGGCATCAATAAACCATTTGGCTGCATCAATTTTTTGTTTGATAAAGATGACCGCTTCTTTCTGCCGCTTGTCTTTTTTACTGCCCCGGTCATATTCTTTCAGCATATCCCGGTATCCTTCGCTGATGCGGAGGTCGGGTGCATTTTTATTGTTAAGCGTTAATTCAAGTTTGCCGGCATTGTTATAAATAAAAAAATCGGGCACCACATAACTTTCGGCCCTGCTGCTTTCGCCAACCGATCCTGCGGGTTTAGGATTTAATTTAACGATCTGGTTGATCACTTCCCTCAACTGGTCGTCGTTCAGATCAAATCCACGCTGAATTTTTTCGTAATGTTTTTTCGTAAACTCATCAAAGTATTTCTCCAAAACCTTGATGGCCATTTCTACATGCCTGCCTTCGTGTAATTTTCTCTCCAGCTGCAGCAGTAAACATTCCTGCAGGTTACGGGCGGCAATGCCCGGGGGGTCAAATTGTTGTATCTGTAAAACCAGTTCTGCAATCTCCTGTTCAGTTGTTGTAATATTCTGCCTGAAGGCAAGATCATCAACAATCGCTGAAAAATCTCTTCTTAAATACCCGTCATCATCCAGGTTGCCGATGATCTGCAGGGCCACTTTTTTCTGTTGTTCATCAATGGTTAGCATGCCCAATTGTTCCAGCATAAACTCATTAAAGCCCCTTTCAACTTTAATAGGAATTTCCTTTCCTTCATCAAGCTCGGGATAGTTGGTGTCTTTCAGTTTATAATCGCCCACTTCATCATCGCCGTCGCTTACATATTCACTGATGTCGATATTATCATACTCATCTGCACTGCCGTCCATCTCCGTATCTTCTGTGTTGGCATCAGAAAATTCATCTTTGGATTCATCGTATTCAGTTTCATGCCCGTCTTCGGCTTCTTCCAATGCCGGGTTTTCTTCAATCTCTTCCTTTATTCTTTCTTCCAGCTGGGCCGTAGGTACCTGCAGCAATTTCATTAACTGAATTTGCTGGGGCGATAATTTCTGTAATTGCTTCTGATATAGTCCCTGACTTAAAGCCATATATGCATTTCGATTAGGGTAATAATTTCGGTGGTTTTAAAAAAAATGTAATCCATGCTTTGAATAACGACGTAAATTTACAGCGTTAAGGCTATGCAAAATGTATAAAAAAGCTAAAATTTTATTTTTCTGCATGATTTTTGTGGCTAAGGGCGTTTCCAGCCAGCATTATGCTGCGAATACAGCATCAGATAAAGATATCTTTAATGTAAAACTGGTTTTTCACACCAGGAATAACATTATCTACCCAACGCATTTTAAGCAATTAAAAAACAAGATACCGGAAAAGCCTGTTGCAAAAGTAAAACGTGATATTTATGTAAATCCAGCATTTAATTCTGTAATAAATGGCGATTTTTACACCTGCAATTTTGGTTTTTTTTGTAAAAAGGAATTGCAGTTTGAGAAAGCAACAAAAATTCCGCTAAGATTCAGGTTGGGTAGTTTGCAGTATAATGATTATTTGGAAGGGAAACCCAATGCAATAAACCCATTCTAAATTTTAAATTATGGGCTTATCCTTACATTACCGTGGACAAATTCGTGATTATGCGCTCATTGAAGATTTAATCAGTGAATGTGCAGACATTTGTAAGAGCCTTGAATGGGATTATCATATCTGGAATAAAGAAAGCAGCATCAATGACGATGCTCATATTGACAATTCTGATTTTATTGGCTACACGATGGAAGACTTAAAAGGTATCAGCATTCTACCCAAAGAATGTGAACCCGTTGATCTTGCTTTTTTCCCGTCTGGTAAACTTTGCTCACCCATAAAATTGCAATTCAATAATGCAGCCACTAACGATTTAATGGTAGCGTATGTAAGCACTAAAACCCAATACGCTGGCATGGATATACATGTAGCTGTTTTAAAACTGTTGGAATATCTTAAAGACAAATATTTTTCTTTTTTTGAATTAAGTGATGAAGGCATGTATTGGGAAACAAAGGATATAGAAGTTTTGAAATCTCAATTTGCCCGGTATAATTTTATTGTGAACTCGGTTAGAAACGCATTGAGCGATTTTAAAGCATTGCCCGGTGAAACGGCAGAATCTTTAACAGACCGGTTGGAAGAATTATTAAAAAATAAATTCGGTTCAAACGAACAATAGCAGCTAAACTATAAATTTATACAAAAGAGTTTGTAACTTTAATCTAATGCCAACAGTATTTATAATAAATGGATTCAGGTTTTTCTTTTACAGTAACGAAAATGATGAACCTGTTCATATACATATTGAAAAGGCAGAAGATTCTGCAAAATTTTGGTTAAATCCGGTTGAATTAGAATATAACTATGGATTTAATTCAGCAGAGCTTAAACAAATTGAAAATATTATCAGACAAAATTCTGGTAAACTAATTTTAAAATGGAATGAGTACTTTAATAAATAATACAGCGCAGGCAACCGCCAAAAGCGTTTCGTTTAAAAACGATATGTTGTGTGTTAATTTGCTTGATGGTAGGGAAATAAATGTTCCGCTTACCTGGTTTCCTAAGCTATCACAAGCCACAACTGAACAGTTAAATAACTGGCGTTTTATTGGACGGGGCCTCGGTATTCATTGGGAAGATCTGGATGAAGATATCTCAATTGAAGGCCTCTTGAAATAAAAAATTATACAGCAACCTTCTGCTCATTCAACACTTTCTGTATCACCGCAACCATCTGATCGCACTTGTTTTTCAATTGTTCATCTGTCCACATTAAACCAATGGCAGTAGATATGCAGCGGCTCATGATCGCATCGCTTGCAGCAAAATCTTTAGTGGCATGATGCATAACTGCAGCTTTCAGGTCGGGATGTAAACTATTTAAGGTTATAGCATGCTTCAGGTGGTCCCACTTGCTGATATAATGCCAGTTATTTACGAACCAGTAAAAATTACCGGCTAAGATATTTTGTGCTTTTAATTCAGCAACCACCGCTTTGGTTGCTTCTTCTGTTGGTAAAAACCAGCTTAAAAAAGTACAACTATCGCCGCTTTCATCAGGTATTCTTCTAAAACTCACTTCCGGTATTTGCGCCAATGCATTTTTTAATGCAGTGTGATTTTTTTTCTGAATGGCTAAAAAAGTATCCAGTTTTTTTATC
Source organism: Chitinophagaceae bacterium (assembly GCA_016710935.1). Taxonomy (GTDB): domain Bacteria; phylum Bacteroidota; class Bacteroidia; order Chitinophagales; family Chitinophagaceae; genus Ferruginibacter. The sequence continues at coordinate 796,196 of JADJTY010000012.1, read as the reverse complement.
TGTGCCAAACCAACAGCAGCATGTAATTCACTGATGCGGAAATTGTAACCGATGAACGGGTGCAGATCGGCCCCACGGTCAACACCTTTGTGATCGTGTCCATGATCGGTGTACCCATCGCTGGCAATATACACCTCTTCCCGGTTTGTCATCACCACCCCGCCTTCGGCACAGGTAATGGTTTTTACAAAATCAAAACTAAAGGTTCCGGCATGGCCGATAGTGCCCAGTTTCTTTCCTTTGTAGGTACCGCCAATACTTTGGCAGGCATCCTCCAATAAAACCAATTGGTGTTCATTGCAAATGGCCTGCAGCGCATCCAGGTCAGCCATGCTGCCGCACATGTGTACGGGCATGATGCATTTTGTTTTTGGAGTGATGGCATTACGTACTGCTTCAGGATCTAAAGTCAGCGTATCATCCACATCCACAAAAACAGGTATGGCGCCCACACTTAATACCGCTTCAAAACTGGCAACAAAAGTAAAAGAGGGCAGAATCACTTCATCGCCATAGCCAATGCCTAATGCACTCATAGCAGTTGTTAATGCAGCGGTGCCACTGCTTAATAACTGTGCATGTTTGCAACCAAAGGATTCGCAAATGGCCTGCTCAAGTTCTTTGGCTTTCCAGATCCCTTTGCGTGGCCCATCAAAGCCATAGCGCATGAGAATACCTGTCTCCAGCACATCATTTACTTCTTTAATTTCTTCTTTTCCAAAATGTTCATATCCGGGCATAATTTCTATTTTAATACACAAAGGTAAATAAAATCATTGGGGGAGTCAAAGACTCCAGACCATGGTATCCTCGTCGGAGACGAGGACAAGAAAGCCGCAAAAGATAATTATTTTATCCAATCCATTGCAGGCGTTTTTGCCGGCTCTTTAAAATAATTCAATCTCAGCGTGTCGTTCCACCCATTTGGATTTTTTTCAAATGTTTTGCTACTGAAAAAGATCATTCCCTGTATATTGGGTGTGTTGCGAAGGGTATCAATCATGCGGGGTATTTGTGTCTGATCTTTCCAGGCGGCATTACTGTTTGCACGGTAAATGCCCAGGCCTATATAACAGTTCTTTCCGTACGTGTGCTTGCTCCACCAGTCGAGCAAAATTTCATAAGGGGCCACTTTATGCCCAAATTCCCAGTACAGTTGCGGGGCAACATAATCTATCCAGCCTTTTTGCAGCCATAATAGAATATCAGCATACAGGTCATCGTAATTGGTTTGTGCGCCATTTGTTCTGCTGCCATTAACAGAATCCTTGTTTATATTTCGCCACACGCCAAACGGACTGATGCCGAACTGGCATTTGGGATTTTCTTTTTTAATTACAGCACTCAACTTGTTGATTATAGAATCTGTGTTGCTTCTTCGCCAGTTATCTTTAGTCATGCCATTACCATATTTATTATAACTGGCAAAATCCGGAAATTCTTTTCCGGCAATTTTATAAGGATAAAAATAATCGTCAAAATGAATGGCATCAACAGCATACCTGCTAACCACATCCTGTACTACATTGGTTACATATTGTTGTGCCTCTTTAATGCCCGGATCGAAATATTTTTTATCGCCGTAGGTTAAAAACCATTCGGGGTGAATTTTAGTGATATGCGTATCAGCAACAGAAGATTTGTTGATATTAAAAACAGCCCGGTAAGGATTCATCCATGCATGAAACTCCATGCCCCGCTTATGAGTTTCGGCAATCATAAACTCAAGCGGGTCGTAATAAGGCATGGGTGGTTGCCCTTGTTTGCCGGTAAGGTATTCGCTCCAGGGTTCGAACTGTGATGGATAAAAGGCATCAGTTACGGGGCGTATCTGCACGATCATGGCATTCATGCCGTTTCGCTGATGCATATCGAGTAAGCGAATGAATTCTACTTTTTGAGAATCGGAATTGTAATTACCACGGGAAGGCCAGTCTATATTTTCAACGGTAGCTACCCACACGCCGCGGAATTCGGCTTTAGTTTGAGCAACTGAAAAAATTGGCAACAGGCAATAGGCAATAAGCAATAAGAAAGAAAATTTCATGAATATGTTTTAATTAATCAGATTGACGGATTTTATCTAATAATTTATTTAAGGTTTTTGCATCGGAATCTGACAGGTTGCCCAAAATGGCATCCATATCTTTTTCGTATTCATCAATTTTTTCCAGGAGTGTTTTTCCTTTGGTGCTGATGCTTACATCTACCAGGCGTTTATCATCTTTGCAAATATTTTTTTTGGCCAGGCCTTTCAAAACAAGCCGGTCAACAATTCGGCTGGTGTCGCTCATTTTATCCAGCATGCGTTCACGTATCTGCAATGTGGAAATTGGTTTTCCTGCTCCACGCAAAATGCGCAGGATATTATATTGCTGGGCTGTTACATCTTCTTTATCAAAAACTTTTTTCATTTTCTCATTCATCCAGTTGTAGGTATAAATAAGATTGATGATACCCTTTTGATATTCGTTGCGGAATGAACTTTGATTGATGTCTTTTTCTATGCTCATAAATAAAATGACTCTTTAGGTTTCTGTTGATGAATCTTTACTGTTGTCAACAGGGGTGTCAAATTCATTAATATAAATTTTTACCATGATCAGGAAATAACTGATAAGCAAAGGCCCGAAAATGAGGCCCATAAATCCAAAAAGATTAAGGCCTACAATGACACCCAGTACGGTAATAACCGGATGCACATCACCCATATATTTCATCAGTTTCAGCCGGGCTAAATAATCTACATTACCTGTAACAACAAAACTGTAAATAGTGAGACCGATTGCGGGCAGATTGCTGCCATGAATAAATAAATACCCAACTAACGGAACCCAAATGATCATGGTACCAACCAATGGAAAGAAAGCAAATACACCTGTAACAAAACCCCAGAGCCCCCAATCCTCTATTCCAAATATCCAGTAACCAAGTGCGGCAAAGGCTCCCTGTACAACACATATAATGGGTATGCCCAGTGCATTTGCCCGAATCATCATTTTTGTTTCGCCTGCCAGCAGGTGTACATTTTCATCTTTTAGCGGAATGACTTTACTTAAATATTTTTCCATATCCCGGCCCTGTACCAATAAATAATACAACAAAAAAAACATGATGATCAGATTCGAAAGCAACACCATGGTGCTGTTTATAATCTGCGGTATATAAGTGGAAACTTTTTGAGCAATTGTTTTAGCGCTTTCGGCCGATAAAAGGGTAAAACCTGTTTTTTCTTTAACTTTTGCCGATACGGATTGAATACCTGTTATAATTTGTTCCTGGTTTTCGGCTATTGAACTTATTTTGGGAGAAGCCAGGGTTACGCTTATATAAACAGGAAATGCTATGATGATAAGATAACAAAAGATAAATAACAAAGCTGTCCATCCTTTTTTCCATTTCCTTTTAAAAATAAGCTGAAAATATAAACTACGGCTTAATATATATAATGTTATACCACCAAGTAGCCCGGGTATAAAGATGGTTAGCTGGCTGATAAGTAAAATGGCTATTGACAGTACCAACAGCAAAATAAGTACCTGCCTGAGGCGATCATTAAAACCAGGTTGATTCATAAACTTATTTTATTAATAAAAGACGATGGAAACAATTATTCTTTCCAAACAGAAACACCTTCGCTGCAATTGGCACAAATATCAATATTTTTTCTGCTTTTCTTCAGTTCGCTCCTGAATTGTTTGTAATTATCGTTATTCCATATTTCTTTAAACGACTGGGATTTTAAATTGCCCAGCTGGTGTGTGGCATCTTTATCAAAACAACAGGGAACCACTAAGCCATCCCAGGTAATTACATTGGCGTGCTGCATTTTCCAGCAGCGGTTGGCAAGTTTATTTTTAGCCGTATAACTACCATCTGCATTTTTTTTGTAGCGGCTATACTTATCAATGGTTGGTATCAGCTTGTTGGGATCGGTTTCATATTCGTACACCTGCGCTGTTTTAAAACGAACTTCATCTACACCCACTTCTTTAGCCAGGCGTTTAATATCTTCAACCTGGTGCTCGTTTGGCTTTACCACCAAAAACTGAAAGAAAACAAACGGCGTTTTACTTTTCAGTTCCTTTTTCCACTTCATGATATTTTTTGCTCCTTCCAATACTTTCTCCAGGTTGCCACCCACCCGGTATTGCTGGTAAACATCCTGTGTGGTACCATCAATGGAAATGATCAACCGGTCCAGTCCACTCTCCACCGTTTTTTTTGCCACTTCATCCGTTAAATAATGTGCATTGGTAGAGGTGGCAGTGTATATTTTTTTATCGCTGGCATATTTCACCATTTGTAAAAAATCCGGGTTCAGGAAAGGTTCACCCTGGAAATAAAAAATGAGGTACAGCAACTCTTTGTGAATTTCATCAATGGTTCTTTTAAATAAATCGTTTTGCAGCATACCGGTAGGGCGGCTAAACTGCCTGAGGCCGCTGGGGCACTCGGGGCAACGCAAATTGCAACTGGTGGTTGGTTCAAAAGAAATGGAAACGGGGTACCCCCATTGCACCGGCCTGTTCAATAAACGGCTGATATAAAAACTGGCCAATACTTTGCTGCCATTTATAAACCGCCTTATAGTAAGTTTGCTGATTAAATTTTTGCTATCGTTCCAATTGAATTGCGGCATGGGCAAAGGTAAGCCGATTGTATTTATTTGTTGAGCACTACTCCTTTTATGTCTTCTTTTTTAACAAAGCCGGTATATGCCGAATCCAGGGCATTTAAAGCACTACAAATAAAGAACAAAATACTTCAGCGGATACAATTAATTTTTTCTTTATTATGGCATTAAAAAACCAGCACAAATGTACTGGTTAACTGTATAACAGATTGTAGTCTTTAATCATTTAATGAAGTTGTTTCTTCCGCTATCTTCCCTGCTACATTTTCAATTTTAACCCTGGTTGGGGTAAATAATAATGTGTTGCCGGTAAACTTTTCGTAGTTATGAAAAACTACGTTCAGTGTAATGAAATTCATTACATAAGCCTGTGTTTCTGAAGGCAGGTATGCTTTAATATCCCAAAAATCAGGATCGGCCTTACCGGATTTTTTCATGGCATCCCATACATTACCTATCCCACAATTATAACTGGCTACCATTAATAAAAGATTGTTGTTCAGGTTGCGGCTCCGGTCTTTTAAATAGCGTGCAGCCGCATAGGTTGATTTATTAAAATTCTTACGGTCGTCTTTTGGTGCAGCAGGTTTTTTTGCAGTGGTTTTTGCAGACGGTGTTGTTTTATCAACTTTCTTTTTGTCTGCTTTTTTCTTTTCTTCCTTTTTTGCCTGCGTTACATATTTCAGTCCATATTCTTTTGCAACTTCATCCATTATTTGCCAATAACCAACGGCCCCTGCTTTTGAAACGGCATTACCGTTAAAGGCACTTTCCAGTGCCAGCAAAACCTTCAGTTCCTGAGGCAGATCATGTTTCTTTAAAATAGTCGTTACTTTAGGAAAATACTTTTTGCTGCGGGTGAAGGTGCGTATAAGATAAGCACGCCTGTTCTCCGAAAATTTTTCGATGTAAGCAATTGTTTCCTGTTCATTGCCTGCCAGTACTTCCGGAAAAACAACATTGGGTTCCAGGGTAATATAAGCTGCATTATCTTTTGCAGATGTGGCTGCCAATAACCGTTTTTTGGTAGTATCTGCTGATAAACCGGCCTTAGCTGACGCGGCAAGTAATATTATAAAAAAAAATATCCAAATAGATTTGGATACTTTTAAAGCCGAATAAATTTGTTTAATCATGCCTGGGTACGTTTTCTTTGGGGATCACCGAATTAAATACGGGCTATAATTAAAACGGCAACCTGAATTGATTATTGCCCTTTCACAAAACTTTATGAACTTTAATATATAATCTAATATTTTCTCAGGCCTGATTAAATTATCATATATGCGTATACTTTTATTTATTTTAATAATTAACAGCCTTCCCGGTTTTGCACAAATACCGGCAGAGTCCTGCAAACAGGTTAACGATATTGCTTTAATGGAACAGGCAGCACATCAAAGAAATATGGCTGGAAATATTTCCCTGGAATCATTAACATCGGCCAGTAATAATTACGATGTAAAGTATTACCGCTGCGAATGGGAAGTAAACCCGGCAATGAGGTATATAACCGGAAAAGTAACTGTGTACTTTGTTATTACCACCGCAACCAACAATATTCAAATTGACCTGATGAATGCGTTAACAGTTGACAGTGTTAAACAACGCAACATGTTGTTGACAAAACAACATACCAATAATACACTTTCATTTGATTTTCCGGCAGCCATCAATGCGGGAGTACTTGATTCTGTTTCTGTTTTTTATAAAGGTGTGCCTCCCAATAACGGCTTCGGTTCATTTGAAACCACCACACATGCAGGTACACCGGTGATGTGGAGCCTGAGTGAGCCTTATGGCAGCCGGGACTGGTGGCCCTGTAAAAACGGGTTAGATGATAAAGCAGATTCAATTGATATAGTAGTAACTGCTCCATCGCAATACAGGGCTGCTGCTAATGGTTTATTACAAAGTGAAACGCTTATTGCGGGGGGCACAAAAAAACTGGCGTACTGGAAACACCGCTACCCCATTGCATCGTACCTGGTTTGTTTTGCGGTTACCAATTATGCTGTTTTTAATAACAGCGTTTTGTTAGGCAATACCAGTTTGCCCATGCAAACTTATTGTTATCCCGAAAGCCTGGCTTCTTTTCAGGCGGGTACCCAAAATGTACTGGATGCATTGAAGTTTTTTCATACCAATTTTGGCGACTATCCATTTATTAAAGAAAAATACGGCCATGTACAATTCAGTTGGGGTGGTGGTATGGAGCACCAGACTGCCTCTTTTATGGTTAATCTTAACGAAAGCCTGGTAGCACATGAACTGGGACACCAGTGGTTTGGCGATAAAGTTACCTGTGGCAGCTGGGAAGATATCTGGCTTAATGAGGGCTTTGCAACGTACCTGGCTGCTGTTTACCTGGAAAATAAATATCCTGCCAGTACCCTTAACAACAGAAAAAATGTAATCAATAACATTACCTCTTCAATTGGTGGTTCGGTTTGGGTAGATGATACAACCAATGTGGGCAGGATATTTTCGGGCAGGCTGAGTTACAACAAGGGAAGTTATCTTTTGTATATGCTGCGCTGGAAACTGGGCGACCAGGTTTTTTTAAATGCATTGCGACAATATATTAATGACCCCAAACTGGCTTATGGCTTTGCCAAAACAGATGATCTGAAAAGAAACCTGGAACAGGTGAGCGGGCAAAACCTGTCTGAGTTTTTTAAAGACTGGTACAAGGGGCAGGGTTATCCATCTTACAACGTGCAGTGGACCCAAATTGGCAGTGAATATGTAAACATAAAAATGAATCAAACCACTTCTCACAATTCGGTAGATTTTTTTGAATTACCTGTGGCACTTAGATTTAAAAATGCCACTCAGGAAAAAACCATTGTGATAGATAATAAAACCAATGGGGAAACTTTTTTTAGAAATATTGGCTTTATTGCAGATACAGTATTGATAGACCCGGAATACTGGCTGGTAACAAAGAACAATGTGTCGGCCAAAGTACCGGATGTAACTACCGGACAAAATATTGTTCAGGTATTTCCCAATCCCGTGGGAGATCATTTTTATATATACCTGGGTAAAATGGTTGCCGGTTCAGCCAGCGTTAATGTATACAATGCTCTGGGGCAAAGGGTTTATACAAGAAACATCAACCTGGTAAACGGTTCCGAATATGTTGAAGTACCCTCGCAATACCTGGCTAAAGGAGTTTATTTTCTGAAGATCAACGCAGGCGATTTTAAATTTGTAAAAAAACTGCTGAGGTAAAATTCATTTAGGAAAACTTTATCAAACCGGTGAAAGCAATTATTACTAATTTGTAGCTGATCTGCAAGTGAACCCTGCAATACCAACCCTTGGCAAAAAAGAAGAAAGGCATTTTAAAAACTATTTTAATTCCGCTCATACTGCTGGCTGTAATAGCTACAGTTGTTTATTATATCAATGAATTTTTAAGCAGGCCAAAATTTGTGCGATATCCTGCTTTTGGTATTGACCTGCCGGTAAACTACACCATACATGGTATTGATGTAAGCCGTTACCAGCATAATATTGACTGGAAAGCGGTGCAGGCCATGGAAGATAAAAAAGTAAAGATAGGTTTTGCGTTTATTAAAGCAACCGAAGGGTTGGGCAGGGTTGATAACGGGTTCAGAAAAAACTGGTTTAATGCCAAAGCGGCATTGGTGCCCAGGGGTGCCTATCATTTTTTTATCAGCAGTAAAAGTGGGAAAGCTCAGGCGGAAAACTTTATTGAAACGGTAAAACTTTCAAAAGGAGATCTGCCGCCGGTGCTGGATATTGAAACAGCCAACGGCGCATCTGTGGCTGATATTCAACAAAGGGCCCAGGACTGGCTGCTGATGATCGAAAAATATTATAAGGTAAAACCGATCATCTATACCAATGTTGATTTTTACGAAAATTTTCTGGAAGGTAAGTTTGATGACTATCCTTTGTGGGTAGCTCATTATTATGTAAAAGACAAACCAAGAATAAAACGCAACTGGCTTATCTGGCAGCACAACGAAAAAGGCCGGGTAAATGGTATTGATGCCTTTGTTGATTTTAATGTGTTTAACGGAGACAGTACCGCTTTCAAAAAGCTTCTCACAAAATAAAAATACAAACCTTGATTGTAGTAATTTTATATGACCTCATAACCCCCCTTTAGGGGATGGGCCATTTCAGGCATGGAAGATGAAACAAGGGAATTCCTGGTAAGGATATTAAATACCGTTGCTATTGTTTTATTATGGATGATGGCAAACGTATTTATTGGTATTTATAAAGGCTATGCTTTTTATGAAGTGAAACCAGGTTGGACAAATTATGTTTATTATGCTTTCCTTGTGATCAGTTTTATTTTCCTTGTTATCCACCTTAAACGTAAGTGGAAACTATAAGCTTTCAGGCCTTCCCCAATGACTCAATGACAAATTACTAAGTTTTTAACTAGCTACTGTGGTCTGCTACGATCACCCATTTATTTTTTACTTTTTTAAACAGCAGGGTAAAGTGTCCGCCAACATTGCCAATGCTCCTCGTTAAATGCCATTTACCTACCACAAAAAAATACATCACCGATAATCTTTTTACTTCCAGCAGATCAAAATCAAGTTTGCCCATGGCAGCAGTATCGGGGTATCCCTTTTTATAATTGTCAAGTGTTTTTTGCCAGCCATAAGTAATACCACTTTTGCCAATAAACATCAGCGAATCGCTTTGCCAGTAAGTTTGCATAAATTTTTCCTTATCGCCTGTGTTCCATGCCAGTCGCTGCTCTTCAATTAGTGTGCGAATGGTTTGTTCATCCCCACCTGACGGACGGGCAGTCTTGCTTTGGGCTGAGGCAGCAGAAAATATGAGGCAGATAAATAAAGAAGTAAATAACTTTATCATAAAATCAGGTTTGAACGATAAATATAAATAATCCTGTACGAATAAACCAGTAAACAGGTAAACCAATAAACTTAATGCTTATGATGCGGAGATGAACACTTGCTTTTGTGGCAAAGCCTGTAATTATAATAATGTGCGCTGATGATAAGCACAACAGCGATCAGCAAGAACGGAATTTCGTACTGAACAAAAAACTGTTTCAACACCAGGAAAATAAATCCGGAACTGAAAATTAAAACCGGACCCGGGGAGCGGTGGTGTTTTATATAACCATGAAAAAGAGAATAAGAACCTACTACAAACGCCAGGGCAATCATACCCCACTCAAAAAGCAAATTGTGAATAATGTTAATGCCAAAAACAGGTAGCGTGCTCATGAGCACGGGCAATAAAGCACAGTGTATTGCACAGAGTATAGATGTTCCGATGCCCAATGCATCCCAGTTTAATTTAATATTCATAATAAAGCCTGACTGTAAAGATACTGTATATTTGCAATAATGTTGCAAATGTTATGGTTGTATTAAATCTAAAACCGGCAATCGTAAACCTAAAACACGTAAACGGTCGTAAATTTGCAAAAATGATTTTTATGAATAAGCGGAATAAGCGGATCTTGATCTATGTAGGCTTTTTTGTTGTACTGCTCGGGGCGTTTTATTTATTGCTGTTCAGGGATTATGATTTTTCCAAATCACACCTGATGGTACGAAACGACAATGTGCAGGATTTTTCATTTATTAACCAGGATGGGAAAAAAATTACGCAAAGAGAGGTGGAAGGTAAAGTGTATGTGGTGGAATATTTTTTTACAACCTGTAAAGGTATTTGCCCTAAAATGAATGCAAACATGCGCCGGGTTTTTGATGCATTTAAAGATGAACCTGATTTTATGATCCTTTCGCATACCTGCATGCCCGAAACAGATTCCATTCCATTGCTGAAAGCGTATGAAGCAAGAATGCTGTACGGAAAGCTCGAAAGAAATAAAGACGGTTCTTATAAAATAGAATACGATTCAACCACAAACAGCCCACAGGGCCCTGCGGGCAAACCACCCACCGGGCCCGGTGGGCAAACCACGAACACCAATTGGAATTTTGTCACCGGAGATAAAGCCGCGCTTTATAAAATGGCGAGGCAGAGTTATGGTATAGACGACGGAAAACCTGATTCTGCACAAATAAAGGATCAGTTTATACATACCCAGTTCTTTGCGGTAGTAGATAAGCAACGAAGGGTACGCGGTATGGTTTACGACGGATTAAATAATGATGAAGTGGAAAAATTAATTACGGATATTAAGGGTTTGCTAAAAGAGAAAATAACAACCAAACGTTTTATGAACGGGTTCAGCAGCGACCCGAATTAGTCGGGAGTCTGAAGTCAGGAGTCAGGAGAAGCGAATGCAAAAGTGCTGACTGCTTCATTAGCAGACTCCAAACTCACGATTGACCACTCACGATTCCCGTTTTCATGAACTTACTTTAATTTTATAACTGCAATGGAAGGATTACTCGATATACTAAAGAAAAACCAGCTCAGCGTAACAGAAGGTAGAAAGAAGATCCTGGAACTGTTTTTAAACAGTCCGGGTGCACTGGCGCATGCAGATATTGAAGAGAGCACCGATGCTTCATTTGACCGGGTTACGGTTTACAGAACCCTGCAAACTTTTGTAGAGAAGGGTATCATTCATAACATACCAACAACTGACAACTCTATTCTATACGCTTTGTGTAAAGACAATTGCGAAGCAGGCCATCATCACGATAACCATGTGCATTTTATCTGCGATGTTTGTGATAAAACAATTTGTATGGACCATGTTAGCATCCCTGAAGTAAAACTACCTAAAGGGTTTACACAAAAACAAACTGATCTGGTGATCAGCGGTATTTGCGATCAATGTAAATAATTACAGTTTGAGTCAAAGACTCAAAACCATTACATCCTCGACAGAGACGAGGATGAGTGAAGAGCCAATCAGCGGTCCATCTCGGATTTAACAAACTCCATCAGCACTTTAATTTTATCCGGACTAAAATCAAATTTCAATCCTGCAGCTTCAAATAATTGTGGTAAGGTTTTGGTGCCGCCTAAAGCTAATGCATTGCAGTAATTGTCCATAGCCAATTGCTTATTGTTTTTATATTGCATCCACATGCCTATGGCACCCAATTGCGCAATTCCATATTCAATATAATAAAACGGCACTTCAAATAAATGTAACTGCCGCTGCCAGCTATTGCTGCGGTAGGTTTCCAGCCCGCTGTAATCCACTACATTATCCTGGAATTCTTTTAGAATTTCATTCCAGGATGCGGTGCGTTCCTCATGTGTATGCACAGGGTGTTCGTAAATCCAATGTTGAAATTTATCAATGATGGCGATCCACGGGAAGATAGTGATCACTCTTTCCAATTGATGTTCTTTTGCTCTTTTAAGATCTGTTGCATCTGTAAAAAAAGTTTCCCATTCATCCATGCTCATCAATTCCATGGCCATGCTGGCCACTTCGGCAATTTCCATGGGGTATTCTTTAAAGCCATTCAGCTCTAAAGGATGTGCTAAAAAAGAATGTATGGCATGGCCGCCCTCGTGCAGCATGGTGGTAACATCATGCATTTGCCCGGCGGCATTCATAAAAATAAACGGGGCGCCGCTTTCTGCCAGCGGACAGTTATACCCCCCGGGAGCCTTGCCCTTGCGGCTTTCCAGGTCGAGGTGTTTAAGCTCCTGCATTTTTTTAAGGCACTCACCAAAGAACGGGCGCAGCTTGCCGAAACAGGCAATTGATTTTTCGATCAGCTCTTCACTGGTTTTAAAAGGTATTAATGGTTTAGTACCTGCGGGCTCTGCTTCAATATCCCAGGGTCGCAAAGTATCCAGGCCCAGTTTTTCTTTTTTTTGCTGGTAAATGATATTTACAAGCGGTAATACATGTTGCTTTACTGCTTCATGAAATTTAAAACAATCTTCTTTTGTGTAATCAAAGCGGCCCAGTTCTTTGAAACGGTAATCACGGTAATTCGAGAAACCGGCATTGGTTGCTTCCTGGTTCCTTTTTTCAATCAGATTATCATACAAAGTATTCAACGCCTCTTTATCAACCAGCCTTCTTTCATTTATTTTGCGGTATACTTCTTCCCTTAATTTCCTGTCGGGATTTTCTAAAAACTTGGCGGCTTGCTGCAAAGTGTATTCTGTATCATTTACAGTAACCGTCATTTTACCGGATATAACCCCGTACTGCTGCTGCATTACGGAAAGCTCGGCCTGCAATGGAATATTTTCTTCACGAAAAAGTTCAATGCTTTTGCGCATGCTGCGCAGGTAGGTAAAATATTTTTCTTCATCCAGTTCTTTTGCCAGGGGATGATTGACCAGTTTTTTATTCAACGCATCTGCATAAGGTTGGATCTTTGGCTGAATTTCCATGCAGAAAAAAGTAAAAGCCTCTTCCAGGGTTTTGTTCTCCGTATCACAGGTCATTTTTATCTGCCGCCAGCAGGCATCTTCATTTACCAGGGCTTCCAGTTCGCTCTGGTCGTGCAGCCATTTTTCAAGATCGGCTTTGGTGTCTATATTCCTTTCCAGTAAATCTTTAAAAAAGGGTTCAAGACTTTGCCAATTGGTTACCGTAAAATCTTTTGGAACAAATTGGCGGGGAAGTTTTTTTATATCAGCGGTGTACATAGTTGTGAATTGTGAAACGTGAGTCGTGAATTGTGAAATTCAAAATCCTGCCATTGCATTAGAACCTGGCAGGATTTTGAGTATTTAAAGATCGGTGTTAATCCGTTTAATCTGTGTAATCAGTGTTCTATCTCTTATGCCATCTTCCTCGGTGTATTTATCTTCCTGGCCGGTGCATTATTTACAGCTGCAGTTTTGTTGCTTGCACTTGGTTTTGCTTTTACGGTTTCAGTGGCTGCTATTTCGCCTTCCGGTAATTCAGATAACTTAATCTCTACATTATTTGCCTGTAAAGCTCCAAACCACTTCACCATCTTCTTCATATCGCTGGCATAAACGCGGCTGAAGTCCATTTCAGGATAAACTTTTTCAAAATATTTTTTCACTGCAGCTGCATCATTATCAGCAGGTAATTTTTCGTTACTGGCAGCCATGGCTGTAAAAACATCAACCAGGTTTACATTGTCTTTTGTGGTAAAAACTTCAATACTCTCCAGGTGAGAGAACTGATGAACCCTTGTGCTTACAAATTTTGTGCTCTTATCTTCCAGCGATTTTACAACACCGCCATCGGCTTTTGAAGACAATAATTCAAATAAGCCCGATAAGCCGGTTACTGATACCAATTTACTGTATTCCATAATTCGTCATTTAATTTTTAGGGCTGCAAGTTAATTCTAAAAAGGCAATATATTTTATTTGATGAAAAGCCATTGCAAACAATTAACTATTACCATTTGTCATGAACATATACCGTTGTCACCATAAAAGACTGTTTTTACTGAAAAAAGCTGCTTGGTGCGCCTGTTTTACATCAACAGGTCGTCTAATAGTAATACAAAAGAAAATTTATGAGTTTAAGAGCTGTTTTATTAGTACTGTTTTTTAGCCTGGGAGCTGTTATTGCAAAAAGTCAGGATATATCACTCAAGGGTAAAGTTGCAGACAAAACCGATAAATCGGCCATTGTAGGCGCAACTGTTAAATTGGTATCAGTAAGGGATTCATCACAGGTAAAACTGGTAGTTACGGATAAAGCCGGAAATTTTGCGTTTAATAACCTTAATACCGGTGGCTACAGAGTTTATATAACCTTTACCGGGTACGAAAAGATTGAACAGCATGTTAACCTGCAGGCCAGCAATATTACCCCACTTAGCTTTAATATAGGAAAAATTGCCACTGATCTGGGAGATGTAACGGTTGTTGCCAAAGCGGCACCGGCCAGGCAAAAAGGAGATACTACCGAATTTAGTGCTAACCAGTTTAAGGTAAATCCCGATGCAACAGCAGAGGATATGATAAAAAAATTACCGGGTGTTACTGTGGGAAGGGACGGAACGGTAACTGCCATGGGTGAGCAGATCAGAAAAGTAACAGTAGACGGCAAAGATTTTTTTGGCGATGACGCAACTGCAGCCTTGAAAAACCTGCCCGCGGCTGTTATAGATAAGATACAGGTTTTTGACAGGTTGAGCGATGAAGCCCAGCTTACCGGCTTTGATGATGGCAACTCGGTTAAAACCGTAAACATTGTAACCAAATCCGGCATCAAAAACGGGCAGTTTGGAAGAGTATATGCAGGATATGGAACGGATAACCGCTATACGGCCGGCGGCAATGTTAGCTTTTTTAAGGGCGACAGGCGTATTTCCCTGGTTGGTAATTTCAATAATATCAATCAACAAAATTTTGCATCGCAGGACCTTTTGGGTGTAACCAGCAGTGGTGGTGGCGGTCGCGGCGGCGGCGGTGGAAGAGGTGGCTTTGGCGGTGGTGGAAGCGATTTTAACGTGGGACAATCAAGCGGTATCAGTAAAACAAATGCTTTTGGTATCAATTTCAGTAATGTATATGCTAAGAAATTAACCTTAACCGGAAGCTATTTTTTCAATAACAGTACCAACAATAATGAGAGCCTGGTTAATACACAAACTTTTAGAAATCCCAAGAACCTGTTCAGTGTAGAAAAAAGCAACTCATTTACAAAGAATACCAATCACCGGATTAACCTGAGACTGGAATATAAAATTGATTCATCCAATTCACTTTTTATCATACCTAATATCAGTTATCAAAAAAATAATTCCAATTCCTTTTCTAATTTCAATTCTTACAGGGATGGTGGCGATTCAATCAGTAACTCGGTTGCGAACAATTTGTCCGACAGGACAGGTTACAACATCAGGAACACCATCATGTTCCGCCATGCATTTGCTAAAAGAGGACGTTCACTGTCCTTAAGTTTTAATACAACATTTACAAAGAACGAGGGCGAATCAATTGTTGATGCCAGGTATCGTTTTTATGACAGTTTGGGAGTATTTACCAATGATTCAGTACAAAACAGGCTGAGTGATAACCTGACCAACGGCTATACAATCGGTGGAAATATTTCCTACACCGAACCCATAGGCAAAAAAGGACAATTGCAATTTGAATACAGGCCATCGGTACAAAAGAATAAGGCTGACCAGCAAACTTTCTCCTATGACGGGCAGAAATACACCATGTTTGACACCATTCTTTCAAACCGTTTTGATAATACAGTTACAACAAACAATGCCGGTGTCAGCTACCGCCTCAATCAAAGCAGGGATGAACAGTTTTCGGTTGGTGTGAGTTTTCAACATTCAAAACTGGAAAGTCAACGGGTTTTTCCAACTACAACATCCGTTGATCAGTCATTCACCAATATATTGCCCAACCTCATGTATCGTAAAAAGATATCGCCTAATGCCAATGTCAGGGTATTTTACCGGGCATCTACCAATTTCCCGTCTGTAACCCAATTGCAGGATGTGGTAAATCTCAGCAATCCACTAAGGGTAAGCAGCGGTAATCCTGACTTGAAACAGTCTTACACACATTTCCTATCCGGGCGATATACGTATACAAATTCAAAAACCAGTCAAAGCTTTTTTGCGAACTTATTTTTGCAAACAGCCAGCGATTATATCACAAACGCAACCTTTATCCCTAACCGGGATTCGACCATACAGCAAAATATCGTATTGAAGGGAGGTTCTCAGTTAACCAAACCAATGAATTTAGATGGGTATAAAACCCTGCGTACTTTTTTTGCTTACAGCATGCCACTGAAATTTATTAAAACAACCCTGAATGTAAATGCAGGATTCAGTTATTCTAAATTACCAGGCATGGTAAATTACCAGAATACCTTTACCAATAACTATGTGTATAACGGCGGACTTGTACTTGCCAGTAATATAAGTGAGTATATAGATTTTAATCTGTCGTACGCAGCTAATTTTAATGATTCCAGGACCAACACAACCAACAGCACGAACACAAAATTCGTTAATCAAAGTGTTGGCGCACAGGTTAACCTGCTTAATAAAAAAGGCTGGTTTGTACAAAATGATATTTCCGGAAACACGTATAGCGGCTTATCCGGCGGACTTAATCAAAGCTTCTGGTTATGGAATGCGGCGATAGGTAAAAAATTCTTAAAGAATAAAGCCGGGGAACTTAAGTTATCTGTATTTGACCTGTTAAAACAAAATCAGAGCATTTCCAGAACAGTGAACAGTTTATATATAGAAGATGTGCAAACACAGGTATTACAGCAGTATTTTATGCTCACCTTTACCTATAGCCTGAAAAATTTTGGAACAGCACCGGCAAGGAATAATTCTGAAAATTTCAGAGGCGGAATGGGTGGACCGGGAGGTGGAAACCGGCCATTTTAATTATATTTAGGGGTGACCTGATAAAAACATGTTTTGGAGCAACCTGAATTAATAACACAACTGAAACTGGGCGATGAGTCGGCTTTTACAAAGCTGGTGGATGAATACCAGGACATGGTTTACAATACGGCACTGGGTATTGTACAGCAGGCAGATGATGCAGATGATATAACACAGGAGGTTTTTATACAGATATATCAATCAATAAGTTCTTTTAAAGGCGATTCAAAATTTTCAACCTGGCTTTACCGTATTACGCTGAGCAAAGCCCTGGATCATGAGAAGAAAAAAAAACGGAAGAAACGTTTTGGTTTTGTACAAAGTTTGTTTGGCGCAGACGGGGAAGAGCAGTCACACCCGGTTGAATTTAATCATCCCGGTGTGCAAATGGAAAAAAAAGAAAAAGCCAATGAATTATTTAATGCGCTGAAGCAGATACCCGATAAACAACGCATTGCTTTTACCCTGCATAAACTGGAAGGGCAGAGTTACCAGGAAGTTGCAGAGATCATGAATACTTCTTTGTATGCAGTAGAATCATTGATGGGCCGGGCTAAAGCAAATTTGAGAACAGCATTAAAAAAATATTACGATATTAATAATCCTGGATAAAATTAAGCAATATGAAAATGCAGGAAAACATAGACAAAATGATTGAAGAGGCACTGAACAGTGTGGATGATGCACAGCGTGCAGCACCCAGGCCTTTTTGCTTACCCGTATCCATGCACGGCATGGCCCGGGGCACTGAATCTGTTTGGGAAAAAGCCGGCCGGTTCATAGCCAGGCCTTCAATAGCTTTTACAGGCCTCTGCCTGATCGTGCTGCTCAATGTGATGGTAGTTATGTTTAATAAAAAATCAGACACTGCCACTGTTGCTGAGCAAACTGTGCAAACCCAGTCCGATGAGTTTTCATACACGGCTATAACTATTTACGATAATGACAACACACCATAATGATAAACAAAGAAAACAGAAGTAAAGTTTTTCTTACTATAATCGGCATATTGCTGGTTGCCAATATTACATTGGTGTCTTTTTTCTTATTGAAGAAAGATGACAGTAAGCGTGAAAAACGCCCGGATAGAAAAGCGATGATCTCGGCTTTTTTAAAGAACGAAATTGGATTTGACACCGTGCAGCTGATGCAATATGATACGCTGAGTAACAGGCATAAAGAGAATATGAAGAAAATGATGGACAGCCTGCGCATTCCCAAAGAACAGCAGTTCAAAGAACTGGCAACAGTAAATTTCAGCGACTCTGCCATGAACAGTTTAGCAGAACAGTCGGCAACTGTACAAAAAATCATGGAACTGAGGATGTTTAATCATTTAAGAAAAATAAGATTGCTTTGTACACCGGAGCAACTCCCGAAATTTGATTCGCTGTTTGGAAAAGTTTTTAGCAGAAAAGGTGGTGAGGGTAACAAAAAACCCCGATAGCTATCGGGATAAAAAAAAATAGCGATGGTTTGATTTCTTTCTGTCGTCTAATAAAATAAGTAACAAAACTTTAAAACATAAAAAATGAAAAAACAAATCGGATTGATGGTTATAGCTGCCCTGTTAAGCTTTACTACAGCAAATGCTCAGGGCGGACAACGCATGACACCTGAAGAAAGAATAAAATTTACAATTGAAAAAATGGCACCCTTAAAATTAGATGCCGATACAAAAACGAAAGCTGATGTTATCATTGCTGATTATATTAACGGGCAACAAAAAGCAATGGATGAAGTAAGAGAAAGCGGCGGTGACCGTGAAGCGATGATGGCCAAACGTAAAGAATTTACCGATGCAAGAGATGCTAAATTAAAAGCAATTTTTACTGAAGCACAAATGAAACAATGGAAAGATGAAATTGAACCTTCATTAAGGCCACAAAGGCCCGCTGGTGGTGGCGGTGGAGGAAAATAGCTTTAAAGGTGAATGCGAACAAAAGGCCCCTGCAATTAATTTTGCGGGGCTTTTTTTTACAATTTTCAAAAACACCAAGGACCCCAAGAACATTTTACTTGGAAAAATGCCCCACTTTGAAAAGCGGGGCATACAAACCTAAAAACCAAACCTATCCCGATAGTTATCAGGACCAAACCCTGTATAGCCAACTCTCTTATATTAATTAGACATTAAATTATTCCTTTCCACCGCATTAAACCTGCGCCACCCAACATTGCTGCACCAAATAAAAGAATACCAACCGGGACGTTTGCTTTGTTTTCCATTTCGTCCTTTACCTGTGGTAATAAGGTTGCGTATTGCGCCGTTACATTTGTTTCTTCATCATTTGTGGCAGTGGCTTCATCCTGCCAGTTGTTGATGTTGGTACCGGTTAATGCAGTTAATTCCTGTAATTCCTTTTTTCTTCTTTGTCTCAGATCCTGCAAATATTTTTTACCGGCAGCACAGTTAAAATCGCCGGTGGCAGGGTGTGTAATAATATACCTTGCCTGGTAGTTTAATGTGTTGGGTGTTACCTGAAACATCAGATCCTGCGGGAACGATTTTCTGTTGTAGCGGAAATGCAATCTTGTGAAGTGAACATTTTTACTTCCATTGTCTGGTTCGTCATTATCAACATCACTGTAATCATTCCAGTCTTTACCACCCAGCCACCAAACGCCACTCTGCACAAGGTCCTGCTCTGTTGGCGGATTGCCCACACAGGGATCGCATTTCATCGGGTTAACGGGTGTTACATTCCAGGCATATTCCAGGAACGCTACACTCTTACCTTCTTTATCCCATTGGTTGGTAAACAGGTTGCCATAAAAGGCACCAAAGTTTTTTTGTACAAACAGCGGAATATTCCTGTTGCTCACAATATCAGCATTGCGGTAATTGGTGCTTTCAATTCGGCCCCTGCGGGTAAAAGCATAAACGATCAGGTCCTGGTCGCCATCGGCATTGGCCATACCCAGGCGAATGGGCAACATAAATTTTGGTGAATTAAAACTGATCTGTATCGGGCGTAAAAAATTACTATTCAGTTTCTTCTTTTCTTTTTCATTTACCTTAACCACAAAAAATTTAAGATTGCTTTTGATGTACGGGTCCAGTACTTCCTCTGCATCGGCTGGGATTTTATAGCCATGCTCATTCAACCAGTTTTTTAAACCGGAGCTTTCTTTGGCAGATAAGATCAAAATGTCATATTCACCAACTAAATATTGTGCTTCAATTTTTACAGATGATCTTGCACCCGCAACCTTGCCTGCCAAAGCCTTGTCCACATTTGCACTGGGCGCCATCGACATATCTTCTTTCATCATTTCATAATTGTTGCAAGGGTTTTGATCCCAATACTCAACCAGCCTCGGTGCGCTATAATCATTCAGGCGTTGAAAAATACTTTGATCCACCACCTTGATATCATCTTTACGCAACACCACCGGTACCGGTACCACCATCGCAAAATCTTTGGTATCACCTTTAAAATCGTTGTACATGGTAATGACAGATCTATTGCCATCTCTTACAAGTATAACCTGGCTGGTTTTGTTTTTCAGCGTTCCATCAGCCTTGCTTACATAAAAGCCGCAGAAGGAAAACAATACGGGGGATATGGCAATAAAAGCCCCGATAATTAAAAGTCTTTTTTTCATAATTAAAATTTTACCGTTAAAGAATTACATAATTGATCTTGAATAAACGACCTGCAGAAAATTTTTCTCTTCAGGGGTGTACGCTTTTGGTTTTGACCATTCAAATTTTCTGGCTTTAAAAAATTTATCCAGGATGGGCACAAGTGGCTGTGCCAGTACCAGCACAATAATGGGAGCACCATTCATAAATTTGAAGGCAGTTAAATAAAATGCAACGGCTGCAATGGCCATACACCAAACAACCCTTGCAGCGGTATGATCGGGAATTGTTTTAGGATCGGTGATCATAAAGAAAGAAAATAACAGGAGGCTACCGGTGCTTACCGATTGTATAAAATGGTCCATGGGCCAACCCAGGTAAATGACCTGGCGTAAAAAAATAAGGCCCGCAAATGTGCCAAGAAAGGCTAAAGAAACATCTAACTTCTGCACTTTTGTAGTAACAATAAACCCTAAACTCAAAACTCCAAACATAATTACAGCTCCGCTGCCCCATTGGCCGGGGCTTATCCACGCATTACCGGTTAAAAAAATAGCAGCAACAATGCCCAATGCCGAAGGATTAAAAATATGCTTACCATTAATGCGAATAATGTATTTGGAAAGGATGGAAACTGCAGCAGCAAACACAGCCACCCACCAATAATTGGTTTTTAATAAAAGGCTTAGTCCGAAGGAAGAAATAAGTACAGAAGGAATTCCATTTTTCAATCGCTGCAGAAACGGAATATTTTTTTTGCCTAAGAAATAGGCACACACAAACTGCACGACAAGGCTTGTTGTAAAGTAGGTGGCATATAACCAGCTTTCGTTACGCCAGTGCAAAAACAAAATACCATAGCTTAAAAATATACTTTGAAAAATGATTTGAAAGTAACGGGCATCTTTAAATAAAGTAAGTAAAGGCATAACAGCTGAATTTGTGTATAGGATGAAACGCCCAATGGGATTACACAATTCATTTGTTAAAAAATAGCAAACAAGCCCAAAATAAATATTTATGGAAAAGGGCCGGTCCTGCATCGCCGCCTGTCATAAAAAGGTGTAGCTTATTGTTTTATTTTCCTATTTTGTTGAAAGGAAAAGAATAAAAGCTGATCACCAGACAGGATAGCGTAAAGTAAATGACGGACGGGAGTATAGATGGATAAAGCATGAAGCTTTTGTGTATTATCAATTGTCTTTCAGAAAAACTATTATGAGAAAATTATCACTGTACATCATCGCAACCTGCCTTTCCGCGGCAACACACGCACAGAAACTTCCCTGCAGCAACCCCGTTTACCGCCAGTTTGATTTTTGGATAGGCGAATGGGAGGCTTTTGCACCAAATGGAAAAAAGGCTGGTGATAGTAAGATCAGTTTAATACTTGACAGCTGTATTATTTTTGAAGAATGGACAAGTACCTCGCTACAACAGGGGCTGCGCTACGCCGGAAAAAGCTTTAATACATATAATGCAAGCACCAAACAGTGGCAGCAAACCTGGGTTGATAATGTTGGCGGAACCAATGAATACATGCAGGGCAGATACGAGAACAACCAGATCATTTATTTATCTACACCATTTAAGATAAGTAATGACACAATGGCCATCCGTAAAATGACCTTTACGAATATAAATGCTGATAAACTGAGGCAGCACGGCGAGATAAGCAAAGACAATGGAAAAACCTGGAGTACAGAATATGACCTAGAATACCGAAGGAAAAAATTGTTGAAATAATTCATGACCTTATTTATATAATATTTATTATAGTATCTAAAATCAAAATAACATGAAATATTTACAGCTTGCTTTTTTTTTATTGTTTTCTTTCTCTTATGCTTTTGCCCAAATGGATTTGCCCGCCAGTGGCGGTAACCCACGGGCCTCTATTAGCGAAGAAGTGGGTATAACATCTATAACCATTAAATACAGCCGGCCCGATGTAAATAAGCGGGAAGGTAAAATTTATGGTGATGGCAATGTGGTTCCTTATGGATTTAACTCCAATAGTTTTATAACAAATAAAAACACGGCACCCTGGCGGGCAGGAGCCAATGAAAACACCGTAATTACATTTGAGCATGATGTTACCATAGAAGGACAGCCACTTAAAGCAGGCAGTTATGGCCTGCACATGGCCATGGCAGCCGATCATGTAATGCTTATATTTTCTACGCAAACAGAAGCCTGGGGCAGCTTTTATTACGAAGAGAAATATGATGCGCTGAGGGTAAATGTAAAGCCGGTTGCACTGGATAAAAGTGTAGAATATTTAAAGTATGAGTTTATTGAGCACAAAGAAAAATATTGTGTGATCGCCATGCAGTGGGAAAAATTATCGGTACCGTTTAAGATAGATGTGGATGTAGATAATATTGTGCTGGCAAGATTGAGGGAACAGGTGACAAGTCAGAAAGGGTTCAACAGCAACAACATGCTGCAGGCGGCGCAATATTGCTTAAATAAAAATATTAATTTAGAAGAAGCACTAGCATGGAGTGTACGGGCCATCACAGGTTTTCAGGGCCAAAAGAGTTTTATTACCCTGCGTAACCTGGCTAATGCTTACGACAAATTAAAGAGAACAGCACAGGCCGACTCAACCATGGACGAAGCATTGACGATTGCTACAGCTAATCAATACACAGCTTATGGCCGCCAGCTTATTTCACAAAAAAGAATTGACAGGGCGATGGAAATATTTAAAGCGGGTGAAAAAAGATACGGCGATGTTTGGGGTGTAAACAATGGTTTAATGAGCGGTTGGTCGGCCAAAGGCGATTTCAAAAAAGCAGTCACGTATGCTGAAAAAGCATTAGCGCAGGCACCTAATGAGACATCAAAAAAACAAACGGAAGATTACATTAAAAAGTTAAAAGATGGCAAAGACATCAACCAGCAGTAAAAAGAAACTCGTAGTCCTGAAAACAAAGGAAAATGACGCAGATGTCATTTCATTTTTATCCTCTCATCCTGATGTGCAAAAAAGAGAAGACAGTCTTGCTATATTAAAAATGATGAAATCCGTTACCCGAACCGAACCCTTGATGTGGGGCGGCAGTATTGTTGGTTTTGGAAAATATATTTTCACTTCACCCAAAACAGGCCGCAGCGGCGAATGGTTTATGACAGGTTTTTCACCCCGTAAACAAAATCTTACTGTTTATTTTATGACAGGGTTTTCAAAGTATGGTGAGTTGATGAAAAAACTGGGGAAATATAAAATAAGCGGGGGAAGCTGCCTGTATATTAATAAACTGGCTGATGTAGACATCAAAGTGTTAAAGGAACTGGTAACAGTTTCCTGGAAATACATGAATGAAATACATAAAAACTAAAATAAAAAAATATGCAACATGCAATCAGCTGGTTTGAAATACCAACCACCGATATTAACCGGGCTCAACAATTTTATGAAACCATTTTTGGTATCAACATGATACCGATGGATATGCCCAATATTCAAATGCGGATGTTTCCGCTGGATGATATGATGACACAGGTTGGGGGCGCATTGGTTAATAGTGGCGGCTTTCACAAAGTTTCCGCAACTGATGGCCCGTTAATTTATTTAAATGCCAATCCCGATGTTCAAAACGTACTGGACAAAGTTGTTGCAGCGGGAGGCAGTATTATGGTGCCTAAAACCGAGATAAGCCCTGAATATGGCTTTATGGCTGTATTTATGGATACAGAGGGAAACAGGATAGCATTGCACAGCATACCGCAATAAAAAATCAGAAGTATGAAAAAAAGTATCTCTGCAGTTTTAATTTTTGCAACAATGTTGGCAGGTTGCAGCCAGGTGAAAAAAAACAAACCGGAAACAGTCAATCGATTGAATTGGCTCAATGGTTCATGGGCAATGAAAACAGACGAGGGAACAGTAACCGAACAATGGAAACCGGTTAACGATAGCCTCATGGAAGGAAGTTCGGATTTTGTAAAGGGAGATTCTGTTATTCCTTTTGAAACCATAAAGATTTTCCGAAGGGATACTTCATTTTACTATGAAGCCAAAGCAGCCGGCCAGAATAATGAACAACCGGTTGAATTTATATTAACTGCTTATTCCGATACCGGTTTTGTAGCTGAAAATCCGCAACACGATTTTCCTAAAAGGATTTCTTATAAACTGGTGAACAAAGATTCTATACATGCATTTGTGGATGGCGGGATTTCAATGCCTGATAAAAGAGCTGATTTCTATTACGCACGCAGGAAAATCAGTAATTAACCTTTTTCAATGCAG
This sequence comes from Chitinophagaceae bacterium, assembly GCA_016710935.1. Lineage (GTDB taxonomy): Bacteria > Bacteroidota > Bacteroidia > Chitinophagales > Chitinophagaceae > Ferruginibacter. The sequence continues at coordinate 771,426 of JADJTY010000012.1, read as the reverse complement.
TAAAGCAGTTCAGGCTTAAACTGATTTTTTTTCGTTCTATCATTTTTATATTTGTATGAACACCTTTTTTAACCGAGAAAAATAGCCAGCTATGCAATCGAAAGCCCCAACTGTTGATGAATATTTAGCAGAAATACCTGCGGAAAGGCAGGCCGCCATGAACAAACTGCGTAAAATAATTTTAAAAAACCTGCCCAAAGGGTTTAAAGAAACCATGGGTTATGGTATGATGGGCTATTGTGTGCCACATTCCATTTATCCGGCCGGGTACCATTGTAACCCCAAAGACCCCTTACCCTTTATGGGGTTGGCTTCGCAAAAAAATTCCATTAACCTGTATCATATGGGTATTTATGCCAACCCGAAATTACTCAAATGGTTCCAGGAGGCACATGCCAAAGCATCACCCAAAAAACTGGACATGGGCAAAAGTTGTATCCGTTATAAAAAACCCGAAGACATCCCGTATGACCTCATTGGCGAACTGGCATCTAAAATAACGGTAAACGAGTGGATTGACTTGTATGAATCAGTATTAAAAGACAGCAGAAAAAAAAGTGGATAAACTAATGAAAATGAAAGCAATCGTTTATGCAGAATATGGTTCGCCGGATGTACTTCAGTTGAAAGAAGTGGATAAACCGGTGCCAAAAGAAAATGAAGTGCTGATCAAAATAGTGGCATCATCAGTAAATGAATGGGACAATGGATTAATCAGTGGTAAAGGATTGCTGACAAGATTGTTGGGAGGTTTGTTTAAACCTAAAAATAAAATTTTGGGTGCCGATGTTGCCGGGGTAATAGAGGCTTCGGGAAGCAACATAAAAAATTTCAAACCCGGTGATGAGGTCTTTGGAGATATTGCCGGTGCAGGCTTTGGCGCTTTTGCCGAATATGTATGCGCTCCGGAAAAAATGCTGGCAAAAAAATCCCCGAAGATGAGTTTTGAACAGGCAGCTGCTTTACCACAGGCGGGTTTGCTGGCCTTGCAGGGGCTTCGTTATAAAAAACCATTGCAGGCAGGGCAGCATGTATTGATCAATGGTGCAGGTGGGGGTGTTGGTCCCATTGCTTTGCAATATGCCAAATCAATTGGCGCTATGGTAACCTGTGTTGACAAGGAAGAAAAGTTTGAAATGTTGCGTTCATTGGGAGCAGATGAATTAATTGATTACCGGAAAACAGATTATACCAAAACCGGAATGCAGTACGATTATATACTGGATGTAACAGCCCGCCGTTCCGTTAGTGATTACAAAAGGGCATTAAAACCCGGAGGTGTATTTTCCATGATTGGCGGTTCCATGGGATGGTTACTCGTTCAGATGATGTTGGTACAACCCCTGCTGTCAAAATTCAGCAATAAAAAACTGGGCATCATGGGGTATCATGTAAACAAAGAGGGGCTTGATGAATTATCGCAGCTCTTTGATGATGGTAAACTATCTGTTGTAATTGACAGATGTTTTCCGTTAGCAGGAACAGCCGAAGCTTTCCGCTATTATCAACAAGGAACTTTTAAGGGGAAAATAATAATCAACAATGTTCAATAACATCCTTTTTTTCATCAGCGATGTTATACCGGTTGTCATAAATAACTTTTATATCAGGTCAACATTAGTTTACTTTATTTGAGAAAAATATTGAATTATGAAAAAGTTTATCAGTCTTTGTCTTTTGAATTTTTACTTCTTCACCAGCTTTTCCCAGCAACCGGTCATAGTTTCCCCTCAATGGCTGAATGAAAATATGAAAGACCCCAACCTCGTAATATTATATACCGGCTTTATAGTAAAAGCCGATTATGACCGGGAACACATTTCAGGTTCCCGCTTTTTGTGGCCCGAGTGGCTGGCTTATAATACACCAGAAGCCAATATGGTTTCTGCCGATGCAAAAGCGGCCACCAAAGTGCTGCAGAATTTAGGTGTCAATAAAAATTCTACCATTGTTATTTGTCATAAAGGTGCTGATGTAACCATTGCGTCAAGAATGTTTTTGGCATTGGAAAATTTTGGACTGAAAGGGAAAGTTTCTTTCCTGAATGGCGGCATTGAGGCCTGGAAAAAAGCCGGCTTCCCCGTTACCATTACACCTGCAGATTTTAAAAAGGGAAATTATGTAGCATCAGATAATGGAATGCTCGTAGGTAAAGATTATGTTCAAAATGCGTTGCAAATACAATCATCAGAAGTGGTTGATGCAAGAGCCAAACGCTGGTATGATGGCGACCCAACCGGTAACCCGCGTGATGGCCATATTACCGGGGCAAAAAATATTCCTTATCCCGATATGATTGACAGTACCAATACTTTTAAACCTGTTGAAATACTGGAAAAGAATTTTACATCCGTTGTCCCGGATAAACAGAAAGAAGTAGTGGTGTATTGTTTTATCGGGCAAACCGCCAGTGTAGACTATCTCGTTGGCCGTTCGTTAGGGTATAACATGAAATTGTATGATGGCAGTATGCAGGAGTGGAGCCGGATACCGGAATTACCGATGGAAAAAACGAAAAAGTAAAGTATTTTATAAAATAAAAGGAAAGCTTTAAAAGCTTGCATTCCCTGACTAAAGCCTGCATTCCCTGCAGAAAAGAAAATTAATCCAACTTATATATCTCCATAATTTCATGTAATATTTTCGGGAAATCAATTTTCAGATCAATCAACCTGCCGGTGTGTATATCAAACACCCAGCCATGCACCATCAGTCCACGCTCTTTATGTGCCTGTTGCACAGCTGCAGTTTTAATCAGGTTAACACATTGTTCCTGCACATTTAACTCAATCAGTCTGTCGTATTTTTTTTCTTCATCGGTAATGGCGTTTAATTCTTCTTTATGTAACCTGTAAACATCACGTATATTTCTTAACCAGGGATTTAAAATGCCCATGTCGGCACTTTGCATAGCAGCTTTTACACCACCACAGGCATAATGGCCGCATACAATAATGTGGTTAACCTTTAAATGGCGCACCGCATAATTCAATACGCTCATCACATTCAGATCAATACTGATGACCATGTTGGCAATATTGCGGTGTATAAACACTTCACCGGGTTGTACGCCCATCAGGTCTTCGGCAGTAACACGGCTGTCGCTGCAGCCAATGTATAAAAACTCGGGGCTTTGCCCTTTGCCCAGGTTTTCAAAATAGTTGGGGTTTACCGAAAGCTTTTCAGCCACCCATGCTTTGTTGTTTGCAAATATTTTCTCAATCTTATCCATAAATATTTTAATCAGGTTAAAAGATTATTTACTGGTTTAATAGCCGGAGGTATATCTGTCATCCCAAACATTTCACGCAGATCTATTTCAATGGTACGGCTCATGGCTGTAATGGGTACATCGTTGGCACTGCCCTCAAAAGGGCTTTCGCTGCTTTCTCCAATCCGTTCCATGGTTGTAAAAACCCAACTTGCCAGTGCGCTGAACGGTATAGATAACCATATTAAAAGGCCACCCAGTTTTTCAAATTCCTGCAACATACCCAGCGGCAGTAAAACGATAAACACTTTGATGAACCATTTGTTGAGTGTTGCATACTGCCGGGGATAAGGAAAGTTTTTAATTCTTTCACTGCCACCTTGCTGGTTGTATAGTTCAATTAAAATACGCTCCAGTTCCATGTGCCGAAAATCTTCTATCAAACCTTTGTCAAGCAGCAAATGTAAATGGGTTGATTGTAATGCCAGAATTTGTGCCGCCCTGTTGGTTTTTCCCATTACGGCTTTATATTCTTCATCGGTAAGGTATGGTTTTAAAGCATCATCAATTTTATTTTGATGCTCATCAACCGTAAAATATTTATCCTTATACTCTGCATTATGCTGCTGGTAAACGGCTTCCCATACCCTTGGTTCACGCAGTTGGTAACGCAATGCGGTAACCCATGCAAAGTGCCGGTAAATAAGTTGCTGGTGAATATTTTTCAGTTCTTCGCTGCTGGTGACTGCCACCGCATGTTTTGTGCTTACGTAATCTTTTACCATAATACCCCAGCCACGGCTGGCATTGATGATGGCTCCCCAAATTCTTCTTGCCTCCCACACCCGGTCGTAACTGGCATTGTTTTTAAAGCCCACCACAAATGCTACCGCTGTACCCAGCAAGGCAATGGGCAGCCAGGGAATAGCCAGCCATTTCCAATCAAGTAAAACATAGCAACAGGTAGGAATGGTTGCAACTACCAATAAAAAATAAATGTCTTTCCTTGTCCAGAGAATTACTTCTTTAAATGAATATTGTTTACCGGAATGCATATTATTTATTTACCGGCAAGATAATAAATTAAAAACCCCGGAAAAATTTCCGGGGTCTCAAAATAAAGTCTAAAAAATTATTTCTTCTTCTTAAATGTTCCTTCCATAAATTTCATTTCTTTTCCATCCATACCAGCACCGTACATGGTCATGCTGTATGTATTGTCATCAATCATTTTCATTTCTTCCCTCATATCGCTATCCTTGCCTGTCATCGGGTCGGTTTGGTGGCCCTTTAAGTTGAGTGTTTTTGTGGCTTCATCATACGTACCGGTCATATGTACAATGCCTGTGCCCATATTATCAATCCAGGTACTGGTAAATATTTTCTTTGCATTATCATAACCCATGGTACTCATGCCTTCAAATGGCTGCCCCATCATAGTGCCGGTGAATTTACCGATTACATACCTGCCACCGGCAAATGAGGTTTGTACATTGGTTGCTTTTGATTTCATTGGAGGCGTATCCGGAGCCATCCAATTGCTTACCTCAGCTTCCCAGGTACCGTTTGTTTTTTCCATCCATTGGTGCATGGCGCCGGGAGTTGCAAAATCTATCCATGCTTTCATCATGGCTGCAGAATCGGGCATAGCGGCTGGGGCAGCATCATTTGCAACCGGTTGTTCTGTTATTTTTGAAGAATCTGTTTTAGCCGCGTCTGTTTTTTCACCGCTATTATTACATGAAAAAAACAGGATGGAGGAGGCACAAAGTGCGAGTGTAAATTGTTTCATGTTTAATTAATTTTTGAACAAAATACAATTTGGAATTTACTTATACAAACAAAATGTATGAATGGCAAAGGGATTATCCGGACGCCTATTTAAGTACATTCTCAATACGAAGCCTCAGGTCTTCATAGGCAGTATAACCCCTGGCCACCATTACAAACTTTGTGTCGCCGGTTTGTATAAAAACCGTGGGATAGCCATTCACCTGAAGTTGTTTCATCAAGGCAAATTCGTAGTGGGCCATTTCTTTGTATTCCCCATCGTTCAGCTTACTGTAAAAAGCTTCGGGTTGTACATTGTATTTATCAAGCAGGTGTCGGTAGGCTTCATCATCATCCAGATCACGGCCTTCGTAATTTAATGCGAATTGCAGGTCGGTGGCAAATTCCAGCTGGCGTTCGGGATAATATTCCTTTAAAATGCACAAGGCAATGGCCGGTTTTTCGGAGTTCATTACCCAATCGCTTTTATCGGGATTGTTGATATGCCATAAAAAATCTTCGCCAAATTTAATACCGCTCAGTTCTTCAACACGCTTGTAGGCTGTTTGAATGTAGGGGCCAATTTTTTCTATGGGCATTGCTTCTTCACCTACCATCATGCCGCCACTCAGTACTTCAATCTCGAGTATATCTTTATATTCTGCTGCAATTTTTTTAATAACGGGGCTGAAGCCGTAGCACCAACCGCAGTAAGCATCGTAACAGTAAATTAAGGTTGGGTTCATAAAATATTTTTAATGTGCCTCCAGCCAGTTATCTCCCATACCCATTTCTGCATCTGTAGGTACATCATTTGGTAATGCCAGTGCTGTTTGCATACAATTTAAAATGATGGGTTTTATTATTTCAATTTCATCTTTGTGTGCATCAAAAACCAATTCATCATGCACCTGCAACAGCATTTTGCTTTTAAAATTATGCTTGCTGAATTCTGCATGAATTTTTATCATCGCCAGTTTTATCATATCGGCAGCAGTTCCTTGTATGGGTGAGTTGATAGCGTTGCGCTCTGCAAAAGCACGAACGGTAAAATTGGCACTGTTGATGTCCTTTAGCCACCGCTTACGACCCATCAGTGTTTGTACATAGCCATGCTCCTGTGCAAAATGAATGGTATCATCCATGTATTTCTGAATGTTGGGGAATTGCTTTTTATAGTTATCAATAATTTCTTTTGCTTCGGTGCGACTGATACTTAAGTTCTCTGCCAAACCAAATGCACCCTGTCCGTAAATGATACCAAAGTTTACACTCTTGGCTTTGTAACGCATCTCTTTGGTTACGGCTGTTTCTTCTACATTAAAAACTTTGGCGGCTGTGGCGCTATGGATATCCTTACCCGTTTTAAAGGCTTCGCACATATTTACATCGCCGCTGATGGCGGCAACAATGCGTAATTCAATTTGTGAGTAATCCGCAGAGATCAACACATGGTCCTTATCTCTTGGAATAAAAGCTTTGCGTATCTCTCTTCCTCTTTCGGTACGGATGGGAATGTTTTGCAGGTTGGGGTTATTGCTGCTCAGCCTGCCGGTAACGGCAACTGCCTGTGCGTATGAGGTATGTACACGGCCTGTTCTTTTGTTGATCATCAGCGGCAGGGCATCTACATAAGTTGATTTTAGTTTGGTGAACTCACGAAACACTAAAATATCGTCTACTATTTTATTGTTGGCAGCCAGTTTTAATAAAACATCTTCACCGGTTGCATATTGGCCGGTCTTTGTTTTTTTTGCTTTGGGGTCAATCTGCATTTTATCAAACAGCACTTCGCCCAATTGTTTTGGCGATGCTAAATTAAAACGAACACCTGCCTGTGCATACACTGATTCTTCTGCAGCTTTTGCTTCTTTCTCCAGCTCTTTTGAATATTCATTTAAAAAGGCTTCATCAATGCGTATGCCTTCAAACTCCATGGCAGCAAGTACTTTCACCAGCGGGTTCTCTACTTCGTAAAAAACCTTCTCCACTTCTCTTTCTTTTAATTTTGGTAGAAGAACAGTTTTTAATTGCAAAGTGATGTCAGCATCTTCAGCAGCGTATTCTTTTATTTTTTCAGGTTCAATATCTCTCATACTTCCCTGGCCCTTTCCTTTTTTGCCAATCAGTTCTTCAATATGCACCGGTTCGTAACCCAAAAATTTTTCACTTAACGCATCCATTCCGTTTTTGCCATCGGGCTCAATTACGTAATGGGCAAGCATGCTATCGAAAGTATTGCCGGCAATTTCAATGCCCTGCCATTTCAAAATCAGCATGTCGTATTTAATGTTGTGACCAATCCATGTTTTGGTTGCATCATTAAAAAGGGGCTTAAAAAATTGTAATCTCCTGGATGTTTCCGCCTGGTCTGCCGGACAAAAAACATAAAACCCTTCTCCGGCTTTAACAGAAAAACTCATGCCTACAATCTCAGCTTCGTTGGCATCAATACCGGTTGTTTCGGTGTCAAAACAAATCTCATCAAATGCTGATAAATATTTTACCAGGTCGCTTATTTCAGCATCGGTTTGCACCAGGGAATAATCATGTGGTGTATTGTTAATGTTTTTATCGGCGGCGGTACTACTTTCTGCTGAACCGCCGACGGGGCTTGAAGCCACCGTCGGGGTTTCCGGTTGTTCAATAATATTTCCAAACAGATCCATTTGGGCAGTGGCCGCTTTTTTAGGTTTTACTTCTTCTCCATTACCATTATTCCATGATTCCGGTGCGCCATCAATCTCATCTCCCAAAATTCTTTTGCCGAGAGTTTTAAATTCCAGCTCTTCAAAAATCTCTTTTAAAGCCGGCTTGTTCATTTCCTTTATTAAAAAATTCTCTTCATGAAATTCAACCGGCACGTTTAAAATGATGGTGGCAAGTTTTTTACTCATGATGGCCAGTTCTTTTCCGGCTCTTACCTTTTCACCCAGGGCACCTTTAATATTTTCGGCGTTGTCTAAAATATTTTCAAGCGTACCATATTCTTTCAAGAGTTTGGCGGCAGTTTTTTCACCCACGCCCTTTATGCCGGGGATATTATCCACCGCATCACCCATCAGCCCCAGCATATCAATCACCTGGTCCACACTGGCAATATCCCATTTTTCACAAACTTCCTTCGGCCCCATTATTTCAAACTTACCACCCTGGTAAGGAGGTTTGTAAATCTTAATATTTTCCGAAACCAGTTGCCCGTAATCTTTATCAGGTGTTACCATGTACACTTCGTACCCTTCTTTCTCAGCCATTTTTGCCAATGCACCAATTACATCATCGGCCTCGTAACCATCAATGGCAATAACCGGAATGTTGAGGCCTTCAATGATTCGTTTGATATCCGGCACGGCCGATAAAATATCCTCTGGTGTTTCCTGGCGGTTGGCTTTGTAATCGGCAAAGTCGGTGTGGCGCTCGGTGGGTGCATGCGTATCAAAACACACAGCCATGTGCGTGGGGTTTTGATTTTTGATCAACTCAATAATGGTGTTGGTAAAACCAAATTGTGCGTTTGTATTACGGCCCTTGCTGGTAATACGTGGGTTGCGGATAAGCGCATAATATGCACGAAAGACCAATGCAAATGCATCTAAAAGAAATAATTTTTTTGGCATGCCCTAAAAGTAAAACAATTGTTGATGCCAATCAAAAGGCAAATTAAAACCAGGTATCAGTTTGAAAAGGATTCTTTAAAGATTGAGTTGTCAGCCTGAGCTTGTCGAAGGCGGGTTACCCAACGAATCATACCGGCTTCGACAAGCTCAGCCTGACAACTTTTTAAATTGAAAAAATAATGGTATTAAAACTCAAAAGCTGCTCCTCTGGCAGGAACAGCTTTTTAAGATCATTAACTCAAATAAACAAAAACTACTTTCTTTAAATTACAGACTGGTTATCTGGAGTTGACTATCAGTTGGGTTATTGGTGGTGTTGAAATTTAGTTGCCCTTTTGAAATATGTGAAATATGCCAGTTGTTGTTCAGTTTTACCAATGTTGGGTCTTTGGTGTCAAGTTGTATGGATATCCGGTTTAAGATATCATCCTCTGCCCAGTTGCCGGTAATTTTTTGACCATTCTTATAGGCTATGATTTTTCCGGAGGGTTCAAAAGTGAGCATGCAATCATCAAAAGCGGCAGTTTTATCATTCCTGGATTCAGTATATAAATTTATTTTCCAGGCTCCCCTGGTTACACGGGGAGTGGCAGATATGGCCGTAGTCATTTTATCAATTCCGGTGCAGGCTGCGAAATACAGTATTACCGAACACTTGATCGCAAAGAGGAGTATTGGCTTTTTCATGTTATTAGGATAATTGGTACCTACATAACAGAAAAAGCCTTCATATTATTGTGTGAAGAAACGGGAAAATCAGAACCGGGTTTCAAAATAATGGGGTAACAATGCCCTCCAGGTAGGCCAGTCATGCTTCCATTCTTCGCCCCAAACGTCCAGTTCGTAATTAATTCCTTTACTGTAAAGTAAGCCTGCAAAGGATTTTGAGGCATTGGGGTCTTCATAAGCCCCGCTTCCGGTAAATATGTGCAGATGGCGGCTTTTCCGGATCTGCTCTAATATATTGTGATCTTCCAGGTTTTGGATATAATGCATGGGACTGTTGAAATATACCTGTTCATCAAAATGGCCATCTGAATATTCAGTAAGATCATACACGCCGCTCATGGCAATTACCCCATTGATAATATCGGGGCGCTTTAAAAAAAGGTTCATACTATGTAAAGCACCAAAAGAAGCGCCACAGGTAATGATCTCTGTTTCATTAGATGTACTGTTCTTAATGAAAGGAATTACTTCGTTAAAGACATATTCATTAAACTGATTATGACGGATGGCTTTATGGGCACTATACATTTCCTTATTGAGCCAGCTTTCATTATTGATACTGTTAATTGAAAAAACTTTTATTTTGCCACCATTGATATACGGCGCCAGGGTTTCCATCATTTGAAAACGCTCGTACTCCAGGTAATCTGCGGCGGCAGTGGGTACAAATAAAATTGCTGTGCCATAATCACCGTAGGTAACGATGGGCATTTCTTTTTGCAGTGCGGGACTGAACCAACTGTTTAACTCTTTCTTCATGGCGGCAAAACTAATAAATTATTTTTAAGTTGAATTTTTAGAGTACTCCTTCTTTAATTTCTGTCCATAATTCCCGGTAACAGCTAGCGGCATAACTGCTGTTGGCAAATTCCATAATAGGCGCTTTGTGGATGCCCATTTTTTCTACATCGCTTAAATAAGGTATGTAATTCTGGAAGAAACGTTTGTCTTTGTACAATTCTTCCATGATCTCGTTGTGCAGGTTTTTACGCAGATCGGTCATGGTAAAAAAGCACATCATCTTGGTCATGTCTAAAGCTTTTTCTTTAAAATAATCTTTAACCATATTGTAGGTTCGGATAGAGAGCGTAGTAGGTATAACCGGCATCAGTACAATATCTGCAGCGTTAAAAATATTTTCGCTTAAGGCACTAAAGCCGGGCGGACAATCAATAAAGACAAAATCATATTCCTTATCCAGTTGCTTCAACACCGCTTTCAGCCGGTTTTTATTTCCCTTCATTTCGTCCTGCATGATCTCAAAACTTTTGCTGCTGTTATCGGCCGGTATTACATCCAGCAATTCAAAATCGGTACTTAATATAGCATTTTCAAGGTCCGCATCCTTCGTGATCAGTTTTTTTATACCCGGATGTGTTTTGGGTTTGGCTTTATAATAAAAAGAGGACGAGCCCTGGGGATCAATATCCCATAACAAAGTTTTAAAACCATCGGCCGCGGCCAGGTAAGCAAAGTTTACGCAACTGGCAGTTTTACCAACGCCGCCTTTGAGGTTATACAAAGCAATCGTAGTCATAACATGTTATTTTATTAATAAGGGAGGGTTAAGATAGTAAATTATTTTTCATTACCTCCAACTCTTTCTGCATCCTGAACATTTCATCCCTTAGCCGGGCTGCTTCCATAAAGTCCATGTCTTTGGCAGCTTTGGTCATATCTTTTTTTACTTTGCCAATGGCTTTTTCCAGTTGCGGAATGGTGGCATAAACCGCCTGGTCCTCTGCAGCTACTTGTACCAGCTCACCATCAGGTGCCAGTGAGTAAGGGTTGGATGGATCGTATCCTTTTACATCCAGCACAGATCCCTGGGCAAAGATCTGCTCGGTACTTTTTATGATGGTGGTGGGTGTAATATGATGTTCAATGTTGAAAGCGATCTGTTTTTCCCGGCGGCGGTTGGTTTCATCAATGGTGCGTTGCATGCTTTCGGTCATCTTATCGGCATAAAAAATGACCAATCCATCTACATTACGGGCAGCGCGGCCGGCGGTTTGGGTTAAGCTTTTTTCATTACGCAAAAAGCCTTCTTTATCGGCATCTAAAATAGCAACCAAAGAAACTTCCGGCAAGTCCAATCCTTCTCTTAATAAATTAACGCCAACCAACACATCAATTACTCCCAGGCGCAGCTCACGGAGTATTTCAATTCTCTCCAGTGTATCTACTTCGCTGTGTATGTATTTACATTTTATATCAATGCGATGGAGGTATTTGGTCATTTCTTCGGCCATGCGTTTGGTTAATGTAGTAACTAAAACCCGGTCGCCTTTTTTTATGCGCTTGTCAATTTCATCCAGCAGATCATCGATCTGGTTGATGGATGGACGCACTTCAATTGGCGGATCCAATAAGCCGGTGGGTCTTACTACCTGTTCAATTACCACGCCTTCGCATTTTTCCAGCTCGTATTGGCTCGGCGTTGCAGAAACATAAATGGTTTGGTTAAGCAGGCTTTCAAATTCATTAAAATTCAACGGACGGTTATCTAATGCTGATGGCAGGCGAAAACCATAATCAACCAGCACCAGTTTACGGCTTCTGTCGCCTCCATACATACCACTTACCTGTGGTACGGTCTGATGGCTCTCATCAATAATGCACAAAAAATCTTTAGGAAAATAATCAAGCAGGCAGAAGGGCCTGGTGCCTGGTTTACGCCTGTCGAAAAAACGGGAGTAATTTTCAATACCATTGCAATAACCCAGTTCACGTATCATTTCCAGATCGTAATTAACCCGTTCGCTGATGCGTTGGGCTTCAATATATTTTCCGCTGTTCTTGTAATACAATTCCTGTGCGCCCACTTCATCCTGTATCTCGTGTATCACCTGCTGCAGCATATCTTTTGGTGTTACATATAAATTCGCCGGAAAGATGGCGGCATTATCCACACTGCTGATACGCTTGCCACTGCTGAGTTCCAGCGTTTCGATGGTTTCAATTTCATCGCCAAAAAAAGTAATGCGGTAACCAAAATCCACATAAGGTAAATTAATATCAATGGTATCGCCTTTAACACGGAATGTGCCTCTTGTAAAGTCGCCTTCGCTTCTGTTGTACAAAGAATTTACCAATGCATGTAAAAATCCCTGGCGGCTGATTACCTGTCCCTGTTGAATACGAATGATGCCATTTTCATAATCGGTTGGGTTACCCATGCCATAAATACAACTTACGCTGGCAACAATTATGATGTCTCTTCGTCCGCTTAATAATTGTGCTGTTGCCTGCAGGCGTAGCTTATCCAGTTCTTCATTGATACTCAGGTCTTTTTCGATATAGGTATTACTCACCGGCATATAAGCCTCGGGCTGGTAGTAATCGTAGTACGAAACAAAATAACCAACGGCATTATCCGGAAAGAACTGTTTAAACTCACCATACAATTGCGCCACCAGTGTTTTGTTATGGGTAATAACCAAAGTAGGCTTCTGGGTGTTCTGTATCACATTGGCCATGGTATAGGTTTTACCGCTGCCGGTAACACCCAACAATGTCTGGTACCTTTCTCCATTTAAAACCCCTTCCGTAAGTTGGCGGATGGCTTCCGGCTGATCGCCGGCGGGTGAATATGGTGCCTGAAGTTGAAAAGACATGATTACAGACCTGCAATTTACTAAAGCTTAGTGAAGGGTTGCCAACCTTTATAAAGTTCATCTTTACTTAAAATCTCTTGCCAAAGGTTGGCAACCCTATTCGGAGTTACCGGAAATCCATTTATCAACCTCATGTTTTCTTATAAACCAGGCAATGGTAAAAGAGGGGATAATATCAGTTAAAGGAAATATCTCTTCTAAAAAATTCAAGCCGGCACCAACCATACCAAACCTGCCACCAAATAAAGTTTGAAAAATAATGGCAGAAAGGCATGCCCAAACCACATCGGTAAATTCACCCACACCGGGAAGAATATAACTAGCCATGCCAACCAGGTCCATAACTATACAAATGAAAATATTGGGTAAACCAGGTTTTTCTTTGGTCATCATAAAAAGGATGCAAAATGCAGTCCGTTTTTCAGTAAAGTATTATTTTACGGGCATTTCAGTAGAAGCCATCTCTACCATCATACTCACTTCATCCACCAGGGCATCATCATTACCGCTAAAGCCAATACTTTTGAAACGGATGTTGCCGGTTTTATCAATTACAAATTTTGTAGGTATACCGTTTACTTTAAAATCGGCAACCACTTTATCATTATCGTCCATCAAAACATGAAAGGGATATTTGTTTTTAGCCATAAAATCAGCCGCATTTTGTTTTTTGTTTTCTGCCGATTCCCAGGTATCCACAAATACAAAAGCAACATCGTTTCCCTGTAATTTTTCCTGGGCTGTTTTCATAGCCGGCATTGATGCAATGCAGGGGCCACACCAGGTTGCCCAAAAATCTACTATCACTACTTTGCCTTTTAAACTAACCAGGCTTACATCATTACCCTCCAGGTCTTTTAAAATGAATTTCGGCGCCTCTTCATTGATCATGGTTTTAGCCAGGTCTGCTCTCTTTTTTTCTTTGGCGGCGGTTTCAAGTTTAACTAAATAATCACTATAGCCTTTATCCGATTTTTTTTCTGCAACGTACAGTTCTTTTAATAATGTTTTGGTTTTTGATGAAGCCACACCATCCTTTACAAATTTTTCAATTTCTTTTTTTGCGGTGGCTGCCGGCATAACTTTTACCAACAGCTGTGCGTATCGCTCATTATATTCTGCATTTTTAAATTCATTAATTGCGGCTGCCTCTTTTGCATATTGATACCCATTTTTATAGTCGCCCAGCTCATACAATATAAACGAATAGGTATCGGCATACATGCCAAAAGTATATTTGCGTTCCTTATCCCAATCTTTTTTTGTTTCATAATCCGGCTTTTTTTCTGTTGGATTAGCCATCTCCTTTTTTGCCCAGCTTGTCGCTTCAAAGCTCATTGCTTTGGCCTGGTTTATATTTTCCTTCGCCAAAGCCATATTCCAACTCAGGTCGTTATAGAAGCCAGCTTTATCTGCAATTGGCAAATCTTTGATCCAGGTTTTGAAGGCATCATAATTTTTTTCTTTATGATAGGCAGAAGCAATGGCACTTTTGAAAAAATTAATGGTAGATTTTTCAGCCTCTGTGGGTGGGTAATTTTTTATGTAGGCTTCAAATGCCGCTCTTTTCTCATCGGCAGCTTTGGCTTTATTTATAGCATTAAACATTTCGGTTCTTTTCCAGGCACCATCGGGATATTTTTGTTTGTAAATAGCAAGAAACGAGTCTGAAGTACTTTTCATTTTTAAACGGTTGTACCATTGGGTTAAAGTAGCATAGTCCGTTTCCTTAATATCCGGCTTGTTTGCCAGGTTTTTTAAAATTGAAAGTATTGCAAGTTCTTCCCCATCTTTCTTTTTGGCAGTGTTAACGGCAAATAAATAAGCAGAAAAATAATCCGGATCATCCATAGCCCGGGGGTTTAGTTTTAAACCTTCTTCCAATATGGCCAGGTTTTTATCTGTAATTGTTTTCATGCCAAATAGCCGCTCCCCATAACCGCTATACATGTTTCCGGCCCACTTATAATATTCAATAACGGGTTGGTTGTTTTTATTGTAAACCGGCACAATATAACCATCGCCTGCATTATTATCTTTTTCTTTGCCATCTTTTGCCGAGAAACCAAAAGCTATGCAGGTTGTGTTGCTGTCTAATTTAAAACTGCCGGAATATACCGTTCCAGATTGCAAAATATTTGGTTCCAGAACCTTTGTATTATTCTTTTTATTAAACAGGTAAACCAAAATATCCACTTTCTTTTCCGCTATTAAAGGAGAAAGTCTGCTGTCAAATTTAAAATTCACCGTTTGTCCTGCCTTGGGCATCTGTGGTGTAAAGGTTAGGGCATCAAATTTTTTCTGGGCAGATGTGATTTTAAACGAAACCAATAAAATCAGAAGAAAGCATATTTTTTTCATGGAGTAGTTGTTTTAGTATAGAGAATAAAAGTAACCTGATTACAGTAGATCGGTCAATATAAGTTGTTAATTAATTTGGAAATAGCAATGAATGTGACTTTCAGATATGTATGAGCCTGTTAATCAATGCTTAATCACAAAATCATCCCTTTGTTATCATATAATTTTATTTGCATTAATGCCTTGCCATCCCGCTGATTTAGTGTACCTTTGCGCCTCAAAAAACAGCCGTTAGCTGTCAGCCTTTAGTCCACACGCTAACCGTGTTTTGCTAAAAGCTAATGGCTAAAAGCTAAAAGCTCAAAAAATGAATATAAGAAACATCGCAATTATTGCCCACGTAGATCACGGTAAAACAACACTCGTAGATAAAATTCTGCACAGCACAAATATTTTTCGTGATAACCAGGAAACCGGTGAACTGATCATGGACAATAACGACCTGGAAAGAGAAAGAGGGATCACCATTTTCAGTAAGAACGTATCTGTACTTTATAAAGACATTAAAATTAATGTTATCGATACCCCGGGTCACAGTGACTTTGGTGGTGAAGTTGAACGTGTTTTAAAAATGGCCGATGGCGTTTTGCTGTTGGTTGATGCTTTTGAAGGCCCTATGCCGCAAACACGTTTTGTGTTGCAGAAAGCTTTGCAATTAGGTTTACACCCGATCGTGGTTATTAATAAAGTAGATAAAGCAAACTGCCGCCCTGATGAAGTGCATGATGCAGTTTTTGAACTGTTCTTTAACCTGGATGCTACGGAAGAGCAGCTTGATTTTCCTACCATTTACGGTAGCAGCAAAAATGGCTGGATGAATACTTCATTAACAGAAACGGATAATATTTTTCCGCTACTGGATGCTATTTTGGAGCATGTACCCGAGCCTAAAGTAAATGCAGGTACCACACAGATGCAGATCACTTCTTTAGATTACTCTTCTTTCTTAGGAAGGATCGCAGTAGGTAAAGTTGCAAGAGGAACTGTAAAAGAAGGTCAGCAGATCGCATTGGTACAGGCAGATGGAGGCATTAAAAAAATGAAAGTAAAGGAACTGTACACTTTTGAAGCGCTTGGTAAAAAGAAAGCTACGGAAGTGAGTGCAGGTGATATTTGTGCGATAGTTGGTCTGGAAGAATTTAATATCGGTGATACCATTTGTGATGTTGAATTTCCGGAAGCATTACCGGTTATCAGTGTGGATGAGCCAACGATGAGTATGATGTTCAGCATCAACAACTCACCATTCTTTGGCCGCGAAGGTAAATTTGTAACCTCACGCCATTTGCGTGACAGGTTAATGAAAGAAACTGAAAAGAACCTGGCATTGCGTGTTGAAGATTCTGACAGTGCAGATAGCTTTTTGGTGTATGGTCGTGGTATTTTGCATTTGGGTATCTTAATTGAAACCATGCGCAGGGAAGGTTTTGAATTAACGGTTGGTAACCCACAGGTTTTGGTAAAAGAAATTGATGGTAAGAAATGTGAGCCTTATGAAAACCTGGTAGTGGATGTACCTGCTGAATTTAGTGGTAAGGTAATTGACCTGGTTACGCAACGCAAAGGCGAAATGCTGATCATGGAAAGCAAGGGCGAAATGCAGCACCTGGAATTTGATATTCCATCACGTGGTTTGATAGGCTTGCGTAGCAATATGCTTACCAACACCGCTGGTGAAGCAGTAATGGCTCACCGCTTTACGGATTACAGGCCATGGAAAGGAAATATTCCGGGCAGAAGTAATGGTGTGTTGTTATCAAAAAATACAGAAAGAACTACGGGATATTCCATTGATAAATTACAGGACAGGGGCAGGTTCTTTGTTGATCCGGGAGATGAGGTTTATGTAGGACAAATAATTGCCGAGCATATTAAGCCGGGCGATCTGAATGTAAATGCTACTGAGCCAAAAAAATTAACCAACCACCGTGCAAGCGGTAGTGACGATGCCAGCAAGGCCGCTCCAAAGATCATGATGACTTTGGAAGAGTGTATGGAGTACATTCAGCAGGATGAGTGTATTGAAGTAACGCCAAAAAGCATTCGTATGCGTAAGGTGATACTGGATGAGAACGAGCGCTCCAGGGTTTCAAAGCAAATGAAATCTGAACCGGCTTAAAAATAATTTCATTTACCGGATATAAATACTTAAAATGTCCGCAATCTTTTCTTCATAAGGTTGCGGATATTTTTTTGTGAAGGTTTCAAAAGCCTTTTTGCCCATGGCTGCCCAGTTGTTTTTTTGTTGCCAGCAGTTTTCCATCGTTTCATCAATTCCTGCAACAGTTACAGCGGGGCAAATAAAACCATTTACGCCATCTTCTACCCAGGCCGGCATATCACCAACGGTACTTACCACGCAGGGCCTTGCGCCTGCCATAGCTTCCACCACGCTTAAAGGCATGGCATCAATCAGGGTGCATTGCAACAACAGGTTACAATCGAGCAATGTTTGTTTTATGTTGGTAGTAAATCCTTTTAAGATAACTTTTTCTTCAAGTCCCAGTTCAACAATTAATTTCTCCAGTCTCTCTTGATCTTTTCCTTTGCCATACAAGTGTAGTTGCCAGTTCCGCTCTTTCCATTTTGCTGATGATAAAGCATTGATCAAAACGTCCTGTGCTTTTCTTGCGGTATCCAGTTCGGCAAGCATTACCCAAACGCAGGAATCATTAACAAACGCAGGATAATGACCTGCAGCTAAATCGGGTTGAAATGTGATTGGATTTACCAGGGTTTGCTTTTTATCTATGCTGATGCTGAATTTTCTTTCAATAACCTCGAATATTTTTTGTGTGGCTCCAAAATTCATTTGTGCGCCCGAGACCCATTGCTGTAACAGTTTTTGCTTTGTAAAAGACAGCACTGCATTTTCATTGTAGTTATGATTAAGGATAACATAAGCAGGAAGTTTTTTATAAAGATTGTTGAAAGGAGCATGCAGTATCTCTTTCCAGCCACCCTGGTTCAAAACAGTAAGTCCATATTCCTGAAAAGGAATGGAGTTCAATATCTTTTTTACGGCAACCTTTTTAAAGAAGCCCTTTTTGTTTGGCAATAAATAAATACTGCATCCTGCATTTTTCAATGCAGCAATGCGGTCCTGCTTTTCTGCCCAGTCATAACAACCAATGCCAACTTTATAATCATTTTTGCACATCCATAAAGCGGCACGAAACCACAGTTCTTCGCTGCCGCCCCAGGCCGCACCATTCATTAATGATAAAAAGAAAACTGATCTCATCAGATTTTTTCAAACACCAGTAAAATATTTCTGCCTTCTATTTTATCCCGGTTATTTTTTAAGTATGCTTTATAAACAAAGCCGGGAATGAGGGAAAGTAAAAATGCTTTAAACGGATTTGTTTTTTTGGTGTGATTAATTTTTACTGCAAACCAATGCTTCATTTCGCCCAGCGGTTCGGTATGTGCATGGGTGTTTTTAATAGCAAAAATATGCTCCAGTTTTTTAAACACCGCTTTGTTCCAGAGTCCGGCATGGTGCGGTGGCAGGTTCAGGGTGTGGTAATCATCCCACTCAAATAAATACGGATTGTTATTGGGTACGGCAATGATCATTTTACCGCCTTTTTTTAAAACAGTTAACGAGGCTTCAATAAACGACCTGATGTCTACAATATGCTCCAGCACCTGGAAATTACACACCACATCATATTCCCCTGCATGTTTTGTACTGTAGTTCTGTATGGTTTCGCTATGGACCAGGTTTCCTTCCTGCGTAGCTTTTGCTGCCGCAGCTGTATTCAGCTCCAGCCCGGTAATATCGTTAATGTTGTTTTTTTTGCAGAGTTTGATAAAGAAACCATCCCCGGAGCCTATTTCAAGTATTTTATCGGTTGGCTTAAGGAAACTTAGCGCCAACGGGTGTTCCCAGCGATTGTCCTGGTAATACCAGGTATTCAGTTCGTGCAGGTCCTGGTAAAATTTATCATCACCATAAATGTTAAAAGGATAATAAAAGCGGTAGCCTGTATCATTACATTCGTACAGTTCAATGGCTGTAAGATCGTTAAAAAAACGGGAGACATCCACCTTGGTTTCCCTGGTGTATTGTTCTTTTATCGTTGCTACATCAAAACTTCTTAAGCGGGTAATATTGTTGCTGTAGGTAACCGGGCTTTTTAATTCCATAATTATTTTTTTCGTGCAACCACAATATAATTTAGGGTCCACCAGTCGTCAAAATATTTTTTATCGATCCCAAGTGCAATGTGGTTAAGTAACCAGGTTAACCTCAATTCCATAAAAAGTATTTTCAGGATTTTTGCACGGGCTGTTTTAAATTTAAACGTTGAGTAAACCGTATTGATGAACATTTGAAATGTTGCGGCCCATTTACCTCCGTTTGCTTTAATATAAACAATTTCAAATCCGGCCTCTTCAAACAATTCCTTTAGTCCGTGTTTGGTTAAGCGGAAAAAATCATACGGTTCCTCATGCAGTTCCCAGGTAAAGGGAACGGTCAATATCATCTGGCCACCGGGCCTTAACACCCGGTACGATTCTTTGATCATGGCATGATGATCGTACACATGCTCCAGAACCTGTGTAGCCAAAACGGTATCAAAACTGTTGTCATTAAACTTAAGATCGGTGGCCAGGCAAATAACATCCACCCTGTTCTTATCGCTTTGTATCACATCGCAACCTGTCTGGGTTGTTGTTTTAGGATTATACCATTCTTCGTAAGGTTTGTTGCCGCAGCCCAGGTCCAGCAAATCGCCGGTTGCATGATTTTTTATGGCTTCATCTATGTCTTTTAACAGGATGGATAAATGAATATAGTCGGGCGCCTTTTTTTTAAGTTTGGTGCTGTTCAGGCGTGGAATATTTTCCTGTCGTGACATGAATGATATATTTGCTGGTCTTGTTGGCAAAGTAAGGTAAAAAAATCTATTTACAGGTTTAGTGAAAGGGCATGGCTGTTATAAAACCCTATTTTTGCAATTATAAAAATCAGCATACTGAAGATACCGGCTCACATAAATAATTACCTGCAACAGTATTTTGATAAAATACTGATCGTATCTGTACCACGGTTCACCGACAGGCACCAACGTGTAGAAAAAAATCTGGAAGGATTGCGGTATGATCTTTTTTGGGGAGCTGATAAGTTGAACATTGATTACAACACCGCAAAAACCGACGGCACTTACGATGAAAAAATGGCTCAAAAGCTGCAACGGCAGGGCAAAGCATTAAACACGGGCGAAATTGCCTGCTCTTTATCGCACAGGATGGTTTATGCAGCGATGATAAAAAATAACTGGAAAAAAGTGTTGATACTGGAAGATGATGTGTTACCCATTGCAGAAAACCTGGCAGCATTACCAGCAGCGCTGGATGAGTTACCAGTTAACTGGGAGCTGGTTTACCTGGGATATTTAAAACACGAAAAAGTGACCACAGCTTTAAAGGCCAAACAATTATTTTATAAAATTATCAGTGCTTTGGGGCTGATGGCCTGGAGTTATAAAATGGTAAGCAATTTCTTACCAAAACCGTACAGCGCACATTTAAAAAAGGCTGGCTTTCACGACTGCACACACGCTTATGCAATTAGTCTGGAGGCAGCTAAAAAATTACTAGCTGCCCAAACACCGGTGGTGTACCGGGCCGATGATCTTTTATCAGCAACGGTGATGAAGGGAGCCTTACAGGCCTTTGTAACCGAACCTAAATTTTTTGACCAGGAAATATTTCACAATGCAGCCATTGTCTCAGAAATAAAAACATGATCAATTGCTGCCGGGTGCAGGGTTTGCATCTATCTTTTTCTTTAGCGCAACAGCCATCCTTTCATTTATTTTCAGCAACGCTTCATAATGCTGCAGGGCGCCCTCTTTGTTGTTTAGCTCGAGAAGGGCATAGGCAGAATACAGGTGGGCAATATCAACAACAGAAATGGCCAGGTTTTTTTTGAACTGTTCAACGCATTCTGCGTATCTTTTTGTAGTACGGTAAGCATATCCCAATTCGCCATAAGCCGGTCTATAATTGTTGTCAATTTCAAGTGCTTTAATAGCATAAGGAATGGCCTTGTCATGTTCTTTAGTGGCATTGTACGTCCATGCGATGCCATAAAATATTTCTTTATTGGTGCTGTCGGATTTTGCTGCGGCATCAAAGAAATAAATAGCAGAGTCATATTTCTTTATAGCATCCCTGTAAATTTTGGCAATGCCAAACAAAGCATCGGCATATTTCGGATTGATAGCAAGTGCCTGGTTGTAATAGCTCATGGCCACTTCCATCTTACCGGATTTACTGTAAATATTCCCCATTTCAACATACGCCGAATCAAAGTTCTTATTGAAGGTTGTTGCTTTACCGAATTCTGCCAGCGCTTCAGGAAACTGGCTGTTGATCCTTAATTTAATTCCGGCATGGTAGTGCTGCTTTGCCTTATTTACCTGTGCATGAGCAGCTGAAAAAAATAATAGGGATAAAAGAAGTGGTAAAGATCTTTTCAACATGGTTTGCTTTGTTTATTGCAAATTAAAAGCATCTATGCTTTTATCTGCAAATTAATTAGTTAAATTCTGTTAAACAGTTGTTTTCATAACCGTGTGCTGCCGTAACTTTGCAATATAAGATGAAATATATTTTAAACATATTACTGGTTTTGTTTTTGCTGTTATTCCTGTCAACAGCTGTTGAGGCACAGTGTGCGGTTTGTACTAAAACCTCTTCCCAGCTTGGCGAAAAGCCTGCGCAGGGTATGAACGCAGCCATTCTGTACTTAATGATGTCGCCCTTTGCCATTGTGGGTTTTATTGGATACCGTTGGTGGAAAGGGAATAAAAAGCTGGAGGAAGAAGAGATCCGCAGCCAGCAGGCCGGATTCAGAAAAAATGATCAGTAATAATTTTTAATAAAGGCATATAAATTAAAATCCTTTCCGGCTTCTTCGATCTTTTTTTTCAGCATGGCTTTATCTATAGGCAGCATTTTTTTTTGTTGTATGAGATAAAATGCTTTTTCTGCAAGCAGCCATGATCTCTTCTCTTTTTCTTTTACAATATTAAAAGAATCGGTGATCGTTTTCAATAATTCAGCAATGCCTTCTTTTTGCGATGCAATGGTTTTAATAACCGGTACCGGCATGGCATGGTTGTGAAATGCAGGAGCCAGCATCAGGCGTAAATTCTTTACAAACAAATCTGCATCGGGCCGGTCGGCTTTGTTAACAACAAACACATCGGCTATCTCCATCAATCCGGCTTTCATGGTTTGTACTTCATCCCCGGCTTCCGGCACTACTACCACAATGGTAATATCAGCAAGCCCTGCAATCTCAATTTCGCTTTGTCCCACGCCCACCGTTTCAACAAGGATATAATCAAAACCTGCAACCTTCATCAGATCACTGATCTCTATAATTTTGGGATGCAAACCTCCTAAAGAACCACGGGTAGCGAGCGAACGGATGAACACGTTCGGGTTATCGTACCATTCACTCATCCTGATTCGGTCGCCCAATAGTGCGCCTAAATTAAATGGAGAGGAAGGATCTACACAAATTACAGCAACTGATTTGCCTTCTTTGACGAGGAGCCCGATCAACGCATCTACCAATGTACTTTTACCTGCTCCCGGCGGACCGGTAATACCAATGATGGGCGTTTGCGAAGCGGGGAGTTGCTGCAACAGCTCTTCGTAACCGGTTACTTCGTTCTCTATATAAGAAATGCACCGGGCCAGTGTTTTGGTATTGCCCTGTTTAATTTCGTTTATCTGTTGCTGCCACATTAAACAAATTTCAATTTTCTATTTTCAAATACCAAATAATACCATCTTTATTTCACAAGTAGTTCAACGCCCGCCTGACCGAACGGGCAGGGACTATGGTGAAATATTAGATGGTATTATACCGATAGCAATAAACTTTGAACTAAATACTGGTATAATCGGTATAAATAACTGTACAACTTTGCCAAAGTTTACAACTTTGGCAAAGTTTCTTGTTTCTTTGCAGCATGGATATTTCAGTTGTTATCATTACAAAGAATGAAGCACATATCATTGCCAATACACTGCAGAGCTTACAGGCGGTTACCAGCGATATTGTAATTGTAGACAGCGGCAGTACGGATGAGACCATTGCCATCTGCAAAAAAATGAAGGCGCTAGTAATTGAAACCGGTTGGGCCGGTTACGGCATCAATAAAAATATGGGAATAAAGGCAGCAAAAAACGACTGGATACTTAGCCTGGATGCTGATGAGGCCATTGATGCTGCATTACAGCAAAGCCTTTTGAAACTTGCCCTGACCAATAATGACGAAGTGTTTAATATACGTTTCAAAAATTTTTTCTGTAATAAATGGATACGTTTTGGTGAGTGGGGATTTGATTGGCATATCCGGCTGTTTAACCGTACAAAAGTGCAATGGAATAATGTTGCCGTGCATGAAAATCTCATTTTTCCTGCGGATGTTAAGGTTACCAAACTGAAAGGAAACATATTACATTATACTGTGCAAAGCCGGCAGGAGTATGATGCAAAAACAGATCATTATGCCCGCATGAACGCAAAGAAATATGTGGAGGCTGGCAAAAAGCCCAATATATTTAAACAATATTTTTCACCGGTATTTGCTTTTATACAGCATTATATTTTTCGCCTGGGATTTTTAGATGGGGCCGAAGGATTTATTATTGCAAAAACGACCGCACGCTATACTTTTTTAAAATACAGGTATTTACAAGAGATGACCAACGCAACAAACAACAACATGTGATTTACGAATGACAAATTTTATTCCCATATTCCCTTTGGCTATTGTAGTATATCCCGGGGAGCAGTTAAACCTGCATATTTTTGAACCCCGGTACAGGCAACTGATCACTGAAAGTTTTGCTACTAAAAAACCATTTGGCATACCCGCAGTTATTGATGATAAAATAAATGAAATGGGTACATTGGTGCAGGTAAAAGAAATAAGCCAGGTTTACGAAGATGGAAAAATGGATATTAAAACTGAAGGGCTGCAGGTTTTCAGAATGCTGGAAGCTATTCATGAATTACCTGATAAATTGTACAGCGGTGCCATTGTAAATTACCCGGACAATGATGAAAGAGGTAACAGAATACTTATGAATGGAATCGTAAAAGGGATTAAAGAATTACACAAGTTGCTTAACATAGAAAAGAAATTTTCAAAGCCCGATGAAGACTTGTGGAGCTATGATGTGGCTCACCATGCAGGCATGTCGCTGCAGGAAGAATACGAATTACTTGAACTCCTGCATGAATCGCAGCGGCAGGAATATTTAAAAAGGCATCTGACCAAAGTAATACCTGTATTGGCCGAAATGGAAATGCTGAAAGAGAAAGTAAAACTGAACGGACACTTTAAGAATTTGAAAGGACTTGATGGATAAGCATAGTCATTGAGACATTGGTCAATAGTCATTTTACCTAAGCGAAATATTAAATGCCTTAATGACTACTGACCAATGACTAATTACGAAAGGATGAATAAAAATTAAATTAACCAAATGACAAAAACCATTTGTTTCGATTTTGGAAACACCCGGCTAAAAGCTGCCATTTTTGAAAATGATAATTTTTCAGCAGAGATTGTTTTGCCAGATGGAGAAACAGCAACGATTGAAAAACTGCTGGCAGATCATTATCCGCAAAAAACAATTCTGTCTTCTGTAATTGAACATAATATTGAAATTGAAAACCTGCTGGCAGCAAAAACAAAATTTCATAAACTCTCACATCTTACCAAAGCAAATTTTACAACGCCGGTTGGTAAGCCCGAGTCTATTGGTGCCGACAGGCTGGCACTTTCTGCAGCAGCAGTTCATTTTTTTCCGGGTAAAAATAACCTGGTGGTTGCACTGGGCAGTTGTATCACCTATAATTTTATAAACCAGTATGGCGAATTTATAGGTGGCAGCATATCCCCCGGTATGGAAATGCGCTTTAAATCCATGCAGGTTTTTACTGCAAAGCTGCCCCTGGTAAAAAAAGACTGGAATTTTCCAATAATTGGATATGATACTAAAACAAATATGCAAAGTGGTGTAATTGCAGGGATTACATATGAAATTGATGGATTTATTGAGGAATATGCCCGAAAATACGGCAACTTTAACGCGGTTTTAACCGGGGGCGATACAACCTATTTTGCAGGTCAACTTAAAAACAAGATATTTGCCGACCCTTATTTTTTATTTAAAGGATTATATGCACTCAGTGAAACTAACAATGGCTAAAATTTTAATGGTACTTTTTGTGGCTTGTGGCTTGCAAATGAGTGCAACAGCACAGGAAAATTCTCCTTTTTCAAGATATGCCCTGGGCGATCTTACACCCAATCATAATATTTTTACCCGGGGAATGGGTGGTATTGCTGCCGGCGTGGCCGATTTCATTACTTTCAATACAAATAAACTTCCCAACAGTAACAGTATAAATTTTACAAACCCTGCATCGCTTTCAACCATAAGAAACACCATTTTTGATGTAGGCGTTGAAGTGGATTACCGGATCTTAAAAAGTACCACTCCTGCAAAAAAATTCACATCGGCCAACACCTATGTTTCTTACCTGCAACTGGCGTTTCCTTTAACTACTCCTAAAATGGCAAAAAAGGGAATGAGTTGGGGTATGAGCCTGGGCCTTAAACCGGTTTCAAAAATAAATTATAAGATCGAAAAAAATGAAAGGCTTGCCGGTATAGACAGTTTAAGAACACTTTATGAAGGTAACGGCGGCGTAAACCAGGCTAACCTGGGTACGGGTTTAAAGTATAAGAATTTCAGCATAGGTATTAACGCAGGGTATATGTTTGGCAGCAAAGACTACAGCACCAAACTTTCTTTTATAAACGATAGTACTTATCATTATTTATCCAATTCCGAAAACAAAACAACCTTCGGTGGATTTTTTATTAACGGAGGTATTCAATATGATTTTGCTTTGGCAAAAGATCCTCAAAACAATGTTACCAAAAACCTGAGGCTGGGCGTTTACGGCAACCTGAAACAAAATTTAAATGCAAAAAACGATCTGATCCGGGAGATAATCATTTATGATCAGAATGGTAACCAGTTCCAGCTGGATAGTGTGTATGAAGAAAATGATGTAAAAGGTAAAATTGTCTATCCTGCGATGGTTACTGTAGGGGGCGTTTACCAGGATGCCAACTGGTTGGTTGGCGCCGACTTTGAATATGGCAATTGGGCAGGGTACCGTTTTTACGGCCAAACCGACCAGGTGCAGAACAACTGGACTGTAAGGGTAGGTACACAATATTTTCCTGCAAAGGAAAGCAAGGCGGTAAGGAAATATTTCAACTTTGTAAAATACAGGGCTGGTTTTTATTATGGCCCCGATTACATCAAAACCAGTGCAAACAACCGGGCAGAATATGGGTTTTCTTTGGGTACAGGAATGCCTTTAACCTCTGTAAAGCGCATGAACCCTTATGCCGGTTATGTAATTTTAAATACAGCCCTGGAATTTGCAAGCAGGGGTAACAGGCAAACCAACCTGCGTGAAAGCCTGGTAAGATTAAGTATTGGCGTTTCTATGAATGCCAGTTGGTTCCAAAAACCTAAATACAATTAATGTAATATTCGGCATTCTTTTCTTGTACAATAATTTTTGATGATGGTATCGTTGCAAAAAATATTCCGGTATTTGTTTTCTATTCCGGTTTATTTTAGGCGCAGCAATATATATTATAAGCTCCTCCTTTTCATTCCTGTCAGCTTTATGATGATCATGCTGGCTTCCTGTGGCAACAGCGATAAGGAAGTAAATGAGTATAACAGCAAATCATTGGGTGTAGAGGAAATCACCAATGCTGATATTAATTATACACTGGGTGGTAATGCAAAAGCGAAACTAACATCGCCGTTAATGCTGCGGGTACAGGATGCCAGTGCTTATGTGGAATTTCCAAAAAAACTGCATGTAGATTTTTTTAGCGAAACCGGAACTGTAGACAGCAGGCTGGATGCATTGTATGGCAAATACCTGGAGATGGAGAGCAAGGTGTTCTTAAAGGACAGCGTGAAGGTAATTAATATAAAAGGCGATACTTTGTATTGTGACGAACTTTGGTGGGACAGGAGCAGAAAAGGAAATGAGTTTTATACCGAGTTACCCGTACGTATAAGAACTAAAACACAAATTATTAATGGTGTAGGGATGGAAGCCAGCCAGGATTTCAAAAGCTATCTTATTAAAAAAGTTACGGGCATTATTAATGTGGCTAATTCCGATTTCCCCGTTTATTGATTCTTACAACAAACGAAACAAGTTGTTAGTAGCCTGCGTGATTTCAATTCATACCAATTTAATGAAGTAATAAAAGGGTAAATACCTGCCGGGCATACTATAAAATCCAATCGGTATCAGTATCTTTAACCAGCTATAAAATAATCAACATGGAATATCGCCGCTTAGGAAAATCAGGTCTACAGGTTAGTGTATTGTCATTTGGCAGTTGGGTAAGTTTCAGCAAACAAATTAATGATAAGGTTGCCGATGAATTAATGGGCCTTGCCTATGACAAGGGTATCAACTTCTTTGATAATGCCGAAGCATATGCCCTGGGCGAAAGTGAAAAAATGATGGGCCGTGTATTAAAAAAGAAAAAATGGGACCGCACATCATATACCATTTCATCCAAAGCATTTTGGGGATGGAGAGGCAAAGACAATAAACCCAACCAAACCGGTTGCAGCCGCAAACATTTGCTGGAAGCCTGCGATGAAGCTTTGCAAAGATTACAGCTCGATTACCTGGATATGTATTTCTGTCACCGCCCCGATAAAAATACACCGGTTGAAGAAACAGTATGGGCAATGAATCATTTGATACAGCAGGGCAAAATAATGTACTGGGGCACCAGTGAGTGGAGTGGCGTTGAAATTATGGAAGCCCATCGTGTTGCTGAAAAATTCCGGTTGATTGGTCCTACTATGGAGCAGCCGCAATACAATCTATTTGAGCGGGAAAAAGTTGAAAAGGATTTCCTGGAAATTTATAAGAATGTTGGTTTAGGTACCACCATCTGGAGCCCGCTGGCATCGGGACTTTTAACCGGCAAGTACAACGATGGCATTCCCAAAGGAAGCCGCTTTGCATTGGAAGGGTTCGACTGGCTGAAAGAAAGATGGGTGATGGATGAAAAAGTGAAAAAAGTAAAAAAGCTGAGCGATCTGGCTGCTAAAATGAATGTAAGTACCGCTTCTTTAAGCATTGCCTGGTGCATTAAAAATCCAAATGTAAGTACTGCTATTTTGGGAGCCACCAAAAAAGCGCAGTTACTCGATAATTTAAAAGCATTGGATGTTGTAGGCTTGCTTACACCGGATGTGATGGAGAAGATTGAAAACATCATGAAAACAAAACCCGTATTACCCGAATTTTGATATGGAAAAAGCGGCAGTGTATGGAATTCCCAATTGCGATACCACAAAGAAGGCATTAAACTGGCTAAAAGAAAATAAGATTGCTTTTACTTTTCATGATTATAAACTGGAGGGAATAAGTAAAACAAAGCTGGAAGCGTGGTGCAAAAAGACCGGGTGGGAAACCGTCTTTAATAAAAGAAGCACCACCTGGCGGGAATTGAGTGAAGCAGAACAGAAAAAAGTGATCGGTCAAACCGCAGCCATAAAAATAATGATGCAACACAACAGTATTATTAAAAGACCGGTTATTGAGATAGATGAAAAACTAATTGTTGGCTTTAATGAAGACGAAATAAAAAGGGCTATTAAATAATATTAACTAAAACATCCTGAACTGCTGCTGGAAAAGCTCCGCCAGCTGGCGGATTTGGGGCAACATCAAAAACATGAAACGTAACGCAACGGCCGTTTGGAACGGAACCGGAAAAGAAGGCACCGGCCATCTTACCACGCAAAGCACCACTTTGTCTGAGACCCAATACTCTTTTAATTCACGCTTTGCTGAAGGCGTTGGCACTAACCCCGAAGAACTGGTTGCTGCCGCACATGCAGGCTGTTTTGCCATGAAAATGAGTTTTGTTTTAAACGCAGCAGGTTTTACTGCCGATACCATTAATGTAAACTGTACCATTACCATGGAAGGCGGGGCATTAACCAATGCACACCTTGTTGTAACAGCAACAGTACCGGGAATTGACCAGGCAAAATTTGATGAGTGTATGGAAGATGTAAAAGCAAATTGTTTAATTTCGAAACTGCTGAATATAGATAAAACCTATGAAGTAAGTCTGAATTAATCCAAAAGAAAACAATGGTACCCGTAAAAACGATCTGCATTCTTTTACTTGCATTTTCTTCTTTGCAGGTAAAAGCTACCGTATCAGATACACTGGTAGTGATTTTTGACAGGCAGCAGTTTGTACAGGGAGATAGCATTGAAATGGAAGTGTATACCGAACCTTTCCAAAGCAATCCGCCGGCACAAACCCTGCATTTGTGGATTGAAAATGTAAAGACCGGCCAACGGTGGAAATACCGATACCCATTTTTAAAGGGAAGGTATAAGGTATCCTTAAAAATAAATGACAGTATCCCAAACGGCGTGTACGCATTTAATTTTTTACTGCAGAAAAAATTTCTTGCAGTACATGGAAAACTTAAAAATGCTGAAGACGATGACCAGGCTGTTAATTATATTGCCATAACAAAAAATAAGGCACCCATCATTGACGGGGCCCAGCTGGACAACGACGGTTCTTTCAGCATTGAGCATCTTTTTTATACCGATTCTGTTTATTTTGCATTTTCCCCTCCACAGAAAAGCAAAGCAAACAGGTTTAGAATTGCCTTAGAAACACCCATTGATTCTGTATTTACACCCGAAACAGCCGTAACTGAATTTGTAACTATTGGTGTTGCGGATACACTGCTGGCGGGTACCCGTGAAAAGGGTTATGTTTTTTCACTGGCTGATAAAAAAGATGCACAACTGCTGCAGGAAATTGTTGTAAAAACGAAACAACAAAGCAAACGGGAAAAATTTGAAAAGGATAATGTAAGTGGACTTTTTGCTTCTGACAATGCAAAAACCATTGATTTTTATGAAAATGATGAACTGAAAAACTATCCTGATATTTTCAGCTATATCACTGCAAATGTTGCAGGCATCACTTCGTATTATGATGAGCAAACCGGCCGTACCATTTTGTACTGGAGAAAAGAAAAAGTAAATATTTATGTTGATGAGGTACTGGACGTTGATTTTTCGCCCATTTCATTAAGTGTACAGGATATTGAAATGGTAAAAATTTACAGCCCCGGTTCAAGGCTGGGACTGGATGGATTCAACGGATCAATTGCTATTTACACCAGGCGTATGAGTACCCGCCCCGGCAATAAAGTGAGTAACTACAGTTTTTATGTAAAGGGGTATACTCAAAAAAATGCCGAGTGGAAATAATAGTATTATTTTATAAAAAATAAAACAACGAACATGTCATTTCAAAACAAAACAGTTATCATCACCGGCGCATCACGGGGAATTGGTAAAGCTATTGGTTTAAAACTGGCTGCGGCAGGTGCCAATATTGTGATCGCATCTAAAAGTGTGGAAGAAAACCCCAAACTGGGTGGTACTATTTTTTCGGCAGCCGAAGAAATGGAGGCAGCAGGTGGTAAAGCTTTGGCCGTGCAATGCGATATTCGTTTTGAAGACCAGGTACAAAATGTAGTTGACAAAGCCGTTGAGAAATTTGGTGGCATTGATATTTTAATAAACAATGCATCGGCCATCAACCTTACACCAACCGAGCAAACCGAACCCAAACGTTTTGACCTGATGTACGACATTAATGTACGGGGTACTTTTATGATGAGCCGGGCCTGTATCCCGTTCCTTAAAAAAGGAACCAATGCGCACATATTAAATTTATCGCCCCCCATTAACATGGATTTAAAGTGGTTCGAAAATCATCTTGCATACACCATCAGCAAATACGATATGAGTATGATCGCCCTTGGCTTATCTGCTGAGCTCAAAAAATATAACGTGGCTGCCAATGCGCTATGGCCACGCACTACTATTGCTACAGCGGCTGTAAATAATTTACTCGGCGGCGAAATGCTGATGAAGATGAGCCGCACAGTAGACATTATTGCAGATGCTGCTTTTTATATTTTATCCAAACCATCCACCACCTGCACAGGTAATACTTTTATTGATGAGGATGTACTGGCCGCAGAAGGAATTACTGATCTTGAAAAATATGCTGTTGTACCTGGTGCACAATTATACAAGGATCTTTTTGTTTAAAACAGGCTGTTAATAAATTCCTAAAAGCTTTTTTCTTTGATGAACGGTAACTTCTATTGGAGCTTGTACGTTTAATTTCGTACCAACATCATTACGCCATGAATGATGTTTACGCAAACCAATAAAGTATAGCCATGAAATGTTTTAAACTTAAAGCATTATGCTTTTGCATACTGCTAACTGCCGCCGTATTTGGCCAAACTGCCAAAAGGCAACTTGCCGCTAAAAGAATTACTTCCAACATTAAAATTGACGGAGTTTTAGATGATCCCGACTGGAAAGGCACTCCGGTAGCGGATAAATTTGTTGAGTTAAGGCCTACGCCTTTCAGGGTGGAAAGCCCGGATAACGCCACGGAGGTTTATTTTTTATATAATAATGAGGGTATTTATGTGGGCGGATATTTACATGAAAAAACAAAAGACAGTGTTGCTGCAGAATTAACCGGCAGGGATGGATTTGGAAACAATGATTTTTTAGGAGTGGTTTTCGATACCTATAATGATAAGCTGAATGGATTTGAATATTTTGTTACACCACTGGGTGAACAGTTTGATGCTAAAGTATCACCCAACAACGAAGACTTTAGCTGGAACGCAGTTTGGGAAAGCAAATCAAAACTACAGGCAGATGGCTGGACATTTGAAATGTTTATTCCCTACGCTGCCATCAGGTTTGGCAAAAAAAATGTGCAGGACTGGGGTTTGAATATTGTAAGACGAAGACAAAAAAGCGGCCAACAATTATTCTGGCAGCCTATAGATCCCAATGTAAATGGTTTTTTAACGCAGGAAGGATTGTTAACCGGACTGGCCAATATGAAGCCACCCATGCGTCTGCAGTTCTCTCCCTATTTATCCTTATATCAAAATTATGACGGAACTGCTGCAAAAAAGCAGTACACGACCACTTTAAACGGTGGCATGGATGTGAAGTATGGCATTAACCAGGCTTTTACCCTGGATATGACACTGATCCCTGATTTTGGGCAGGTACAATCTGATAATCGTGTGTTGAATCTTTCACCATTTGAACAAAGATTTAATGAAAACCGGGCATTCTTTACAGAAGGGGTTGAACTCTTTAATAAAGGGAATTTATTTTACAGCAGACGGATTGGCCTGGAGCCCAGGTTTAATAAATTTAATCCCCGTTCATATGAAGATGAATTAGTTGAATATCCGGGCCAGGCAAAGATCATTAATGCTACTAAAATAAGCGGACGTACACAAAAAGGCCTCGGTATAGGTGTATTGAATGCCGTTACGCAAAAGCAGTTTGCCACATTTTTAGACACTACAACCAGGGAACAATACCGTGCGGAAAATATGCCGCTTACCAATTACAATATCCTCGTTTTTGATCAAACTTTAAAGAACAACAGCAGCGTTTCGTTGATAAATACCAATGTATGGCGCAGCGGAAATGATTATGATGCAAACGTAACCTCTGCTTTATTTGATCTGAATAATAAAAAGAACACTTTGAATATTGGGGGTAATGTAAGCTTCAGCAATATAATTGAGCAGGGAGGTAAAACTAAAACAGGGTATGCGCACAGCGTTTATTTTGGTAAAACCAGTGGCCGGTTTACGTTTAATGTATGGCAGGAGCTGTATAATGATAAATATGACAAAAGCGACTTTGGTTTTTTTAACAACAACAACACTATGGACCAGGGTTTGTGGGCAGGTTATAACTGGAACAAACCAAAAGGATGGTACAATCAGCTTAGAGTAAATATCAATGGTTGGTACAGCAGGTTGGTTTCACCAATTGATTTGTTGAAGCGAAAGGAAATGATGTATCAGAATGCGGGGATCAATCTGAATTTTAATGCACAAACAAAAAAATTGTGGTGGTTTGGGTTGAATGTAAATGCCGGCCCCAATAGCCACGATTTTTATGAGCCAAGGTCTTATGGCCGTGTTTTTATAAACAAGGGAAGGATAAATGCCAACATTTGGTGGGAAAGCAATTCAGCAAAAAAACTATCATGGGGGGGAAGTGTGTATGCTGGCACCGGTGGTGTTTTTCAGCGTAAGAATTTAGACCTGAGCTTCTTTGGAAAGATCAGGTTCAGCAGTAAATTTTCAGTAGACGGATCTGTGTATGCAAGCAGCAGTAAAAACCAATCTGGCTGGGCAGCAAAAATTGGCGACACTATATTTTTTGCCAGAAGAAACGTGAACAGCGTTGAGAATGTTATAAACGTTAAATACAATTTTACCAATAGGATGGGTCTCACTTTAAGGGCAAGACATTATTGGAGCAAGGTAGACCCACAACAGTTTTATGTATTGGATACTTACGGAAAACTGCAAACCCCAAGCAACCCCTTTACAAGAAATGTAAAACAGAATTATAATTATTTAAGTGTAGATATGGTTTATACCTGGCAGTTTGCCCAGGGCAGTTTTTTCAATGTGGTATGGAAAGATATTGGCGAAAGCTTTAACCGGGAGTTTGAAAAGAATTATACAAAGAACCTTGGAAACACCATAAGCGGCGAGCAGTTCAACAGCCTGTCAGTAAGAGTCATTTATTTCCTGGATTATCTTACCATGAAAAGAAAATTAAAGAAAAATAACGGTTGATAAAAATACTCCCCTACATCATGTAGGGGAGTATTTTTATGCTTTATTTTGAAGATCTGTTTCCAATAATAATGGCTGCCATGGCAAGGGCAGTATCTTTTAAAAGACTTCCGGGATTGCCTTCCAGGGCAGGTTGCAGGTGTAAGGTAAATACAAATATGAGCAACATGATAGCCAATAAATAACAAGCCGGAGTTTTAAGCTTGTTAATGATAATGGCAAGCGCTGCGGCAATTAATCCTCCCCCGGTTATATAGATCCAGACCGTACCATCGCCGGGCATATGATCGGGGATCATGCCGCTCATCAGGTCCACATGCATAAAATGCAATACGCCAAAAAATCCTATGGCTCCTGCAAAAATTATTTCTGCTAACCTGGTTGCTAAAGGCGATCTCATAAAATGAATTTTGGTTTATTGGAAAAATAAACAATAATGTTCAGTAAGCCAACAACCAAACGTCCTTCGTTTAAATTTAAGAATAAAAAAGGCCCAACCGGTAAAACAACATTATCCGGTTGGGCTTATTTGTGACTCAGCAAATTATTTCAACATTGCTTTGGGAACATCCTTTTCCAGTAAATATTTATAAATGAATTTAGTTTTCAGGTTCTGATAATGCAGAACTTTGTTTCAACCCCATCCATGGCGTCCGCCGCTATAGGGCATAAATTCAAAATCTTTTTTCAGGTCCTGCAGTTTACTGATGAACTGTATACTGTTTTGCATGTGTACATTATCATCGATCATGCCATGTACTATCTGTATCATGCCTTTGTATTTAGCCGCATGTGTCATTACATTGCTGCTTTTATAGCCATCGGGATTGCTGGCCTGGGTACCCATATACCTTTCGGTATAATGTGAATCATACAGGGTCCAGTCGGTAACACTGCCGCCTGCCATACCATGTGTAAACACATCGCTGCCATAGGTTAATGCATAAGCGGTTAAGTAACCGCCATAGCTAAAGCCGGTGATGCAAACCTTAGCAGCATCTGCGCTTCCATAGTCAATCAGCCATTTTACCATCGTACTGTAATCCTTCATTTCCCAATAACCCAGGTTATGGTACATGTTGGCTACGCCTTCCTTTCCAAAATGGCCGCTG
This sequence comes from Chitinophagaceae bacterium, assembly GCA_016710935.1. Taxonomy (GTDB): domain Bacteria; phylum Bacteroidota; class Bacteroidia; order Chitinophagales; family Chitinophagaceae; genus Ferruginibacter. Next base: position 736,133 of record JADJTY010000012.1, on the reverse strand, counting down.
GCACGGTGATCCATCACAACCTGTATCAAACCTTCCTTTGCATACCATTGCTGGTTGCCGCTAATACCCCAGGTATCCATTACACTACCGGCATTGGGCCCGCCGTAAATAGTAATTAATACAGGATATTTTTTGCTCTTGTCCATATTAAGCGGCCAGGTAACTTTCATAGGCAGATCATATAACCCATCATCACTTTTTACCCGAATGAGTTCTGTTTTGGCAATATTGTAATTATCAAATTCAGCTCCCTTACTATCGGCCAGTTCTTTAATGATCTTTCTTTTGGTACTCATCAGCGTCATTTTGGTTGGTGTAGCAGTGTTGTTATAGGTAACAACAAAATACGAACCGCCGGGAGACAGGTTAACGGAATTATTAAACTCACCAATGGTAAGCCGTTCCATGTTTTTTCCATCCACATTAACCCTGTAAAAATCATTCCGGGCAGTATTTTCAAGGCTTCTGGCCATAAAATAAACTACTCCTTTTTTTTCATCAATATAATTTACATTGGTTACGGTAAATTTTCCGGAAGTGATGGCATTCACCAACTTCCCTTCATATCGTGAAAATATAAATGATTCCAACCGGTAACATCGCTTTCAAGAATGAAGCCGGTATTGTTATTTAAAAACCGGATACGGCCGCCCTGGTCATCCAGGTCAACCCAGCTTTTTTGTTTTTCGTTGTAGAACTCGCTTTTACCACCGGTAATGGTATTTACATCGTAAATGATCAGGTTATCCTGTGCACGATTCATCCATTGCACCAACAAAGAACTGCCATCCGGTTTCCAGTATGGCAAACCAAAATACTGGTCATCTTTTTCATTAAAAGCAGCCCAAACAATATTATTTCCTTCGGGTTCAATTATACCAACTTTTACTCCGGGGTTGGGGTCACCAACTTTGGGATACCGCTGGGTTTCAACCACACCATGCAAGCCATTGGCATCGGTGAGCGTAAAAACAGGAATATTGGTATCATCTGACCTGAAGAAAGCAATATGCTTACTATCCGGACTCCACCAGAAAGCACGGTGCCTGCCGCTTCGGCCTAATATTTCCTCCATATACACCCAGCTGGCATAGCCGTTTAAAATGGTTTCGCTGCCATCCCTGGTTAAGCGGGTTTCTTTATTTGTAGCCAGGTTAACCGTGTACAGGTCATTGTTTTTTGTATAGGCAACATAATTTCCATCGGGGCTGAGGGTTTGATTTATTTCTTTGGCCGAATCGTTGGTAAGCCGGATATCTTCCACATTTTTTCTCCAGTACAGGTCGTTTCCCTTAACAACAATTTCGGGTGTAGTTGCTACAGTGCCTTTGTTGATATTGGGATCAACATATTCTTTTTCTGCACCGGTTTTTGCATCGATCTCAAAACTTTTTCCATCTCTTCTTAAAATAAAATGGCTGTCATCTATCCATCTTACTACAGCAGGAAGAAGTTGGGTAATGCCTTTAAAATTGCTTTTGAAATACTGGTCATCGCCCAGTTCTTTTTTTTGTGCCTGCACAGGCAGACTAAAGATCAATACCACAGCAATGGCTGCAATTTGCTTCATGCGCTTTATCATATTTAAAATATTATTTTATTGAGTTTACAAGATAACTTTTTTGTAAAGAAATATTTACAGGAAAATCATAAATGTATCTGAAATAAAAAAGCTGCAGTGATCATACGGCAGCTTCTTTCATAACAAGGTTGATTTTTAATCATCAGTTTTTTCAGGCCTCATCATCGGAAAGAACAACACATCCTGTATGGAATGCTGGTTGGTCAGCAACATGGCGATCCTGTCAATACCAAAACCAATACCACTGGTTGGCGGCATACCATATTCAAGCGCACGTAAAAAATCATGATCGATAAACATGGCTTCATCATCGCCCCGTTCCATCAGTTTGGTTTGCTCTTCAAAACGCTCACGCTGTTCAATAGGATCGTTCAGTTCGCTGTAAGCATTTGCAATTTCCTTGCCGTTGCACATCAACTCAAAGCGCTCTACCAGTCCGGGTTTGCTGCGGTGCTTTTTGGTAAGCGGACTCATCTCTACCGGGTAGTCTGTAATAAAAGTGGGTTGTATATAATTGGCTTCGCATTTGCTGCCAAAAATTTCATCGATCAATTTTCCCTTGCCCCATTTTTCATCAGCATGAATTTTTAATTCACGACAAACATTCCGGATGCCGGCCTCATCCATTTCGCTGATGTCGAAACCGGTATGTTCTTTAATGGCATCGAACATCGTAATCCTTTTGTACGGCGCTTTAAAATCAATTTCTTTATCACCTACCATCACTTTGGTGGTACCGTTTGTGGCTACAGCAGCTTTGTCAAGCATTTGTTCGGTGGTATCCATCATCCATTCGTAATCTTTGTAAGCCACATAAAATTCCAGCACGGTAAACTCCGGGTTGTGTGTGCGGTCCATACCTTCATTGCGGAAGTTGCGGCTGAATTCATACACCCATTCAAAACCACCAACGATCAGTCTTTTTAAATACAGCTCGTTTGCAATGCGCATGTACATAGGCACATCCAGTGCATTGTGATGGGTAGTGAACGGCCTGGCTGCTGCACCACCGGGTATACTTTGCAATACCGGTGTATCTACTTCCAAAGCACCACGTTCATTTAAAAACTCACGAATGGAGTTTACCATTTTAGTACGCTTGATAAATGTTTCTTTAACCGATGGATTAACGATCAGGTCGGCATAGCGTTGCCTGTACCGGAATTCCGGATCGGTTACTTCATCAAATGCTTCGCCGTCTTTTTCCTTTACGATCGGCAGCGGGCGTAATGATTTGGTAAGGATGGAGAACTCTCTTACATGGATGGAAGTTTCGCCTGTTTTGGTCGTAAATACATATCCTTTAATGCCGACGATATCACCAATATCAATTAATTTTTTCCAAACGGTTTGATACATGCTTTTATCCTCTCCCGGGCAAATATCATCCTGCTTGATATAAAACTGGATCTTGCCAACCGAATCCTGCAACACTGCAAAATTTGCCTTGCCCATGTCCCGTACGCTCATGATGCGGCCTGCAATGCACACATCTGCAAAATGATCTTTATTCTCTTCTCCTTTATAATTTTCTTTTATGAAAACAGAACTTGTATTTACGGGATATAATGCTGCCGGGTAGGCATCAATTCCCATATTGGTCAATTCTGTTAATTTTTCCCTGCGGATAATTTCCTGTTCTGATAAATGTTGTGTGCTCATATGTTTAGTCAGTAGTCATTGGTCAGTAGTTAAAAGCAGGGGTTCTGCAAATGGCTAACAGCAAATGGCTAACAGCTTTTTTTGTGAGCTGCAAATATACCGCATACACCTGATTTGTCCATTCTGGTATTTCGGCACCGTAATTGCGAGTATACTTTCATATATTTATTTACATAAAAAATAGAAATGAAAAGAATTTTTACAATAGTCCTGTTTTCCAGCCTGTTTTATGGTTGTGATATTATTAAGCAATTGCCACAGGCAACCGGTGTTGGTGTTACAGAAGCTGAGGCGGGCCAGGGCATTAAAGAGGCCTTAAGCCAGGGTTTGGTAGGTGCTGTACTAAAATTAAACCGGGAAGATGGCTTTTTTAAAGATGCTTTTTACAAAATATTGATTCCTGAAGATGCCCGCAAGGTTGAAAATACATTAAGGGATATTGGACTGGGCAGTATGGTTGATAAAGCCATATTGCAAATAAACCGTGGTGCGGAAGATGCGGCCGGTTATGCAAAACCCATCTTTGTAAATGCCATAAAGAGCATGACCATACAGGATGCAATAGGCCTGGTGAGAAACGGCGATACCAGTGCTACTCATTTTTTTAGAGATAAGACCACAGCACAATTGGTTGCTGCATTTACGCCCATCATTAAATCATCGCTGGATAAGGTGAATGCCACCAGGTACTACAGTGATATGGTTAATAAATACAACAGTATTCCGCTGGTAAAAAAAATAAACCCAGACCTTACAGGGTATGTAACCATGAAAGCAACCAATGCATTATTTGACCTGGTAGCACAGGAAGAAAAAAACATCCGGAATAATTTTGCGGCCCGAACTACCGATTTGCTGAAGAAAGTATTTGGCCAATACGGATTTTAATAATCTGCCAGCAACACCTGCCAGGCATCGTTTACTTTACCGGCATCCAATAGTTCCTTAGCATAAGTATGCAGTTCCTTATCCATATCATCTGGATTGATGGAAAAATACTGGATGATGTTTTTCAATTTATCATCATGAAAAGCGGGATCCACAAACGGCATTTCATGTACATTGGCCAGCTGGCCTAAATTGTTTCCGGTTAGTATGGTGCTATTACGAAAACTATCCGGCAATGCATCTACACCAATACCCAGTTGCGTATTTGGTTTGGCAACTTTAAATAAATTGGTTGCATCAATTCTTGCATACCAGTCGCCGCCAAGCCGGGCTACATGGTGCAGTTTGGTTTGATCTATTTTATTGTCGGCATCTAAAATGCTTTCATCTATATGCATGCAAAGCACTTCGCAGATCACCAGGTTGCCTGCGCCACCTTCAGTACCGAGTGGCTTTACTTCTAAAACTTTGCATTCTAATTTGATCTTGCTTTCTTTTACCATGGGCGGTTTTACCAGGCTTGCTTTTTCTTCTGTAAATCCGGCTTTAATAAATTCATTGGTACCCTTTGCAAATTCGCAACTGGCAAGAGAGGTTTGTTGCACCATATCATAATCTACCATATTGATAACTACTTCCGGTACTTCCAAAACATTTTGTAAGGTATGCTTGGTGGTATTATCCCTCACCCTTCTGGCAGGCGAAAAGATCACCACAGGCGGATTGGAAGAAAATAGATTGAAAAAACTGAAAGGCGATAAGTTTACCTGTCCGTCTTTATCTATTGTAGATGCAAAACAAATGGGCCTGGGTGCAATGGCGTGCTGCAAATAGTTTTGAACATCTGCCGGTTTTATATCTTTCAGGTTAAGGGTTAGCATGGTTTATATTTTTAAGCTCGAATTTTTCACACAGGGTTTGCAGGGGAGCGGAGTTATGCAGAGATTATAAGGGCCCCGGCTACTCAGCTTCCGCTGCGTGAAACAAATCTATTTTTTCTTCAGTGCTAATATCGAAAAATCACTTTCATCCTTAACAATGGTATTGCTCAGTTTTCCTAAAGCATCTATCTCCATCTCTACCACATCGCCTTCCTGCAACCACTGCGGTACAAAATCAGGGTTGTTTAATAAACCGGTGCCGTTTAATTCTAAAAAGCAACCGGTACCAACCGTGCCGCTGCCAATAACATCGCCGGGGAAGAGGTTTACACCGTAACTGCTGCGCTCAATAATTTCGGCAAAGGTCCAGTCCATATCGGCAACATTGCCTTCGCTAACCTGTACGCCATTTACCCAACACTTCATGCCCAGGTTCCAGGCTTTGCCGGTATGGTTTTCTTTGCAAGGAACTTCGTATGGTTGCAGTTCATCTAAGGTAACCAGCATAGGGCCTATCACAGTACAAAAATCTTTTCCCTTTGCAGGCCCAAGGTTTAACAGCATTTCTTCCATCTGCAAGGTTCTGGCACTGATGTCATTCATGATCATCAGCCCGCCTATATATTCATCGGCATCGGCAGCTTTGATATTACGGCCGGGCTTGCAAATAACTATAGATGCCTCCAGTTCAAAATCCAGTTTTTGAAAATGATCGGGCATGCAAACAATATCGCCGGGACCCTGTATGCTGTTGTGATTGGTAAAATAAAAAATGGGGTATTGGTCAAATTCGGGGATCATGTCTACTTTTCGGTTACGCCTGGCAGACGCAACATGCTGACGAAAAGCATAACCATCCCTGCAACTGGTTGGATGGGGTACCGGCGCAATAATTTCAGCATCTTCAAAAAAATCACCTATTTCCTGCCTGCCCAAACCGTCTATTATTTTTTGTTGAACAGCCTTTGCCAGCGGCATAAATTCATCCCAATAATTCAAAAACATCGACATGGTATTGGGCAGATCACTGTGCAATGCTTCCATGGCATAAATTTTACCATCTACTACAATACCCAATTGGTCCTGACCGTCTTTTAAAAATGTTACTAGTTTCATAAAAGTATATTGAAGTTCAAAAATAACCTTTTAAAGCCATGGAAAACGGGTTGATAATTTTGTTTGTATAATTTTTTATTTAATTTTGTAGCTGTTAATTGTATGCATTTCGATAAGATTCATAATAAGGGCCAGGCCAGGTTATTTAAAAATAAATACCTGGAGTTTTTAACCAAAACGCACCCGCTGGTGATATGGGGAATGTATTTACCTGTCATCATCCTCATGTTATATTTCAGTACTGCTACATTGTTTTTTACCGGTTTACAAACCACGGTAATCTTTATTGCCGGGATGTTTTTCTGGTCGTTATTTGAATATACCATTCACCGGTTTGTATTTCATCTTTTTGCGGAAAGCGAACGGGCAAAAAAAATCGTTTATGTGATACATGGAAACCATCATGAATATCCAAGGGATAAAGAACGTTTATTTATGCCCGCAGTGCCCAGTTTATTACTGGCAATGATCTTATTCAGTATCATGTACCTGGCGGCTTATATATTTGGAGTATCCCCGTATGTATTTGCTTTTTTTCCGGGATTTTTAACGGGCTATTTAATTTATGGCAGCATGCATTACGCCATTCATGCCTGGAACCCTCCTTTTAAATGGATGAAACCCCTTTGGCGCAACCATCACCTGCATCACTATAAAAATGTAGAACAGGGTTTTGGTGTTAGTTCCACCTTATGGGATCATATTTTTGGCACCATGTTCGACCTTGCCAAAGAAAAGGAAGATAAAGAGAAAGTGCAGGAATTGATGTTTGGAAACAGGAAGGCTAAAAAAGAACAATTGCAGTCCCGATAGCTATCGGGTAATAACCATCACCATTTTTCTTCTTCGTTAGGATCACCCATTTGTTGGGAGAACTGCTTACGCCATTTTATTTTTTGCTGCTGCCTTTCAATGATAAGTGCAGCAATGATATTTCCGGCATCTTCATCGGGATTTTTTTGCAGCAGCGTTTTTAATTTCTCTTCATTCACATCAATCCGGTAGAGGTAAGCAACCAGTTTGTCAAAATCGTTTTTTATAAGATTATTGATGTAGGCTGCCAGCTCAGTATGTATTTGGCTGTACGTTCTCTTTTCTGCAATTTCAATTGCAAAATCCTTATTTATCAACCGGACTAATTCAGCATTCTCCATCAGCGAAATCGGCCCCCTCTAAATCTCCTCCGCCAACCGGCGGAGAGACTTTAAGGGCCTGAGTGTTTTAAGTATTGTTAATAATTCAGTCATCTTTATTTAACCAGTGTTTTGTTTTCCATCACCCCTGTTCCAAACAAAGCAAAATCATATTTCACCGGATCGGCTTTATCTAATGTACGCAAATATGTGGTTAATTCCAACGCCGTCTGCCAGTCAACCGGTTGCCTTTGTATTAATTTTAGTTCTTTTGAAACCCTTGCCACGTGTACATCTACCGGGCAAATCAGTTGCGATGGGGAAATGTTTTTCCAGATACCAAAATCAACGCCTTTATCATCCCGGCGTACCATCCAGCGTAAATACATGTTCAATCTTTTGCAGCTTGAGTTTTTTTTCAGGCGAGGCAATATGTTTACGTGTTCGTTCAGGAATATCAGGCAGCGAAAAGAAATAATTGTAAAACCCGGACAGCCCGTTCTCCATAGTTTCGTCTTTTTTATTCATGCCTTTTGTAAACGCTGTCTCTAATGATTCGTTATTGGAATAGTGAAAGTTTAAAAATTCAATAAAATACAGGAGGTCTGTTGCATTAAAGGTCCGGTGTTTAAAGGCAAGCAATCTTTTTAATCTGCCCGGATCTTTATTTATACAAAAGGCATGCGGCGCAAAATCCATCAGCTGCATCAGCTCTTTTGATTTGTTGATGATGGTGGTGCGGTTGCCCCAGGAAAATATAGCTGCAAAAAAACCGGCAATTTCTATATCTTGTTTTTTTGTAAACAGGTGCGGAATAGAAATGGGGTCATCTTTAATAAAAGAAGGTTGATTATATAAATCAACCTTTTGTTCTAAATATTTTTTAAGATCGGGTTTCACTAATTCACTCATTTACTGATTTATCTTTTTTAAACATGGCCGCAATTGCAATAAACACCCAGATAATATTTACGATCATGGATGGGTAAGCCTGGTGAACCAGCGTATTAATGGTAAAGAAAATGCCACCCAGTAAATTACTCACAATATACCAGGCAGATGTACTTTTTATTTTACCATTAATATTCAGGTAATAGGCACCTATGATCAATACCGCACCGATCCAGCCGATTATTTCAACAAAATAATTCATTGTTCATTTTGCTATTGCCTTGTTTGAAAAGTTGTCAGGTTGTCCCGATAGCTATCGGGATGTCGAAACCGGGGCTATATTTAACTAACCCGTCTTCGACAGGCTCAGACTGACAAAAAAATTATTAGCTAAGATTTCAAACCAGACACTATCTTGTTTTTCTATCCTATTGCCTTATTCAAATCTTCAATCAGATCATCGGCGTCTTCAATACCAACGCTCAATCGTATTAAGCTATCGCTTAGTCCGTTTTTAATACGCTCTTCCCTGGGTATACTGGCATGCGTCATACTGGCCGGATGATTGATGAGAGACTCCACACCTCCCAGACTTTCGGCCAGTGAAAATAAATGGGTTGATGATAAAACTTTATTGGCAGCTTCCACGCTTTCGTCTTTTAACTCAAAACTGATCATACCGCCAAAGCCCCGCATTTGTTTTTTGGCAACAACATAACCGGCGCTGTCTTCAAAACCGGGCCAGTATACCTTTTTAACCTTTGGATGGTTGCGAAGCCAGTGTGCAATTTTTTCGCCGTTCTCGCAATGCTGCCGCATACGCACATGCAGGGTTTTAATTCCACGCAGCACTAAAAAACAATCCATGGGGCCAGGAACCGCACCACAGCTTTTTTGTATAAAATATAATTTGTCTCTCAGGTCTGTATCATTCATCATCAATGCGCCCTGTATCACATCACTGTGGCCGCCCAAATATTTGGTTGCCGAGTGCATGACGATATCGGCACCCTGGTCTAATGGGTTTTGCAGGTAGGGTGATGCAAACGTATTATCTACACAGAGTATAGCTTTAGCTGCTTTTGAAATATCAGCAATGGCAGCAATGTCTGTGATATTCATTAAAGGATTGGTGGGTGTTTCCAGCCAGATCATTTTGGTATTGGCAGTAATAACAGCTTGTACGTTGGCAGCATTGGTGGTATCAACATAAATGAATTTAATGCCGTAGCGTTCCCAAACTTTGGTAAACAAACGGTAGCTGCCGCCATACATATCATTGGCAGCGATCACTTCATCTCCTGGGTTCAATAGTTTTATTACGCTGTCGGTTGCTGCAACCCCGCTGCCAAAAGCCAAACCGTATTTTGCATTTTCAATAATGGCATAAGCATCTTCCAATGCTTTGCGTGTGGGGTTTTGACTGCGTGCATATTCATAGCCTTTGTTCTTTCCCGGTGCTTCCTGTACATAGGTACTGGTTTGATAAATGGGAGTCATGATGGCACCTGTACTTGGGTCAGGTTCCGAACCGGCGTGAATTAATTTTGTTGCAAGCTTCATGGTATAGCAAGTTTAAAAGATTATTTAAGTGCAGCAAAGGTGAGAAATTAACAGCGAACAGCAATTTATGCCGGTTAATCTTTTTTTTGGGAGTAATTCAGCCTGCAATTATATTATTTGTGCGGCACACAAATAACGCCAGTTGTAGTTTTTATCGGCATGTGCAGCCAGCGGTTCTATTTTTTTGTCTACGGCAGCCTTTGTAAGAATACCGGCATTGGCAAGCTTCTTTTTTGCTTCATGCATATAATCCTGTAACGCAGTTTCTTCCATCCAGTTTTTTTGCGGTGGTTCAAAACCAACTTTTTGTTTTCGCCATACAATTTCATCGGGCAGTTTTTTATCCATGGTTTGACGCAATAAAAACTTGGTCCAGCCCTCATGCATTTTTAAATGAGATGGCAGCGAAAAAACAAACTCAACCAGCTCGTGATTTAAAAAAGGCAACCGTACTTCAACCCCGTGGGCCATGCTGTTCCTGTCGGCAAAACGCAACAGTTCCTCCAGCCCCATTTCAGTAATATTGAAATGAATGATGTCATTTAACTTGGTAACAATGGGTTTATGAATGCCCACCCATTCCTGGTGTTTGGAAAGCTTTAAAAAATCTTCACTGATGTCGGGATGTGAGATGGTTTTCCTGTATTCCAGTTTTTCGAGGTGCATGGCCGCATGCGATGGCATAAAAGCTGCCACCATATTTTTTATGTTCCATCTAAAGGGTTGGTTATTTTTCCGGAATGCATTTCGTTCTATTTGCGTGGCTCCCAGTTTATGCCTGCTTAATACCTCCTGTAAAAACCAATGAATATATTTGGGATAACCGGCTAAGATCTCATCAGCGCCCTGTCCATCCAGTAAAACCTTTATACCGTGCTTTTTGGCAAGTTCAAAAACCTTGTACTGTGCAAAAATACCCGATGAAGAAAATGGTTCTTCCTGGTGGTAACAAAGTTTTTCAAAATCGTTTATTAATTCAACAGCCGTTGTTTCTGTTTGATGGTTGGTAATGTTTAATCCTTTTGAGACAGCTTGTATGTATGTTGACTCATCGTTTTCAAAACCCGGAAAGACAGCGGAAAAGGTCTGTAGCCTTTGTGCAGTACCGCCGCTGCTTTTTTGCAATTGATTAATGGTATATGCAATGGTGGAGCTGTCTAACCCCCCGCTTAAACTGGTGCCCAGTGCCACATCGCTGCGAAGCCTTCTTTTTACAGACTGTGTAAAGAGTTCTGTAAATTTTTCAATGGCATCGGCCTGCAGCATATCAATCTTCATTTCCTTATTTATACTCCAGTACCGGGTGATCTTTGAAAGCTGGTTTGTTTTTGGTTCGTAAGTGAGGTAATGTGCCGGTGGCAACGAGTAAATAGTTTCAAAAAATGTTTGTTCTTTGTCTATACAGTTTTGAACATGCCCCAGGGTAAGATAATTCAGGAGCATTTTATTATCAATATTTTTATCTACCCCAATGGCCCAAAGCGCTTTCATTTCGCTGGCAAAAATAAAATTGCCTTCATCTTCATAATAATAAAATGGTTTTTCGCCAAAACGGTCACGGGCAGCAAAAAGTTTTTCATCTTTTTCATCCCAGATAGCAAAAGCAAACATGCCATCAAACTGCTGCAGGCATTTTTCTTTCCAGTGATCATAAGCCGCCAGTATCACTTCCGTATCTGACTGTGTTGAAAAATGATACCCTTTGTTTTGAAGTACGGACCGGATCTCGATATAATTATAAAGTTCACCGTTGTAAACAACCTGGTAGCGGTTGGCAAAGCTCATGGGTTGTGCCGCCTGGTTGCTAAGGTCAACAATGGCAAGCCTCCGGTGTCCCAGGTGAACCGTGTTGCTGGCATTGCTCCATTGTCCTTCGCCATCGGGGCCGCGATGCGCAATGGCATCGGTCATTTTTTTTAAATGAACGGGGGCGATTGTATTAGGGGTATGTAATAATATTCCTGCAATTCCACACATAGTGTAAATATCTGCCTTAAAAACTACCGTGATAAAAATTAATTCATTTCAATTGGTAAAACTGCTTTTACATTGTCCCACGACATGTTGAGCACGCACCCACTGGCTGCCGGTTGAAAAAGCATGGTAAAATATTCTGCCTGCACATTGGTTTTGATTACCGGTATTTCTATTTCGGCAATATCTTTGGTTTTGTCGATATGTAAGCCCCAACTGTACAGGTTTTGGTTAATGATGATTTTCCATTTATCGGGGTAAGGTATGCAATAAAGTATATAACGGCCCGGAGCAATTTTTTTTCCTTTAATGGTAACGGGTTCAAAAAATTCAATTTCGGTAGCTTCATTGGCACCCAACCGCCACTCATGGCCATAAAACTGTATCACATTTTGGCCCGATGATGAATCTGAAAAAATGACCCTTCCTTTTTTTTGCGGACGGCTGTAAATAACCCGTGCAACCGGGTTTGCCATATTGGGGGTAACCATTTTCTGTTGGGGATAATCCTCAGGAAAATAAATCATGTCCATCGGAGACTTATCAAGCGATATGAGAGAACTGTCTTGTACTGAAACCGGAAGGCGCATGGTTTTATTTTCTGCTGTTTCGGTGTTGCCTTGCTTTTGTTTGCAGGAAAAAAATAAACCCAAAACAATCAGTAAAGCAGCAAAGTGAAATCGTGGTTTTAGCATCATAATATTCTGATTAAATTTCAGCCGGTAGCATATTCTTTCTCACAGTTCTGTTGATGGTTAAAGATACAGCAATCAGCTGTTTAATACTTCTCCGCTCATAAGAAAATCATTTTATTAACAGCACTCCAATATGAGCTACGACGTACTTAGTAATTCATCCAGTTTATTGAAACTGTATTTTTTCAGATCCGGAAAAAAAGCATGGTAACAAGCCTGCATAGCAGTATAATGCGCATTAAAGATCTCAAAAGCTATTGCACTTTCAGTAAGATACGCTGCCCGATGCACTACGCCTCCCATACTTTTTTCAATGCCCCAGGTATGCCTGTAATTATACAGCCAATCGTATGTTTTCATGTAAGGAAACATTTTTTGAAAAGGAAGCGGAAACAATTCAGTATAAGCTTCCAGTGTTTGATAAGTGCCTGCTGCAAATGATTTCAGCTCCATTTCCGAACTAAATTCATGGGTATCATTTGCCAAAAAATGATCGTACACCACATCTGCAAAGGCACCGGAGTACAAACGGTATTGTGGCCTGAAGAATGATTTCAGTTCCTGCGTGGCAGCATGGGTATCGGTAAAATGATCAATTGCCCGGTGCAGTCTAATTCCTTGTTGTACCGCAGGCGGATAATCAAATTGCTTTTTTCCTTTTATATAATCGCTGATCATATTACCAGCCAGGATGTCGGGTTTATTAAACGAAAGATATGCATGGGCCAGATAATTCATACTGGAATAAAGATACTTTGTTTCAAAGAAGGCGGATCAGCCAATTTTATTTTACGCTTAATAAAAAGTTAATGCCGCTTTCACTTTTTAACAGTATGAAATCTTCTTTTATCATTTCCTTAAGAAATAAAAGCTAATGCAGGACCGTAAAGGGTTTTACGAATATATTCGTATATATTTATAAAGAAGGCTTTACCGCTCATACAGTGATTAACTTTTTTTTGACATCGCCCGTACCATATTGCTTTTACGGGTAAGTAACTGCCACTACTTTTGGGTTGTAATTAAAGCTGCAGCCATGAAGCAGCTATTTTAAAAAACTTAAAAAGTATAGTTATGAAAAAGATTAAAACCGTTTTAACAGCGATCGTAATGCTGTTTTCCATCAGTTCATTTGCAACAGAAACCAACAATGTTTCTCCCGATCCAGAAAAAGTAACCCCGGTTGTAAAAGCTGCATTTGCAAATGATTTTTCCAAAGCCACCCTGGTTAAATGGGACAAAACCGATGAATTTTATTTTGCCTCGTTTTTACTGAACAATGTAAAGGTAGATGCAGCTTACACCGAAAACGGAGAGCTGATCGGTACTTCCAGGAGGATCGCTGCAGATCAGATGCCTTTAAGTATTTCAGTAGCCCTTGCGGAAAATTATAACGGCTATGACGTTGACAATTCAGTGGTTGAATTAACACACCAATCGGTAACCAGGTATTATGTTACGGTTTCAAGTAAAACCCAGACCGTAAAATTAAAATGTTACAGCAATGGTGAGCTGGAAGTAGAAAGTAAAACAAAAAAGTGATGGTTTGAGTTTTGAGATAAGAAACCCCTGCAGAAAAGCGGGGGTTTTGGTTTTAAAAGCATGCTACAAATCAAAGAGATGTCAGGTTGAGCTTGTCGAAACCGGGGCTATTTAAGCTAAGCCGTCTTCGACAAGCTCAGACTGACAGTAAAATTGTTAACGAGGATTTCAAATCGGAGTACTACCAGAACTACACTTTTTGAATTGTAACCAATATCCAAGTAACTTCACTTGTAATTTGCAGCAGCAGTTTAACTATGATGAAGAAAACAGATAAAATTTATGTTGCCGGGCATACCGGTATGGTGGGTTCTGCAATTGTAGCTGTATTAACTGCTGAAGGCTTTACAAACTTGGTATATCGAACCTCAAAAGAACTTGACCTGCGTAATCAAACTGCTGTGGAATCTTTTTTTTATGAAGAAAAACCGCAGTATGTTTTTTTGGCTGCTGCAAAAGTGGGTGGTATAGTAGCCAATAATACCTACCGTGCCGATTTTTTGTACGATAACCTGATGATCGTTTCCAACATCATTCATGCAGCACATAAAAATGCAGTTAGCAAATTATTGTTCCTGGGCAGTTCCTGCATTTACCCCAAAATGGCGCTGCAGCCTATTAAGGAAGAATATTTGTTAACCGGCCCGCTTGAACCAACCAACGAACCTTATGCCATTGCAAAAATTACGGGCATTAAATTGTGCGAAACCTACCGGGATCAATACGGCGATAACTTTATAAGTGTAATGCCTACCAACCTGTATGGCAAAAATGATAATTACCATCCCGAAAATTCGCATGTATTACCGGCTTTGATACGCAGGTTTCATGAAGCAAAAATGCAGGGCCTTCCGGAAGTGGTTATCTGGGGATCGGGTACCCCACAGCGTGAATTTTTATTTGCCGGTGACCTGGCTGAGGCCTGTGTTTTTTTAATGGAAAATTACAATGAAAAAGAAATAATAAATATTGGCTGCGGTGCAGATATAACGATAAAGGAACTGGCAATATTGATAAAAGAGATAACCGGGTTTGAAGGCAATCTTGTTTTTGATACCACAAAACCCGACGGTACACCACGCAAATTATTGGATGTAACAAAACTGAATAACCTGGGCTGGCATTATAAAACCGAACTTAAAAATGGAATAGAAATGGCCTACCAGGATTTTTTAGAGAAACAAAAATTATCCGCTACAACATAAAAAACCACTAGATGAAAACAGCTTTAATTACAGGAATAACCGGGCAGGATGGAGCTTACCTTGCAGAATTGTTGCTGGGCAAGGGTTATATGGTATATGGTATTAAAAGGCGCTCGTCTTTAATAAATACCAGCCGTATTGATCACCTGTACCAGGATCCGCACGAAGAGAACATCCGCTTTAAAATGCATTACGGCGAACTAACCGATGGGCCAAACCTGATACGCATTATACAGGAAACCAAACCTGATGAGATCTACAACCTGGGTGCCATGAGCCATGTAAAAGTGAGTTTTGATATTCCCGAATACACAGCCAATGCAGATGGTATTGGTACATTGCGTTTGCTGGATGCACTGCGTATTTTAGGCATGGATAAAACAACAAAAATTTATCAGGCTTCTTCGTCTGAAATGTATGGACTGGTGCAGGAAGTTCCGCAAAGCGAAACAACACCTTTTTATCCACGCAGTCCGTATGCGGTTGCTAAATTATATGCATACTGGATCGTAGTAAATTACCGGGAGGCTTATGGAATGTTTGCCTGCAATGGTATCCTCTTCAATCATGAAAGTCCGCTCCGGGGAGAAACTTTTGTAACCCGGAAAATTACGATGGCTGTTGCTGCCATAGTGCATGGCCTGCAGGATACATTGTATTTGGGAAACCTGAATGCACAACGTGATTGGGGACATGCTAAAGATTATGTAGAAGCCATGTGGTTAATGTTACAGCAGGATAAGGCCGAAGATTTTGTAATTGCCACCGGCATTACCACTACGGTACGTGATTTTGTAATCATGGCTTTTAACGAAGTGGGTATTGAACTTGGTTTCACCGGGGAGGGCGTAGCAGAAAAAGGAATTGTAGCTGCCTGCAATAATCCTGCTTACCAATTACCCATTGGTAAAGAAGTGGTTGCTGTGGATCCTGAATATTTCAGGCCAACAGAAGTGGATCTGTTGATCGGCGATGCAAGTAAAGCCAGGGCCAAACTGGGCTGGGCTCCAAAATATGACCTTGCGGGATTGGTAAAAGAAATGGTTGCGGCAGATGTAAAGAAGTTAAAAAAATAAATGTTGAAATAGATTTACAACCATCCAAACCGCTCAATCAATTTTTCTTTCTGGCTGCGGGCCACAGGAATGTTTGCATCATTAGACAGTACTAAATAATTGCCTTCACCACGTACGTATTTTTTTATATGATCAAGGTTAACCAGGTATTGCCGGTGTACCCTTACAAAATTCCGATCTTCCAGTACTTCCTGTATATCGCCCAGGTTTTTTGAAACAAGATGCTGCTGCCCATCGGCTGTATAAAAACGGGTGTAGTTATTTTCCGATTCGCAATAAACAATGTTTTCAACCTCCACAAAGCTTACACCGTTTTGATAGGGCAAAGCAATTTTGCCGGGATGATTTTTTGGTGTGCCATGTACCTGGTCTTTTAACATGGTAAGTTGCTGCTGCACCGGCCAATGGCGCTGCATGGCTTTTTGTACTGCTGCCTGCAGGTCTTTTCCATCAATGGGTTTCAACAAATAATCCAAAGCGCTGAACCGGAAGGCTTTTACTGCAAACTGGTCATACGCTGTTACAAACACAAGACTGAAATTTATCTCTCCCAGTTTTTCCAGCAGTTGAAAACCGTTCATTACGGGCATTTCAATATCTAAAAATACAATGTTGGGTTGCAGTGCTTTTATTTGCTGCAAACCATCAGTAGCATCTGTACATCCGGCTACCACCTGCACCTGCGGGCAATACATTTTTAATTGCAGCGCCAGTAGTTTTACACTGTCTGCTTCATCATCTATAATAATTGCTTTCTGCATAACTAAACCGGAATTTTAATAACCACTTTTGTACCTGTTGCATTGTTTTTTTCATCCTTCAGGTCCTCCACTTTTACGGTTGCCTTTATACCATACACCTGGTTGATCATATCAATTCTTTCGGATGTCATTTTAAGCCCGTAGGATTTTTGTTTGGTAGCAGATTTGCTTTTATATAATGCAGCCTGCTCCCTTCCTACGCCATCATCCTGTATTTCAACCTCCAGGAAATTTTCTGCAGGTTGTGTAATAACAATGGCAATGGTGCCTCCTTCTTTTTTATGCATCAGACCATGCCAGATGGCGTTTTCAACATAAGGCTGAATCAGTAGCGGCGGCAGCTCTGTATATTGCATATCAATTTCCGGCGATACCTGTATGTGGTATCTTACTTTGTCTTTAAAACGCATCGCTTCCAGTTCTATATACAGCCGCAGTGTTTCCAGTTCCTTCTCTAAGGTTATCTTTTCAGAGCGTGAGTTATCCAATACCAGCCGTATCAGTTGAGAAAAAATAGTAAGGTAGTTTGAAGCGGTTTCAGAATCGTTTTCCAGCGTATATAATTTTATAGAATTAAGGCAATTAAAAATAAAATGCGGATTCATCTGCGCCCTTAATGCGGTCATTTCTGTTTCAGCTATCTTTTGTTCAAAAACGGTTTGTACCTGTTTTATTTTCTGCTCTTCTACCAGTTTATTTTTTTGTTCAAGTTCTGCAGTACGTTTTTTTAGCTCATCTTCTAACTGTTCATTGTATCGCTGCTGTAAATTATTTCTTTCAACCAACACAAGTTTGCTGCGGTATGCAAGGGCAAAAGAAAAGCAAACTGCTTCTACACAAAGTCCCAGCAACATAAAAAATGGCGGGTAAGTTATTATGGTATTCCAGATATTGCCCCAGCGAAGCTCAACAGCCCTGTTCAATACGCCTGTAACCGGCAGGCTCCATAAAAGCAACATACTTAAAAGCCCGGAAAACAAAAACCATTTCACCTTTTCTTTGCTCAAGGGGGTAAGCACCAGCAAAATAAAATTCAATAGCAGCATAGGAAGAGGTAATACGAAATACCCGAATTGATCGGGAAATAAAAAAGCCCCGGCACGGTAAGTGATGAATTGAATCAGCATTTGCACTACCGTAATGGCAATCAGGATTTTAACTGCTAACCATGTTTTTTTAAACTGCTGTGGCAGGTTGAGCATATTACCTATGAACAAACTGTAGAGCACAGGTATCAGGTAAATGAAAACCGAAAATATAGTATCAAGCAAAAGCCCCGAAAAGAAATTAGCTGTAAACCTGATATCTATTAAAAAAATACCGGTAAGCACCGAGCAGGAAGTATAGGCCATATACCAGAGAAAAACTTTGTCTTTATACAGGTAATACTGGTATGCTGCAAACAGGGTGATAAAAAATAAAGAACCAGTAATAATGGCCAACAGCAGAAAAAGTAAAGTGCTGTAATACCTTCCTTCTGCATCGGCCTGCATGAAAGTAAAAGGCGTATTCAGGTAAGCCATGCCCGGCAATATCATATTGCTCCGGTCTTCAGTTCTTACCCAGAATGTTTTGGCTGTTTGCGGATTAATAGTAAGCGGTAGGTTGCCTTTTTCAATACCACGGATAGCTGTTTCATAAAGACCTGATTTTGCCAACTGGCCTGACGAATCGTACAACAGCATATAAACATGTGGGCCCGGACTGAAGAAAAAATGAATAGTATCACTAACTGAAACATTGCTGATGCTAAAACGCAACCATTGAATAATTAATGGCCTGTTTGAAAATCGTTGCTGGCGGTGGGTGCTGTCGTACAATACAAATGCCTGTTTTTTTACTTCATCAAACGATAACGGATGCAAAGAGGTTTCTTCATAAAACCAGCATTTATCAGCAATACTTACTCCCCCCTGCCATTGGGGCTGTGCTTTAAATACAAGGGTATCCTGCGCAAACAATTTGACTGCACAAATAATCAACAGTACAATAAAAGAAATACGCAATGGCATAGAGACTAAAATTAAACAATGCAGGTTCATTTACCACATGTTATTGGTGAATGAACATTTTTTTGAGGGAATGGTATATGCGGTGCTTTACATACCAAATCCTGCAGTTCACGCACAAAAGCTTCCTGTTACCACAATTGGTTTTTGCTGCCATTGCTGTTGTATTAGTTTCATCAATAATTTTAAACCCAACTAAATAACATCAGTTAAAACAATAGTTATGATAAAAAAGATCCTGCATGTAATAGTTATCATCTTTTTATTGCCTCTTCCGTTCATCGGCTCTGGGGATATATTGAAAAAATTTTCTCCTTACTTTGATGAAAACGGTTTGGGTTTGTATATTTTACTAAGCATTGCCTGCGGCCTTGTTTCTGCCATATCAGCCTATTATGTAACCAATAAAGCATTGGCAAAGCCTTTATTGTTAGCAGGTGCCTTACTTTTTTTAATAGGAATTTCAATGACTTCTGTAGTTGGTTTGCTTGCTCAACCCGATTTTACACCCACTATGCTTCAACACCCCGAACGGGAGCATTACCGGTATACATTGCTTTTTTTGAATGCCCTGCTTTTTGCTGTTGCATTTTTTATAATCATCAGAAACAGCTGGAGTACTACAGCTCAATGGCATAGATGGATCGTACTGCTTTTTATTCCTGCTTTTGCTGAATGGCTTTGGGAGTTTCCGCATCATTTCTTTTTAGGTGCCCACCTGCAGCAATGGATAAACCAGGGAAAAAACGCCGCAGATTTTATGGTAAACTATACACCTGAATCTGCGCTGAAGCTTGGCGGGCTTGGCCGGGTATTGCAGTACTCCGTTATTCTTTGGCTCGCATTCATGCTGTTTAAATCCGGTGTTCTTAAAAAATGGGTATTAATTGTGCTGACTGTGTTTTGCGCCATAGGTTGCTTTACAGGAATTGCTGTTGCGGTTTTAGGTTATGCTTCTTTTGCAAAGCTACAGATACTGATGTTGTTCTTTATTCCGGCAGGGCCTTTTGTTTTATCGTACTGGACTGGTTTGGCGCTTTTAAGTAAAAAGCAAAAAGCGCTTTAAGGTATTGAACATGCCGCCTATATTATTACCTGCAATGTTTTTGCTGATACGAAAACATTGCAGGATTTCTGTTATTAATATCTGAAGTTACCGCCCCGGCAAAGGCACCACCGGTAAACTCTCATTACCGGTTTCATTTACAGATTGAACTGCAAAAAAGTAATTGTCTTTTGAATAAGGCAAACGCAGCTCCGTTTCTGTAGTAAATATTTTTCGTTGCCAGAAAGCGCTGGTGGTTTCCCTTACCAACACATAATAACCTTTTACTTTTCCGGTTTTTGGTGTTTGCCAATATAATAAAGTGGAGTTGGTTAATCTTCTTACTTCCATTTTTACCGAGTCAGGCATGCCCGGCGCTTTAGATAAATTAGCCAGGTTGGCCAGGTTAACGCCAGTGTTTTTACGCAGGTATTCGTAATCAATATATGCTTCCAGGTCGCCATATTGAATACCATTTTCAATGCGTACATCCTGGTGCTGCCGGGTGTAATTCTCGTTCATCTCGGTAATACGTACTGCTGCAAAGCCACGCTGCACGTAGGGTGTATGATCGCCACCGCGTAAAAAACGATCGTTTCGGTAAATTAAAACCACTTCCATATTATCTACATAGCGTTCGCCAATTTCTTTTACATAACGTGCAAGCTGGCGGCTTTTGCCGTCGTTCTCCATACCAAGATTGCGGATGTTTGCTGCAACTTTTTCTGTCTCGTAAGCCGGTATGCCTTCGCTGAAAACACGAACCTTGGTGTTGTTGATGATATTGGTTTCATTGCTGTTGTTGCTGCCCATAATATCATTGTTCAGCACCGCAACAATATTCCAACTCTCTTTTTTTGCTTTTTCACTCATAAAGGCCGAGCCCAGTAGTCCCTGTTCTTCGCCACTAACTGTTACAAAAATGATCGTAGCTGGAAAATTATTTTTGCTCATGATCCTGGCACATTCAATAACAGCAGCACAGCCGCTGGCATCGTCGTTGGCACCGGGTGCATCGCCCAGGCGTTCTGTCGGGCTGCTACGCATATTATCCAAATGCCCGCTGATGATGAAGATGCGGTTATCGTTGGGGTTGGTACCTTTAAGTGTTGCAACTACATTCCCTAAAAGGGTTACCGTATCAATTCTTCTTTTATCTGGTTGTAAAGTGGTGGTATCAATAAATGCTGATAAGCGCCCGTTGGATTGTTTTGCAAACTCATTGAATTTACCCAGCACCCAGTTACGGGCAGCACCAATACCCCGTTTGGGATTGGTTTGTGTACTAAGCGTATTGCGGGTGCCAAAAGCCACCATGCTTTTTATGTAAGATTGTAAAGAATCGGCAGATATCTCTTTTACCATCTTTTCAATTTCGGCATCACGTTGTATGGTGGTTTGAGCCGATAAAAAATTATAAGAAGACAAGAGAAAAATAAGTAATAGCTTTTTCATTAGATCAGGTTTGAAATTAAATATACAAAGAAAGCTGTTGTGGCGGTGAGCCACCCTTTTGGGGTGACTCACCGTTTGCAGAAGTTTAAAGTAATATCAACGCTTAGCTGCACAAAAAAAATTACTTTTGCAGCCACAGTAATTAATTCGTAAACGATAAAAAAGATACTATGAGCAAAGGACCGGTTTCAAATTTTATAGAGCATCATTACCGCCATTTTAATGCTGCGGCTTTAATGGATGCAGCCAAAGGATATGTAACTCACCTGGATGAAGGTGGTAAAATGATGATAACCCTGGCAGGTGCCATGAGTACCGCAGAGTTAGGTTTGAGCCTTGCCGAAATGATTCGCCAGGACAAAGTGAGCATCATCAGTTGCACCGGTGCCAACCTGGAAGAAGATATCATGAACCTGGTGGCGCATAGTCATTACAAAAGAGTACCTAATTACAGGGATTTGAGTCCGCAGGAAGAATGGGACCTTTTAGAGAACCATTATAACCGGGTTACCGATACCTGCATACCGGAAGAAGAAGCTTTTCGCAGGTTGCAACAGCATATTCATAAAATTTGGAAAGACGCAGATGATAAAGGAGAACGTTATTTTCCGCATGAGTACATGTACAAAATGTTGCTGAGTGGCGTGCTGGAACAGTATTACGAAATTGACCCAAAGAACAGCTGGATGCTGGCTGCAGCGCAAAAAAATATTCCTATCGTTGTTCCGGGTTGGGAAGATAGTACCATGGGAAATATTTTTGCATCGTATATTATTAAAAATGAAATGAAAGCTACCACGATGAAGAGTGGTATTGAATACATGGTTTGGCTGGCCGATTGGTACCGCAATAATTCTGCAGGCAAAGGTGTTGGTTTCTTCCAGATCGGTGGTGGTATTGCCGGCGATTTTCCGATTTGCGTAGTGCCCATGATGTACCAGGACCTGGAATGGCATGACGTTCCTTTCTGGAGTTATTTCTGCCAGATAAGTGATTCAACAACTTCGTACGGTTCTTATTCCGGTGCTGTGCCTAACGAAAAAATTACCTGGGGTAAATTAGATATTACAACACCTAAATTTATTGTAGAGAGTGATGCTACGATCGTAGCACCGCTGATATTTGCGTGGATTTTGGGGTGGTAAGAACCCCCTCCGCCCCCTGAAGGGGGAACCTAGATTATAATACCGCAAGCAGTTTTTCTTATCGCAAAAAAATAAAGCCTTCTGCTTTTCAGAAGGCTTTATAATATAATATAGAAGAGTCCGGGTTCCCCCTTTAGGGGGCGGAGGGGTTTTTACCTCGTCCCCATATTCAACGGCGTATCTCTTTTCAACATCGCATCTCTGTTTGCTATTTCCCAGGCTGTATGAAAGATCATACGGGCTCTTTTTTCAAGCAGGGCAAAGTTTATCTTATCAACGGTATCAGTTGGTTTGTGATAATCGGCTTTAAGCATACCATCATAGAAAAATAAAATGGGCACACCTTTTTTGGCAAAATTATAATGGTCGCTGCGGAAAAATATCTGGTTCTTGTCATTAGGGTCATCAAATTTATAATCCAGTACCAGGTTGGTGTATTTGTTGTTGGCGCCTTCGTTAATAACGGGCAGGTCGCTGCTTATTTTATCGTGGCCAATTACATACACATAATTAAGGGTATCGGCTGAGGTACGTTCTGTATCTACACGGCCAATCATGTCAATATTCAGATCAACGGTGGTTTTATCCAATGGAAAGAAAGGGTTGTCGCTGTAATATTCACTTCCCCAAAGCCCTTTCTCTTCTCCGCTTACGGTCATAAAAACCATGGTTCTCCTTGGTTTGTAGCCTTCATTGGCTGCTTTTTGAAAAGCTTCTGCCATTTGTATTACAGCCACGGTTCCGCTGCCATCATCATCGGCTCCATAATTAATTTTTCCATTGGAAATACCTATGTGATCGTAATGAGCGGTAACAAAAACATACTCATCTTTTTTATCGGTTCCTTCAATAATGCCAACCACGTTGCTGGCATTAATCGTGTTGCGGTATTTTTCAAATTGGTAAGCAATTTTAGTTTTGCTTGCTGCTTTCCATTCGTTTGCTATTGTTCCGTTTGTCTTTGCAATTTTAAGCAGCGTATCAAAATTGTTGCCCACAATTGTTTTTGCAAATGCATGAGATAGTTGTGCAAAATTTAATGATTTACCCTTTGCATTTCCCCTGGGATAATATACACCGGTTTTTTTTCCGTTTGCTACAGCACGCTCATTAAAGGTTTCCTGGCTCGGGTTAATTACCAGTACACCTCTTGCTCCTTTGGCTGCAGCGGCTTCCAGTTTTTTGGGTATCCCGGGGAATGTCCAGGCACTGGAGCGGCTGGTTGTGCTTAAAAAATATTTTCCGTCTTTTTTGGGCTCGCCCAAAAAGATCACCACAATTTTTCCTTTTACATCAAGGCCTTCGTAGTCATTATATTTTGCATCATCAATACCATACCCGGCAAAAACAACTTTGGTTCCTTTAAATTTTCCGGTTTCGTTGCTGTTTAGCTGAATAACAAAATCTTTACCATATTCAGCTGTTTTACCGTCAACAGTAAGTTGGGCTGTTTGTAAACTATCCTGGTACAAAGGATAAAACTGCTGATAACCTTTTAACGCGGCTACCGGTTGCAGGCCAATGGCTTTAAACTGTGCTTCAATATATGCTGCTGCCTTGCGCTGGCCTTCGGTACCGGTCTCCCGGCCTTCCATTTCGGCACCGGCAATAATGCTCAGGTGTTTGTTGAGGCCGTTGCCCGTAATTAATGCGCCATATTTTGCAGAAGCATCTGTTTGCGCAAAGGAAAAATTAATAGCTGCAACAAAGCAGGTAAAGAACAATATTTTTTTCATTTTTTAATTTTAGTGAACGGCCCGCCCGGATGAATTCCGTTCGGACAGGAAAAATAATCAAAACAGTAAAGCCTTGCTTTTATTTTTGATAAACGGTGAAAAAAATGCAGAAGTTTAACAGGAAATTTTTGATACCCGGTTTTGATGACGGCCTCCTTCAAAAGGGGTGTTCATAAAAATATCCAGCATTTTTTCGGCATCACCATCGCGTACAAACCTGGCAGGAATGCAGATGATGTTGGCATCATTGTGTTTGCGGGCCAGTTCTGCCAGTTCTTCGCCCCAGCAGATAGCAGCCCTAACGCCGGCATGTTTATTGGCGGTAATGGCAACCCCGTTGGCGCTGCCGCAAAGTAAGATACCAAAAGCTGCTTCGCCTTTTTCAACAGCCAGTGCCACCGGGTGGGCAAAATCAGGATAATCAACCGAATCTTTATTGTAAGTGCCATAGTCGTTGAATTGAACGCCTTCTCCTTCCAGGAAAGAGATCAGGTCTTCTTTGCAATCAAATCCTGCATGATCGCAGCCTATGGCAATGGGTTTCTTTAAATCAAATGGTGACATGGCGTAATTATTAAAAAATTAATCAATCGTAAATAGCTATGCGAAATTAAGTCTTATTAATAATCTTATAAAAATTTCAATAACCTGGCCAGAATGAATCAAAACAATTTTTGTAAATATTACATTAATGTACTCAGTATTCATTAGTTTTAGCGTTATGCTGCTGCAAATAAATAATCTGTTGTTGTTGCAAATTCAGAATAAATCATCAATCTTTTTTAATATACATGTTTAACTCCCTTTCAAAGGCAATTCATTTTTTACGTTCAAACGGTAATACAACTGCATTGGTGTACGATGATATTTTAGGAGATACCGGAGTTGCCAAAGACAGCAAAACACATATCCCATCTGTAAATATGGGGTATTGGAAAGATATATCTCAAATTGACCCGGAGAAAATACATATTGCAAATCAGGCGATGTTTAAACTGGTAAGTGAAGCTGCAATGTTTTCTGAAAAAGATGAAAAAGTGGTGGATATCGGCTGTGGCTTTGCCACCAACATAAAATACTGCCTCGATAAATACAATATAAAAAATATGGCGGGTTTGAATATTTCCCCTTTTCAAACAAATTGGGGAAATCATTTTTTAAAACAGGAAGGGTTATCATCAAAAGCAGAAATAATACTAGGATCGGCAACCGATATGCCGTTTGATGACGCCAGTATAGATAGAATTATAAGCATTGAAGCTGCTTTTCATTTTGATACCAGGGAAACATTTTTAAAAGAAGTTGTAAGGGTATTAAAGCATGGAGGAGTTTTATCGTTGGCCGATCTGATTATATGCAAACCCAAAAACCCGTTTCAAAAACTGTTTGTTAAAAGTATAATGAAAGCACTTTACGTTCCAGCCCAAAATGTATATGATTATGAAGATTATGTGAAACATCTACAAAAATGCGGATTAGAAATTTTGCATATAGAGCAATTGAATAAAGAAGTAACAATCCCATTCCGAAAATGGTTTTGGAATCGCCCCTTCTCTGTGTTTTTTAAATATAATCTGTTATGGTCTTTAACCGGTCTTGGATTCATGTTTGCAAAACTGGATTATTTACATGTAGTAGCAAGGAAAAAATAAGCTGCGCTTTACAAAAACCATTAGATCAACTCCACTCTTTTTCTTCCTTAGCCTTTTTCCTGTCAACACGGGCTACAAGTTGTATGCTTATCCAATACAATAATAATAAGGGCAAGGCCACAATGATCTGGCTGGTAATATCGGGTGATGGGGTTATAATGGCTGCAACCAACAGGATAACCACGAAGGCATATTTGGAGTATTTTTTTAAAAGCCTGGCATTGATAAACCCGATCTTTGCCAGCACAACAGCCAGTATGGGTAATTCAAATGCAATACCGCATCCTAAAATCAAGTTGGAAAGACTGTCAATATAATCATTGATGCTGGGCTGGTATTCAATGGCACCTGATGTGCCCAATGTAAATGAGGCTAAAAAATTAAATGTAAAAGGCGCTAATAAATAATACCCGAAAGCAGCACCCAAAAAGAAACACAACGATACCCAGAAAATACTTCCACGGGCATATTTTTTCTCTTTGGCAGAAAGTGCCGGGGTAATAAAGCGCCACAATTCCCAAAATATATAAGGAAAGGCAATGATAATTGCCCCGATCATGGCAATACTTAAAGCCGAAGTGAATGTGCCGTTAACCTGGGTAACTAAAAACCTGATCTTAACCGGTGGCATACAGAGGCTGTCGCCAATACCTAACCATTGCCCAAATCTGCATAAAGTATCATAGGTAATAAAATGTTCGCTGGAGGGGGCAAGTATAATATGATCATACACCCAGTCTCTGAATATAAAAATGACAATAGCCGCAGCCAGCCAGACAATTACCGAACGCATCAGGTGCCAACGTAATGCCTCCAGGTGCCCCATAAAAGACATCTCTTCCGGCTCTTCCGCTTCCTTATTGCGTAGGCGCTTAAAAAACTGTTTCCTGTCTGAAGTATTTGTAGCCAATGATATAAAAATTGTGTACCCGGGTAAATATATGACCCGAAGATTGCAAAGGTAAAGCACTAAAGCATTAGTTAAACAGTTGTTTCTAATAATAGAATAGTGGGAACTATGTAAAAAGAGAAGCCCCTGTAGAAACAGGGGCCGTTACCAAAACTAACTGCTTATGAGAAATTTGAATTATCGTTTTAAACTACATCGCTTTGTTTTCTTTTTCACTTTCAATCTTTCAGCGCTGTTGTATTTATATAAACGCAAATTGGATGCCAAAGGTTTTATTTTTTCTGTTAAGTATTTCATAATGCCCAATATTGATAAAAATCTAATAATTATGTAACGAAAAAAAGGAATTATTATTTTTAAGAACTGTACTATCCTTTTCTTAATTCAATAAATACTTTTAAAAGGCATGTGGATATAGACTTTTTCTACAACCGGGGGTTTAACGCAAATAAAAAAACACGCTGGAAATCAGCGTGCTATAACAATTCTTTACAAGTTTTACTATTTAATAAAGCCTTTAATCAGGTCCATCAACCCGCCTCCACCATTTCGTTGCTGCTGGCTTTGTGCACCGCCTGCCAGTTTGGAAACAATATCCATTAAACCACCGCCGCCGCCACTTTGTCCGCCGCCGCCGGTAAACTGCCCGATCAGGTCCTGGAAATTAAAACCGCTGTTACCCCCGGCTTGCTGCTCCTGAACCACTTCGGCTGTTTTGCCGCCGGTTATCGAATTCAACAAACCTTCCAGCGAAAAAGTACTGTTATTGGGGTCGTTCGTTTTGTTTATCAAATTACTGATAACATCAGGTATTAAGCTGCTGGCCACATTATTTGCCTGGTTGCCGCCAATATTATATTTGCTCGTTAGTTTACCTGCAAAATGACCGATCATCATATTTACAATTGGGTTGCTCATCAGGCCGCTTTTACCGTCGCCCTGCTGGCCACTGTTGGTAAACATCGAAATAATATTTTGCAGCCCACCGCCCGCAACCATATTGCGTAAGCCAGACGCAACGGTATTGGTAGCTTCGGCTACCACTTCGTTGTTTTGCTCATTGGGTACATCAGGGTTGTTGATCACAGCATCTGTTGCAGTTCCTTTCACCAGGTTGAATAATTCTTCTAACATACGTTTTTGATTTTGATGATGAATTGGTTATGATTTATACAAAAGGAAGGTAATATTTTTAATGTTACCCGGAAATTAAAAATTTTAATTCTGGGTGGTTAATTTTTCGGCATTTTCGGCAAATTGTAATGCTTCCAAAAATTCGTTTAAGTCGCCATTCAGTACGTTGTCTAAATTATATACAGTTAAGCCAATGCGGTGGTCGGTAACACGGCCCTGGGGATAATTGTAGGTTCTTATTTTGGCACTGCGGTCGCCGGTGCTTACCAGGCTCTTACGCATGTGTGCGGTGGCTTCTTCTACTTTCTTAACTTCTGCTTCATACAAACGGGTCCGCAACATTTCCATGGCTTTTAACCGGTTGCCCAGTTGGCTCCGGTCTGTCTGGCACATGACCACAATACCCGTTGGCTTGTGCGTAAGAAAAACCTTGGTCTCCACTTTGTTTACATTCTGTCCGCCGGCACCACCACTTCTGGCTGTTTCCATTTTTACATCACTTTCCTTTAATTCCACATCCACTTCCTCCGCTTCAGGCATTACCGCCACAGTTACCGCACTGGTATGTACCCGGCCGCTGGCCTCTGTATCAGGCACCCGTTGTACACGGTGTACACCACTTTCAAATTTTAAAATGCCATACACTTCATCACCTACTACTTCTACCTGAACTTCTTTATAACCACCCACGGTTCCTTCACTTTCACTTAATATGGCAGTCTTCCAGCCTTTCTTTTCGCAATACTTCAAATACATACGCAGCAGGTCGCCGGCAAATAGTGAGGCTTCATCACCACCGGTACCGGCCCTTATTTCCAGAATGGCATTCTTTTCATCATACGGGTCTTTAGGAATCAGCATATTGCGAAGCTGTTTTTCCATCAGCTCTTTGGTATTCTCCAGCTCGGGTAATTCCATTTTGGCCAGATTGCGCATTTCCTCATCATCGCCGTTCAGCACTTCTTTGTTAAACTCAATATCATCCAGCAGTTTAACATAGGCATTGCGGGCATTTACAATTTTCTCCAGGCTGCGGTATTCTTTACTGGTGGCGGTGTATTTTTTGTTGTCGCCCACAATCTCCGGATTGGTGAGTGCAACCCCCAGGTTGTCGAACCGGCCTTTTATAGCATCTAATTTATCTAACATAGTATCTTTGCCCCAACTCAGCCAACCGGCGGAGAATATGTGTTTTACTTATTTACCGGGAGCGGCAAATTTACAATATATCAACCAATCATTTTGTACAGAAAGTTTTCAGCAGATAAAATCTTTAATGGCTACCAATTCCTGCAGCAACAGGTATTAATAACAGATATAGATGGGGTAATTGTTGAAATTGTTGATGAAAAGGAAGCCGGAGACGATGTTGAAAAACTAAACGGCATACTTTGCCCCGGCTTTATTAATGCACATTGCCACCTGGAGCTGTCGCATATGAAGGGCCATATACCCAAACATACCGGCCTGGTTGATTTTGTTTTAAAAGTGGTTACGGAAAGACACTATGCAGAACAGGAAATTTTTGATGCCATAGAAAATGCTGAAGACGAAATGCTGCAGAATGGCATTGTTGCGGTGGGAGATATTTGTAACAACACCCTCACCATTCCTCAAAAAACCAAAGCGAGATTACAGTACCATAATTTTATTGAAGCCAGCGGTTTTCTGCCGGCCCTTGCAAAAGAGCGGTTTGATAAGTCATTGGAAATCCTTCACAAATATCGCTCGGGAATCCAGTATCCGGTATCCGGTATCCAGCATCCGGCATCCAGCATTTGCCCACATGCACCATACTCCGTATCGCCCGGCATGTTTGGTATGATAAACGATCTGCCCAATAATAATTTGCTTACCATCCACAACCAGGAAACCGAAGCAGAAAATGAATTCTTTGAAAAAGGTACGGGAGACTTTTTACGGCTGTACAAACAAATGGGTATCGATATTTCATTTTTTAAACCATCAAACAAAACGAGCTTACAAACCTGGCTGCCCTATTTTACAAAAGAACAAACAATTATTTTGGTACACAATGTGGTAACTACTGCAAATGATATTGAGTTCTTACGACTCCAGACTCCAGACTCCAGACTCCAGACTGTTTTCTGCCTTTGCCCCAACGCCAATCTCTATATCAGCAATACGCTGCCAGATGTAAACATGTTGATGAAATATACAGAAAATATAGTTTTAGGAACAGACAGCCTTGCATCAAATGATGCGCTGAGTATTTGGGATGAAATACAAACACTGCAAAAAAATTTTAAAGAGATTGACCTGGCAATTTTGCTGAAATGGGCTACCAGCAATGGCGCCAAAGCATTACAAATGGAAAACAACCTGGGTAGTTTTGAAAAAGGAAAAACCCCGGGTGTACTGTTACTGGATGATAAAGATTATGAAAAAGTAAAACGGCTTATTTGATTAGTAATTAATATTAATCACCACCACCACAACCGCCACTACACCCACCACCGCTATCACCTCCACTATCACCTCCACTATCACCTGCACTGTCGCCGTTACTATCACTGCTGTCGGAATCAGGTGCATTTCCATCACTCCAATCGCCGCTTGCACCGCCTCCGCCAAAATCTCCCCCGCCTAATTCTGTAGCATCCGAACCTCCAAAATAAGTAGCAAGCGAACCATCGGAATAATAAGTGCCTGAACTATCTGAATTGTGAATAGTTTTTTGCCGGGAGGCGTAATTCCTGTCCTTCAATTTTTCTTTATCATATTTGGTTTCGCCCCATATAGCTGTTGGGGGCTCAAAACCAAACTCACTTATATAAAATTCAATGGTATCTATATACTGTGCATTATACCGACCGGTCTCATCAGCCATGGGCACCAATTCGGGATGATGATCGAACTGGTAGCCGATCACATCATCACAAAATTCCCGGTATGCTTTTGTAAAAAGTATATGCTCGTGCCATACCACATCAATGATTTTTGAGGGGGTAACATGAAAATCACTCACCACACCCAGGTACACAAATTTTTTATATTCAGAAATGGCCTTTAAGGCAAAAGCCTTGCTCCATCCATGTTTGCCGGCAATTTTTGCAGCAAAGGCTTTACTGAAAGCATCGGTGCCGCCAAAAGAAGCTGTAACTTTTTGCCAGAGATTGGTAGGCACCAGGTGATCAAAATGATAAGCTCTTAATTTCAGCCAAAGTTCTTTCTTATTCATGTTACAGATTTATGTTTTAAAGATAAATGCTACGCTTTGAAAATTAAAATATTTAAAATCAAATATCTTTATATTCATACTGAATATGGAAAAGAAAACGATCCTTGTTTTTGGAACAGGCCACCTGGCATACCGGCTTAAGGCAACATTAACTGCAGACAATTACCAGGTGGTACATGCCACCCTTGATGAAATTAATGGCAGTTTGCCATCTGTTTCTTTGATAGAAAACCTGCAGCAATTTCTAAAGCAGTTGGATGTGGAAACGATCAGGATGGTTTACCTGCTTGATGAAAAAGATGAAGTGAATCTGCAACTCATCATTGCACTCATTTCTTTGTATCCCAATATTTCAATGGCCGCTTCTTTATTTAATGAGAACCTGATACCGCATTTGCAGTCACAGCATAGTAATGTAACCATTTTTAATCCGGCTAAAATTGCAGCACCACATTTTGCAGCAGCTTTGTTGCAACCAGTAGAAAGAAAGATTGAAGCAGGTGTAATTCACAACACACCTAAAATGCGACTGATAAAAAAGGATACTTTAATTCAAAAACTGCTCCTTACTTTCATGGGAATAATTGTTGTTGCGGTTTTGTTTTTCCACTTCTATGAAAAATTATCCTGGATAGACTCTTTTTATTTTGTGATAGTTACCGTAGCAACGGTGGGTTATGGCGATATTAATCTGGCTGCCTCTTCCTCACTAAGCAAAATATTTGGCATCCTGCTCATTCTGTCTTCCACCTTTTTTATCTGGATGATCTTTTCACTCACCATCGACAGGATCCTGAAAAAGCGGATCATGCTGGCTTTGGGAAGAAAAAAATATCATTGTAAAGACCACATCATTCTTTGCGGGCTGGGCCGACTCGGTTATTTTATTGCAGAAGAACTATTGCAAAAAGGTGAAAAGCTGATCATCATTGAGCAGCATGAAGACGGGCGTTACCTCGATTATTTCAGGCAGCTGGGGGCAGAGATATACATCGGTGATGGCCGCATAACCAAAGTGCTGGATGATACAAATGTTGCACAGGCCCGTGCTTTGATATCGGTAATTAACAACGATTCTATCAACCTGGAAATTGGCTTAAACTCCCGTTCCTTTCAACCGGGCATCAGGCTGATCCTGAGAATATTTGATGAGCAGATGGCTAAAAAAATAAAAGAATATCTCCACATTGACCTTACATTAAGCGCCAGTGAAATTGCCAATAAAAAGTTTTATGAGATTTTAAAGTTGAGTCAGTAATGGTCCCGACGGCTTGCAGCCTTCAGGACCTGGCAAAATGATCCCGCCGGCCCCTACAACACTTCATGCAGCACCAGCAATGTTTTCATTTGTCCAAAATCAGGTATGTGCAATGCATAATATTCCAGGTATCTTAATAACAGCCCTCTTCTGATGTCTCCATTTAAATTAAATTGCTCCAACTCATCAGGCTGCATCACTTTCAGTAATTGTGCAGTACGTTCAGCATTTGTTCCCTCAATGAAATGGGGATGTGTGGGCTGATGATCAATAAAATTCCCTTCCTGCAGATCCAGCACCGAATCTTCACTACTGAAATTATCAATCATCCTGAAACCAAAAAAATGAGTCAGGTGCAGGGTAAAGAATAGTGCAAAATTTGCTGTAATGGTTTTATCTGCCTTATCCAATGCTAAAAAAGATTCCTCACAAAAAGCAAAGAGATCGGCATTGGGTTCGGGCTGCTTCAGGCATTTTTGAATAAGTTCGGCCATAAATGAGCCGATGCTGTTTTTAATAACATCGCTTAGCAACCGGTTATACAAAACAGCCCAGGAAAATTCTTTGATTCTTTGCATGGATCTGTTTTCGCTGTAGTAAACAACCAGGTCTAAAATAGCTGTGGGCTGAAAATGATTTGCTTTGGAAGCCGATCTTTTTGAAGTACGCACCCCGTTCACCATATAGGTTTGTATGCCAAACATTTCGGTAAATATGGTAACCACCAGGCTGGTTTCGCCATATTTGATGCTTCGTAATACTATGCCTTTGGTTTTGTGTGTCATGGTATGGTTAATCCCTGCCCGATTGGTTTCGTTCAGGCGGGCGTTAATCCGTTAATTGGTTAATCCGTATAAGCGGATCATCAGATTATACGACTAACTGCGACATTTCAAAAATACCAAACATATTATCAGCTTTTCGTTCAATTAGTACAAATAGATTTTCTTTGCACAATTATTAATCTGCCTGTCGGTAGACAGGTTATCCATTATTAAATTATTCATTATATATGTGGCAACGACTGGGAAAATTAGTGCTTAAATACAGGGGGCCTTTATTGGTTCTTTTATTATTGATAACCGCTGTCATGGGTTTTTATGCCAGCAAGGTTAAAATGAGCTACGAATTTTCGAAAGCCATACCCACCGATAATGCAAAATACCTGGAATATGTATCCTTTAAGCAAAAATTTGGCGACGATGGAAACATGCTGGTTACAGGCATTCAAACCGACAGTTTATTTACACTGGCATACTTTAATGCTTACAAAGAACTTCAGCAGCAATTAAAAAAAATAATGCATGTAGAAGATATTGTAAGCATACCTTCTGCTATAAAACTGGCAACTGATACGGCAACGGGTAAACTGGCTGCACAAAAAATATTTCGGGATATAATTCAAACGCAGCAGGAACTCGATTCTGTTACCGCTGAATTCTTTGATCTTCCTTTTTACAAACACAGGCTTTACGCACAGGGTCCTGCGGATAATCCGGGATCAAGGGCTTACCTGATGGGCGTGCGGATCAATAAAGATGTACTGAATTCCAAAGGACGTACACAGGTAATTAACGATGTAATAAATACCGTAAAAAAATTTGAAGAAAGAACAGGAACGGAAGTTCACCTGAGTGGCTTGCCGCTCATTAGAACAGTGGTTGCCGACAGGATACAGGATGAAATGAAATACTTTTTATTTGGCTCTCTTTTATTAAGCACGCTTATACTGGCCCTTTTTTTCCGGTCTTTCAGTAATACGCTGCTTTCCTTACTGGTAGTGGTTATGGGCGTTGTATGGAGTGTAGGGGTTTTGTATTTATGTGGCTACCAGGTTACACTGTTAACCGCACTAATACCCTGCCTGGTGGTGGTCATTGGCATACCCAATTGTATTTACTTTATCAACAAGTATCACACGTCTTACATACAAACGGGTGATAAGCAAAGATCGCTGGTAGATATGGTAAGCAAAATGGGTGTGGTTACTTTATTTTGCAATCTTACTGCTGCCATTGGCTTTGCGGTTTTTGCATTAACCCGCAGTGCCATTTTACGGGAGTTTGGCGTAGTGGCTGGTATCAGCATTATGATCATTTTTGTGGTTTCCTTTATTTTGTTGCCGGCGGCATTAAGTTACCTGCCTGCTCCAAAACCATCACAAACAAAATACCTGAACAACAGGTGGATCACTCATTTTTTACTGAAGACTGAACAATGGGTCTTCCATCATAAAAAAATAGTGTACGGCATTACCGCTGTTGTATTAATTTTTGCCGTGGTTGGTATTTTTAAATTAAAGAGCGAGTCTTTTATTGTTGATGATCTGCCCAAAACAGATAAAATATACACCGATATAAAGTTTTTTGAGAAACATTTTGGTGGCGTAATGCCATTGGAAATTGTGATTGATACCAAAAAACCAAAGGGGATCATCAGCCCTAAAGTAGATATTCATGCCATTGCGTCTTTCCAGGATTCTTTTTTGGTCAATCAGAAAAATGTATCCAAACCGCTTTCGGTGATCGATGGCATCAAGTTTTTTTACCAGGCAGCCAGTGAAGGAACAGGCGATTCTTCTTTCACTTTACCTGCTTTTGGTAATCCCTTATATGATCTGCATAAACAATTGGTGCAACTCAATGCCCGGCGCAAAAACAATGAAATGACCACATCTGACTCGGCCACAGCCAAATTAATGGGTTCTTTTGTAGATTCCACCGAGCAGTACCTGCGCATCAGCATGAGTATGGCCGATATCGGGACTCAAAAATTGCCGCCCTTGCTGGATAGTATTAAGCAAAAAGCAAACGAAGTATTTGACACGGCTATCTATAAAGTTCAGCTTACAGGCACCAGCATTACTTTTTTAGAAGGCAGCCGCTTTATAGTAAACGGTTTAAAGGATAGTATTCTCTGGGCTTTTTTGTTGATCGCTTTATGCATGCTTTACCTGTTTAAATCGGTCCGTATTTTATTGTGCTCACTTATTCCAAATGTTATTCCATTGGTGATAACGGCAGGGATTATGGGATGGGCAGGCGTTCCTTTAAAACCCTCTACTGTATTGGTATTTAGCGTAGCGTTGGGTATTGCAGTGGATATTACCATCCGGTTCCTGGTAAATTATAAACAGGAACTGCCGGCTTACCATTACAACGTGCCGGAAACGGTAAGCGCAACTATAAAAAACACCGGTTTAAGTATAGTCTATACAGCATTGGTTTTAATTGCCGGGTTTATTATTTTTTGTGCCAGCGGTTTTGGGGGTACCAAGGCACTGGGCTGGTTAACCTCTGCCACTTTACTGATTGCCACTTTAACCAACCTGGTATTACTGCCCGTTTTGTTACTTTTATTTGCTCCGCAAAAGAAAGGAATAAAAAAAATGTAAAGGTTTCGTAATTCGTTTAAAATCAGGAGCTTTTTTAAAACCAGCATCTCAAAACGCCTGCAGGAAAAGAAAAGCAGCTTAATAGCCAATAAAATTGTCAAAGTATTTGATATTTACAGGGAATCTGAATTATATTTGTCGCCATAAACTATTATGCAAATGAGAAAATTGACATTACTCTTATCAGCCGTATTTGTATTCGTACTACATACAGCTGCTCAGAACCGTACTATAACCGGTAAGGTTACTGATGAAAAAGGTGCTCCCATAGAAGGTGTTTCTGTTACCTCCCCCAATGGAAAACAGGGTACCCAAACTGAAAAGGATGGTACTTACAGCATCTCTTTACCAGCCGCAGTAAAAAACCTGGTCTTTACTTATGTGAATTTTGTAGCTCAAACAAAGTCTGTTGGAAACAACCTGACCATAAATATTGTTTTAAGATCAGTTGATTCCAGGCTCGAAGAAGTAGTGGTTGTTGGTTACGGAACACAAAAACGTAAAGAAGTTACCGGTAGCCTTACCAATATTAAAGGAGCAGTTGTTGCCGAAAAACCCAATCAGAGTTTCGAGCAGGCCCTGGCTGGCCGTTCGGCCGGTGTACAAATTACTATTCCAAGTGGGGTTTTGAATGCACCACCGGTTTTTCGTATACGTGGTATAAATTCTATTTCCTTAAACTCTTCTCCCCTTATTGTGGTGGATGGTACCCCGGTAACAACCGGTGACCTGGCAGGATCGAATGCTGCAGGTAATGCCTTGGCAAGTATTAACCCGGCTGATATTGAAAGCATGGATATAGCCAAGGATGCAGCTGCCACAGCCATTTATGGAAGCCGTGCTGCTAATGGTGTGGTATTCATTACAACCAAAAGAGGCCGTGCCGGTAAAACAAAGATTAATTATAATGCATCTATGGGTTTTACCAGTGTATATGGTGTACCTAAGGTTTTAAATGCACAAGAGTATACCGATTATAAGAATTATGCAGCATCAACAACGCTGGGTGTTAATACAACAAACCCTGCTGGTGCGGGTTATGTAAAATTTAACCTTACACCAGGCCCCGATGGTAATCCTATTAATACCAATTGGGGAGATGTGATCTACCGCCAGGGTTTTAACCAGGATCATAATCTGAATGTATCGGGTGGAAGCGAAAATACCACCTATTATTTTTCGGCTGGTTATACAACCCAGGAAGGTATTTTAAAGGCAAATGATTTTACCCGTAAAAACATTTTGATGAATGTAGATACCAGGGTTAGTAAATACCTGAGTATTGGAGGTAAAATTGCTTATTCAAATGAGCAAAACCGGGTATCTTCTGCAACCGGTTCTTTGGGTGATGCATTTGCAACTGGTGGTTTTGGACGGCTTGCACTCGTTAATTCACCCAATATAAGTCCTTACAATAATAATGGCACTTATAATTTAAGTACCCAGGGAAATTTTATTGGGCAACAAGGTAATCAGCTAAGCACCGGCCAGGTTGGTTTTAGCAATCCTGTATATTTATTTGATAAGAACCGCTCAAACAGCGAAACCAACCACATCCAATCAAATGTGAACGTACAGATAAAACCTTTTAACTGGCTTACCTTCAGATCACTTTATGGCATCGATTATATTTTGGTTGATAATGATATTTTTCGTGATGCCCGCCATGGCGATGGTGTTACAAACGCCGGTGATGCATTTGCCTCTTTAAGTAAATTTAAAAGATGGACATTCAGTAACACATTACAGATTGACAAAACTTTTAAAGATAAACACACCTTCAGTTTACTGGGAGGACTTGAGCAGGACCGCAGAACAACCAATCAGTTTGGCTTAACCCGCAGGGCTGTTACAGATCCTGTGTACACAGTTATTCAAGGCGGTTTTACAACCGATGTTAATACCAATCTGGGCATTGGTGAAAATTATCTGCAATCTGCCTTTGGCCGTTTTAATTATAATTACAAACAAAAATATTTTATCAGTGCAAACCTGCGTAGTGATCAATATTCGGCATTACCCGGTCAAAAAGAAACTTTCTATGGATTTTCCGGAGCCTGGCAGGTAGATCAGGAAAAATTCTGGGGGGCACCTATCCGAAAAGTATTTTCGAGCCTGAAATTAAAAGGTAGTTTTGGTAAAGTGGGTAATACAGCAGGTATTGGAGATTATGAGACCTATTCTCAATTTGGCTCTGCTGGTGCCTATGGTGGCAACCCTATTTTAGTTTTTAACAATGCCGGTAACCCCAACCTGAAATGGGAAACCAGTAAGCAATTTAATGTTGGGGCCATTATTGGCTTTTTCAAGGACAGGATGAGTCTGGAAATGACGTATTACAAGAATAATCTTTCCAATCTAATTTTAAGAGTACCACAAGCTCCTTCAACAGGTGTACCGAATCAGGTGCTTCAAAATGTGGGAACCATGTACAACAAAGGTATTGAACTGACACTTTCGGGCAATATTGTAAACACCAAAAACTTTACCTGGACCACTAATTTCAATTATACCAACAATCAAAACGAAGTAACCTCACTTGCTCCAGGGCTTACCGAAGTACTAACCGGTACCGGTGGTTTAGAATCGGTTAACCGTACTGCTGTAGGATATCCGGCTGGATATCTGAATGTCGTTCGTACCGGTGGTGCAGACCCGGCAACAGGCAGAAGAATTTTCTACAATAAAATAGGGAATACTATTTTATTCCGTTTTGGTACCGTGCCTGCCGGAGAATTTAACTGGCAGAATACAGATGGTACACGGTATAATTTTCAGTCTGGTGCTGCCAACACCGTTAATGCCCCTGCCGATGCAGTTATGTATGCCAATACAAACCCCAAGGCAATTGGCGGTTTCAGTAATACATTCAGGTATAAGAATTTTGACCTGGATGTACTGTTTACTTATCAGGCAGGTTTTTCTGTATATTTCGGTACCCGGGCCGGTATGTTTGATCAACGTTTCTGGAACAATTCTGTAGAAGTATTAAATGGCTGGAGAAAGTTTGGGGATGTTACAGATATACCCAGACCCGTTTATGGTGATAATACCTCCAACGGTTCAGGTATACCCATCAGCTTTAATGTATTTAAAGGAGATTTTATTAAACTTAAAAACCTAACCCTTGGATATAATGTACCGGTAGATGGTTTAAAAAAAGTAAAAATAACCAATGCAAGGTTCTGGGTGAGCGGACAAAATCTCTGGATATTTACTAAATATCCCGGGCCCGATCCTGAAGTTTCATCCAACGGAAATGGATCTTCAACTGGGCAGGGTGTTGACAGAAATACCCTTGCAAACGGACGTACCATGACAGTTGGATTAAATATCGGGTTCTAATAAATATTAGTATTAATAAAATAAAAATTGTTTAGAATGA
This sequence comes from Chitinophagaceae bacterium, assembly GCA_016710935.1. Lineage (GTDB taxonomy): Bacteria > Bacteroidota > Bacteroidia > Chitinophagales > Chitinophagaceae > Ferruginibacter. The sequence continues at coordinate 696,839 of JADJTY010000012.1, read as the reverse complement.
AAAAACAAATCAAATATATAATAGCTATTGGCTTGGTTTTAATTACAAATATTTCCTGTAAAAAGGAATACCTGACCCCGGTACCTCCTACAACTGTTAGTGATGTTACCGCTTTTGATACACCAGAGCGTATCCTTGGGAATATCCGGGGGCTTTATTCAAATACAAAAGCCGGCGCTTTTTATGGAGGGCGATATATTGTATATGGCGATATAAGGGGCGAAGATTTTTTAAATGAAACCGGTAACCTGGTTACCGGAGCCGATGTTTGGTCATTGAACCCTGCAGGCACTTCAACTAATTCGGTTGTAAATCTTTGGGCGCAGGCATACTACACTATTAACTTGTGCAATTTTACAATTGAAGGTGTTACAGCCAAGGGGCCATCTGTAGTAGGCGCTACCTTAACTGCCAATTACCTTGGAGAAGCCAGATTAATAAGAGCACTTTGTTACTATAGCCTGTTACAATATTATGCAAGGCCATTTGCCGACGGAGCTGGAAGTAAACCAGGATTGCCATTGCGTATAACCCCAATAAAAGGCCCCGGATCTTCGGACCTTGCCAGAAGTACCGTTGCCCAGATATATGCACAAATAATTGACGACCTCAATTTTGCAGAAACCAACCTGCCTTTAACCAATGCCACTGCCGAACTAAATACAACCCGTGCACATCGTAACACTGCCATTGCTTTAAAAACCAGGGTGTATTTATCTATGCAGAATTATCCGGGCGTAATACTCGAAGCAAACAAAATTGTTAGTCCAGGAAACACTCCTCCCTTTACTGCTACCAGCGGTGTTCCTCATGCATTACAGCCAAACATCGCTACTGTTTTTTCAACATTTAATACAACAGAATCAATTATGTCATTTCCAATGAGTCTTTCATCTGGAGATAACCCCACCACGCAAAATCAACTTGCATTTTATTTTGTGCGTAACTTAACTAACCCTGGTTCAGCAGAATATTCTTTGAATCCGGTAGGTATTATTGGTGATCTGGTAGGTTGGCCTAATGCTGATGCAAGAAGAGGACTTACTTTTTTTAATGTTGCAACAAATAAAAGATTTGTAAACAAATATCCAAATGGTTCACCGTTTCTTGATTATCCTCCGGTTATCCGTTATTCGGAAGTATTGTTGAATCTTGCCGAGGCACTTGCAAGAACAAATGCTGCTACTGCTGATCCACGGGGGTTGGCATTGCTGAATGCAGTTCGAAAGCGTTCTGATGCAAGTGTAACCATTGCTTCTACTACACAGGCACAACTTATTGCAGCTATTATGCTTGAAAGAAGAATTGAATTTTTGGGCGAAGGTCTTCGCAATAATGACCTGATGCGTTTACTGCAAACAATACCTGCAAAAGGCTCTGTTCCTGCAAAAGCGCCTACAGATCAGGGTTATATCTGGCCTATTTCGGCTACTGAAATGTCGCTGAATAAACTGATGATAGATAACTAATAAAGAAGTTATTATACAAAAACCCCAATCATTTTTAATTGGGGTTTTTTTATTTGTAAGAAATTTTCACCTGCTTTTTTTAACTGTTCTGTAATTTGAATGGTAAACCCTGACCAAAGTAAAGTTTGCTGGTAATCTGCTTAATTTTTTTAATTGCTGTATATTTTAAACCGTTTTTTTATACGGGCAGACAGGATACAAAAAATGATCATTTAGTAGCTTAAATATTTGCAGAATAAACCTTTAAACGCTAACTTTACTTTTAATACAAAACTTAACTGGCAACGTTTAATCTCTTATATACCTCACTCAAAGAAAATTAACTGATTGAATTATTTAGCTTTATGAAAAGGCGTATATTATAAATACAACTCTTTAAAAAAAGGAAAGCAGACAAAATTAACTATTTAATAAAAAATATTTTTTGCGCAACCTAAATTCAGACAAATAAAGCAGCCAGGCTAAATCCTGGTCACATCATAAATACCAAAACCATGAAACTTAAATCTTTACTTCAGGGACTTCTTATTTTATCAACATTATTTATTGCTAACTTCAGTAGCGCCCAAACTATTACTGTATATCATCCCAATGCGGCACCTGATGTTGGATTTAGCCGTACCATTGCGCACACTACAACAGTTGCATTTCCGGCTTACCCTGCCAATGGAAGTGGCCCATGTTCAATGGCCTTTGCAATTCATAATAGCGGCGGTCCAAACCTGGTGCCTGCATCTCTTAACATCACCGGACCAAATGCGGCTGATTTTTCAATAACATCAGCACCCAGTTTACCGTCTATACCTGCGGGAACCAGCACCATCGCAAATGCATCTTATTTTACAATTACCTATACGCCTTCAACCAATGCGGTGGAATCCGCAGTGCTGACTATAAACAGCAACGCAACGAATATACCCGGCTATATTATTAATTTACTCGGGCCAGGCAGGCAATTATATGGAGCAAAAAATCCGCCTTTCGGCACATCAACCATTACAACAACTCCTGTAAATCCAATTTCCTGTTTAAGCCCGTATACCGGTATTGCATCACCTTGTATTGGCAGGACAGGGGGTCTTACTTATAATATTTCTGCTGTTCAGCTTGCAGGAAGAACGACTACTTATTGGGGTCCCGAAATTTCAAGAGACGGAAACCTTCAGTTAAAGCTTTCGTTGAATGGCAATTTTTTTGGTGACAACAGTAATGTTACTACACCTGCTCTTGTTAACAGCGACAGGGAAGTGTTAACATTTGATATTACAGCAACTAACACTTTTGGTGGCCTGGCAAACGGGTATGCTGTTTTTACTGGCACCAGTACAAGGCTTACGGTTAATTTTGGGCTTGTCACAAGCGGTATCCGTTGCATATTAAGAGTAACACAGCCCGATGATGTAACGCCCAGGGCTTTGGTAAACCCGACTACCATAGGTCTTTCAGAGCAGGTAGGTGGCCTGCTGCAACTAACAGGGAATGCCGATAATTTTCATGCAAATTATAAGGTAGAGGCTTTTCAACCCAATACCGGTACCTGGAGACCTTACCTGGATTATTACGATGATAACTCATTTTACCAGAACGGATGTGGTGTTTGTGCCTTTATTACCACCAGCAGTGGTTTTTACTGGAACAACCTGGCTCCCCGCAATACAGCCAATAACCCATTAATAGTAGCAGAAGGTGGAACAGGAACTATTCTTTCGCCAGCAAATATGAACATGTCTGATGACGAAGATCTGCCTGCTTTTCCAAACAGAATGGTATATAATTTCAATTCAAATCCTGTTTTAAATTTTGGTACAGGGGTAATGAAAAAATCAGGTGTGGTGATGACGCCTGCAACTACTTTTACCCTGCAGGACCTGCAAAATAATTTAATTACCTATGAACATAACGGGTCCGAAACTATTGTAGACCAGTTTCAGTTTAGTGCAAGAGACAGCAGGGGCGCATTAATGAACGACGGCAACCCGGCTAATACGAATTTCTCTTTTGGTATAATTATTACGCCGGTAAACGATGTGCCGGTAACCAGGGATACTACGTTTACCACTTCGTTTTCGCCCATACCGGTAACCAATACCCTGGTAGCATACGATCCGGATTTACCTGGCGATCCAATAACCTTTAGTATTGTAACGCCTCCAACAAAAGGTACCATTACGGGCTTTAATGCAACAACAGGGCAGTATACCTACACCCCCAATTTTGGTGCACCTACTACCGATTTCTTTACTTTCAGGGTTTTTGACGGTACTGTTTTCAGTAACACGTCCACCGTTAATATAAACCAGATCAACCTGCCGCCAACCAGCAGTGATCTTAGTTTGGTTACCCAGGAAGATATAGCTGTTTCCGGTACTTTAACCGGCACCGACCCTGAAGGAAGTGCAGTATCTTTTAATGTTGTTACCAGTCCGGCTAAAGGTACCCTTACCAGTTTTAATGGTACTACAGGTAACTTTACATATACACCAACGCTTACAAAATTTGGTGCTGATTTCTTTACGTTTAGGGCACAGGATGCGCAAGGTGGCCTGGGCCAAGAGGATACCGTTTTTGTGAGGATCATTCCCAGACTTGATCCGGGCGATATCCTGGTATTGGACAGATACCTCGTAAGGTTATATGATCCCGCCACAGCACAGGATACTATAATCACTGCCGGCCAGGGTTTAGCGGCTGGTGGTGTAAACCTGGCTTACCGCAATGGCACAAGCATTTTTATGTTTGATAGATCAGCGAACGGTTTAATTAAAGCCAACCCGCTTACAGGCAATCAAAGCCCTGTAGCGCCTCTGGCCTCGTTTTCAACCGGCCCGCTTGGTGCACCCATGGGTTTACTGATTAATAATACAGGAAAGATCATTGTGGCCAATCCCATGCCTTCTTCCAATATTTTAAGCGTTGATTCTACTACAGGAGCAACAACGGTTTTATTTTCCGGAGGTAATTTAGGATTCCCTACGGGCGTAGTATACCTGGCTAATGGCGACCTGTTGGTTACCGATGCAACCCTTTTTCTGGGAGGAGCCAGCAAAGTGATCAGGATAACACCGGCCGGTGTACAATCCGTGGTAACTTCCGGTGGCTTTCTTACGCTTCCACTTGACCTGGCCCTGATCGATCAAAATACATTGGTAATTGCAGATGGAGGAAGTTTTGCGTCCCAACCCGACAGGATCATTAAAGTAAACCTTACAACGGGTGTACAAACCGTTTTATCTATCGGTGGCAATTTATTTTTACCCTCCGGCCTTGACTACAGGTTGAACAAATTATATGTTGTAAATAACGCACCAACCAGGAAAGTACTGGATATAGATCCGGTTTCCGGTGTTCAAACCATTCTTCCGGGTTCTCAATTAACAGAACCATGGGGCTTGTTAATAGTACCAGATCCTTGTACTGCGGGTACCTGGATAGGTACAGCAAACACCGATTGGTTTAATGCGGCCAATTGGTCTTGTAATACGCTTCCTACAGCAACAACTGATGTTACCATTCCTGCAGGAACACCGTTCCAGCCGGTTATTGGTTCGCCGGGAACTGCACAGGTACGCAACCTGTCTATTTTAACAGGCGCAACACTTACAAATAACAGCACACTAAATATTAATGGCGGTGGCGCTGTAACTACAGCAGGTATCTACAAAGGATCCGGTACCTTTACCGGCGCTGTATATAATAATACCGGCGGTATTGTATCACCGGGCCTTTCTCCCGGTTGCACCGTATTTGGTGCAGGCTATACCAATGGCACCGGTACCGAAGTAATAGAAATAGGAGGAACCACGGTTTGTACACAATACGACCAGTTACAGGTTGTTGGTACAGCCACTTTAAGCGGTACGCTTGATGTACAGTTGTTTGGTGGTTTTATACCTTCTTGCTGACAGTCATTTAAAATTATGACATCCACCACCCTGGTGGGAACCTTTGCCAGCATCCTTTACCCTGCTTTACCAGCCGGGCTTAGCTGGGGCATACAATATAATTTGCCAAATCCGGGCGATGTAACCCTGAATATACTGGGTACACCAACAGCTACAGCTACACCGGCATCTCAAACAACCTGTTCCGGTACAGCTATCACAAATATTGTATTGAGCGGCAGCCCGATTGCCGCAACAACCTATAACTGGACAAGGGATAATCCTATTGTAACCGGTATTGCGGCCAGTGGATCAGGTGATATCAGCGGTACATTAACCAACTTAACCAATATACCCATTACGGTAACCTTTACCATTACGCCAACTTCAGGTACTTGTGTAGGTGCATCCATAACAGCAACGGTAACCGTTAACCCAACACCGGATGTAAACCAGCCTGCCAACCAGGTGGTATGTAATGGCGCACCAACAGCTGCGGTGACCTTTACCGGTTCGGTAACAACACCTCCGGGTACGGTATTTAACTGGACAAACAGTGATCCATCTATTGGCCTTGCAGCCAGTGGTGCGGGTAACATTGCCAGCTTTATTGCAACTAATGCAACGGCAGCACCGGTTGTATCTACAGTTACGGTAACACCTTCCTACTCCAGTGGTGGTGGCCCGGCTGTACCGGTTACATTTAGTAACACAACCCCTATTTTGATACCTGCAGGGCAACCAGGAACAGATTCTGGTCCTTCAACACCATATCCTTCAAATATTGTGGTATCGGGTATTACAGGTGCGGTTACCAATGTTACTGTAAAACTTAATAATATAAATCATACTTTCCCCAGAGACATTGATGTGTTACTCGTTGGCCCCGGTGGGCAAAATGCAATAATCATGTCTGATATTGGTGGAGGCAGCCCGGGAGTTACAGGGATAACACTTACTTTAGATGATGCAGCAGTTTCCCCGTTGCCATTCTCAACCGCAATAGTAACTGGCACTTTTCAGCCAACCAATAATGGAACCGGCGATGTGTTTAATGCACCGGCACCAGCACCTTTGGGCGGTTCGGCACTTTCTGTATTTAACGGTGCCATAGCAAACGGAACCTGGTCGCTATATGTAATGGACGACCTGGTTGGCGATTTTGGTAATTTCAATGGCGGATGGGAGATAACAGTAACAGGCAGTGCTACCGGTGTTACCTGTACGGGTACACCAAGAACCTTTACTTATACCGTTAACCCAACACCAACAGCAGTGGCCACACCGGCTTCGCAAACAAGATGTTCTGGCGTAGCCATTGCACCTATTGTAATAACCGGCAATGCAGTAGCGGGTGTAGTATACAACTGGACAAGAGATAATACAGGAACCGTAACCGGTATTGCAGCCAGCGGTGCTGGTAATATCAGCGGTACTTTAACCAATACATTAAACACACCGGTAACAGTAACCTTTACCATAACCCCAATGGCTAATGGTTGTCCGGGCACGCCTGTAACTGCCACGGTGCTGGTTAACCCAACACCTAATGCGGTAGCAGCGCCTGCCAGTCAAACGATTTGCTCAGGTGCAACCATTACAACCATTGCTTTAAGTGGCAATGTTGCGGGTGCCGTGTATAACTGGACAAGAGATAATGCAGCAACGGTAACGGGTATTGCCGCCAGCGGTGCTGGTAATATCAGTGGCGCATTAACCAATACCACCACGACTCCTATAACGGTAACCTTTACGATTACCCCAACAGCTAACGGTTGTCCGGGTACAGCCATTACTGCAACAGTATTGGTTAACCCAACCCCAACCGCAGTGGCAACACCTGCAAGCCAAACGGTATGTTCTGCAACGCCAATTACAACCATTGTAATAACAGGCAATGCAGTAGCGGGTGTAGTGTATAACTGGACAAGAGATAATACAGGAACCGTAACGGGTATTGCTGCCAGCGGTGCAGGCGATATCAGCGGTACTTTAACCAATACAACCAATGCACCAATAACGGTGACATTCACCATAACGCCAACGGCTAATGGCTGTTCGGGTACACCTGTAACAGCTACGGTAACGGTTAACCCAACACCGGATGTTAACCAGCCTGCCAACCAGGTGGTTTGTAACGGGGCGCCAACAGCGCCGGTAACCTTTACAGGTGCAGTAGCGGGTACGGTATTTAACTGGACAAACAGTGATCCTACTATTGGCCTTGCAGCCAGTGGTACGGGTGATATAGCGAGCTTTACGGCAACCAATGCAGGAACTACGCCTAAAGTGGCAACGGTTACTGTAACGCCTTCCACAGTGGGTTCACCAATACCGGAAATACTATATTATAAATTTGATGGTTCTGGTATAACTGTTCCTAATTTAGCCTCTGCGCCACCGGCAGGAACTGCTACTGCAACTATCAACGGAGCTATGTCCCAGGGAGCTCCGGGTTTGTGTGGTTCCGGCTCACTGATTGCAAGCGGAGGGTCAGGTACAACAGATTATGTAAGTACTGGATGGAATACCAGTTTAGGTGCAGGAGCCTGGACCATATCCTTCAAACTGGCAAATGTCAATACTGCAACTGGATCTGCCCTTTACCTTTTTGGAGATCCTGCTGCGGGTAGTTTCCGTTGCTTTCATAACGGAATTGCTGGTCCCGGGAACCTTGTTCTCAGAGGGCCTGTAAATGATGTTCAGATAAATGGTGCTGCAGTGGCCGCAGCTCATACGAGTACCTTTGTTTACGATCCTGTTGTCGGAAACATCAAGGCATATCTTGATGGAGTACTTTCAAATACAGTAGCACAAGGAGCGGTGAATATCTCCGGTACAGATTTTCGTGTTGGCACTTGGGGAACATCAGCCGGTTTTCTTGCCGGGGGACAAATGGATGAATTTAAAATATTTAACCGGGCATTAAGTCCTGCGGAAGTTTCAACACTTGTTTCCTGTTCGGGCGGTACAACCTGTACCGGCCCTTCTAAGACCTTTACTTATACGGTTAACCCCACACCAAACGCAACAGCTACCCCTGCAGCACAAACGATTTGCAGCGGCTCAGCCATTACAACCATCGTTAACAGTGGCACGGTACCGGGTACAGTATTTAACTGGACCAGGGATAATCCAATAGTAACGGGTATTGCAGCCAGTGGTGCTGGTGATATCAGCGGTACATTAACCAACCTTACCAATACACCGATAACGGTAACCTTTACGATAACCCCAAGCTATACCAATGCAGGAGTAACCTGCACGGGTACACCAATAACAGCAACAGTGCTGATTAACCCAATACCTGATGTAAACCAGCCTGCTAACCAGGTGGTTTGTAACGGAGCACCAACAGCCCCTGTAATTTTTACGGGTTCTGTAACAGCGCCTCCGGGAACAGTATTTAACTGGGTAAACAGTGATCCATCTATTGGCCTTGCAGCCAGTGGTGTGGGTAATATTGCCAGCTTTAATGCCATTAATGCCGGTACGGCACCAGTAACAGCAACGGTAACAGTAACACCAAGCTATACTAATGGCGGCGGCGGACCGGGTTCAGCTACCTTCAACTTTACCGGTGGTATGCAAACCTTCACGGTACCTGCAGGCGTAACATCAATAAATATTACAGCCTTAGGGGCACAGGGCGGAACCGGTGCAATAGGCGGAAATTCCGTACTTGGCGGAGCCGGAGGCCTTGGAGCATCAGCAACAGGAACACTGGCAGTAGTACCGGGCCAGGTATTGAATATATTTGTAGGAGGCCAGGGAGCTTCACCTGCAGGAGGATTTAACGGAGGAGCAAATGGAGGATCCGTGAATGCGGGTGGTGGAGGCGGTGCCTCAGATGTAAGAGCAGGCGGAGTAGGTGTTGCCAACCGTGTTATCACTGCCGGTGGCGGTGGTGGTGGCGGCCGCGGCGGTTGTCATGAAGGAGGCGGAACAGGTGGTATAGGCGGCGACGGCGGTATAGGCGGCGGCGGCGTAGGCCAAAATGGTAACAACTCAGCTCAGTCATCCGGAGTAGCCGGTGGCGGATTTGGCGGCAATGCAGCCAGCGTACAGGGAGCATTGGGAGCAGCCGGAATAGGCTGTGCAGGCTTCCTTGGTCAACCAGGCGTTGCTACAGCAACTGAAATTGGTGGTGTAGGTGGCGGTGGACAGGCTTGTTGCTGCTCATCACAGCCTTCAGTAGTAGGCGGCGGCGGCGGCGGCGGTGGCCAGCTTGGCGGCGGCGGTGGTGGCGGCGGTTCGGCCGGTACAACAGGCTGCGCAGGCAACTCAAAAGGAGCTGGCGGCGGTGGCGGCGGAGGTTCATCTTATACCGGAGGCGTAACAGCAGGTGTAACCACAGCAGGTGTACAATCAGGCAATGGCCAGGTTGTGATAACCTATATTGCTGGTACAGTTTGTACGGGTACCCCAACATCATTCACTATAACAGTGAACCCAACCCCAACGGTAACAGTACCGGCCAATGCATTTGTTTGCAACGGCGATGTACAAACAACCGGCACATATAATTTCTCAACAACAGCTACGGGTGGTGTAACCACCTACAGCTGGACCAATAATGATATTTCGATAGGCCTTGGCGCCAGCGGTTCGGGTAATTCATTGCCAACGTTTACGGCAACCAATACAACCAATGTGCCTATTACAGGAACCATTACAGTAACACCAACGTTTACCAATGGCGGTGTAAGTTGCGTGGGTACGCCAAGCAGCTTCAGCATTACGGTTAACCCAACACCTAATGCAGTGGCCACACCTGCCAGCCAGAGTATTTGCAATGGAACTGCGATCACCACGATCGTACTGACAGGTAATGTTTCGGGTACGGTATTTAACTGGACCCGCAATAACGGAACGCTTTTGGGCGGGCCTGTATTCGGTATTGCAACCAGCGGCACCGGAGACATCAGTGGTACATTAACCAATGCCACCAATGCACCTGTAACCGTAACCTTTACGATCACACCAAGCTATACCAATGGCGGAGTAACCTGTTTGGGCCCATCCATCACGGCCACGGTGATCGTTAACCCAACACCTAATGCAGTGGCTTTACCTGCAAACCAGACCATTTGCTCTGCAACACCGATCACACCTATCGTGATAACAGGCAATGTGGTGGGTACGGTGTTTAACTGGACAAGAGATAATACGGTAGCCGTAACGGGTATTGCTGCCAGCGGCGCAGGCGATATCAGTGGTACATTAACCAATACCACTTTTGCCCCGGTAACGGTAACATTTACGATCATACCAACCTATACCAATGGCGGTATCACCTGTACAGGAGCAACAGTGCTTGCAACAGTGATCGTTAATCCAACACCAAATGCAGTAGCAACACCAGCCAGCCAGACGATCTGTTCGGGCAATGCGATCACACCGGTCGTATTAACGGGCAATGTAGCAGCAACCGTGTTTAACTGGACCAGGGATAATACCGTGGCAGTAACGGGTACTATACCGGCCAATGGCGTTGGAGATATTATTGGCACATTGGTCAATACCACCAATGCCCCGATAACGGTAACCTTTACCATTACACCGGAAGCCAATGGTTGTTTTGGAGCACCCATTACCGCAACGGTATTGGTTAACCCAACACCCAATGCGGTGGCAACACCTGCCAGCCAGACGATCTGTTCGGGATCAGCGATCACACCGATCGTGCTGACAGGAGCAGTGGCAGGAACGACCTATACCTGGACCAGGGATAACCTGGTAGATGTATTGGGGATACCAGCCAGCGGATCAGGAACTCCTATCAGCGGTACGCTTACCAATGCTGTTACGAGCACAGCTCCTGAACTGGTAACCTTTACCATTATACCATCTGCCAATGGTTGTGCAGGACCTGCTATTACTGCAACGGTACTGGTGAACCCGATACCTAATGCTATAGCTACACCGGCATCACAGGCAGTTTGTTCCGGTATTGCGATCACACCGATCGTGTTATCAAGTGCAGTAACGGGAACAACCTTTACGTGGACAAGAGATAATACAGTAACAGCAACGGGTATTGCAGCCAGCGGTGCAGGAGACATACTTGGCACACTGACCAATACAACAACGGCACCGGTAACAGTAACCTTTACGATTACACCAAGCTTTACCAATGGTGGAGTAACCTGCACGGGTCCTTCAATCACGGCAACGGTGGTAGTTAACCCAACGCCAACAGCGGTTGCTACACCGGCATCACAAACGGTATGTACCGGCAGCCCGATCACTACGATCGTATTGAGCGGAACAGTAAGCGGAACAACGTATAACTGGACAAGGGACAATACGGTAACCGTAACGGGTATACCATCCAATGGTTCGGGCAATATCAGCGGAACATTGGTTAATACAACCTTAGCCCCGGTATTGGTAACCTTTACCATTACACCAACAGCAAACGGTTGTGCGGGTGCGCCGATCACTGCAACGGTACTGGTTAATCCGGCACCCAATGCAGTGGCTACACCTTCAAGTCAGACGATCTGTTCAGGAACTGCGATCACTACGATCGTACTGTCGGGCAGTATTCCCGGAACGGTATTTAACTGGACCCGCAATAATACCGCAACGGTAAGTGGTATTGCAGCCAGCGGTTCGGGTGATATCAGCGGTACTTTAGCCAGTACCAATCCATTCCCGGTAACAGTAACCTTTACCATTATACCAACAACCGGTGGTTGTGTGGGTGCACCGATCACGGCCACAGTGCTGGTTAATCCAACACCGGTTGTTACACCGGTAAGCAACAAAGTATATTGCAATGGCGTAACTACGGCACTCATTACCTTTAATGGTACCCCGGGCTCAACCTACAACTGGACGAACAGCAATACAGGCATTGGCCTTGCAGCCAGTGGTACGGGCGATATATTGCCTTTTGTAACTACCAATGCCACCAACGGGCCTATATCAGCAACCATAACGGTAACACCTGTTTTAGGAGGTTGTCCTGGTCTGCCTGTTAGCTTTACCATTACGGTTAATCCAACACCAATTGTGAATCCTGTAGCGAGCCAGATATTGTGTAACGGTTCACCAACAGCGGTGATCAACTTTACCAGTCCAACAACAGGGCCTACAGGATCGCTGTCATTTGCCTGGGTTAACAGTGAGCCATCCATTGGCCTGGCAGCTAATGGCACGGGTAATATACAGAGTTTCACAGCGGTAAACACGGGTTTATCCCCTGTAACAGCGATCATTACGGTAACACCGGTATATAACAATGGTGGCATTACGTGTACGGGTGCATCACAAACCTTTATCATCGTGGTTAATCCTACACCAACGGTTAACCCTGTAGCGGGCCAGGTATTGTGTGCAGGATCCAATACAGCTGCGGTTAACTTTACAGGCAGTGTACCCGGCACGATCTATAACTGGACCAATAACAATACCAGCATTGGGCTTGCAGCCTCCGGTGCAGGCAATATAGCGTCGTTCACGGCGGTGAATGCCGGCACCACACCGCAGGTAGCTACCATTACGGTAACGCCGAACTATACCAATACAATAACCTGTCCCGGCACACCGATAACGTTTACGATCACGGTTAATCCGATACCAACGGTTAACCCTGTAGCTAACCAGACAGTATGTGCTGGAGCCACGGTTACGCAGGCCTTTACAGGAGCAGTAGCGGGTACGGTATATAACTGGACCAACAGCAACACAGCCATTGGCCTTGCGGCAAGCGGAACTGGCAACCTGAACTTTGTATCAACCAATGCCTCGGGAGCACCGATAACAGCAACGATAACGGTAACCCCATCTTATACCAATGCAGGCGGAACCTGCACGGGCACACCAACCACGTTTACGATCACGGTGAACCCGATACCAACGGTGAATGCGGTATTACCACAGGTATTGTGCAACGGATCAGCCACAGCAGCGGTGAACTTTACCGGTGCAGTAGCAGGTACGGTGTATAGCTGGACCAACAGCAACACCACGATCGGTCTTGCAGCCAGTGGTACGGGTAATATAGCGAGCTTCACAGCCACCAATACGACCAACATACCACAGATAGCTACGATCACGGTAACGCCAACCTATACCAATGGTGGCACCACGTGTACGGGAGCAGCGATAACGTTTACGATCACGGTAAATCCAACACCATCGGTAAATACGATCGCTAACCAAACGGTATGTAACGGAACAGCCACAGCAGCAGTAACCATTACAGGCCCTGTAGCGGGTACGGTGTACAGCTGGACGAACAACAATATCAGCATTGGACTGGGAGCCAGTGGTACCAACACGATACCATCATTCACAGCTATCAATACAGGATCAACACCGGTAACAGCTACGATCACGATCACACCAGTGTTCACCAATGGCGGTATCAGTTGCAGTGGACCAACCAGCAGCTTTACGATCACGGTAAATCCAACGGCGAGGGTTAACCAGCCGGCGGACCAGATACTGTGTAACGGAGCCAGTACCACAGCCATAACCTTTAGTGGATTACCTCCGGGCTCAACGTATAGCTGGACCAATAACAATACAGCCATCGGTCTGGCGGCATCAGGAACGGGTAACATACCATCGTTTACAGCCACCAACAATACCACAGCGCCTATCACGGCTACCATTACGGTAACGCCAAGTTCAACGGGTTGTGGCGGATTACCGGTAAGCTTTACGATCACGGTGAATCCAACACCTGCGGTAAATGCGATAGCTAACCAGACACTATGTGCCGGTGCAGCAACAGCAGCAGTAACCATCAGCGGCCCTGTAGCAAATACGGTGTATACCTGGACGAACAACAATACCACGATCGGGCTTGGAGTCAGCGGTATTGGTAACATACCGAGCTTTGTAACAGTGAACCCAACGATCAACCCGGTAACGGCCACGATCACGGTAACGCCAACGTTTACCAATGGTGGTATCAGTTGTAGCGGACCAACCCAAAGCTTTACGATCACGGTTAATCCTTTACCCAACATTGTATTTATCAATCTGCCTCAAAGGGTATGTTTAACTGATACGATCGTAACCTTAAGGTCAACCCCTGCGGGTGGTACCTGGAGTGGCACGGGGGTAAGCGGCAATACGTTCTCTGCTGCAGCAGCGGGTGTGGGCGTACACCGTGTAACGTATACCGTTACCAACCAATCTGGTTGCAGTACCACGCGCTTTGAGAATATCGTGGTGAATGATTGTAAGGAGCGTCACAATGTGTTCCAGCAGGCGATCCGTATCTGGCCTAATCCAAACCAGGGCAGGTTCAGTGTGCAGTTCAACAGTGATGTGTACAAGGAGTTCAGGGTTAAGATCGTGAATGCACGTGGCCAGGAAATGGCCTACTATGAATTTAAGAACCTGGTATATGGCCAGATACTGCCTTTTGACCTGAGCAGGTTAGCGGGCGGCACTTACTTCCTGTATGTATACAACAGCAAGGAAAGCGGGGTGTTCCCGATCATTATTCAGCGGTAGGTAGGTTGAAAGAGTTAATATAGTTGAAAAGTTAAAACAAAGTCCCCCGATTGATTTCGGGGGACTTTGTTTGTGCAGTTTTTTACAAACTAAAACTGTATCTGATTATTGATCAAATTGGCTGCGATTGAAACTAATAACAAAATTTATAAATGAAAAGGCAAGCAGGTAAAGGGCTTTTTAACCAGTCCGTAATTAAAAACACCCACTGCATTTGCAGCCGGTGTTTTAATGATATAGTAGAATAAGTTGAAACCTATTTCAAAACTTCAGCCAGTTTATTTTGTAAGGCACTCTCTCTTAAATCAGTTGCAATTATTTTCCCCTGTGGGTCTATCAACACATTGTAAGGAATTCCATCAATACCATACAAAGAAGTTGCTGCACTGTTCCATTTTTTCAGGTCGCTTATCTGTTGCCAGTTTAATTTATCTTCCTTTATAGCGTTTATCCATGCCTGTTTGTTTTCATCAAGCGAAACACCCAGCACGGTAAAGTTTTTATCTTTAAACTGGTTAAAAGCAGCTACTACATTTGGATTTTCTTCACGGCATGGACCACACCAACTGGCCCAGAAATCTATCAGCACATATTTACCACGCAACTGGCTTAATGAAAAAGGTTTATCGTTAACATCATTCATCGTCAGTTCAGGTGCTGTAACACCAATGGCCGGTTTGGAAACGGGCTTTGTTTGTGTTTGTGGTTGCGTAGCCTGTGATTTTACATATACGAGCGCCTCTGCAATACCCTTGTGTTTTGGAAAGCGCTTAACCAGTTTGGTTAACGGGGTTTCAAATTCACTGATGTCAATGGGTGCCATGGTTGCTGCAAATAAAGAGAGAACCGGGCTTTTTGCTGTATCTGCATAGGCAAAACTGAATTTGGTAAAATTATCTTTTAACGAAGTAAATTCATTGAAAGTGGCGATAAAAATACTATCATCTTCTTTTACATTGGCTTTGGAGAATTCGGTAAGTAACCTGTTTTTATTTGCTATAAGCATGCCAATACTATCCGCATGCTGCATAAGTTTTTTTAAAGCAATGTTTGCAGGGCTGCTGAATGAGCCGTTCAAAGGTTCCTGGCTTACAGCCATTCCCGTAAAATTTATGTTGCTTTCTTCATTTATAAAAATGGCCCCTCCGCCATCTTCCATCCGGATGCGGAACAAACCTTCTTCTTGCGCAATGGCAGCAAGTGAAAATTTTCCGCCTTTAATTTCTCCTGTATCAAGTACTTCCGGCTGCTTTGAACTGAAGTATAATTCTTCCAGGTAGATCTTTTGATCGGGGGAAGCTGTTATTTCACCGCTCACCGTAAACGCACCTTTATCGGCTTTATCGTTGCAGGAAAATAAAACAGCAGCAATAGCGGCTGCGGCAAATAATTTTTTCATTTATTGTTTGTTTAATTTTTTTTCTAAGATTTCAGTTACCATTGTCATATCGGCCTTACCCTTACTGCGTTTTTTTACTTCTCCGGCAAATAAACCTATCAGGCCTTTTTTACCCGCCTGGTATTGCTTTACTTTATCGGGCATGGCAGCAATGGCTTCATCAACCCATTGCTCAATGGAACTGCTGTCGCTTTCCTGTAACAGATTCATTTCTGTTGCGATCTGCAGGGGTTGCTTTTCGGGCTGCAATAATAAGGCCGGTAATACTTTTGATGCAGCAATACCAAAATTTACTTTACCTGTTTCTACCAGTTCAATCAATGCCGCCAGTTTCTCAGCCGGCAAAGTAAAAGCATCGTAAGCAATATTACGATCGTTTAAATGACTTTTAACCGGCCCCAGCATCCAGTTGGCAACGGCCTTGTAATTATCAGTATATTTTATTACCGCTTCAAAATAAGCAGCCTGCGCTTTATCATCACAAAGCACAGCGGCATCGTAATCAGAAAGTTTAAATTCCTTTATATACCGTTGTATCAATACCCCGGGCAATACAGGCAGTCCGTTTTTTATCTCAACCAGGTAATCATCTGTGATGTGAAAAGGAGAGAGGTCGGGTTCGGGAAAATAGCGGTAGTCATCAGCATCTTCTTTAGAACGTAAAGAAAAAGTGCTGTTATTATCTGCATCATAACTCCTGGTTTCCTGTATAATGGTTTGATCGTTTTCAACCAGCCCAATCAAACGTTCAACTTCCACATCAATCGCTCTTTTCACATTGCGTATGCTGTTCAGGTTTTTTACTTCAACCCGGGTGCCCAGTTTGGTATCGCCTGTAAGCCGTATAGAAATATTGGCATCGCAACGCATACTGCCTTCTTCCATATTGCCATCGCAAATGCCCAGCCAGGTAACCAGTTTGCGTAATTCGGTAATGTAGGCAAATGCTTCATCGCTGCTGTGCATATCGGGTTCGCTTACAATTTCAAGCAGGGGAACACCGGCACGGTTTAAATCAATGGCGGTGTAATTCTCATCTACATCGTGTAAGCTTTTACCTGCATCTTCTTCTATATGAATACGGTTAAGGCGGATATTTCGTTCCCTATCTGCAACCCTTATTGGGACAAATCCATTTTTGCAAATGGGTGTTGTGTGTTGCGAAACCTGGTATCCTTTTGGCAGATCGGGATAAAAATAATTTTTGCGGGCAAAATAATTATGCTGCTCAATATCGCAGTGTAATGCTAGCCCTAATTTTATGGCATATTCAATGGCCTTTACATTCATTTTAGGTAAAGTGCCGGGGTGTGCCAGTGTAACAGGACTGATATGTGTATTGGGTTCTGTGCTGAACGCAGCACTATCGCCACAAAATAATTTACTTTGAGTGAGCAACTGGGTATGAACTTCCAATCCGATAACTACCTGGTATTTTTCATTTTCTTTCACGGGTGCAAAGGTAATTGACAATAGGCAATGAGCAATAGGCAACTGGTAATAGGCAATAAGCAAAATAAAAAGCGTCCTGAAAATTTCAGGACGCCTGCACATGCTTATTCATGGCTTATAAATTAGCAGTCTTTAATTTTTTAGGGATCTTAATATCAAAACTTAGGGTATTACCATTGCGGGCAGCTTTAATATTGTAGGCAGATTTTTCCATGTTATCGTGCAAAGCATCACGTACTTCATCTGTATTGGAAACTTTTTTGCCGCCCATTTCTGTAACCACATCATCTTTTTTAAGTCCTGCTTTTTCGGCCGGAGAATCTTTATCTACATCCAAAACCTTTACCCCATTTCCTTCTTCTGTATCCTGAATTTTTAAGCCTAGTTTTTGCTGGCGGGGATAGTTGTCAAATTTAAAATCATAATTATTTTCCGAACCGGGTGACCATACCCTTGGTGCCATATCGAATTCAACACCCGGTACACGTTGTATACGGGGCATGCTGAATGATCTGGACATGCCGTCGGTGCCATTGAAAGAATAAACCATTGACTTTGATTCTTTACGTTCGCCTAAAATTGCTTTTACCGAATTCTCTTTACCATCACGTTTAAAATAAACCGTTACTTCTTCTTTGGGTTTAAAGGAGGTTACCACCTCTGATAAAGACTCAGGGTCAACCACTTTCTTGTCGTTGATCTTTGTAATTACATCACCATTTTTCAGGCCTGCTTTATCGGCAGCGCTTTCTTTGGTTATATTGGTAATTTCGGCACCTTTTGGTTTAGTATCTCCCGATCCATCATTAAATACACCGGTTGTTACGCCTAAAAAGGCACCGGGTTCTCCTTTATCATCACCGTTCCAGCTAAATCCCTCAAAATCGCCTGGTGCCATTTTGAACCTGGTACCACCTTTTCCATCCCTGATGATGATATTTCTCCTGTTAACCGTGATCTCATCATCCTTAAATTCTGATAAAGGCTTGCCATTGATGGTAATGACATCTCCTTTAATTTCTACAGTTATTTTGGTGTCTTTTTCACCTTTTTTGCGGATGATGATCTCCTGGGTTTCTTTTTTATCTTTTTCCCCCTTTCCTCCTTTATCGCCTTTATCATCCTGGGCGGTGAGGGTTGTTGTAAAAGCTGCAAAGCAAATGGCAGCAGCGGTAAACACAATTTTTTTCATGACTTGATATTTTATGTACGAAATGTTTAGTAGAACAAAACTAAGGACTTTTTCTGTATTACGAAATATTTCGCAGATTATTTTTTGGCTTTAACAAATATTTGAGGTTTGCCACAGATTTGAAAAAAGCTTAGCCACGGATTACACGAATTTGCACGGATGAAAGGCAAAGAAAAATAATCAGTGTAAATCTGTGCAATCCGTGGCAAAAAATAAAGCCGCAGGCTTAATTATATATTTGGATTGGCTTTGGTATACGTTCTAACCGGGCAATCATCTACAATACCTTCCCCAATAAAATTCATCCCGATCTTTTCCAGCACTTTGATGGAAGGGATGTTTTCTATATGTGCCCTGCCGGTGATCATCTTTAAATTCAGCTTTTCAAAGCCATAATCCAGGCTATGTTGGGCAGCTTCGGTTGCAAAACCTTTCCCCCATGCTTTTTGCATCAGGCGGTAACCCAGGTCAATCTCATCCAGTTCGGGCCGGTACTTTAAACCGCACCAGCCAATAAAATTCATACCATCTTTTGTATGTATGGCCCAGCGGCCCAGGTTGTTTTTATATTGAGGTAAGATAATATCATTAATAATTTGTGCTGCATGTTCAACAGTTTTTAACGTTGGTTCATGCAGGTATTTTACAACTTCCGGATCGCTGTTGAGTGATAAGATCAATGGTGCATCTGCTTCGGTAAATTGGCGAAGGATGAGTTTGGGAGTTTCAAAAATGATCTTCATTTAAAAGAAGTTGTAGGACCTGCTTTAATTAATAAAAATTTTACAACAGGAAGCAATATTATGTATCACGTTTAATAAAAAATCAAAATCAATTGTTTTGTGCTCATCTTTTAATGAATGGTAATACAAATCAAAATCAGAACCTGATGTAAAAAAGATCCTGTTTTTTACATGGGTGAAAGAATAATGATCACTTCTGGAGAAAAGTTGTGAAAGAGGAAATAGATCATCAATAAAAAACCTTTTTTTATTTTTTAATTCATTGTTTAACTTTTGGATGATGCCATCATTTCTATCGGTAATTACCATGCATTTTTTGGGAGAACCGTCAATTGGCCTGCCCAGCATATCAAAATTAATTACAGTTTTAATAAAAGACTGATCAATATCAGACGCAACATATTTTGAGCCCAATAAACCTAACTCTTCACCCGAGAAAGCAATGAATAATAGCGTGTACCTGTTATTTTGTGTCGCCTTGTAATATCTAGCCAGTTCTATAAGTACAGCTACACCCGACGCATTATCATTTGCGCCATTATAGATGGAATCCTGGTTTCCTTTTGTATTTTGTTTAACACGGAGATGATCAAAATGGGCACAGAAAATAACCATTGTATCGGGGCTAAAATTACCTGGAATGACAGCCATAACATTAATACCCTGCACAAGGGTGCTTTCGTTGGCTTCCTCATATCGAATTGGGTAGTAAGAAAAATAGCCTTTGTTTCCTGAAACCGGCAAAAGACCGGCTTTTTCAAACCTGCCGGCGATAAATTGAGCTGCCTTTTCAGATTCGGGCATAGCGGTAAACCGACCTTTCATACTGTCATGTGATAGAGCGCTGACAGTATGCTTCACAGACTCCATCGTAATAAAGGAATCAATATATTCAGATTGGGCCTGTGCTGTTAAAAGAAAGCTTACACAAAGTATGGAGAACACTGTTTTCATAAAAGAAGATATTTACAACAAACTCTTCACTGCATCAATCACCGCTCTTAAATTACTCACATCCTGTCCGCCGGCTGTTGCCAGGTTCTTTTGTCCGCCGCCACCGCCTTTTATCAAAGGAGCCACATGTTCTTTTATTATTTTTCCGGCGTCTAAATTTTTTGCTGCCACCACCGTATCACTGATGCCGATGGCAACAAAAGGTTTACCATCAATATTGGCGCATAGCACAGCCACATGGTCGTTCAATTTATTTTTTAGATCGAAACAAAGTTTCTTCAACGCATCGGCACTGCTTACTTCAATGATATCGCCAACAAAAGTCACATTATTGATGATCTCATCTTTTTGCAGCAGTTCATTACGGATGATAACCAGTTGCCTTGCTTCCAATGCTTCGATATGTTTTTTCAAAGAAGTATTTTCTGCCTGCAAATTTTCAATAGATTTAGCAACATCCTTCGGATGTTTTAATAAACCACTAATTACACTAATTTCCACGAATGTGGTATTCACTAATTCTTCTGAAGCTTTACCACATACAGCTTCAACCCTTCTTACACCCGCTGCTACAGCACCTTCGCTTTTTATTTTAAATAAACCCAGTTCGCCGGTACTGCCCACATGAGTACCGCCACACAGTTCAATGGAATAGTTTTCATCCATAATTACTACACGTACCACATCACCATATTTTTCGCCAAACAAAGCCATAGCACCCAGGGCAACGGCTTCATCTTTATTCATTGATTTAATGACAACCGGAATATTCTCCCTTATCTTTTCATTCACCAGTTTTTCAACGGCAGCAATTTCTTCATCGGTAACTTTTGCAAAATGGCTAAAGTCGAAACGCAGGTGCTCTTCATTGACGAGGCTGCCTTTTTGTGCCACATGTTTGCCCAATACATTGCGTAAGGCTGCATGCATGAGATGTGTAACGCTGTGGTGAAGGGTAATGTCTTTTCTTCTTACAGCACTTACTGTTGCAACTACCTCACCACTTAAATCATCCGGTATTGATTCTGCAAAATGAATGATCAGATCGTTTTCTTTTTTAGTGTCTATAATTGCCAATTGCATATTGCCAATTGCCAATTGCCCATTGTCTCCAACCTGTCCGCCGCTTTCAGCATAAAAAGGAGTCTGGTCTAAAATGATCTGGTACAATTCTTTTCCTTTGCCGGTTACTTTACGGTACTTAACAACTTTTGCTTTTGTTTCCAAACTATCATAACCAACAAATTTTGAAGAAGGAATATCATGTACGATAACCCAGTCTTCAGTATCCATGGCAGTTGCTGCCCGGCTGCGGTTTTTTTGCTGCTGCATTTCAACTTCAAAGCCAGCTTCATCTACCACCAAATTATTTTCCATTGCAATTAGTCTCGTCAGGTCAATGGGAAAACCAAACGTATCAAGCAATTCAAAAGCAGCAGCACCACTGATCACTTTTGTTTGCTGAGATTGCTTCATTACATCCTCAATATTTTTTAAGCCGCTTGATAAGGTTCTTAAAAATGCATCTTCTTCTTCTTTCACCACCTTTCCTACAAAATCCAATTGCTGTGTCAACTCCGGAAAAACGGTTTCAAACTGCTTTGCAATTACCGGTAACAACTGGTGCAACAGCGGTTGCTTATACTCTAAATAAGAATAATAGTAACGTACCGCCCTGCGTAATATGCGGCGTATAACATAACCAGCACCTGTGTTTGAAGGCAATTGTCCATCAGCAATGGTAAAACTGATGGCACGTATATGATCGGCAATTACTCTAAAAGCAACGGCATCTTTACTATCGCTGAAATCATATTTTTTGCTGGTAATTTTTTCTATTGCTTCAATAGTTCCTGTAAAAACATCCGTATCATAGTTCGATGTTTTTTGCTGAATAACTCTTACCAGTCTTTCAAATCCCATTCCTGTATCAACATGCCTGGCAGGTAATTCTTCCAGGCTGCCGTCTTTTTTACGGTTAAACTGAATGAATACATTGTTCCATATCTCGATCACCTGCGGGTGATCGTTATTCACCAGGGTACTGCCATCAACAGCTTTTCTTTCTTCATCAGTTCTGCAATCCACATGAATCTCTGTGCATGGGCCGCATGGGCCGGTATCGCCCATTTCCCAAAAATTATCTTTTTTATTACCCAGCAGGATCCTGTCTGCAGCAATTACTTTTTTCCATTCGTTATAAGCTTCCTCGTCTTTGGGCAGGCCTTCTGTTTCATCACCTTCAAAAATGGTAACGTACAACCTGTCCTTGTCTAATTTATATACATCGGTCAGCAGTTCCCAGCTCCAGGCAATCGCTTCTTTTTTAAAATAATCGCCAAAACTCCAGTTGCCCAGCATTTCAAACATGGTATGGTGGTATGTATCAACACCTACTTCTTCCAGGTCATTGTGCTTACCACTCACCCGTAAACATTTCTGAGTATCGGCGACACGGTTATAGGGTGCAGGTTTATTACCCAGGAAATAATCCTTAAACTGGTTCATGCCTGCATTGGTAAATAAAAGCGTAGGGTCGTTCTTTACCACTATAGGCGCAGAAGGAACAATCACGTGTTCTTTCGATTTAAAAAAGTCAAGATATTGTTGTCGTATCGCAGCACTCGTCATCATATGCCAATTGTTTAAATGGGTTGATTTTTGTTGTTTATGGGGCTATATTTGTAAACTTTTGTTCAACGGTTGCAAAGGTAAACAAAATGAGGCCTCACCCCAACCTCCCGATAATATTGGGCGAACTGGAAGTTTAGCATGAAAAAAATCAAATACTACTATAATACACATACACTTCGTTACGAGAAGCTGGTTACACCGCTTCGGGTAAAGCTGTTGCGGGTATTTGGTTTTATTTCTGCGGCACTGGTTAGTTCGGCGCTCATCATCTGGGCGTACAACAGTTTTTTCCCACGGGCAATTGATAAGGAAACAGCCCTTAAATACGAAGCCATTAAAGACAATTACAATACACTGGCAGCAAAGACCAAAACTCTGCAACAACAAATGGCCGAGCTTGAAAAAAGAGATAATGATGTTTACCGCTCTATTTTTGAAGCCAACCCTTTAAGCGACAGCGCCAGAACAAAGGCCATTGAGAAGAGAAAGGAAATAGCCAAGCTCAATTTAAAAAGCGATGATGAACTGGGAAAGGAGATCGCAAAAACACTGGATAATATTACCAGCAGGATCGCTTTTCAGTTTCAAAGTTATGATGCGATTGCGAAGCTGATCAAAAACCAGGAAGCTAAACTGGCGAGTATACCGGCCATACAGCCGGTAAGTAATAAGCAGCTTGACCGTATTGCCAGCGGATTTGGTATGCGGATACATCCTATTTACGGTATTGCTAAAATGCATCCGGGACTTGATTTTACTGCACCACAGGGTACACCTATTTATGCAACCGGCGATGGTATGGTTACCGCCGCAGGTTCTGGTACGGGCACAGGGAATTACGTACTCATTAATCATGGTTATGGGTATGAAACAAAGTATTTACACATGGTAAGGATTAAAGCAACGGCTGGTAAATCTGTAAAACGGGGTGAAGTGATAGGCTGGGTTGGCAGCACAGGTGCCAGTACCGGCCCGCATTGCCATTACGAGGTACATATTAATGGCAACCCGGTTGACCCGGTTTACTTTTTCTTTAATGATCTAAATGCTGAACAATACGACCGGGTACTAAAAATAGCTGCCACGGGAAGTGCCAAAAGTTTTGACTAATTTTAATTATGGCCTTACAACAGATTTCGTTTGCTTTTGATGAAGAACCGGTTTTACAAAAGCCGGAACCAAAGGCTGTTGCAATAGAAAAGCCTCCGCCCGATAAAATTAAAGCCAAAGGCGATAATAAAAAGCTAACCCGTGGAAGGGTGAGCTTAAAAGAAAAAGAATCGGGTGCTGATCTGATTGAGATACCGGAAGACGCGGTATTGTTTGAAAAGAAATATTACGCCATTGGCATTGTTGCCAATATGTTTAAGGTAAATCAGTCATTAATAAGATTTTGGGAAAATGAGTTTGATATTTTAAAGCCCCGCAAGAACGGCAAAGGCGACCGGCTTTTCAGGCCAGAGGATATCAAGAACCTGAAACTGATATATCATTTACTACGTGAAAGAAAATATACCATGGAAGGAGCCAAAGATTTTTTAAAGCAGAATAAAAGAGTGGATGAAAAATTTGCTTTGATAGAGTCTTTAAAAAAGCTGAAAGGATTTTTGAATGAATTGAAAGCGGATCTGTAATCCTGATCTCGCTCTCTAAGGGCTGTCAGCCTGAGCTTGTCGAAGGCGGGTTCATTATCGCATACCGGCTTCGACAAGCTCAGCCTGACAACCTATCATTTACCAACTGAATAATATTTATTGCATAACCACCTATTAACATAATAATTTGTTGCAGTTGTATTTTTGATACGATATTTATCCCCGATTATTGTTCTCCTAATTTAATTAAGCATGAAAAAATATCAATTAACCTTTTTGCTTTTTACAATTGCAACAACGGGTTTTGCACAGGCACAATACGAGGCCACCCAGGATCTTCCAAACCACCCCAATGTAAAAATAGTAAGAGGATTAATTAATAAATACCAGATTCAGAATGATACAGCTTTTAAATGGTATGGCCCCAACCAGGGCGGCTACAAAGCCGATACGGCTACCTTAAATGCATTTGAACGGGCAAAGGGAAAATACCAGATCGTTGTTTTTGGCGGTACCTGGTGCGAGGATACGCAATTCATTTTACCTAAGTTTTTTAAACTGCAGGAACAAACCGGTTTTCCGGATGAATCAATAACCATGTTTGGGGTAAACCGTGCAAAAACATCGCTGGGCAGTATTACCAAAGCATTCAATATTATTAATGTACCTACTTTTATTGTAATGAAAGATGGTAAAGAAGTTGGCCGGGTGGTAGAATATGGAAAAACCGGTAAGTGGGATAAGGAAATTGCTGCGTTGTTAAATCAATAAACGGCTTTTATTTTATCTGGTAAATATCTACTCCCTTTTCATTCAACAGATACACCAATCCATTCATAGCTTTTATAGAAATATATTTTCCGAAGAAAGCCGGAAGTTTATATTCTTTCAACTGCAGCGATTTTAACTGGTAACTGTACAGTTTGGTTTCCTCAAAACCATAAACGGTGGTTCCATTCACTTCCACATTGGTCCAGTTTAAAAAAGCAAGCCTGTTTTTAAACCCGCCATAGTAATCAAAAATGTAAAAGCCTTTTGCAGGATCGTACAAATAAACATAATTATCCCGGTCAATTATTTTTACCGGTGCCGGAACACTGTCAAACAACATTCTCCAGTCTGTAGATGATTGTAAAATCTTTCCTTCTTCATCTATCTTTTTCAGCCTGAAATCTTCTTCATCAAAAAGCCACATATAATTGTCGTAAGAAAGGGTAATCGAATTTACGTAGAAGATATTCTGTTTGCGCAGGTTGATGGTATTGCGTTGGGTGAGTAACCTGTCGAGCACCACAACGGTTGAATAATTTTTATAGTAGAGCAATGACTTTAAAGGATTGGTTACATCTACATAATCGGGGTTGCCATATTTTTTTACGTCATTAAATACCGCAACAGAATCTCCGTTTACATTCAGTTTTTTAAGCTGGTTGTTTTTGGTGATGAGGTAAATATTATCCAGGTTATCAACATTGAAATAAGTAAAATCGCCTTTGATGGTTTTGAGAAACTGAAAGGAAGAATCGTTTTGCGCCTGCGTCGCAAAGGGTATTGCCATCCCAATAGCTATCGGGACACTGAAGCACAGAAAAGACCATATTATTTTTAGATTTTTCATTTTTCGTAGTACTTCAGTTCTGTATTTTCTCCGTCAAACACTGCGTAGCTGAAGTATTTTATCCAGTCACCTAAATTAATGTACCTGCTTTTTTCATTTAATTTAAAATCGATGGGCAGGTGGCGGTGGCCAAAGATCATATAATCGTAAAAATCCTTTTGCAAAACTTCTTTGCAATACATGATGAGCCATTCTTTTTCTTCGCCTAAGAATATTTCATTTGATTGCCCCGTTTGTGCCCTGCTTTTTCTGCTGAAGTAATTTGCAATACCCATGCCAATATAAGGGGGTAATATTCCAAATAACCAGTTGCATGCTTTATTGCGGAATATTTTTTTGATGAATTTATAGCCATGGTCGCCGGGCCCAAGCCCATCGCCATGTCCCACCAGGAATTTTTTTCCATTGAATTCAAACGCCAAGGGTTCAAAATATACCGGGATGTTAAGTTCTTTTTGAAAATAATCCTTCATCCACATATCGTGGTTGCCAACAAAAAAATGAATGGATATTCCTGCATCCGTCAGTTCGGCCAGCTTTCCCAATATGCGTACATAGCCTTTCGGTATTACCTTTTTGTATTCGTACCAAAAATCAAAAAGATCGCCCACAATAAATATCTGTGTCGCATCTTCTTTTATTTCATTTAAAAACTGAATTATTTTTTTTTCCCTGATAAGGCTTTCGGCAGCATTAGGTGCCCCCAGGTGAAAATCGGAAAGGAAGTAAATTTTTTTATTGTGAACAACCTCCATGAAATCAGGATTTATTTTTTTGCTGCAGGTATTGCATCATGTCACCTGATTCAATTACAGGATTACCTGAAAGGTCTTTATTGTACCAGTAGATCCAGGCAGTATGTGACTCGCCATCTTTATAGGCAATCACTTCTTCCCGCCTGTATAAAGGAGTTTCGCCTTCTTCCGTATTCAGACCTTCATAATCATCCAGCTGGCCAATGGCCCATGAAAATTCTAGGGGGTTGTTGATGCAATACAGTTCACCCGAAATAAATTTCTCTTCGGCTGTTGCAGCAGCAGCAGGGTATTCACCCAGGTCATACAGCTTTCCTTTTACCACCGCTGCGCCCAATAAATGAAAATACCTGGTGAGGTATTCGTACACCGGATTGCGGAAACCGCTGCGGAGTGAACCGTACACAAAAAGTTTATAATTTTCGTTACTCATGATACAATAAAGATACTTGTTAAATTGCAATTAAGCTTCTACCAAAAAGCAATAAACTTCTTTTGGGCCATGTACACCGGTTACCAGTGTTTTTTCAATATCAGCCGTGCGGCTGGGGCCTGTTGCAAAAGTAATGAGGGAAGGAATATTACCGGTGTATTTTTCTTTTAAACTTTGTAGTGCATCTTTAACATCGTACACCAACTGGTTGGTATAGGCAATACAGATATGGATGGGTGCATATACACTTACCGTTCGGCCGCTTTGTTGTGCTGCACTCATTACAATGGTGCCGGTACGGGCAACTAAAAATTCACAACCGGTAATGGAAGCATCACAACTTTCCAGGTTTATAGTATTGCTGAATGTTGAGTTCCACTTATCGGTATTACAATAAATTTTTGACCATTGTTTACCTTTTATAAGCTGTTCCAGCTGTTGTAACATATCTGCTTCATCTATACAAAAGGCAAACTTGCCCTGCATATTGATGAATTCCTGCGCAAAAACCACATCTAAACTGTCTGTTGCCGGAAGAAAAACCGAATTGGTTCCCTCACTCTGAGGAAAAGGCAAAGGCACCGGATTACTCAGTGCCTGCCTGATTCTTTTTAAAATATTTTCTTTTGCCGGAGTTACAGCCATGGTTCGGTTTATATTGCCGGAGGTGTTTTTAATTCTTCAGGCATGATGGTTGAAGGTTCGTCACTGATATTTTCTTTTGCATCTTCAACAACCACATCCAAAGCCTTCTTCTCTTCATAAGGTCTTTTGCCGATCAATGCTTCCACATCACTCTTAAACAACACTTCTTTCTTTAATAATTCTTTTGCCAGTTTTTCTACATCACCTTTCTTTTCAATCAACAATTTTTTGGTGATCTGGTATGCATTATCAATCAGTTTACGTACTTCCTCATCGATCATTTTACCGGTCTCTTCACTAAATGGCTTTGTAAACACATTTTCCTGGTTGGGATCATAGTAACTGATATTACCTACTTTATCATTCATACCATATACGGTGATCATGCTGTAGGCAATTTTGGTGATCTGCTGCAGATCGTTGCTGGCACCGGTGCTTATTTTTCCGAAGAAAATATCTTCACTGGCACGTCCGCCCAGCGTCATACATATCTGGTCCATCAACTGATCGGTATTATACAAATACTGTTCTTTAGGTGTGTATTGTGCATAACCCAAAGCTGCTGTACCCCTGGGTACCACGGTTACTTTTAATAAAGGATACGCATGCTCCAGGTACCAGCCGCAAATGGCATGGCCGGCTTCGTGATAGGCAATAATTTCCTTCTCTTCCGGGGAGATGATCTTATTCTTTTTTTCCAAACCGCCAATTACGCGGTCAATAGCATCCTGGAAATCGCTCATGTCAACCGAATCTTTTCCTTTACGTGCAGCAATCAATGCAGCCTCGTTACAAACGTTGGCAATATCTGCCCCGGCAAAACCCGGAGTTTGTTCAGCCAGTTTATGTATATCCAGCGTTTGAGAAATTTTGATAGGGCCAAGATGCACTTTAAAGATGGCTTCTCTTCCTACCAGGTCGGGGCGGTCAATGGATATCTGCCTGTCGAAACGGCCCGGGCGTAATAACGCACTGTCCAGTACATCAGGCCTGTTGGTTGCGGCTAAAATAATAATACCAAGATCGGTTCCAAAACCATCCATCTCTACCAGCAATTGATTGAGTGTGTTTTCACGCTCATCATTGCTCATCATCATATTTTTTCCACGGGCTCTTCCTATGGCATCAATCTCATCAATAAAAATGATACAAGGTGCTTTTTCTCTTGCCTGCTTAAACAGGTCACGTACACGGCTTGCACCTACCCCTACGAACATTTCCACAAAATCACTACCACTCAGGCTGAAGAAAGGAACCTGTGCCTCGCCGGCAACGGCTTTGGCCAGTAAGGTTTTACCGGTACCCGGAGGGCCCACCAGCAATGCACCTTTTGGAATTTTACCGCCCAGCGCTGTATATTTTTTGGGATTTTTTAAAAAGTCCACAATTTCCATCACTTCCACTTTGGCTTCATCAAGGCCTGCTACATCGCCAAAGTTTATGTTTACCCTGGTGCCTTTTTCAAACAGGGTTGCTTTGGATTTTCCGATGCTGAAGATACCGCCACCACCGCCACCGCCGCCCGGGCCACCTACTTTACGCATCATCATCACAAACAGTAAAACAATGAGTAAAATGGGCAATAAAGAAGTGATGATCTGACCGAAGATCTCTCCTTCGTCATCGGGCTGGTCGGGCACCTGATTTATGGAAGGATTGTTTTTGTAAAACTCGATCATCTGCAGGGCAAATGTTTTATCATCTACAATATTAAAGTACAATTGCGGCTGGTCGGGCTTTACAGCCACTGCAGCATCGTAATTTTTATCTTCCGGCTTGGCGTTTAAAACCTGTTTGTAAAAAACCGCTTTGGCCTTCAGGCTGTCTGGTTTAACAAATACCCGTACCATCTTTTTATTACCAACAGTTTTTATTTTGGTCACATCACCCTGCAATACCATGGTGTAAAACTTCTGCTGGTCGGTTTCAATACCGGCGCTATTTACGTTACGAAAAAGGTTCCAGACAATAATGGTAAGAAAAATGATACCATATACCCAATAGATATTGAATTTCGGTTTTTTCTTGTCATCTCCTTTTGAAGGCATGTTGTCAGGTATAAATTTCTTTTTGTTGTCTTGCTGATTCATATTGTTTTATGCTATTGTTCAGGTACTATAACAATAGACGATTGTGTTTGGTTATTATTTTAAAAGGATTTTATCCTACATGTTCCATTACGGGTGCATCATGCCACATTTCTTCCAGCTGGTAAAATTTCCTGGGTTCGGGCAGCATTACATGCACAACCACGTTAACGTAGTCGATCAAAATCCATTGCTGTCCCTGGCGCCCTTCGTGTTTATAGGCGGTTTCCAGGCATTTTTCCTTTACATCTGTTTCAATAAAATCGGCAATAGCCCTTAGCTGGGTTGTATTGCTGCACTGACAAATTATAAAAAAATCGGCAACTGCTTCCGGAATTTTCCGCAGATCAAGGCTCACAATGTGCTCGCCTTTTTTTTCCTGGATGGCATGAATGATTGTTTTGAAAATTTTGCTGTTTCGGGTTACCCGTACAATTGTATTTTTTTTACGGGTATTTAATGCGTTTAAATTGTTCAATTCTGTTGTAATTTTTTAATTTATGTTCCTGTGCTGCAAATTATTTCTAAATACAGGATTTGTTATTGTTTTTTATTAACCAGCCCGTAGCTTGCAAATATTGGCAAAAGTAACACTTCTTTGCCATTTGAATTATTATGACGTCAGCCGGTTTATTTACCATTTTAGATACCGTGGACAGCACCAATAACTATGCCATGCAACAAGCGCAGGATGGATTGGCTAAACAAGGCAGTGCCTGGTTTGCAAACGAGCAAACAGCCGGAAAAGGACAAAGGGGTAAAAGCTGGGCAGGTGAAAAAGGGAAGAATATAGCCATGAGCGTAGTTTTAGTGCCCGGACAGTTGAAAATAACCAGCCATTTTCATTTAAGTGCGATGGTAGCATTGGCCTGTTTTGAGTTTTTAAAACAGTATGCAGGCGATGAAATGAAAATAAAATGGCCAAATGATTTGTTTTGGCGTGACAGAAAGGCAGGGGGCATCCTGATCGAAAATAAATTGTATGGTAAAGCATGGAAATGGGCAGTGGTGGGCATAGGCATCAATATTAACCAGGAAGGGTTTAATAAAGATCTGGCTAATGCCATTTCACTAAAACAGATCACCGGTAAAAATTTTAATACCATTGCGCTGGCAAAAGAACTGCATGGGTTGCTTATGAAAAAACTGGCAGACGCATATACCCCGGATAAAATAATGCAGCAATACAATCAGCATCTGTATAAAATTAATGAATCCGTTACGCTAAGAAAAGCCGGTGTAAAGTTTGACACGGTAATAAAAGAGGTATCGGCACAAGGCAGGTTAATTACGGTGGATGCCATTGAACGGGAATTTGATTTTGGAGAAGTGGAATGGGTATTATGATGTTTCACGCAGGGGACTGCGTGAAATTCCCCGTCTTTATAAATCCTCCGCTTCCCTTGCTTCTACTTCAAAACGGTTGTTGTAATAACCTTTTCTGATGCTTTCCCAAATGTATTTTAAAATAAACCCAGCATAGCCATGCTCTTTAAATTGTTTGATGTGGCAGAGCTCATGCTTCACCCATCTTTCATGCTGTAAAAAAACGGTTTTTGTTGTATTGTGCAGGTGAATGGTTTTACCCAAAACCATGGCCACAGATTTAACCCCTAATTTTATTGCGGCCATTTTTGCCAGCCAGGAGTTTTCTTTAATAATGAATTCCGGTTTATGCACTTTCTGCCCAGGCTTTTAAAATTTCTTCGGTGTGTTGTTTGCTTTTTGGCTTCAGGAAAATTTTTCGGATAACCCCTTTTTCATCAATTAAAAAAGTGGTACGATGCAGTCCCATATAGGTTCTGCCATACATTTGCTTTTCGCCCCAAACACCATATTTTTCAATAATGGTATGATCGGCATCTGCAATCAGCGTAAAAGGCAGTTCGTATTTTGTTTCAAATTTTTTGTGCTTTTTTTTCTTCATCCGGACTAACGCCCAATACCATAAAACCATTCTTTTTTAAAAGCCCAAAATTATCACGCAGGTTACAGGCCTGTACCGTACAGGTGGGTGTATCATCTTCGGGATAAAAATATAAAACTACTTTTTTGCCTTTGTAATCGGCCAGTGAAACGGTTTTACCGTTTTGGTCTTTGCCTTTAAATGTGGGTGCTTTGGAGCCTTCTGTTAAGTGTGTCATGGTTGTACGTTAATATGTTAATTCGTTAATCCGTTAATCCGTTAAGCAGTATGCAAATAGGAAACAGGGGTTGTTTATAATTTAAAATTCCTGATATAGTTCATTTTGTTATTTTCCAAAAGCTCCAGGTTCCCCCTTTAGGGGGCGGAGGGGGTTTTACCTTGTAAACCGATAAACTTTTTCTGTTGTATTCCCTACCTGGTCTTCCGCTACAATTTTTAATTCATGCTCACCTGCGGGGCACATTTCATCAAACTCATAAATAAACCTGTTGCCTTTATCATTACTGAAACGTAGCCAGTTGCCATCCAGTGTTGCGGTAAATTTCTTAATTTCTTCGGTATTGTCTCTAACAACAAAAACAATACGCCTTTGTTTACTGCTGTTCATGCCATCTTTAAAGCCAATAGGAGTAATAGCTGGTGCAATCGTATCTATCAAAAGCTCAAAACTGCCAAACTCCCTGAAACTGGCTTTATACCAACCGGGTTCTTTACCATGCATCACTTCATCAGCTTTTGCATAATCATGTTTTCCGTTTGCAAAACGATGCATTACCATTTTGCCTGGCAAAGCCGTTTTTGCTTTAATGCTGATCGGGAAATAACCATGCAGCGGAACGCTTGTATTGTGCAACTGGTAAATTGTATTTCCCTGTTTCGAGATTATTTCGCTGTATTGAAAACGGATGGAATCGTATAATTTTTTTTCAGCCAGGTAAAAACAGATATGGTTGTTTTCAAACACGTTGATGAAATCAGGATGGAATTGGTTTGACTGTTGCTGAGAAGCCAGGGGAGTCTTCGCAGTTTCAACATAATTTGTATCCCGGCGTAACGAAAACGAAACATAAGAAACATTACCATTTACATCTTTTACTTCTATTTTAATGGTATGTATGCTATCGTCTGACAGGTTAATAACACCATCTTCATGTATACTTTTATAAATACTGTTGTTATAACCAGGTAACCTTGATAAATGTTGGATATAAGGGCCGCCCCTGCTTCTTACTTTGTAATCAATATGGGCATTAAAATCACGTGTTTCATCATAACTGATATTGTCTATCTGAAAACCCGTTATGGGCCTGTCATCATTATACAACACTGCTTCGTAAATACCATTTGGGTTGGATGAGCCGGTAACCCGGTCGGTAGCAGAAATACCAAAACTCACTTTATCAGTCTTTACGGTGATCAAAGCCGGAGTAGTGCTGTAAATGCCTTTTATTTTTTTAAGCGGAATTAATGCAGGAGTCTGTTCATAGGTACTCAGGTTTCTGTTATACACTGCCAGGCGAATAATGTCGGGAGCTATGGTATCGGCTATTCCAAAGTCAAACAACAACGGGTTTAATACTTTATCAGATTTGGTATCTCTAATTTCAAAATGCAGGTGCGGTCCCTGCGATCCCCCGGTATTACCACTCAATGCAATGGTATCGCCTTTTTTTACAGGGAATAAATTTGCCGGTATATCCAGGTAAACCGCCCAGCTTTGTAGTGCATACTGCTGCTGCTTAACATATTTTTCCAGGCCCTCATAAAAATCATTCAGGTGGGCATACAAAGTGGTTAACCCATTGGGATGATTGATATAAATAGCCCTGCCAAAACCCCAGGGTTCAATTTTTACTTTGGCTATATAGCCATCGGCAGCAGCCAGTATCTTTTTGTTTTGTGCCTGGTCAGTACGGCAATCAAGCCCCATATGATAATGATTAGGCCTGAGCTCGCCAAAATTGGCAGCAAGTCCTTTGGCTGCAATAACAGGGTAATCAAAATAATCTGCCTGATAATTTTTTGGCAAAAAGAGCTGCGCAACGGATGTACTGACACTAAAAAATGTTAAAAGAAAAAAAAAGGCCTTAGGGTTATTTTTAAACATTATATTTATGAAAATGTCTCGAATTAGGTGATACTATAAAATTACACCTATTCACCCATACCCTTAATCAACTAAATAAATTTTATGAAACAATTACTGGTTATTTTGATCTTTGTATTTACTGTTAATCATATATATGCACAGAATACAGATTGTAAAGTGCTGCTCGACTCTTTAAAGGGAACTTACACCGGCGAATGCAAAAGCGGTAAAGCAAATGGCACCGGTAAAGCCGTTGGCATAAACACATACGAAGGCGACTTTAAGAACGGACTGCCCGAAGGAAAAGGCAAATACACCTGGAGCAATGGAGATTATTATTATGGCGGATGGAAGAAAGGACAAAAAGATGGTAAGGGAGAATTGCACCTTTTTGAAAACGGGACGGAAAAGCTAACTACCGGCTACTGGAAAAAAGACAATTACAGGGGTGAATATGAAAATCCTTATTTAATCACGAATACTACCACAGAAGTAGGAAGGGTACAGGTAGAAAAAATGAATGACAACGAGGCATCAATAATGATTACTGTTGAAAGCCTTGCTTCCTCCAGTTCTTTTTCCAGTGCCGGGCAGCCAGTTACGATGACTTCTCACCAGGTTACCTGGGGGCAGTATGTAAGCAAAGCTTCCAATACATTAACCAATAAAGAAGTTACCACTTTCCGGGGGGTTATATTTCCCTTCAGGTGTATATTTAATTTTGGCAATTCTATTGTAGAGATTGAGTTTTATGAGATGGGGGCCTGGAATGTAATGGTGCCAATAAATAAATAAATTTCACCAGTTTCTCAAAATGATTTTTAGAAAAACCCGTATGTTTTCATGCGGGTTTTTTATTTACATCATTTACAATTACTTTTGCACGCCACAACACCGGCAATGCTACTATGCCAAAAGACAATTCCATACAATCAGTTTTAATTATCGGTTCAGGCCCCATTGTTATAGGCCAGGCCTGTGAGTTTGATTATTCAGGTACACAGGCAGCCCGTTCGTTAAGAGAAGAAGGCGTAAAAGTTATTCTGATCAACAGCAACCCGGCAACGATAATGACCGACCCCATGATGGCCGACAGGGTTTAAATTTGCACAGGAGATAGGATTTCCATTGGTACTGCGCCCTTCTTTTACTTTAGGCGGCAGTGGCGGCAGTATTGTATTTAGTAAAGCAGAACTCGATGAAGCTTTAAACAATGCGTTAATTGCCAGCCCCATCCATGAAGTACTGGTAGAAAAAGCCGTGCTTGGATGGAAAGAATTTGAGCTGGAACTGTTGCGTGATAATGCAGATAATGTGGTGATCATTTGCGGTGTTGAAAATTTTGACCCCATGGGTGTTCATACCGGCGACTCCATAACCATAGCGCCGGTTATGACCTTAAGCGATACCGCTTACCAGCTCATGCGCAACACTGCCATCAGGATGATGAGGGACCTGGGCAATTTTGCCGGTGGTTGTAATGTGCAGTTTGCGCTTAACCCGCAAACAGAAGAAATTATTGTGGTGGAGATCAATCCAAGGGTTAGCAGGTCATCGGCCCTGGCCAGTAAAGCCACCGGTTACCCCATTGCAAAGATTGCAGCAAAGCTTGCCATCGGTTATAACCTGGATGAATTAAAAAATCAAATTACCCAATCAACATCGGCCTATTTTGAACCAGCCTTAGATTATGTAATTGTAAAGATACCCCGCTGGAACTTTGATAAATTCAAAGGCGCAAAAGATACGCTGGGATTCCAGATGAAAAGTGTGGGTGAAGTGATGGGCATTGGCAGAAGTTTTGCTGAAGCGGTGCAAAAAGCCTGTCAGAGTTTGGAGAATGAAGCGGTAGGTTTAGGTTATTACGGCAAAAGTTTAATGCATGCTGATGAACTGATCGAATACATAAAGATCCCAAAATGGGATCGCATCTTTCGCATTAAGGATGCACTGATGGCCGGCGCCAGCATCAAGCGCATTTGTGAAAGCACCAAAATAGACCGCTGGTTTATTTACCAGATACAGAAAATATGTGACTGCGAAAAGCAAATTGCGCAATACGATTTGAAAACCTTGCCTGATGATGTTTTAAAAGAAGCCAAGTTTTTAGGTTTTAGTGATGAGCAGATCGTTCGCATTATGAAGGAGGAAGATGCCGAAGTAATTTATGAAAGAAGAAAAGCCATGGGACTTACCCGTGTGTTTAAAATGGTGGATACCTGCAGTGCCGAGTTTGAAGCGAAGACACCTTACTTCTATTCTACTTTTGAAAGCCCCTCCCAAACCCTCCCCGGTGGGGAGGACTTAAAACAGTCTGCTGAAAATGCGCATAACATAAAACATAACGAGTCTATAGTTTCCCCCCAACGGGGGGACGGAAGGGGGGCTATAATTGTTTTAGGTAGTGGGCCCAACAGAATTGGTCAGGGTATTGAGTTTGATT
The DNA here is from genome assembly GCA_016710935.1 of Chitinophagaceae bacterium. Classification (GTDB taxonomy): domain Bacteria; phylum Bacteroidota; class Bacteroidia; order Chitinophagales; family Chitinophagaceae; genus Ferruginibacter. The sequence continues at coordinate 660,043 of JADJTY010000012.1, read as the reverse complement.
ACTGTTGTGTGCATGGATTACTTGCAATAAAAGAAGCCGGTTATGAAGCCATCATGGTAAACTGTAACCCGGAAACTGTTTCAACCGATTTTGATATTGCCAACAAACTTTATTTTGAACCCGTGTTTTGGGAACACCTTTGGGAAATTATTGAGTATGAAAAACCGTATGGTGTAATTGTGCAGCTGGGCGGACAAACCGCACTCAAACTTGCCAAACGATTGCATGAAAAAGGTATAAAAATAATCGGTTCGTCTTTCGATAGCATGGATATTGCAGAAGACCGCGGCCGTTTCAGCGATATGCTGAAAAGCCTCGAAATTCCTTATCCCAATTACGGCACAGCCTATAATACCGATGAAGCGATTGAAGTGGCCAACCAGGTTGGTTACCCGGTGCTTATCAGGCCCAGTTATGTTTTAGGCGGACAAAGAATGCGGATTGTTATCAATGACGAAGACCTGGAAAAAGGTGTATTGAGCCTGATCAAACATTTGCCCGGCAATAAAATTTTAATTGATCATTTCCTGGATCGTTGCCAGGAAGCCGAAATAGATGCCATTTTTGATGGCACCGATTTTCATGTAATGGGCGTGATGGAACATATTGAACCTGCGGGTATCCATAGTGGTGATAGTAATGCCGTGTTACCGCAATTCAACCTGTCTCCGTTAATTGTGCATACCATGGAGGAATATGCCGAAAAAATTGCCAGGGCATTAAAGATACAGGGGCTTATTAATATACAATTTGCCATTAAAGATGGTAATGTGTATGTGATTGAAGCCAACCCAAGAGCCAGTCGTACTACACCTTTCATAGCAAAAGCATACCAGATACCTTACCTGAATATTGCTACCAAAATTATGATGGGTACAAACAAACTTAAAGATTTTACTTTTGAGAAAAAACTAACCGGCTTTGCTATTAAAGAACCGGTTTTCTCTTTCAATAAATTTCCCGGTGTAAACAAAGAGCTTGGTCCCGAGATGAAAAGTACCGGCGAAGCCATTCGTTTTATTAAAGATCTGAAGGATCCTTATTTCCGTCAGTTGTATAAGGAAAGGAGTATGCATTTGAGTAAATAATGGAAATTAAATTTTTCTTTTTTCAATAAGCCTGCACCAAACCTCCCGGCAGGGTATTTGTGCTTTTCTAATAATGCCCTATCTTTTTACTGTGAAAGCCTGGTGTTATAAAGCAATTATTTTTTGGGCCCTGTTAACAGGACAGTCATCCTTTTGCCAACCCATTGGTAAAGATCTTGTATTTGATCATATTTCACGCAAGCAGGGCTTGCCTGATAATTTGATCAATACTGTTTACCAGGACAGCCGTGGTTTTTTGTGGCTGGCCACTAATCGTGGGTTAAGCAGGTATGATGGGCGGAGTTTTAAAAACTATACGACCCTTGGTGCAAAAGGTATCACCGACCTCATCGTTCATAATATTACCGAAGATAAAAAAGGAAATATCTGGTTTGGTACAGAAAGCGGCCTGAATAAACTTAACCCATTCACTGAAATTATTACTCAATACCCGGAAGGCAGTGGGCCAGGCAAAATTCCATACCGCTGGTGCAATTACCTGTACATGGATAAAGACAAGGGCCTTTGGCTTACTACCGAAAAAGGCCTGGCATTATATAATGAGCGTTCTGATAGTTTTGAGAACTTTCCGGTAATTGTATTTGGGAAAGATGACAGGATCAATAAATTTATCAATAAAATTGTAGAAGACAGTACCGGTAAATTATGGCTATCCACTTCGTATGGTGTAAAAGCTTTTGATAAAAAGACAAAGACATACACTTCCTACTTCCCACTCAAAAAAAACGCTAAAGGAGCTTTTTATTCTTTATTTATAGATCATGCAGGAACATTATGGGCGGGAACATTCAGCGACGGCCTTTTTAGATTCAATGCAAGCGTCAACAATTTTGAAAGCGTAAACCTGGATGGTGTTGATCCCAATACATTTGCCATCAATGATATTGCCGAAATAAAAATGCAGAACAGGTGGTACCTGTTGCTGGCAACTTATGGCGGACTTGTTTCTTTTAAACAGGGCGATAAAGAAAATCTTAACCTGTCTTATTCCCTCGCAGGTTATAATCTTACACAGTTTTTTACCGACAGGCAACAAAACCTGTGGGTAGGTTCCTGGCAGGGTCTCTTTAAATTAAATCCCAATAGTTTTGCATTTAAATGGATACCGCTAAACGAAAATAATAAAAAAGGAACGCAGGTATTTCATATTATCCCAGCTGTTAAAAACCGGGCAACGGATTTTTATCTTACCACAACAGGCGGCTGGTATAATTATAATACGGCATCGCAAACCATTGCACAACATTATTTACCGGCAGGCAAAGAACAACTACTGGCAAATATTAACCGCTGGATCAGTGATGACAATGGCTATTGGTTTACATCAGTGAATGGCCTTGGTTATTATGATGTAAGTAATAATACAGTGCAGGACCTTACCCCGCTAGTGATAAAAGCCTCTGCACAAAAAACAACCGGCTACATTGTAAAAGCAACGGATAAAAGCTTTTGGACCACCATGAAGCGGAGCGGGATTTTAGTTTTTGATCAGCAAACTAAAAAAGATACGGTGATCTTTGGCGATAAAACCAAACCCGATAACACCTATGGAAATAGTATTGCAGATATGCAGAAAGACGCTGACGGTAATGTATGGTTTACTTCCGGCAATAAATTATACCGGGTAGATCCTTTTAATTTTTCCTACAAAACATTTCTTGCTCCACCGCCTGATGAACAAGTAGCAGAAACAAAGATATCGCCCAAGGGGATGCTTTTTACGAAAAACGGAAGGCTGCTGGTGTGCAGCCAGCTTTGCATCTATGAATTTAAAAATGACAGACTGGTAACACTGTATCCTTTAAAAGGGTTTAGCAATTTTTCTATTGAAAAAATAACAGAAGACCAGGAAGCTAATTTATGGGTAAAGGCATCGGAAGGTGTTTTTAAAACAGATGAAAATTTTACCCGTTGGGAAGCAATGAGCAAACTGCCGGGTTGGGAAGACGGCACCATCATTTCCGAAATTCATACTACAAACCGGGAAGAGATCTTATTTGCATCGGATACAAAGATTGGTGTGCTTAAAGAAAAACTGTTGCAAAAAAGCAGGGCGCCATTGCCTGTTATCATCAGCCGGGTGCGTTACGGTGTTAAAGAAGATCACCTGGTATCACTGCAAAAACAGCCCATTAAAAGTTCTTATAAAGATGCGGTGGAGATAGAATTATCACCGGTTGATTTTATTGCCGAAAAAGAAAACAGGATATTTTACCAACTCAGGGGTTGGGATGATGAATGGAAGGAATTGGGTGGCGGTTCAATGGTACGATACGAGCAATTGCCTGCCGGCGATTATACTTTTGTAACCAAATCGGTCAGTGCATCAGGTATGGAAAGTGCCGAAACAAATATATCTTTTACGGTTGTACCTCCATTTTACCGCACCTGGTGGTTTGTTGGTTTGATCATAATCCTGTTTGCTGCTGCAACATTTTTGTTTTACCGCTTCCGGCTAAAAAAAGCGCTGGAGCTGGAAAGGATACGTACCCGTATTGCCACCGACCTGCATGATGATATTGGTGCTACACTCAGTTCTATATCTTTATACAGCCAGGCACTAAAAGGCCAATTGAAAGAGACCAACCCCAACCTGGAAAGGGTTTTGGATAAAATGGGAGAGAACAGCAGGGATATGGTAGCCAGTATGAGTGATATTGTGTGGGCTATTAACCCCGATAATGATGAAGGCGAAAAACTGGTTAAGCGTATGGAAAGCTATGCAGCCGATATGTGTGCTGTTAAAAATATCAAGCTGCATTTCAGCACAGATGAAAAGCTGAATCATTTACTGCTGCCGCTGGAACACCGGAAAAATATTTACCTGATCTTTAAAGAAGCGATCAACAATACTGTAAAATATGCACAGGCCAATGCGGTTTGGGTAAAGATAGTTTTACAAAATAAAAATTTGACCATGACAATAACTGATGATGGGATTGGTTTTGACGAAGCCTCTGTAAAAAAAGGAAATGGGTTAAAGAACCTGTACAGCAGAGCTTTAGAAATAAACGGATCCTTGCACATTAAATCGGCGGCAGGTGAAGGAACCACCATTACACTCCATTGCCCTGTTTAATCTGTATCACCATAATTGGCGATATAGCTTACCTAGTTAATAAATCATCTTTATGCCTGAAACTAAAAAAATGAAAATTGCTGTTTTCGAAGACAATCAGAAATTCAGGGAGAGCCTGGAGTTTATTATTGTTACCAGTAACGATATGGAACTTTGCGGTTCTTTTGAAGATACCACCAGGCTGCAGCAAAAAATTGAAGCATTGCAGCCCGATGTGGTGCTGATGGATATTAATATACCCGGTAAAAATGGTATTGATGCGGTAAAGGAAATTAAAGAAAATTTCCCCAACATACATGTTTGTATGCAAACAGTTTTTGATGATGCCGACAAGATCTTTGCTTCTTTGTGCAATGGGGCATCTGGTTATATTTTAAAAAACACGCCCCCCGAAAAAATACTGCAGGCAATTCGTGAAGTAGCAGAAGGAGGTTCTTTTTTTACCCCATCTGTAGCAAAAAAAGTGTTGCATAATTTTCAACAACAGCCACAGGGGGAATATGTACAACTTACCGAAAAAGAAAAAGAAGTTTTAAAATTATTGGTTGATGGCCTTAGTTATAAGATGATTGCCGATAAAGTAAACGTTAGTTTTCATACCATACATACCCACCTGCGCAACATATACCAAAAACTTCATGTAAACAGTAAGGGCGAAGCCATTAATAAGGCCATGAAGAATAAACTGGTGTAGCTTTTTGTCATTTTCAGGCCTGTTGAAGCATACCACGTTTTGGCGATAGCGATCAAACACTTTTCTTGTCATATTTGGTATGCTAAAAGAGCTGCCATGAAAAGAAAATATCTGCTGACAACATTTGCCATCTTTTTTTATTATCTGCCTGTTACTGCACAATCTTTTTCTATCAATACAGATGGAAGTTCTGCTAATGCAAGTGCAATACTTGATGTAAAGAGTACAGCCAAAGGAATGTTGATACCAAGAATGACCATGATAAACCGCAATGCTATTGCTGCTCCGGCAACCGGCTTATTGATCTATCAAACAGACAATACGCCGGGATTTTATTATTATAACGGCAGCGTATGGGTTTCTGTAACAACATCAACCAATAATTTGTGGCTGCAAAACGGCAATCATATTTACAATAGCAATTCAGGCAATGTGGGTATTGGTGTAAATAATCCTGTAGCAGGATTGCATGTGGCAGATAGTGCGGTTTTATTCTCTGCTCCGCTGGTTACTCCGATAGGATCAGCACCAATATCAGGTGCCGGGAGAAGAATGATGTGGTATCCTGGAAAATCTGCTTTCAGGGCAGGTTACGTGGATGGTAATCAATGGGACCAGGCTAACATAGGTTCTTACTCTTTTGCAGCAGGTTTAAATACCATTGCATCGGGAGTGGGCTCCGCAGCTTTGGGCTATGAAACAAGGGCATTGGGCATTTTTGCCATGGCTTTTGGAGGTGCAACTGCCTCGGGCGATTATTCATTCGCTATGGGCAGCAGTTCAACAGCATCAGGATATACTTCTTCGGCGCTAGGTAATTCGGTTACAGCAAGCGGGAGTTATGCAAGGGTGCTGGGGAACTATTCAACGGCTTCCGGCAATTATTCTACGGTGGCAGGTAATTACAGCACTGCAAATGGAAATTACGCAACAGCTTTAGGTAATAATACAAAGGCCTCAGGCGAAAATGCTTTGAGTGCAGGATATAACACAGTATCTAAATCTTACGCAGGTACAGTAATAGGAATTTTTAATGATACTGCTGATGCTCCCAATGCAACGGCTATCAATGCTAACAACCGGCTGTTTCAAATTGGTAACGGCACCGATCTCTCTGTAAGAGGAAATGCAGTAACGGTTTTGCAAAATGGCCATACCGGTATTGGAACTGTTTTGCCCCTGGCGCGTTTGCATGTTACGGATAGTGCTGTTTTATTTTCTGCCAATAACGATATACCTGCAATACCAGCTACCCCACCCGTGTCGGGTGCCGGCCGGAGATTGATGTGGTATCCGGATAAGGCTGCATTCAGGGTAGGTTATGTAAACGGGTCGCAATGGGATGAACCCAATATGGGTATTTACTCTTTTTCATCAGGTAGAAACACAATAGCTTCCGGCATAAGCAGCACCGCTATTGGTTATGATGTAACTGCTGCCGGCAATTACAGTAATGTTATTGGAGCTTCTTCCGTTTTAACCTCAGATTCCTCAACAATAATCGGTTCTTCCAATACAGTTTTTGGCGGAATGAATAATATAGCTTTGGGGAGCAGGTTAAACTTAAATGCCATCGAGGCATCCACAGTAATTGGTTACGAAAGCCGTGTTAATAACGGGTATTATTCTTTAGCCGTAGGTTACCAGTCTATAGCCAATGAGCAGGTATCTGTAGCTGTTGGTAACAATGCAGTAGCGAATGCCTATGCGGTTGCAGTAGGCAGGAATGTACAGGCCATTGGTAGCAGTGCAGTTGCATTTGGTAATAACTCTTTTGCCAATGGAAATATTTCTTATGCATCAGGTATTGGTGTAAATGCCAATGGGCAAAATTCAAATGCTTTCGGTATAAATTCAACTGCATCGGGCGATTATTCAACTACGTTAGGTATAAACGTAATAACCTCCGGCAATTATGCAACTGCCACCGGTTATCAAAATAAGGCAAAACATTATGGGGGTTTTGTAACAGGTATTTTTAATGATACAGCGAACGCTGCCAGTGCAACGAGTTCAAATCCACTAAATCGCATTTTTCAAATTGGCAATGGTACAGCAGATAATGCACGCAGCAATGCTATGACTGTTTTGCAAAATGGTAATGTGGGTATTGGAACAACCAATCCGCAAGCATTGCTGCATGTAAAAAAAGGCGCCGTATTATTTGACAGCACTATTGGAAGTACCCCGGTAAGCGGAGCGGGTACCAGAATGATGTGGATACCAGACAAAGCTGCTTTGCGTGCCGGATCTATATTTGGTACGCAATGGGACAATGCTAATATTGGACCAAATTCTGTAGCATTTGGAGAAAACACATTAGCTTCCGGTGCCGGTTCAATGGCCGTGGGATTCGGCTCAGCAGCTATTGGTTTGTATTCTGTAGCCATGGGATATATGACGGGAGCATGGGGCTTTCGTTCCACAGCTATGGGATTCAACACATTTGCTTTTGGTGCCTATTCTACATCAATGGGAGAGCAAACAAGATCCTCAGGCATATCTTCCTCATCTAGCGGGGCATTCATAAAATCGAAATCTTATGCAGGATTTGCAACCGGGATATATAATGACAGTACAAATGCTGCCGATCCTGAAGCAATCAATAGTCTTAACCGAATCTTCCAGGTGGGTAATGGTACGGCTGATAATGCACGTAGCAATGCAATGACTGTTTTGCAAAATGGCAATATAGGTATCGGGGAGTTAACACCATCCGCCCATGTATACATTTCCGGAAGTGGCGGAACAAACCAACTGATTTTAGAAGATACCACTAACAGCAAGATTATACGCTTAAGTAATGATGGGGGAGGGTCTGGTCCATATATCGGTACATCTACCAATCACCCTTTTTCCCTTGTAACCAACAATGCTGTACGGGCAATAATTACCAATGCCGGCCTGGTGGATGTAAAAAACAACCTTACCGTACAAAACGGAAAGGGTATTATCCGCAACATAGATGGTACGCAATCCAAAAAGCAAAGTACACCGGTTACTATAAACACTGCATTTTTAGCCGGTGAAACAAAAACCTTTGCTATAACCTGGCCAGAACCCTTTGGTGCGGCTCCCGAAGCTTTTGTGGGCAATGTTACCGGTGGTTCCGGTGGCTGGGCAGAAGTAGTGATGACCATTTTTGGTACCAGTACAACAGGCGCCACCTTGTATGTTTATAATCCAAGATCAAGCGGTGTTTCTCCAAACTTTACCATTAATATCATTGCCATCGGTCCTCAGTGATAAGGCGTTTTGAATAATATTATACCTGCCCTGGCAGCCCCTTGTTTGATTTTTCAAAAGGTTTTTCTATTTTGTCCTATGTTCCGCCCCTATGCCATACCCATATGGAAAAAAGCGCCTTTCATCAGGATGTTGCTGCCTTTGATTGCGGGCATTGTATTACAATGGTATCTTCAAATTCCTTTGCATTTTATTGTAACAGCATTCATCTCTTTCGGCATAGCTTTTTTGTTGTTTTTATTATTGCCCATTGCGCTACGCTTTAAGATCCAGCCGCTGCAGGGGTTTATCATTCAATTGTTTTTTGTTGCCTTAGGTGCCTGGCTTACCTGTCAAAAAGATGTAAGACGTAATGACAACTGGTATGGTAATTATTACAAAGAAGGCAGCTACCTCGTTGTGCGGATTGATGAGCCACTGGTAGAAAAAAATAAATCTTTTAAAGCCGATGGTTATGTAGAAGCTGTGGTGCAGGATGGTAAAACAATTGCAGCAGAAGGAAAACTGTTATTGTATTTTTCTAAGGACAGTATTAAAACCAACCTGTCATATGGCGACAGAATAATCATACGCAAAAACCTGCAGGCGATTAAAAATTCCGGCAACCCGGGCGCTTTTAATTACCAGCGACATGCTGCTTTCCATGGCATTTTTCACCATGTGTTTTTAAAAGAAAAAAATTGGCGGCTATTAAATGATAGTTCGAAGAACGGGTTTCGGCAACTTATTTTTTCTGCCAGGGAATATGTGTTGGGTGTTTTGCGAAAATCAATACACAGCGGTCCCGATAGCTATCGGGATGAACTGGGCATTGCAGAAGCATTACTGATCGGCTATACCAACGACCTGGATAAAGACCTGGTACAGGCTTACAGCAATACCGGCGTGGTGCATATCATTGCCATATCGGGTATGCACCTGGCATTAATTTATGTATTGTTGGTTTGGGTATTCGGCAAAATTCCGTTCATCAATAGATCAAAATGGCTACAACTGGTTTTGATCTTAAGCTGCCTTTGGCTATTCTCTATACTTACCGGGGCATCGCCATCAGTATTGCGTGCAGCCGTTATGTTCTCGTTTATCGCTGTAGGTAAAACCTGGTTCAAACAGGCATCCATTTATAATTCGCTGGCGGCATCGGCATTTCTTTTGCTTTGCTACAACCCCTATTATTTGTGGGCCGTGGGCTTTCAATTATCTTACCTGGCTGTTTTGGGTATCGTTATTTTTCAAAAACCCCTGTATAATTGCTTCTACATAAAAAATAAATGGGTTGATAAAACCTGGCAACTCATATCCGTATCAACAGCGGCGCAATTGCTTACTTTCCCGGTTTGTATTTACTATTTTCACCAGTTTCCCAATTTGTTTTTAATATCTAACCTCATTGCGGTACCACTATCTGCTGTTATTTTATATGCCGAAATTGCTTTAATCATATTATCATGGATTCCATTTGTGAGTATCGGGCTGGGTAAACTGGTTACAGGCCTGGTTTGGGTGATGAACAGGATAATTTTGTGGATCAATGATCTGTCTTTTGCCGTGTGGGAAAATATTCCGGCCACGGTTTTATCTACAGGGTTGCTGTATATCATACTAATATCTTTTAGTGCATGGTTAATGCTGCAAAACAAAAAATATTTTTGGATGGGTTTGTATGTAATGACCGCTTTTGTTTTGCAAGGCGCCTATAATAATTGGCAGCACAGCAAACAGCAAAAATTAGTTGTTTATCATGTGCCCCAGCATAAAGCCATTGATTTTATAAACGGCAACAGCTATCAATTCATTGGCGATAGTATACTGTTGCAAGAAGGCTTGCTGCAGAACTTTCATTTAAAACCCGGCAGAATTACCCACCAGCTTAATATGAGAACAGATTCGATGGATGGTGTTTTTAAACAGGGAATTTTTACCAGTTCAATAATAAAAAAATAATGATAGCCGATAAAGCGATGATCTTTGATCCCGTTGCTGAAAAAATTAACCTGGACCTACTCATCATTTCAAAAAACCCCAGGCTCGATATTAATAGCCTTGCAAGAACTTTTAACTGCAAACAAATAGTTTTTGACGCCAGCAACCCGTCCTGGAAAATAGAAAAATGGAAAAAAGAATGTAAATCCTTGAACCTGCCTTTCTATTCAATACCCGACGCGGGTGCATTCATCTACAATATTGGCATATAACTTTCGTTTTAGAGCTGAAGTTTTATATATTATCTATTTTTGCCTGTCGTGATTAGATTTACAATACCATTAAATTTGCAGGGATGACCAAATTCCGGCACCTTGTAGTACTGCTTTTTTTAAGCACGGGTTTTTCCGTTTTTGCCGGAGCACCTGCTGATGAATTCGACCATCGAACCAAAGCTGTTGATCAATATTTTCAACCCCCACCGCAGCGTATTGATACCATTGTGATCAGGTTTGAGTATAAACAATCTGCCCTGTTCCATAAATACACACTTGAAACGTTGGATAGTATTATACATATTTTACTACTCGATACCAATATCACCCTCTCCATAGATGGTTATGCCTATAAAGACGAAGGCTCAGATACAGTTTGTTATTATCTCTCTTTAAACCGGGCCTTATTTATTGAGACGTATGTTTGAGGAAGAGGGGTTGCCCTGACCAGGATCAACCAAATAAAAGCCTGGGGTAAAACCCGCCAGAAATATGTAAATAAAGATAAAAACGGGCTTTGGGTAAATTGCCGGGCCGAGTTGCGGCTGGTATATCCACCGCCGCCCAAAAAGAAAGAATTTTTTGATAAAGATGAAGATGGGATTGCCGATGATGAAGATAAGTGCCCTGATGTTTTTGGGTTGAGTGATTTTGAAGGTTGTCCCGATTCTGGAGCTATAGCTGTACCATTTGCAATTGGGGACTGGGGCTTAACATCGAATACTTATAAAGTGCTGGATAGTGTGAGCAAATTATTGAGAGATAATCCTGAGCTAACCATTTCTATTGATGGCCACGCAAACCTGGCCGAAGGGTCGTACGCATTATGCCAGCGCCTTGCCAAAGAAAGAGCCGGTATAGTTAAGAATTACCTGCTCTCACGCCAGGTCAACAGTGCAAGAATACTGGAAGTAAATAGTTATGGTATATCCCGGCCGGCCAATGCTGCAAAAAATCCGCAGCAAATTCTAAAAAATGCCCGGGCCGAAATACGTTTAAACGGCTACAGAAAACCTCCTGCTGAAGAAAAGCCAGAGATGCCTTTTATTAAATAACCTATTGACCTCACCCCCAGCCCCTCTCCCTTCTGGAGAGGGGAGCTTAAGCGTATGATGTTTTTGTAGTCTCTATAAATAGAAGAATAGACTTTATTTGGTATAATTAAAGTACACGCACACATTTGCTACAGTTTAAATCTGTAAATTTGCGGCGAAATTATATACTTATTGCTGCTCATTTCTAATGCAGCCACTTTAATCAAAGCAAATGCAGAAAAAAATTCAGTCGGCCCTCATTTCAGTTTTTTACAAAGATGGATTGGAAAACATTGTGCAGCAGTTACACGGGCTGGGCATTACCATTTACTCAACAGGTGGTACACAAAAATTTATTGAAGCATTAAATATTCCCTGTGTACCGGTTGAATCGCTTACAACTTATCCTTCTATTTTGGGTGGCAGGGTTAAAACCTTACACCCGTCTGTATTTGGAGGAATATTGGGTAAAAGGGAAGATGCAGAACACGTTGCTGAAATGAAGCAATACAATATCCCGGAAATTGATTTGGTAATAGTTGATCTTTATCCTTTTGAAGAAACGGTAGCATCAACCTCGGATGAAAAACTGATCATTGAAAAAATTGATATTGGCGGTCCATCCATGATACGTGCTGCTGCAAAAAACCATACCTCAGTAGTGGTGGTTGCTGCCAAACAGGATTATGCATTGCTTGAAGGAATTTTAAAAGAACAACAAGGAGAAACAACCCTTGTTCAACGCCGCATGTTTGCCATTAAAGCATTTGATGTGTGCACCGGTTATGACATGGCCATCTCTAATTATTTTAACCAGTCAGATTTTATAAATCCATTTAACAAAGAGAAAACAGTTTTACGCTACGGCGAAAACCCTCATCAGCAGGGCGTGTTTTATGGTAATACCAATGAAATATTTGACAAACTGAATGGTAAAGAATTATCGTATAATAACCTGGTTGATGTGGATGCAGCTGTACAGATCATCGGTGAATTCGAAAGGACTTCAAATAAGCAGAGTGCTCAAGTCCCCTCTTTTGGAGGGGATTTAGGGGAGGTTACTTTTGCCATCATTAAACATACTAATGTTTGCGGTATTGCATCAAGGGCTACCGTAAAGGAAAGCTGGGATGCAGCACTGGCCGGCGATCCGGAGAGTGCATTTGGAGGCGTATTGGTTTGCAATGCTATGGTTGATGTAGCAACAGCCAATGCCATCAACGAAATATTTTTTGAAGTATTGATTGCAACATCTTATGATGCAGCTGCCTTAGAAATTCTGAAAACAAAAAAGAACCGTATCCTGTTACAGCAAAAAACAACACTTGCTGCTTCGCATCAGTATAAATCTGTTTTAAACGGCATACTTACACAACAAAACGACCAGGGTAATTACACCGACTGGAAAGAAGAGGGGGGCAGAGAAACCACAGCAGCAGAAAAAGAAGACCTGATCTTTGCCAATATTATTTGCAAACATTTAAAGAGCAATGCCATTGCATTGGTAAAAAATAAACAATTGATTGGTAAAGGTTGCGGACAAACATCCCGAATTGATTCCCTGCGTCAGTCAATAGAAAAGGCAAAGCAATTTGATTTTGATCTGACTGGTGCTGCATTGGCAAGCGATGCTTTCTTCCCTTTTGATGACTGCGTTAAAATTGCACATGCTTCCGGTATCGCATCATTTATACAGCCGGGCGGTTCTATACGTGATAAGGATTCAATTGAATACTGCAAAGCAAATGGCCTGGCCATGGTGATTACCGGGCTCCGGCATTTTAAACATTAACCACATTCTTAAAAATGATCAGCAGCAAAAATTTGCCAAAGGGTAAAGCAGGAGGGTACCTGGCTTTGGCAATTACCAGTATTGTTTGGGGAACCACCTGGGTGGCCAGCAAAATTGGTGTTGCTGAAATGCCTGCTTTGCAGATGGCTTATATACGGCAGTTTTTTGGAGGTATTTGTTTTGTACTTTTTTTCATGCTGTATAGAAAATTAGCTTTACCTACACGTAAAGAATTTTTATGGCTGCTGATCATGGCCTTGCTGATGTTTGTACTGGCAAATGGTTTAAGCACCTGGAGCTTAAATTTTATACCTACCGGTTTAAGTGCATTGGTGGGTGCTTTATACCCGCTGAGTGTGGTGATCATTGAAATGGTTTTTTTTAAAAGCCGCAACATGACCATACTTACTTTTATAGGCCTCTTGCTCGGTATAACCGGTATTGGCATTGTGTTTTATGAAAACGCATTTCAACATCACCCCGAAGGATTTATTTTTGGTGTGGCTTTATCAGTTATTGCCATGCTAAGCTGGAGTGTAGGCACCATTGTTATTGTGCGAAATAAAACCAAACTCAACCCTTATTACGCTACCGGTTGGCAAATGTTGATTGGCGCATTCATTTTATTTATTGTAGCCGAAACCACTCAGCCAACGATTCCATTTATAAGCATTTCTGCTACAGCCTGGGGCGCTATCACTTACCTGGTACTGGCCGGTTCGTTGCTGGCGTTCATTGCATTTATTTATTCCATGAAAAAATTGCCTGCGGCTATTTCTTCGCTGTATGCCTACATCAACCCGCTGGTGGCCATGGTAACAGCGGCCATTGTGTTGCACGAAAAACTTACCATGTATATTTTGTGGGGAGCTATTGTAACACTGGCTGGTGTCTTCCTGGTAAATTACAGCCTCAAGCGCAGCCGTGAAAAAATCATTGCTGAGCCTGAGCAATAAACTGCTCATACATTGCTGACCATCCTTCAAATTCCTTTGCAGTGCCCAAAAAATTATTGTGCATAATGCTGATGAGTGTACCGTTTACCGCTTTGCAAACGGATAAATAATGAAGCATTTCATCCAGCGTTTGTTGTGCATTTTGCTGCTGCTCATAAAATGAATTGGCATCCATAAAACAAAACGGGTGAATGCGCAGGATGGTATTTTCATCTGCCTGCAGGTTGTACCAGTAAAACGATGAAGCTACCGATGCCCTGAAACCATTGATACTGCCATAACCCATGCTGTAGTCTTCGGTTATGCCCGCAGCACTCAGGCGTTGATACCCTTCGGGTAAATTAAACCGGATATAATGTTGTCTTGACTTTTTTATTACCTTTTCACTCATATCTTCCAGCTGAAGTTTTTCTGCTTTTAGCAGAGCAGGCTCATCACCACTTTGCCAGCTTGGGTGTAAACCAACTGTAAACTTATTGGCATGTTTACGAACAAGTTTCCACATAGCATCTTTTTGCGGTAGTATATTTTTATCGTACTGACTGTTTTTTTCGGCCACTAAAAAAAAGTAAACAGGCTGCAGTTGTTTTTTTTCATGCAGCTCTTTCAGACAGTCATAACTGTCAAAGGGGTCTTTGGCAAGGCCTGCTAAAACTTTTACACGCTCTATGGAGGGTGATTTTAAAAAACCACCCAGGTTTCTTATTAAACCTTTGTACTTGTATGAAAAAGCTATATCAATATCATAGGTTGGAAGAAAATTGAAAGTGGGGAATTTTAAATGAAGCGCTGAGCATTTCTCTTTCAGCCTTTCTGCAAAAGCTTTTATCCAGATATTTATCAAAGGCATATTCAAAAACCCTTCCCGGTAAGCGAGCGAATTTTCATGGTTATACCGGCCATACATATCTTTTTCATGGGCCAGGTATTCTTCGTATCGGGTAAGCAAATAAAAAGATGCTGCAAAAATATCAAAGGGCAAATCGCTGTTCTCAATTTTAAAAAAAGCTTTGTAATTATTCGTTGTAAAGCATTCAATGGTTTGCGTTTGTATGTTTTTTTCAAACAGCAGTCCGTGGTTTTTTATCTGAAACGCATTATTGCCCAATTCCAAATCGCTGTAATTCAGTTTTGGTCCTGTATGCGCTTTAAATTTTTCTGAATCAATGGTAAGACTGAAATGCAGGCCCAGCTGCTCCTTAAAAATAAAGGAACAGATATAAAGCAATCTTGCTGAACCGGTATGTGAGTAGATGAGTAGCATTTCAGCACAAAATAAATAAGTCCCGCCATAGCAGGACCATTTTTAAATTTTAAATGACCATTTTTAATTTTTGTACCGCTCCTTCCATAGCTGGTTAAATGTTTTCTGGCTAAAATTCAAATCGCTTCGGTTCCTGTTCCAGCCCTTAAACATACCATTAACTACTTTGTTCTTAAAATTACCGCTGCCCAAATTCATAAAGCCTCTTTTCAAACTCGCCAGCCGCCAGGCTTTCCAGGCCATGCGTTCGGTAAAAGTTGTTAAACCTTCTTCCACCGATTCGTGCCTGTTTTCCAAAAGCAGCTCATGCAGGTTTATTTTTACTGCACACACTTCGGTACAATTTCCGCAAAGCGAGGATGCATAACTTAAATGCTTAAAATCTTCCATGCCCTGCAGGTGTGGTGTAATTACACTGCCAATGGGCCCGCTGTAGGTGGCGCCATAAGCATGGCCGCCAATATTCTTATAAATGGGGCATGCATTTAAACAGGCGCCGCAACGGATGCAGTATAAACTTTCACGCTGCTTGGGATTTTTTAAAATATTGGTGCGGCCGTTATCTAATAAGATCACATACATTTCTTCTGGTCCGTCGGTTTCATTTTCCTGCCTGGGCCCCGTTACAATAGTATTGTAAACAGTAATCTTTTGCCCGGTTCCAAAAGTAGAAAGCAGCGGCCAAAACAAACCCAGGTCTGTTAAAGAAGGGATCATTTTTTCGATACCCACAACAACGATATGTGTTTTAGGAAAAGCAGAACTCAACCTGGCATTGCCTTCATTTTCGGTAACGGCTATGCCGCCAATATCACTGATGATGAAGTTGGCACCGGTAACACCCACTTCGGCTTGTACATATTTTTCACGCAGTATTTCCCTGGCCTTAAGTGTTAACTGCTCCGGCGTAAAATTGATGGGCGTACCTAATTTTTTGTTGAACAGTTTGGCAACATCCTCCTTGTTTTTGTGCATGGCCGGCGTTACAATATGGTAGGGAGCTTCACCGTCCAGTTGCTGAATATATTCGCCCAGGTCGGTTTCCACGCTTTCAATTCCATTTTTTTCCAAAGCAGTATTCAGGTGAATTTCTTCGGTAACCATGCTCTTACTTTTCACCACCGATCTGCAATTTTTTTCCTTACATATCTTAAGTATCTCTTCAATGGCCTGGTCACTATTCTCGGCCCAAATCACTTTGCCGCCACGTTTGGTAAAATTCAATTCAAATTCTTCCAGTTGCTGATCAAGGGTTTCAATGGCACGCCACTTCAGGTTTTTGGCCCTTTCCCTGGCCAGGTGTACATCGGCAAATTGTTCTTTGCCCTTTGGTACCGATGCATTGTATTTGCCAATATTAAAATTGATCTTGCGCCTGTGATCCAGGTCGGCAGCTTTAACGGTGCTTTTTGCTATAAAGGTTTCTGATTGTTCCGACATGTTTATTTTTTTGTTACCGGCTGTTGTACCCTGATGAAACCTCATAGGCAGGGTTTATCCCGACAAAGGAAGGACTCCGTTCAACAGCGGTAATTCTTATCATCTTTTATCGATGCAAAGATAGAGTTTTGCCATTATACTTGCCGGGCATAAAATACCGTGTACAGGGTATTCCTTTATTCTTATTGAGATGCTATATTTATCTTTCAATCAAAATTAGTATTATGAAAAAGCAGTTTATACTTTTAGCTTCCCTGATCGTATTTGGATTCAGCAGCATGGCACAAGATTCTTTTACTTTACCACTTATGTTAAAAAACGATGACGGCAGCTCGGAGTTTTATGATTTAAAAAAAGGTGATAAACTGGTTTACCAGGTAAAAGCCGGCGGCAACGAATACGAGTTTATAGTAACCCTGAATGATCCGGGAAATAATGCCCTCGATTTTAACTATGAAATGACCAATAGCAATAAAACCACTGGTCATGTTACCGTAAGCAACAAAGCCAAAAGCGAAGCAACCAAATACGTAAATTTTTTTCGTGGTGGCGAGCTGAGCCTTACAGATGCCTGCACTGTATGGCTATCTGGTAAAAACTTCAGCGATATGGCCAATAAAAAAACTACTATGACCCTTGATAATGGCGCACCTGAAACATTTTACATTCCCGAAAATGAGGAAGTAAGCACTGTAGTTAAAATAAAAGGAGAAGATAAAAAGATAGAAGCATTCATTATTAACAATGCTGCAGATGGTACCGGTAACAAAACCATGTGGATCCATGATATTTCCAGTAATTCCTTAATAGTAAAAATGGATATGGGCTGGTCAATTGTTTTGAAGGAGATAAGATAATATGAAACGCTGCTTTATTTTTCTTTCTGCTGTTATGCTGTGCACCAATATTTATGCACAGCATTGCCCTTATGATGGAACATATTTAATAGCCATTAAAGTAGTTGATGAGAAAGGCAACCTGCCTACAAATGTAAACACTGTTTTTTACCTCCAGGAGGTGGACAATCCCATGGCCGATTCCTGCACTTCTGGCGCCGGCCTGGTAAAAACGCAATTTTTAAATAGTGATGACTTTATTGCAGAAATGGATAGAAAATTTAACCGCAATGGCTATAGCAAAGGATTGAACAACCGGCTAAATGATGCCGGTGTTTTTGCAAATGCCAATATGATGCTGACCCTGAACCATGCAGAAAATACCTGTACGTTAATTGGAAAAAGCGAAACAGTTTACACCAACTATATATACCGGCAAAGAAAGTTTGTAATTGCTTATACAGTTAACGGAACGGAGATCCGTCATCCATTACCTGATGGCTATATCAGTGCATTATGCACCAATAACAGAGATTTGAAAAGCTTTAAGACAGTAACAATAAGATTATAGTTTTAATTCAATACGCCCAATTCTTTTCCAATTTTTGTAAATGCTTCAATAGCTTTATCCAAATGCCGCTCGTTATGTGCCGCACTTAATTGTACCCGGATTCTTGCCTGCCCTTTAGCAACAACCGGAAAGAAGAAACCAATTACATAAATGCCTTCTTCTAACAATTTAGCAGCAAAATTTTGTGCCAGCACGGCATCATACAACATGATGGGTACAATGGGATGATCGCCGGGCTTAATATCAAAACCAGCTTCGGTCATTTTTGTACGGAAGTATTTTGTGTTGTTTTCAAGCGTATCTCTCAGTTCGGTTGTTTCGCTCAGCATATCCAAAACAGCAATGCTTGCACCTACAATACTGGGTGCTACGGTATTGCTGAACAAATAAGGGCGGCTTCTTTGTCTCAGCATTTCAATAATTTCTTTTCGTCCGCTGGTAAAACCACCGCTGGCGCCGCCAAGTGCTTTACCAAGTGTTCCGGTAATGATATCGATCCTGCCCATCACATTTCTATACTCATGAGTACCTCTGCCGGTCTTCCCTAAAAAGCCGCTGCTATGGCATTCGTCTATCATAACAATGGCATCATATTTATCAGCCAGGTCGCAAATTTTATCTAGTTGTGCAATGGTACCATCCATACTAAAGCTACCGTCGGTAACAATAATGCGGCTACGCAGATCTTTTGTTTCAATAAGCTTTGCTTCCAGGTCGGCCATATCATTATGCAAATAGCGGAAGCGTTGCGCTTTACACAAACGAACGCCATCAATGATAGAAGCATGATTCAAAGTATCAGAGATGATGGCATCTTCCTCTCCAAACAAAGGCTCAAAAACACCGCCATTAGCATCAAAAGCGGCGGCATATAAAATGGTATCTTCTGTGCCTAAAAAATCGGCCAGCTTTTTTTCCAGTTCTTTATGTATATCCTGTGTGCCGCAAATAAAACGAACGCTGCTCATGCCATAACCACGCAGGTCGATATATTTTTTTGCGGCGGCCAGCACTTTGGGGTGAGAAGAAAGCCCCAGGTAATTATTGGCACAAAAGTTAAGTACGGTCTTGCCGTTTACAATGATCTCGGCTCCCTGCTCGCTGCTGATGATGCGTTCTTTTTGGAAAGCCCGGCAGTTTCTATTTCGGTAAGTTCGGCGGCAATGCGGCTCACAAATTTCTCGTTCATATAGTTAAGGTTGATTAGGGCAAATTTAGGGTAAAATGGAACGCTGATGACGCAGGTTGAACGGATATGGACGGATTTTTCAGTGTAAATCAGTAAGATTCGTGTCATCTGTGTTCTATCATCCGCTTAGGTAAAAGCTCAATAAAGCTGTAAAGTACAAGAGCGCCCCGAAAGCTTTCGGGCTAAACTGTGCCGATGAAGCTGAAAGGCAGGTTCAGAGCTTGGCCCATAATTTTAACTTTTTTCCTTTTCCCTGTAACATTTTATTACCCACCTTCGTATTATACACAAAACAGCCAACTTAAGCTAACTTTAACTACTGAACACCTGTATGACGGAAAGGGAATATAATGAATGTGTAAACCTGTATGCAGATAATGTGTACCGCTTTATCCTCAAAAATCTGAGGCATAATGAGGACGCAAAGGATGTGGTGCAGGGTGCATTTGAAAAACTTTGGATAAACAGGGATAAGGTGGAGCATGAACGCAGTAAAAGCTACCTGTTTACCATTGCATACAATCAAATGATCGATCATGTAAGGAAAAACAAACGAATTGTGCTGAGTGAAGATTTTTCGGAGAATGCCAGGGGTGAAATTTCTCAAAAGCATGATGCAAAAAGAATTTTGAACGAGGCTTTGAATAAACTGACTGAAAAACAGCGTAGCCTGGTACTATTGAAAGATTATGAAGGGTACAGTTACGAAGAAATTGGACAAATAACCGGGCTGAACGAAAGCCAGGTAAAAGTTTATTTACACCGGGCAAGATTGCAGTTGAGGGAATATATTGTTAGCCCGGAAAACGTTATTTAGTTAATGGTTGATGGTTGATAGTTCATAGAAGAGCATCAACCATGAACCATGAACCAAGAACCATGAACATTACAAGGCATAATTACGAAGCGTATTTTTTACTGTATGTAGATAAGGAATTATCTGCAGCAGAAAGGAAAGCCGTGGATGTATTTGTGCAGGAAAATCCTGATCTGCAGATAGAATTAGCATTGTTACAGGATACTGTAATGAGTGCTGATGATATTGGTTTGGATAAAAAAGACTGGTTGTACATGGAAGAAGATATTACTGCCCTGCAGGAAAATCTTTTGTTGTATGCTGATGATGAATTAAGCGGGGCTGATAAAAAAACAATTGAAGCAGGTTTATTAACAGATAAACCGGCACAAAAAGAGTGGGCTATTTTACAGCAGACAAAACTGCAGCCTGACATGCAGGTTGTTTTTGCCGATAAGCAATCTTTATACAGAAAAGAACCAGGAAGGGTTGTGGTGATTAAATGGTGGCGTGTTGCAGCTGCGGCAGTGCTGCTGGGTTTTGGTATCTGGACAGGGGTTTCTGTATACAAAAACAGCAACTCTACAAAAACGAGTACCGAAGAGATAGCTAATAGTAAGACAACCGATCCAGGGCAAATAAAAAATGAGGACAATACGGGTAATACGACGGTAACAACACCCCCTGAGGAAAAACAGGCAGTAGAAAATGTTACCTCTACAACAGCCGATAAAAGGAATGATGACCCGTCAACAGAAAATATAAAGCCCGTTATTCAAAAAAATAATAATCAAAACGCAGGTACTGCAAAGGAAAACGCAACCGTTCAAAATAGCAGCAATAAAAAACAGGATAATAATTTGCCAAAACCGGCATTGCAAAATATTAACAACAAAACCAGTAACGAAATAACAGCGCAGAACGTATTACCTTCAAACAGCAACAACAACAGCGTTTCCGGAAATAATGATGCGGTTGTAAAAATGACTCCAAAAGAAAACAGAACTGTTATTGAAAATTTAAACAACAGCAAAACGGATCCGAATAATATTACAGCCCTGCAGGTGGTAAATACAATTAAAACTGCTGATGGAGAAGACAATAACCGTTATCTGGATGTAGATGACGATAAACAAAAAAGAACAGCACTTGGTGGTTTTATACGTAAGGCAAAAAGAGTACTGGAACGTAACACCAACGTGAAAACCGGTGAAGGAATAAAAATTGCCGGGTTTGAAATTGCATTAAAATAATCACTTAAAATTGTAACAGATGAAAAAGCTAATTCTACTTTTAGCCACAGCAGCTATTTGCTTAAACTTAACGGCCCAGGACGTGCCGGAAAAAAAAGACGAAGGTAAAGACACTATCAGAATAGGAGGAATGGTCATTGTTAAGAAAGGAAAGAAAAGTGGTGACGCCTCCATAAAGATTGGAAACGATAATGGTAAAAAGAAAAAGAGAAATATAAGTACCAACTGGTTTATTATTGACCTTGGATTTTCGAACTACAGCGATAAAACCAATTATGCCAATACCGGCAGTTACCTGGTTAACAGGCCTGGTTTTCCTGCTTTAGATAAAGATAATTTTAAACTGCGGGCTGGTAAAAGTATCAATGTGAACATTTGGGTTTTTATGCAGCGGCTTAACCTGGTAAAGCATCATGTGCATCTTAAATATGGCCTGGGAGTTGAGCTGAATAATTACCGGTTTAAGTCTACCAACAGTATTAATTATAACGAAGGAGGATTGGTGCCCTACACGGTAAATACACAAACAAACGCCCCGTTCATTTTCAGAGACTCTATTTCTTTTTCTAAAAATAAACTGGCAGCTGATTATGTTACCGTACCGTTGATGCTGAATTTTGTAACCAATGCCGATGAAAGAAAAAACAGGTTCGGTCTGAGTGTAGGCGTAAGTGCAGGTTATTTATACAGCCAGCGCAATAAACAGGTAAGCAATGAAAGAGGTAAATTAACGAATAAGGGAGACTACGACCTGGAGCGATTTAAATTCTCTTATATAGCCGAAATGACTTTGGGGCCGGTAACCTTGTATGGCTCCTATAGTCCAAAATCCATGTACGAAAGAAGCCTGGATGTAAAACCTTTCAATGTTGGTTTCAGATTAAGTTACTGGTAATAGCATCTTTATTTTTACGCAGTCCGAAGGACTGCGTAAAAATATTAGATGACCCCGATAGCTATCGGGACGGGTTTAACCAATGAGCGAAGGGGCTCCTGATATATAAACTTCCGGCAATGCCGGAAGTTTTTTGTTTTAATTATTCTTTATTTTTTGTTAATCTTTTCCATAGGGGAATATTTTTTTTATGTGGCCCGTCGTTTGTTTATTAAAAGAAAATTATTTTTACCAAATGAGAACCTCCCGATTTTTTCAGATCACCATATTGGCTGTAGTAGTTTTATTGGTATCATTTGTTCCTAAGCCTAAGAAAAAGCCTGCAGCAAAAAAAGCCACAAAGCATCAGGTAAAAACTGCTGTTAAAGACAGCATCCGTAACCCCTATTATATTATTGTTGATAAAAGCGAATATGAATTGTATGTGTATGATGATGAAGGCTGGTATGCAACATACCCGATTGTTTTTGGCAGTAAAGATCTGAGTGATAAAATGCGGGAAGGCGATAAACGTACACCGGATGGAAGCTTTAAAGTAGTACTTAAAAAAATACACAAAAAATGGGGGCCGGAATTGCTGCTGGATTATCCAAACAAAACCAGCATGCAAAAATTTAATGAGCGGAAAGCAAAAGGCCTGATACCTAAAACTGCTAAGATTGGTGATGGAATAGCAATACATGCCACGAGACCCGGCGAAGAATGGACGGTAGATAATTTTTATAACTGGACAGACGGCTGTGTTTCTGTAAAATATACCGAGATGAAAGACCTGTATAGTTATATACCGGTTGGCACACCGGTAACCATCCGGCAGTAAAGATCAAACTATTTTAATTTTATCATAATGGCATGACCATTCAGGTTATGAATGATCTGCCTGTCGGAACGGTCCCGATATTCATCCACCAGTTTGGTTACACCGGTACAGCTATGAAAGCCGTAATCATCAAAAACCACCACACCGCCGGGTATTAACCTGTTCCAAACCCATTCCAGTATATCTTTTGCCGATGTGTACACATCCACATCAATATGGCATAAAGCAAACTGCTCATCAGCACTGATCTCGTGGGCCGTATCTTCCGGAAAGATCCCTTTTAAAATTTTATAATGAGGGTACTGGCTTTTATTTTTTAAAACATCTTCTACCATTTGCTGGCTGGTATCGCCGTGTTCGCCACCGGTATAAAAGCTGTCGTTAGCACCAGCTTTTGCCACACCGGCAAACGTGTCGGCAAGATATAAAACAGCTGTGCTTTTTAAGTTTGATAATTGCTTCGCCATAATGCCTGCCGTACCTCCACGCCACACGCCCACTTCTAAAATGGCCGCCTGTGCATGTAATGATTGCGCTTTTTGAATCAGTTGCCAAAGCTCATAACAACGGTAAATATCAACCAGGGTGTTGCTTTTGATCTGGTTGTAGATCTTCATAAACGCTTCATCTCCCAGCCAGGGCGCATAATTGGCTGATGGAAAGGAAAGGCCATAATGTAATCCATCAATGCTGAAATTTGCACTTCCTTTATAAGTTGGGCTTTTGCCAATGTAAATACCGGTATTGTTGAATAAACTTCTCAGCAGTTTCTTTACGATCATATTTTCGGATGGTTATTATATAAAATTAATACACATGGATCTAATAGCAGTAAATATTATTGATTGATAAATAAAAGGCTGCCATCACCATAACTTAAAAAACGAAAATCGTGTTGCAGGGCATAATCATAATTTTTTTTCCAGTCGCTGCCAATTGCTGCAGCCACCAGCAAAAGCAATGTTGATTGTGGCTGATGAAAATTGGTAATAATGGCTTTGGCAATTTTAAAATGATAACCCGGCGCAATCAGTATCTGCGATTGTGTAAATATTCGCTCCCGTTTATTTTCTTTCATCCATGTTAATAGAGATGATAATGCTTCAGTTGCAGTTACATTACAGTTAATCAAAGGCGGTTCGTAAACTTCCCATTGTCTAATTGTCAATTGCTTAATTGCCGGTTGCATATTTGCTTTCACGCCCATCCAGTAAAGGCTTTCCAGTGTTCTTAAAGATGTAGTGCCTACAGCCACAACTGTTTTGTCTATTTGTTCAACCAGGTTTTCAATCATTGCTGCACCTACATCAATCCACTCGGCATGCATTTCATGCTCCTGCATGGTAGCAGCTTTTACGGGTTTAAATGTACCGGCACCAACATGCAGTGTAACAAAATCTGTCTCTATATTTTTTGCTGCAAGCTTTGTAAAGATATCCGGCGTAAAATGTAAGCCAGCAGTTGGTGCTGCCACCGATCCCTCATCTTTTGCATAAATGGTTTGATAACGTTCTGTGTCAGTTTCTTCAGTTTTTCTTTTAATATATGGTGGTAAAGGAATATCGCCCGCCTGCTCTAAAACCTCTGCAAAACTTAGACCTTCATCCCAGTTAAATTCAACTACATAAGCATCAGAAAGTTTCTCAATTAATTTTGCTCTTATTGCCCATTGATCATTGCCTGTTGCTAATTCATTTTCTTTCCATTTACTCACTCCACCGATCATACACTTCCAGGTAGCTGAACCTTTTTGATTCATCACATGACTGTACTCATTAATGGCTTCAAATGGTTCCAGGCAAAATATTTCAATTACACCACCGCTGCTTTTTTGAAAACGGATACGGGCTTTAATAACTTTTGTATTATTAAAGATGAGCAGACTTTCTGCGGTTAAGTGTTCAGCAATATTTCTATAAACGTCTTCCTGGATATTACCTTTTTTATAAACCAATAACTTAGATGCATCCCTTTCAGCTAATGGATGCAGGGCAATCCTTTCAGCAGGAAGATCGTAAGTATATTCAAGGATAGATATTTTTTTCGGATCGGTCATTGTAAGAACGCAGTTACTTCAGCTTCCCATTTTGCAGCTTCTTTTTTACAAAGACTTTCATGTCCGGCTGTTTCGTAAACCACAAACTTTTTATTTGTATTGGGAATATTTTTAAATAAGATTTCCTCTTCGGATCGAGAAACCCGTGGATCGTTTTTACCCCATTGCAGTAATACCGGGCATTTGATGGCTGATACAAATTCCTGCGGCTTCATACCAAAGGCCCAGAAGCCACGTTCGGTTCCGCCCCAAAAAGTGAGCAGGGTGCCAATAGGTTCTACGGGTAATCCCATCATTTTTAAGCGGCCCTTTACAGCATCTTTAATGGTACCAAAGGGCATTTCTAAAATTACCTGCCGGGGCTCCAGCTGGTAATCTTTAACAGCTTTGGTAATAGTGGATGCGCCCATGGATATACCCCAGAGCACCACATTTTTTTCGCCCTTATTTTTAATATAATCGTAAGCCAGTTTTACATCTTCTGTTTCGTTGTAACCAATGGTACAGGTATTGCCTTCACTGTTGCCATGCGCCCTGAAATCGACGAGCAAAGTATGGTACCCCATTTTATTAAATGATTCAGCCTCTTTTATTACACCGGATTTATTGCCGCCGTGCCCGTGAAAAAGTATAACCGTTCCTTTACTGCTATCAGCAGCAATGTACCAGGCTTCCAGTTGCAGGCTGTCTTTTGTTTTTAGATAAACGGTTTTAAAGGTCGAGTCGGTGGTTACATCATTCCGTTTCTTTTCGGCATTAATGCCCAAAAACATTTCTTTGGTCTTATCCCAGCCGGTCTTCTCTTCTTTCTTTTTTATAGAGAGCTCGCCATTATTATAGAAATGTGTAAACTTATATGCATGAAAAGCCACGATCACATTCAACAAAAGAAAAATTATAATAATACTGCGAAACAGTATTTTCAATAGTCTTGGCATACCAGCAATTTTTTTCAAATGTAAAGTTAATAATATTGCGAGTGGTAAAATATTAACATACAGAATTTGTACTTTAGCGCCTCATTTCAATATACAAACCAAATTTCATATGCACATTTTTAAACAATTTTTATTTGTATTGCTGCTTGCAGGCACAGTTACCACATTTGCCCAAACCGGTAAATACCAATGGAAAGAAGCTACTTCGGGTGGATACACTTATAAGTATGTAACAAATGATCCGGCTAAAGCCAGGTTTTATACTTTAAAAAACGGGCTTACCGTTATTTTAAGCCCTACGAGTAAAGATCCCAGGATACAATGTTATGTGGCAACAAAAGCAGGGAGTAAAACAGACCCTTCCACAAACACAGGCCTGGCGCATTACCTGGAGCATATGTTGTTTAAGGGAACCGATAAATTCGGTTCGCTGGACTGGGCAAAAGAAAAGCCCGAGCTGGATAAAATTGACGCACTGTATGAAGAATACAATAAAACCACCGATGCTGAAAAGCGTAAGGCAATTTATCACCGTATAGATTCTGTTTCTGGTGTAGCATCAAAATATGCTATTGCAAACGAGTATGATAAAATGATGAGCTCGATGGGTGCACAGGGTACCAATGCCTTTACTTCCTTTGAGCAAACAGTTTACACCGATGACGTACCTGCCAGTGCGATTGATAAATACCTGGCCGTGCAGGGTGAGCGTTTCAGAAATCCAATACTCAGGATCTTTCATACCGAGCTGGAAGCCGTTTATGAAGAAAAGAACCGTGGCCTGGATACTGACGGCAGAAGGGTTTTTGAAAAACTGTTTGCTGAACTTTTTAAAAATCACAATTATGGTTTACAAACAACTATCGGTACCATTGAGCATTTAAAAAATCCTTCACTGGTAGAGATCAGGAAATATTTCAACACCTATTATGTTCCTAATAATATGGGTGTGATCATGAGTGGTGATTTTAATCCTGATGTGATGATACAAAAAGTAGAAGCTACATTTGGATACCTGCAGCAAAAAGCTATTCCCAAATATACATTTCAACCCGAACAACCAATAACAGCGCCCATAGCCACTGAAGTAGTTGGTCCGGATGCTGAAAGTGTAACGATTGGTTTCCGTTTGCCCGGTAATAAAGATAAAGATGTATTGCTTGCAGATTTAGTAGGACAGATATTAACCAACGGTAAAGCGGGTTTGATGGATCTGAACCTGGTGAAGAAACAAAAATTATTAAGGGCATCAACTTCTGCCTATACTTTAATTGATTATGGTATTTTATACATGCAGGGTAACCCAACACAGGGCCAAAGCCTGGAAGATGTAAAGGCACTGATGCTGGGGGAAATTGAAAATCTTAAAAAAGGGAATTTTGATGACAACCTCATTACTTCAATTATCAACAACCAGAAGAAAATTAAGATACTGGCTACAGAAACCTATGGCGCAAGGGCCAGCGACCTGATGGATGCTTTCACATCTGAACTGGATTGGAAAGAACAGGTTGCTTATACCGACCAGCTGTCGAAACTTACCAAGAAAGATATTGTAGCTTTTGCCAATAAATATTTCCAGGAAAACTATGTGGTTATTTTAAAACGTAAAGGCGAAGATAAAAACATCATCAAGGTTGATAAGCCTGCCATTACACCGGTAGAAACCAACCGTGATGCTCAATCTGCTTTTGTAAAGCAGATAAATAATATGCCGGCTACTACGGTTAAACCCGTTTGGCTGGATTATAATAAAGACCTGCAAAAAGCAATGATCGGGCCTGCACAGGTATTGTATGTTCAGAACAAAGACAACAGCCTGTTTCGCCTGCGCTACCGTTTTGAAACGGGTACCTGGAACGATAAAAAATTAGGACTTGCTGCACAATACCTGCAGTTTTTAAGTACTGACAAAAAGAGTGCAGAAGAAATTACCAAGGCTTTTTACCAAATAGCCTGTAGCTTTACAGTGAGTGCCGCAACAGAATTTACCACAGTAACTATTGAGGGGTTACAGGATAATTTTACCCAGGCTGTGACCTTGTTTGAAGAAGTTTTAAAAAACTGTAAGCCCGATGAAACCGCTTTAAAAGCTTTAAAATCAAGGATCATCAAATCCCGTACAGATGCCAAATCAAATAAAGGAGCCATTATGACCGGGCTGATAAACTATGCCCGCTACGGACAGAAAAATCCTTATAATTATGCCATGAGTGATCTTGAGTTAAATAGTACAACTGCAGGAGAACTGGTAACGATACTGCACAACCTGAATAATTATCCACACAAAATTTTGTACTACGGCCCGCAGCCGTTGGCACAGTTTACGGCAGGTTTAAAAACTGCACATTCCATTCCGGCTGCATTTACAACGGCACCACCGGCAGTTAAATTTACCGATGCGGTACAAAGTAAGAACGAGGTATTGTTTGCAGATTATAACATGGTGCAATCAGAAATACGCTGGGTAAGAAACTCATCTTCATACGATGCAGATAAGGAGCCGGTGATTGATATTTTCAACAATTATTTTGGAGGGGGTATGGGTGCACTGGTTTTTCAAACTATCAGGGAAAGTAAAGCACTGGCTTATTCAACTTCTGCGGTTTATGTAAAACCGGCAAAAAAGGAAGACCCGTTCTTTACAACAGCGTATGTAGGTTGCCAGGCAGATAAATTCAATGAATCCATCATAGCGATGAATGAATTGCTGAACGATCTGCCGAATGTGGCAGAGAATATTAAGTTTGCCCGTGAAGGGATAAAAAAAGATATTGAAACAGAACGCATCACGCAGGACGGTATCATCTTTAATTATCTTACTGCCCAGCGCAAAGGATTGAATGATGATATACGTAAGAAAATCTATGCTGCTGTTGATAAGGTTGGATATAATGAGCTGAAGCAGTTTCATACGGAGTATATTGCCAACAAGCCTTATACCTATTGTGTTGTAGCTTCAGAGAAAAAATTATCTGCCGAGGCCATGAGCAAATATGGTGAAGTAAAAAAACTGAGTTTGGAAGATATATTCGGATATTGATCTTTTGAAAATTTTGCTTAAAGAGCCCCGCATAAGGGGCTCTTTTTTATTGCTCATACATTTCTTTTATGTAAACCGGATTTATTTAGCATCATGTTAACAGTTACATAAAATATTACCTTATGAGAAAGTTGATCCTACTGGCAGTTGCCATCATTACTTTAACCGCATCGGCGCAAAACAATACAACAGCCAATATTATTGAAGGTGGTAAAGTATTAGCTGAACTAGTCCGCGTTTTTAAAACACCCAGATCTGCATTCATTCAGCCACCGCTTTCACTTGTAGAGAAGAAGGATAGTTGTGCAGTTAAAAGCATAAGCGATGTTTCTATTAAAAATTCAACCGGTAAACCCTTGCTGGTAAGTGTATACAGGAGAAACGGAAATTTATATGAAGCTGGTGTGATATCCTTAAAGATCTTACCTAAGAACCAGGAAACTATTTACGAGTTAAAGGCCGGTATTTATAAAATTAAATACGAAACAGAAGATGAAGATGATGAAAAAGAAATCATCCGGGAAGGTGAAATAAAATTAATTGCCTGTAAGAATTATTATGAGGAAGTAAAATTTTAAGTAATGGATTTGTCAGGTAATATAAAGACTATTGTTTGCCCGATCCTTCTTTTATTCTTATCAAACTATCCATCGAAATATTTTTAATCATCTCTGATGTATATTTTCCATCAGGCCAGTTTATTTCTATTTCTTCAATACCTGTGGCTTTACCCAAGCCTGCTGAAACCGTTAATGGGCTTGATCCAAAACTGCCGCCAGTATTTACCTCGTGGTAAAAATTTTGAAAACTGCCATCAGCCTGTTTTACTTTTATTCTAACCCTTGCACCAATAGCCGATTTGTTCGACCTGCTGCCTTCCAGTTTTAGTTTTATCCAGTGATTGCCTGTAACAGAACTGTTTTCAAAAATTACATTCCTGAAATGGTCACCTTCAACCGCTCCGCCAATCACTGCATAAATATCCTGGTCACCATCATTATCAATATCAGCAAATGCAACAGCATGCCCTTTTTGAATATGGCCGGTATTGGTTGCATAAGTTATGTCCTCAAATTTTTTGCCGGCAATATTGCGATACAGTTTATTGGGGACTATACTGGTATAAGCTGGTGCGCCGGTACCCAGGTAATAATCAAGCCAGCCATCATTATCTATATCGCCAAAATTGCAACCCATAGTATAGTTCACCTCATCAGCTCCATATGCTGCACTCACATCAGTAAATGTATTGTTGCCATTGTTGTGATATAGTCTTGGCTTTTCGCCCAGGGTTGGTAAACCAAGCATTACTCTTGCAGCATCGCCACCCACATCCCCAAAATATTTTGTATCGTAACCACAAACAAAAATATCCTGGTAACCATCATTGTCAAAATCAAAGAACCAGGCCGGGAAACTGTTCATAGGTTCTTCCACACCGGCAGTTTTGCTGATGTCTACAAATTTTCTTTCTCCTGCAATTGTACTGGGTTGGTTGAGAAATAATTTATTGGGGGAATTTAATGTAGAAATATACAGGTCCGGATAGCCATCATTATTTACATCCCCCCACACACAACCTTTTACATAGGCTGTAAAATTCAAACCATATCTGGCAGATACATCAACAAATTTTCCTTTCTTATTCATAAATAGCTGGCTGGGATAATTTTCGTGCGCCACAAAAAGATCTATCCAGCCATCATTATTAATGTCTCCCCAACTTGCAGTTTGTGTTGGCCCTGGCGAATACAAACCGGCTTCAATAGTTACATCTTCAAAACTACCGTTGCCATTATTTTTTATGAGTGAAAAAGGAAAGGTCGCTTTTTTCCCCCACCAGCCACCACGCAGTGCAATGATATCGGCAAAGCCATCATTATTATAATCGGCATGAATAAGGTTTAATGCACCTGTAATGCCCACCAGGCCAGATGAAACTGTTTCTGTTTTAAAGCTGCCATCTTTTTGCTGGTGCATATATCTCATCTGGTCATTTAAACCATAAGATGATGCCATGATATCAGGCAAACCGTCATTGTCCAGGTCTTCCACCACACAGCCTCCTGAAATGCCATTCATATCAACCCCGATTTTTCCTGCAATATCTTTTAATACAATATTGCTGGTTTTGTTTTGTGTAAATACACCAGATTCTATCAGCCATTGCTTAGGTACTTCAGCAGGATATTTACCCAGCGTCATATAAGCTATGTTCAGCAAATACCTCGATTGCAAATCATCAGGAAATTTGGTAAGTATCTGCTTGTATAGTTCTACTGCATTTTCCGATCCCGAAGTAAGTCTATGAATTCCGCCACCCTGTATTGGTATTATACAACTCTGTGCATTATGATTGGCAGCACAGTTCTCCAGTTCTCCCTTCCGCATATAGGCAATGGCAAGCAGGTCAAAAAAGATTTGTTACCCGTGGTCATATTTTCTCCCGTAAGCTTCATGGCATCCATCAACTGTCTTATTACAGCAATGGCTTCATCCGTATTTCCGGCATTTAAAGATTCATTGCTGTATTGAAAATAAAGTTCGAGTCTTTTGTAGGAGTCTTTTTCCACAGCAAGTTTTTCCTTAAACATTTCTATACGCTGTGTATTTAAAAAAAAGAAATCCTCGGGTTTGGCATTTTTGCTGATGCTGTCGAGGATATGAACCATACGCAGCGTGCCTCTAGTTTGTTTTACAGTAGAAACCAGCTTTACCCCGTCAGGCTCACAGCAGCTTTTCATTTGTGCAGTAACTGTAAAATGCAAAACTGAAAAAAATAAAAGAAAAGCAGCTATAAAAATATAATTCTTCTTCATTCAATATTAATTGTGCGCAGTAAAGGTAAATTAAAATAAGGGTGAGAGATTTGTTGTTATAATTTCCCTTGTTTTATTTCTTCCACAACTCCCGGGTCAAGCAGTGTACTGGTGTCTCCCAGGTTCTGCATTTCTCCTTCTGCTATCTTTCTTAAAATGCGTCGCATTATTTTTCCACTGCGAGTTTTTGGCAGGCCGGTTACAAACTGGATCTTATCAGGCCTGGCAATGGCACCAATAACCCTGGTTACGGTTTGTAAAATATCCTGGCGGCGCATATCTTCATCACCATGATGTCCATTATAAATTACATAAGCATATATGCCCTGACCTTTCACCTCATGCGGGTATCCAACTACAGCACTTTCAACCACACCAGCGTGTATGTTGATGGCATTCTCCACTTCGGCTGTGCCAATGCGGTGGCCGCTTACATTCAGTACATCATCCACACGGCCGGTAATCCTGTAATTGCCGGCTGCATCTTTTAAAGCACCATCACCTGTAAAATATAAATTGGGGTAAGTGGCAAAATAATTGGTGCGGCATCTTTCATGATCGCCCCAGGTTGTTCTGATGATGGCAGGCCACGGTGCTTTAATGCAAAGGTTTCCGGCCCCCTCCAAACCTCCTCCGCCAACTGGCGGAGAGGCTTTCAAACACTCTGCTGCAAAATCGCTGCCTTCAATAATGTTGCCTTTTTCATCTAATAAAACCGGCTGTACTCCAGGTAATGGCAGTGTAGCCCACCCTGGTTTAGAAGGTGTAATTCCGGCAATATTACTCATCATAATCCCACCGGTCTCTGTTTGCCACCAGGTATCAACAATGGGGCATTTTTGCTTACCAATATTTTCATCATACCAATGCCATGCTTCTTCATTAATAGGTTCGCCAACGGTACCCAATACTGTTAATGACGAAAGATCTTTTCCTTTTAAAGGATCTAAACCATAACTCATTAAACTTCTGATAGCTGTTGGTGCCGTGTATAATGTATTTACTTTGTGCTTATCGACGATATCCCAAAACCTTCCTGCATCAGGCCAGGTTGGTATGCCTTCAAACATCAGGCTGGTGGCACCTGCACTCAATGGGCCGTATACAATATAACTGTGTCCCGTTATCCAGCCAATATCAGCCGTACAAAAAAATACATCGCCGGGTTTGTATTGAAAAACATTTACAAAAGTGTAATTGGTCCAAACCATATAACCGGCGCTGCTATGTACCACACCTTTAGGTTTGCCGGTACTGCCGCTTGTGTATAAAATAAACAGGGGATCTTCAGCATCCATTTCTTCGGCGGGAAAACTAATTGAGCCGTTTTTTTCAACCTGCTCTTCTGCAATATCCATTTCATCTTCCCACCAAACATCCCGTCCTTTGATCATACTCACAGGAGTTCGGGTACGTGTATACACAATAACACGCTTTACAGTTTTGTTGCCAATGAGTGCATCATCAATGATACTTTTTAAAGGAATATCTTTTCCGCCACGGTAAGCACCATCGCAGGTTACAATAAATTCAACATTGGCATCTTCCAGCCTGTCGGCAATGCTTTGTGCACTAAAGCCACCAAAGATCACACTGTGTATGGCACCAATTCTTGCACATCCCAACACTGCATACGCCAGCTCGGGCACCATGCCCATGTAAATACAAACACGGTCACCTTTTTTAACACCATTATTTTTTAATACCTGTGCAAACTGGCAAACCCTTTTGTGCAGGCGGGCATAGGTTACGGTTCTTACTCTTTCCTCCGGGTTGTTTGGCTCCCAGATGATGGCTGGTTTATCGGCCATGGTTGCCAGGTGGCGGTCAATGCAGTTTTCGGTGATGTTGAGTTTTGCGCCTGCAAACCATTCAACCTTAGGTTCAGAAAAATTCCAATCCAAAACACGGTTCCACTTTTTTCTCCATAAAAAATTATCAGCAACAGCAGCCCAAAAACCTTCGGGGTCTTCTATACTTTTCCTGTAATCTACGTGGTATTGCGCTAATGATGTTATTTGATAAGGATATGACATTTTATTTACCGGTTTACTTTAATCCCAATTTAATATATTTATGGTTACTACACTTTAAAAGAACCGAATAAAATAATTATGGCTGCTGCAACCGAAAAAGGAATTGGTAAAATAATATTTTCATCCTCGCTGGGTACATTAATAGAGTGGTACGATTTTTACATTTTTGGTATGCTTGCCAAGACCATCTCAGTTCAGTTCTTTCCTGAAGGAAATGCTACCGCTGCTTTATTAAGCACCCTTGCCATATTTGCTGCAGGCTTTTTAGTGCGTCCTTTTGGCGCCTTGGTTTTTGGCCGGTTGGGCGACCTGGTAGGCAGAAAATATACTTTCCTGTTAACACTGGTTTTAATGGGAGGCTCTACCTTTTTAATTGGCATGGTACCGGGTTATAAAACTATCGGTATTGCTGCTCCATTGCTGGTTTTATTATTAAGGTTGATACAGGGCCTTGCACTGGGCGGCGAGTATGGTGGTGCGGCAACTTATGTAGCCGAACATGCGCCGCCAAACCGCCGCGGATATTTTACCGCCTGGATACAAACCACGGCCACACTGGGTTTGTTTGTGGCGCTGGGCATTATCCTGTTGATAAAAACCAATATGAGCGATGCTGCTTTTACTGCAGAGTGGGGTGGCTGGCGTTATCCATTCTGGATATCTATATTACTCGTTGGCGTTTCCATTTACATACGGTTAAAGATGAGTGAATCGCCTTTGTATGCTGCTTTAAAAACAGCAGGCACCACATCTGTAAACCCGATAAAAGAAAGTTTTGGGCACAGGGCAAACTTTAAAATGGTATTGCTTGCCTTGTTTGGTGCGGTAATGGGGCAGGGTGTTATCTGGTATACCGGCCAGTTTTATGCACAGAGTTTTTTAGAAAATGTAGTGAAGATCGAATTCATGCAGAACCGGGAAATATTATTGTGGGCAATCGGTTTAGCTACTCCGTTCTTTTTATTTTTTGGATGGCTGAGTGATAAGATTGGCAGAAAATGGATCATGCTTACAGGGATGTTGCTGGGGGTTATTTTTTACAGGCCGATATTTGGAACGTTGCTAAGAGATGCTAATGCAAAGGAGTGGGTTGAAGAACATGATAAGAAATCTGAAATGTCGCTAATTGAATCAACAATAAAGGGAGATACAACATTTAATGTAAAAACGGGCCTGCTTATTATTAATAATGTGGATGAACAATGGGAGTTTGAAGAAAATAAGTTTATTGAAAAGAGAAAGGATACGCTGATACCAGCAGAAGGTGTGATAGCTTCTGCTTCAACGAACCCCGCAGGTAGCAGTACAGATTTTTTTCTACAGGTAATCCCGGATTCAAAACCTTTCTATTCAAACATAGAGCTTAACAATACACTTAAATGGAAATTCATTTTTCTCGTTTGGGTAATGATCATCTTTGTAACCATGGCCTATGGCCCCATTGCGGCCTTTTTGGTAGAGTTGTTTCCAACAAAGATCAGGTATACTTCTATGAGCCTGCCGTATCATATTGGCAATGGTGTTTTTGGCGGATTGGTTCCGTTTATTGCAACGCTGCTGGCAACCACTTTTACAAACGATCCGCTGGTAGGGCTTTGGTACCCGATTGCTGTAGCTGCACTGTGTTTTATCATCGGTGCTTTATACCTTTCTAATAAAATTGATAAAGACGTTAACGATTAAAAAATGGAAAAGATTAAAAAATCAGCAGAGTCTTTTAAAGCCTCCCCCTCCGGGGGAGGTTTGGAGGGGGCTGTAAAAAAAATAATGGGCCTTATCTGGATGCTGCTGGCACCGGTTATTATCTTTTTTTTAGTAAAGAGTGCTGTGCATAATATTGGCAGTGGTGGCACCAAGGATATTAACCAGCCTGTGCCCTGGGTCATCATCATTACTATTTTTACTCCCATTGCCATTGGGTTGATGATATTTGGGTATTATGCCATGAAAGGAGAGTACGATCATTTGCCGGAGAGTTCGGAAGAACTTTAAAACTACAGGCCCATCGCTTTATAAACCGCCTCCTGGATATTAGTGCGCACATTCATTCGGAGCAGTTTGGTATTCTCGCCACCAATAGGGTTTACCCGGTTACTTAAAAATATAAAGAGCATATCATATTTTGGATCGGCCCACACACAGGTACCCGTATAGCCAGTGTGGCCAAAGGTTTGTGGCGATGCAGAAAGGCTGGGGTAAGGATCAGGGCGTGTTCTGTTATTTTTTTCAGGCTTATCAAAACCATAACCACGCCTGCTGATATCGCTTTGATAAGCAGCAAAGAGGTTAACTGTTTCTTCCTGTAAATATCTTTTACCATTGATGGTTCCGCCGTTCAACAACATCTGCATGATCATGGCCAGGTCGTACGCATTGCTGAATAAACCTGCATGACCTGCCACACCGCCAAACATGGCTGCGCCTGGGTCGTGCACATCGCCACGCAACAATTGTAAGCGGAATTGTTTTTCCTGTTCGGTGGGTATTATTCTTTGCAAATTGTATTGCTCTCTTGGTTTAAAGCCTGTTGTGGTTAAACCCATGGGCCTGTAAAATATTGTTTCCACATACTCATTTAAAGGTTGGCCACTAATGGCTTCCACAATTTTGCCAAGGAAAATAAAATCATTATCACTGTAAATATACCTGCCGGTACGGCCAAGGGGACTTTCTAAAATACGTTTGTAAATAGTATCCCGCCAGTCGTTGCGCATGTACATGTTGTTTGCAACACGTATACCAAAGGAATCGTTTTTTACTGTTGAATAAAGTGCAGGTTTAGGAACGCCAGCTGAATCAATCGTTTCTTTAAAAAAAGGAATGTATGAAACCAAACCGGCCTGGTGGAGTAGAATATTTTCGATGGTCAGATTTTCTTTGTTGGTTCCTTTAACCCAGGAGAGGTAATCACCGAGCTTTTTTTTTAGATCGAGTTTGCCTTCATCATACAACCGCATTACAGCGATTGTGGTGGCACAAACTTTGGTAACCGAAGCCATATCAAAAATTGATTCGGTATTTACAGCTTCGGTTTTATCATACGTATAATTGCCATAAGCTTTGTGGTAAACGATCTTGCCATCTTTGGCAACCAATACCACAGCGCCGGGCGTTGCACCCTGGGCAATCGCATCTTCGGCAATCGCATCAATGCTGTTAAGTTTTGCAGCATCCAGCATTCCCTTTTCACCTTTTACAGGGTTCGGTGCTTTAAATGTAATGCCTGTTCCAAATTTTAACTGATCACAAACCGTAACCGGTAATTTCCCCTGTGCTGCAATTTTTCCCTGCAACAGATCAATAGCTGTGTTATGAATGATGCTGTCATCTTCATAACAGGCCACCAGGTTTGGTGCATTGCACCAGTTTTTAACTGCATACACATTTCCAAAAACGAAAGTGATTGCTTTTGTTTTTTGCTGCAACTGCGTTACCAGGTCAATGGCATTTTTGCTGATGCCAAAATTATTGGCAGGCGAACGGCCATAGCCATGCACACCGATCACCACGTGCTTATAATCTTTTTTTGCCCGTGAAACGATGGTTGTAATATCTGAATCATCTTTTTTATAATCGAACCAGGTAACATCGGCATTATAATCGGCACGCATGCGGCTGGCAAAAGCATTATCGCTGCTGGTGCCAATGCTTACATACAGCATCTCTTTTTTTGCAGCATCTTTATTGGCAGGCAACGGAAAATATACCGCATCGGTCTTTTTTAAAACTGTCAATGCATTTTCCGCGATCAGTTTGCGCATGCTGCTTACGTCTTTGTTTAAATCATTCGTTATATTATTGGTATTGATTGGTTTTAAATTGGAAAGTCCATAATCAAATTTTGCCTTCAACACTTTCCTGCAATGCATTTCAATATCGGCCCAGCTTATCTTCCCGGCAGTAATGGCTTCTTTTATTTTAGCAATGGCCAGCGGAACATCACCGGGTAAACAAAGCATATCATTACCTGCAATGATAGATTCAACCGAAGCAGCTCCATCCGCAAAGAATTTTTTTACACCCTGCATTTCCAATGCATCGGTAAAAGTTAATCCCTGATAACCCAGTTGGTTCCTCAACAAATCGGTTACATTGTTTTTTGAAAGTGATGTTGCCCTGTTGGCACTGGTATCAATAGATGGAATATACAAATGTGCGATCATTACACTGCCCACACCGGCTTTAAAAATTTCACGAAAAGGGAACAGTTCCAATGATTCCAGTTGTGGCCTTGTTTTGTTGATTACCGGCAGATCGTAGTGCGAGTCAACTGATACATCGCCATGCCCCGGAAAGTGTTTGGCGCATGCCATCACGCCATTGTCCTGCATGCCCTTCATGTATTGAATGCCATAGGATGCCACTTTGTATTTATCTTCTCCAAAACTGCGGTCGTTAATTACCGGGTTGTTGGGATTGTTGTTTACATCCACCACCGGTGCAAAATTTACCTGTATACCAATGCGCCTGCATTGCTCAGCCACAATTCTTCCATATTGGTATGCAATGCTGGAATCCTGCACAGCGCCCAACATCATTTGCCTGGGCAACGGAAGCACACTATCCGTCATGCGCATACCAACACCCCACTCGGCATCTATAGTTACTAATAGCGGTGTTTTGGCCAGGGCCTGTAGTTGGTTTAAAATAGTTGCCTGTTTAACCGGGCTGCCCTGGAAAACACAAAGGCTGCCAATATTATATTGCTTGATTAATTCAGTCACCAGGCTGTCGTAAAAAGTAACACTCTTGTTTGCATTGATGGTTGATAAACGAACCACCATCAGCTGGGCGATCTGTTCATCTGGTGAGAGGGTTTTAAAAACACTGTCTACCCAAATGTTTGCTTTATTCTTTTGCTGGGCAAAACCATTAACTGCTAAAAAAAGAAATAAAATCAATTGAATTTTCCGCATACTGGTGTAAAAATTTTATAGTGGACAGGATGTGTTATTTTTGCTGTTCTAAATTACAGGATTTTGCCCGATATCATTCAATTATTACCCGATAACATTGCCAACCAGATTGCTGCCGGTGAAGTTATACAACGGCCGGCCAGTGCTGTAAAGGAATTGCTGGAAAATGCCGTGGATGCCGGGGCAACCGAAATTAACCTCATGGTGAATGATGCAGGCAAGGCATTGATACAGGTTATTGATAATGGCAAAGGCATGAGTGAGACCGATGCCAGGATGGCTTTTGAGCGCCACGCTACTTCCAAGATAAGGAATATTGAAGATCTGTTTAAGATAAAGACCATGGGTTTTAGGGGCGAGGCTTTGGCCAGTATTGCCGCTGTTGCCCAGGTAGAACTAAAATCGAGAAGAGCAGAAGACGAAACCGGAGTTTTTATTGAAATTGAAAACAGCCTGGTTATTAAGCAGGAACCCATTGCTATGCAAACCGGTACCAGCATTGCGATGAAGAATCTTTTTTTTAATGTACCTGCCCGAAGAAACTTTTTAAAAAGTAATGCTGCAGAGTTAAGGCATATTGTAGATGAGTTCATCCGGGTGGCCATGTCGTTTCCTGAAATTTTCTTTTCATTTACCAGTAATGGCCAGCAGGTCTTTCACCTGGAGAAAGGAAGTATGAAGCAACGTATTGTGCAGATATTAGGCAATAGTTATGCAGCCAAATTAGTACCTGTACAGGAGCAGACAGATTACATGAATATTTATGGTTTTGTGGGCAAACCCGAAACCGCCAAAAAAACCCGTGGGGATCAGTATTTCTTTGTTAACAATCGTTTTATTAAAAGTGCATACCTGAACCATGCGGTGATGAATGCTTTTAATGAAATGATTGCCAAAGACAGTTTTCCAATGTACACCCTGTTCATTGACCTGGACCCTGCACAACTGGATATTAATGTACACCCCACCAAGCAGGAAATAAAATTTGAAGATGAAAAGATCGTATATGCTTTTGTACAAAGTGCCATTAAGCATGCACTTGCCCAGTTCAGTATTTCGCCTACTTTAGATTTTGAACTGGATGCATCTATACAAAGCCTGGATGCAGTAAGCAAACCATTTACTGAGGATAAAAAGTCATCAGCATCTTCCTCTTCTTTATACAACACATTTACAAAAAAAAACCAGTCTCACTTTGTAGAAAGTAAAAGTGAATTAAAACACTGGAGAGATTTTTACGAGAAAGATAAAACGCAACCCGAAAGCTTCTCACAGCGTCCCGCGGATGAGCCACAGGTAACGGGAGCCGCTTTTATAAATACAAGTAATAAACCTCAAACTGATAAACTGTTTCAAATTCAAAATAGTTTTATTATCGTGCAAACTGAAAAAGGTTATTACTTAGTGCACCAGCAAAATGCACATGAACGCATTTTATACGAACGTTTTGCATTGGCTGTTGAAGGCAAACCCATAGCCACACAGCAGAGTTTATTTCCGGCAACCATTGAGTTACATGCTGCCGATGCTGTTTTGCTAAAGGAGCTTTTGTCCGATATGAATCACTTGGGTTACCAGCTGGAACCCTTTGGCAACAATACTTTTGTAATACAGGGTACACCGGCAGATGTAAGCCAGGGCAACGAAAAAACAGCCATTGAAAAAATGCTGGAACAATACAAACATTTCAGCAGCGATCTTAAATACAGTAAGCGGGAAAAATTATTGCGTTCATTGGCATTGCAGCAATCTGTAAAAGCAGGTACTTCATTAACAGATAAAGAAATGAAAGTATTAATTGAAGACCTGTTTAACTGCGCCATCCCCAACAGTACCGCCAATGGTAAACCTACTTACCTGGA
Organism: Chitinophagaceae bacterium; assembly: GCA_016710935.1. Lineage (GTDB taxonomy): Bacteria > Bacteroidota > Bacteroidia > Chitinophagales > Chitinophagaceae > Ferruginibacter. The sequence goes on along the minus strand of JADJTY010000012.1, from coordinate 619,201 downwards.
ATTTAAAAAAGAAGAACTGGATAAATTGTTTGGGAGGTAAAAACAGTTTCACGCAGAGAAAACAGAGAAGCGGAGGCCACAGGATATTAATAAACGCTGCGTTCTCTGCTCCTCAGCGCTCTCTGCGTGAAAATAAAAAAAGCCTGCAACATTGCTGTTACAGGCTTTTGCTTTAAAAAACCCTGGCATTACAATTTTTGAAACCTGGCATAGCAAACCCTGTTTCCATAGACCAATCTGATCGTATATTGTCCGGCAATAAGATTGTTTACATGTAAGGTAATTAAATTGTTACCTGTATGACCGGGTTGATTGTGCTGCAATACTGCCACATTTAAATTATTGTACACCGTGGCGTGAATCATTTCGGGTTGTGTTAAGAACAGGTTTACATTAACCAACGATGTTGTTGGGTTGGGGAATGCCTGCAACTCACAAACGTTTGAAACCTGTTCTATACGGATGTAGTTACAATATTCTCTCACACATCCGCCCTGCAAAGTTGCTTTTAAGCAAACCTTGTAAACGCCTGTATCCTGGAAAAGGTATATCGGATTATTCTGATGCAGGATCACAGGTGGAGTTGCAACGGTTCCGTTTAGTTTATATATGTACCATACCTGGTCAAGTATGGGTAAACTTGCATTGGCAAAAAACTGGATCTTGTTCGGCATATTCGGGCTGCGTTGGAAAGTGTAACCAACATGCGCTGTATCACAGTTGACTTGTGGCAGCACCCTTATTTCCTTACAGGTGGTAGATGCGCAATTTGGCCCACGCCATACTGTTAGGCAGGCAACATAAGTGCCCGGTTGTGCATAGCGGTGTACAGCCACAGGATCCTGGCTTCCGGTACCGTCTCCAAATGTCCAGGTGTACTGGAATGTGGGATTAATATGATCAGGTGTGAATTTATACTTCTGGTTATCATTGGGGAAAACCTGGTATGTATATTTTGAAAGCTGTGTACAGGGCGGTACCGGTGCAGGAATGAAAACGGTATCACATGTTTCACGAACACAGTTTGAGTTTGGTAAGTAAACTTTCAGGCAAACAAGATACCTGCCCGGCTGTGCATATTCGTGCATGGCATTCCATGATGTGGCAGAACTTCCATCTCCAAAGGTCCACACGGCAATAGCGTTTGCAGCCGGCGGAGTACTCAGGTTGGTGAAATAAACTTTCCTGGTATTGATAGAATCTAACCTCCAGCTAAAGTTTACCGGGAAATTACAGGGTGCTGTTACCACAACCGTGTTACATTTTTCACGAACACAGTTAACCTGGCCGGGTGTGGTAGCAGTGTTGTTTTTCTTCACTCGTAAACAAACCGTAAACGTTCCGGCATTTGCATAAATATGTGTTGGATTGGCAACATTGGGATTGCTTTGTAATCCGCTTACAGATGAGCCATCACCAAATGTCCATCTTACAGAGTCAGTTGGGTGAATAGGTGTACTGGTATTGGTGAATTTTATCCGCAATGGATGATTTGGATCCGGTTGTGAAGTGAAATTAACTACCAGTGTACAAGGTTCTGTTACCACAATGTTCCTACAGCTATATCTTACACAAGGCACATTACTGACAGTATTGCGTTTAATAACAATTAAACAAACATTGTAGTTTCCGGGATGATTATAATTATGTATCGGGCTGGCTATGGTTGGGTCACTTTGTACTCCACTCAGTGATGTACCATCTCCAAAGCTCCAGCGCAGTGAGTCGGTAGGACTAACAGGCACACTGGTATTGGTAAATTTAACCCGCAAAGGATTGTTTGGATCAGTTTGCGAAGTAAAATTTACCACCAGTGTACAAGGTTCATAAACTGTAATTGTTCTGCAATATTCTCTTACACATTGCACAGTACTGGCAACATTGTTATTTTTCTTTACGCTTAAACAAACAGTATAAGTGCCTGCATTTGCATAATTATGTGTTGGGTTAGCAACATTTGGATCGCTTTGTAAACCACTCACAGATGTGCCGTCACCAAAAGTCCATTTTACCGAATCTGTTGCATGGATGGGCGTACTGGTATTGGTGAACTTGATGCGTAACGGATGTGCAGAATCCGGTTGTGAAGTAAAATTTACCACCAGTGTACAAGGCGCCTGCACAACGATGGTTTTGCAAATCTCCCTGATGCATGGTGCTGTAGTGTTTGAATAATATCTTATAATTTTTAAGCAAACAGTATAAGTACCGGGAGCGGTATAAGTATGCACCGGGTTAAATTGATTGGAAGAAGTACCATCCCCAAATGTCCATTTGATCGAATCGGTAGCAGCAGTATTGGTGCTGGTATTATTAAATTCGATTCTTAAAGGATTGGTTGGTGTAGCTGCCCAGGTAAAATTAGGAACGATATTACATGGTGGTGTTACCACAATGGTTTTACAAATTTCCCTTATACAAGGTGCGGCCCCGGCAGGTGTTAATTTCTTTACTCTTAAACATACCGTATACGTGCCAGGTACATTGTAAGTATGCACCGGATTAACAGCCGTAGAAGTAGCGCCGTCGCCGAAGGTCCATTTAATGGAATCGGTATTGGAAAGCGGAATACTTAAATTTTGAAATGCGATCGTTAATGGATTCGCTGCAGTACTGCTCCAGCTGAAATTCGCCACCAGGTTACAGACTGCAGTGATGTTTACAATTTTGGTAAACGTCTGTGTACATACCGGAACATTGTTTTGGTTTAACCTGATAATGGTATGCACTACCGGGTAACTGCCGGGTAATGCATAGGTATGCGTGGGCGAAATCAACTGGCTTCCCGTGGTGCCGTCACCAAAGTTCCAGTAATGGCGCACATAGGGTGAGTCGTTTGCAATGGCGGGATTAAATTTTACCGTAAAATTGGTAAGATACTGAACTGCAAATTCGGCATTGCAATTGGGTGTGGTTTGTGCTGTTGCCTTAAAACTAAAAGCGGCAAGGGTGAGCCACAGCAGCGTAAACATTTTTTTCATAAAAAAGGTTTTGTTGGTTAAAGGATAAACAGGGATTTAAGCTTAGGGTAGATGCTGTGGTTTTTCGTTTTGTTGCCTGAAGGATAAAATTATCAATAATTTTCCCGGATTGCAAGCAGAAATTTTTCTACAGCACGCCTTACAGGAGTGGCGCCTGTCATATAATTATTAGCTAAAACTGAGAAAATGAGCAACTTACCCTTTTTGGTGATCAGGTAACCGCTTAAGGCACAGTTATTACTTAAAGTACCTGTTTTAGCGTAAATAAAACTGCTGTCTTTTCTATAATAGGATGATAAAGTCCCTTTGCCGCCGGTAGGTAAAATATTTTTGATCCTGTTCCACCCAAATTCGTTTTTTGTTTTGTTGAGGATGTACACAAATGACTGCGGTGTAAATAAATTATACCGGCTCAGGCCGCTGCCATCCACCCATTTAGGTCTTTGAGGGATGTCTTTCAGATCGGTTTTTAATAAAGTATCAATAATTTTTGCATCGCTCATATAACCCAAATGTTCATTGCTGGCCATTAATAAAGTTTGCTCTGCAAAAAAATTATCGCTCCGGTGCATCATGGGTTTAAAGAGAGAGTCGGAGGGTTGGGAGTGGATGATCAAAGTGCCAGGCTTGTTATACTTCGACCAATCTAAACCTAATTTGGCTTTTAAAGTATCCTCTAACAAAAGCTGAATGTCTGCAATAGTTGGTCTGAAGGGAACTTCTTTGCTTTTCTCATTTCCTTTAATAAATAAAAAATGATTATCCTCAAATCCTTTTACAACTTCAAAACCATTTTTTAGTTCTTCCATCACTGCAGTTTGTTTCTGATAAAATTTAGGATAGATATTGATACTATCAGGGCTGATCAATGTTGATTTGATAATATTTCCATAGATAGGAAAACTGCTTCTTTGAGCCATGTAACTCTCTTTATAATCATTCCATGCCCATCCATTTCCTAAAAAATCATTGTATAGAAATGCATTTGATAAATAAATATATTTTTGCTTCTTTAAAAAATTCAGTGTGGGCTGATTTTTAAATTCACTAAGCAAAAATGTTGGATCACCTGTCGGTTCAATTACGGTCGAATCTCCTTTTATCTGATACCTCAACCCCGCCAAACTATCCCCCAAATATTTCATCCCTGCATACAGGGTAAATAATTTGGTATTGCTTGCCGGTATAAAATATTTTGTTGCATTATAGTTATACCAATAGGTATCGGTTGCAGGTTCGTAAATACTGATGCCGATATGGCCGGTGCTGATGGCGGTATCGTTTAATAAAATGGTACCGGCCTGTTTGCTTATTTGTTTAGATACCGAACAGGAACTGATAAAACCAATCAATATTAAACAACCCATCCAATGGCGAATGACCAATGCCCATTGACCAATGACCAATCTCATCTCTTTCTTTGATTCTTTTATCTTCTCCATTTGCCATTAAAGTTATAATTTTCAACACTAATTATATCATACCGCATGTTGCAGATAAAAAGGCTGAGGTTATTTTCAAGATTGATACTACCAATTGGAATGTTGGTGGTTACCATATTATTTGGTACAGCTGGTTTTATTATTATAGAAGGCTTTAGTTTTTTAGAGGCTTTATACATGACGGTGATCACTATATCTACCGTAGGCTTTACCGAAGTAAGGCCATTGAGCGAAAGCGGCCGCATATTTACCATCTTCCTCATCCTTTTAAACCTGGGGCTCTTCACTTATTTTGTAACCCTGCTTACCCGTTTTTTTTCGGATGGAGAATTTACTAAACTGTATAAACAGATCAAAATGGAAAACAGTATTCAACAACTGCAACAGCATGTAATTATTTGTGGCTTTGGCCGCAACGGCAAAGAAAGCGCCCAGATCTTATTCAACAACAATATTCCCTTTGTAGTACTGGAAGAAAAAAATGAACTGGAAACAGATCTTGATTTTGAAGTAAAATATTTTATGAAGGGCGATGCTACCAAAGACGAACTATTGCTGGAAGCCGGTATTAAAAATGCCCGTGCACTAATCACAAGCCTGCCGGTGGATGCTGATAATTTATTTGTGGTGCTTACCGCAAAACAACTTAACCCCGATTTGAAGGTCATCAGCCGGGCATCGCAGGATTCATCTGTAAAAAAATTAAAAATTGCCGGTGCCGATAATGTGATCATGCCCGATAAAATTGGCGGCGCCCATATGGCAACCCTGGTCATGCTGCCCGATGTTGCTGAAATACTATCTATTATGAGTACACAAAGCAATGATAGTTTTAAGGTGGTTGAAATGGAATGCAATAAAAATATTTCTATGGGCGACCTGGATTTATGGAAAAAAACCAATTGTACTATACTTGGCATAAAAAATCCCGGTAACCATTATACCATTAACCCCGATGCATCTTACCTGATAAATCCCGGCGAACGTTTAATTGTAATGGGTAGCGATGAACAGATCGAAAAGGCAAAAAAATTACTTTAAACTTTTAAAGAGGTTCGTTTATTTAGTAGCGTATGTCCCGAACTTAAAAACTCCTGACTCCTGACTCCCGTCTCCCGTCTCCAAACTCCCGTCTCCCGCCTCCCAACTCCCGCCTCGACTCCTAACTCCTTTCCTGCGCCCTCAGCCACCGCTCCGGTATCTCATTGCGGCTGGCCTGTACATAATCGTTATAGCTGCAGGGGATCATTTTTTTATTGGGTAACTGCATCCACCAGCGCCCTGTTTTTTTGCTTTGCAGAAAAACAGATTCCACCTCATTAAAACTGGTATGGTACTCATTAAAGTAATCTCTGTCTTCAATAGATGCTTCCTGCTTGCTGCGGTTTTTGCCATCAATAAAATACCAAAGCATTTGAGATATCTGTTTGGCACTTAGCTCATGCAGATCCTGTTGCGGCAGGTAACCATAAATACCAAAACTGTTTACTTTATCGCTCAGTCCGGCAAACCTTGCCAGTATGCAGGCTTCTTCGCCGGTAAACCCATTGGGGCTTTCGGTGCTGGCCGGCGAGTCACTGTATTTAATGGCGCTGATATCAAAACTGAGTAAATGCGTATTCCTGATAACCGGTTCCATCTCATCCAGATTTTCACGTGCTGTACCTACGCGGTAACAATCAAAACGCAGCTTATCCATGGTTTCCAGCATGCGGGGGTGTACAAAATAACTTTGAAAACCGATATGGTTGTAATGCTTTACCAGGTTAGGTTCGCCGGTAAGCATCTCCAGTAAAAAATTTTCACTGCGTAAAGGGTTTTCACCTCTCAGGTTAATGGTTGCATCAATGCAGGTGGCTTCTACTATTTGTTGCAGTTCTTTATAAGCAAAGTATTGTGCCAGCGTTATATCATGCGATCCGCCCAGTATTATAACCGTTTTGTTCATACGGAACAGTTCTGCCAATACTGTTTTAACAGCGGCATAACTGTCATGTAAAGTAGCACCGGTTTTAATGTTTCCTATGTCGGCTAAAGCCACATCCGTATGCCAGTAATGTAACTGGTATAATTGTTTGCGTATGGCATCGGCTGCACTTATGGTATTATCAAAAACACCGCTTCCCCTGGTTTCATTTACACCAACAAAAACAATATCAGCCTCAGTTATATCGGGTAGCTCGTGTTCGTAAATGGCAATATGTTTGGCAAGTTGCCCATCGGTATATCCTTTATCATCATTCATTTCATGAACGGGAATGGGCGTTAAAAAATCGTGCAGGTCGTACATTAAAAAAATTTGGACAAACCTAATTTATTAATTTCAAATTGTGTATTTATCACTGTAAAATATGATAAATGTTATGTTTTTTCATATCGGTAAATTGTTAACTTCGCCATACCATAAATTTTAACGATGAGTAATAAGCAGGAAGTACTACAAGACGTGGTAATTAAATTTGCAGGAGACAGTGGTGATGGTATGCAATTGACCGGAAGCCAGTTCACTAACAACACAGCCATGCTGGGCATCGACCTGGCAACTTTTCCCGATTTCCCCGCTGAGATACGTGCCCCGATTGGTACTTTACCGGGCGTGAGCGGTTACCAGCTGCGGTTTTCAAGCGACCGGGTATTTACACCCGGTGATGCCTGCGATGTGCTGGTGGCAATGAATGCGGCTGCATTAAAAACAAATTTGATTGGATTAAAACCCGGTGGCAGAATTATTGCCAATGAAGATGGTTTTGATGCAAAGAATCTACGGTTAGCCAATTATCCCGAAGGAGTAAATCCATTGACTGATGACAGCCTGAGTAATTATGAAGTGATAAGAATGGATGTAACCAAAATGACCCGGGAGGCATTGAAGGATATAACCATGGGTGTTAAAGAAAAAGACCGTGCAAAAAATATGTTTGTGCTGGGCTTTTTGTACTGGATGTACAACCGCGACATGGACAGTACCATAGGTTTTATAAAAGAAAAATTTGGCAAGAAGCCGGAGATATTTGAAAGCAATATAAAAGCATTACAGGCTGGCTATAATTATGGAGATACTACAGAAACCTTTACCACACGTTATTCCGTTGCCAAAGCAAAAATGGATCCCGGAACATACCGCTCCATCATGGGCAACCAGGCTGTATCTTTTGGCCTGATCGCAGCATCACAAAAAAGCGGCTTACCATTATTTTTAGGCAGCTACCCGATCACGCCGGCCAGTGATATTCTCCATGATCTGAGCAAGTATAAAAATTTCGGCATTAAAACCTACCAGGCAGAGGATGAGATCGCCGCTATTACTTCGGCAATTGGTGCCAGTTATGGTGGAAGCCTGGCGGTAACTACCAGCAGCGGTCCCGGCATTGCCTTAAAAGGCGAGGCCATGGGATTGGCCGTAATGCTGGAGATACCTTTGATCATCATCAATATTCAAAGAGGCGGACCATCTACCGGTTTACCAACCAAAACAGAGCAGAGCGATCTGATGCAGGCTTATTACGGCCGCAATGGAGAGTGCCCGATGCCGATTGTTTCTGCATCCACACCCAGCGATTGTTTTAGCGCAGTGTATGAAGCCGCAAGAATCTCGGTACAACACATGACCCCGGTAATGTTTTTAAGCGATGGATATATTGCCAATGGTGCCGAGCCCTGGAAATTTCCGGCCGCGGCCGATTTACCGGAAATAAAAACGCAGTTCGCATCGCAGAATTTTGCGGATGTGATGGATAAGGATGGCAAATTTCAACCGTATAAAAGGGATGATAAACTGGTTCGTCCCTGGGCCATACCCGGTACACCGGGACTGGAACACCGTGTTGGTGGTTTGGAAAAAGCAGATATCACCGGTAACATCAGTTACGAGCCGGAAAATCACCAGCATATGGTTAAAACCCGGCAGGCAAAGGTTGATATGATTGCAAACTATATTCCTGATCAGAAACTGGACAGTGGTGAAGAGCGGGGCAAGGTACTGGTACTGGGTTGGGGTAGTACCTATGGTGCAATAAAAAGTGCCTGTTCTGAATTGCAGAAAGAAGGGCTTTCGGTATCACACGCACATCTCCGCTATATAAGGCCATTTCCAAAGAACCTGGGAGAAATGCTGAAAAATTTTGATACCGTTTTGGTACCAGAGATCAATAACGGGCAACTGGTAAGGATCATACGGGATGTGTATTTTGTTGATGCGAAACCTTACAATAAAATAATGGGCATACCCATTACAAAAGGCGAGCTGATAAAGGAAATTAAGAACCTGCTTTAAACTAGCTGATAAGTAAGTATAAAAAATCCCGTTCAGTTTAACTGAACGGGATTTATATTTATATCAATGATGTCTTACCTTCTGATTCTTTCTCTGCCGAAAGTGTAACCAATTTTAACGTTGAAAGTAAAGTAAGCATCTTTATTATTTGAATGGCCACGCTCGCCGCCTACAACAGTTGTATGGCCCGGATTCAATTCATACTGACGGTCATTTAATAAAAGCGCATTGGTTAATTTAGCACCTGTAAAATAATTGGCGTACAAGGTTGGGTCAATATATTCTTTACTCACATCATCCAGGTAATCGGTATTTAGTTTTCTGTATACAAATTCAGCTCTCAAACTTAAAGTAGAACCAATATCGTATTTAGCGCCAATTCCCAAAGGAATATTCAATTGATTCAGGCTATATCGCTTTCTGTCCGGGTACTCTGCAAATCCTTGTCCTTCGGTACTTAAGGGCTGCAGGTCAACCCATTTTCCGTTCAATTTTCCTTGTGGTTTAAAAGAGAAAAATCCTACACCGGTTAGCAGGTAAGGAGAAATCAATGGAGGTTCTTTATCTTCATTATTGCGGCCAATGATGTATAAAGGATGAATTTCAAGCCCAAGCATAAAGTCAGTTATCTTGGATTTAAAGCTTAAGTTTCTTTCGTACCTGCCATATGTTGAAGGAGCAACTTTTGCCAAAACCTTATCATCTGCCTCTACTGTTCCAAAAGTAGCTTCCAGCCTTAAGGCAAACATATATTCATACATAGCGGTAAGAGAAATACTACCCGCAAAATTTGTCTTACCCAGGTTAAGATCTTTTACAAATTTTTTACCAACTCCTTTGTTGCCGCCCAGGTCGGTCAAACAATTCATAAGGCCAATTGAGCCTCCGAGTTCAAATACAATGGGATTATCGTAGTATTTATTATCATAAAAATAATATTGAGCCGAGGCTTTTTCTACGGATAGGGTTACCATTAAAACAAGGCTGAGTGCAATGGTGATTTTTTTCATTTATTTAGTCCTTTTTTAGAATGTATTGGCTGGGGTTTTAAAAGGATCAGCTGTATCATGCAAATAAAACGATTATTCTGCAATTTTAAATCAACTTTCCAAAGTTTTCTTTACAAATTTACAGATACCGTTTAAACCACATTCGCTGCACCGTGGTTTTCTGGCGGTGCAGATATATCTACCGTGTAATATTAACCAATGATGGGCAATGTGTACATATGGTGCCGGCAAATTTTTAATTAATTGTTTTTCAGCAGCCAATGGCGTTTTGGCATTGGTAGTTAAACCCAACCGGGCACTTACCCTGAAAACATGGGTATCAACAGCCATATTGGGCTGATTATCTACTACCGAGGTTATTACATTGGCAGTTTTACGACCCACACCGGGTAATTGTACCAGTTCATCAACTGTCATAGGCACCTGCCCGTTAAATTTATCCAATAGCATGCGGGCCATACCTATCAGGTGTTTGGTTTTGTTGTTGGGATAAGAAATGCTTTTAACAAGGGGAAAAAGTTCCTCAAAGGTTGCCTTGCTCATAGCAACAGCATCAGGGTATTTTTCAAAGATTTTTGGAGTAGTTAAATTAACCCGTTTATCGGTGCATTGAGCCGATAAGATGACTGCAACGAGTAGCTGAAAAGGATCATCATACAGCAATTCTGTTTCGGCATCAGGGGCATGTTCCAAAAAATAATCTGTAAAAAACCGGTACCGTTCTTTCTTTGTCATAAAAAAAATCCCGATTTTTAGTCGGGATAAAATTACATTAAAACGATGACTGAATTAAGCCTGGGGTGTAAGTTCGGCCACAGCCTTTTCAGCATAACTTAAAATATTATCAATTGTTTGCTGGCTTGGTGACATTTTCAGTGCTTCCAGCCTGCTGTGGGCAGATGTGATCACTTCAAATTTTTCACGTAAACTCCAGTCTGTTTCCAAAGCAGCCTTCATAGCGGCTGTTTGTGTTGGGGAAGTTTCTTTATACAAATACTGTAACAGATCTTCCGGCGTAAAATTGTGCATGTTAAGTTAGTTGCTTGCGTTAAGAAATTAAATATCCCTGTCTAACCGACAGGAAGGCATTATCCAATTACATAAACGGCTGTTACACAGGAATATTGCTTTTAGGTTAAATTTATTTGTTCTCCGGGGTGGATTTAATTATAAACAGATCTTCATTGTCTTTTTTCATGAGGTATTTTTCACGTGCATATTTTTCAATGCTTTGTGCATTATTTCTCAGCAGATCCAATTCCTTTTTTGCATCAGTTATTTGCCCTTTTAAATGTAACTCACTGGTTTGCAGCTCTTTAAGTTTGTCTCTGCGCTCTACATCAGACAAAATATCTTTTGGATCAAAGAAAACCATCCATACAGCGAAAAACACACCTGTAAGCAGGTATTTGTTTTTTAGCCAGGATGGGATGTGGGTTAGAAATTTCACTTTGTTAATGGTTGATGGTTCATAGTTCATAGTAAAACTCGCCATGAACTATGAACCATTAGCTATGAGCTATTTCCCAAATTTAATCTTTCCTTTGGGATATACGCCACTTTCACCCAGAATTTCTTCAATACGGATCAACTGGTTGTATTTAGCCATGCGGTCAGTTCTTGAAGCAGATCCGGTTTTTATCTGTCCGCAATTTAAAGCAACAGCCAGGTCGGCAATGGTAGTATCTTCAGTTTCACCACTTCTGTGGCTCATGATCGTGTTGAAGCCATTGTTTTGGGCCATACTTACCGCATTGATGGTTTCGGTGATGGTACCGATCTGGTTTACTTTAACTAATAAACCATTTGCTATTCCTTCATTTATGCCTCTTTCCAAACGGTTAACGTTGGTTACAAAAAGATCATCACCTACCAACTGGCATTTGCTGCCCACAGCTTCGGTAAGCATTTTCCAGCCCTTCCAGTCATCTTCTGCCATGCCATCTTCAATAGAACAGATTGGGTATTGTTTCACCCAGCTGGCCCAATAATTTACCAATTGCTCGCTGGTCATTTTTTTGCCATCGCTTTTATGAAAAATATATTTTTTCTCTTTGGCATTCCACAATTCACTGTTGGCCGCATCCATGGCAATCATGATCTGGCTGCCGGTTTTATAACCTGCTGCCTGTATGGCTGTTAACACGGTTTCAATAGCTTCTTCATTGCTTTGAATGTTTGGGGCAAAGCCACCTTCATCACCCACATTGGTGCTGAATCCTTTTTTCTTCAACACGGTTTTTAATGCATGAAAAATATCAACACCCCAACGCAAACCTTCGCTGAAAGAGGATGCACCAACCGGCATTACCATAAATTCCTGGAAGTCTATTTTATTATCGGCATGTGCACCGCCGTTTAAAATATTCATCATGGGTATGGGAAGTATCTTTGCATTGGTTCCACCAATATAACGGTACAAAGGAAGATTGGCTTCCAGTGCCGCAGCCTTGGCCACCGCCATACTTACCGCAAGAATTGCATTGGCTCCCAGTTTTCCTTTATTGGGCGTTGCATCCAATGCGATCATCATGGCATCAATACCGGTTTGATCTGCCACATCCCATCCCAGTAAATGATTGGCAAGAATAGTGTTTACATTTTTTACAGCTTTAAGCACACCTTTACCTCCGTATATTTTTTTATTACCGTCACGTAATTCAACTGCCTCATGTATGCCTGTGCTGGCGCCACTTGGCACGGCTGCACGGCCTAAATGTTCGTTCTCGGTTAAAATATCTACTTCAATAGTTGGGTTGCCGCGACTATCTAAAATCTGGCGGGCATGAATGGAGGCGATGTAACTCATTGTTGGTTTGTTTATTAGTTAATACGTTAATTGGTTAATCCGTTAATTGTTCAATTGCTTATTGCTTATTGCTTATTGCTTATTGCTTATTGCTTCCCCGGCTGTCAAAGTTCTGAAAATATCTTCTAAACTTCCTGCTGTTTCGCTTTGTAATGAAATAATATTCAGATTTTTTTTGAGGCTGATCTCCATCAGCCTTCTTCTTAAAGCATCTGCATCATCGGTTTTAAATAACCAGGTATGTGAATTAAGCTGCTTAATATTTGGAATGTCTTCAAAAATAGCTGACTGAACCACTTCTTTTATTTCCAGTCTTAATTCATTAAAATGCTTTTTACCCAACAGGTTTACCAGTAGATCATCCGCTACAATTTTTCCTTTGTTGATGATGATCACACGGTCGCAGATAGCCTGCACTTCCTGCAAAATATGAGAGGAGAAGAGTATTGTTTTATCACCCCCCAGTTTTTTTATCAGCTCCCTTATTTCTATTATCTGGTTGGGGTCAAGGCCGGTGGTGGGTTCGTCTAAGATCAATACTTCGGGGTCGTGTATCAATGCAGCGGCCAAACCAACACGTTGTTTATATCCTTTACTTAACTGCCCTATCTTTTTATTGGCTTCCACAGTTAACCCAACTGTTTTTATAACTTCTTCTATCTTTTCTTTTTTATTTTTTACGGTGTGAATGTTGGTAACAAAATCTAAATACTCCCGCACATACATATCATAATACAAAGGATTGGCCTCGGGTAAATAACCGATCTTCTTTTTTGTTTCGTTGCTGTTTTCTGTAACAGGGATATCGCAAACCGTTACAGAACCTGTACTTGCAGTTAAATAACCGGTAATGATCTTCATGGTGGTTGATTTGCCTGCACCATTGGGCCCCAGGAAACCAACGATCTCTCCTTTATTTACAGAAAAGGAAATATCATCAACTGCTTTTTGTGCGCCGTAAATTTTTGTGAGGTTATTAACTGTTATTGACATGAAAATTTTTGTACCGCTAAATTAAAAAACGCCGGGTGTAAAACCCCGACGTTCTTTTTAAAACTTCGTTATTTTTTCTCCCCGCTGTTATTACCGGGGTTTTGATTTGGCCTTTGTCCACCGGATTGCTGACCTCCCTGGCCACCACCTCTGTTTGGCCTGTTGCGGTTTTGCCCTTGCTGCCGGTTCGGATTATTATTCCGTTGATTGCCACCAGGGTTTTGTCCACCGGATCCTGCGGATTGTCCGCCGCCACCGCCAGCAGGTTTCTGCGAACGGTTACCCTGATTACCGCCTGGCTGGTTCTGCTGATTACCTCCACCACGATTTTGCTGATTACGGTTTTGTCCCTGTCCGCCGGATTGCTGGTTGCCACCCCCTGGTCCACGGGATCCTTCGGGCCTGTTTCTTCCGGGTTGGTTACCACCTCTTTCCTGGTCTCTTCTTTTACGGCTGGTTTTTTCCAAAGTTTTTAAACTGATCTGGCCAACCACATCTGCGTATGTAGGTTCAATTTCTTTTGGTTTGTTACTTACCACTTCAACCGGTTCAAGGTCAGCAGGGCGAATACCTTGTTTGTTTAATTCTTTTATTTTTTTAACACGCTCAATAGTTAACGGGTATTGCTTGTTGCTATCCGGCATGGTATACCACATCAGGTTTCGGAAAATATCTTTCTTCACCAAAAAGGCACGGCTTTTTTCCATCTCCAGCATATCTGCATCATCCGGAAAAAACTGCAGGGCATCCATATAAGTATCCAGCTCGTAATTTAAACAGCATTTAAGCCTGCCGCACTGGCCGCTTAATTTGGTTTGATTGATGCTTAAATTCTGGTAACGGGCTGCATTGGTATTTACACTTTTAAAATCAGTAAGCCAGCTGCTGCAGCAAAGCTCACGGCCGCAACTGCCTATTCCGCCTACTTTTCCGGCTTCCTGGCGGGCACCGATCTGGCGCATTTCTACCTTTACTTTAAATTCGGAAGCATATAATTTTATAAGCTCTCTAAAGTCAACACGGTCATCAGCAATGTAAAAAAATGTGGCCTTACGACTATCTGCCTGTACTTCAACTTCGGCCATTTTAAGATCCAGTTTAAGCTGGCGGGCCATAGCACGGCTGCGTATAAGCACCTGTGCTTCCCGCGCTTTAGATTCAAGCATTTTGGAAATATCAGCTTCAGTGGCCCGGCGTAAAACTTTTCTTATATCCGGGCTCTTCTCGTCAACCTTACGTTTTTTCATTTGCAGGCGAACCAGTTCTCCGGTCATGTTTACCATGCCTACGTCAAAACCGCTCACGCCTTCCACAGCGATCATATCTCCTTTTTCGTAATGGTGCAAAGTTATATTCCGGTAAAAATCTTTCCGGCTGCCATTGTTAAAGCTCACTTCAATAATACGGCATCCGCTTTCGGGGTCGCTGAAGGGTAAATTAGCAAGCCAGTCATGCACATTCATACGGTTGCAACCGCCTGTTGAGCAGCTGCCATGGCTCTGGCATCCACCCGGTGCTCCGTCTTTTGAGGTTCCGCAACCTCCGCTTCCACATCCCATATGTTGGTAGTTAAGAATTAGTAATTAAATAGAGGAAAGATTTTTGGGCCGGGCGGCAGAATTACTATTTGGCTTCATTGGCGTCGCATGCTTGTACTGTATTTCTATATTCGGCCGTTAAAGTTCCATACTGAGCGAAGTCGAAGTATGGTTTGCCGTACAAGTGAGTGATCCTTCGACAAGCTCAGGATAAACTCCACGATGGTCAATATTGTTGAAAAGCTTGTATCAAAATATTATGAATACACAAACATCAACTCAAATCAGTAATTCCTGTTCCCTGCTGCTCTCTGCCTCAGTTCACCAAAATTAACGATTTGTTGTTAATAATATGGTATAACCTGATGGAAAGTGCATGAAACAGCATTTTGGCATTGGCATTACGCTCAATATAGTAGCTGGCTTTGTCTAATTCGTTGATAATGGCCTCTTGCTGGCCCAGGTCGCAAAGCTTGTTGAGGCGGCTGGCAAAGTCGGTTTGGTTTGTGGTTTGTCCACCGGATCCTGCGGATTGTTGGTTGTTTGTGGTTCCCATTACCCTCATTCTCACGGCTTCTTCAAGCAGGTGAATGAAGTATTTAAGAAACTGCTTTTGCTTCTCCCGGCCCAGTTTGGCAGTTTCATCAATCCATTTTACCTGGGCAACCGGCCCGGTGCGAATAATGGCATTTAGCCATTCCCGCAACATCACTTCCCAATCATCGTCGGCGTGCTGCAATAATTGCAGGGCTTCCCGGTAATTGCCTTCGGCAAGAATGGCGATCTGCTGGGCTTTTTCAATTTTTACACCGGCATTCAGTTCCAAAGCAACTTCCACTTCCATATTGGTAAGCAGCGGAATTTTTACCAGTTGTGTTCGGGATAAAATAGTGGGCAGGATCAGATCCTCGTTTTCGGCAACCAAAATAAACAAGGTATTTGGTGGTGGCTCTTCTATCAGTTTTAATAATTTGTTGCCTTCCTTGCCTAAAAACTCGGGCATCCACATTACCAGTATTTTGTATTCGCTTTCAAAACTTTTCAGGTTCAACTTGCGGATGATATCGTTACACTCATGCGCTGTAATATTACCTTGTTTGTTTTCGGCTCCAATAAATTGCAACCAGTCGTACACATTGCCATACGCGTTTGTTACAATAAACTCCCGCCACTCTTTTATAAAATCGGTGCTGATGGGTTTTTCGCCTGGCTTTTTTGTAATTACGGGGTAAGAAAAATGTATATCGGGATGAATGAGTTCGTTTGCTTTTTTGCAGGCAGGGCAAGTGCCGCAGGAATCGGTTGTTTTGAGTTGTGTGTATTGTGTTTTGGGTTCCGGTGCTGCAAAAAGATCAACTTCTGCCGGTTGGGGTTTGCAAACAATGTATTGTGCAAATGCCAGGGCCAATTGCAAAGCACCGCTGCCTTCTTTACCTAAAAATAATAAGGCATGGCTCAGCCGGTTGTGCTGCACCATTTGTACCAACTGCTCCTTGGTTTCTTTTTGCCCGGTGATGGATTGGAATTGCATGGATGCAAATTAAAAGAAAAAAAACATCTGAACTTTAAAAAGCCCAGAATTGCTTTTTGCTGAAATCTATCCAAACAAATATATCATTAGCGTTGGATGGTTTTGCGAATTTATTTTTTTGAGGTTTGATGATAGTCCATTTGCCGGACTGGTGTTTAGATAGTATACCGCTTTCAAATAATTCTCCTTCTTTTATTCCTGAGAGATTTGGCGGAGCATATATCCATATTTTATTGCCTTTGATCTTTATTTTACATTTACTCAAACATTTATTATATTCTATATCGCAATAGCTATAGATATAAGTGCCGCTTTTTGGAATTTGGGCATTTGCAACTGAACAGAAGAAAACTGCAAGTATAATGAAGAATATTTTCATTCTATAGTTTACTAATAATCTCCTCACTCATCGGCTTTACCTTACTCTTAAAATGACCAATCAGTTTTCCATTTTCATCCAGTAAAAATTTATTGAAGTTCCAGGATACTTTTGCATCCATCACCCCATTTTCACTTTTATTACAAAGCCATTTGTAAATAGCTGCCATGTCTTTTCCTTTTACAGAAATTTTCGCAGCCATGGGAAATGTAACACCGTAATTTTTTTTGCAAAATGCTTCAATGGTTTCATTACTGCCGGGCTCCTGTGAAAAAAAGTTGTTGGCAGGAAAGCCAATGATAACCAGCTTGCCTTCATATTTTTTATACAGTGCTTCCAGGTCTTCGTATTGAGGTGTAAACCCGCATTTGCTGGCAGTATTTACAATTAATATTTTCTTTCCTTTAAAATCGGCAAAGTCGATAGTGCCGCCATTTAGCCCCGCTACTTTAAAATTGTAAATGGTTTGAGTCAGAGCAGGGCTACCAGTTTTTGTAACGGGGTTGCTCCAAAAAAATGCCAGTGAAAGACTTAATAATTTTATCATGATTACAGTTTGCTGGTGATCTCTTCATTCATGGGGTCAACCTTACTTGGAAAGTATTGCATTAAATTTCCTTTTTCATCCAATAAGAATTTACCAAAATTCCATTTTATCTCTGCATCCGTAACACCGTTTTCGGTTTTATTGCAAAGCCATTTAAAAATGGGTGCTGTATCATCTCCTTTAACAGAGACCTTGGCCGCCATAGGAAACGTAACGCCATAATTTTTTTTGCAGAACTCCTGGATCTCGGTATTGGTGCCGGGCTCCTGTCCGCCAAAATTGTTTGCCGGAAAGCCAACGATCACCAGTTTGTCTTTATAGGTTTCATACAGTTTTTGTAAGCCTTCGTATTGTTTAGTGTACCCACATTTACTGGCTGTATTTACAATTAATATCTTCTTGCCTTTGAATTTAGAAAAATCAATGGTACCGCCTTCCAGCCCTTCTACTTTAAAATCGTAAATAGATTTTGTGGAGATGTTGATTGAGTTTTTTGTTTCAGTTACAGGCGTGTTATTGTTTGCCTGTAACGTGCAGGACGCAAGTGCCGCACTGATTGCTATTAATTTGATCATTATCTTTTTTTTATAGTTAACGAAATTAAAACCATTTTGTTCGGAACACCTGGGAATCCTGCCAACTTAACCGGGGATTAACAGCCTATTGCTTTTCATAGCAACCCAGGTCTGGCAAGCCAACATTCCGGTTCCTGTCATCCAGGTCTTTTGTAAAACCGGTTGCAATTCCTGCATTTATCGCCGGCGAGGCGGCGTTTTTGGTGATCCTGAGATCGAAAATATTTTTCGTTACATCAATACTGTCGAAAGCAGGATCAGCATTTCTGATATTACCGGTTAATGTACTGTTGGAAGGATCGGCTGCAGAACGATACATGTTTTTTTCAAATAAAACGATAAAGGGGTTTGCTCCCTGTTTAATAACTGAGAGTTCGTTGGTGACAATACCTTCATCGCTCCAAAAAATATTGTTTCGGAAAACAGCATTTAAATCCGACGTTAAAGTGCCACTTGCCAGTTGCGTAAAATTATTTACGCTAAGCATGGGGTTTTTGTGGATGATATAATTAGTAGAATAGGCTGCTACGGTGCAGTGTGTAAAATTGTAAACACCGCCATAATTTAAAATGATATTGCTGCCGCAATTGCTTATCAAACTGTTATCGGCCTGCAGGCTACTGTTTACCGAAAGTATGCCTGCATCAAAAGCATTGTCAATAATGCATTGGTGCAGTATAACTTTAGGGTTGGCATTTACAGATGGTTTTTC
The DNA here is from genome assembly GCA_016710935.1 of Chitinophagaceae bacterium. GTDB lineage: Bacteria > Bacteroidota > Bacteroidia > Chitinophagales > Chitinophagaceae > Ferruginibacter. The sequence continues at coordinate 600,411 of JADJTY010000012.1, read as the reverse complement.
GGTAACAATGGCCTGGTTAGCATTTTTTACAATGGCATAGGTAAGTACATTGTTTTTACTGCTGCCACGAAAATAAATACCGGGCCAGCTGGCGGGTAAATTTTTGTAGTCCTCATCCAGCCTGTCGCCGGTAAAAGTTACCGGATCCATTTTTGTGCCGTTAACGGTTAATGTACCATCTACAATAAAAGGTGCATCGGCATGAGCATAAATCCTGCATCCGGGTTGAATGGTTAATGAGGCTGTGGTATCAATACGAATGCTGCCGAGTATTACGTAAGGCAGGTTGTTGGTCCAGACTGTGTTACCTGAAAGAACCCTGTTGCTTAAAAAATTTGCATTTTGTCCGTAAGCCTGCAATTGTACATAACGATTGTTGCCGTTAAAATTTATCAAAATACTATCGCTTACAATAAAGGGCAGGTTAGCTGCATTGGGGTTGATGGTTACCGAAACAAAGACATAGATGCTGTCGTTGGCTTCAATATCCAGGTTGTTTACTTCATGGGTTGCTACGCCATCAACATTCATTTTATAGGCTGATGCCAGACCACCCATCAATTTTACTTTGCTTAATTTAAGCTTTTGGTTGTTTTCGTTGATGATCTTGAACGATTTGGTGATGGAGCCGGCTGTTGTAAAAACGGTATCGTAATTTAAGGAATCGGCAGTAATACTGAGTTGGGCAAATTCACTGGTAATGAAAGCGTCTTTTTTACAGGAAGGGGTTATCAACAGGCAACAGGCAATGGGCAATAAGCACAACAGGAAATTGATTCTCTTCATTTTTCAAATGTAGACTTATTTGGCTGCGTAAGCAAGGGTAGCTATACTTAACTTAACATTGGTTTGCTGTAAGATCACGTTGCCGCAGGCTTCTAAAGTGGCACCGGTGGTTACCACATCATCTACCAATAACAGGTGTTTGCCAGCCAATTCCTGTTCTTTTGCAACTTTAAAGCTGTTTTTTACATTTTCCCATCGCTCGGTGCGGTGTTTACGGGTTTGTGTTTCGGTGGCATGTTGGCGAATGACCGCTCCGTTTAAGACCGGCACATTCATAACAGCAGACATACCATTGCAAATCACTGCTGCCTGGTTAAAACCCCGTTTATGCTCTTTGTCGGCATAAAGCGGTAAGGGAATCAAAGCATCTATGGATGAAAACCGGCTGCTGTTGAGCAAGGTTTCTCCCATCAGCTCACCTAAATAAAAACCAATTTTGGTATCGCCTTTATATTTAAGCTGATGAATTAAATGCTGAATTAAAAATTCTTTTGAAAAATAAAACTGGCTGTAAGCAGCAGTTAATGGAATTCGTCCCCAGAAATATTTTTCAACCGGGTTGTTTGGAAAAGCAGCAAAATTCGTGTGTGGTAAATTATGAATGCATTTTAAACAAAGCAGGTTATCTGCCTGTAGCAAATCAGATCCACAACCTGTACATACATGCGGATAAAAAAGATGCAGGGTACTGCTGACAATATTTTTTAGTTGGGCAATCATCTTTAATAATTACCCTTACAAGTTAAAATAAATATTGATACAGTTCTTCAACTTTTCCCAATGGCACTACTTCAATATTAAATTTTTGCTTGCCCAAAGATTTAGAATTGTACTTGCTGACGATGATCTTTTCAAAACCCAGTTTCTCTGCTTCGGCAATGCGTTGTTCAATTCTGTTAACAGCTCTTATCTCTCCGCTTAAACCAACTTCGCCGGCAAAACAATAATGCTGGTTGATGGGTGTGTCTTCATAGCTGCTTAATAAAGCACTTACAATGGCAAGATCAATGGAAGGGTCTTCTACTTTTATGCCACCGGCAATATTTATAAAAACATCTTTTACACCAAAATGAAAACCGCCTCTTTTTTCAAGCACGGCTAATAATAATTGTAAGCGACGAAGATCAAAACCACTTACCGTTCTTTGTGGTGTGCCATAAACACTTTGTGTAACCAATGCCTGCCCTTCAATTAATAAAGGCCGCATACCTTCCATGGTTGCTGCAATGGCAATGCCGCTTAGTTGCTCTTCTTTTTGCGTAATTAATAATTCAGAAGGGTTGTTCACCGCTCTCATGCCTGTGCCGGTCATTTCATATATACCCAGCTCAGATGTAGAGCCAAAGCGGTTTTTAAGCGTTCGTAAGATCCGGTATGCATAATGCTGGTCGCCTTCAAACTGCAAAACCGTATCCACCATATGCTCCAGAATTTTTGGTCCGGCAATGGTACCGTCTTTGGTGATATGGCCAATTAAAAAAACAGGGGTATTGGATTCTTTGGCAAAGCGTTGCATTTCTCCGGCAGTTTCTCTTATCTGGCTGATGCTGCCTGCACCACTTTCAACAAAGGGCGATTGCAGGGTTTGAATAGAATCAACAATTACCAGTTGCGGCTTCAGCTTTTTTATTTCCTGGAAAATGGTTTGCGTGTTGGTTTCGGTGAGGATGTAAAAATTTTCGCTGCCAATGCCGATACGGTCGGCACGCATTTTTATCTGCTGCTCACTTTCTTCTCCACTTATATATAAGGTAACCACATCTTTCAATTGCAAACCTATCTGTAAAAATAAAGTTGATTTACCAATGCCCGGTTCACCGGCAACCAACACAATGCTTCCCAAAACAATGCCGCCACCCAGTACCCGGTTTAATTCTGCATCGGTTGTAAGTATCCTTTTTCTTCGGCACTGCTTACCTCATTAATCGAAATGGTTTTTTGTTTTCCCAATCCTGAGTAATCACGCCATTCGTCTTTTTCTTTTTTGTCGCTTCCTTTAACAATTACTTCTTCAACAAAAGTATTCCAGTTGTTACAGCCCGGGCACTTGCCTAACCATTTGGCACTTTCGTAACCACAACCCTGGCAAAAAAATGCTGATTTCGTTTTACTCATGGCGTAAATGTAAAATGGAAAAAGAAGAAAGAAAAATCAATTAAAATGAAAACACCGGATCGAGTTTTTAAAATCAATAAATGAAAAAAGAAAAATGCAGCGCAGAAAAAATATGCCGTTTTATTGCATCCTGAATTTTATTTTGGACTTGCCAAAAAGTAAAAGGGTCAACATTTCTGCTGACCCTTTGTACTTACTAACCCATTAAATTCTATTGCTAAATTACAAATTCAGCCCACATAAAAAAATAAATTTTTGGAGATGTTAATAAGTTATTGGTGCATAAGGAAGGTGTCTTTATACCAGGTATAGTCTATGTAAAACACTGAATATCAATTTAATATAATCATTTTGTGGATGTAAATTACGCTTATATTTCAAGGTTAATTTAAAATTAAGTTTTCAAAATATTTGGTTTATAAAATAAACTACTTTATGTTTGTGAAAAATTAGGAATCATGAAAGGGGCATTTACATTACTTATTTTACTACTTGGTTTTACGACCGGGGCACAGGTTAAAGTGGATGGTAAAATAACGGATACAAAGGGTAAACCGGTGGGGGGGGTAAGCATTACTTTAAAGGATACCTACGATGGGGCAACAACTGATTCATTAGGTAATTTCTCATTTTTGACCACTGAGAAAGGGAAAAACATATTAGAAGCATCCGTTATAGGTTATAAACCGTTTCAACAGGAAATTGACCTGGGATCGGCCCCGGTTACCCTTAATATTTCTATGAAAGAGCTGGTTACCGAATTAAAAGCAGTTGTAATATCTGCAGGATCGTTTGTTGCCAGTGATAAAAACAAGGGGGCTGTCCTTTCGGCACTTGATATTGTAACTACACCAAGTGCCAATGCAGACGTAACCAGTGCCTTTAAATCGCTGCCGGGTACCCAGCAGGTAGGTGAAAGCGAAGGATTGTTTGTAAGAGGAGGCTCGGCCACAGAAAGCAAGATATATATGGATGGTAACCTGGTAAACAACTTTTTTTACAGCAGCACACCGGGTATTGCTACCCGTGGCAGATTTAACCCATTCTTATTTAAGGGAACCATTTTTAGTTCGGGAGGTTACTCGGCTTTGTACGGACAGGCGCTTTCTTCTGCTTTAATTTTAGAAAGTAAGGATCTGCCTGAAAAAACACAGGCAGATCTGGGTATATCAGTTGTTGGTGTCGGCGGCGGAATACAACATTTGTCCAAAGATAAAAAATCATCCTGGGGTATATCCTATAATTACTCAAACCTTTTGCTTGGTTTTGCCATCAACAAACAAAAACAGGATTTTTACCAGATACCGGTCTATCATCAGGGCGATGCCAATTTCAGGATAAAAACAAAAAGTGGCGGAATTATAAAATACTATGGCTACATCAGTGCCAATAAAACAGGTTTCAGAAGTGCAGATATAGATTCCACAGTTTTAAAAAATGCATTTGCCATCGAAAATTTAAATACCTATCAAAATATAAACTGGCGTGAAAATTTTGGTACGGGCTGGAAAATAACAACCGGTATCAGTTACAGTACCAACTTAGATGATATTAATAATGAATTGCAGGATGCCAACAACCAAAAAAAGGTGATTACCAATCCTTCGTTTTATGCTTTTAAAAATTTTAAATTAAAAAACAGGGCACAATATGCACAGGCAAGAGTTGTACTTGATAAAAAATTAAACGGCTTAAATGTAATTCGTTTTGGTGCCGATTATTTTTACAGTGATGAGAAATCAACCTATACATTATATGATGGAACGAAGTTTACAGAATCTGTAACGGATAACCTGCAATCTGTTTTTGCGGAAGCCGACGTTTTTATAACCAACAGCCTGGCAGCAAAGATTGGCGGCAGGGTAGAACATTCGCAGGTAGTTAATAAATGGAATGTAGCACCCAGGGTTTCGGTTGCATATAAATTTGCCGATAACAGCCAGGCCTCTTTTGCCTATGGCTTGTTTTATCAAAACCCCGAAAGGAAGTATTTGCCTACGGTGGCAAGCCTTGATTATTCACGTGCAGCACACTATATACTACAGTATCAAAAAATAAGCAGCGAAAGAACTTTCAGGGTAGAAGCATTTTACAAAGAATATACCGACTTATATAAAACTTCAACTTCGCCCACAGGCAGAGAAGCAGCCACTAACAATAATGGTTTTGGTCATGCCACGGGACTTGAGCTTTTCTTCAGAGATAAAAAGACTTTTAAGAATGTTGATTACTGGGTATCCTATTCATTCCTGGATACCAGGAGAGATTTCTTAAATTATCCAAAAGCCATTACCCCTTCCTTTGCAGCTAATCATACTGCTGCCCTGGTAGTAAAAAAGTTTGTAACCAAATGGAAAACCGGTTTTAACCTTAGCTACAACTTTGCAACAGGCCGGCCTTATTATTATTTTGCCTACGATAATGTGCAGAATACCTATGTGATTGGCGATGCCGGAAAAACAATTAATTACAACAGTATGAGCTTTAGTGTAAATTATTTACCCAAACTGGGTAAAACAAATGCCAAATCATTTATAGTTTGGGTATTGGGTATAAATAATGTGCTGGGCCAGGAGCAGGTATTTAATTATAACTATAACAATAATGGCAGCCGAAAAGAAGCGGTTACGCCGCCATCAAAGCGATTTATGTTTATTGGCTGCTTTATTAGTTTTGGAATTGACAGAACACAGGATGCGATCAACAATAATCTTTAATCAACAATTATTTAAAACAATAAACATTACAACTATGTCAGATTATAAACCAGCTCCCGAAGGAAAAGATCCTGAACTATGGGAGATTGCACAAAAAAGGGCAAGCTTTAAAACCCATGCAATTACCTATGTTATTATGAATACTTTTTTCTGGGTCGTTTGGTACTTTTCATCCATGAACCGTCATGCAGATTTTGATGCATTTAACTGGAACCATTTGCCCTGGCCAATATGGCCCATGATTGGCTGGGGTATTGGCCTTGCATTTCATTTTGCCGGAGCCTATATATTCCCCAAATCAAATTCGGTAGAAAGGGAATATGAAAAATTAAAAAATCAACAAAAAAATAAATAAAATCTATCACCACCAAGATCTTCCAACTCCCTCTCTCCTGAGCATGTCGAAGGATGGAGAGGGTTGGGGTGAGGTAAAAAAATAAAAAACAATGAAAAAATTATTTCTCCTGGCTGCTGTATCTTTTTTTACTATAGTATCCTTTGCACAAAGCGAAAAATACATCGCTTCTATGAAAGCTAATATTGCAGCTATTGATACCAGCTTTAAAAATCCGGCAAATCTTTTAGACCTGGCCAATAAATTTGAGCGTATAGCCACTGCCGAAAAAACACAGTGGCTTGCATTTTATTATGCTGCATTGTGCCAGGTAAATTATACTTACATGGAACAAGACAAATCTAAAATTGATGCCATTGCTGATAAAGCAACTGAGCTGATCGATAAAGCTGATGCCTTGCAACCCAACAACTCCGAAATAAGTTGTTTAAAAAGTATGATAGCCAGTGCACACATGATGGTGAACCCCATGCAGCGTTTTATGGAGTATGGACAGGAAGCACAAACATTTATTGATGCAGCCATGCAACAAGACCCAACAAACCCAAGACCTGAATATTTAAAGGGACAGGGTTTAAAATTTACGCCTGAGCAATTTGGTGGCGGATGTGCCACGGCAAAACCAATTTTACAATCATCGCTGGATAAGTATAATAAGTTTAAGTCAGCCAGCGATATTCATCCTAACTGGGGAAAACAACGCGTGGAGATGTTGATAGGAGAATGTAAATAACAGGTCGTATGTTTTGGGTTATCGTTACCGGTAACCCAAAACAATCCCGATAGCTATCGGGACTCAAAACATAAAACTATTTGGTATGCAACCAGAAAATTTTTCTCCAAAAGACAGTCTACTGCTGATTAACAGCATGATCGGCCAGGCAAAAAACCGGTTTACCGAAAACGGGTTTCTATATTTATTATGGGGTTGGGCAATATTTGTATGTGCCATTTTTCACTTTACAGCAGTAAAGCTGAACCTGTTTAATAAACCTGAAATGGTCTGGATGATCACCTGGGGAGTGGTGGTTTTTCAAATTATTTACCTGGCAAAAGTTAAAAAGAAAGAAAAGGTAAAAACATACAGTGATGGTATCATTGATGCGATATGGATCTGTTTTGGAATTTGCATGTTTGTACTCGTTATTGTTTTAGGGCGGTTTAATTTATGGGTATATATAAATTCCCTGGCATTGCTGTTATATGGCATACCCACATTTTTATCGGGCTTTGTGATGCGGTTTACGCCTTTAAAGCTGGGCGGTATAAGCTGCTGGCTGCTGGCAATAGCATCTACATTCGTTGCCCCGGTTTATTATTTACTACTGATTGCCCTGGCAGTACTGATTGCCTGGATAGTTCCTGGATACCTGCTTAGCATAAAATTTAAAAATCAAAACTGATATGCCAAACGATCAATCACTTACTAAAGAAAAAAGCCTGGAGATCATTCAGCAAATGATAAACCAGGCTAAAAGTAATATTACCGATAATGGCCTGGGCTGGCTGCTTTGGGGTACCATGATATTTTTGGCCTCTCTTTTAACCTGGTTTTTTGTTTATACTGATGCAGATAACCTTTTTTTAGGTTGGAATATTTTTGGCATTATCACGATTGTTTTGTTAAGCTACGAATTCTTCAAACCAAAGAAAAAAAAGGTAAGAACTTATGTAGATGATTTACTAAGACTGGTTGATATCGGATTTACCATCTGCCTTTTCACAGTTATTTTCTCTATAAATGTGGCGGTGAACCCCAATGCAGGCTTTGGCTTTTTTCTGATGATTTTTGCTTTTCAGATGTTGCTAAAAGGCGGAGCGGTAAAATCACGATCATTAATGATAGGCGCTGCTGTAAATTGGGCAGGTGCCATTGCCATGTTCATCAATAAAGATTTTAAGTATGATATGTTGATCATGGCAACCGCTGTTTTAATTGGTTATATCATTCCGGGATTATTATTATGGCTGGAATACAGAAAATTAAATAACGGCTTGGAAAATTAATACCCGCTTTGCCATGGAATTTAAAGAACTCGATCCCATATTACACTCTCAACTCAGGCTTGCCGTGGTAAGCCTGCTTATTAGTGTGCGTGAGGCTGAGTTTACTTTTTTTAAAAGAAAAAACAAATTCTACAGCCGGCAACCTGAGTGTGCAAATCAATAAACTGAAAGATGCCGGTTATATAGAAGTTACCAAGCAGTTCAGTAACAATTATCCCCAAACCAGCTGCAAGATCACCAAAAAAGGTATTGAGTCTTTTGAAGCCTATGTAAACGCACTGCAGTCGTACATGAATCCCGGTATTGAATAAATTCGCCGGTATAATATTATCCTAAATTATTTTTTTAAACTTTTTACATGCTTATCCGTTTTACCTTTGGAACTCCAGCGGACATTAAAAATATTCTGTCAGCCTGAGCTTGTCGAAGGCGGTGTGACAACAGCACCGGTTTCGACAAGCTCAACCTGACAGCTTTTATTAAGCTACTTTAATGTCTGATTGGTAAAATATATCGGTACATGTCATCTATTATAAAAGTTAATAACCTTTCCAAGCAATTTAATGATATCCATGCGGTGAACGATCTTTCTTTCACAGTAGAAGAAGGGGATGTTTATGGTTTTTTGGGCCAGAATGGTGCCGGAAAGTCTACCAGCATACGCATGTTGCTTACCCTGATAAAGCCTACAGCAGGCAGTATCACTATTTTTGGTAAAGATCTTTCTTCCCATCGCCATGATATTTTAAAACAGGTAGGTGCTGTAATTGAAAAACCAGACCTGTATAAGTATTTATCGGCTTATGATAACCTGGCCATTTTTGCAAAACTTAGTGGCATTAAGGCCGATAAAAAATTGCTGATGGAGCAATTGAAGATGGTGGGACTGGATGAAAGGGCCGGCAGCAAGGTAAAAACCTTTAGTCAGGGCATGAAACAAAGACTGGGAATTGCGGTGGCTCTGGTACATAATCCCCAACTGATCATTTTAGACGAACCCACCAACGGGCTTGATCCGCAGGGTATTGCAGATATGCGAAACCTGATCTTACATTTAAGCAGGGAGCTGGGAAAAACAATTGTGGTATCCTCACACCTATTAAGCGAAATTGAATTGGTGGCAAACAGGATGATCATCATTCACAAAGGAAAAAAAATTGTGGAGGGTAAGGTTGCTGAGTTGCTTGATCCTTCAAAATCGCTGGTGCAGATAGAAACAACAAATGATGCGGAGGCGAGGCAAAAATTATTGCAAACGAAGTGGGCAGGTTTATTGCATGATAATAACGAGCATTTGCAACTTAAAATGAATAAGGAAGACGTGCCGCAGTTAATTGCAGAAATGGTATTGCTGCAGGTGCCTGTTCTTTCCGTACATCCAATGCATTCATTGGAAGATTATTTTCTTTCACTTACAACCCAGGCAGGCCATGTGGAATCTTTTGCAAATTGAACTGTTTAAAATTTTTAAGAAACCAAGAACGTACCTGGCATTTGCCATTATAGCGGCATTTATTTTTTTAATACAACTTGGGTTATTGGTTAATGGTAAAGACTGGATGAAATTCATGCTGGGCTCTTTGGATGAGACCATGAATATTGATTACAGTAAACTGGTTAACGGGTATGCAGTTTGTTTTTTTGTATTGAATTTACTGCTGGTGCATGTGCCCATACTGGTTGCACTGGTTGCCGGCGATGTGGTTTCGGGAGAAGCAAGTATGGGTACATTAAGATTATTAGCTGCCAAGCCGGTGAGCCGTACACAAATAATACTGGCTAAATACCTGGCCACTGCCGTGTATGTTTTTGCATTGCTGTTGTGGATAGCCGTAATTTCTTTGGTGGTGAGTCTTGCTGTATTTGGCGAGAACGACCTGGTGGTGGCAAAAACAAATGGTTTGCAACTGATAGAAGCCAATGATGTGTTGTGGCGGTATTTTTTTGCATTTGGTTTTGCTTTTATTGCCATGATGGTGGTGGCTGCCATTTCATTGCTGTTATCTGTGCTGTCTGAAAATTCAATAGGCCCGATAGTGGCTACAGTAGGTATTATCATCGTTTGTACCTTGATAAGTGAGATGGAAATTCCCATTTATCAAAAGTATATTAAGCCTTACCTGTTTACTACTTATATGTTGGGCTGGAAAGGTTTCTTTTACATTGGCTCAACAGAAGATGGTGAAACTATAAAAGGATCGATACAGTACCTGCCGGGCATTTTAAAAAGCATTGCTGCATTGCTGGTTTATATAGTAGCATTGGTTTCTGCATCTGTTTTTATTTTTAGAAAAAAAGATATCTTATCATAAATGTATTCTATGAAACGTTCACTGGTCCTTCTTTTTCTTATTCAATTTTCTCTTTTTACACAGGCGCAGGATATAAATGTATTGGTACAAAAAGTAAAGGATAAAATCAACCTGGTAAATGATTATGAAGCCAATGGCAGAATGAAAACCAATGTGGTGTTTTTAAAAGTACCGGTGGCTACCATAAAACTATATTTTAAAAAGCCCAACCGCCTGCGGATTAAAAATGAAAATGGAATTTCTTTTATACCCAAGGGTGCAGTAAATATGAACATGAGTAATGTATTGAGCAGTGGTAAATACAGTGTGCTGGATGCCGGTAATGATAAGATTGGTAATACAGCTGTAAAAGTGGTTAAATTATTGCCTGAAGATGACAATGCAGATGTGGTACTGTCTACCTTATACATTGACCCCACCAACCAGGTAATACTTAAAACTAAAACCACCACCAGGGATAACGGTACTTACGAACTGGAAATGAGTTATGGAAAATACATAGCCTACGGCCTGCCTGATAAAATAATCTTCTCCTTTAATACCAAAGATTATAAAATGCCCAAAGGTGTAACTTTTGATTTTGAAGATGGCAGCCAAAAGAAAACGGCAGCTGAAAAAGAAAAATTAAAAAATCAAAAAGGCAAAATGGAAATTTTTATTAATGGCTATACCATTAATAAAGGAATTTCAGATAGTGTTTTTAATTAACTACTCATAACGAACATTTTGATCATGAGCCGAATAATTTAATTATTCGGCTCATTTTTTAACTTTTTTTGAGCCGATAGGCATTATTCCGGTATATCCGTAATCTTCTGATCAACCGCATTCGCTATCATTCTGGAGCTTATCTTTTTTAATGGATTACTGTACTGCCCGTCGTATTCTCTTCTGCCGTTAATAATATCAATGCATTTAAAAATGGCTTCCCTGAAAGAGGCTTCATCTGCTTTGCCCTGCCCCGCAATATCAAATGCCACACCATGATCGGGTGATGTGCGTACGCCTTGTAAACCGGCGGTATAATTCACACCCTCGCCAATGGCTAAAGATTTAAAAGGGATGAGGCCCTGGTCGTGATACATGGCCAGTACGGCATCAAATTTTTCGTATTGCCCACGTGCAAAAAACGCATCGGCAGGGTAGGGACCAAAGCAAAAGATATCCCGTTGTTTGGCTTCTTTAATGGCTGGCTTAATGATTTCTTCTTCTTCTTTGCCAATCAATCCCTCATCGCCGGCATGTGGGTTTAGACCCAGTACCGCAATGCGTGGCTTATTGATATTAAAATCTCTTTTTAAAGAATTGTTGATGAGCTGCAGTTTGCTGATGATCCCTTCCCGGGTAATATGTTTGGCAACATCCTGTACGGGTACATGTTCGGTTACCAAGCCAATCCGCATATTCTCTGCTATCATAAACATAACCACATCGGCTGCGCCATATAAATTTTTAAGGTATGGGGTATGGCCGGTAAAATTAAACTCGTTGCCTTGTGTGTTGTTTTTATGAATGGGTGCGGTAACCAACCCATCGATCAGGTTATCTTTTAAAGCCTTGCCTGCTATGATAAGGCTTTTAACTGCATATTTTCCTCCAATATCATTTAAAATGCCCGGGTTAATATTTATTTCTTCTTCCCAGCAGCTAAAAAGATTTACCTGTTTGGGATTTAACCTGTTCAACTCTTTGGTGGCAGCATAGGTAATATTAATATCGGGAACGCTTTTTCTGTAAAAATTCATGGCTTTGTTGCTGGCAAATATCACCGGTACACACAAATCCAGTATCCTGTTATCGCCCAGGGTTTTTATCAGCAGCTCAATTCCTATTCCATTTACATCGCCGCAGGTAAAGCCAATTACAGGTTTATTATCTAAGCTCGCATTCATATTTATAATGTTAGGCTGTAAAAATACAAAATCCTGAACCAAACAGCGTAAGGTTTTGCAAGGCGCAATACCCCGGAGATAAACCTGATAGGTTTTACAAAAGCATGCCGTAATATATAAAGGCTGCCTTGCTATCACAAGGCAGCCTTTTTATAACCTTCAAAAATTATCTTACTATGATCAACTGTTTAACGATTGTTTCTGCTGCACTTTCAAAAACCAATGCATAACCGATGTTTGCGTTTGGTTTTTTCTTGCAAAAATTACCTGGCTGTATTTTATTACCCTTGCTTTGCTATAGAATCCCTTAACTAAAAAAAGATATATTTTTATTGTTTTATCAATTTAAGACTTATTGGTTTGCTATTACCTGAATATACGGTTACATTAAATATTCCGGCAGATAAACCTGTCGTTTGAACAGGAATCTGGTTTAAACCAATTTGCAATGAAATCATCTGTTTTTGAACTACCCTTCCTGTAAAATCGCTCACTGAAACAGTTATGTTTTCTTTTTTGGCTGTATTTATTTTTAAGACAGAGATCTGGTTGTGTACTACATTCGGATAAAGGCTAACTAAATCAAAATAAGCTGTCTTTTGTGTTAGTAATAGGGTGTTACTGAAACTAATTTTTCCGTCAACATCTATAAGTTTAAGCCTATAATAATTTTTCCCTTCAGCCGGCACCGCATCTGTAAAGTCAAATGGATTTTCACACCGGTCTTTGCTGGCGGCAAAAGCATAAATCGGGGTATAGTTTGAGCCATCAGTACTGCGTTGCAGTTCAAACCTGGCTTCGGCCGATGTACAAACTACCTTCCAGCTTAAGAAGTGTTTTTTTTCTGTTTGAGTTCCCTTAAAATAAGTAAGTTTTATACTTAAAGGGGGTACTTTGGCGCTGCTTATATAAAAGCCGGAGAAACCGTTTACCGGCACGGTAATTTCCCACCAGTTTTGTGTCGCATTCCAGTTTACAATAAAGCCAGCCGTTCCTGTTGTAAAATCAACATAGGTTCCGGTATAGTTTGTTGGGTTGGTGCCCGTGCCATGAAATTGCCTTAATACTAAATTGTTGATGCCTGTTGCATCCAGTGGCCCGGTTGGCAAAGGCTTATGCCCGCTATCGTTAGCCCTTGTATTAAAGTCATTGAATTCACTTTGTAAAAAATAAAGCGTAACATTAGCTGTAGCTGTGGCCGCATTTAGAATGGGCTCTATATCATATTTCCTGGCAGCATACAAATCAGAAGTTCCTCTTTTTGTAGCGTTCAGATCAATGGTGGTACAGGTATTTATTGAATTGGTAACCGGACTTCCGCCTGCAGGCGTAACCTTGGCTATTAAATTACAATTACCATCACGGTAATTTGTACCCGACCCACCCACACTGATGTTTTGACAAACAGAAGGACCACCTGCTGTACCGGCCAGCGTAAAAGAGGCTGGATCAACTGTTAAGGTAACCGTATTGCTGCCTGTTGCACCGTTTGAAGCATTAACGGCATTGATGGTATATGTGGTAGTTGCAGTAGGCGTTGCCGTTACTACTGAACCGGTTGAGCTGCTTAAAGTGCCGCTGGGCGACCATGTAAAATTTATTACATCCGGTGTAAAGCGGTAACCATCTGTAAAACCTGTACCCGACCAATTGGTTGTATTGTTTCTGCCTGTTACCACTGCTGCCACAGTACCTGCAGCATTTTCAACACCCTGTGCCTTTGGTGCAGTAATATTGCTGCAGGAGGTGGTGTGTATCTCAACAATATTGCTGCCTTCTATTAAATGAATTTGAAAAGTGGTGGTTCCGCCTCCGCTAAAAAAAGGAACAGCCTGGTAGCTGATAACAAAAGTTCTGTTTGGGGCAAAACCATCTGTAAAATATTCCAGGGTACCTGCAGCTGCTAAAGTAAGGTTGGCGGTTACACCATGTATGGTATTATTGGGCGCCGTTGCACTTGGTAAAACAAAACCTGCGCCTGTGGTTGTAGAGTTGGTATTACCCAAACCTACCCAGCCGTTTGAACTGATATTAACCGTGCTGTAAGGATTGCCAAAATAGGTAAAGGTAAAAGGAATGGGAATATTGTCCCACCTGCAGTCATTTAAATTGCCCACGGTAAAAGAAGTAATTGCCACGCCGGCATCTGCCAGGATATTAATTCCATAGTCGGCAATTAATGCATTGGGTATAGAGGTAACACTATAGCTTACAGGCGTTGCAGAGGCAGTAATCATTGTTGAATTACCCGAACATATGGTTGAATTATTTGCAAACCCGGTAACTGTAAGCTGGGCCAGGCAAAAATTGGAAAGGCAGACTGCTGCCAGTAAAAAGTATATTTTTTTCATATATTGGATTTAACTTCTTCACTTATAAGTAAATACTAACGACCAATCATTTATAATATTGTTTATGTTAATTATAAATGATCTTCTACGCTGGTTGTAGTATAAATTTTTTTTAAATCTGCCATAATAAAATCCATAACTATTGTACAAATAAGCAACCAATACACTGCATTAAACGCTTTGCCAGTAATACTTTTGTAATGAAATAATAATCAAATCTTTATATATTTATATTATATATATAATATTTATAATAAAATTACACAAATGGTAAAGTAAATATGATAATCTATAGAATAAAGACTAACAATCTGTAGAATTTATAATAAAGTGATCAGATCTACGTTATTCTCAATGACTGATATCCAATTTCAAAAAATATTATCTTTTTAATGTGGCAACATATTATCCTGATGGTATAACAAATCAATAGTCCTATGAAAAATTTTCTACTATTTGTTTCATTATTATTTAGCCTATGTGCCGATGTAATGGCACAGCCTGCAACCGATGCATTGCCTTTTAGTATAGGCAGAAATAACTGCGGTACCGCTTCTGCTACCAGGCTTTTTTCTTTTCCGGGTGTTTCAACAAGAAACAATGATTCTCTTTACTTTTTTTCTTATGTTTCACCAAATTTATCCAGAAGTACTTTACGAAATGCATATATTCCCAGATTAAGAATAGGAAACGGAACTTATGCCAGCACCAGTCCGGTAATGACTGCCAGGGACAGGTTTTCGATATTTGCAGCCAGTGTTTCCTTTAACCCAAGGGATGGAAAACTCTATTATTTATGGACAGATTATAGCGCCGCTATTTCCCCAACGCTTAAAACCTATGTCTGGAGATGGAATCCCGACACCACATGGTCAGCAGTGTCATATAATAATCCGGCGGCAGTAAATTTATTAGATACCCTCGCCAGTTTTGCTTTTGATATTGGCGGTATAACTTTTGATAATAGTGGTAATGCCTGGCAGCTGGAATTCAGCAATCCACCTGCACCCTACAAATCAAGAATGCGAAAAATTGATTTTGTAGCAAAAATTATTGATCCCATACCTGATACACTTGATTTAATACCCGGTGCCGGAGGCATTGGAGATACAATGTATAATGTGGGCAGCGGTGATATTACCCTGATGCCCAACGGGCAAATGTATTACGTGTTCGATAATAAATTATATACACCAGACTATGGCAGCTATGGTACTCCTGCACATCATATATATTCCACGTATATCGACACTATACAAAGGCCTTCAGGGACTACTAACCTGGTGGGCCTTGCATTCGGGAACGGAGATCTGATCTCCGCTTTTTCACCCGGATGTGTTTACCGGAGAATTGATCCGGTAACCGGAGATACCAATAATGTATCTTATACTTATACTGCAGGTAAAGGAGTACGGTCGATGGATATGTCACAAATATCCTCCGGTTTGGGACTTGCAAAACGATTGGTTTCTATTACCAGTACCGGTACCCCCGGGCAGTACAATGTTACTTATGATATATTAATTAAAAATTATGGAACTACCAGGCTCACCAACTTACAGGTATTTGACAGTTTAAGTAAAATAAATGGTGCAGCTAATCTTTCTAATGTAAGCACTACCATGCTTACTATACCGCCTCCGCCGGGCATAGCTTTAAACCCCGCTTTTAACGGGGTTAGTGATGCAAGGCTGCTGCAACTGGCCGGACAGAATTTACCCAATTACCCCGTTGACAGCAGCAGTTTTACGGTACGGGTAAATTGCAGGATATCGAATGTTGTACAAGGGGTGATATATTATAATAGTGCAATAGGGTTTGCTACAGGTTACAAAGGTGTTTCTTTAAGAGATTCATCAACCAATGGTAGCGTACCCGACCTGAACCAAAATGATAAACCCGATGATGTAGGCGAAGGCACACCAACTCCATTCTTAATTGCAGTTGATCCAATAAACAATCCATGTGCTACGCTGACCGCAGTTTTGTACACAGAAAATTTTGGCACAGGCGCCATTGGTGGTTCAGGACTGTTGGCAACCCTGCCTTCATCACCTAATACATCCAGCATCACCTATACCGGAACTACAACTCAGCCCATTGCCAATAATACATTTGCTATAACCAATAATGCAATCAATGCAAACCTGGCTAATTTCACTTCCTTAACCGATCATACGGGCGGGGGAAGGATGCTGGTTGTAAACGGAGATGCACCTCCAAGGATTATATTCAGGGATACTTTACCAACCTCATGCCCCGGAAGGCAATATTCGTTTTCATTTTGGGCAGCATTTCCTTTTAATGACGTTTACCAAGCTACTTGTGCTGGTCTGGGAGGTTTCAGGTACCCTAAATTTAAAATTCAATTCAGGGATATTACTACAGGGTTAACAGCAGTAGAGGACACTACCACCAATATAACAGTCAATAACAACTGGACGCAGTTTGGATATCGATGGACAATGCCAATAGGCTACTCCAATTTAATATTAGAACTTGTGAACTATGCCCCGGGAGGTTGTGGAAATGATTTTGTTATTGATGATAGTGTTTATGGTACCTGCGATGCACTACCCGTTGTAAATACCAACGCCTTAACAGGATGTTTGGGAGATAGCGTACGTTTTGTTGGTAGTTTGGCAGATTCTTTGGTTTTACCCGGCCCTAAAGATCATCAATGGCAAATAGCAAATGCAGTAGGCGGCCCCTGGGCCGATATTCCGGGAGCAACTTCGCCATCTTATCTCATTTACCCGATAGTTGCAGCCGATACAGGTAAATTTTACAGGCTGATTGTGGCGGCACAAGGCAGTATTACCATTCCAATTTGCCGCTCTACATCACCAGGGGTAAAACTAAATGGCCAAACTCCATCGGTGGCAGCAACATCGGCCGACCGAAATAAAAATAATGTTTGCCCGGGTATTAGTGTAAAAATTTACCGAACCGGGGGATCATTGGGAGTTGGTGCCACCTGGAGATGGTACACAGGAAGCCCAGGCGGGTCATTGGTGGGTACAGGCGATACACTCACCATTACAGCACCTACGGTAACCACTACTTATTATATAAGGGCAGAAGGTACCTGCAATACAACACCCGCCCAGTCTGTAACCATTAATATCAATTGCGATATTGATAAAGATGACGATGGGGTTCCTGATTTTGTAGAAAGTAATATGGCAGCAGCATTCCTGGATGTGCCTGTTAATGGTATCATCAATGCTTACGATCCTTTAACTGCCGGTTTTATTGACAATAATAATGACTTTGTAAATGATAATTACCAGGCTGATGGTGATATTGATAATGATCTTATTCCGAATTACCTGGATGCTACCTTCCCGGGCCGTGTTGATATCAACCTGGATGGGGTAGATGACAGGTTTGATCAGGACCTGGATGGAATAATCAATATGCGTGACCTTGACAGTGATAATGATGGTGTGCCTGACGTGGTGGAAGCATATGGTGTAGATGTTAATGGCGATGGAAGAATTGATAACTACGTTGATGCAGATGGAGATGGATTATCGGATAATGTAGACTCCCGGATTTTTGCTGCAGATGGCGCCTACAATACTGGAACCGGATTAGCCATGCCCAATTTAGACGGAGATATTGTACCCAACTTCCTGGACCTGGACAGCGATAATGACGGTATACCGGATGTTATTGAAGTGGGGGGCATTGATGCAAACAACAATGGCATGATCGATGGTTTTGTTGATGCAAATAGTGATGGATTGCATGATGGCTATATAAATGGAACAGCCTTATTAATATCAGGGGCAGATGGCAATGCTGATGGAAGGGCAGATACCTGGCCCAATAAAAACCTGGATAGGGACCTTAGGCCCAACGTTTATGATATGGACAGCGATGGAGATGGTATAGTGGATGTAATTGAATCTGGTTTGCCAGATGCCAATTTTAATGGTATTGTGGATGGTGTGATAGGTGCCAATGGCTGGTCAACTACAGTATCTGTTATGCCGGCATTGAATCTACGAAATACGGATGCAGTTGGTAATCACGATTACCTGGATATTGATTCTGATGATGACGGAATACCGGACAATATTGAAGGTATGTCAACAGCCAGTTATGCACTGCCAACATTGGTTGATGCGGATGGTGACGGACTGATGAACCCTTATGATAATGCACCTGCTGTTTTTGGCGGCTCAGGTATACTGGTGTACGATCATGATGCTGATGGAACACCGGATTACCGCGACCTGGATTCGGATGCCGATGGCCTGGGTGACCGGGTTGAAGGAAACGATTATAACCTGAATGGAATACCCGATGACCTGGTAACGCCAACCGGCATTGATACTGATGGCGATGGACTGGATAACCGCTATGATTCATTAAACTCAGTTACGAATATAAAAGGAACTTCTTACCGGATGGGTGCCGGAGGCAGTTTTACCGGTGATGCAGCTCCCGGATCAAGAACTACCGTACAAAGAACACTGATACCCCAAACAGACCGTGACTGGCGTTACGTAGGATTTGTATTGCCGGTTCAGTTTGTAAAACTTGCCGGTTTATTACAAACCAATAAAGTTTCGCTTAACTGGATAATTATTGCCTCAAAAGAAGTTGATCGTTTTGAAGTGGAACGAAGTACGGATAACCGGAATTTTATAAGAACAGGAACCGTTACGCAATTTGTAAGATTAAATGAACAGCAGCAGGTTTCATTTTTAGATGATATTACCAATGTAAGCAAAGAGGTGATTTACTATCGCATCAAAGTTATTGGT
The DNA here is from genome assembly GCA_016710935.1 of Chitinophagaceae bacterium. Taxonomy (GTDB): domain Bacteria; phylum Bacteroidota; class Bacteroidia; order Chitinophagales; family Chitinophagaceae; genus Ferruginibacter. Next base: position 581,098 of record JADJTY010000012.1, on the reverse strand, counting down.
AAGGCAGGCGAAATACAATACAGTAATATATTGATCGTGCGCCGGCAACAAACCAAAACCGGGTTAAGTATAATGCCTAACCCTGCAAAGGACCATGTTTCTATTGCATTTTATGCAGAAAAAGAATCGGAAGTATCCATACGTCTCATAGACCAAGCAGGTAAACTGGTATTACTCCAAAATCAAAAAGTAAGCAGGGGCAGCAATACCGTACAACTAACCGGCTTAAGTAAATTCAGCAATGGCACCTACGCTTTGCAGTTGTTTATAAACGGCGAAGTGGTTTCACAAAAACTGGTGCTGCTTAAATAACAACAAAAGCATATTTTTTTTTCAACAAATGCCCCTTCCAAAACGGAAGGGGCATTTTTACGCTACTTTTGCAACTATGTACACACATAAAAAATCCTTGGGGCAGCATTTCTTAAAAGATGAAGCGGTAATAAAAAAGATCATCGGAGCTTTACAGGAAGATGGTTTTAAAAACCTGCTGGAAGTAGGCCCTGGTGCCGGTGCTTTAACCAAATACCTGATGGGCATTGCCCATATTAACTTTAAAGCCGTAGAACTGGATGAAGAAAAAGTAGTGTATCTCTCCAAAAAATATCCTGTATTAGCAGATAAAATAATTCACCAGAGTTTTTTGGAAATGGATAAACCCTTTGACGAACCTTTTACGGTGATCGGTAATTTTCCCTATAATATTTCTACACAAATCCTATTTAAAGTGCTTGAATGGAAAGATGATGTGCCCTGCATTATTGGTATGTTTCAGAAAGAAGTGGCTGAAAGGGCTGCATCCAAAGAAGGAAGTAAAGTATATGGTGTGTTGAGCGTGTTGATGCAGGCTTATTACGAAATAGAATATTTATTTGATGTAGGCAACGAATGTTTTGACCCGCCACCGAAAGTACAAAGCGGTGTTATACGTATGAAAAGAAAAACAACCGCACTCCATTATAAAAGCGACCGGGCATTTTGGGTGCTGGTAAAAACAGCGTTTAACCAGCGCCGCAAAACCATGCGTAATGCAGTTAAAAGTTTATTCAGCGCAGAAGAATTACAGGATGAAATATTTTTAAAACGTGCTGAGGCGTTAAGTGTGGAAGACTTTGCTGCATTAACTTTCAGGATGCAATAATAAAAAACCGTCCCTACATTGTGTAGGGACGGTTTTTATTGGGGGTATTAAAAATTGAGATGTTATTTTTTCTTCACATTCATACTCCGGTTAATGGTAAATCCAAAAGCTATATTACCATCTTTAATTGCACTGTTATTCCGTGATAACTGATCAATGGCAGAAGCATCCGTGGTGCTTCCAATATAAAACTGAAACAGGTGAGTACCGGTACTGATTTCAACACCTACAGAAAGCAGATCAGGATTATAATTCATGATGGTACCGCTTTTGCTGATTAAATTCTTGTACATATTCAACTGGCGGGCATATTCCATGGTTACGTTTAATTTAGGGCTCACTTTATATTTTCCTGCAATACCCATTGAGAATACTTCGTTGCTGTTATTGATTCCATAAGGCACTACATTAAAATGTATCCAGGTGGGCATCAACTGCAGCGAAAATTTATCATTGAATTTGCGGGAGATCAGCAACTGGTTCATAAAGGAAAATTTATTTCCACTAAATCCTTTGTCAGGATCGGCTGCTGTATTAACATTGGTCATAGAATACCATCCGATGGTAACCGGGATATTTTTAGCTCCGGTTTGCTGGCGTAATATTCTGAACTTTAACCAACCCTCATAGGTAGATCCGCCGGCCATCGCCACACCAACATTCATAAATTTTGTTGGTGAATAGTCAAACGATAAATAGGTATTTGCTACACCGGAGTTAAGCCCAAAGAACTGCGCTACATTCTGTTTGCCGCCACCCTTATTCCAGATATGACTAAAGTGGTGAGATACCATAAATTGTATAATACCCGGACTTACGATCTCGGTGCTTTGCATATTAATGATCTTGGTAGCATTAAATACAGCCCTGGTAAATTTTTGTTTTGAAGCTTCTTTTGTATTCACTGAATCCTGTGCGATTGCAAAGGCAGATATGCAAAGAGCGAATACAATAAGCGATAATATCTTTTTCATAATGTCTGATTTATTTTTGATAACATGAATTCTTAATTTTCAAGAACTGTTTATATTATTGTGGTGTTCCCTGGGCTATCCATTCATTGATAAGTTTTACAGTGCAGGAACTCAGGCTTAGTGCAGGGCCCGGGTGACCTGATGATCCATTGCTGTTCATCATAGCTGTTAACACATCTTTTTTAGCAACCATTTTGCTGTAATCAATATTTGAAGCTATTCCTCCATGACAGGTTGATCCCTTGCAGGAAGTAGTATATAATGGAAGTACTTTAGCTGTATAGGTTACAACGCCGGTAACTGTACATCCGCCACCATCATCTTTTGCACCTTCAGCAATCCATTTTTTAATAATGTTTGCCTGGTTGGGTGTAAAAAAGATTGATCCCTCACCAGGATGTGTTCCTCCATTTACCCACGCATCCAGTAAACCAACTCTTCCCAGTATGGCATCATAAAAAATGGTGTCGGCATGAGAAAACTGAACGGCTCTTGTACCTATGCCATTATTATGGCAACCACAACCTCCCGCAACCATGATGGGTACAACATCTGACCGGAAAGAGGTTGTTGGCAATGCAGTAATATCTTCTTTGTTTTTGTAACATGATGACAAAAGGTAGCCAAGCATTGATGTTACCACAGCCATTGTTATTATTAACTTTTTCATATCTGAATTTTTAAATTGATTGTAACAGTTATTTATTGTTTAATGATGGTTCCTGTTTTCCTGTATTTAAATATACCTGCATTGGCATTTCCGTATTTCCATACAGCCGGTATATTGGGATCGGCAAAATACCAGGCCTTGATCAGGGCAATTTCATGTGATTTTAAACCACCATCACCATAAGCCATATCACCCTGGTGTGCAGTTGCATATACCCCGGTAAATGGATTAGCCAGTAATAAAGTAGAGTCAATTCTTGAGATCATAGAACTGGTAGCATTCAATGGATTTCCACTTACATAATAGGTTACTAACGTAGACGGATTAGTATATAATATGGAATTACTGCTTCTTACACTTTTTGGATATAAAATATCCATTATTATATCATCATAATCGTTTAATGGTCCTCTTGTGCTTTGAGAAGAACGAGGTGTTGAGAATTTTTTCCAGGGCCTGAAGCTGTTAAAGGCAAGTGTATATGAATAAAATTTCTTAACACTGTCTTTATAGGCTGTCCATACCTGGGTACGTTTGGTTGCATTGGATAGCTGGCAGTAAATTGTTACCGCACCGGTTGCCGGATTTATATAAGTGTATTGTGTAGTATCTGCCGTGGTTAAAGGGCCCAGTAAACCTGCCCTTGCCCAACCACCTGTGGCAGTAGCCTGGTTGTGGCAGTTGGCAGAGCCGCAACCTGTAACCAATAGTGCAATAGCTGCGGGCCTGAAATCATTATAATCGGGCCTTTCTTTAGCACCATTCTTTATCCAGTTGTAAATAAGCGATTTATCGGTAAAATTCAGTTCATGATTGGAGTTTACCGGTGGCATTGCTTTGTTAAAATCATTGGTAGTTATATAATCCCATAATTTGCTGCCTTCCGGATTACCGGCACTCACATATTTCATGATCTCAGGATAGGTATCAAATCTTGGAGCTATTGCACCACCATGACAGTTTGAGGTTGCACAATATTCATGCAGAATTGTTTGAACGCCCCTGAATTTGATCTTATCATTTACATCAGGTATTGCGTCCGAAGGGGTAACAGTATTACTTTCATAAAAAGCGGCATATACTGTAGAGTCTGCTGTTCCCTTAAATGACCGGTCAAGATTCTTTATAAGGTCACCTTCTTTCTTACACTGTATCAGTGAAGCAGACATAAAAATCACAAAGACGAAGAGTGTGATTGCTTTAATGATTGATATTTTTTTCATAAAAATTAATTTTCGGGTTGATTGTTGATTCTTTACTTAAAACGTTGTGTTAAAATTTGAAAGTCAAAAATAGCCAAGACCGCATGACAGTTTTATGACATTAACACGATTTCCATATGATTATAGTCATACTGTTCTTTAACATGCGTCATAAAATTGCAGGAGGGCTGTGTATAAATTGCACCTGGTTTTTGTAAAGAAAAAACCATAAAATATATGGGAGACAATAAACAATCTGAAGATAAATCACGCCGCTGGTTTTTATCACTGTTTACCGCAGAAAATAAAGCAGCAACACCAGGCATGGTAAAAATGCTTACGGCCGATGGTAAACTCGTAGAGGTTGATAAAGCGGTGCTTGAAGCAGCATCAAAAAAGCAAAAATCTACCAACAAGGAGATTTACGACTGGATGCAAAATCCTTCCAAAGAAAATCATAGTTGATCTTTTCAAAACCAACTGAATTATGAAAGAACAAGAAAATATACAGGACAACGGCAGGCGGGGATTCATTAAAAATGTAGCCATTGCTACCGTGGCAACAGCTGCCTGTGGCAGCCTGGCCTGCTCATGCAATTCAAAACAAGCGGTAGTTGCGGAAAAAATTAAACTGCTTTCACCCGATGGAGAAATTGTTGAAATTGATTCGGCCTATCTTAATCATCACGACAATATGGCTGTTTTATCACAGCATGAACAAAGGGTGGGACTTCCCGGAAAGAAATTTGTGATGGTGGTTGACCTGGCACGTTGTAAGAATTTACGTAAATGTATTACTGCCTGCCAAAAACATCATTACCGTCCTACAGATAAAGAGTGGTTATCGGTAAAACTGATGAAAGACAGTGAGAAATCTGCGCCTTACTGGTTTCCTAAACAGTGTTTTCACTGCGATAATCCGCCCTGCGTAAAAGTATGTCCCGTTGATGCCACCTTTAAAAGGCAGGATGGATTGGTGCTGATAGATAATGACCGTTGCATTGGTTGTAAATTCTGTATGGCGGCCTGTCCTTATTCAACCCGTGTTTTTAACTGGGATGAGCCGGAAATGCCACTGGATGTTATGAATCTTAGTTACAATGCAGAAACAGGGGTTCCGGCAAAGGTTGGTACTGTTGAAAAATGCGATTTCTGTCCGGACCGGGCAAGAGAAGGACTATTACCACCTTGTGTAGAATCCTGCCCTAACGGTGTTTTTTATTTTGGTGATGAAAATGAGGATACAGTTACCAATGGTGAGGAAACGCTTAGTTTCACCCAGCTGATTAAAGACCGTGCCGGCTACCGGTTCCTGGAAGAACTTGGAACCAAGCCCAGGGTTTATTACCTGCCGCCAAAAGAAAGACAGTTTCCGGTAGAGCGTGGATATGAGGACCTGCCTGAAGACATTAAAGCTAGATTTAAAGATATAATGGAAGCAGACAAAAAATAATCCGGTTAGAGGATTTTACAATCACTTTAAAGCTTAAAATTTTTATGGAACTCAATACTTACCAGCAGGAAGTTTTCAACTACCAACGTCCCAATATCGAAAAGTTTGGAAAAAAAAATATGATCTGGAGTGTATTCTTTTTAATATTGATCATGATCGGCCTGTATGCTTTGTACCTGCAGATTGCCAAAGGCCATGGTGTAACAGGGATGAGAGATAATGTTGTGTGGGGGCTTTTTATCGTAAACTTTATCTTTTTTATAGGTTTAAGTTATGCCGGTGCTATCATTGGCGGGGTATTACACCTGCTTAAAGTTCCCTGGGGTAAACCCATTGTGCGGCTGGCGCAGATGATGACACTCATTTCTGTAATTGTGGGTCCTATATTCATATTATTATGTGTTGGCCGTTTCGACAGGTTGCATCACCTCTTTATTTATCCCCGTATTCAATCTCCCATGACCTGGGATGTAATGGCCGTACTTACTTTTTTTGCGGGCAGTGTATTATTTCTCTACCTGGCCCTGATCAAGGATTTTGCCGTTTACCGCGATGCCAAAATGAATATCCCGGCCTGGAGACAAAAACTGTATAAAATTTTAGCTATTGGTTACCGTGGAGCAGCCAGTCAAAAAAGGCATCTGATCATTTCGCAAAACCTGCTTGCCATCATCATGGTACCCTTATCAATCATTGTAGCATCCATTCTTTCCTGGATATTTGGAATGACACTAAGGCCGGGCTGGCACAGTACGATCTTTGGTCCTTATTTCGTTTTAGGTGCTTTGTATTCAGGATGTGGAGTATTGATTGTATCCATGTGGGTATACAGAAAGATGTATAAACTGGAGCATTATTTTACCGATAAACATTTCTCTTACCTGGGTTATGGTATGATGGTGCTTGGTGCCGGGTATGGTTACTTTACTTTTTCAGAATATTTTACTGGTTGGTTTGGATCTGCCAAATGGGATAATGAAGTAATTAATAAACTCTTTAGTTTTCATGAATATGGCGGATGGACATTATTTGCCAATCTTGCTGGTATCGTTATTCCGGTATTGATCGTAGCAATACCGGCTACAAGAAAACCACTCTGGATAACCCTGAGTGCATTTGTAATGGTTATAGCGTTATGGGTTAAACGCTACCTTATTATTGTACCAACACTTGAAACACCCGCATTACCCATGCAGGATACAAGAATGGAATTTGTAAAATACAGTGCTACCTGGCCCGAATGGGCACTTACTATTGCAGGCATAGCATCGTTTCTTTTATTCTTTACACTCATCTCTAAATTTGTTACAGTGGTGCCGGTGTCGGGTTTGGAAGAAGTTAATTTTCTGCATGAACCTCATCACCATCATCACCCGGAAGCAACACAGAAAGATGAAACTAAACCAGCTTAAAAGATATTTTATGAAACAAGAACTTATAAAAAACAGCATCAGGCATATACTGAAGTATGCTATGCTGATGCTGTTATGTACTCCGGTAACCCTGTTTGCACAAACAGACAGTACAGCTGCTAAGGAAGCGGATACCAAAGAAGAAGATGCTTTAATATCTCCTGCGCTTGATTTTATAATTGTGCAGAAATCTGACAGCACCATTGATTTAAAAGCAGCCATGCGGGCTAAAGTAAAAGGATCGTCTATAAAATTGCCGCTTTTAAAAGTTACCTTTTTCCTGGTAAGTGATACTGCTGAAAAAGAGCTGGGTTTTGTGATAACAGATAAAAATGGTAAAGCAGTGCTTACTGTAAAAAAAGAAATCTTAACGGATATAAAAGCAGGCAGTCTGCTCTTTAAAGCTTCCTTTGCAGGAAATAAACAGATGGAATCAGCCGATGGGGAAGTGACAGTAAAAAGAGGCCTGCTGCAAATAACTCCTGTTAAAGAAGATTCTTTGCTAACTGTTAAAGTAAAGTTTATTACTCCTAATACAGGCATGGATTCAGCGATCAAAGACGTAACCATCGGCATTTTTGTCAAACGCTACTTTAGTGCATTAAAAATTGGAGAAGGCACTACGGATGAAAATGGAGAAGTGACCGTAGAGATACCCGGCAACCTGCCCGGAGATGATAAAGGCAATATAATTTTGATGGCGAAAATTGATGAAAATGAAACCTTTGGCAATCTGGAAGCCAGTGTTACACAACCATGGGGACTGCCTGTTTCAGCCAGTTTGGAAAAACAGCCCAGGGCTTTATGGAGTGCTCACCCGCCCATATGGATGCTGGTTACCTTTATTGTAATGATGGTTGTTGTTTGGGGGCACTTTATTGTTATTGTTTACCAGCTATTCAGGCTCCGGAAAGAAGAGCCGCACCCTGCAGAAACAGTAACGAGCGCTTAACGCAGTTATTAAAAAGATATTCTTAACTTTATATCAAACTTAAACCAATAAAACAAGAAACATGAAAAAGAAAATTTCGGTAGTTCTGGCAGGCTTATTTGTAATGGCTATGCTTGCTTTTGTTCCAAAAACATCAAATCAAACAGAATGGAAAGTTCCTGATGCAGATAAAAATAAAGTGAACCCGATCAAAGGTGATGCAGCATCTTTAGCCACCGGAAAAACCCTGTACAATACACATTGCAAATCATGCCATGGTACTAAAGGTAAAGGTGATGGTCCTAAAGCTGCACAGCTTGATACCGAGAGCGGAGATTTTAGCAAAGCTTCTTTCCAGTCACAAACAGACGGAGCATTATTTTACAAAACCAAAACGGGAAGAAAAGATATGCCATCTTATAAAACAAAAATACCCGACGCCAATGACATGTGGGCTGTGGTAAATTATATGAGAACATTTAAATAGGGCCGGTACATTTTAATGATTGATTGCTAAAAAAAAGTTCAGCTGCTGAATGCAGTTGAACTTTTTTGTTTGCCCCATATGCAGCAAATTTGATGCTGAAAAAATCTGTAACTTAACTATATCTTGTTTTAAAGAAATCTAAAAATGAAAAAGAACCTGTTACCCATTGTTATTTTTATCTCTATCACAATAATTGCTGCATCCTGCAACACACCCAGGTATATTTACAGCCCATCGGCACACAATGTGCCTGTGCTTACCAAAAAAGGCGACAGCAAAATGGGTGCTGCTTACTCAACCAATGCGGTGGGCCAGGAAACAAAGGATGGATTTAAGATAGATAACCGCAGCCGTGGGTACGATCTGCAGGGTGCTGTTGCTATCACCAATAATTTTGCCATACAAGCCAACCATGCTTACCGGTGGGAAAAAACTGAAGGTGGCCCCGACAGTACAACTTTACAATATAAAAGAAACCTTACCGAAATAGGGTTGGGTTATTACCTGCCGGTAAATGATAAAAAGAATACTTTTTTCCAGGTGTTTGCAGGTGCCGGATTGGGCAAGTTTAGTTTTACAGATAATGATAAAACCGGGAATTATTTTCACCAGGCAAACATTACTAAAATTTATCTGCAGCCTGCTGTACTTTTTAAAAGCAAGGGAAGCTTTACTACATCCGTTTCTGTAAGATTCAGCGGAATCACCTACAGTAAAATAAAAACCAACTATACAGCAAATCAGCTGAGCGATTATTACCTGGATGATTTAACCGGGAGGGCAAAATGGTTTTTTGAACCCGCTTCGGTAACCAGTTTTGGGTTTAAAAATCTGCCGGGTTTACGCTTTGAGGTTCAGGGGGGTCTATCTTTTTTAATGGCAAGGAATTATGTTGATTACCGAAAATTTAATTTTTCAATAGGTAGCTGGGTTGATATGGGATCGATATTCAGTAAAAAACAAACCATAAGCTTACATTTCAGTTATTCTTTTCCAGTCTTTAATCAGTAATTTTACAATTCGATTGTATTACTTTTTGCTATTGGGCTGAGCCCTAAAAATTAACTACTGATCTATTATGTCATTTACACTTCAGAATAAAGTACGCATTGTAACAGCCGCCGCCTTATTTGACGGACATGATGCAGCCATTAATATTATGCGCCGCATCATGCAGAGCAAGGGTGCCGAAATTATTCACCTGGGCCACAACCGCAGCGTGGCCGAAATTGTGGAATGTGCCATTGAAGAAGATGTGCAGGGCATTGCCATTACCAGCTACCAGGGCGGCCATGTGGAGTTTTTTAAATACATGAAAGACCTGCTGAATGAAAATGGCTGCGGACATATAAAAATATTTGGCGGCGGCGGCGGAACAATCTTACCCAGTGAAATTGAAGAATTGCACAATTATGGAATAACCAGGATTTATAGCCCGGACGATGGAAGACATATGGGTTTGGAAGGGATGATTGAAGATGTGGTGCATCAATGCGACACCCCCCAGGCCCCCTCTAAATCTCCCCCCACAGGGGAGACTTCACACTCTGCTAACGGTAATGGTTCTTATGCTTTGGGAGAGTGGAAGGATGTAAAAAAAATTGCCCGTGCTATTACAATGGCTGAAAATGGCGAAGATTATTGGCATTTGTTTAATAATAAAACAGCTCATGAATATTTTGAAACTTCTGACAAGCTTTATTATAAATTATTAAAGGAATTTGTTTTACAAAACAAGAGTAAGCCAACGGAGGCGGAAAATGCACTGTGGCAATATTTAAGAGACAAGCAACTTAATGGAATAAAATTCAGAAGACAGCATATTATTGATAAATATATTGCCGATTTTATTTCATTGGAGAACAAATTGATTGTAGAAGTAGATGGTTCAATTCATCAACTCCCCGAAAATAAAGAGAATGATAAGCAACGAACTCAAAGATTAAACGATTTGGGTTTTACTGTCATAAGATTTACCAATAATGAGGTACTGCACAATATTGATGCTGTTACCAATAGCATAAAAGAAAAGTGGCAACAAATTTCAGGCTCTAAAGTCTCCCCCGTGGGGGTTCCCGATAAAGGGAACGAACGAAGTTCATTAGAGGGGGCCGTAAAGATTCCCGTATTAGGAATTACCGGAACAGGGGGTGCAGGAAAGAGTAGTGTAACAGATGAAATTGTTCGTCGCTTTTTAAATGCTTATACTGATAAAACCATTGCCGTTATTTCTGTTGATCCTTCCAAAAAGAAAACCGGTGGGGCCTTACTGGGAGACCGTATCCGAATGAATTCCATCTCTTCTCCACGTGCTTACATGCGTAGCCTGGCAACAAGAGAAAGTGATAAAGCATTAAGTGAATATGTGCAGGAAGCCATTGACATCTGTAAAGCAGCTAACTACGATTTCATTATTTTAGAAAGTGCCGGTGTTGGCCAAAGTGATGCATCCATTTTGGATTATGTAGATGTAAGTATGTATGTGATGACGCCTGAATACGGTGCAGCATCGCAACTGGAAAAAATAAATATGCTTGATTATGCCGATGTGGTTTGTGTAAATAAATTTGATAAGGCAGGCGCATTGGATGCCTTGCATGATGTACGCAAGCAATACAAACGCAATCATGGGTTATGGAGTGCAACAGATGAAGAACTGCCCATCATTGGTACTATTGCAGCACAGTTTAACGATACAGGTGTAAATGAATTGTTTGAAAGGCTGATGGAAAAAATTGCTGAAAAATGTGAGGTACGTTTTTCGGGTGAGATTACACACCATGCACATACAAAAGATACGTTCAGCCAGTCAACTATCATTCCACCTAAAAGGGTAAGGTACCTGGCAGAGATTGCCGAAACCATTGCTGCTTATGATAGTTGGGTTATTGAGCAATCAACCATTACAACAAAACTGTATCAACTTGACGGAACCCTGACAGCGGCTTCAGCCCTGTCAGCGGTTGTTAAGGAAGAATTAATTAAAATAAAAAATTCTTTGGAAGAGCAATTACATCCCGAATGTAAAAAACTCATTCAATCCTGGCACGAAGTTTTAGAGCGCTACAAAAAAGAATTTTACGAATTTAAAGTAAGAGATAAAGTAATTAAGCAACCGCTTACTTATAAGAGTTTATCAGGTACGGTACTTTCAAAAGTCATTTTACCAAAATATAAAGACTGGGGCGATATTTTAAAATGGCAGTTGCAGGAAAATGTGCCGGGCGAATTTCCATTCACCGCAGGTGTGTTTCCTTTAAAGCGTGAAGGTGAAGACCCTACACGCATGTTTGCCGGTGAAGGCGGCCCCGAAAGAACAAACCGAAGGTTTCATTATGTTAGTCTCGGCCCGCCTGCAACACGCCTCCGTACTGCGTTTGACAGTGTTACCTTATATGGTGAAGACCCCGATCACCGCCCCGATATTTATGGTAAGGTTGGCAACAGCGGTGTCAGCATCGCCTCGGTTGATGATGCAAAAAAATTATACAGTGGTTTTGATCTCTGCGATCCCAAAACATCTGTAAGCATGACAATCAATGGCCCGGCACCTATGCTGCTTGCATTTTTTATGAATGCAGCCATTGATCAGCAGTGCGAAAAATATATTGTTGAAAATAACCTGAAGGATGAAGTAAATAAAAAGATAGAAGCATTATATAGTGTCGACGGTCTTCCAAAATATGTTGGTGTAGATGGTAAAGAAATTGTTCCGGTAAAAGGAGAATTGGCTGGAGCATTACCACAGGGAAATGATGGTTTAGGTTTGCGCCTTTTGGGTTTAAGCGGACAGGATGTCTTACCTAAAGAAGTTTACGAAGAAATAAAATCAAAAGCATTATCAACTGTTCGTGGTACAGTACAAGCCGATATTTTAAAAGAAGACCAGGCACAAAACACCTGCATCTTCTCTACCGAATTTGCATTAAAGCTGATGGGTGATGTGCAGGAGTATTTTATTACCAACAAAGTGCAGAATTTTTATAGTGTAAGCATCAGCGGTTATCATATTGCAGAAGCAGGTGCTAATCCCATTACTCAACTGGCATTTACTTTATCAAACGGGTTTACTTATGTAGAGTACTACTTAAGCCGTGGAATGAACATTGATGACTTTGCTCCAAACCTATCTTTCTTTTTCAGCAATGGTATGGATCCTGAATATAGTGTGATAGGCAGAGTAGCCAGGAGGATCTGGGCGAAGGCTATGAAGAATAAATACAAGGCCAACGACCGAAGCCAAAAGTTAAAATACCATATTCAAACATCCGGCCGCAGTTTGCATGCACAGGAAATTGATTTTAATGATATTCGCACCACATTACAGGCTTTGTATGCTATTTACGATAACTGCAATTCTCTACATACCAATGCATACGATGAGGCTATTACAACACCAACCGAAGAAAGTGTTCGCAGGGCAATGGCCATTCAGCTTATCATCAACAGGGAACTGGGTACCGCTAAAAATGAAAACCCCAACCAGGGCGCATTTTTAATTGAAGAACTTACAGATATTGTAGAAGAAGCCGTGATGGCCGAGTTTCATCGGCTGACTGAGCGTGGCGGTGTGCTGGGCGCCATGGAACGCATGTACCAACGCAATAAAATTCAGGAAGAAAGTTTGTACTACGAAACCTTAAAGCATACCGGTGAGTATCCCATCGTTGGTGTAAACACGTTCTTAAATAAAAATGGAAGTCCCACCATTTTGCCAACCGAAGTAATTCGCTCTACTACAGAAGAAAAAGAATTTCAGATAAATACCCTGCACGCTTTTCACAAGCGACATGAAGCTAAAAGTGCCGCTATGCTTAAACAGTTGCAACAGGCAGCAGTTAATAACGAAAACCTTTTTGCTGAACTGATGGAAACGGTTAAATACTGTTCTCTGGGTCAGATCACGAATGCATTGTATTCAGTTGGCGGACAATACAGGAGAAATATGTGATTTGTTTTTAACTTTATTGCAATAAAAAACCGTCCCTACATTGTGTAGGGACGGTTTTTAATTGGGGGTAATTATCTTCCCAGGGGAACTATCAGCGACACTTTAAATTGCCGGGCCCTGTTATTAGCCAGCCCGTTTTGAAGGCCTGGGATCGATATCCGCTCAGTTGATGTTTTTAGTTTTATCCTCCTGGCTTCACGCTTTAAATCGCTTGCCTTGTTGGAAAAATGAATACTGGTTAATGCAAGTGCTATTCCTGTTAATGCGCCCGCTGCTCCTACAACAATTTCCGTTGTGTATTTTCTTGGTGCCGCATCTCCAACATAATTACCATTTGCATCAAAAAGCGGTTCTGATTCGGCCAGTTCATTTTGTAACAAGCCATAAATTAATGTACCAATACCACCGGCTGCAATAACCGGCCCGGTAGCCACAAAAATAGTACTGGTTGTTCTGGCCCGGCGCGATTTACGCATTAATTCATCGTAATCTTCCCCATTTTGTGCAAAAACAGATCCTGTAAATATTAGCAGGGCTACAATTGAAAATAAAGTCTTCATAAGTAAGTTTTTAGTTTTTAGATAAGTAAAGGTATATGAAAACTAATTTATCTAACAACAGCTGCTGCCTGTGAAAGTATAGAAAACGCCATTAAACTTATATATAAATTGCTTGCATTTAAAAAAAAGAAAGGGTATCTTTTCGCTTTATTCCTAACCGGTATTATTTTATATTTATTAATCACTTAAAACACGTAAAATGAAAAGATTTTTGCTTTTTGCCTGCATTTCCATTTTTGTTACCAGTTGTAATAACAGTGGAGAAAAATCAGAAACCAAATCTGCTGACAGTACTGCCACGGCGAAGTATGATTATCCATATACACTTACGGAAGCTTACCGTGACTGGCAACCTGGTGATCAGCAGCATGCTGTAACAGCCATGAAAGCATTAAAGGCTTATGAAACCGGTGATATTGCTGCAACTGTGGCGGGTTTTGCTGATAGTGTTAACGTTCGCTTTGATTATTTCCAGGCAAAAATGAATAATGACAGCCTGAAAAAATTCTTTGCCAATCAACGGGCAATGTTTACGGGTATGAAGATTGAAATGGGCGATTGGGAATCTGTGATATCAAAAGATAAAAAAACAGAGTATGTAACCATGTGGTATAAACAGATATGGACGGATAAAAACGGAAAGACTGATTCATTATCAGTTATTGATGATTGTAAGATAGTGAATGGTAAAATTGCCGAACTGGATGAAAAGATCCAGCATTTTCCGGCAAAGAAATAATGATTTAATTTATAAAAATGCCCCTGCTTGTAAAAGCAGGGGCATTTTTAATTTGTAATAACAGAAAAGCTTAAACGAGCTCCCGGCAATAGTAGCCTGCATTACCTATGATCTGTTCAACTTCGCTCGCCCGTATATCTTTTGCAATCACCCGAAGCACTTTATCGCAATCGTGCAGGTCTACATTCCATTCCACAATATGTGGATGGTGGTTTAATGGCAGGGTGACTTTACCAACATGTTCAATATTGCTAAGATTCGTTTTAAAAACTAGGATTTCCATATAGTTATTCAATAAGAAGCAGGTTAACTATTTTGTGCTGTTCCAATGGCATCTGAATTTGTATCCGTTGTTGAACGCATGCTCCATCGGCCACCACATTTGTTTTTCCATTCCGCTTTAAATTTTTCCCTTTCCTCCGGCGTCATGCCGGCAAACTTATCTTTCATTTCCATCCATTTGCCTTTGTTGCGCCAGCCGTTGCTGTGGCGGCTTCCGCCAAAGCCCCCAAATAATATTTTACTAAGCAGCAATATTCCCAATGCCTGCCAGAATGTAATGGCTTTTACACCAAGCACAACGGGTAAAATGGCATTCCATAAACTCATAACCACCAGCCCGAATACCAGTATGGCTGCAATGCCAAATACCAATATCATCAATCCTTTTTTGATCCAAAATGTTTTCATTGTATGTAATTTTTTTGATTTTAATAATTTAATATCTCCTCTTTTAATACCGCCAGGCGGCTTCTTAAATGCACTACAGCATAACGTTTCCGGCTGATAAGTGTGGCCACACTTTCACCTGTTTGTACGGCTATATCTTTAAACGGCACCCCCTCAATTTCATTTAGTATAAACACATCCCTTTGCGAAGCCGGTAATTCATCCAGTGCAGCTTTTAGCTCTTCCCAAAAAATATTGCGCAGGTATTCTGTTTCCGGTGTAGCATCTGCGGGTAGAAGCATTTCTTTCCAGTTAAAATTATCGTCATCGCCTTCGGCATTGTTGAAAATATCATCTGCCAGGGGCAATTTATGTTTGCGGTAGTTGTCGGTTATTTTATTGCGGGCTACTTTGTACAACCAGCCGGTTGCCTGCTCAATGGGTTCGGTATTACCGGCAAACTGATAAAAAACCTCCTGCAGAATGTCTTCAGCATCCTCGGTACTGGCCACCCGTTGTTTAATAAACCTAAACAAACGGTTGCTTATTGATTTTATAGTGTTGGTAATATTTTTATTACGCTCGGCCGTCATGTCTATGGCTAATGTCATTGCTTCGTCTTTCTGTATTATAAAAGACGGGCAGGCATTAAAAATGTTTTAAAGTAGATCAAATATCTTTTAATACCATCTTTATTTCATAAGTAGCCCAAAGGACTACGTTGAAATATTAGATGGTCCCGATAGCTATCGGGATGCCGACAGAAAAGCTGTTGGACTATTTATAGTGCATATTCGGTATAAGATAGTATTTCCTGCGTTAAAATGGCAGTTAATGAGGTTCAATAGATAAAATCCAGCACAGCATTGGTGCCATATTTTTTATGTGGTTGTATGGATACACCCACCTTTGTATAACTGCTCAGGCAAATATCCCGGTGACCAAGGGAAGGGATCCCTTCGTCGATCAGCAGTGATAAAACAATCTCAAGTGCATCTTTACGGCCATAATCGCAACACTCGCCATAGTAATGCTTCTTTAATTTAGAGTCTGGAGTTTTGCGTTCGTGGCCTACATAACCCGAAATGCCGGATTGGTAGGCATGTGATTTCGCACTGTTAAAACAGGATTTATCAGGATACAGCATATTCATTGGCTGCAATAAGAGCAGCGTATCAACTAACGATTTATAATAGTAGGTATCATCTGCCAGGTAACCATTACCAGATAAACCGGGGTATTGTTTAAGTACGGTTCTGGCAAAAAGAGCTGGGTAGGTACGGATGAGATTTAAGATATAGATGACTTCTTTTTCAGACTTGCTTAAATAAGCTGCATTAACAGCGGTATTGCATTTGCTGTACTTTACCTGATTCCATTCGCTGCTGAATATGGCCAGCGGAGAAACAGCACCAGCCGCCCTGATACTGTTTTGCGAAAACAATAAAAAAGATGCGTGCAATAAAAATAAGGTGAAAACACTTTTCATTTGCCGGCTGTAGGATTACTTTACGGCAAGCTGCTTATTTTATTGTATAAGAAAAAATACAAGACCCTTTTTTACGAAAGGATTAACAGTTGATCAATAGGTATTTGTCATATCCAGGTCCACACAAATAATATAATCTGCCCTGCCTTTATTTTCGGCCAGCAGCTCTTTAATATTTTTTTGGGATACGGTGGTAATGGTAGCATACTTCAGATCAGGCTGTTTTCTTTTTAAATACCAGTTAATACCATCATAATTATCTGAATGAAAAGCGCCGTTATAATGTATGAACAGGTTTCCCGGTTTAAAATGCTGCAGTATAAAATACGCCATCGTAGCGTCCTTACTGGCTTGTGCTTTTGGCATGTTGGGGCCGCCGTGCCCACCCATCATCTCGATCATTTTTACATAACCGGGCAGGTTTGCATCATAATCTATGGGCAATGGGGCTATCCAGTTTTTTTCTAATGCAGGCAAAGTATCCAATGCTTCAAAACCCTTTTTTGAAACCAGTGAAGCGTGTCGTCTTGGAATATTGGTGGCAATAAACGGTGCATTTTTTTCTTTTGCAAAATTTACAATGGGGGCATAATCTGTTTTGTAATTACTCCACAAGCGGGCAGATGAATCTAAACCTTTGGCTGTTAATTTGCCCGAAAGGTAATTGTTCAATGCCTGCTGGTTATCGGCTTCAAACATCTCGGCACCAAAAGTTAAATTTCTTTTTTCGCTCAGATCTTTTGCTACAGCCAGCTCAAGCCAATGCGAAATGGCGTTATTATGAAACTCGCCAAAAAGCACAATATCTTGTTTAGCCAGCTGTTTGATCATTTTGTTATAGGAAATCTTTTTCCCTTCGGCATTATACAGGATATAGGCAGGCTTTTGCTGGGCAAATGCGATAACCGAAGTTGCAAGCAAAACAATTAAAAACAAATATTTTTTCATAAAATAAAGTTTAACGAAAACTGGAAAAGAGTGAGCAGATACTCAACAAATACAACACAAAGATACTAAACCCGAAAGTGATGCGGTTGAAATCTTCGTAATTCAGTTTCGCGTAAAGCTTCCTGTTTAATATAATGTAAAGTTTATTTTTAAATCCTGTTTAACCGGCAACTTATTCGTAAATTCACAATCATTATTTTTAAACCTAAATACAATCTATATGGCTTCTACAAAATCTTATGCAGCACAGGATGCAACTGCTCCGCTAACTCCCTGGACCATTAACCGGAGAGATCCCAAACCACATGATGTACAAATTGACATTAAATACTGCGGAGTTTGCTACAGCGACCTGCATTTTGCCCGTAACGATTGGGGCATGAGCGTTTACCCACTTGTACCCGGCCACGAGATCGTTGGCGTGGTAACAGCGGTAGGCGATCATGTAAAAAAATTCAAAGTAGGCGACCTGGCCGGTATTGGTTGTTTGGTAGATAGTTGCCGCGATTGTGATAATTGCAAGGAAGGGCTGGAACAATATTGCAGCAATGGATGGGTAGGCACTTATGGAGGCATGGAGAAAGATGGCAGCGGTGCAACTTACGGTGGTTATAGTAAAAGCATACTTGCTCACGAAGATTTTGTTTTGCATATTTCAGACAAACAACCCTTAGAAGCAGTTGCACCCTTACTTTGTGCCGGTATTACAACTTACTCACCCCTGCGCCATTGGAAAGTAAGTAAAGGGCAAAGGGTAGGTATTCTTGGCCTGGGAGGATTAGGACATATGGGAGTTACGTTTGCTGTTTCAATGGGCGCGGAAGTAACCATGCTGAGCCATACTGCCGCAAAAGAATCAGATGCAAAAGATTGGGTGCTCATAAATTTGTTTTAACCAGTAATGAAGAACAGGTAAAATCTGTTGCCGGGTATTTTGATTTTATTTTAGATACTGTTTCAGCAGTACATGATTATAATTTTTATCTTGGCATGCTTAAGACAAACGGAAATATGGTTTGTGTGGGTGCACCGCCTCCGGGAGAACCGGTGATTCCCTTTAATCTTATTTTTCAAAGAAGAAGCTTATCTGGTTCTTTAATTGGCGGCCTGCCCGAAACACAGGAGATGCTGGATTATGGTGCCGAACACAATATTGTAAGCGATGTGGAAATAATTGCCATGAAAGATATTAACGAAGCGTACGAGAGAATGCTGAAAGGAGATGTGCGTTACAGGTTTGTAATTGATATGGCAACCTTGTAAGTGATTGGGAATTGAGGCTAAGGCCATAATAATATGTAAGAGAGCTGTCAGCAATGACAGCTTTTTCTTTTGGACTCCCTGCTGTTTTGTTTTATTGTATCTTACTATATAAATAACCGGTATGAAGTATGCTATATTTTTTTTGATAAGTTTTACTGTCTTTAACAACAGTTGTACTACCGGCAAATATGCTGCAACCAATAAGGTTTATAAGCAACAGGCTAAAACTTTTGCCAACGAGTTAAAAAAGCAGCCTGCTGATGTTGACAGTGCCTTGATGGCCGGCCAGTGGGTGGGCACCACCAATTTTGGAATGCGCAAGCCCAATTTTGTAATTATACACCATACAGCTCAAACAGCCTGCGATACTACCCTTAGAACTTTTACTTTGCCCCGTACCCAGGTAAGTGCCCATTATGTTATTTGTAAAGATGGCACCATTAACCATATGCTGAACGATTACCTGCGGGCCTGGCATGCAGGTAACAGCAAATGGGGCAATGTTACCGATATAAACAGTGTAAGCATTGGCATTGAACTGGATAACAATGGCTTTGAATCTTTTGCTGATGCCCAGATAAAGAGTTTACTGGATGTGCTTAAAAAATTAAAGAAAGACAACAACATACCTACCGCTAATTTTATTGGTCATGCCGATATTGCGCCAAAAAGAAAAGTAGATCCTAATAAATATTTTCCCTGGCAGCAAATGGCAGCCAATGGTTTTGGTTACTGGTATGATACAGCAAATGTAAAACTGCCAGAAAATTTTAATGCCATGCAGGGCTTGCGTATTATTGGTTACGATACCAAAGATTCAGTTGCCGCCATACGAGCTTTTAAACTGCATTTTGTGCAGCAGGATGTGGAGGCAAAACTTACCGATGCCGACAGGAAAATCATTTACGACCTATATAGAAAATATTAAGAATACGCTGTATTTTTTTTGGCAGAAAAGATAATGATAAAATATTCTCGTAACTGCAGCACTGGTAGGGTTTAAGGATTCCTTTTGCTAACTTTGATCATTAATATCATAACGATGCATAAAAGGATATTTTCAATTTTTATTCTTACGTTTTTAAGCATTCATGCAAATGCACAAAAAACAGTAACGCTGCCCAATGGCTGGTCGCTTTCACCTTCCGGAAGAAGTTTACCCTTAGGAGACCTTCCATTAAATATAGCCGTAAGCAGCTCAAAAAAATGGATCGCTGTAACCAACAATGGCCAAAGCAAACAAAGCCTGCAGCTCATCAATACCAAAACAGAAAAGATTTTAGATAATGTTGAAATTAAAAAAAGCTGGCTGGGACTTAAATTCAGCAGCGATGAAAAATACCTGTTTGTTGGCGGCGGAAACGATAACTGGATATTACAATATGAGATCAACAACAATAAACTACAGCTGAAAGACAGTATCAAACTGGGAAAAAAATGGCCAAACAAAATTTCCCCTGCCGGCATTGATATTGACGATGCAAAACATTTGCTGTATGTGGTTACCAAGGATGATCATTCACTGTACATAATTGACCTGCTTACAAAAAATATTATTCAACAGGTTAAGCTGGGTGGAGAAGCCTATACCTGCCTGTTATCAGCTGATAAAAAGGAACTGTATATCAGCTGCTGGGGCTGCGATAAATTGATAGTGTTCAATACACTGGAAAAGAATATTGCTGCACAAATTCCGATAGGTGATAATCCTAATGACATGTGCATTACCAGAGACAATACATTTTTATTTGTTGCCAATGCCAATGATAATTCCGTTTCAGTCATCAATATAAAGGAAAGAAAAACAGTTGAAACCCTTACAGCTTCTTTATATCCTGATGCTCCTCCGGGCAGTACCTGTAATGGTTTGGCCCTGAGTGAGGATGATAAGACATTATTTATTGCCAATGCTGATAATAACTGTTTAACCGTTTTTAATGTGAGCAATCCGGGCTTCAGCTCTTCAAAAGGCTTTATACCAGTGGGGTGGTATCCAACCTGTGTTAAAGTAATAGGTAAAAAAATATGGGTAACCAACGGCAAAGGCTTTACTTCTTTTGCAAACCCCGATGGACCAAACCCTGCTAAGCGCAGGCAGAAAGTGAATTACCAGGGCGGCGTTAAGGAAAAAGAAGTACAATACATTGGCGGATTATTTAAAGGTACCATGAGTATTATTGATTTGCCTTCTGAAAAACAATTGAGCCTTTATTCCCGGCAGGTGTATAAAAATACTCCGTATACAAAAGAAAAAGAAATGCACGCAAAAGGGGAAGCAGGTAATCCCATTCCGCAAAAGATCGGCGATAAATCACCCATCAAACATGTGTTTTATATTATTAAAGAGAACAGAACATACGACCAGGTATTGGGTGATATAAAAGAAGGTAACGGCGATACAAGCCTTGTTTTATTTGGTGAAAGAATTACACCAAATCAACACAAACTGGCCAGGGAATTTGTACTGCTCGATAATTTTTATGTAGATGGCGAAGTAAGTGCAGATGGACATAACTGGAGCATGGGCGCTTATGCAACCGACTATCTTGAAAAAAACTGGGTAACCAGTTATGGTGGACGTGGTGGCACATACGATGCAGAAGGCACAAGGGAAATTGCCAATAACAAAGGAGGATTTATGTGGGACCATTGTAAAAATGCCGGAGTCAGTTATCGCTCCTATGGTGAATTTGCAGACGATTACAAAGCTAATATCCCGGTTTTGGAAAATCATTTTTGCACTTACTATACCAGTTGGGATGAAAGTGTACAGGATACCACAAGGGTAGGGCAATGGAAACGTGATTTTGATTCTTTGATTGCCATTAATGCCCTGCCTCAGTTTAATACCTTACGGTTAATTAATGACCACACAGAGGGGATGAGTATAAATAAGCCTACACCTTTTGCGCATGTTGCAGATAATGATCTGGCCGTAGGAATGTTTATTGAATATTTAAGCAAGAGCCCGGTTTGGAAAGAAAGTGTGGTTTTTATTCTGGAAGACGATGCACAAAACGGCCCCGACCATGTAGATGCACACCGCAGTACGGCTTATGTTGCGGGTCCGTATGTAAAAAGAAATTTTGTTGATCATACGCCATATACTACCAGTGGTATGTTGCGGACCATGGAGCTGATTTTGGGCCTTCCACCCATGAGTCAGTTTGATGCAGCTGCAACACCCATGTGGCGTTGTTTTACAGCAACACCGGATTATACTGCATTTAGTTCATTGCCATCTAATATTAATTTGGCTGATAAAAATCTGGTGTGGAATGAACTGGCTGAGAAATCCGCCACATTTGATTTTACCAAAGAAGACAGGGCCCCCGACCTCGAATTCAGCGAAGTGATATGGAAAGGCGTAAAGGGATTACACGCAGTAATGCCGGCACCAAAGAGAGCAGCTTTTGTAAGGGTGGTTACTAAAGATGATGACGATTAGGACTTCTGATTTAATAATTCGTAAGATGCAGCTGACTTAAAATCATTTACTGCTTCACAAATCTTAAAACTTTGGTGCGCTCACCTGCAACTATACCGTAAACAGCGTAAGTACCTGGCGCAAGCGCGGCTATATTCAATTCCAGGATATTGTACCCGGCAATCAAATGAACTCTTTTCTGATCAACATTTCTTCCCAATAGATCCATTACCTGCGTGTGCATATCGGTAGCAATTGCTGAAGCAACCTGCATCCTGAGCCTGCCATCAGTTACCGGGTTGGGCACTATATTCAGCAAACTTGTTCCGCTGGCTGCATTCAATATAGCGGCAACATTGCTGTAATTAATCCTTCCATCATTGTCTGTCATCCGTATGCGGTAATAATTTAAGCCAGGTAATACCGACATATCAGTGTAAGAGAAATTGTTGACAGGATTATTGAACAGAAAAGTAAAATTTCTGCCATCTGCCGATCGTTCAATGGCAAATTGCTTTACAGAACCTGTATTATTTGTTTGCCAATGCAACGCTACGTTGTTATTGTTTTTTGTGCTGCCAACTCAAGTGAATTATTAATTGCAAGTATAGAAGCCAGGTTGCCTATAGCAAAAGAAGAATCAATTGAATTAGGATAGAAAGGTCCGACGGTATAAGGATTCGATCCGGCAGGGGTAATTAAAGTAGCGGCCGGATCAACATTCCAAACGCCGCCTGCAAAATGTCCTTCTTCCATGCCGGCAGCCGGTAAGCAAAGCGCCTGCTTTGCAGTGTCATTGTATTGATAAGTGAGTCCTACCGTGTTGGCAATTATCGTACTTGCCCCGTTTATGGTCCAGGTACGGTTCATAACCTTAAATGAGTACATGGCACCGGAGGCAATGCCCCTTTGTACCCGTACACTGTAATCGTTGGTAGTAGCGCCGGCGGTGGTGGTTATGGTTACGGGGTCGTAACTGTTAACTGCAAAAGGTGCTACAGGAAATACCTTTGTTGAAGAAGCTGTTATTCCTGTAAGTTTTAGTTTGCCAAATCCATTGGTAACAATTTTTGGCATGGGTGTAAATACGCCCTGAAAAAAACGGCTTGCTGGTATCGTAAGATTATAATTACCAAGGGCAAGATATCCCCTTACCAGGTTAATGGCGTTGGAAACGGGTAACGTTAAATTATTGGTAAGCGTTACCCCAGTGTGGCTGAAGTATTGGAAATGGCGATAAGTATATCATTTACATTACTGAACTCAAGTGTTTGGGCAGCACTGCCGTTAAGGTTGATTTGGTTTTGTGATCCAAAAGCTGAACTTGCAGATATTGTTCCTCCGGTTTGTATCACGTTTCTTCCAACATTTAATTGCATGGCACCGCCAGGAGAAAGACCTGTTGGCCTATTGGTAAGATTAAAAGTTCCGCCAGTCATTATAAAATCACGTTGAACAGGCAAGGTCATAGGGTAGGCACTTCCTGCATCACCGGCAAAAGTTGCATTACCTGTTACGGTACCGCCCGTAATTTTAAGATCGGATGTTATAAGGTAAGTACCGCAGCCAACAACACTTCGTGAGCCCAGGTTCATAACTCCTCCCTGAACTTCGAGATGGCCCACACTGTAACAAGGTGTGGCGCTTAAAGTGGAACTACCAGTTCCGGTATTTAAAACCCGTATACTATCAAGATGCCATAAAAGCCCAACATAAGGTACAATTGGTATGTTAAATCCTGTTTGCGAAGGGCAGTTCCAGATTAATAATCCATAGTAATTACCAAAATCGCTCAAAATTAAAGGTGAGGTTGCAATACCGGTAATATTGAGTGTTGAACCATCATTATACCTGAAAGGTGCAACCGCACTGGCAACTCCATCCCTGGCCCATTGCATTTCACCGCCACTTTGTATAACCAACACATTTGTGGTACTGGTAAAAGTTGCCGAAGGTCCGGAAAAAATCAGTTTACCGTAAATGTAGCTTCCGCCCGAACTGAAATTTATTCCTGACTGAAAAATTTTTCTATTTGTTGTAATATTTGTACCGGTTCCTTTCATTTCAATGGTACCATAGATAGATGAATAACCTGTAGATGAATTGCTT
Source organism: Chitinophagaceae bacterium (assembly GCA_016710935.1). GTDB lineage: Bacteria > Bacteroidota > Bacteroidia > Chitinophagales > Chitinophagaceae > Ferruginibacter. The sequence goes on along the minus strand of JADJTY010000012.1, from coordinate 556,673 downwards.
CCAAAAATAAATATGGAAGTTGTAGCCGCCCCTATATTTATCCTGGTACCTGCCGGTATCACAAGCCCGTTTAAAAAAAGCATATAAGTATCACCAGATGAACTCAGGTTAACTGTAATATTGTTACTTAGTATGAGTTGCCCGAATTGTGTGGTACTTGCGTTAACCGGGTAATCGGTTATGGTAACTGTTAAAGCTAAAGAACCATCAAAAACAATATCATCGCCCACTGAAGGACTTGTGGCAATAACCGGCACCCCCACAGGGCTCCAGTTGCCGGGAGTATTCCAGGAACCTGCAGCGCCGCCGTTCCAGGTTTTTACTACTGCATTACAAGGCAGGTATAAAATAAATAAGATGATTGTTGTAAATATCCTCATGCTAACAATTGAAAGTTTGAATGGTATCATGCAGGATATTGAAATGGCTTATTGCCGGCGCTATAGAGTGCGACAAACAAAATTAAAAAAAAATATTGTTTCTGCCTATACTCCATTTGTAGTAGGGAGATCAGGGTTCTAACCACAAACAGAAAAACCATGGCCGGCAATATTCAGCACCAGGCTTCTTCCAATAGTGCCAAGGCCAACCATACAAAACTGTGCTTTGTAAATAAAAACTTTCATTTACTGAAATACCTTCCAACCACCGGCATCTTCGCCAGTTCCTTTGCTTCAACCCGGCTAACAAACCAGGTAAAGAAAGCAAACAATACAAAGCCGGTTCCTAATGAGAAAAGATAATTATTGGGTAAGAGTTTCACAACCCCGAAGTGAATAAAGTAAATAAGTACAACCAGCGTGATATAGGAGATAAGTTTTTTTACAGCATAAGGGATCGGGTAATATTTTTGTCCAAGCATATAACTGCTCACCATCATAAACAAGTAACAGCAAAATGTTGCCACCGCTGCACCGGTGTAATGCCAGATTGGGATCAATACAATATTTAAAACGATGGTGATGGCTGCACCGCATATTGTAATATAAGCACCATACATATTTTTATTGGTGAGTTTGTACCAAACACTCAGGTTATAATAAATGCCCAGGAATATATTGCCCAATGCCAGCAAAGGCACCACTTCCAAACCTTCGGCCCATTGCCTGTTTGCAAAAGTTATGAATATCCAGCGGAATGCATCTAAAAATAAACCAATGAATAAAAACATGAAGCAACAGGCAATCACAAAGAACTTCATCACCCGGGCATAGGTTTTTGGCGCATTTTCATCCTTGCTTTTGTTAAAGAAAAATGGTTCGGCTGCCATACGAAAAGCCTGTATCATAATGGTAATGAGTAAGGCAATGCGAAAGATGTTGGCAAAAATGCCCAGCTCATGATCGGCCTGCTGCTGCGGCAGATCCACCACATGCCGGTAAATTAAACGGCTGAGTACATCATTTACCATACCACCCAATCCTACAATAATTAATGGGGCGCTGTAGCGCATCACTTCTTTCCAGAGCGTAAAATCAAAGCGGATCTTTATTTGTCTTATCTCTTTTGAAAGTATCAGTAAAGTAAAAAGACTGCCGCAAAGATTACCCAGCAGGTAATAACCAAGGCCAATATCTTTATTGTATATGTTGCTTAAGAAGCTTGCAGGGTTTGATTCTAATATTTTTGGAACAACACCCAGGAAAAAAATAACAACGCAAACATTTAAAACAATACCCGCCACTCTTGCAAATGCATAGCGCTTAGGTCTGTTCTCCTGCCGCAGTTTGGCAAAGGGTAAGGTATTTAAATTATCAACTGCAATGATGGCGATCATCCATAGTATATAATCCGGGTGCTGGTTAAGATCAGTAGCATTTACCAATGAATCTTTACAAAGCAATAACAGAAGGGTAAATAATATACTGCTGAATAAAAGCGACAGCGAAAGCGTGTTGTACAGTTTCTGTTTATCGTGTGTTTGAGAAAAACGGAAATAGGCTGTTTCCAAACCATAGGCATACAGCACATTTAAAAATGGTATGATGGTGTACACCTGCACCAGGTCGGCAGTTTTTTCGGGCATCGCCACAAAAAAGGGTAATGCCATATTCATTAAATACCCCAGGAAACGGCTTGCAATGGTAGGCACGCCATACCACAATGTTTGTCCTGCTAATTTTTTAATGCCGCTCAACTATATTTAATTTAAGTTCAAATTTACCTTTATAATTTTAAATACAATAGTGAGCTGTAATTTTCTGATGCAGATTAAGAAATCGTTAGTCTTTGTTTGAAAAGTTGTCAGGTTGAGCTTGTCGAAACCGGTATGATTCAGAAAATAACCCGCCTTCGACAAGCTCAGGCTGACACACTAATGAATAAAATAGTAATTGAAAAAGCGATACTATTACTTTGCAAACCTGGGATTACGTGTTATGCTGGTATCGGTAAGCGTGTTTAAAAAATAGATCAGCTCATATTTTTGAGCATTCGTAATGTTGAATGTGTTTGCCAACAGAGGATCTAAGGTAGATTGAGTTGTAACAATGCCCTTGCGGTAATGCTCTATTGCAGCACCCAGTGAATAATACCTGCCATCGTGCATGTACGGAAAACTAAGGGCCACATTACGCAGGCTGGGTACTTTAAATTTTAGCGAATCTTTCGGGTTTCCGGTAATGTTCATCCTGCCATAATCTTTTAAAAAGGTATTTATTTCAAGGCCGTTGTTTCTAAAACTATTATCTGTAAACAGCGGCTCTATATGACAGCCGGCACAGTTGGCTTTAAAAAATTTGTAACCATTTTCTTCGGCATAGGTAAAGCTAGCTTCACCTCTTAATACCTTATCGTATTTTGAATTAGATGATACAATGGAACCGGTAAACTGTGCCAATGCTTTTAACATGCGCTGACTGTTGATCTCTTCAGTACCAAAAGCAGCCTTAAAAAGTTTGGGATAAGCAGTATCGCTTTTTAATTTGATCAAAACATTCTCCAGCGTTTCGGCCATTTCAGTTGGCGATGTGATGGGAGAGAGTGGTTGCACTTCAATATGGTTTATACCGCCATCCCAATGATATTTCGTCATCCAGGCCAGGTTAAATAAAGCTGGTGCATTGCGTGAGGTGTGTTGGTCATTATGGCCATGGCTAAAATCATGCTCGTAGGTAGCAAATGCAGCAAACTGCTGGTGACAGTTAGCACAGGAAATACTACCATCTTTACTCAGCCGGGGATCATAAAATAATTTTTTACCTAGTTGAAAACCCTGCTCACTTAATTTATTCTTTGCGAAAATATTGGTGGGTGGTTTTGGCCAGCCGGCTGGTATTTTAAATTCAATATAATCGGGCAGGTTACCATCAGCAAATTTTACAGGGGAATTATTGGATGCGCCAATAAGCAAGGCACAAAGGGTAATGCATAAAGAGAGTAGTATGATGATTCTTGACCTCACCCCAAGAGCTACGCTCGTTCCTTTGCAGGAACTCCTTTTGGAGAGGGGCTTAGAGCCCTTGGACAAAATATCTTTTATGATTTGTAAGCACTTCATAATTAATTCACCACATCTTTTATACTGAACATTTTACTGTAGTTGTCTGCAATTTTTTTTGCCAGCTGGCCGGGTGAACTGCAAACAGCATGTTCTGCTATTTTAATATCGTTGGGTTGCTGCCACCAGGTATCAATATCGGCTTCAATCATGATCTCGCTGGTTTTGCCCGGTTGTATGTTTAAAAATTTGCCTGGTGGAAAATGGAGTGTAATATTTTTAAGCACATTATTTTCGCCCATAAACCCGCCAATATGAAACTCCAGTTTATTGTTTACAAGTTTTGATTGCGGCGATCGTCCTTCCAGTTTTGCCATAATATATCCGTTGTTCCAGGTCCAGAACATATCGTTCAATGGATCAAGGGCACCGCTTTGTGCACCACTTACATTGTGCAGGCTGTCTACACCCAGTAAAAAATTAAGCCTGTTATAATTACCGGCGTTAATAGTTAAACTGAAATGTAAGGTTTCGGGTTTACTTTCATCAACCAGGTAATAATTTTCAACTTCATTAACATCGCCTTTTGCTCCAGCCATCGAAACATGGCTGATATAATATTTGAATTTTGAAACAGTGTATGCTTCTCCAAACGGATTTGTATAACTGCCGGTATTTAATGCAAGCGGCTGGCCCTTAACTGTATTTATAAAAGTAATTTTTACCGTACCGGTATTTGAAGTTGTAATTTTTTGGGAATGGCTCTGGGTGTTTAATAAAGCTAAAAAGTACAGCGTAAGCAATAAGAAAATCTTGTTCATAATTATTACCTGTTTTACCAGATCTCCCTGCCTATTTTTTTTCTGAAATCTTTCAATGCACCCACTTGCTTTTTTCTTTCAATGCGTTTTTCTTTGGCTGCTTTTGATGGTTTGGTGGCTTTACGTGGTTTGGGTTTAACAAGGGCTTTGTTCACCAGGGCATTCATCTTTTTTATTACATCCTGTTTATTACCCAGCTGCGTTCTGTCTGTCTGGCTTTTTACCAGCAAAAATCCATCCGCATTAATTTTTTTAAAAAGCTTTTCCTGTAGTAGTTTTTTCTGCTCATCGCCCACCAATGCCGACGATTCAATATGCCAATAGCCCTCCACCATCGTCTCTACTTTATTAACGTTTTGGCCACCTTTGCCCCCGCTTCGGGCAGTTTTAAACTTAATCTCGTCGCTTATATTCACCATCTTATCAAAATTAAGCAGAAAAAGTACGATTTTGCAGCTATAACCGTTTTATTTGAGTCTTAGATTTCGGTATGACCTGATTTTTACAGATTTTTGTACGAAACCAACGGGAAGAGATGATCAAAGGTATTTACCATTCACTGGCGGAGCGTAAGCAACAACATAAAAAATCATTTGCCGTACTGATCGATCCTGATAAGGTGAACGACAGTAACCTTACCCGTTTGATTGAACTGGCTGTAACAGCAAAGGTTGATTATTTTTTGGTTGGTGGAAGCCTCGTTATTTCCAACTACCTGGATGAATGTGTACAGTTGATCAAACGTAGCTGCCATATTCCTGTTATACTTTTTCCGGGCAGTCCCAACCAGGTTAGCAAATACGCCGATGCATTATTATACCTCTCACTTATCAGTGGCCGCAATGCTGATATGTTGATTGGCCAACACGTAATATCTGCCCCGCTGGTAAAACAAAGCGGGCTCGAAATCTTATCAACCGGTTATATGGTGGTAGATGGCGGAGCACCCACCACGGTTTCTTATATCAGCAATGCATCTCCCTTACCGGCCGATAAAAATGAAATTGCCATGTGTACGGCCATGGCCGGCGAAATGCTGGGCATGAAACTGATTTATATGGATGCCGGCAGTGGTGCCAAACGTGCCATCAGCGAAGACATGATCGCCAAGGTTGCTTCTGTTATTGAAGCACCCCTCATCATAGGCGGCGGCATTATTGAACCTGAAAAAGCCTATCTCAACTGCAAGGCCGGTGCCGATGTTATTGTAGTGGGCAATGCCATTGAAAAAGATCCCAATCTTATCATAGAAATGGCCGCTGCGGTGCATAGTGTTGCGGTGAAGGTATAGATATAGATCTTATTGAGTCCCGCATTTTCTATTTATCTCCCAGGAACGAAATTTCGCTTTTTTCTCATTGGTCGGTGAGACACCGACCAAGGGGAAGAGGCACTATCCCTTTAAGTCATTGTCAAAATATGGAAGATCATTGCAAGCTGATTTTGCAGAAAAAATATCTTTGTTGACTACAAAGAGCCTGTGAACTATGTCCCCAGCGAAACTCATTGCAGGTATATCATTTTGAATTGTCCTGATATTTAAAATCTCAAGTTTTTGCTTGTAGTTGTTAAATACCCTGGTCGAACGTGTAAAGACAACTAAATGCCAATGTTCGATGTTAGAAACAAAATCAGTATAAAAATTTATTGCATCCATTTTGTCTTGAGTTGTAAAAACCGGTTTTGATTTTTGCCCACGTTCTATATAATAAACGCTCCAATTTTGGTTGTCAAATCCTAAACAATAAACATCGTCTGGTTGAGGTCCACCAACTCCTTCAATATAAAAATTATTAAAGCCTTCCGATATGAACTTATTATAAAGCGCTGTCAATTCCATAGCATTGTCATATAGCAACTGATAAAAATAGGCGAAAGTTTTTGAAGCCTGACCGTATCTACAAATTTTTAAAATGCATTTAAATCAAAATGTTATAGAAAAATGTAAAAATTTTTTTGGTTTTAAAATTTCTTTCAATACAACCCCGTTATTGCAAGTGTTCTTGTTGATTAAGTTTGCCAAATACTGAAAAACCTGCCAGGTTATTAACAATTACACAGTTTACGTAACTAGCAGGTTTGGTTTATTAACAGAATGCCTCACTACTTTATACAACATTATAAAATTTAAGATGGCCATTACAAACATCGGAATCCTCCTGTACATAAAATCAGTTGATATAAGCCGCTCGATTAATTCGGAGGAAAATCCTTTGGCAAACTCGTTTTGAATGGGGATTTGAATAGCTATAGTAGATACAAGGGCAATTAAATTAAAAAATAAGGCTGATAAAACCAGCCACCTGGATATTACCAGGGGCCTGAACCACAATAATAAGATCTGCGGAATGAAGGATAAGAAAAAGAAAATAACAAACAGCGGAATGATCAGCTTACTGTCAATTTGATGAAATGCAGGAAATTCATCTGCACCTACCACACGCCAGGTTCTGTATGCCACGAGGGAGTTTACGATGCCTCCACCAAAAACATAAAAAGACAGGAGGATATAGACTGAAAATATAATTGTTGAAATGTTGTTCTTAGTAGTCATTTTACAATTTTTAATAAGCTTTGAGTAATATTCCTGTTTTACAAATGCTCAAAAATCTGCTGTTCATGGGGGCGGTATTTGATAAGGAAGGATTAGCCAACCCGGTGGAACTAAACCTGCCTGCCGGCAAGACTAAATGTATAAATAAAAACTGGTGATTTATAGTAAAAAAATATATTGCCGGCAACACCAATGGCCGGTCATTTTTATTAGGATGAGTCAGTTGATTTATCAATTATTAGTTGTGGGTTGATTGATCATATTGTTGTCTTATGAAATGAATTCGCTATTGGCAATTAACTATATGAAGTAATTACCACTAAGTGAGCCAGGCTATTACTTTGTACAGATTACGATTCCGAATCCCGGAGCATTCAGTTTTTTTAATTGTGTGTTTTTGAACCCCGCTTTTTTTGCGAATATGCCTGCTTCTTTGTGTGTATACGTATTTCCACCGGCCTGGTGCAGCAGGTTTAAAGCCATATATGCAGTTGTTGCTTTTGAAAGTTGTGACTTGCCGCCGATTCCTTTAATCTGGTCCAGAATGATATATCTGCCCCCATCATTTAATGAATTGAATACCTTTTGGGCAAGTTCTTCATTTTCTGTTGCATTTAGCCCATGAATAATATTGAATGCAAGAATGATGTCATTGTTTTTTGGTAATTCATCTTTCATAAAGTCTGAAGCAACAAACGAAACACTACCTGCTGCATGATGTTTAGCCACACATTCATCTGTGTATTTTTTCACAGGTGGTAAATCAATTACCGAAGATTTTAACTGAGTATGTTTTCTGCAAAGTTCAATGCTGTAAAGTCCATGTGAGCCACCCAGGTCAAGCATTTTAGCATCTGTCTTAGAGACAGTGATTTTATTGCAAACCTCCTTAACATTGGTTTTTGATATATCAATCATGGCTCTTGAAAAGAGCTCCCACTCATAATCAGTCATCTCTTCAAGCATATTTGAATGAGGCCTTTTGCCATGTTTTATCGTGTCATCTATTGTTATGTAACCTTTATAGAGATAGTCGCAGAAAAGAATAAAGTGCCGGAAATTGTCCTCCGATAAGGGGGAAAGGCATTTAAAACCTCTTTTGGTAAATGAATAATTGTCGCCGTCTTTCCTGGTATATCCCAGGGCATCCAGGCAATCGAGTATTATTTCACAACCTTTTGTACTCACACTTGCTTTTGCAGCAATGGCATTAACGTGCTGGTAATCCATAGACAAGGCGTCAGTTATTTTTAGTTTTACAGAGCAGCCTAAAGCAAAGCCAAGCCCTACAGATGATGAAGCATCGGCAAATGGATGTGGAATAATGTCGTTGGCCAGCAGAATTTTTTCAATCAGCGAGAACTTATAAATCATAACCTTCCGTTTTTTCAGGTAAAGGTCATTTCCCATGCGCTGAAAAAATTGTATCAGACGGACATTGAACATCTAAAAGAATACATGGCCTGGTAATCCACTCATGTTTTTACGATATTCACCAGGTGTCAGTCCTGTAAATGCTTTAAACTCCCTTATAAAATGTGACTGGTCATAATAATCACTTGTATAAGCTACCTCAGTAAGCGATTTTTCAGGGTCATGCAATTGCATTAGTGACTTCAGGTATTTTCGATACAGTATAAAATCTTCTGTATTTATTCCCAGATAATCATTGGATAGTCTTCTGAGGTGCCTGTCGGAAAGATTATATGTTTTGGAGATAGATTTTACGGATAGATTCTCTGTAACTGCATTGTAGCATAGATCAAAAATCATAGACTTGTCCGGTAGCCTTTTATTGCATGCTGTCTTTTGTCTGAACCATTTTAGGATTAATGCAACCCTTGTTTCAAAAAGGAGTACAGATGCAAGCTCATCAAACAGGCTTGTAAGAGAGTTACAAATAGCAAAGCCATCAAGTACCTTGTTTGTGAATTCTTTGTTCGGTATTCCAAAAAGATACTTTAATGCATACGGGTGCAATTGAATACCTATAAAGAGTTGTGATTCATTTTTAATTAAATAATGGGGAATTGTATTTAGCCCATTAATGATACATCGGTGCAAATTAACAGGAGCGTTTTCTGAATCATTAAAGCAAAGTGTTTTCTCATTCAGGTTAAAAATTATCTCTGATGTTCCTTTTGGAAGAATTATTTCTTTTTCAACTCCGCAATCAGACTTGTTTATTTGCCAAATGTATTTTATCAGACTGTTTTCGCTATCCGTATCGGGATAAAATATATTTGTTGTCTGTAGCATAGCAGGTATCTGTTGTTATTTTAACCTTCACGCTTTTATAAGTTTGTAGAAAATGCCGCCGCCCTATAAATATAACACACAATGTTTATAGCTGCAAGCCCTGTATAAATTTTGGAATAAACTGATAAACAATTGATGCAATCCCTTGCATTTTTGCGAGGTAAATTCCTACATTTTCTTTTTCTCTACCTTATCATGAAAGGGCAGGTACATGGACAGGGCCGCAGAGCCATACCATTGAAAGAGTTCGGCCTCCAGTAATTTTTCTTTTATGGCCGGGTCTTTCGCTAATAGTTCGTTTGCTTCTTCGGTGGTTTTTACATTTAAAATAAAAATGCCACGATAAGCCTTATCATTCTTTTTTATGGGGCCGGCCACCATAAGCTTACCGGCAGCTGCCATACGCTGAATGTTTTCCATATGGCCTTTAAATAAACTGTCAACGGTTTCTTTTCGGTCAATTTTATTGGGACCGGTTTTTAAAATAACCAGGGTGTACATTTTCATACCATAATCATCACCGCCTAAAGAATCGGCCAGGGCCTTATCATAAGCAGGGTTGTCTTTTTGAGCCATACTAAACTGGCTAAAAAATAATACCAGGATCAACAGGGTAATATTTTTTAAAAAGAAGCTGTAGGTTTTTAACTGCATGCTTTAAATTTTATGGGTAAAATAAAACGGCTGTTACTTCTCTTTCTCCACTCTTGTTGGCGTATCCTTCCCACTTACAATGGTTTTACTGCTGATGGCAATGGCTTTAATGATTTCGGCCATATTGTTCATATCCAATGTGCCAATCTCATCACTCTGTTTGTGGTAATTGGGTTCGTTGTTGGGAACTTCTTCCATTTTGGAAGTGGAGATGGTATGTGCAGGTACGCCCAGCTCAGCCAGCGTTGCGTTATCGCTGCGGTAAAATAAATTTTGTTTAGGGTAGGGGTCGGGTTCAAAATGAAATGCAGAGCCGGCAAGATTGGCTTGTAAAATCTTACCCATATCGCTTTTTTCGTAACCGGTTATGTAGGCACTATTGGTTCCCCATTTACTGGTAGTGCCAATCATTTCAATATTAAACATGGCCATTACTTTATCGGGGTTCAGTTGTTTGCTAAAATAACGGCTGCCATAACCACCAATTTCTTCGGCTGTAAAAGCAACAAAAATTAAGGTGCGTTCATTATTTTTTACCTCGCTGAAATATTTGGCCAGCATCATCACGGCAGTGGTACCGGCAGCATCGTCATTTGCGCCATTGTAAATGCTGTCGCCTTTTGCATCGGGCTTACCAATGCCCAGGTGATCGTAATGACCTGAAAAAACCACGTACTCATCTTTTTTACTTTTGCCTGGTATCACACCCACCACATTTTTAAGTTTTTGTTCGGTTAATTCATGCTTGATATGCAGGTGGATTGATGTTGGTTTCGGGTTTGCCGTTAAAATAAAAAGCTGCGAAACCGGCGATGCAAATTTTGCATTACCTGCAAAGCGCTTCATCCGTGCAAAGCGGTTTGCATGGGCAGTATCAACCAATATCAGTAAATTCTTTTCTTTTTCCAATAAGGGGAAAACTGTTTTATTAAAATCATCTTCTTTTTTTACCACCACCACTTCATAATCCTGTAAAGAAGCAATATGAAGATCTGCCATGGTGGAGTTGGCGGCAACATTACTTCCATTGAGGGTTTCACTGTCCAGCGTGCCGCTTATCTCCAGTGGCTTTGCTTTGATCATGGTTATTTCCTGGAAATAATTTTTGTTGTCACCCCAAAAGGCCAGCTTAGATTTTGTAAATTCAGCGGCAATAAAATCCGCTGCTTTATCAATACCTGGTGTAAAAGGTTTGCGACCCTGCATATCATCGGCAGAGAGAATTTTTTCAATACGCTCTACTTCGGCAGCATTAATGATCTTATCAATTTTCTGAGAAAAAGAAAGCAGGCTTATAAATCCTGCTGTAAGTGTTAAAACTGTTTTTTTCATGGCTAAGAAAGTCAAAAATAAAAATTCAAAAAAGGGGTATCTAAAAGTGATTCAACATGAATAGGGTGCCGCAACTCCCGCCTCCCGACTGCCTCAAAGGCTCATCATCTCCTTAAACTTCACCGCCTGCCTTCGGCTAACTTCTATTTTTTCGCCGCCCTGCAGTTCCAGTAAAAGGCCGCCATTAAAGTAGGGTTCAATCTTTTCAATCATACGCAGGTTTACAATATGTTTGCGGTTGGCCCTGAAGAAAAGTTTTTCATCAAGTCTTTCTTCCAGCGCATTCAGTGATTTTAAAATTAATGGCTTGTAGCTTCCAAAAAATACTTTGGCATAATTGCCCACACTTTCAAACAACCTTACTTCGCCCAGTTTTACAAACCAGCAACGTTCGCCATCTTTAACAAATATCTGGTCCTTATCGCTTAATATGCCGCGGTTAATGCCGGCCATGGTTGCTGCCATTTCTTTTTCATCGGCTAAATGAAGTTTTTGAATGGCATCCGCCAGGCGCTTGGGTTCTACCGGCTTCATCAAATAATCAAGCGCATTAACTTCAAAGGCTTTTAAAGCATACTCATCGTAAGCAGTGGTAAAAATAACATGGGGTGCACTGTCAAGCTCAGTAAGCATATCAAAGCCCGTCTTGCCCGGCATCTGTATATCCAAAAAAATAAGGTCGGGGCTCAGGTTCTCTATCTTTTCCAAACCTTCGGTGGCATTGGCTGCTTCGCCAACCACTTCAATTTCCGGGAACTCCAGCAACAATTTTTTTAATTCATTCCTGGCTAAACGTTCATCATCAATTATTAAAGCCTTCTGCATTTTATAAATTTTTTAATTTGATTTTTAAACATGAACCGGCAATATTATTTTAGACTCAACCATGGCTGTATCCAGGTTTTTAATTTCAAAGACCGCTTTTCCCTGGTACATCAAATTTAACCTGTCCTGTGTACTTTTTATTCCAAAACCCTGTCTGTCCGCCAGGCGGGCCTCTCCATCGGGGTTTGTCTCCAACTGACCGGTATTTTGAACCTGTAACTGCATAACATTGTCTTTAAAAACAGCAACAATACGCACCACACCACCCAGAATCTGTTTGCTGATGCCGTGTTTGATCGCATTTTCAACCAGTGTCTGCAACATCATCGGTGGCACCTGCTGCTGCAAAGTATCTTCATCAATATCAAATTCTATTTTCAGCCTTTCTTCAAAACGCATTTGCTCAAGCGCTAAATAATCTTTTACAATATCCAGTTCTCTTTCCAGCGTAACTGTTTCAGATTTTTCGGCATGCATACTGCTGCGCAGGATATTGCTTAATTCGGTAATAGCCCTTCGTGCCCGCTTGGGATTTTCGTCTACCAATGCGCGTATGCTGTTGAGCGAATTAAAAATAAAATGCGGATTGATATGCGATTTGATGGTTTTTAATTCCAGTTCTTTTACGGTTGTTTCCAGTTTCAGCCGGTCAAGCTGGTCGTTCCTGTTTTTTTCTACATAATGATAAACAATGTAGATAAGCATCCAGATGGCTATCAGCATTAAAGTATAATATACGCCCACCAGGTCCGACTTATTCTCATACACCCATTCTCCTTTCTTGTTTTTTGACCAACCGGTTGCTTTTTTTATTTCCGAAATACCTTTTTGTACAGAAGTGTCTTTACTGAATGCGGCTATCCTGTAATAGGCAAGAGAATCCATTCCAAATTGCTTTTCCATCTTAACAGCCTTATCCAGTTTTTGGTTGTTGAAGTAGTTATCGTAAGAATATCCTGAACGGGCTTCAATATAATTACTGCCGTAATATAATAGTGTACCGGTTGCACCAACCGAGATGAGGAACATGTAAAAAATGCGGTTGAAAGAGAACTTTAACCAGTTGGTTTTTTTAATAATGAATCGCAGCAGGTGTGTGGTTAATATGCCTGATAACAGCAATATGGCAAGGCTGATCAGGTATTCCTTTTGTCCGCCCTGTTCTTTAAACCTGTCGCCAAATACAACAAAATTAAAGTACAGTAAAATCAGCCCCCAAACACCCCAGCCGGTTAGCTGGCAAAGCCAATATCTTACATTTATTTTACCCATGCTGCAAAATTACCACCCAATATACTGAATTTAATGGCTGTTTTGATTAATGGTGAAATGGTGGTATAGGGGGTCGTAATTGTCAGTTGAACATGACAATTGTACTGCATATAGCCACTTAAGCTATTTTTTAAGCAGCTTAAAAGCATGTGTCCACTGGTTATTTAAAATGCCGGGGATACACCAAAGCATACAAAGGGCTTCAATGGCACGGGCAGATTCTACCTTACCCATGTCGGCCGTCTCCCAGCCAAAAGCATCTAAAATGGCTGTAACCGATTTTTTTGCATCTTCATCGTTACCACAAATAAACATGGTTGGTTTTTGCCCGTTAAAATCGGGCTTATACATAAAAGCATTGCCTACACTGTTGAAAGCTTTCACCAGTTTAGCTTCGGGTAACAAATGTTGCAGTTGCTCCATCAGCGATTCGTGGGTTGTTGTAAAAAAGGGCAACACGCCATTCACCGGTGGTCTGTTATGATCAATGGGATTAGCAGCATCAATAACTATTTTACCTTTAAAATTCTGGATGCCCGCATGTTTAATAACCCCGGCTGTAATGTCGCCCGATGTGGCCAGTACGATCATGTCACCAAAAGCTGCTGTATCTTCAAAAGATCCTGCTTTTGCACCCGGGTTTTCAGCAAGCCATTTTACCACTTCGTCTTTTTTAACATTCCTGGTACCCAACATTACTTCATGTCCTTCGGCAATAAATGCGCTGCCCAAAACACGGCCTACAATGCCGCTGCCTAATATTCCTGTTTTCATATAAAATATGTTTAGTGATTAATGATTAGTTTTACAAATCCGATTATTATCGGATGAAAAAATTTGCTCATGGCCAACCCGAATTTAAATAATGAATCTGAATTTTTGAATTCTGCCGAAAAAGAATTTGAAAATACCATCAGGCCGGCGGCTATTGACGATTTTTCGGGTCAGAGCCAGATCATCGATAATATCACCATCTTCATCAAAGCGGCCAAAATGCGTGGCGAGGCTTTGGATCATATTCTTTTTCATGGCCCGCCGGGATTGGGTAAAACAACTTTATCAAGAATTGTGGCCAACGAACTGGGCGTAAGCATACGTGAAACCAGCGGACCGGTTATTGAAAAGGCCGGCGACCTGGCAGGTTTACTCACCAACCTGGAACCCAATGATGTTTTATTTATTGATGAGATACACCGGCTGAGTACCGTGGTAGAAGAATATTTGTATGCTGCCATGGAAGATTTTCGCATAGATATTATGATCGACAGCGGACCCAATGCAAGAAGTGTACAGATAAATTTGAACCCGTTTACCTTAATTGGTGCTACCACCAGGAGTGGTTTATTAACGGCTCCGTTGCTTTCACGTTTCGGTATAAAATCCCGACTGGAATATTATGATGCCGTTACGCTGAAAAATATTATTCTGCGTTCATCTAAAATTTTAAACACCAAAATTACCAGCGATGCTGCTGCAGAAATTGCCGGTCGCAGCCGTGGTACGCCACGTATTGCAAATGGTCTTTTACGCAGGGTACGTGATTTTGCACAAGTAATAGGGAATGGCGTTATTGACCTCGCCATTACCGAACACGCATTAAAAGCATTGAATGTAGATAAGCATGGCCTGGATGAAATGGACAACCGTATCCTGCATACCATCATCGATAAATTTAAAGGCGGCCCTGTAGGCATTACCACCATTGCAACAGCCGTTGGCGAAGAAGTGGGTACATTGGAAGAAGTGTACGAACCCTTTTTAATACAGGAAGGTTTTTTACAACGCACTGCACGAGGGAGAGAAGCCACTGCTAAAGCCTATGAGCATTTAGGTAAAAAATCGGCTTTTGGCGGGAATGAAAATTTACTCTTCAGTGATACTAAATAATTTCTCCAATCGTTAAACTTTGGCATTTTATTAAGGTCTGAGATCTTCAACCAACTTTTTTTATGAAATCAATGCTAACTGTAATTGCATTCAGCCTGTTTTTTATCTCTTGTAATAAAGACAATTCAACCATTGCACCCATAACAACGCCACCTGTACCAACAACTATGTATTTTCCACCAATTGGCAGTGATACCTGGGAAACCATATCGCCACAAACATTGGGCTGGGATGTTACCAAATTGAATGAAGCCATTACTTATGCCGGAACAAAAAATACCTATGGCCTCATCATTTTATATAAAGGACGGATTGTTACCGAAAACTATTGGAACAGCTGGGATAAAAACACGGTGTATTATATTGCCTCTGCCGGTAAAAGTATTACTGCATTTTTAGCTGGCATTGCACAGCAGGAAGGAAAACTGGACATTAATAATAAAACAAGCATGTATTTAGGTAATGGCTGGACCTCGGCACCGCTGGCTAAAGAAAATCTGATAACGGTAAGGCACCAATTAACCATGACCACCGGCCTTGATTATAATGTACCCGATGAAAATTGTATGACGCCAGCCTGCCTGAGCTATAAAGCAGATGCTGGATCGTTTTGGTATTACTACAATGCACCTTACCGTTTATTGCAAAATGTAATTGCAAATGCTACCGGCATCAATTATAATACCTACACCAAAACAAGGCTCGCTGATAAGATCGGTATGAAAAACTTTACCTGGCTTAATTATATTTTATGGCTCAACAGTCGTGATATGGCCAGGTTTGGCTTACTTACTTTAAATAAGGGAAACTGGAACGGTAACCAGATCATGACCGACCCGGCTTATTTTAATGCCATGACCAATACCTCGCAAAACCTGAATAATGCTTATGGATATTTATGGTGGCTGAATGGCAAAGCATCTTTTATGGTGCCGTCTTTAACGGTAGTGGTTCCGGGTATGCTGAACCCTGCGGCTCCGGCTGATATGATCTCAGCGCTGGGCAAAGGAGATAAAAAGATCTATGTTATTCCATCAAAAGATCTGGTGGTTATCCGCCATGGAGAAGATTCGGGCGATGCAGTTTTAGGCCCTTCTTCTTTTGATAATAATTTTTGGGCTAAATTAATGCTGGCTATAAAATAAAAATGCCCTGCGTGTTGCAAGGCAATTTATTTATTTTTTCTATTGATATATTACTCTGTAACCACCAGCCTGAAGCCATTGCCATGAATATTTACAATTTCAATAGCACTGTCTTCTTTTAAATATTTACGCAATTTGGCAATATACACAGCCATACTGCGGCCGTTAAAGTAGGTATCACTTCCCCATATTTTTTTCAGGGCAATCTCACGGCTAAGCAGATCATTTTTGTATTCGCTCAGCATTTTCAGCAATTCATTTTCTTTTGGAGAAAGGGTTTGTGTTTTTCCATCAATGATCAGTTCACGCAGGCGTGGATTAAAATGGTATCTGCCCAGGTCGTATTCTGCATTTACTTCCTCACGGTGTAATTCTTCATTGCGCTTTAAGATAGCTTTTATCTTATGCAACAAAACTTCACTGTCAAAAGGCTTGGTGATATAATCATCGGCACCCAGTTTATAACCCTGGATAATGTCATCCTTCATGGTTTTTGCACTTAAAAAGAACAAAGGCACATCCGGATTTACATCCCGTATTTCTTCTGCCAGTGTAAAGCCGTCCATATTGGGCATCATTACATCCAGCAGGCAAAGGTCAAATTTTTCACGTTGAAATGCAGCCAATCCAAGCTTTCCGTCTCTTTCCAGGGTTACACTGTAATCATTCAATTCGAGGTAATTCTTCAATACCATGCCAAGGTTGGTGTCATCTTCGCAAAGCAGAATTTGAGGTTTAATCGGGTCCATGTTTTTTAGGTTTATCAGCAAATAAAATTAAATCAAAGTTTATACAGCGAATATAGTGCCTAATTTTTTGTTAAAGGTACTTTACCGCTAATAAGATGAGTGTTTTTGCCTTGGGCAAAAAAGAGTTTGCCACAGATTCCACAGATTAACACGGATTTTTTTATTTGCTTCGCAAATTGATATTGCCACAGAAGCACAGAAACACAGAAGTTATTTTTTGATGTATTTCTTGTCTGTCAGCGTTTTCAAAAAGGCAATAATATCTTTTTTCTCTTTATCGGTTAAACCCAACGGTTGCTTGAGAGCATCATCAATATTGATGGAGTTGGTTACAAAATCCTGCGGATTGTTATAATACTCCATCACTTCTTCCAGCGTTTTAAACATGCCGTTGTGCATATAAGGAGCGGTTACGGCAATATTGCGAAGGCCGGGTGTTTTAAATTTTCCTTTATCAGTTTCTTTATTGGTAATGTTGAACAGGCCGGCATCATTCAATTCTTTTCCCTTGTACAAACCGATGTTTTTAAATTCATCCGTTGTAAAATCTTCCATGCGGTGGCAGTCAAAACATTTGGCCTTGTCGCCAACAAATAATTCACGGCCTCTTTCTTCGGATGCAGTTAAGTTCTTAAGATTATTGCTCCAGTCATCAAATTTACTGTCAACGGTTTCCAGTGTTTTTTCAAAAGCAGAAAATGCGGCTGCCAGGTTTTTTGCATCCGGTTTTTGTCCGAATATTTTTTGAAACAGTAATTTGTATTCCCGTGACTGGTTTAATCTTTTCACCGCTTCATCAATGGGCAATCCCATTTCATCAGGATTTTGTATGGGCATTAAAGATTGTTCTTCCAAGGTGGTTGCTCTACCATCCCAAAAATAATAAGGTCGGTTTTTCATGTTCAATACCGAGGGTGTATTGCGTTTGGTAAGTTTGCCTTCAATGCCCACACTAAACGCAACCGTATCGGCAAAAGCAAATTTTGGAATATGGCAACTGGCACAGCTTACCGAAGAATCTTTGGAAAGTATTTTTTCTGAGAATAATTTTTTACCCAGGGCGGCTTTTGTTTGTATTTCGGTATTTTCTTTTTCAAAAAAAGAACTGGTACCTATGACCGTAATACCAACAATAAAAAATATTAATAAGGCCTTTTTCATCAATCCAAATTTACAACCGAAGTTTTAAAAATCTTCATCAACATTTAAATTACTGGTTGTATCTTTCACAAAACAATTTTCAATGGCAAATAAGGAAGCATTTATAGAAGCGATAAAAAACGGTTACACTTTTAAAGGCGAAGCTGTAAAAATAGGAGCCGCCATGCTGGATGGTGAACTCGTGCCTGAAGCCAGTATCTTTCTGCCCCTTAAAACCTTAAACCGCCACGGGCTCATTGCAGGTGCCACCGGTACCGGTAAAACAAAAACCCTGCAGGTTATCAGCGAGTTTTTAAGCGATAACAGTGTACCGGTAATGATGATGGATATTAAAGGCGACCTGAGTGGCATTGCAGCCATGGGCGCAGTTAATGATAAAATAAAAGACCGTTACCAGAAACTGAATATGGAGTACAAGCCATCCCTGTTTCCGGTTGAGCTGATGACATTAACCGGGCAGAAAGGCGTTCACCTGAGAGCAACAGTAAGCGAGTTTGGGCCCATACTGCTGAGCAAAATTTTGGAACTGAATGATACGCAGGGTGGTGTTGTAGCAATGATCTTCAAATACTGTGATGATAAGAAGTTGCCTTTACTCAACTTAAAAGATTTTATAAAAGTGCTGCAATACATCGGCGATGAAGGCAAGGCCGAAATTGAAAAAGAGTACGGAAAAATTTCAACTTCATCTACCGGTACCATTTTACGCAAAGTGATCGAACTGCAGCAACAGGGCGCCGATATTTTCTTTGGCGAAAGAAGTTTTGAGGTAGATGACCTGATGCGTATTGCTGATGACGGACGGGGAATGATCAGTGTGTTGAGGGTTACCGATCTGCAGGATAAGCCAAAATTATTTTCAACATTTATGTTGCAGATGCTGGCCGAACTGTATGCCAGTTGTCCCGAAGAAGGCGATCTTGACAAACCCAAACTGGTAATGTTTATCGATGAGGCACATTTGATCTTTAATGAAGCCAGTGATGCGTTGTTGCAGCAGATTGAAACCATTGTAAAACTGATACGCTCAAAAGGTATTGGTATTTTCTTTTGTACGCAAAACCCGATGGATGTACCTGCGAGTGTGCTGAGCCAGCTTGGTTTAAAAGTGCAACATGCTTTGCGTGCCTTTACTGCTGCTGATAGAAAAGTGATCAAACAAACGGCAGAGAATTATCCTGAAACCGAATTCTATAAAACAGAGGACCTGATCACCCAAATGGGCATTGGTGAAGCATTTATAACCATGCTGAATGAAAAAGGTATACCCACACCGCTGGCACATACCATGCTTTGTGCACCACGCAGCCGAATGGATGTGTTGACAGAAGAAGAAATTGATGCTATCAACACCCGGTCGAAAATGGTGGCCAAATACAATAAAACCATTGATAGTGAAAGTGCCTATGAAATATTAACTGCCAAGCTTGAAGAAGCTGCAGAAAGATCAGCACAGGAAGAAGCAGAAGAAACGGCTACATCAAAAAAATCAACCAGGGAAGAAAAATCAACGATTGAGAAGGTTGCAGATAATACGTTTGTAAAAAGCATGATGCGTACGGCCGGCACTACCATAGTGCGCTCTTTATTGGGGGCATTGGGATTGGGTGGAAGGAGCAGGAGTTCGAAAACCAAGAGCTGGTTTTAAATTTAATTTTATGAGACAGCCCCTGGGTATATTTATTATTTTTAATCATATGCACCGCCCGGTTGTCTAATTATACTTCAATAGATAATCAAGAATAGAAAAAAGCCCTAAAAATATATAAAAATTATATATAATGTGTTTACGCATGATCCGATGAGCTGTAATGAAGCAATTGCCCGGTAACAGGTGGCCGGTTTCAATATACAACTGGCATGTGTACGTGTAAATCTGTTAACAAGAAAAATTCAATAACCTGATAATCAGTTACATAAACAGGTAGAAAGTACCGTTAGGTTGTGTGTTTTACTTATTCCCCGTCTGCAAATACTTTGAAAATACTTTAGTAAAATGTTGTATAATAGTGAAAACCACATTATCTTCGCTTCGGTTTTTCATAGGATATTGGATTTTAAAGCGGGACTAGATTTCTATCTTGGTCCCTTTTTTATTTTATATCCGGGAAGTTTTAGCCAGAAAAGAGATCTTGCCGTCCTTGTCAGCTCTTAATTTGCCCTCGTCCAGCAGATAATTGAACACCTGCCAAACCTTTTCCTTTTTTATACTTTTTAAGCTTATCAGGATATCTTCAACAGAAACAGCGCTGTCTTTTGTTCGATCAATAATATGGTTAGTGATCTGGTTAAACTCTTCTGTAGAGATGTGGATGATCTTTTCATTGATACAGTTATCACATATACCGCAGGCATTAATTTTTACGGGGGTAAAATAAGCTGCAATATGCTGACTCCGGCAACCGGTTGATTTTTTTATATAACCGATCATGGCCTCGGCCCGTTCTTCAAAATTTTGTTTTCGTTTCAGGTAATCGCTGGTATTTATCCGGTAATTATCGTTGTACATCCGGTTTTGTAAAAGTGTTATCTGTGGTTTGTCTTTTTGAGCCGAGTAACTGATGATACCGTGATCATTCAACTTTTTCAGATCCTTTTTCAGGTTTTCCATATCAGCCTGTATAAATTTTGCCAGCTTAGTTTCGTAAACCGTTGCAGGAAAATCAAAAATGCCTTCATAGGAACGTAACAATCCCTTCAGCAAAGGTTCTAATGCAGGATTTTGTTTTTCATAATCCGTAAGTTCTTCACGGTTGGTGGTAAACACAACTGTGGAGGGTTTAAAAAAAACTTCATTAAAGCTGATGATGTCTTCCTGTTCCAATGCTTTTATGGCATAAGTGGCAGTAAGAATATTTATTTTGAAGGCAGCAGCAAACACAGCGATGTCAAAATCGTAACTAATACCTTCACCCGACCCGGCAGGAACCTGCAGGTGGTTCATCATGCTTATATAAACCTGCTTTATCTCTTCTTCTTTTGGAAAACGGATGGCTGATTGTTCCTGCAGGTTTTCAATTTCTTTATTGTTGTACAACAAAACTGCATAGGCTCTTTTTCCATCCCTGCCTGCACGCCCTGCTTCCTGGTAATAATTTTCGAGGCAATCAGGTACATCATAATGAACCACAACCCGCACATCGGGTTTATCTATGCCCATACCAAAAGCATTGGTGCTTACGATCACCCTTGTTTTATTGCTGATCCAGTTTTCCTGTTTTTTATTTCGTTCGTCATTGCTTAAGCCTGCGTGGTAATGATCTGCATTGATCTGGTGTAGCATCAGCAGGTCGGCCATTTCCCTGGTATGCTTGCGGCTTTTGCAATATACAATGGCTGTTCCGGGAACGTTTTTAAGTATCTCCAGTAATTTATTTTGTTTGGATGCCACATAAAAAGCAGAATAAGAAAGATTCAACCTTTCAAAAGATTGCTGGAATACTTTCCAGGTACCCCCCCCGCCTCCGCCAGCTGGCGGAGGAGCTTGGGAGACGGCTGGTTTAAGCTTGTCACAAATATCATCCTGAACCACTTTGGTTGCAGAGGCTGTAAGTGCCAACACCGGAACGCCGGGTAACCATTCACGTAAGGCAGCTATCCGCATGTAAGGCGGTCTGAAATCATATCCCCATTGCGAAATGCAATGCGCTTCATCTACGGCCAGTAAGTTGATGTTGATGGCCGGCAGCATTTCTAAAAACAAATTTGTTTCCAACCGCTCGGGAGAAACATAGAGGAATTTATAATTACCATAAGCAGCATTCTGCAAAGTTTTTCTGATTTCTAAAAAACTCATGCCTGAATAGATCGCCAGGGAAGGAATACCTTTTTGTTTTAAACTTTCTACCTGGTCTTTCATTAAAGCAATGAGCGGACTAACCACCAAACACAAACCTTCTTTTGCCATGGCCGGTACCTGGAAGCATATAGATTTACCTCCGCCGGTTGGCAGCAATGCCAGGGTATCGTTTCCATCCAGCACTGCATTAATAATGTCTTCCTGCAGCGGTCGAAAGCTGTTATAACCCCAGTATTCTTTTAAGATCTCGTGTATCGTCAAAGTTGATAATTGTGGCCTGAAATTAAACCACTTTCTTAAATTTTAGCCAGATAGAATTAATGGCCAGCACCACATCGCTGAAACCCATGGCCAGCGCAGCAAGTCCGGGTTGCAATAAACCAACTGCAGCAATGGGGATGGCAACAATATTGTAAATAAAAGCCCAAAAGAGATTTCCTTTAATGGTGATAAAAGTATGTTTACCTAAGCCCAAAGCCAGCGGTAAATGTTGAATACCTTTATTCATTAAAACCACCTGTGCGCTTTGTACAGCCAGTTGTGTAGCATCGCTCATGGAAATGCCGATGGTTGCTTTGGCCAGTGCCGGCGCATCATTTACACCATCGCCTACCATGGCAACAGGTGTTTGGCTGTTTAACTCCCCGATGATCTGCAGTTTTTCTTCGGGTGTTTTTTCGGCATATACTTTATCAATACCTAAATCATCAGCAATTTTTTGGGTCCTTTCCAGGCTATCACCGCTTAATAAAATGGTTTGTATGTTTTTTGAATGCAGGTAACTGATCACTTCTTTTGCTTCTGTTCTGATTTCATCTTCCATATCAAACCACCCAACCAGTTTATCATTCTGTAATAAATAAGCGGTATGAGTCGGATCATCTGTTAGTGCTGAAGCAATTTTATAAGAACCTAACTGATACATATTGCCTGCAGCATCTTCGGCTTTCATGCCCAGGCCCTTTATCTCTTCAATTTTTTTCCAGTTAAGCGGGTTGTTTATTTTCCATTCAGCAGCAATTGCTTTTGCAATGGGATGATTGGAATATTTTTCAAGCGAAAAGATAATTTGCTTAAATAAATTTTCATGCATGGTGCTTTGCCATTTGCTGATGGTCATTTCCCCTTTGGTAAGTGTACCGGTTTTATCAAACACCACTGTGGTAATATTCTTAAATAATTCCAGGCTTTTTGCATTGCGGAACAGAATGCCATTCTTAGCTGCTCGGCCCAGGCCAACCGCAATGGCAGCAGGCGTTGCAAGGCCCATGGCACAGGGACAACTGATCACCAGCACAGCAATGCTTCTCATTAAGGAATTGGTGCCGGTAATATCAAAAGCAAAATAATTTATTAAAAAAGTAAGTACGGCAATACCTAAAACTGCCGGTACAAAAATGGCGCTGATCTTATCGGCCAGTTGCTGAATAGGAGGCTTTTCTCCCTGTGCCTGTTTTACCAGTGTGAGGATGTTGCTGAGCACAGTGTCTTTACCAACTGCTGTTACCTGTGCTTTAACTGTACCATCGGTGATTAAGCTGCCGCCAATCAACGCATCTTTTTTTGTTTTTTGAATGGGTTTACTTTCGCCCGTTAATAATGCCTCATTCACATGCACATCGCCCCAAAGAATTTTACAATCAATAGGAACCTGTTCGCCGGTTTTTATCAAGATAAGATCACCTACATGCAGGCTTGTATTTTCAACCGGAAAGATCAACTCTTTATGTTCCTCATCAAAAGCGATCATATTGGCCATTACTTTTTGTTGTGCGGCCAGTTTGTTTAATTCTTTTTGTGTGCCGGCAACCGATTTATGTTCTATCCATTCGCCTAAAAATACCAGGGTAATGATCGTGGCGGTGGTTTCATAAAAAACATAATCCATACCCAGGTTACCGATGCTGCCAATGAGGCTGTATACAAAAGCTGCGGTAGCACCAATGGCGATCAGCACATTCATATTGGGAATACCGTGGCGCAAACTTTTAACTGCACTCACGCCAAAATATCCCATACCAACCAGGTAAACCGGGATGCAGATCGCCAGTTGTATCCATGGGTTCATCAGAAAGTGTATATGCCATGGCAACATGTGCAGCATCAAAACCAGGGTAAAGGGAAGGCAGAAGAGGAAACGTTGCAGGTGATTAGAGAAAAATTTTCTTTGTGGTTTTTGGTTTTTGGTTTCTGGCCCGTTAGTTACTTTATATCCCAAATCTCCAATTCCTTTGGCAAGCTGCTCTTTGGTTTTGTTCTCATCCAATTCAAAGCTTACCTCGCCGCCAATGAAATTTACTTTTACATCTTTCAATCCTTCTTTTTCAAGATAGCGGTTTATAGTTAAAGCACAGTTGGTGCAGGTCATTCCTTCAACTTTCCATTCAACTTTTTCCATAATGCAAAATTATTCTTTGATATTGTGATGCGATTACTAATGAAGGAAAATATCTTTGCAACATGGAGGTAAATTTTTCACTGAATGAAATAGCCGGCGTTGCTAAAAAGCTGTTGGCCGAAGCAGGCAATTATAAAGTGTTTGCTTTTCATGGCGACATGGGCGCAGGCAAAACAACGTTTATACACGCACTTTGCGAGGCCATGCATATTACAGACGTGGTGTCAAGCCCAACATTTTCCATCATCAATCAATATAAAACCAGCGAAGGGCAAACGGTTTACCATATGGACCTGTACCGCATTAAAGATGAAAATGAAGCCATCAATGCCGGTGTGGAGGATTGTTTGTATTCGGGAAACCCGTGCCTGGTAGAGTGGCCGGAGAAAGCACCCGGGGTTTTCCCGGATGAGACTTTGAACATATACATTACTTCAATTGATGATAATACCAGAAAGCTGAAATATAATTTGTAATTTGTACCCTTACAATTTCATTGCTTATGGCTTCATCAAAACCCTTTATATCTTCTTCATTCAGCTACGAAACCCTGGAAGAAACCCTGGATGTAAAACCCAGGGGAGCAGAGCTGCTGATTGGTATTCCAAAGGAAAATTCTTTTAACGAAAACAGGATCGCCCTAACCCCCGAAGCGGTTGGTGTAATGATTGCCAACGGCCACCAGGTGGTGGTAGAAACCAAAGCCGGCGACGGCGCCAGTTATACCGATAAAGATTACAGTGAAGCCGGTGCAAAAATTGCCTACGATAAAAAAGAAGTTTTTGAATGCGATATACTGGTTAAGAGCGCCCCGGTGAGTGAAAGTGAATGTGAGTTGCTGAAGCCCAATCAATACATTATTTCTCCCATTCACCTGGCGGTAATGAAGCGTGAGATTCTGCAAAAGATGATGGACAAAAAAATTACCGCACTTAGTTTTGAAAACCTGAAAGATGATACCGGCCATAATCCCATTGTACGAAGCATGAGTGAGATTGCTGGCAGTGCGGTGATGCTGATTGCTGGGCAATATTTAAGCAAGACAAACAATGGTAAAGGAGTTTTGGTAGGAGGCATTAGCGGTATACCGCCAACAAAAGTTATTATTATTGGTGCAGGTATTGTGGGTGAATATGCAGCCCGTACAGCTTTGGCCATGGGTGCCAGTGTAAAAGTTTTTGATAACAGCATTTACCGATTAAAGCGTTTGCAGAATAATATTGGTGTACGGATGTGGACATCGGTAATTGAACCTAAAATTTTAGCCAAGCAATTAAAAACCTGCGACGTGGCCGTTGGTGCTTTGAGTGGTGCTGCTGGCAGAACACCGGTTGTTGTTACGGAAGAAACCGTAAGTAACATGCGACCTGGCAGTGTTATTGTTGATGTGAGTATTGACCATGGCGGATGTTTTGAAACCAGTAAAGTAACCAGCCACGAAAAACCGGTTTTTATAAAGTATGATGTGATACATTATTGCGTACCCAATATACCCAGCGGCTTTGCCCGCACTGCTTCACAAGCCATCAGCAATGTATTGATGCCACTGATGCTTGAAACGGGTGAGGATGGTGGCATAGACCATATTATATGGCATAAGATAAATATCCGTAGTGGTATTTATCTATACAAAGGCAGCCTTACCAATTTTTATTTAAGCGAAAGGTTTGATCTGAAATTTACGGATCTGAATTTGCTGATAGCGAGTAAGCGGTGACAACTTTGCCAAAGTTCTAAACTTTGGCAAAGTTAATTCAGGGAAAGTCTTACCAATATTTATTTAAGCGAAAGATTTGATCTGAAATTTACTGATAGCGAGTAAGAGATAGATCGCAGATCAAAAGGATTACTAAAAAGGATTACGCAGATTTATAATTTTCTATTTTAATCACCTCCTCACAAAAGCCATATTCTTCTTTTACATTACTACTTACAATTACCAGTTTATCTTTTGTATAATTGCTGATGAGGTTAATATATAATGCAACACCATCAGCATCTAAATTGGTGGTGGGTTCATCCAATAAAAGAACGGGTGTTTTACTGAAGAAAGCCTGTGCAAGTTTTAATCTTTGTTTCATACCGCTGCTGAAATAACGGAGTTGTTTGTTTACAGCTTTTTCTAATCCTACAATTTTCAGCATATCTTCAATACTTAGTGATTGTATTAAAGGTTTGAATTTTGAATGGAAGGTGAGCATTTCTTTAGCAGTCATTTCTTCGATCAATTCCAGGTATGGTGCTGCTATTGAAATGTTGCTGTAGTGTTTTTCGTTGCTCGTTAATTTATCACCATTGTTGTATTCAATGGTTCCTTCATTGTGTAAAGTAGCACCAGCTATAACCTGTAGCAGGGTTGATTTACCGGATCCGTTGGGCCCGGTGATGGCGTAATTTTTACCGGAAGTAAATGTATAGCTGCAGTGGCGGAATATCCACTCACGGTTGAAACGTTTGCCGGTATTTGATAAAGTGATATTCATATCCCAAATCCGCCGGCTGGCGGAGCTTTTAGACTCTGCCAAGTAAAAGACAATACTTTGAAGCTAACAGAGCAATTACTTAAAATAAAAATTAATGAGCTGCTTAAATTTAATTATACTGATTGCGCCTAAGTTCCCCTTTAGGGGACAGGGGTTATTCATCTTCTGCACTTCCCTTGGTAAAACGTTTAATTATACCACGGCCACTCTCCCTGATAAAAGTTACAATTTCATCACGCTCATCAGTTGCCGGTAATTCTTCTTCAATATAATTAAGTGCCTGTGATGTGTTGAGTGACTTGTTATAAATAATGCGGTAGATATCCAGTATTTTATTTATTCTATCCAAAGAAAAACCTCTGCGTTTTAAGCCAACCGAATTAACGCCGGCATAACTTAGTGGTGTGCGACCTGCTTTTATATAGGGAGGTACATCTTTTCCAAAAAAAGACCCGCCACTTATAAAACAATGCTGCCCGATCTCTACAAACTGGTGTACGGCACACATACCGCCCAGTATGGCATAATCGCCAATGGTAACATGGCCCGCCACCTGTGTGTTATTACTTAAAATACAATTGTTGCCTACAATACAGTCGTGGGCAATATGGCTGTATGCCATGATCAGGCAATTGTTTCCCACTTTGGTGGTCCACCTGTCTTTACTGCCGCGATTTACGGTTACAAATTCACGAATGGTGGTATTATCTCCGATCTCTACTGTAGTATGTTCGCCCTCGTATTTAAGATCCTGCGGAATGGCTGCAATTACAGAACCCGGAAAAATGCGGCAGTTCTTGCCAATTCTTGCGCCTTCCATAATAGTTACATTACTGCCTATCCAGGTTCCTTCGCCAATTTCTACATTCTGGTGAATAACACTAAAGGGATCAAC
This sequence comes from Chitinophagaceae bacterium, assembly GCA_016710935.1. Lineage (GTDB taxonomy): Bacteria > Bacteroidota > Bacteroidia > Chitinophagales > Chitinophagaceae > Ferruginibacter. The sequence goes on along the minus strand of JADJTY010000012.1, from coordinate 529,000 downwards.
CTTTACGTTGGTAGCAAGATTGGCATTGGGATGAATGTACGTATGCGGATGAATCATTTAGTTTAATTATCGAATTAGCAAATTTGCATTTACGGGCTATTTAGCGAATATATTAATTTCTTTTTACCAATTGTGCGGTTAAATCGGCTTCGGCACATAATTTATTACCTACATACACACTTCCTTTCATGGCACATATTCCCCGGCGTATCGGTTCTGTCAGCTCCATTTTTAATATTAACGTATCGCCCGGCACTACTTTTTGTTTGAATTTGCAGTTATCGATCTTTAAAAAATAAGTATCATACTGCCCGTCGGGCATGGCATTGATACAAAGCAGGCCACCGGTTTGAGCCAGTGCCTCAATTTGTAAAACGCCCGGCATGATGGGGTTTCCGGGAAAATGGCCCTGGAAAAAATATTCGTTTACCGTAACATTTTTTACACCTACGATCATGGTATCTGTTAATTTAATGATCTTATCAACCATGATAAAAGGAAAACGGTGTGGCAGTGTTTTTTCAATTTGCTGCTGGGTATAAACAGGCTCCTGGTTGGGATCATAAACGGGAATATCCCGGGTGTGCTTATTTTTTTTGATGTATTGTTTTATTTTTTTTGCAAACTCCACATTGGTACTATGGCCGGGTCGGTTGGCTATAATATGTGCTTTTATCGGATAGCCTATCAAAGCAAGATCACCTACCACATCTAATAATTTATGGCGGGCAGGCTCGTTTAAAAAACGGAGTTCAAGATTATTAAGATAGCCTTCGCTTTTGATCTCCATCTTTTTTCTGCCAAAAGCCTTTGCCAGTCTGTCCATTTCTTCTTCGGTAACGGGCTTATCAACCACTACAATGGCATTGTTGATATCGCCGCCTTTTACCAGGTTGTTATCCAGCAGCATTTCCAGTTCGTGCAAAAAACAAAATGTGCGGCAGGGCGCTATTTCAGTCTTGAAATCCTTCATGGTTTTCAAACTGGCATGTTGTGTGCCCAGAACGGGACTGTTAAAATCAATAAGGGTGGTTATCTGGTAGTTTAATGCAGGCAACGCGGTCATTTCCACTTTCTTAACATCATCAAAAAATGAGATGTTGGTATCAATGGTATACCAGATCTTCGCAGCATCCTGTTCCAGTACGCCGCTTTCTTCAATGATCTCTGTAAAAGGTTTGCTGCTGCCATCGATGATGGGGATCTCCGGGCCGTTCAATTCAATCAGGCAATTATCAATTCCCATGCCCACCAGTGCAGCTAAGATATGCTCTACAGTACTCACTTTACAATCACCTTTCTCTAAAGTTGTACCCCTCGATGTATCGGTTACCAGGTCGCAATCTGCTTTTATAATGGGAGAATCTGGCAGATCGGTACGCTGGAACTGGTAACCAAAACCCGGGTTGGCAGGCTTTAGTATCATATCCACATTAATGCCGGAATGCAGGCCAGTACCGGAAATACTGACAGCTTTACCCAATGTATGTTGCTTATCTGGATTAAAATTTTTATCCATGTGTTGCGCTGAATTTTGTTGGCAAAGATATTTAAAATATGCTGCCACCGTACTTATAAACTAAGGTAGCTGAAAGCTGTTAAAACTGCACCTGGAAACTTCCGAAAATCCCAAATTTAGATCCTGAGCCTGCGTAAGCGGAAGAAGGAGCAAGCCGCCAAATAAAATCGAGCCGGAATACTTTGAAGATATTATCAATACCGGTACCTACTTCAATATATGTTTTATCATTGAGCGTTTTAAACCCTGTTTTTTGATAGGGAATAACCGCATAGGTATTGATCGCATCATTTTCATTGCTTAATGAACCCCAAAGCGCTTTTACAGTATAAAACTGCCGCCATTTTAATTTGCGGGTAATGGGAATGAAACGGAACAATCCCGAACCAACATTGTGTTCAAGATTTGCACCGGCATATTGATCGCTCAGGTACTGAAAGCGGTTCATCAGGTTAAAGGCATTGCGGTTGTAATAATACAGGTCATTACCCGGATGATTTTCTAAATTGGTGAAAGGCATGGCACCAAAAATCTTCCCACCATATACTTTGTAGGAAACAGTTCCGTAGGGAGATATCTTCATGAAATCTTTAACGGTTAAAGAAACCTTGCTGTAATTATAAGCGCTGTTGAATATGCCGGCAATGCCTTTGGCAAGCATGAGCTCAACAACCGGGTATTTTGTACCAATGGAAAACCGGTTATAGTCTGTTTCAATAAATCTTTCCAGGTAAGCAAAACGAAGTTTTAAAGACAGTTCAAAATTTGTAAGCGGGGTGCCTTTATTAGCCGTATAAATAGAGTCAGGTGGTAAATTGAGCAGGGTTGCATATTGGCGGTGAGAAACGAACCACTCGGTTGAAAATCCTTTACCCAGTTCATTAAAAACCTCAAACCTGATATCTTTTACATTGATGAATTTTCTGGTAATATTAGGTTTACGGATTGCCAGTGAAAATATATTATCCTGGCTCACTTCGCCCACCTGGCTGATGCCATTGTCTACATCATTTTGATAAGAAAGATGTAAACGTACTCTTTTAGGTTCACGTTGTAATATCCAGAAGGCCTCAGCCTGTCCTTTAAATCTTTTATCCCTGAAGCCATAAGCCAGGTAACCATGCAGGTAAATATTTTTAAACAGTTTTTTATTGGTGCCCAGGTCAAAGCGTAGTCTTGTGCCTTGCACGGTATCGCCACTCACCCAGTTAAACCAGGGGCCTATTTCCAATTTACCAATATTGCGGTAACCGCCTGCCAGGAATTTTAAATTGGTCTGTAGTTTTTGGAATTTGGGCATTTCCATTAACTTATCAATGGTGGTATAAATTGCTTTTTCATTCTTTGATAAAGTATCGTGCCGCAGGTTGGCCCAGGCCGAATCAGAATTTTTTATAACCGATTTTTCTGTTTTTACAACTTCTTCAATGCGCTGTTCCTTAAAAGTAGCGGTTAAGGAATCGCTGTTGATGACAATATCTTTATAAGAGGTAGTTTTTCGGCCAATAAGCGTAAGCGAATTTTTGCCCAGCACCCGAAAATCGGCAAAGAATTTATCCCGGTTTAAAAATATCACAGAATCATTGATGGGAATATACTCCTGGAACACACTGATGCGGTCGATAAAATTAATGTTGGCCTCTTTACCCAGGTACATCGATATTTTACGGATCTGGAAAGTTTTTTCTGTTACCCAGGCATCTCCCTCAAAAGTATTTTGCCCGGCACGCTTTGGGCGAAAACAAAATGATATTGTTTACCACCGTTAACAATCTGTGTATCGGGTACCGTAAAAATATAATAGGCATCGGCATTATCATTAAAGGGGCTGATGAAATCCTTGTCCATCACATTTACAAAATTGCTGTAAATGCTTACGTTCTGGTTCATTACACCAAGCAGTTTGCTGAAACTTTCATTATTAAAACCTTTGGTTTGACTGGCCTTAATATTTTCGTAAAACTTTTTTGGGTTCTTCTGGTAGGCATAATCGCTCAGGCTTTCTATCAGGTATGCCGGTAAAAAAGGAGCAGCTTCGGATGTGCTGTCCATATTATCAAAAATGAAAGTAAAATTCTTTAATAAAAAATTCCGTTTGGCTTTATCGGTGTTAAAATTCTTAATGTCAATTTCCAGTTTATTATATGCTTCGTAGCTAAAGTTACCCAGGTCGTACCGGTTATACTGTTTCTTCTTGCTCATTATTTTTTTCCATAAAAACAATCCCCGGTTCCATTTGGCTTTAATAATTACTTCACCTTTTGCCGTTCCTCTCTCCAGCTGAATGTTAAGCGTTTGGTTGTTTTGCAGTTGGGTGATGGGTATTTTATATATTTCAAAACCAATGAAACTTACTTTAAGGGTATCGTCTTTAAAATTATTGAGTGTAAAAGAAAAATTACCGGCACTGTCGGTTGATTTGCCAACGCCTGAGCGTGCAAAATAAACGGAAGCATAGGCTACCGGCTCTTTGGTATGTCCGTCAGTTACCGTACCGGAAAACGAAATTTGTTGTGCAAAAGCCAGCATTGAAAAGAAAAAAAATACCAGTAATAATATGCTGTGCCTGAAGATATTCAAAAAATAAATTTTAATAGTGGGGTATGGTGTTGTTCAATTTCTGAAGCAGTAAAGGTATTTCATTTTTTTAGCCTGTAAGCTAAAGAAAATGTTAAGTAGTTATATGGTGGCAGCAGGCCGGCAATTGAGCGAATAGATTAATTGCTTCTTTTAAACGTCGGTTTTTTTAATTAATTCTTTAAGCATTTTCTCCAGTTCAATTACCTTTTTTTCCAATGCAGGTAAATTTCTAACTACGGCCTGAGAACGCATGGAAGCAGCATAATCAATTGCAGGCGTGCCTGTAACAGAAGTATTGGGTGTTTTTATAGATTTACTTACTCCGCTTTTTCCATTAATTTTTGTACCATCAGCAATTTGAAGATGCCCGGCTAATCCTGCCTGTCCGCCTATAATAACATTTTTGCCAATTTTAGTACTGCCGCTTACCCCGGTTAATGCAGCAATAGCGGTATTATTTCCCACTTCTACATTGTGCGCAATTTGAAGCAGGTTATCTAATTTAGCGCCCGATTTTATCAAGGTGCTTCCAATTGTTGCCCTGTCAATGGTAGTGTTGGCGCCTATTTCAACATAATCTTCAATGATTACATTTCCTATTTGAGGTATTTTTTTAAAACTTCCATCAGTTTCCGGTGCAAAGCCAAATCCATCGCTGCCAATAACAGCACCTGCATGTATGATTACACTTTTGCCTACAATACAATCATGATAAACAGTTGCGCCGGGGTTTATCACCGTGTCTTTTCCGATGGTAACATTATTACCTAAATAGGCATTCGGATAAATTTTTGCACCATCTGATACAATTACATTTTCGCCTATATAGGCAAATGCCCCAATGTAAACGTTTTCACCAATTTTTGCAGTAGCATGTACAAAGGAAGGTTGCTGTATACCGGTTAACTGTTGCCTTTGTATTTGTTGATATTTATCTAACAGTGTTGCAAAAGCCAAGTAGGCATCAGGTACTTTTATAAGCGTAGCATCAATGGGCTGTTTTAGTTCCTGTGCATTATTTACAATAATGATACTGGCTTTTGTGGTATATAGGAATTCTTCGTATTTGGGGTTTGCCAAAAAGGCTAGTTGCCCGTTTTGAGCTTCTTCTATTTTGCCAAAAAGAAGCAACGGCAGTATCGGCATTGCCTTCAACTTTTCCGTTGATCATCATGGCTATTTGTGCTGCGGTGAATTGCATAGTGTAGTTAATAGTTAATGGTTAATGGTTCATGGAAGTGCTTTTTGCTATGAGCTGTGAACCATGAACTATGACCTCGGATAACAAATGTAATATTTTTTAACCTTGCCCATCAGGTTTTGGTTTATAAGCGCATTATCTACTTCCGAAATGTCTTTTACGGTACCATCTTTAAAAAGAATGTGAATATGCTCATCTTCGAGGTTGTAAGTACTGCTGGCCACCTCGCCGGTAAATACCAGCCAGCCGGCATCTTCAGCATTCAGTTTTAGTTTTGCCGAGGCCAGGGCCAGTTTTTCCTGCTGCAAAGCCTCATCAACCGGGTTGCCAAAGTATTGAACTTTCAACAACTGCCGGTTCATAATTCCATTACAAAGGGTTGATAAAATTTTGTCTTCGTGATGGCACCAGCCTTTTATCGCTGCCGTTACATCATGATCATCCAGGTTGCAAAATTCTTCGAGTGTAACAGTTTGTATAGGTTGTGTGATAAAATTATGCAACGGTTGCAGCGTAGCCGCTTTGATAAATTTAGCTCTTTTAATAATGCGCTTCAGCATCTGCTCGGCACACAACACGGTTTTATGCAGGTAAACCTGCCAGTACATCAGGCGGCGGGCAACTAAAAATTTTTCTATTGAATAGATTGATTTTTCTTCCACCATCAGCTCTCCGTTATGCACCGTAAGCATTTTGATGATGCGGTCATAACCAATAACACCTTCGTTTACGCCGGAGAAGAAACTATCCCTTGTTAAATAATCCAGGCGGTCCACATCGAGCTGTCCGCTGATCAGTTGAAAAAGGAATTTTTTATGATAACTGTCGGTAAAAATTTCCAGCGCAAGGCTCAGTTTACCATCAAATTGTTTGTTGAGTTCCCGGATGATCATCAGCGAAAGGTCTTCGTGGTGCATACTTTCCACCAGTTCATGCTCCAAAGCATGACTAAAAGGCCCATGGCCAATATCATGTAACAGAATGGCAATTTTTGCAGCCTGTTCTTCGGCAACAGTTATTTCAATGCCCTTATTTTTCAATTCAGATAAGGCATTACTCATTAAGTGGTATGCACCCAATGCATGGTGTAGCCTGCTGTGTACGGCACCGGGGTACACCAGATTTGCCATCGCCATCTGGCTGATGCGCCGAAGCCGCTGAAAATAGGGGTGGCTGATCACGGCATAGATCAATTCATCATCAATGGTAATAAAACCATATACCGGGTCATTGATAATTTTTCTGAAAGGCATTAACTGTTTGTTGTTGGTGGTTGATTGTTTGTGGTTTTACCTTTGACCACAACCATTTTGTTAAAAGTTGTACAAAGCTAAATAAAGCACTCCAGCATTGATATAAAAAATTAAATTTGTAACTACTGCGAAGTAGCCCGGTTTTAATCCTTATCTTCTTCGCTCAGATAAAAGTTCATACTTTGGCTCCGCTCAGTATTGGTATGCAGTTCAAGTGAGTGACACAACCTGCCTACCGGCAGGCGATGATGACCAATGATAAAATGCACGTAACAAAAAACAAAAAACTACAAACCACAAACCTTTAATATGAGCATAGCAAAAATTCTTTGGGTAGATGATGAAATTGACAGTCTTACATCACAGGTCATGTTTTTAGAAAACAAAGGTTATGAAGTGCATACCAAAACCAATGGATTTGATGCCATAGAATATGTAAAGGATAATATTGTGGATGTGGTGCTGCTGGATGAAGCCATGCCCGGCATAACCGGCCTGCAAACCCTGCAGCAGATAAAGGAACTGAAAAGTAATTTGCCGGTGGTGTTAATTACAAAGAATGAAGCGGAGAATCTGATGGACGAAGCGATCGGATCGCAGATAAGTGATTATTTAATTAAACCGGTTAACCCCAACCAGGTTTGGCTGAGCCTGAAAAAACTGATTGATAATAAAAGACTGGTTGCAGAAAAAACAACCTCTGCTTACCAGCAGGAGTTCAGGAGTTTGTTTACCTCCTTAAACAGCAACCCCAATTATAATGAGTGGATGGAAATTTACCGCAAGCTGGTGTATTGGGAGCTGGAGATGAGAAAGAGCGACAGCCCGGAAATGCAGGAAGTGTTTGAATCGCAAAAACATGAAGCCAATACCGAGTTTTTTAAATTCATATCCCGCAATTATGCCGGCTGGGTAAATCCCAAAAGTGCCGATGCGCCCATTATGAGCCATAACCTGCTGAAGTTTAAAGTGCTGCCACACCTGGAAAAAGGGATACCCTTATTTTTTGTGCTGATTGATAATTTACGGTTTGATCAATGGAAAACCATTCAACCCATTTTTGCAGAAAGTTTTAGAATACATGAAGAAGAAACTTTTTATGCCATTCTGCCCACAGCTACACAATATGCCCGCAATGCCATTTTTGCCGGTATGATGCCGGTTGATATTGAAAAGAAATTTCCGATACAATGGAAAAACGATGATGAGGATGGCGGAAAGAATATGTTTGAAGAAGATTTTTTTAAAGCACATTTAAAAAGTTTGGGTAAAGCCGATTTAAAATACTCGTATACTAAAATTACCAACAACCACGACGGGCAAAAACTGGTTGACAATATGCACAACATGCTGGACAACGATATCAATGTGATCGTTTATAATTTTGTGGATATGCTGAGCCATGCCCGTACTGAAATGGAAGTGTTGAAAGAACTGGCCGGTGATGAAACCAGTTACCGCAGTATTACCGAAAGCTGGTTTACGCACTCACCACTGCACCAGGCACTTAAAAAAATTGCTGATAAAAAATTAACGATGATCGTGGCAACAGATCATGGTAGTGTACGGGTTAATACACCTGCTAAAGTCATTGGCGATAAACAAACCACGGCCAACCTGCGGTACAAACATGGTCGCAATTTAAATTACGAACCTAAAGATGTACTTGCTTTCAGGGATCCAAGGGAAGCAGGTTTGCCGGTTCCTAATGTAAATTCTTCTTTCATATTTGCAAAAGGCGACCTGTATTTATGCTATCCCAATAACTACAATCATTTTGCCAATTATTACCGCAATACTTTTCAGCATGGCGGCATAAGTTTGGAGGAGATGATCGTGCCGGTGATACGAATGACGAATAAGTAAAACCCCCTCCGCCTCCGCCAGCTGGCGGAGGAACTTTGGAGCTTTTAGGTTTTAGTAGAATACATTATTTCAATCAGTGGTAAATTTATTTATCAACGATTGTTGAAAAAGTTATTTTTTATTACTCTTCAATTAAGTGAAGTTGCATATAAATAAAAGAGTTAAAAGCTCATTTTGAGGCTGAGGTACTATGAAATACACACAACATAATTTAGACAAGATAGAAAGAGTAGCAGAAGAATGTGGTTATGTTATCCGTTACGAAAGAGGAACTTTTCAAAGTGGTTACTGCATTCTGCAGGACCGGAAAGTGATCGTTATCAATAAATTCTTTCAAACAGAAGGCAGGATGAATGCCCTCATTGACCTGATGCCGCAACTGGAAATCAGTATTGATGCACTTACGCACGAAAGCCAGAAGGTTTATGATGAAGTGATGAGCGTTCCAAATAGCAAATAGGCAATAAGCAATAGGCAATATGCAATATGCAATATGATTTCTGCCAAATTCAAAATTATATTATTACATCCAGCTAACATTCTCTCTAAATTAAAATTTCCAATTGCCAATTTCCTTTTGCCAATTGCCAATTGAAGAATTGCCTATTTTTACAAAGTGCAAACCCCTCCTTTAAAAATAACTTTTCTTGGTACCGGTACCAGCAGTGGCGTGCCCATGATTGGTTGCCGTTGCGCAGTATGCATATCTGCTGATAAAAATGACAAGCGCCTGCGTTCCAGCATTTTGGTTGAAAGTGAAACCACTGCCCTTGTTGTTGATACTACACCCGACTTCAGGTACCAGATGCTGAGGGCTGAAGTAAAAAAACTGGACGCCGTTTTATTTACACATCCGCACAAAGACCATATTGCCGGACTGGATGATGTACGGGCCTATAATTATTTTCAGCAAAAACCGATGGAGTTATATGCCAATTCATTGACCGAGGAAGCTATTAAAAGAGAATTTGCCTATGCTTTTTCTGATAAAAAATATCCAGGCATTCCCAATCTTAATTTAAATACAATAGATGATAAACCGTTTGTAGTGGGCGATATTCCGGTAATACCCATATTGGTATGGCATTTAAAAATGCCGGTGCTGGGTTTCAGGTTTGGTAAGTTTACCTACATTACCGATGCCAATAAAATTGATGAAGAAGAAAAGGAGAAAATTAAAGGAAGCGAAGTAATGGTATTAAATGCTTTGCGAAAAGAAAGTCATATCTCTCATTTTACTTTAGATGAAGCTGTTGCCATGGTTCAGGAACTGGGCGTGCCGGAAGCTTACTTTACGCATATAAGCCACCAGCTGGGCAGGCATAAAGATATCAATGCAGAACTTCCACAGGGTATCAGGTTAGCCAGTGATGAAATATCCCTTCTTTTTGAATAGACCCGAGGGAAAAATCTCCCTTTTTTCTGATGTTTTCCTCATGGACAGATTGTCTGCAGCACTTACCTTGGCCATTCAATGCCCACACGTAAAAAATTCCTGCCCGAATATCTTTCCTTTACCAGAAAGGAGCGTATTGGTATTATTGCTGTTGCAGTGACAGCAGTTGTGTCTACAACGATTCCGACACTGTACGCTTTTTTTCATAAGCCCCAACCTGTTGACCATACCGCCTTTGAAAAAGAAATAGCTGCACTTAATGTACAGGAACCGGATAGCGGTTTCGCTTACCCGAAAAGAAGTTATAACGATGGTAATTATCGTCACTACCAGTCTTCCGAAAAAAATTATTACGATAAGCAAACCAGGGGTGAATTATTTTATTTTGATCCAAACACGCTATCGGTTGATGGATGGAAAAAATTAGGGGTAAGGGAAAAAACAGCCAATACCATTCAAAACTATATTTCAAAAGGGGGCCGGTTTTACAAGCCGGAAGATATCAGTAAAATCTGGGGCCTGCGTGAAAATGAAGTAAACAGGCTTTTACCGTATGTAAAAATAGAAGCAAAACCCACCATGGATTACAATAAATATCCCGACCAGGGGAAAGCCAAAATTTACGAAAAACCAACATACACTATTACACCCTGTGATGTAAACAGCAGTGATACTGCTGCCTTTATTGCCTTACCGGGCATCGGCAGTAAACTGGCGGCACGTATCGTTGCTTTCAGGGAAAAACTGGGGGGATTTTATAAAATTGATCAGCTTGCCGAAACCTACGGATTGCCGGATTCTGTTTTTCAGAAAATAAAAGGCAGGCTTGTCATTGGCAACAGCAGTGTGAAAAAACTGAACATCAATACGGCTACGGTTGATGAATTGAAAACACATCCTTACCTGCGCTATAATATTGCCAATGCTGTAGTGCAATATCGTTTACAACATGGCAGTTTTTCAACAGTAAGTGATATAAAAAAAATAATGATGATAACTGAGGAAATTTACAATAAAGCAGCTCCTTACCTTATAGCTAAATAGCATACTAACGCATGTTAGTATTTCAAATTGCCGTAAATTGCAGTTTCAAAGATTGCTATTTATGAACTTTACTACATCTGAATTAACTGAGCAGGTTGCTCAGACTGCGAGGGACTTTGCGGTGCAACATATCAAACCACATTTAATGGAGTGGGACGAAAGCCAGGAATTTCCGGTACACATTTTTAAAGAAATGGGTAAACTGGGATTGATGGGTGTATTGGTACCTGAGGAGTATGGCGGCAGTGGATTAGGTTATTATGAGTATAATCAGATCATACAGGAAATATCAAAAGTTTGCGGCTCCATCGGTTTATCGCTGGCTGCACATAACTCACTTTGCACCGGGCATATTTTAGCTTTTGGCAACGATGAGCAGAAGAAAAAATACCTGCCCAAACTGGCTTCTGCCGAGTTCATAGGTGCCTGGGGCTTAACAGAAGCCAATACCGGAAGCGATGCAGGTAATATGAAAACCACTGCTGTAAAAGATGGCGATGACTGGATCATTAACGGAACAAAATCGTGGATAACACATGGTAAAAGCGGTGATGTAGCTGTTGTTATTTGCAGAACCGGTGAGCCACGTACAAAAGATAATTCAACTGCATTTATTGTTGAAAGAGGCACACCTGGTTTTAGTGCCGGTAAAAAAGAAAATAAACTGGGCATGCGTGCCAGCGAAACTGCCGAAATGATTTTTGATAACTGCCGCATACCGGATGCAAACCGAATGGGAGCAGTTGGACAAGGGTTTAAGCAGAGTATGAAGATTCTGGATGGTGGCCGTATATCTATTGCTGCACTGGGTTTGGGCATTGCAAAGGGAGCTTATGAAGCATCATTGCAATATGCAAAGGAGAGGCATCAGTTCGATCAACCCATAGCCAGTTTCCAGGGCATCAGTTTTAAACTGGCTGATATGGCCACAGAAATTGAAGCGGCTGATTTGTTGATAAAGCAAGCCTGCGATTTAAAAATGCGTGGGCTACCCATGACTAAAGAATCGGCCATGGCAAAATATTACAGCAGCGAAGTGGCAGTAAGGGTAAGTACCGATGCAGTGCAGATTTTTGGTGGCTATGGATACACCAAAGATTTTCCGGTGGAGAAATTTTACCGGGACAGCAAGCTTTGCACCATTGGAGAGGGTACAAGTGAAATACAAAAACTTGTAATAAGTAGAGAGGTGTTGAAGTAAGGTTATATCAACCCTTTTGTATAAGCAATACGCAAGGCTTGGCTACGGCTGTTTACATGTAATTTTTGATAAATACTAATACAGTGTTTTTTTACAGTATTGGGGCTTATAAAAATTTTTGCACCTATTTCTTTATACTCTAATCCTTGACTAAGTAATTGTAAAATCTCTTTTTCTCTATCGCTTAGTTGGAAAATGTTGTCGGTTTGTTTTTCAACTTTTGCATTAGATGGCATTTGTACCATCTGCAAAATTTTATACGCAATACTGGGCGATATTGGCCCGGCACCACTTTCCCACAAATTCATCAGCATGTCTGCGATTACTTCGCCACTTTCTTCTTTTAATAAATATCCACAGGCTCCTGCTCTTATTGCCCTGAAGATTTTTTCATCATCATCAAAAATGGTAAGTACCACAAATTTAATATTGGGGTATAAAGATGATGCAGTACCAATGGCAGATACACCATCTACATGGGGCATTTCTAAATCCATCAATATAATATGTGGTTGGTCATCTTGGGGTAACTTTTGCATTTGTTGCAAAAAATCTTCGCCATCAACTGCCTGAAATACAAGTGTAAAAAAATTATTACGGGATAATTTATCTGTAATAACTTTTCGGTTATTTATTTTATCATCTACTACGGCAATTCTTATCATGGCAATTTTTTACAAATTTGTTACGTAATACAATTTTAAACAATAGTCCATTTGGATAATTTGTTTAAGCAATAATATTTATTGTAGTAGTTGTTCCTGTGCCTATCAATGATTCTATCTGGTATTTAAAATTTCCTTCGTTTGCCCTTTGCTTCATATTGGTTAAACCATAACTATCTGCTTTTGCTTTAGCAGTATCAAATTCAAAACCCTTTCCATCATCAGTTATCATTATTTCCCATCCCGCAGCTTTGCTGATACTTGTTGCAGTTATCGTTTTTGCAGCGGCATGTTTTACCGAGTTATTTACCGTTTCCTGCAATACCAGCACAATATGCAACGCCTGGCTGGAAGCGATGATGAAATTTTGCGGTGGCACGCCATCTACCTTAAAATGAATATGGGTATAGTGCCTGCCCATTTGTTTCATAAAATTAATGATGCGTAGCCACAACTCTGTAGCAGATACATCAGCCGTTTTCATTGCCCACAAGGTTTCCCTGAGGTTGAGCAGCATTTCTTTAGCTGTTTCCTGTAAGTCAGCTACTACAATTGAATTATGCTGATTCGTTTCGTTTAATAAATTACTGTTGTGTAAAATAGCATTAGCCTGTACACCTAAATTATCATGTAGTTCAGCGGAAATACGTTTTCTTTCTTTTTCTTCGGCATCTTTTATAGCTACTTCATTTTGTTTCCTTTTTTGTTCTGCAATTGCTTTTTGCTTTTGTTGATATTTTTTAAACCGGTAACCAAATAAAATGGCCAATATTATTGCTAAAACTCCTGCACTATATAATAAAAGATTACGCTGTAATAAATCCAATTTTTGTTTTGCAATAAGTGTTTCTTTTTTTTTGTACCTCGTATTTGATTTGAATATCTTCAATTTTATCGGCGGAATTAATTTGATAACCTGAATCGGCAACAAGAAACATTTTTTCTAACGTTTTGCTATATTGTTCATAATTACCCTGCGCTTTATAAGCCATGCCAATTATTTTATAAAGTACAAGGTGTTCGCCTTTAATACCATAATTATTTGCAATGGTTATACCTTCCTGAGCCGTTTCAATACCCTTTTTATATTGCTTTTGACTTATGTAAAAATTAGAAAGGCCTATTAAATCATTTACAATATAAAATGGGTCGCCAATTCTTTTTCTTGTATCCAGTCCTGCTTTAATATCTTTTTCGCCAGCGGCAAATTGTTGAATTATTCCATAAAAATTTCCCCGCAATGATAATGATGAGGCTAATACACCTAAATTTTCGTTTTGCCTGCTTAAATCGATGGTGCTATTTATATAATAAAAAAAACTATCAGTTGAAGCTTTCAAACGATTTATATAATACTTATTAAAATGATATAGAGCCAGGTTAGAAAACAGGTAAGCTTCAATTTCATTATTTTCTACATTATTATTCTCTTTAATAATCTGTAAAGCCTTTAGCCAGGCATCCCTTGCTTCTACCGGTTTAGCTACATTTATATAAGTGGCACCTATATAATTTAAAGCAAATAATTGTGTATTGGTATTACCATCTTTTTTCGGCTTCGTTCAATATTTTTAATTGTAAATCCAATGCTTCGGGCCGCCGGTTAAGCCTGTTTAATGCATTGGCTTTAAGTAATTGAATTTTAAAATATAATGCAGCATCTGTTTTTTTTATTTCTTTAAATGTATTGTTACTTTCTATTTTTTCAATAATGCTATCTGTTTTCCCTTTAGCTAAATCGCCACTAATTAAACTGTACTCTGCCCACGCTAAACTTTTCCTGTCATTTAATTTTGCAGCCAAATTTTTTGCCCATTTAGCATAATAATAAATGGTATCGCCATGCAATGAGTTTCGAAGTTTGCCAATGGCTACCAGGTTGGTTAATTTTTCTTCATCTGTTTTAGATGCATATATTTTTTGCTTTGCTTTTTCAATGGCCTGGGATTGGCCAAAACTTATTAAAGGGAAAATTGTTCCACTAAAAATAAAAAGGCAAAAAATAAATTTCATTTTACAATTTACAACAAATGTATTACATGATAATCTCTTTAAAATCTATCCAAATGGAGTATAGCCGCTACTATATATCTGTGTCATATTTACACCATAAAATAAATTTCATTCCATGCGCAAAATTTATCTTTCTTTCAGCCTCCTTTTTATGCTACTGCAAAGCAATGCACAGGACCCTACATTTCAATGGGCAAAGCAATTTGATGGACTTTTTACAGTACCACCGGAAAATAGTTATGCAAACGTAAATTCCTTCTTAGTGACTACTGATGCAGCCGGAAATATATATACAACGGGATTCTTTAATGATACTGTTGACTTTGATCCGGGTCCTGCTGTGTATAAATTAAACACAAGTGCCGGATTACCAGCTAGCCTCTATATTTCAAAACTTACTGCAGATGGGAATTTTGTTTGGGCAAAGCAATTTGATGTGAGGAATGATAAGTTTTTGCAGCAGCAGACCGGTTTTTTCTCTATTACAGTTGATGCCGCCGGCAATGTTTACACAATGGGTACTTTTATTGATACACTTGATTTAGACCCTGGGCCAAACAACTTTTTCGTATATCCTAGTTCTCTTTTTCCCGAGGAATACTATGGTTTCATTTCAAAGTTAGATGCCGCAGGAAATTTTGTTTGGGCAAAGCAATTGAATTCTTCAGGTATAAATAAACGAGTAAATATTAGCTCATCGAGTTTTGATGCTTTGGAAAATTTACTGATTACAGGAGCATTTATAGGCACGGTAGATTTTGACCCGGGACCAGGCATCAATAACCTGACATCAAATGGGAATGATATTGGCTATCCTGACGGATTTATCTTAAAACTTGATGCTAACGGAAATTTCAACTGGGTAAAGCAAATTAAATCCGGTACAGCTAATTCTAATGTTACCACAAATACACTTAAGATTGATGCTACAGGTAATATTGTAGTAACAGGCAATTTTAATGGCACTGCCGATTTTGACCCCGGGGCTGGCATTTTTAATATAAGTGCAAGCAGCGCTATCGGTGCTATGTTTGTTTTTAAAGTAGATGCCGGTGGTAATTTTGTTTGGGCAAAAGCATTTGATGGCTCAACATCCATCAACATGCCGATGGATATTGATGCTTCGGGTAATCTATACATTGCGGGTTCGTTTAATAACCCAGTTGATTTTGACCCCGGTGCAGGCAGTTTTATTTTAACCCCCGCCGGCGATTATGATTTATTTTTTACAAAATTAAATGCGGCAGGTAATTTTGTTTGGGCAAAGCGTATTGGTGCAGGTGGGAGAGATTTAATAGAGGACCTTTCGCTGGATGCGGCTGGAAATATTTATAGCACCGGTAATTTTGAGAACACTGTAGATTTTGACCCCGATGCCTGTACAACCAATCTGATCTCATCCGGACTGGAAGATGGTTTTATCCTTAAACTAAATGGGGCAGGTAATTTCATCTGGGCAAAACAATTTGGAGGGGCAGATCAGGATATTGGAAGTTCAATCAGCATAAATACCAGTGGTGCCATTTATACAGTTGGCTATTTTCTCAGTGTAAATGTAGATTTTGATTTTGGGCCAGGCGTATTTAATTTATCAACAAAGGTTAATCCTTCCGGTAGCAATAGTGAAAGTAATTTTATTCTCAAAATGAGCCAGGGAATTCCTGGCCCACCAATTGTTACCATTAACCAGGCAGCAGCACAAGCTGACCCGACCGGTACTTCACCCATTAACTTCACGGTTGTATTCAATGAACCAGTAACCGGTTTTGCAACCGGTGATGTTACACTTTCCGGAACTGCAGGTGCAACAACAGCAACGGTAACCGTAAATTGTACAACCTACAATGTTGCTGTATCAGGTATGACAGCGAATGGAACTGTGATTGCAACTATACCTGCTGGCGTAGCCACTAATGCTGGCGGCACAGGAAATCTTGCATCAACCAGTACCGATAACACTGTTACTTACACGGGTATTGCTAACCCGCCACCAACTGTTACCATCAACCAGGCAGCAGCACAAGCAGACCCAACCGGTACTTCACCCATCAACTTCACGGTTGTATTCAATGCAACAGTAACCGGTTTTGCAACTGGTGATGTTACACTTTCCGGAACTGCAGGTGCAACAACAGCAACTGTTACCGGAAGTGGTACAACCTACAATGTTGCTGTATCAGGTATGATAGCCAATGGAACTGTGATTGCGACCATTGCAGCAAGTGTAGCCACTAATGCAGTCGGCACAGGAAATCTTGCCTCTACCAGTACCGATAACACGGTTACTTATACCGGTATTGTTAACCCGCCACCAACAACAGGTTTTAAAATTTACCCCAACCCTGTCATTAAAATTTTACATATTGATTTTGCTACGATACCTGCTGAGGCAATAGTACAAGTGTACAATGTTACCGGCCAATTGCTAAATACATGGGCATTGCCCAATTTAAACAACCAAATATCAATGGCGGCTTATAATGCGGGTATCTATTTTGTAAGGGTAAAGGAAGGCGATACAGTGATTGCCACTGAAAAAATTGTAAAACAATAATTTAATATAGTTTACCTAACACTAATAGTATGTACAAATTATTGATAGTTGCAGGTTTTATTTCCTCCTTACTTTCCTGCAATACACAACCATCGCAAAAAAATATAAATGATAAAACAACAACAAATATGGTTGAAGGTAAAGACTACATCATTTTAAAACGCTTCAGGTTAGAAGATAAACAAGGCTTTAACCAACCCATGGAAGTAAGTTCATTTGTACTACCAGCCAGTTGGCAGGTAAACAGCAATTTGCAATGGAACGCCGGTAGTAAATGTATTCCGGAAATGATACAGGCATCTGTGAATGCTGTATCAGCCGATGGTGAGTATGAACTTAATGTTTACCCCACCACGCAATTTGACTGGAGTGATGATCCGGTTTATTTAGATGCCATGCAACGGGGCTGGAATTTACACAGTTGCCATATTGCTCAGCCTTTAGATGCCGCTGGTTATATTAAAAATGCACTGGCAACAAATATAAATGCACAGGTAAAATCAGCCAAAGTAATAGATGCTTTACAACAACAAATGGACGCAGCT
Organism: Chitinophagaceae bacterium; assembly: GCA_016710935.1. GTDB lineage: Bacteria > Bacteroidota > Bacteroidia > Chitinophagales > Chitinophagaceae > Ferruginibacter. Next base: position 511,163 of record JADJTY010000012.1, on the reverse strand, counting down.
GCACAGCAACAAACACAATTAGCTCAGCAGGGAGGTAACAATGCATATAGCCACCAGGGTAGTGCTGCAGAGGGTTTGCTGCAATTTGCCGATGGTAAAGAAGGGTTGGCATTTTGCACTGTAATGCAAACCATTGTTACCATGCCTGGCACACAAGGCAATATTGCACATAATATAATGTGTTATGTAAGTATGAGGGTGGTACTTAAATATAAAAACGGTAACGAGGAAATGGCCCGTAAAATAATGAGTACTTTTTTTAGCAGCACAAGAATAAACCCTACATGGTGGAGTGCAATCCAAAAATTCTTTACAAATGTGGGAACCAATGCTCAAAGTGAAATTTGGAAACAGACACAAGAAGTACGGGCAGTACAGGAACAAATGGGCAATAATATTATCCGTAACTGGGAGCAAAGAAATGCAACCACTGGTAACAATAGCACTACAACCAAAACAGATGGCTTTGGGCAATATTTACGTGGTGTAGATAACTGGACAGATGCTGATGGCAATAAAGTGGAATTGACGAGTGGTTACACCAATGCCTGGAGCAAAGGAGATGGCAGTTATATTTTAAGCAACAATCCCGCCTTTGACCCAAATGTAGAATTGGGTGGCACACAAAGCTGGGGAAGAATGAAGCAGTAACAACAGCAAGTGAAAAAAGTAGCCCGGTACAAATTTGTACCGGGCTGTTTTTTTAAGCTTAAAGTGCAATTATTTTTTATCTCCGCCAAACATGCCGCTTAGTTTGTCTTTAACACTGTCAAAAACATCTTCTGCTTTATCGGCTGCTTTTTTTGCAAAATCCTCAATCTTTTCGCCAGCCTGGCCGGGTATTACATCGCTGATCTTATCCAGCATGCTGTGTTCTTCTGCCTTCGGGGTTTCAGCAACAGGAGCCGCTGTTGCTGAAGCAGCAGGAGCCGCTGTTGCTGAAGCAGCAGGAGCATTGTCTGCAGATGATGCAAACATATTATCTACCGCACCGCCAAGCATGGGAAATTTTTCTTTTACAAATTCTTTAATGGTGTCAATTGTTTTTGTGGCCTGTTCTGCACTGATGCCGGCTTTTTCAGTAAGGCGTGTAATTAATTCCTGCATGATTTTTAGTTTTAAATTTTGATATACAAATATGAGTTGTTTTTTTATAAAAGGGTTGCACGGTTAGTAAAGCTATTGTTAATCTATTATAGAAATTACTTAGATAATATTTCGACTTCGCTCAATGCTTAATAGTTTATCGATGTTGAACGGAGCGTCGCCAATGAAGTCAAATCAGGGAACAAGGGCTGGAAACCCAAAACCACAAACCCAAAACCACAAACTATTCCGTATCATACCTGTCCACCCTTTCAATACCACTCATTGATACCAACCGGTTAACGAGTTCGTCCAGTTCCTCTTTATCGTGTACAAATATTTTACATTTCCTTCAAAAAATACCTTCTTTCGCTTCAATGGTCATAGCCGAAATATTGAATTTTAATTCGCCGCTGATCAGGTTGGTAATTTTATGAATCACTCCCACATCATCCAAACCAATAATTTTTAAACCGGTAAGGAAGGATATCTCTTTGTTTTTTGCCCATTTTGTTTTTACTACCCGGTGGCCATAGTTTGCCAGTAACCTGGTTGCATTGGGACAATTGGTACGGTGAATTTTGAGGCCTTCGCCGGTGGTTACAAAACCAAATACATCATCGCCGGGTATGGGTTTACAGCAATTGGCCAGGGAGTACTGTATCTTATCACTGCTCTCACCAAAAATAATGAGCTCTGCTTCTTTTTTATCGTAGGTCTTTGAAGTAAAGTCTTTGTCCGTTTTTTCTTCAACAACCGGTTTTACCGGTTTGGGATGTACCAGTTTATCACCGTGTACAGTAAACTCTTTTAATTCTTTAAGGTCTATTTTTTTTATGGCTATTTCATACCACAGATCAAGGGTTGAATTTAATTTATAAAAAGCAGTAAGTTCTTCCAGGTTATGCTGGCTTGTAGCTGCTCCCATGCCTTCCAGCTTTCGTTGCAGTATATATTTTCCTTCATCGGCAATGGCTCTTTTTTCTTCCTTTAGGGTATCCTTTATTTTTAGATTTTGCCTTGCTGGTCACCACAAAATTCAGCCATTCAATATTGGGTTTTTGTTTGGCACTGGTAATGATCTCGATCTGGTCGCCGCTGCGTAATTTATGACTGATAGGCACCAGCTTATGATTTACTTTGGCGCCAATACACCTGCTGCCAACGGCGGTGTGAACGCCAAAAGCAAAGTCTAATGCAGATGCGCCGATGGGCAGCATCTTTACTTCTCCCTTAGGAGTGTACACATAAATTTCTTCTGCAAGAAAAGATGTTTTAAAATCCTGTAAAAAATCTATTGAATTATCATCGGGTTTGTTGAGTGCTTCCCTGATCTGGTGAAACCATTTATCGAAGCGGCTTTCATCTTCCTTACCTTCTTTGTATTTCCAATGTGCGGCCAAACCCTTTTCGGCAATCTCATTCATGCGCTTGGTACGTATCTGTACTTCCACCCATTTACCATGTGGCCCCATAACGGTTGTGTGCAGGGCTTCGTAACCATTGCTTTTCGGGTTGCTTAACCAATCCCTCAAACGTTCAGGCGATGGGTTGTATTCATCTGTGATAATGCTATACACTTTCCAGCACTCTTCTTTTTCTTTTTCCAGCGAGCTGTTTACAAGAATCCGAATGGCAAAAAGGTCATACACTTCTTCAAAACTCACTCCTTTTTTTTCATCTTGTTCCAGATGGAGTGTATACTTTTGGGCGGCCATAGATTTCAAAATCAAAACCTGCTTTTTCCAGTTTGTCTTTTAATGGCCTGATGAAGTCGTTTATATATTTTGTACGTTCTCTTTTAGTATCGCTTAATTTTTGTGCAATGTATTTGTAGGTATCCGGCTCCATGTATTTCATGGCCAGGTCTTCCAGTTCGGTTTTAATGTTGTACAGGCCCATGCGGTGGGCAAGTGGCGCATACACAAATATGGTTTCACTGCTTATTTTCAGCTGCTTCTCCCTTTTCATGCTTTCCAGCGTACGCATATTGTGCAGGCGGTCAGCCAGCTTTATCAATATTACCCGGGGATCGTCGGTTAGGGTAAGTAAGATCTTTTTAAAATTTTCGGCCTGCTGGGTACTGTTGGTGTCCATTACCGTACTTATTTTGGTAAGACCATCAACAATTTTAGTTACCTCGCTGCCAAACTCACGTTGGATATCATCTAAAGTAATATCCGTGTCTTCAACCGTATCATGTAACAGGGCACAAATGGTGCTGCGAACGCCTAACCCAATTTCTTCAACACAAATTTTGGCTACAGCAAGGGGATGAAGTATATATGGCTCGCCGCTTTTACGCCGCATGGTTTCATGGGCTTTGGCAGCCATTTCAAAAGCGGTACGCAGCAGTTGTTTATCACCGGGCTTCAGTTTTTGCTTTAAAACACGCAAAAGCCCGCGGTAATGCCGCAGTATCTCTTTCTTTTCCTCTTCTTCGTTGAGATTGTATTTGGGTATGTCTATGGTAGCTTCCATCAGTTACGTACGAATTTACGTAAACAAATCTGTTTTCTGTTTTGCATAAATCCCTTACTTTTGCAGCCCCTTTGCGGATATGGCGAAATTGGCAGACGCACCAGACTTAGGATCTGGCGGAGCAATCCATGTAGGTTCGACCCCTATTATCCGCACAAACATTGAGTTTAAAGGTTTAAAGGTTTAAAGGTTTAAAATGTAACACATTTGAATAAGAACCTTTAAACCCTTAAACCTTTTTAAACTTTTAAACACTTCAAAATGGCAACAGTTACAAGAGAAAACATTGGTCTTTTACATGATAAACTGACTGTGAAAGTGAGTAAAGACGACTATTTACCGGCTTTTGATAAAAAACTGAAAGAATACAGCAAAACAGCTAATATTCCTGGTTTTAGAAAAGGAATGGTGCCTGCAGGCATGATCAAAAAATGTACGGCCCCTCTATTTTCAGCGACGAGATCTTAAAATCAGTTGAAAAGGAACTATACACCTGGTTAAATACTGAAAAGCCTGAAATATTTGGTCAGCCTTTGCCATTAAGTACCGATCTGCGTGACATCAATATGAATAATCCGGCCGATTATGAATTTGGTTTTGAAATAGGTTTGAAACCCGATTATACCCTGGCAGATATTGCAAAAGCAAAAGTTACCCTGCACAAAGTAGCTGCAACTGATGCAATGATCGATGAAGAGATTGGCCGCATGCAGATAAAGGGCGGAAAAATGACTGAACCTGAAACAGTTGATAACGATGAAAATGTTTTGAATATACTGTTTACAGAGGCTGATAAGGATGGTGCTGTTGTTGAAGGAGGTGTAAGTAAAGAAAATTCTGTTATACTGAAATATCTTACTGATGCTTCGCAGAAAAAATTCATGGGTAAAAAAGTGGGAGACACAGTTACTGTGCAGTTGAGCAAGGCTTTTGATGATGATAAACTTGACATGTTTTTACAGGATCTGGGATTTGATAAAGATGACAAAGAAGCAGCAAAAAAATATTTTAACCTGGCTATTGTAAAGATCGGGTTGGTTGAAAAACGTGAGCTGACAGAAGATTTCTTTAAAGAGATATTTCCTGCAAAAGACATTAAAACCGAAGAGGAATTAAGGGAAGCCCTTAAAGAAGAAATTGAAAATTACTGGAAGGGCCAGAGCCGCAACCAGTTGCAGGATCAATTATATCATTACCTGCTGGATGAAACCAAGATGGAATTTCCGGGTGAGTTTTTAAAGCGATGGTTACAAACCGGAGGCGATAAAGAAAAAACAGCAGAGCAGGTGGAAACTGAATTTCCTGCTTTCAGCAACCAGTTAAAATGGACTTTAATAAGCGATAAACTGATCAAGGAAAACGGGCTGGAAGTTGGTAACGAAGAACTGAGGGAATATATGAAGGTAGAGATCATGCGTTATTTTGGCACCATGAACCTGGGAGAAGATACCGGCTGGATCGAAAGTTATATCGACCGTATGATGAAGGACGAAAAGCAGGTAGACAGCAGCTATCGTCGTTTAATTACCGATAAATTATTTAACTGGATCGAAGGGCAGGCAAAGGCAAAAGAGAAAGTAGTTACAGCAGAAGAACTGACTGCCATGCAACATCATCACGAGCATTGATAATATACGATACTAAAAAAGCCGCCCCTACACTGTGTAGGGGCGGCTTTTTTTATAGTTTTATTTCTTCATCACTATCATCAAAAAAATGAAACTCGGTTAAGTGATAATTGGAGTTGGCTTTAAGTTTAATCCGCTGCCTGTATTTACGGCGCCATTTGCTCAGTTTTGAAAAGAAAATCCCCTTGGTCATATAAGCATGTAAAATAGGATGTATCTCTACAGTTAAACCGGTATGCTTTTGCATGATCAGGTAACTCAGGTTTTTTTCTATCTCGTCTTCCAAAATAAGCGTAGATGAAATTTTTCCGGTGCCGTTACAACTTGGACAAACTTCCGTAGTGTTAATATTCATCTCCGGCTTCATGCGCTGCCGCGTAATTTGCATCAGGCCAAATTTGCTGATGGCCAGTACGGCATGTTTTGCACGATCGGCTTTCATAAAACCGTCCATCGCATCGGCCAGTTTCTTTTTGTTTTCCATCAGCTTCATATCAATGAAGTCAACCACAATAATACCACCCAGGTCTCTCAGGCGCATTTGCCTGGCAATCTCCTCAGCCGCTTCCAGGTTGGTTTCCAGGGCATTTTGCTCCTGGTTATTGCTTACGCTTTTATAACCACTGTTTACGTCAATTACATGTAAAGCTTCTGTGTGTTCTACAATTAAATAGGCCCCGCTTGGCAGGTTAACTGTTTTACCAAATGCAGCTTTTACCTGCTTGGTAATACCAAAACTGTCAAAAATAGGAGAGCCGTTGTTGTAATAAGAAACAATATCAGCCTTATCGGGTGCAATACGTTGTATATAGGTTTTGGCATCCCCGTAAATATTCTTGTCATTTACAACGATCTTATTAAAATCTTCGTTCAGCAGATCTCTGAGTATGCTGGTTGTTTTACCCTGCTCGCTTAAAATTTTTGTTGGAGGTGTTGCACCTTTCAGGTTGGTTTGAATGGTTTTCCAGGTGGCGATCAGGCTTAACAGGTCTTCGTGCAGTTCGGCTGTATGTTTACCTTCGGCTGCGGTTCTAACAATTACACCCAGGTTTTTAGGCTTAATGGCTTCTATGATCTTGTGTAATCTTTTCCTCTCGTCTGATGAGTGAATTTTCCGGGAAATAGCGATGATATCATTAAAGGGTGTTACCACCACAAAACGGCCCGGTAAAGAAAGTTCGCAGCTCAGCCTGGGGCCTTTGGCTGCAATGGGTTCCTTTAAGATCTGAACCAGTACATTGGGCTTGCCATTCATTACTTCGGCAATTTTGCCTGTTTTTACGATCTCCGGCTCAACCTTAAATTTTGAGAAATCAAATCCGTTTTCAGATTTATCATTAATAGATTCTGTTGTGAATTTAAGAATAGAACGAACGTAGGGACTAAGGTCGGTATAGTGCAGAAAAGCATCTTTTTCAAATCCTACGTCAATAAAGGCTGCATTAAGTCCGGGAATAAGTTTCTTTACTTTTCCAAGGTACAGATCCCCCACGCCAAAGCTTGCATCAGCTTTTTCGCTATGCAGCTCTACCAGCTTTTTGTCCTCCAACAGGGCAATTTCAACCCCTTGAGGAGCAGAATTAATAATAAGTTCCTTGGTCAATAGTAATATTTTGGCAAGACCAGTACATCGTTAAAAACAAAAGATACATGCATACATTAGCAACTAACATAAGCTGATGTGTATGCATGTAAATCGCACCCGGATGAGGCTTCCGGGCACCGGTAAGAAAAATTACTTCTTCTTATGACGGTTCTTTCTTAAACGTTTTTTACGCTTGTGAGTTGCAATTTTATGACGTTTTCTCTTTTTACCACAAGGCATAACTAGTCTTTTTTGTGTTTAAAATAATTTTTTTAAAATATATCAATCGGAGTTTATCCCGATGTTTTTACTGTAATCCTTTGATCCGCTCATCTACTTCCTGGCTGTAATGCGAATCGTTCACCAGCCTCTTACTTATCGTGTACCACTTAATTGCTTCAGCCTTATCACCTTTAGCAGCATAAGCATCAGCTAAAAATGCAATAGCTTCTATATTATCGGGTTGAACTTTAATTACCTTTTGTAAACGTTCTATAGCTTTATCATATTGTCCCGAAACATATCCACCCACACCCAGCATCATCTGCGCTTTCATGTTGTTTGAGTCTTTACGAATAACACTTAACAACTGCTGTATGCCTTTCATGGTCTCTTCCGGTCCTCCCACTCTTCCTTTCCCAAATATGTAGCAACTTCCCAAACCAACTTTTAAATCGTCATTGTCGGGGTTCAGTTCTATTGCTTTTTCAAATAAGGCTATTGCCTGTGCTGTTTTCCAGTTTAATTTAGCCTCGTCAGGTTCTGCCCTGAGGTTGTTTAAAATTAATTGGGCAGCAAAGGTGAGGTTTTTTTCCGACTTCTCCAACTTAGCAGCTTCCGATAAATAATATGCATACGGCTCAAAAGATTTTACACTGTCTTTCCAGAAATTAGCAAGCTGTGTATTTGCTGTAACTGATTGACTGTTAACATCACCACGCGTTACGCTATTTTCTAATTTACTAAGATTGATCAATTGAGAAGGAGATAAATGTTTTTTTTTCTTCCTCAATAAATTGAATGATATCAAAGTTTTTTACAGCTTTGGCTTCAGGAGCCTGTACTTTACTTTTAGGAGCTGTTGTATTTCCAAAAATTAAAAGAAGGGCAACCAGGGCTATTCCGGCAATGGCAATGAGGAGTTGTTTTTTAGGCATTTATAAAACCCTGTGCTTCTTTTTTACAGGAAGGCAAAGTTACATCAGTCTTCATTGTCTTCGTCTCTTTCTGCAGTTTCTTTTATATTTTTTGAAGATTTTATTTCCAGCATAAATTCTTTGGCTGGTTTAAAGGCGGGAATAAAGTGTTCGGGAATCTCTACAGCAATATTTTTTTTGATATTACGGCCTATCTTAGCAGCTCTTTTTTTAGTAATAAAACTACCAAAACCACGTATGTAAATGTTTTCGCCGGCAGCTAAACTATTTTTAACAGATTTAAACATGGTTTCCAGCGTTACCAGCACATCCACTTTTGGAATGCCTGTTTTATCGGAAATTTCATTAATGAGGTCTGCTTTTCTCATAAATATTTATTTAAGAATTGTAACTGATAGAAATATACAACAAAAAAATTGGATTTTCCAAAATAAGTTGATGATTATCAGGTACTTTGTAAAAAAACACCTGCACCTGTTGGTAATTAATATTTTTATAATCTATTGGTTATTAGAGATATATGAACTATATAGATTGTTTTAAAATTACTTCATGTATATATTGAAAAAATTGGATACTGATAAAAAATATTTTACAAAACGGCTTTTACAATGGAATACGAAGCAAAATAACCGGGCCATGCCCTGGAAGGGAGAAAAAGATCCTTATAAAATATGGTTGAGCGAAATTATACTGCAGCAAACCAGGGTGGAACAGGGCTGGGATTATTATAATCGCTTTGTTGCAAATTTCCCCAACATTTATAAATTAGCCGCAGCACCTCAGGAAAGAGTATTTAAACTCTGGGAAGGACTTGGATATTATACCCGTTGTAAAAACCTGATCGCCACAGCAAAATTTATTGCTATCGAAAAGCAGGGTCAATTTCCCGGGAGTTATACAGAGATTTTGAGCCTGAAAGGAATTGGGCCATACACAGCCGCAGCCATTGCTTCTTTTGCATTCAATTTACCACATGCCGTGGTTGATGGAAATGTATTCAGGGTATTATCACGTTTTTTTGGAATGGATACGCCAACAGATAGTACAAACGGAAAAAAACTTTTTACTGCATTGGCGGAAGAGCTGTTAGAAAAGAAACTTCCCGGTATTTACAACCAGGCCATTATGGATTTTGGTGCAGTGATCTGTAAACCCAAAAATCCCTTGTGTTCAACCTGTCCTTTAAAAGCCAGGTGTACAGCACTTTTGGAGGGAAAAGTTGATATACTGCCTGTAAAATCGGGCAAGCTGATTAAAAAACAGCGCTGGCTTTATTATTTAATAGTTGCGTACAATGGAAAAATTTATGTGAAAAAAAGAGGGCCCAGGGAAATATGGGAAAACCTGTATGAATTTGTGCTGCAGGAAACGGGTAAAGCCTTTTCTTTAGAAGAGATAAAAAACTCAAAATTATTCAAAAATATTGCAGGTAAAAACAAAGCAACCATACTGCATGTTTCTGAAATGTATAAACAACAACTTACACACCAGACCATACATGGTAATTTTATTCAGCTTACTGTAAATACCGAACCGCCTTTAGAGGATTATCAGGCTGTAACATATAAACAGCTTAAAAAACTTCCCTTTCCCAAATTTATCACAGGTTACCTGGCCCAGAATAAGCTACAGGCATTTGAAGGATAATGCCATCTTTTCAATGGATATGAAAATCAGGTAACCATTGAGGGCCTGTACGGGTCTTTCGGTGTACAATAATCCGGGGCCATTTTTTCGGGTACATCGGCATAAAAATGTATCTTTAAATTTGTTGTACCGGCACCATAGTTTTTAAGAACCAGAAAGGCAAGCTTTAAAACAGCAATGATTTAAATTAAATATTATGAGAGGCGTAAACAGGGTAATGTTAATTGGTAACCTGGGTAAAGACCCGGATATGCAATTTCTGGAAGGCAATATTGCAGTAGCAAAATTTTCGCTGGCTACAACAGAAACCTATAAAGACAGAAGCGGCAAACTGATCTCTCAAACTGAATGGCATACCATTGTACTGTGGCGTGGTTTGGCCGAACTTGCCCAAAAATATTTACACAAGGGAAGTTTGGTTTACATAGAAGGGCGCTTAAAAACACGCAGCTGGGAAGATAAGGAAGGCAATAAAAAATTTGCTACAGAAGTAGTGGGCGATAACCTCATTATGCTGGATAAAAGAACAGATGGCAGCCAGTTGCCACAGGGTTTAGAAGGGCTAGACGGGCCGGATGATCATCCGGATATACCAACGGCTGAAGATGGTTCGGAGCGTTTACCTTTTTAATGGTTTTTAGAAAGCGCAACTTATACAAATAATAAACCTATTCTATTTTGTACATGATGCAGTAAATAGAATAATATTTTTTAATTAAACTCTTTGTTTTGGATTATCATTCGGGTCTCAGTCTTTTTAATTTTCATCTTCTGGCAATAACAACTGCCGCAACTACTATTCTTATATTTTTAGTTGTCATTCTTTTCATGTTATCTTTTTTACTGGCCGGTTCCGAAATTGCTTTTTTCTCCCTTACGCTAAAGGATCTTAATATGCTGCGTACAAAAAAACAACCAGCTTACCGCCGCATTGTAAATTTACTGGAGCAGCCAAAAACCTTGCTGGCATCTATGCTTATCAGCAACAGCTTTGTAAACATCGGCATCATTTTAATATCCAATATTTTAATTGACAGTTGGGTAACCACATTGGACCTAACATTCTGGCCAGTCTTTTTAATTAAAGTGGTAGTCGTTACTTTTTTATTATTGCTTTTCGGAGAAGTGTTGCCAAAAGTCTGGGCTACGCATCATAAAATTCAGTTTGCTGCCATGGCTTCGCTGGTTGTAGAAATTTTCAGCAGTATATTTTACCGCTTCAGCAAAAGAATGGTGCGTTACGGTGATAAAGTAGAAAAGAAATTCTCTTCCGAAAATTCTTCTACCATGGACCGCAGCCACCTGGATTATGCCATAGACCTGCTGCCCGAACATGAAGCATCTTCCGAAGAAAAATCGATCTTAAAAGGCATACGCAAATTCGGCGATACTACCGTTAAACAGGTAATGCGCAGCCGCCTTGATGTAAGCGGTATTGATATCAATTTCAGTTTTGTGGATACGGTTAAGAAGATAGAAGAACTGCATTACTCCCGCCTGCCGGTTTATAAAAATAACCTGGATGAAGTGGTGGGCATGCTGCACACCAAAGACATTTTACCCCATTTAAATGAGCCTGAAAATTTTGACTGGCATACTTTATTGCGTCAGCCGTTTTTTGTGCACGAAAAAAAATTAATTGAAGACCTGCTGCAGGAATTTCGCAGCCGCCGCATGCATTTTGCTGTGGTGGTTGATGAGTTTGGCGGAACATCGGGCATTGTTACACTGGAAGATGTAATGGAAGAAATTATTGGCGAGATAAAAGATGAGTTTGATGATGAGGAAAGTAACAACAAAAAGATAGATGACTATAATTATATTTTTGAGGGTAAGACCATGATCAACGATGTATGCAAAGCACTGGGAATGGCTCCTGATACATTTGATACCGTAAGAGGAGAAAGTGATTCCTTAGCCGGACTGGTTTTGGAAATTGCCGGTGAATTTCCGCAGGTAAACGAAGAAGTGGTTAACGGTGATTTTACTTTTATTCCGCTTGAAATAAATAAGAACAGGCTCGATAAAATAAAAATTACCATTAAAATGCCTGATGCAGTTTAGCAGCCTATATAATGATCATGAAAAAACTAAGCATATCTTTTTTTACCCATTGCCCATTGCCTATTGCCTATTGCCTGTTGCTCATTGCCTGTTGCCTATTCTTTCCGGCCTGCAATTCCACCTACACCTCTAAAAAAACCGGTTATTACAAAATAGATTTTCCCGAAAGAAAGTACACTGTTTTTCAAAAAGAAGGATTCCCTTATACATTTGAATATCCAATTTATGCACAGGTAGTAAAAGATAGTACCTACTTCGACCGGGACCTGCAAAATCCTTTTTGGATCAATTTGGATTTTCCACAGCTCGGCGGAAGAATATTTTTAAGTTACAAAGCTGTAGGTGGTAAATCAACTTACAAAGTAAAACAGGCTGATGGTTCTTATAAAGATTCGCTGGGCACCAATGTATTTGATCTGATGGTGAATGATGCTTTTAAACTCACCAGTAAAAACGAATCTGTGGCCTCTTCAATTAAAGACAGCCTGTTTCACACACAAAACGGCATCACCGGCGTTTTTTTCCGGGTTGGCGGTAATGCTGCTACTTCCAGGCAGTTTTTTATGAGCGATACCACCCAAAATTTTTTCCGGGGTGCTTTGTATTTTGATGTAACACCCAATGCCGATTCATTAAGGCCCGTTATTGACTTTTTGCAAAAAGATATTGATCATTTGATCAATACTTTTAAGTGGACCAGAAAATAAGTCTGCTTATGCAGCTTAATTTTTCTTCTCTACGATCTTCTCTTCCATAACCACCGGTTCCTTTATCCTTCCCCTGGAAAAATTTTCAAACCGTATCGTTTTTTTAACCTTCTTTACTTTTTTAGGCGACTTTACTTTTGCTTTAACCACCTTCGTTTCCGAAGGAGTAGTTTCTACATTCTTTACAGGAATAACTTCAACAGTTTTTTCTTCTACCGTTGGAACTGGTGGTGGCAGCTTTTCCTCTACATACAGTTTTTTAAGCTCCCCGTTTTTTTGCTGCTGTAATAATCGGCTACGCCATAAACTGTGGCGACAGAAAACAGGCCTATGCCTGCATAAATAATTGCTTTCATGTTTTTTTGTTTTTTTCTGAATTTTTTTAACCAAAAAAAGTTAAAAATTTTTTTTTTTTTTTTCTTTTTTACTCTTCCCCAAAGGCGGGGGGGGGGGGGTGGGGGGGGCCCGGGCCCAGGGGAAAAGGCCCCCTTTTTATTGGGACCCCCCCCCCGCCAACCCCCGGCCGACCGATATATTTTAATGTCTAATTGGTATTATTAATATTTAAGCCAAAAATGTTTTTAAGTAAGATTTGCTTTTCCGGTAGATGATGTATTCGGCCACCAACATATTACCCAGCACACTTATCCAGAGCGAAATTTCATAATTGTGCAGGTGATCAACATCGAAGTAGTAAAAAAGTAAATGGTAAACCCTGAAGGTTACCGCCGTCATGGCCATGCTGTAACTGCGTATCATCCAGTTTTTATGGGCAATTACATTTTTAACTTTGATGGTTTGCAGGCCCTTCATGGTGCTGTAAAACCAATATAAAGCCATAAACATAAAAAGCATCCGCTCCCAAAAACTTCCCTTGGCAAAAAAACTCATATACAGACCCGTTGGTGCACCCAGCACCAGCACCACAAAAACATAAGTCTTCCCCATCCATATATGTATGGCTTTTCTTTTTTTAAGTATATAACTTGAGAATTGTGTAAGTGCTGCCACAATGCAAAACATGCCGGCAAAAATGTGTATGTAAAAACTGTATTTATAAACCGGCTTTAAAAAAAGCAAAGCCCGCTCCTCAATAAAACTAAACTGCTGACTGAAAGAGAAATACGGAAGGGTATTTTTTAACAGCAGCAGGCTGAAAAAAACAACGGGTATCCAAAAAAAAGCACCAAAAAAATAACGAATGCTTTGTTGCAGGGTTAATTGGCGGCTGTTGAGCATGTTGGTTGGTTTCAGGTGTGATGAGCAAACAAAACCATTGCATAAAAAAACCTGTTAGAAATTTGTTAAGGGTTTTGGCCCTGGCCAGAGGTGTCACCTTTCAAGCAGATGCTTTATATTACTATGCCTGTAATAAAAGGTGACACCTCTGTAACAAACAATCCATTTTAACTACATCGTAAATCTTTAACTTTGCGCCCATGATTGCAATAGAAAATATACTCATCGCCGATGCCGTGGTTAAAGAACAGTTTGTTTGCGACCTTAGTAAATGCAAGGGTGCCTGCTGTGTTGATGGCGATGCCGGTGCCCCGCTGGAAAATGAGGAGCTGGATAAGATCAATGAAGTGTACGAAGCTGTATTGCCCTATCTGAATGAAACCAGTAAAAAAGAACTGGAGCGCCAGGGCAGGTATGTGTACGACAGGGAATATGGCTGGGTTACACCAACCATCAACAGTAAGGTTTGTGTATATGGCATTCATGATGCAGCCGGGGTTGTAAAATGCGGCATTGAACAGGCTTATCTTGATGGCAAGATAAAATGGAAGAAGCCCATCAGTTGCCATCTTTTTCCAATTATTACCAAAGAAAGTAAACGCAGCGATAGTATTTATGTTAATTACGAACCCCGGGAAGATCATTGCAAAGCTGCATGCACTTTCGGCAAAAAATTAAAAGTTCCGGTGTATGTTTTTTTAAAAGAAGCCCTAACCCGGAAATTTGGAAAAAAATTCTATAATGCCCTGGAAGCAACTGCTACTCATCTTAATAAAAAATAATTTTAAAAATCTAGAGAATGACTTTTAATTATAAAACGCTTTTGCCTATTGCCCGTTGCCAATTGCTCATTGCCGGTTGCCTGTTGCTTATTACATCCTGTTCGGTAAATAAAGCCAACAACGACGATAGCTTAAAAAAATATTTCGACGAAAACAAGGTCGATGGCTGTTTTACCATGTTCAACAACCAGGATGGCGAGGTAACGGTGTATAATATGAAGTATGATACCATGCGCTTTTCGCCGGCATCAACCTTTAAAATCTTTAACTCATTGGTTGGCCTGCAAACCGGCAGAATAACAGATGAAAAGATGGTGATCAAATGGGATGGCGTAGAAAGATGGAACGCAGACTGGAATAAGGATATGGATATGACCGAAGCTTTTAAAGTAAGCAATGTGGCTTATTACCAGGAAGTAGCCCGGCGCATAGGGAAAGATACCATGCAGCAGTGGATAGACAGCCTTGGTTACGGAAATAAAAATATCGGTAGCTCCGTTGATTCTTTCTGGCTGAATAATACGCTGAAGATTTCTCCGGATGAACAACTGGGCTTTCTTAAAAAATTATATTTTGATCAGTTGCCGTTTCGTAAAAGTGTGCAGCAGATTGTACGGGATGTAATGCTGCAGGAAAACAACACAGCCTATCAGTTAAGTTACAAAACCGGCTGGGGCTTTGGAGAAGATGGAAATGCCATTGGCTGGCTGGCTGGCTGGATCGAAGAAAATAAACATGTTTACTTTTTTGTAACTTTTATAAAGGCACCCGTTAAAGAAATAGATATGAAAACCGTGAGGTTGAATATCACCAAAGGTATACTTAAACAATATGGATTTTTTGAGGGTAAGAAGTAACATGGAGACGGCACGCTTTATGCAGCCTGTTAAATAGAGTCGGAACGCTTTAAGCGGTCTGAATCGTAAACTTTCTTTTTTTTAACATTACCCTTTTGCCAGGTTGGCTAATTTGCAGGTAAGATGGATCTCAGCTTTCAACATACCGGATATTTAATTGCTCTGGCAGCCATTCCATTACTGCTGGTACTGTATTTTTTTGTGCTTATCTGGAAAAAGAGAACCATCAAAAAAATTGGTGATGCAAACCTGGTTCAGGAAATGATCAAAAATCATTCTCCGCAAAAATTTGCTTTAAAATTTGTATTGATACTTGTTGCATTTGCGGCCGGCGTTTTTGCTGTGGCAAACCTGCGTTCGCCAAAAGGCATGGAGCAGGTTAACAGGAACGGCATTGATGTAATGATTGCACTTGACGTAAGCAAAAGCATGCTGGCAAAGGATGTTAAGCCCAACAGGCTGGAAAGGGCCAAACAGGCACTGGGTAAGTTAATAGACAAACTTAACAACGACCGGGTTGGGATTGTGGTTTTTGCAGGCAGGGCCTATTTGCAAATGCCGTTAACCGGCGATCATGGAGCTGCCAAAATGTATCTGGGCGCTGCATCAACCGAGATTGTACCTACGCAAGGAACGGTAATATCCGATGCATTAAAAATGTGTTACGCATCTTTTAATACAAAAGAAAAAAAATATAAGGCTGTTATTTTGATCAGCGATGGTGAGGACCATGATGAAGGAGCTTTGAAGATAGTTAAACAAATGACGGAAGACGGCATTGTAATTAACACCGTAGGTATTGGCTCACCGCAGGGTTCTAATATTATTGATGAACTAACCAACCAGGAAAAAAAGGATGCCAATGGCAATACCATTATAACCCGGTTAAATGAAGAAGAGCTGAGGTCCATTGCTGAAAAAGGCAATGGGATCTACCATCTGTTTACCAATGCAGATGAACTGGTATCTAAACTGGATGCTCAACTGGCAAGTATGGACCAGCGAACCGTTACAGAAAATTCTTTGGTGAATTATAAATACTTCTTCCCCTATTTTTTAATACTGGCATTGTTTTTAATGGTTGCCGAATTATTTATTTCAGAAAGAAAGTCAATCTCGCAATCCGCCATGGGCAACAACAGTAAAAAGATGGCAACAGCTGGCATTGCCGGTTGCCTGTTACCCCTTGTCTTTTGCCTGGTTCCTGTTACTTCACAGGCACAACATGATAAAGCACTGATCCAAAAGGGAAATGAGGCTTATGAAAAAAAGGAGTATGACAATGCCATAAAAAACTACCAGCAGGCCGCACAAAAAGATCCGGATAATTCAACTGCTCAATATAATTTAGGAAATGCTTTGTATAAAAACAATAAGGCAGATGAAGCCGTGCAGGCGTATGACGGAGTCTTATCCAATTCCACATCCAATGCTGATAAAGCAAAAGCTTTTTATAACAAGGGAGTAGTATTGCAGCATAACAAAAAACTGCCCGAATGTATTGAGGCCTATAAAAATGCATTGAAGCTGAATCCGCAGGATGATGATGCCAGGCAGAATCTGCAAAAGGCATTACAACAGCAAAAAGAACAGCAAAAGAAAGAGGATAAAGACAAAAAGGAAGAAAAGAAACCTGAAGACGATAAAAAGAATAAAGAAAAAGAGAAACCCAAAGACGAAGAAAAAGACGGGCAACCAAAACCTCAGCCTTCCAAACTCACCAAACAGGATGCAGAGGAAAAGCTGAAAGCCCTGCTGCAGCAGGAAAAGAACCTGCAGGATAAATTGCGGAAAGTTAATACTGCTACTTCAGCTAAGCCTGAGAAGGATTGGTAACGTCTCAGTTGTCTGGTCACTAAACAGAGTCCTGATCTTACATTTATTTGTGTTACAAACACACTTAAACTTTAAGGGTATTTTTAGTGGCCTGACAACTATACTAAACCCAATAAACAATCACAGCCATTTATTGTTATTTTTGCACCATGCAATTTTACAGCGAATCACTCACATCATACAAACGCCTGAAAACAAGGGAAGTTAAAATAGGCAACCTGCTTTTAGGTAATGGACACCCCATTCTTGTACAAACCATGACGACCACCGATACTATGGATACCATGGCAACGGTTGAACAATCTATCCGTTGTATACAGGCAGGAGCTCAGCTGGTACGTATTACTGCTCCATCAAAAAATGAAGCGGAAAATTTACAGAACATAAAAGATGAATTAAGAAGAAGAGGATATGATACGCCGCTGGTAGCCGATATTCATTTTACACCCAACGCCGCCGAGATCGCTGCAAGAATTGTTGAAAAAGTAAGGGTGAACCCCGGCAATTATGTTGACAAGAAAAAATTTGAACAGATCGAATATACCGATGCAGAGTATGCTGAAGAAATTGAAAGAATAAGAGACCGTTTTACTCCATTGGTGAAAATTTGTAAGGAGCATGGAACTGCTATGCGTATAGGCACCAATCATGGCAGCCTGAGCGATCGTATCATGAGCCGCTATGGCGATACCGCTATGGGAATGGTAGAAAGTGCCATGGAGTTTTTAAGAATAGCAAGAGGCGAAGATTATCACCAGATAATTTTGAGCATGAAGAGCAGTAATCCGCAGGTAATGGTACAGGCCTACCGGTTGCTGGTTAACCACATGATGGAAGAATTTGGAGAAGCGTATCCTTTGCACCTGGGTGTTACAGAAGCCGGCGACGGCGAAGATGGCAGAATAAAATCGGCTATTGGGATTGGTACTTTACTTGAAGACGGCATTGGCGATACCATTCGTGTTTCCTTAACAGAAGACCCGGAACTGGAAATACCGGTGTGTAAGGATATTGTAAAGCGCTATACAAATAGGGTAAGTAAAGATATTGTTCCCACGATTGAAAAATTTCCTTATTCAACTTTTGAATATAACCGGCGGGAAACCTTTGCGGTAAATAATATTGGTGCAAAGCAGGTGCCCGTGGTAGTGGCCGATTTTAGTAAGTTCGAAACCATCACCCCATCAGATCTGCAATCAATAGGATACACTTATGATGCGGTAACTGATAAATGGAATATTGGTGATGCAGCCGCAGATTATATTTTTTGTAATGCACCCCTGGATTTTGAGCTGCCTGGGACTTTAAAAGTGATCCTGTATCATGATCCTTTGCTTGATGCAACCGATAAAACCAGTTATGTCCCCATTTTTGATATTGACCAGTATATGGATGATGCCATTGCAAAATCATCATGGCTGAATTTTGTGATGATCGATTGTTATTCTGAAGGGTATCCCCATCAGCCCATTGAAAAAATATTTTCAAAACTTAGCCACGATAAAACTGCGGTGATCTGTTTAAGCAGTACAAACCAAAATGCCATGCAAAGCATTCGCAGGATGTTTGTTGAGCTGATGAACAACGGCATAAAAAATCCAGCGATTGTTATTTGTGATAGTACCGATTCTACCATGGACCAGAGTTTAATTCACTATGCTGTTGAAACTGGCGGATTGCTGTTGGATGGTTTTAGCGATGGCGTTTGCTTTGGCCATTATTTTGGTAACAAAAAAGTTTTTCCTAAAACAAAAACCTTAAACTCTGTTGCATTTGGAATATTACAGGCTACCCGTACCCGTATATCCCGAACAGAATATATCAGTTGCCCCAGTTGTGGCCGCACCTTATTTGATCTGCAGGAGACCACTGCAAAGATCCGTGCTGTAACCAATCACCTGAAGGGAGTGAAAATTGCCATCATGGGTTGCATTGTAAATGGTCCCGGCGAAATGGCCGATGCCGATTTTGGATATGTGGGCAGCGGTGTTGGTAAAATAACGTTGTACAAAGGAAAAGAAGTGGTTAAAAGAAATATCGACAGCAATATTGCAGTTGATGAACTGATCAATTTATTGAAAGAAAATGAAGCGTGGGTGGAAACACAGGAAGTCAAAAGTTAAAAGTCAAAATAGTGCCCTAATAATTTTTGACTCTTTTTTTGACTTTTGATTTTTAACTTTTGACTTAACAAGTATGCAAACAGATTTTCTCGTAATTGGCAGTGGTATAGCAGGATTAACTTACGCTCTTAAAGTGGCTGAAGCATGTCCTGATAAAAAAGTTACCGTTCTCACAAAAACACAAAGCGATGAAACCAATACAAAGTATGCCCAGGGCGGCATTGCGGGGGTAATGGACTTTGATAAAGACAGTTTCGATAAACATATTGAAGACACTTTAATTGCCGGTGATGGGTTGTGCAACCGGCATGTAGTAGAAATTGTGGTTAAAGAAGGTGTTGAGAGAATTGAAGAGATCATCGAATGGGGTGCAAATTTTGATAAAGAAAAAGACGGCGATTTTAAACTGGGTAAGGAAGGCGGACATAGCGAATCCCGTATCCTGCATCACAAAGATGTTACCGGCAGAGAAATGGAAAGGGCATTGCTGGAAGCCATCAGCCGAAAAAAGAATATTGATCTGATGCATCATTGCTTTGTACTTGATATAATAACACAGCACCACCTGGGATATTTAATTACAAAAGCAACACCCGATGTTGAATGTTATGGTGTGTATGTTTTAAACCTGCAGACAAATAAAACTGAAAAGATACTTTCTAAGATTACCATGCTGGCATCAGGGGGTAACGGGCAGGTGTACCGCTCTACAACCAACCCCGCCATTGCAACCGGCGACGGCGTGGCGATGGTTTACAGGGCGAAAGGCAGGATTGAGAATATGGAGTTCATCCAGTTTCATCCAACTGCATTGTACGAACCCGGAATAAGGGGCCACAATTTTCTGATAACAGAAGCCGTACGGGGCGATGGAGGTATTTTACGCAATCAGGCTGGCGAAGCATTTATGGAACGCTATGATGAAAGAAAAGACCTGGCACCACGCGATATTGTAGCACGCGCTATTGATAACGAAATGAAAATAGCAGGTACCGAAAATGTTTTTCTCGACTGCAGGCATTTCAGCAAAGAAAAATTTACTGAGCACTTTCCAAATATTTATGAAAAATGTTTAAGCATTGGAATTGACATCACTAAACATATGATACCGGTAACACCGGCCGCACACTATAGTTGCGGCGGTATTAAAACTGATGAACACGGAAGAACATCCATAAAAAATTTATACGCTGCCGGCGAATGTGCCAGCACCGGTTTGCATGGTGCTAACCGACTTGCCAGCAATTCTCTTTTGGAAGCAATGGTGTTTGCACACCGGGCTTATATAGATGCTGTAGCAAAATTAAAGAGGTTGAAAACTCTCCCTTCGGGGGAGCTTTGGTGGGAGACTGGAAAACAGATGGCACCACCGCACCCAAAGAAATGATCCTTATTACACAAAGTGTAAAAGAATTAAAATTACTGATGAGCGATTATGTGGGTATAGTTAGAAACAATGAAAGGCTCCATCGTGCCATGAAAAGGCTAGATCTGTTGTATACTGAAACAGAAGCACTCTATCAGAAAACAATTGTATCGCCGCAACTTTGTGAGTTACGTAATATGATTACGGTGGCTTATCTTATTGTAAAATGTGCCGAGTTCAGGCATGAAAGCAGGGGGTTGCATTTTAATACGGATTACCCGGGGAAACAGGAAATGATACAGAATATTGTTTTGTGATGTAAGTATTACGTACTGTTTTTAACCAAATCTTTATCTTACATCAAACATCCCGATTTTTTCGGAATCCCTGTACTGCCTACCTTTGCGTGCCTGCCGGTTTGCAGGTACATCAATAAATAGTTCAAATAGTATGTATTTTATCATATACGGTTTTTTGTACCTGCTTTCTTTGTTGCCTTTTCCGGTAATTTATTTATTAAGCGATCTTATTTATTTTTTGCTGTATTATGTTTTTGGCTACAGAAAAGAAACAGTTATTAAAAACCTGCGGATAGCTTTTCCCGAAAAATCAGATGCAGAAATTAAAAAAATAACAAAAAGGGTTTTTCATAACCTTACTGATACTTTTATTGAAATAATTAAATTTATTTCAATGAGTGATAAAACATTTGAAAAAAGATGCCAGGGCGATTTTTCCGTTATTGAAGACCTGATCAATAAAGGAAAGAATGTGCAGCTTCATGCAGGACACCAGTTTAACTGGGAGTATGGAAGCCTGTTTATGTCGAAAGCTATAAATAAAATACCTACCTATGCCATCTACATGCCTATTAAAAACAAAGCAATGGAGAGGCTATTTTTAAAAATACGGGAGCGGTACGGTACCATATTTATTAAGGCTACCGAGTTCAAACAAAAAAGGGAAGAGATTTTTAAAGAAAGATTTGCTTTCTTTCTAGCAGCAGATCAAAACCCCGGAGACCCCACAAATGCTTACTGGCAAAACTATTTTAGTAAACCCGCTCCTTTTATTACGGGTCCTGAAGTGGGCGGCATTAAAAATGACACTGCTATTATTTTTGTAAGATCCACCATTCCCAAAAGAGGCCACTATATTTTAGAGTGTACTGTGTTTTGCGAAAATGCAGCTACAACCTCCCGTGGCGAAATTACCAGGGGCTTTCGTGATTTTCTGGAAAAAATTATAAAAGAAGAGCCGCATAATTATTTATGGACACACCGCCGCTGGAAATGGGATTACAAAGAAGATTATAAAGAAAACTGGATAGATAAAGCCAGGACATAAAAAATTACATAATTATTGCAGCATCGTATCTTTACACTAATAATAGATATACAAACCGGCAGCATGTATTATTTAATTTATGTCCCGCTTTTCCTGATTTCATTATTGCCACTCCGGGTTCTTTATGTGTTAAGCGATATTATTTCATTCTTTCTGTTCCGTGTTTTTGGCTACAGAAAAAAAGTAATTGAAATGAACCTTTCCATTGCTTTTCCTGGAAAATCTGTAACAGAAAGAAACAGCATCAAAAGAAAATTTCACCGCAACTTCACCGACTCGTTTATTGAAACCATTAAATGTCTTTCAGTTTCAAAAGATTTTTACGATAAACACTGTAAAACCGATTTCACTTTATTTGATCAGTTTGCTGCAGAAGGCATCAGTTGCCAGATGCACGCCTGTCACCAGTTTAACTGGGAATGGATAAACCTGCACTGGTCACTGCATTTTAAACAACCACTGGTTATTGTTTATATGCCCATCAGCAGTAAATCAATAAACAGGCTGTTTTATAAATTCCGTACAAAGTATGGAACACATATGCTTTCAGCAACAGAATCGAGAAAAGCATTTGTAGCCTGGCGAAATAAAACACACGCACTGGCATTGATTGCCGATCAAAAACCTGCAGCTCCTAAATACTGTTACTGGCTTAATTTTTTTCACAGGCCAACAGCTTTTGTAACCGGCCCCGAAAAAAATGCAGCGATGAAAAAATGCCCGGTAATTTTTGGCAGGGCTTTTAAAACTGCCCGTGGTAAATATGAATCAAGCCTAACACTTGCCTGTAAAGACGCCTCTTTATTAAAGCCTGGAGAACTTACAGTAATGTACCGGGATTATATTGAAGACGCCATCAGGCGGCAGCCCGATATGTATCTATGGAGCCACAAACGTTTTAAACATGAATGGAATGAAGAATACAGAAATAACTGGATTGATAAAAACCCGGTTGAATAAGATTTCCATCAATTCAAAACACTGGCTTCTTTTTCTATCCTGATATTTTTTTGCTCTTTAATTTTTCCCCAGCCGCCCAAAATATTTCTCAGGTTATGTGTTCCTTCACGTTTCAAAAGCGAAGCTGCAATCACACTCCGGTATCCGCCTGCACAATGCACATATAAGTTCTGGTTGTCTTCAAAATGCGAAAGGTTTAAAACATCATTCATTTCATTGAGCGGAAGATTTTGTGCACCGGCAATATGCCCATCTGCAAATTCTGTTTCTCTTCTTACATCTACCACTACTAAGTTCGGGTCGTGGGGTATATCCATCACCAGTTCATCAGCTTCAATATCAATGATCAGGTCTACGGTTTCGCCAGCATTTTTCCAGGCATCAAAACTACCCGTTAAATAACCCTGTATTTTATCAAATCCAACCCTTGACAAACGAATAATGGTTTCTTCTTCTTTACCGGGTTCAGTTACCAGCATCATTGGCTTATCAAAAGATAACAGGCTGCCTGCCCACTCGGCAAAGCGGCCTTCAAGGCCGATAAAAATACTGCCCGGTATAAAACCCTGTGTAAAAACAGTTGCGTGGCGTGTATCTACGATCAACACATCCTCTTCTTTTAATTTTTTAAATGCTGCAAGAGACAATGGTGTTAATCCTTTTTGCTTTACCATATCCAGGCTGGTATAACCCTGCATGTTTATTTGTGCATTGATTGCAAAATATTTGGGTGGTACAGAAAGCCCATTGGTTACAGCTGCAATAAATGCTTCCTTTGTTTGCGGTTGCAGGGCGTAATTATTTTTTTTCTGCTCGCCAATGGTGCTGAAGGTTTCCGGCCCCATACTTTTACCGCAACTGCTGCCTGCACCATGTGCAGGGTAAACAATTACATCATCAGCAAGCGGGAGGATCTTGGTTTGTATTGTTTCAAACATAATGCCTGCAAGTTCGGCACTGCTCATGTTACCGCTGCTCAGGTCAGGCCGGCCAACATCACCTACAAATAAAGTATCGCCGGTAAATAGGGCATGTGGTTTATCATTTTCATCATGTAACAAATAACAACTGCTTTCCAGTGTGTGCCCGGGTGTGTGTATCACCTGTATGGTTATCTTTCCAAGTTTAAAAAGTTCGTTGTCCTTTGCATTGTGTACATCATAACTGGTTTTTGCTCCAGGCCCGTAAATAATGGGGGCACCGGTTTGTTTGCTCAAATCAATATGTCCACTCACAAAATCTGCATGAAAATGTGTTTCAAAAATATATTTGATACCGGCATTATTTTCTTTAGCCAGCTTTATATATTCCTCCGTATCCCTTAAAGGATCAATGATGGCAACTTCGCCTTCACTTTCTATATAGTATGCAGCTTCACTAAGGCAGCTCGTATAAAATTGTTTGATGAACATGGTCTGTGTTTTTCTTTAAGTAAAAAGTAAAGGTAAAAACAAAAAAGCGTTCAGGCAATTTGCCCAAACGCTTAAAATTAAATTTGCAAAAATTTTAACCTACCAGGTCTTTTACAAACTGGCTGATCTCATCTATGCGCTTGTAATTAACCGTGTAGAAAATAAATTTTCCATCGCGTTCTGTGCTCACAATACCCGCCTTGCGTAAAATTGCCAGGTGCTGGGATGCAACAGATTGCTCCAGTCGTAAACGAACATAAATTTCTGTAACAGTGATTTTTTTCTCGTCTTCAATTAATTTCAATAATTGCTGACGAAGTTTGTGATTTAAAGCGCGTAAGACCAATGCAGCTTTTTTTAGCGCATTGTAATCCAAATTAATTGGAGTGTTTTTTGCAGAACCCGCAACGTCCTGCTCCCGTGTTTGAGATGCAACCATCATAAGATTAAATTTTAAATATGCTTGAACAATGTTTGAACAATACAAATATACCATTAATTGCTTATGCAATTAATATATTGTATGAATTATAACGTTTTTTTCGGGAAATTTATTCAGCTTTTGATAACTGTTTGAAATTCTTTTAGATAGACCGGTACACTGTAAGCCAATTCTGTAAACTTTTTTTCTGAAAATAAGGCATACGCAGCTGTGCCAAAGGATTTTGGCGAAATGGAAACTGTTTTAAAGATGGCATGCTCATCGCGATAGCTATCTGGACAAATGAGTTTCCATTTATCGGAGCCGCTGCCGAAAAAAACTATTCGGTTATTCTTCAGTTCATTTTCAAAAGACAATTCATCAAGTATCATTGCACATGGTTTGAGCACTATGGAAAGATCATGTTTATATATTGCTGTAAAAATTTCCATCCGCCTGGCATCTATCATGGGGCAATACAAAAGATCTTCATGATCACCTGGAAAAAGCTGCAAAGCAGAAGCTGTTAATACTTCCAGTGTGCCAATGGTAATAAGTGGTTTTTTCAATGCATAGCATAAACCTTTTGCACTGGCCATGCCAACCCTTAACCCGGTGTAGGAGCCGGGGCCGGCTGTAACGGCAACCGCATCAACCTCTTTAATATTTATATCAACAGATTTTATGAGTTGCTGTATGGCTGCCTGTAAAAAAGCAGCATGTTCTTTTTGAGATTCACTGCTGAGCCAATGCAATAGTTGCCCGTTTTTGGCAAGGCTCACATGTGCATTGTCGGATGCGGTATCTATCTGGAGAATAAGGCTCATTAATTATTTTTTGTTGCTTCTTTAATTAAAATTTCAGATGGTTTATAACGGCTGTCTGTTGAATAAAGTTGTTGTAGTAATGCCAGCACATTTTTTTTACCAATCCTGGAAGACCACTCAAAAGGCCCGAAAGGATAGTTGGTACCCAGTTTCATAGCAGTGTCAATTTCAGCTTTACTGCTCACCTTATCTTCTATGGCAAAATAAGCTTCGTTAATGATCATGGTAATAACTCTTGCCGAAATAAAACCTGGTTCATCTTTTACAAAAGTGATTTTGATGTTAAGCGTTTTAAAAATGGCTTCAACTGCTGCATTGGCAGTTCCGGAAATTTCCCAGGCCGAACGGCTTAAAAAGGTAGACCACCCGTTAATACGATATACATTTGATGGAGCACCCAAATCAGCAAGTGTATGAACAACCGAGTTTATAAAAACGGGTTTATTTAAAGATCCGAATTCCGTTAAAATTTCATGGTTATGTAAACTGAAAAAAGCATCTGCATCCTTGTATTGGCTGAAGCCTGTGGCATTTTCTACCCTTTGCCAGTTTATACCTGGCCTTGAACCGGTCAACTCATTCCATTGTTCATCTGATGCTGCAACAACAATCATAATAATTTTTTGCAAAAATAGGTGGTTGAGAAAAGATATATTTGCAATTAAGAAAATAAACAGGAATAAAATGAAAAAAATAATCAATACGCCTAATGCACCTGCCCCCATTGGCCCTTACAACCAGGCAGTAATGGCAGGCGATATGCTTTTTATTTCGGGCCAGGTTGCACTGGTTCCCGGCACCGGCGAACTGGCAAATGCAGATCTTACAGAAGAAACAAACCAGGTTATGAAAAACCTGTCAGCTATACTGACAGAGGCTGGTATGGATTTTAGCCAGGTGGTTAAAACAACCATCTTTTTAAGCGATATGAGTTTGTTTGGGGCGGTTAATGAAATTTATGGTAGTTATTTTACCTCAGCATATCCTGCCAGGGAAACCGTTGCCGTAAAAGGCCTGCCCAAAAATGTTAATGTAGAAATAAGCATGATAGCTTCCAAATGAGTATTGAAAAAACGGTGATCATTACCGCCAGCGTTCCCGATGTATTGATTGAAACTTTGCAGCTGAAAGGATTTACAGTGATGTATCTTCCTGAGATCAGGTATGATGAACTTGCTGAACTTATTGATAAAGCAACAGGGATTATTGTAACTACCCGAATAAAAATTGATAAGATCATGTTGGATAAAGCTGCCTGCCTTACCTGGATAGGCAGGCTGGGCAGCGGAATGGAATTGATTGATGTGGCATATGCTGAAAGCAAAGGAGTACAATGCGTAAGCAGTCCCGAGGGGAACCGTAATGCAGTTGCAGAGCATGCTTTGGGAATGTTGTTGAATTTGCAGAAAAAGATCAGCAGCAGTTATGATGAAATAAAAAACGGTAAATGGATCCGTGAACAAAACCGGGGTACAGAGTTAAGTGGTAAAACAGTTGGTATCATTGGTTATGGGAATACAGGCAGCAGTTTTGCCAGGCTGCTTTCAGTTTTTAATGTTACTGTTTTAGCTTACGATAATAATAAATTCGGCTTTAGCCACGACCATGTTAAAGAGGCCAATCTCGATCATATCTGCAGGTATGCCGATGTGGTCAGTTTTCATGTTCCGCTTACAGATGATACACGGCACATGGCCAATGCAGATTTTTTTAATTCATTAGAACAAAAGCCTTTCATTATCAATACTTCAAGGGGTTCGGTTGTGCAAACTGCTGCCTTAATTCATGCGTTGGAGCAAGGTGTTATTGCGGGCGCGGCACTGGATGTATTGGAAAATGAGCAATTAAGCAGTTTTACTGAAGCACAACAGGAAGAAATGTTGTATCTTACAAAACAGCCCAATGTAATTTTAACTCCACATATAGCCGGCTATTCGACACAGGCTTTTAATAAAATGAGTGCGGTTATACTGGAAAAGCTGGGGATTTAATTTTTTTACTACTTTTGTAATATATGCAACGCCTTAGGCCACCTGAGGCGTTGTATTTTTTTTTATTTGTTTAAACTGAATTTTATGAACGCAACTAATTATGTAACAGCAGAAACGTTTGAAAGGTTGAAGGAAGAGTTACAGCACATGAAAGGTGTGGAAAGGCCTGCAGCAAGCCATGCCATTGCAGAGGCCAGGGAAAAGGGCGACCTGAAAGAAAATGCCGAATATGATGCCGCCAAAGAGGCACAGGGTATGCTGGAAGCTAAAATAAAACAGCTGGAAGGCGTACTTGCCAACGCCCGCATTTTAGATGAAAGTAATATTGATACCAGTAAGGTTTCTATTCTTACCAGGGTTACATTAACGAACATGAATACTAAAAAGCAGGTAACCTATAAAATAGTTTCAGAAAACGAAGCTGATCTGAAGCAGGGAAAAATTTCTGTTACTTCTCCAATCGGAAACAGCCTGTTGGGCAAAGTTATTGGAGATGTGGTTGATGTAATTGTACCTGCAGGGGTACTTAAATTTAAAGTGGAAAAGATAGAACTGTAACTGGTAGTAAAATATTTTTATCCCATACACCAGGTGCGTATGGGATTTTTTATAACTTATATTTACTGAAATATTTTTTATGACCATTTTCTCAAAGATCATCAACGGCGATATCCCATCTTATACCATTGCAGAGAGTGAAAAATTCATTGCTTTTCTGGATATTCAACCATTGGTGAGCGGTCATGTACTGGTTGTGCCTAAAACAGAAGTGGATAAAATATTTGATTTACCCGATGATTACCTGGCAGCTATGCTGGTATTTGCAAAACCCATTGCACATGCTATTGAAAAAGCATTTGATTGTAACAGGTGCGGTATCAGTGTGATCGGGCTGGAAGTGCCGCATGCTCACATGCACCTGGTTCCCATCAACTCGGCCAATGATCTGAATTTTAGCAGGTCCAAACTTACTCCTACGCCAGATGAAATGAAAGCAGTACAAGAAAAAATAAAAGCAAATATTATGGCTGATTGATCAGCAACCTGAAACCAACGCCGTGTATGGTTTCCAGTACAATATTGGGGTCCGACTTAAAATGCTTGCGCAGTTTCGTAATAAATACATCCATACTTCTGCCCAGAAAATAATCGTCCTTACCCCATACGTTCAGTAAAACCTCATCACGTTTTAAAACCTTGTTTTCGTGCTGGGCAAAAAAGCGCAACAGGTCCGATTCTTTTTGTGTGAGTGTGATAAATTCTTTTCCGTTGTATATTTTTAATTCATTTACCACAAATTTTAATTTACCCAATTGGTAAACTTCTTTCGTATCGGCCTGTAATTTTTTAGTGCGTCGCAAAAAAACCTCGATCCTTAAGATCAGTTCTTCAATGCTGAACGGTTTGGTGATATAATCATCGGCACCAGATTGAAAACCTTTAACCTTATCTTCCTGCAAACTCTTTGCTGTAATAAAAATGATAGGTACCACATCACTGTGTTGCCTTATTTTTTTTGCCAGTGAAAAGCCATCCCTTACCGGCATGTTGATATCCAACAGGCAAATGTCATATTCTTTCTTTTGATACTGTTGCCAGGCTACTTCCCCATCCGGGCAATGGGTTACCTCAAATCCAACATCCTGTAAAGAATCCTTAATTACAAATCCAAGGGACAGGTCATCTTCTGCCAGTAATACTTTTCCTTTTAGCATGGTTTCAATTTTATTTAAGGGATAATTTTATGATAAAACTGCTTCCTTTCCCCGGTTCGCTCATCACTTCAATTTTACCATGATGCGTATCAATAACTTTTTTCACAAAACTTAAACCCAGTCCAAAACCTTTACTCGTGTGTAACTCGCCATCCGTTATGCGGTAAAACCGTTCAAATATTTTCTTCTGATGTTCTGTTGCAATACCTGTGCCATTATCTTTTACCACGATGAGCAAGGTGAATCCTTCCACCTTTGTACTGATGTCAATTACCGGGTCGGATGAATATTTAATGGCATTTTCGATCAGGTTTACCAAACACAGCCTTAAGTAAGATCTGTCTGCATAAAGCACCAGTTCTTCCACAGCAAAATTGGTGTTCACCACGGCATGCTTCTTTTCTATTAACGGTTGCAGGTCGTTAATGGATTCGGCTATCAGTAAATTAATATCAAATTTTTCCTTTTCAAGGGGTAAACTGCTCCGGTCGGTATAGGCAATTTCCAGTAAGCGCTGCACCTGCGATTGTAAATGCGAAGTCTGGTCATGTATAATGCCAGCGTAGTTTTTCAGTTTTTCCGGTTTATCTAAAGTGCTCTGTTGTTGCAAAACATCGGCTGCTATTTTTATTACAGCCAGCGGAGTCTTAAATTCATGTGTAAAATTATTTACAAAATCCTTTTGTGTTTCGTTAAAAAACTTTTGCCGGTACAGGTAAAAGATACTGAAGCCAAAACCAATTAAAACCAGTAACAGGAAGCCACTGGACGCAATCCAGAAAAACATCTGCTTAACGATGTACTGTCCCCTGTGAGGAAAATACAAAGAGATATAAGGATAATCACGTTCATATACCTCCAGCACTTTGTCATTTTTTGAAGGGAAATAAGCATCGGGCAGGTCGATATATTGCTCAGCTGTATATTTCTTTGATGCAGTATCATAAACAGCCGCCCTGCAATCAGTGTACACATCAAAATCGGTAAGCTCCCCTTTCAGGTTTACCCAAAGCTGTTCCAGGTTGGGGCTACAGTCAATCTTTAGTAAATACACATCCGGGTTAACATTCTCAATTACTTTTTGAACATTGTCTGATACATCATTCACCAGTTCCATATCGCTGTATAAACTGCGTATGCTTTTAGATACATTGATATTAAACTGCTTCTCTTCGTACAAATACACTTTTTGCAGCCACACCAGCTGAATGGCCACAATAAGGGTGATCAGCACCGTACTTGTTAAAATCACCAACCGTAATGTTTTTGAACGAATGACCATGCGGTATTTAATTTTTAAACCAGATATGAAATGAGCCTTAACAACGGCACAAAAAAAATAAAACGAACACATGAAATTAAACTGTGCCAGGCTAAATTTTGTTAAAAGCAGGTTAAGTATCCGCAGGATCCTGTGGAAAGGCCGTTCACTTTTTTGTTTTCAGCTTATCAGGATTCTTTGCCAGAAAATCTTTCCACCCACTTACTTTTTCGCCACTCCCGGGCAAAGCTGTTTTTTGCTGAAAGTAATGACAAACGGCAACAGCCAGTGCATCGGTAGCATCGTAATGTTTTGGGTCTTCGGTAAATGAAAGGATCTGCTGCAGCATTTTCATTACCTGCTCTTTTGCAGCGTTTCCGTTACCGGTTATAGATTGTTTTACTTTTTTAGGCGAATACTCAGTCACATCCAATCCATGACGCATGGCCGCAGCAATGGCCACACCCTGGGCCCTGCCCAGCTTCAGCATGCTCTGCACATTCTTGCCAAAGAAAGGGGCTTCAATGGCAAAGGTATCGGGTTGATATTTGGTGATCAGGCCGCTTACCGTATTAAATATCAACTGTAGTTTTTTATAACTGTCCTTTACTTTACCGGGTTGTAAAACGCCCATTTCCAGTAATGAGATTTTATTTCCGGTAACTTTTACCAATCCATATCCCATGATGATGGTTCCCGGATCGATCCCTAAAATGATGCTCGTTTTTTTTTGCAAATCGTCTGAATTTTTTTGGCTTTGCTACGTTGCTTTCCAGGTTAAGTAGCATTAATAATAATTAAACTAACATTGCGTATTGAACAAAAGTATCAAAATATTACTCAAGTGGTTTATTGCACCCTTGCTGGCGGTTTGGCTTTTTTATTCCTTATACCAGCAGGTGAAGGCGCAGCCTGATATTGATACTTCCGTTGCCATCATAAAAGCATTGCCATTTGGTGCCGATGCCTGGAAGTTTTGGATGGTGATCGTATTTGTTTTTGTAAACTGGGGCCTTGAAGCCCGGAAATGGCAGTTGCTGCTTACGGTATTGCAACCGGTTTCTTTTATGGCTGCATTTAAATCCGTTTTATGCGGCGTTACTTTTTCTTTAAACACGCCCAACCGTATGGGAGAATACGCAGGCCGCATACTTTTTATAGATGATGGCAAACGCATCAAAGCCATTACACTTTCCGTTGCCGGTGGCATGGCGCAGCTGATCATCACGATGTTGATGGGTTGTTTTGGGTTGATCTATTTATTGTTTCATTCAGATTCATCAGCAGCTTCACTGGGTATTTCTGTTTTTTGGTTGCGCATATTTTTATGCGGCAGTATTGCAGGTACCCTTATTTTTATTGTGCTTTTTTTCAGGATGAACTGGATGGTGTGGTTGCTGAAAAAACTGCCATACGCCGGCCGTTTTTCAAAATATATCAGCGTTTTGGAAATATTTGATGCAAAAATTTTGTTAAGGTTGCTCTCTATCTCTTTCTTCCGCTATGTGGTTTTCGTTTTACAATACATCTTTATGCTGCAATTATTGCAGGTAGAGCAAAGTGTTTGGGTGGGGTTCTGGATTATTACGGTTATGTTCTGGATACTGGCTATCATTCCTTCTTTTGCTATAGCCGATCTGGGGATAAGGGGTACCGTTGCAAAAACATTATTTTCGTACAGCAGCAACACCATCGGAATTCTGACAGCAACATTTGGCATTTGGTTTGTTAATCTGTTTATTCCGGCTTTAATCGGAAGTTTATTAATTTTAGGAATTAAAATAAAAAAGAAAAATGATCCTCTACATTAAACCGGCTTTTTTAATTATTGCCCTTTGTGGATTAAGTTTTACAGCAAAAAATAACAATTCCTGCAGTATCAGAAACACTGCTTTCAGAGCTGATGAAGAGGTTAAGATGAAAGTATTTTACAGCACCCTGGGTATGTATGTAGGTGCCGGCGAAGCCACTTTTACGGCTGCGCTGGAGCGGTATAACGGCAAGCCCGTTTATCACCTGGTTGGTACCGGTTCTACCTATTCGTTCTTTGATGGATTTTTTAAGGTGCGGGACAGGTACGAAAGTTATATTGATACTACCGACCTGCTGCCTTATAAATTCGTACGCAATGTTGATGAAGGCGGCTATAAAAATTACAACAACGTAACCTTTAATCATGAAGCCAATACGGCTGTGAGTAGCAACGGTGTTTTTAAAGTTACAGATTGTATACAGGACGTAGTGAGTATGGTCTATTATGCCCGTAACATCAATTTTGATAAGTACAAACTGAATGATAAAATACTTTTTGATATGTTCCTGGATGATGAAGTATTTCACATGTACATACGGTACATGGGCAAAGAGACCATAAAAACCCGCTACGGAAAATTTAAAGCCATTAAAATAAGGCCACTGTTAATTAAAGGAACCATTTTTGAAGGCGGAGAAAACATGACGGCCTGGCTGAGCGATGATCCCAATCATTTGTTGCTAAGAGCAGAGAGTCCGATTGCTGTAGGAAGCATTAAGGTAGATATGATGAGTTATAAAAATTTGCGGCACCCGTTAACTTCCTTGATTAGTACAAGATAGTAGTTGTTTGGCTACGATAAGCGTTTTTAGACCCCGTGATCTCAATGAAATGAACAGTGCTTAAATCTATGAAGTATTCGTAGTGGCCTGGCAACTACAGATCACTCAGCTTAAAAGTTTCTTTAACCCTGATTCCTTTTTCTGTCATTTGCAGTGTGCAGCATTCGATCAAAGGATCGTGCTCAAAAAATAAAACATAATTATTTTGTTCTGCCTCAGTCAAAAATAATTTCTTTTCATTTAAGGTAGTAAGCGGAAACATATCATACGCCATCACATAAGGCAGCGGAATGTGTGCGGCAGATGGCAACAGATCGGCCATAAAGACAATCGTTTTACCGTTGTAATTTATTTTAGGCAGCATCATGGAATTTGTATGGCCATCTACATATATTACATCTATATTTTTTTTAAACGAAACAGATTGTAATTTTTCTTCCTGGCCAATAATGGTGTGCCAGCCGGGCTCTGAATCGGGTTTATCAAACCCGTAAAGCTGTACAAGTTTTAATTGACCACTTTCTTCAATCGGTAAAATATTCTCTTTTAAAAAACTTGCCTTTTCTCTTGCATTGGGTTCTGTGGCCCATTGCCAATGTGCACTGTTACTCCAGTAGGTAGCATTCTTAAATGCAGGTACCAGTTTACCTGCCTGTCCGGTAGGCAGGTCATTTTCTCTCACAATACTTCCGCCGCAATGATCAAAATGCAGGTGCGTTAAAAAAACATCAGTAATATCATCCCTTGTAAAACCATGTTGGGCCAGTGATTTAACCAGTGTATCATCGCCATGCAAATAATAATGCCCAAAGAATTTCTCATCCTGTTTATCGCCCATGCCGTTGTCTATCAAAATTAATCTGTCTTCATCTTCAACCAGTAAACAGCGCAATGCCCAGCTGCACATGTTGTTTTCATCGGCAGGGTTCAGTTTGTTCCAGATGCTTTTTGGTACTACGCCAAACATGGCACCACCATCTAATTTAAAATAACCGGTGTTAATGCTATATAATTTCATGTTATAAAGTTTGGGCTGATTTGCTTTGTGCCCGGTATGTAAGAATTAAAAAAGCTAATCCCAATACAAAAAATACAACCAAAGCTAAAATGGAATTGCGCATATTGTTGGTAAGCCCTTCAATAAATCCAAAGCTAAACAGGCCAATTACAATGGCAAATTTTTCAGTAACATCATAAAAACTAAAAAAAGAAGCGGTGTCTTTTGTTTCGGGCATCAGCTTGCTGTAGGTAGAACGGCTTAATGATTGTATGCCACCCATTACCAAACCAACCAGCGATGCGATAATATAAAAGTGCAATTCTGTTTGCATAAAAAAACCGGCAATACAAACGCCTATCCACAGGCAAACGGTTAATGATAATACTTTTATATTTCCGTACAGGGTAGATAAGCGGCTCATACCAATGGCGCCGGCTATGGCCACTATCTGGATGATGACTGCCGTTATAATGAGTTTACTGTTTGCTAATTTTAATTCTTTAATACCAAAATCAATAGCAACAAGCATTACGGTTTGTACACCCATACTGTAAAAAAAGAAAGCCATTAAAAATCTTTTCAGCTGCGGCATTTTTTTTATCTGGTTCCACACAATCTTCAGTTCGTGAAATCCATTTACCAGTGCATGGTTTTTTGATTTTCTTTCTGATTTGGGGCTTATCGGTAACCGGTTAAAAGTAATTTGTGCAAAAGCAATCCACCAGATGCCAACCAGCAAAAAAGTTATTTTTAAAGGCTGCTGACTGTCAGGCATGGCCAGTACCAGGCCAAAGCCGATCATCTGCATGATCACGCTGCCAATGTACCCAAAGCTATATCCACGGGCACTGATGCGGTCCCTGTCTTTTTCAGCAGCAATTTCTGGCAGGTAAGAATTATAAAATACCTGGCTGCCATAAAATCCAATACCGGCTATCATAAAACACAGCAGCCCCAGTGTAACATGATGCTCATCGAAAAAATATAATAAGCCACAGCTTACTGCGCCCAGGTAACAGAAAAAGCGCATAAAATTTTTCTTGTTTCCTTTATAATCGGCAATGGAAGATAAAATGGGAGAGAGTAAAGCAATAACCAAAAATCCAAAAGCCAGCACATAATCTTTAAGTTCGGTATTTACAAACTGCCTGCCTAAAAAGGAGATACCATCCGGAAATTTTTCGGTGCTGGTAACAAAAGCATAGTAAGCCGGAAAAAATGTGGTGGTAATTACCAGGTTGTAAACCGAATTGGCCCAGTCGTACATGGCCCATCCGTTGATGATTTTTTTTGATGCAGTTTGCATGGTTCTTATTTAAGCAGGGATGAAAGTAGTAAATAAGATTGTATTACACATAAAAAACAACCCCCCGATTTGATCGGGGGGGCCTGGACTGATTATAGCAGCAGTTAGTATTGGCTCTATTTTTCGCCACCTGATAGTGGCTTTGCATATCCAAGATTTTTAAATGGCTCTAATTTATCGTTGGTGAGCTGTATGGTAACGGGCGCCTTGTTAAAAACACTTTCAGATATAAATGCGCCAAACAGTAAAAACTTTTCATCGTAACCCGGCGTTATTTTGGTTTCATCCACTACAAAATTCAGGTTAAAAGTGTCTTTAACTTTAACCAGTTGCACGGTAGAATTGATACTGTCCTGGAAATATTCCTGTTCTTTTAAATAGGCTGCCAGTTTTTTTGCCTGGGCTTCATCAACGCCTTTATAATACACATTGTGCATTTTATCGAGTTTATATTCTTTACCATAGTTCTGGCTACAGGCACTGATGCTGATGACAATAATTAATGTAAGCAGGGAGCGTTGAAGATTTATCATGTTGGTTGATTTAGTAGTGCATAGTTAGCTAAACAGGGTTGCCTGTGAAATACCCTGCAGTGGGTATTTTAAGATTTGATGTAGCCTGTGTAAATCAAGATAAGTAAAGCAATACCAACAACTATTCTGTAATAACCCCATATCTTAAATCCATGCTTTTTTAAAAAGCCGATAAAAAATTTAATGGCAAGCAAGGCAACAACAAAAGCCACCACATTCCCAATGGCCAGTTGTTTTATTTCGTTGGATGTAAAGCCCTCATAATCCTGGTAGTACTTTAATAATTTATACCCGGTTGCCGCCAGCATGGTAGGTACAGCCAGGAAGAAAGAGAATTCTGCAGCCGCATTGCGGGTTAATTTTTGCTGCATACCACCAATGATGGATGCTGCACTGCGGCTTACACCCGGTATCATGGCAATGCATTGCCAGATGCCGATCATAATGGCATTAAAAAAAGAAACATCTTCTTCTTTATCAATGGTAGGATTTTTAAAAAGATTATCTACAAATAATAAGATGATGCCACCCACTAAAAGAGAAATGGCAACCGTTGTGGAGCTTTCAAGCAGCGCATCTATCTTATCTGAAAGCAAAAAACCCAACAACAGGGCAGGTACAACACCCACAGCAATTTTTGCATAAAACTGCCAGTTTTTAAAGTTGAAAAATTTCTTCCAGTATAAAACAACAACCGCTAAAATAGCACCCAATTGAATAGCTACCGTAAACACTTTGCTGAAATCATCTTCCGGAATGTTTAGTATTTTCTCGGTGATGATCATGTGCCCTGTGGAGGAGACAGGTATAAACTCCGTTAACCCTTCCACAATAGCTATGATGATGCTTTGTACTGTATTCATTTAATTTACTTTAAAAGAAAAAAGCGAAGAATTCATCTCCGCTATTAATTAATAATTTATAATCAATAATATTAATTGCTCTTCGATTTCTTCATAATTGCAAAGATCTCAATAATGAAACCTGCAATGATAAGCATCGGGGCAATGGTTATTCTTGTAGTGCTGTACACTTCATCTGCATTAAAAACATTAGGGTTGCTGCTTTTGCCCCCCGCCATTAAAAAGAAGCCCAGTGCCAGTACGCCAAGGCCAATCAGCATCCACATGTAATTTCCTTTATCAAACAACTGGTTTGAAGTGGCAGGAGTGGCAGTTTTTTTTGTTTGTTCGCTCATTGTAATTTATTTGAAACCGCAAATTAATATAAATCGTCCAATTTCATGCGCAGGTATTTAATTACCGAGCGGTGGGTGCTTACCAGGGTGATACTGATGCCCAAAAGAATAATCACCAAAAACAACAGGATCATACTGGTATTGTCGTGCAACACTCTGAATTTTGGCTCAAAAGTTTCTATGAGTAAAATGGTAAGCCAAAGCGCAACAATAGCAACTCCGGATGCAATTAAACCATTTATAATAGCCCTGATATTGATGGGCCGGGCAATAAAGCCCCGGGTGGCACCAACCATTTGCATGGTTTTGATCAGGAACCTGTTACTGTACATAGCCAGCCGAATGGTGTTATCAATAGAAAATACCACTAAAATGGTTAATAACACCGCAAAAATCAAGAACAGGTATGCAGCTGTTTTTACAAATTTGCTGATCTGGGCTATGGTTTCTGTTGGAAACTGAAAATCATTGATAACACCCGGAAACCTTGTCAGCAGATCATTGGAAAGATTATCCAGGCTGTCTTTTTGAACGTAATTGGCTTTAATATAAAAGTCAACGCTTTCCGGTAAGGGGTTTTCATCCAGGAATTTTTTCCAGGAACTATCCTTGTCTTTATTCCATTGTTCTATTGCCATTTCCCTGGTCACATATTGCACGTCTTTGGCGTAGGGAATAGACTTTAAATAATTCTGCAGGCTGTCAATTTTCTTCTTTTGTACATTGGGATTAAGCCAGGCGTGTACCTGTATGTTCTCTTTTGCAAAATCGCCGGTTTTGCGAAGATTTAAAAAGAACCAGCCAACAATGCCAAATAAAAATAAAACCAGCGACACACCTATAATAGCGTATGCATAAGTTGGTTTACCTCTTTTACTGCTTGCTTTTCCAAATTGAGCCATATTTATTTTTTTGTAGGTGCACGCCTGGGCGTGTTCTTTTTTAATTTTATAGAAAGTAATGAACACGCTGAATGGGGTGTTCTTACAAGTGGGGCAAAAATAAAGGATTTTACCTGCTTTGCCGTATTTTTGCTCTCCCCGAAAACGATTGCCTGCCCGATTTATTTTTATAAATGTATATGATGATTGGTGATTGAGGGTGAAATAACTTTTCTTTCACAAATATTTAGGAGAGCGGGTAAATTTTAAAAGGACAGCAATAAAACATCAGATAAAAAATGGAATACGATTTTAGAAAAATTGAAGCGAATTGGCAGCAGAAGTGGAAAGAAGATAAAGTGTATGCGGTTTCAAACGAATCTGCAAAGCCAAAGTATTATGTACTGGACATGTTTCCCTACCCAAGTGGGGCAGGTTTACATGTGGGGCATCCACTGGGATATATAGCCAGCGATATTTACAGCCGCTACAAAAGATTGAAAGGCTTTAATGTTTTGCACCCGATGGGTTTTGATAGTTTTGGTTTACCGGCCGAGCAGTATGCTTTGGAAACAGGCCAGCACCCGGCAACCACCACCGAAAAAAATATTACCACTTTTAAAGCACAGCTTGATAAGATCGGTTTTTGTTATGATTGGGACCGGGAGGTTCGCACCAGTGATCCGCAATATTACAAATGGACGCAGTGGATTTTTCTGCAACTGTTCAACAGCTATTTCTGCAACACACAAAAAAAAGCAAGACCCATTACCGACCTTATAAAGAAATACGAGTCAAAGGGAAACAAACATTTTACGCCGGAGCAATGGAATGCGTTTACCAAAAACGAACAGGAAGATATGTTGATGAAACGCCGCCTTGCCTTTAGCAAATACGGCGAAGTGAACTGGTGCGAAGCATTGGGAACCGTATTGGCAAATGATGAAGTAGTGAATGGTGTAAGCGAACGTGGCGGCCACCCGGTAGAAAAAAAGAAAATGCGCCAGTGGTATTTAAGGATAACTGATTATGCCGATCGTTTACTGGATGGACTTGAAACCGTTGACTTCAGCGATAGCATGAAGGAAATGCAGCGCAACTGGATTGGGAAGAGTGAAGGAGCAGAAATGGAGTTTGAAATCGTGAATCGTGAATCGTCAGGCGTGAGTGTAGACTCTGCTGACCGCAACTCACCACTCACCACTCACCACTCACATCTCAGGGTTTATACAACAAGGCCAGATACAATTTTTGGTGTTGACTTTATGGTGGTTGCACCGGAGCATGAATTGGTATCTGTAATCACTTCTGCAGAGCAAAAAACTGCCATTGATGAATACCTCCATTATGTAAAAAGCCGCAGCGAAAGGGAACGCCTGGCCGAAGCAAAAACCATTACCGGTTGCTTTACGGGTGCTTACGCCATTAATCCTTTTGATGGCAGGGAAATTCCTATCTGGATCGCTGAATATGTATTGGCAGGATATGGAACCGGAGCTATTATGGCTGTTCCCTGCGGCGACCAGCGTGATTTTGCTTTTGCAAAACATTTTAATATTCCCATCACTAATATTGTCGGTAGTCATTTTAATGGCGAAGAAGCAAATGCTACCAAAGACGCAACTTTAGAAAACTCAGGTTTTTTAAATGGTTTGTTGATGAAAGATGCCATTGGCGTAGCTGTAAATAAAATTGAAGAGCTGGGTATAGGAAAACGCAAAGTGAATTACCGCATGCGTGATGCCGGATTCAGCCGACAAAGATATTGGGGCGAACCTTTCCCCATCATCTGGACGGATGGTGTTGCCATTCCTTTGGATGCCGAAGAACTGCCATTAGAATTACCGCATGTAGATACTTATGGCCCCGGGCCGGAAGGTGAGGGGCCGCTGGCGAATATAAAAGAGTGGGTAAACACGCCAACGGGGCTACGTGAAACCAGCACCATGCCCGGTTATGCCGGCAGCAGCTGGTATTTCCTCCGCTACATGGATCCCAACAACAGCGAAACTTTTTGCGACCGCAAAGCCAGTGATTACTGGAACCAGGTTGACCTGTACATTGGCGGTACCGAACATGCCGTTGGGCATTTATTGTACAGCCGGATGTGGACCAAAGTTTTATTTGATTTAGGATTGATCGGTTATGATGAGCCGTTTAAGAAATTATTGAATCAGGGGATGATACAGGGAAGTAGCAGGTTTGTATATAGAATAGCCGGAACAAACCAATTTGTATCACACGGAAAAAAGACAGAATACGAAGTTCAGCCATTGCATGTTGATGTAAATATTGTTAATGGAGTTGAATTGGATATTGAGGCATTCAAAAAATGGAAACCGGAATTTGCTGATGCTGAATTTATTTTTGAAGATGGAACATTTTCTCTTTCATGTAGTATTGGGACTTCAAATGAAATGAAATTTATCTGCGGAGTAGAAACTGAAAAAATGTCTAAATCAAAATACAATACAGTTGATCCAACTGAGTTATGTGTACAATACGGTGCCGATACCTTCCGCATGTATGAAATGTTCCTCGGCCCGGTAGAAGCCAGCAAACCCTGGGATACCAAGGGTATTGAAGGGGTGCATCGTTTTTTAAGGAAGCTGTGGAGGTTGTTCAATGATGATCTGAAAGGAAAAGTTTGGAACGATGAAAAAGCAACCGATGCAGAATTAAAAGTTCTACATCGAACCATTAAAAAAATAGAAGAAGATACCGAGCGTTTCAGTTTTAATACAGCCGTAAGCACATTCATGATCTGCGTAAATGAACTGGCAGATATAAAATGCCACAAAAAAGAAGTGCTTGAAAAACTGCTCATCTTACTTACACCTTATGCACCGCATATTGCAGCAGAGTTGTGGAGCCAGTTGGATAACGAGGGTTCGGTTTTGGATGCTACGTATCCAAAATTTAACCCGGCTTTGCTGGTGGAGAGCACCAAGGAATACCCCGTTTCCATCAATGGTAAACTGCGTACCAATATTGAACTGGCCTTAGATTTAGAACAACCAGCAGTAGAACAACTGGTGCTTCAAAACGAGATCGTTCAAAAGTGGCTGGAAGGCAAAGCGCCGAAGAAGATCATCTTTGTTAAGAATAAGATGATCAATGTGGTGATTTAACACATATATGAGTGGCTAAAAAACCTTCGTGCAAACCTCAACCTTTGCTATCTTAGCAGTATGATAACTGAACTTGAAAATGCGTTAATAAAGAACCAGGCCGATTTTCATCCCGTGGTAGATTTTGATCCCGCCACTGAAAAATTATACCGTTTAGATTTTACGGACAGCAATACTGTTTTAGGCGCTTCCGAAATTGCCGATACCAGATTATTTGATGATTATATTAACCGTACCTTAAAAACCCACAAGGCAAAATATGGTATTGGCGGCTATAAAGAGAATCGCACGCTTTACCGCAGAAGCGAATTATTTGCTGGCGAAGAAGCCCGGTCACTCCATTTAGGGATAGACATTTGGGGTCCTGCCGGAACGCCTGTGTACGCTGCGCTGGGCGGCATGGTACATAGTTTCGCATACAATGATAATTTTGGAGATTATGGTGCTACTATTATTTTACTGCATCAATTAGAGACCGTGGCTTTTCATACCCTGTATGGCCATTTGAGCCTGGCAGATATTTCTACATTACACGAAGGGGCATACATAAACAGGGGACAGGTTATAGGTCATTTTGGCGAACCCGCCGAAAACGGAAACTGGCCACCACACCTGCATTTCCAGATCATTCAAAATATATATTTAAAGGAAGGAGATTATCCTGGTGTGTGTAAATTATCTGAAGCAGAACAATATATTTCCAATTCTCCCGATCCGGATCTGATTTTAAATTTAACACGTCACATAAAAAACTTAAATTGAAGTACTAATTGATAAGCCTTGCTTAAAAAGTTATTACTGCTTTTATTTATAATCTTTTTTTCGGTTGAAAATACAACCGCACAAAACCTTGCAGGTTTCTGGAATGGTAAGATAAGCCGCAAATCGGCCCTTGGCTACGGAGCCGATAATCTGGAAATTCATATCTATCAATCGGGCAGAGATATCTGGGGATATACATTTGCTTATACCGATACAAACCGCTTTGTTTTGTACAAATTCAATGGCACTTTCAATAAAAAAGAAAAAAAAATTGATATGCAGGAGTTTGGGATTGCCTTTGCTATGATACCGGACCAGTTTTTTCCCTGCGAAAAAAAATTTGATCTTACATATACCCGTATCAATAACACCAAATATTTAACCGGCAAATGGTCGGGTGTTATTCCGGACACTGTCTGTTATCCGGATAATGAATTGCTTGTGGCAGTGCAAAAGGTAAATTTGCCCCTTTTTAAAGAGGATATGGATATTGTGCAGAAGATTAATCACTTTTTTACCAACAGAAAAGAATACGCAAGATCTTTACAGGAAAAGCCTGAAGCCGAAATAACACAAACCAGTACGCCTGATTCTGCAAAAATAAAATTGCTTGACAGGAGGCTGGATATTCAACAGATATTAGCTGTGCGGGATACGGCTATTTTTATATCCTTGTACGACAATGCCATCAATGACGGAGATACTGTTTCTGTTTTCCTCAATAAAAAACCTTTCATAATAAAACAACGCATCTCCAATAAGCCACTGCAGTTTTCTATTCCTTTCACCAATAAAAATGAAGCAATTGAATTACTTTTTCAGGCTGAAAATCTGGGAGAAATACCACCAAACACCGGCGTAATGATTGTTGAAGCCGATGGAAAAAGATATGAGATAAGGGTACAATCTGATTTTGAAAAACATGCAGTGATTATTTTTACACCGGATGGGTAACTTACAGAAGTAAAACTGAATATTTTAAGGGAAATTAAGGGTTGTAAAACTACATGCGGTAAAACCGGTTACAAATAAGACAGCACTGCTTAATAAAAATCCTTTGGCAATCGGGTAATTGGCCTGTCCGGCAATAAATAATATAAGCGATACCAACAGATCTAAACAGGCTACTCCAAGAGAAACCAATCCGAGGCCAATCAAAAAATCTGCAGCATTGGTGTTACCAAATGCCAGTGACATCAGCAGCGTAATTCCAAAAACCGCAGCCAGGTTGATCAGCAGCACTTTTATTGCTTTGTTCATAATTATGTTTTTAAAGTAAACAACTCCTTTTGTCTTTCATTTTGCAGTTCCTTCAAATAAGCTTCCTTATCATCCCGGTAAAATAAATTCATGGTTTCAAAGGGAATGATCCTTCCATCTTTATGAATGATGTGTACACAGCTTTTTTTAATGGCCCTTACATCAAAATCGTATGCATCAATAAACCGCATGATAATGATACGAAAAAGATTTTCATATCCCAAGCCCGGGGCTTCGATCTGCGGCAGGCAACAAAGCAACTGCTTCATGTTTTCTTCCACCCGGTCAACTGAGATACCGGTGCTGAAAATATTGATCATCTGCTCATGCAATGCCTGGTCCTGTTCATACACAATGGTGTTGCGGCTGTTATCCAGTAAATGCGATGGGTCAATATATCTTGTTAAAGGAAAAGTTTGTCCCGCCAGTTTTAATGCATATCCCATCACCAATGCATCGGCATTACAGGGTACAGGAATAAGATCTTTGGCGGTAAAAATATTTGCCTGGTCTAAAATATTTTGTCTTACTTCTGTTAAGGTTAGCCGGTCTGTTGCAGGGTTAAAATTTTCTACCCTCCCGGCAATTTGTGTGGGTTGAAATGTAACTCCTCTTACACATTTTTGCTTCAATGCAAATTCAATGATCTTGCCTATCTCATCATCGTTTACGCCTTTTTGTAAAGTAACAACCAATGTGGTAGAAAGATTTAAAGCATTCAAATGTTCCAGCGCTTTCATTCTGGTTGCTGTAAGATCCTCGCCACGCAACTGTTGCAGCGCTTCGGGTTTAAAGGAATCAAACTGCAGGTAAATTTCAAAATCGGGTGCATAGGCAGATAGTTTTTTTGCAAACTCAAAATCCTTTGCAATGCGGATGCCATTGGTGTTCAGCATTAAATGCCTGATCGGTTTTGATTTGGCAATATCCAAGATGGCAAAAAAATCGGGATGTACGGTTGGTTCTCCACCGCTTATTTGCACCACATCAGGTTCGCCTTCGTTAGCAACGATAATGTCAAACATTGTTTCAACTTCCTCCACCGTTCTGTGCCTGCCATAATGTGGCGAACTCATCGCATAGCAGGTGGGGCAACTCAGGTTACAGCGGTCGGTAATTTCAATCACGGTTAAGCAACTGTGTTGCTCATGATCCTGGCAAAGGCCGCAATCGTACGGGCAGCCGAAATGCGTTTTCGTATTGAATTTTAGAGGCGTTTCTGAAGGCTTGTTGTAGTTACGGATATTTTTATAATACTCAATATCGGTTGCTATCAATACTTTTTCAAATCCATGCTGGTTGCAGGTTTTAAGCATGTACACCTTTTCATTTTCAAAAACGATCTTGGCATCAACCCGGCGCAGGCAGGTGCTGCAAATACTCAGTGTAAAGTCGTAATAGGTGTAGGGGCGTTCAGGCATATTGCGAAACAATTAATTTTCTTGGTTTAAAGATATAGATAGCATAATAGATCAATCCACCCAAACAAACCAGCTGTATGGTTGATAAGCCG
The DNA here is from genome assembly GCA_016710935.1 of Chitinophagaceae bacterium. Taxonomy (GTDB): domain Bacteria; phylum Bacteroidota; class Bacteroidia; order Chitinophagales; family Chitinophagaceae; genus Ferruginibacter. The sequence continues at coordinate 466,489 of JADJTY010000012.1, read as the reverse complement.
AAACTAAAAGTATAATGTGGTTTTATAAAATCAAGTGCAAACCTGAAAAATATATAGGCGATCATAAAAACTTTAAAGCGCCTACCGGCAACCAGTGAAAATCTTTTTTCCAATTGTATTAACCCGATCCAAAGCAGCAATAAGAATAATATCTCATATAAAGTTACCGGGTGTCTCAGCAAATCATCTCCCAGGTTCATGCCGGTAAAAAATGTTGTTTGTATACCATAGGTCTCTTCATAAACACCCATGCCAAAACAACCAATGCGGCCAATGATGAGCGCCAGGATCATGGGGTAGGTAAACAGATCGCCGCTGCTATGTTTTTCTCCAATTATTTTTTTAACCAGTTCTACCCCAAATAAACCTCCTAAAAAACCTCCTATTACGGTTTTATTGGTGTAAAAATAAATCAGGGGATTTGCAGCTTTTACAAGTTCGGCGGGGTTTTCTAAACCGCCTACCAGTCTCGATCCTATCAATGCCCCAAAAATGGCCCCGATAATGATCCATAATCTTTGACTGCTTTCAATCTGGTCGCCCTTTCCCTTGCGTAAATACAGAAAATACCTGAACCCGATGAACATACCCAATGGTTCTAACAGGGCGTGCAACAGTATTTTTATTGAACCAATTTCAACAGTAATAGGGAAGTGCAATTGTTTTTATTTTGAAGATATGCTAAAAACCTAAAATTTAAATGAACCGGATGGGTTAAAAATTGTTGTATTAGCTGGCAAAAGCGCCTAAAAATAGTACCTTTACCGTTTGAAAAATAAATAATGGATATTAAAGCAGGAGTTTTACTTAACGAGATCAACAATCCCGACGACTTAAAAAAGTTAAGCAGGGAGCAATTACACCAGGTTTGCGATGAGCTGCGCCATTATATTATTGACGTGGTGAGTGTGTATGGAGGGCATTTTGGCGCCAGCCTGGGCGTTGTGGAACTGAGTGTTGCTTTGCATTATGTTTTTAAAACACCTTATGATCAACTGGTATGGGATGTGGGTCACCAGGCTTACGGACACAAAATTCTTACCGGTCGCAGAGACAATTTTCCCACAAACAGAAAATACAACGGACTTAGCGGCTTTCCCAAACGCAGCGAAAGTGAGTATGATACTTTTGGGGTTGGTCACTCTTCTACATCAATTTCTGCTGCATTGGGCATGGCCATGGCATCACATTATAAAGGAGAGACCGACAGGCAGCATGTTGCCATTATTGGTGATGGAGCAATGACGGCAGGTCTTGCTTTTGAAGCTATGAATCATGCTGGTATTGAAAAAAGCAATGTGCTAATTATACTGAATGATAATTGCATGAGCATTGACCCCAATGTTGGTGCTTTAAAAGAATATTTAACTGATATTACCACTTCACATACATACAACGATCTGAGAGATAATGTGTGGAAGGCACTGGGCAAACTTCCGGTGGGCAAATCATTCAGCCGAAGTATGGCCAGTAAACTGGAAGCCAGCTTAAAGGGGATGGTGAGCCAAAGCAGCAATTTATTTGAAGCTTTAAAACTTCGCTATTTTGGCCCTATTGATGGCCACAACATTACCAAGCTGGTTGATACGTTGCAGGATCTGAGAGACATTCCCGGTCCTAAAATTTTACACATAAAGACGGTAAAAGGGAAGGGGTACGACCTGGCAGAGCAGGACCAAACCAAGTGGCATGCACCCGGCTTGTTTGATAAAGTAACAGGCGTAATTCAAAAGAAAAAATTCGAAATACCTCAGCCACCAAAATACCAGGATGTTTTTGGGCATACCATTATTGAACTGGCTGAAAAGAACAGCAAGATATTTGGGATTACCCCAGCCATGCCCAGCGGATCGTCATTAAAATTAATGATGGACAAAATGCCTGACCGTGCTTTTGATGTGGGCATTTGTGAGCAACATGCGGTTACCGTTAGTGCAGGTATGGCCACACAAGGGATGAAAGTGTTTTGCAACATTTACTCTTCTTTTATGCAGCGGGCTTATGACATGGTGATACACGACGTTGCCATACAAAAACTGCCTGTTATATTTTGTTTAGACCGAGCCGGGCTCGTGGGCGAAGATGGTCCCACACACCACGGCTGTTATGATATTGCTTTTATGCGCTGCATACCCCATATGATCGTGAGTGCACCCATGAATGAAGCCGAATTGCGCAACCTGATGTACACGGCCCAACTGGATTCAAACGAATTACCTTTTGTGATTCGTTATCCAAGGGGCGAAGGGGTTATGCCGGAGTGGAGAACAGCAATGCAGGAAATAAAGATCGGTACCGGAAGAAAACTGAAAGACGGAAAGGATATTGCGATTTTATCATTCGGACATGTGGGTAATTTTGCCGCTTCTGCTATAAGAGATGTAAAAGCCGAAGGCATTAACCCGGCTCATTACGATATGCGTTTTGTAAAGCCGTTGGATGAAGAAATGTTACACGAGGTTTTTAGCAAATACAATAAAGTAATTACTATAGAAGATGGAACGGTTGTGGGAGGATTTGGATCTGCTATCCTGGAATTCATGAACGAACATGGCTACAAAGCTGATGTGAAGATCATGGGTATCCCTGACAGGCTGGTAGAACACGGAACGCCTAAACAATTGTATGATGAAATTGGTATTGACGCGAATGGTATTTCAAATATGCTGAGAGCGCTGAGTAAAATAAATGTAGCAGAATTAATTAAATAGAAACTTCAGTATTTTTTATAGCCCCCGAATTAACATCGGGGGCTTTTTTATTTTATTTAACAGACCTATAAAAAATTTTATGGAAACCGGTTCGTTACGAATCTATGCCCAATAAAATCTTCATGAAGATAGCCTTCCAATCACTTGTGCTAACGGCCGGTTTATTTTTAACCGCTTCGGCTTTTGGATATTTTTTTTGGTATAAACCCAAATTCAACAGGTCTGTAAAAAGCCATGTTTTTGCTTTTACTGTTAAAGATGCAGCAGACAAAAAGGAAACCCTGCTTCGTCTCCATAAAAAATCGATACAGGCAAAGGATTATATTAATGAAAATGGTTTTGATGAAAATTATTGCTTTCTAATAGACATGAAGATACCCTCCGGCAATAACCGTTTTTTTGTTTATAACCTCGCTAAGGATTCTGTAGAACTTGCCGGGCTGGTTACCCATGGCAGCGGCAAGGTTAATTCCGATACCCCGGTTTTTTCAAATACACCCAACAGCTATTGTACATCGCTGGGTAAATACAAGATCGGCAAATTGTACAATGGTAGATTTGGCCTGGCCTATAAATTATACGGACTGGATACAACCAACAGCAAGGCTTTTGACCGGTTTGTTGTACTTCATGGCCATGATTGTGTACCAAATGAGGAAGTAGCTCCATTACCCATTTGCGAAAGCCTGGGTTGCCCTACTGTTTCACCGGCATTTTTAACGCAAATAAAATCTTACCTTGGTGAAGCAACCAAACCGGTTATGTTATGGATATATTTTTAATCCGGTTTTCATTTTTTAATACAATGTAACTAATTTTACTTTATTGGTTAGGGATTAAACAATTTTTTAAATAGGTTTGCGTTATTATTCCATGCAACATAAAAACGGCATATATATTCTTCAAAAAACCTTCGTGCTTGCAGCAGGATTGTTATTAACCATATCGGTATTTGGTTACTTTTTAGGTAATAACCGAAATCTCAGATCTGTTGATACCAGCAATAATTTTACAGAGAATCGTGTTATGACCAGCTCAGAAGTTATGAACAGGTTAAAAGAAAAGGCATCATTTGCAAAAGATTATGTGGACGAGCATGGTTTTGATGTAAGCTATTGTTTTATGGTTGATATGCGGTTGCCATCGGGTAAAAACCGCTTTTTTGTTTACAACCTTTTAAAAGATTCTTTAGAAGCTGCTGGACTGGTTGCCCATGGCAAAGGATCAGAAAGTGAATCGGGTTTGATCTTTTCAAATACACCAAACAGCAATTGTACATCGCTGGGTAAATATAAAATCGGAAGTTCCTATAATGGCAATTTTGGATTGTCTTATAAATTAAAAGGGTTAGACAAAACCAACAGCAGGGCATTAGACCGTGCTGTAGTGCTGCATTCATATTACGGCGTACCTAATATAGAAGTGTATCCTGCACCTATTGCTTTAAGTGAGGGATGCCCGATGGTATCCACTGCTTTTCTTGCCCAATTAAAAGCCTATATGGATGAATCGCAGGAACCCATTTTATTATGGATCTATTACTAGTGATCAGCGAAGTTGCATTAAGATCAGTTCATCGGTATTTCAATAGCCAATAACTCCGCATCTTCTGAAGCTTTTACTGTAAAATTTTCCGTCTCAGAAATTCCCAAAGCATCTCTTTTATTTAACTGTTGTCCGTTAACCTCCACCGAGCCATTGATTACCACCAGAAAAACCCCATTGTTTTTAAAAGCATTCGTATAAATTATTTCTTTACCAGACTCAAGGGTGGTTAGCGAAAACCTGGCATCCTGGTTAATCCACAATGCATTATCTGCATCAATGGGCGAAACAACTGTTTGCCATTTGTTTGCTCTTTCTGTTACATCAAATGTTTTTTGATCGTAGCGGGGTTTAATATTTCTTTCTTTGGGAAATATCCAAACCTGGAAAAGTGTTACCGGTTCTGTTGCAGAAGCATTGGCTTCGGAGTGTTGCACACCGGTTCCGGCACTCATGATCTGGATATCACCTGCCTGAATTATTCCTTCGCCTCCCGTGCTGTCTTTGTGTTTTAATGCGCCGGTAAATGGTATGGTAACAATTTCCATATTATCGTGCGGGTGCGTAGGAAAAGCACCCCCACCGCCAATAAAATCATCATTCAATACACGCAATAAACCAAAGTGTACTTTGGTATTGTTATGGTATTGGGCAAAACTAAAATAATAGTTAGGTTTTAACCAGCCATAGTCGGCGGTTCCCCTGTCTTCGGCTTTAAATAATAATGTTTTCATGATTGCTTTTTTAAATTCAATGTTTAAACATCAAATATAATGCCCTTTTGTCAAACTGACAAATTGGCTTTGCGGTGAGTCACCCTTTTAGGTTTACTCACCGGGTAAAATGAGGTTTGTGATGTTGAAGTGACTTGCTTTATATAACACACCTCCTCACAAATAATTAATTAGCCTAAACAATAAATTCGCTGTGGTTACAAGACAGTAAAATAGCAAGTATTTAATAGAGGCGGTGAGCCACCCATTTGGGTGGCTCACCGAAAAAAGTTAATTGAGTATCGCTGGCTCTTCGCCGGGTAATAATCCTACAACATCCTCTTCCCGGTTTTCATTCCATTCTACAATAAAATTATTGCGGCCTTCGCCGGTAAGTAAACTCATGTAGCGCATCTGCACCAGTTCAAGCAATGAAAGAAAAAGGAATATGGCATGAATGCGGTCTTCACATATTTCAAAAACCTTTTCAAAAGAAACCATTTTCTCAGTTCTGCAAACATTCAGCATATACTCCCGGCTTTGCTCCATGGTGTAATTATACCGCACCACGGTATGCACCGGTTTAAAATTACGTTCCTGCAATTTTAAGATCACTTTTTCAAAAGCCTTCATCAGCTTGAAAAGGGTTACCGTCTGTATCTCTGTTCCCTCGCCGGCTTCTTCTCCAATCTGCGAAATCTCTTTCTGCAGGTTACCACGCTTTACCATCAGCATTCTTAATGCTTCCATTTCGGCCATTTGGGTGGCGGCTTCCTTAAACCTTTTATATTCCAGGATCTTATTGATCAGTTCCTGCCTTGGATCAATTTCGTTACCATCCGCATCCAGCTCTTTGCGGGGCAACAACATTTTTGCTTTAATGCGCATCAACGTACTGATGAATAAAATAAACTCGCTGCTTAATTCAATGTTCAGCTTTTCGCCGGTATGAATAAAATCCAGGAAGTCGTTGGTTATTTTGGTAATGGGAATATTGTAAATATCCAGTTCATCCCGCTCAATAAAAAATAAAAGCAGGTCAAAGGGCCCTTCAAACTGGTCTAACTTAATCTGGTACGATGTTTTATTCACCACTATAAATATTGTATTGTAAAAAAAATTGCTATTAAAAACAGTGGCAAATGTATTGATAAGTTGAGAGAGTTTTGGAATAATAAGACCTGTCACACGCGAATGTGGAAAAACAGCCAAAAATGAGGTAAAAAGCGGTTTATAGTTTTACTGTAAGACCAATTCCCAGTATCTCTTTAAGCTGGGTTTTTTGTAACACATCGTCGTCATAAACCATATCCACACTTATATTGGTGGCCAGCCATTTATTAAATTTCATGGTAACCAGGTTGGTAAAGAAGATGTCAACGTTTTCCGGATCTCTTTTATAATTGCTGAACAGATCGAGCCTGCCGGTGTAAAATGCCCACGTAGATATTTTTTTGGTGTATTTGGCTGTAGCAAATGACCCCAGTTCGGTATATGATTTACGATGAGGGGGTACACCAAATTTGTCAACCAGGTAAAACTCATTATCTGTTTTTAAAATAAAACGACTTGTAATGGGTGATAAAAAAAGGGTAAAGCTTTTATCTGGCCTGAAATCAATACCTGCCGACAGTAGAATTTTACCGGGCGTAAGCAAATTGGATATCTTGATGTTCACGGTATCGGTATAATTGTATCCTGCCAATGTCTGCGTATTAAAATTACCCAATATTGCTGCATACCATTTTTTAGAAAACTGGTATCCGTATTTACTGGTAATATCGATACGGTCATCTATTTTTCTGAACCGTCCAAAGCTGCTGGCATTTTGAAAACCAAGTGCAATATCGAAATAATTGTTCAAGCTCATTTTACCTTTCCTGTGATTTAGATTATAGTTCAGTAAGGTGGTAACACCAAGTGTATTTTGCTCGCCGCCGCCAGCCCAGTTGCGTAATGCACCCTGGTGTACAGTAATGATAAATGTACCGGCTTTTACCCAGCCATCTTTTTCGAGTGGTTTAAGTTCTTTAAAAGCAACTTTTTGCAGATCCTTTACTGTTTTATCCTGTGCAGCAGCTGTAAGTATGAGTGTTGCAGATAAAAGGAGTGATATCAGGGGTTTTAGCATGGCACAAAAATAAATAAATACAATCCACAGAATGTTAAGGGAATTAAAATAAAATGAGCTGCATTTTGCTGCTGCAGATCAAAACTGCAAAACCTTAACAAATTATTTTTTGGTGAAATTGTAAGCAAATCCAATACCCATTAACTGCAGCCATTGTGGAGCAGGCCCTTTTACCGGGTTCACATTTTTGGTATCATCATCATAGATCATATCCACATTAAGCGAAAAATTGATATACCTGGTCAGTTTTGCAGTTAAAGCATTTGTCCAGAAAAAATCTATGTTTTGTGGTTTTTGTTTGTAGTTTGAAAACATATCCAATTTTGTTTTGTAAACAAAATTGCCACCCAGTTTTGCTGTATAATTTGCAGAAATAAAAGCGCCCAATTCATTTTTTGCATTTTTTCCTGCCGGTACACCATAAAGTGGTTTAATGAACTTATCCGATACAATTACCCAACGCTCGGTTAAGGGTGAAATAAATAATGAAAAATTATCTTTAGGCTTATAATCTAAACCCAAAGAAAGCAATACATAAGCCGGTGCAAATGTTTTTGAAATTACCGAAGAAGTATCTTTTCCGGCTGTAGTTTTCGAATAGGTAAAACCATTTGTAAACTGGCTGCGCAAATTAAATAATGTAGCAACATTCCATTTTTTTGATATGGCATAGCCATATTTTGACAACAGGTCAATTCTGTCACTTGCTTTACGTGAACCCAGGCTGGTTGTGTTTACTATACCATAGGCAAGGTCCAGATTATTGTCCCAGGAGTGTTTATTTTTTTTATAAAATGCAAAAACATTCAGGTAAGCATTTACAGAGAAAGAAAATTTATCTCCGCCGGCCGACCAGTTACTCAGCGAGCCCTGGTTTACATTTAAATTGAAAAGGCCACCCGTTTTCCACTTTTTTACTGCTGTATCTTTGGGGTCTTTGGGTATGGATTTTGCAGCCTGGTTTTTCAGGTCCTGAACTGTAGGGTCCTGAGCCTTTAAAGAACCGGAAAATATTACTAAAACAGTAATGATCGTTAAAACCTTTCTCATAAAATATGTTTTTTTAAAATAAAAATGCAGCCATATAGACTGCATTTTTAAAAGAAAGGTTGTGTGGAAATATTATTTTTTCAGAGAATCCCGTATTTCCATTAATAAGGCATCGGTTGATGAAGGGCCCGCCGGAGCAGCTTCCTGCTTTTTCTTCATTTTGTTGATGGATTTAATAACCAAAAACATAATAAAGGCAACAATAATGAAATTAATAATAGCAGTTAAAAAATCACCCCATTTAACAGCAACGGCTTCAGTAACTACTTTACCGCTGGCATCCAAAACGGCTTCTTTTAGTACATACATGTTCTTACTAAGATCGGCACCTCCTATCATACCAATTAATGGTGAAACAATACCATCTGTAAAAGAGGAAATTACTTTTCCGAAAGCGCCGCCCATTACAAAAGCAACTGCAATGTCTACAAGACTGCCTTGCATGGCAAAGTCTTTAAATTCTTTGATAAATCCCATGTGTTTAGTTTTAGGTTTTAAAATAAAGATCCACCCATTTAGACTGCATTTTTACTAAAAGGGTTGTATGGATGGACTACCTTTTCAAAGAATCCCGTATTTCCATTAATAGAGCATCGGTAGATGAAGGCCCAGCGGGAGCAGCTTCTTCCTGCTTTTTCTTCATTTTATTGATAGCTTTTATAACCAGGAACATAACAAAGGCCACAATGATGAAATTAATAATTGCTGTTAAAAAATCGCCCCATTTAACAGCAACTGCCTCTGTTACTACTTTTCCGGAAGCATCCATTACAGCCTCCTTAAGTACGTACATATTTTTGCTTAAATCGCCACCACCGAGCATGCCAATCAATGGAGAAACAATACCATCAGTAAATGAGGAAACTACTTTTCCAAATGCACCGCCCATTACAAATGCAACGGCAATGTCTACTAGGCTGCCTTTCATGGCAAACTCTTTAAATTCTTTGATAAATCCCATGAGTTTAGTTTTAGTTTTTTAAAAGATTCTCCGTCAAAAGATAGACTTAATAAAAGTAATGGATTATAATTATAAATACAAATCATCAACTCAAATTGTTAGGAACAATGCTCAAAACCAGATTATGTTAATCAACATAAATGCAGCAACTTTGCGCCAAATTTAATACTTGGGAAAGGGTTTTTTAAACTGGTTCATATTCATACTTCTGTCTATCATCTGGGGCAGCAGTTTTATTATGATGAAGGAAGGGTTGCTGCATTTATCAGCATTCCAGGTAGCTTCACTGCGGATTATTTTTTCGGGTATGGTATTACTTCCTGCCGCTATAAAACATTATAAAAGCATTCCCAAAAATAAGATGTTGATCATATTTCTGTCGGGTTTTTTGGGAAGCCTGTTCCCAGCTTATTTATTTTGTGTGGCCGAACTGGGTATTGACGGCGCACTGGCAGGTACACTCAATTCGCTTACGCCTATCTTTGTTATTATAACCGGTGCGTTATTTTTCAGCTCAAAAACTCCGGCCAATAAGATCTTCGGGATATGCATCGCATTTGCCGGCAGCATACTGCTGCTGCTGACTAAGGGAAATATGCAGGAAAGCCAGAACCTCATGTATGTATCGTACGTGGTTTTAGCAACCATTTTTTATGGCTTTAATGTAAATATGGTGCATAAATATCTGAAAGATATCGGGTCTATTCAAATTGCATCAGTTGCACTAACATTAAATGCAATTCCCGCGTTCATTGTACTTTATTTTACCGGCTATTTTAATTTACCCCTGAGCGATTCGGGAATTTTATATTCAACCGGCCATGCAGCTTTACTGGGTATTTTGGGAACAGCACTGGCCTCCATCATTTTTTATGTTTTGATAAAACGGGCAGGCGCGGTTTTCTCATCCATGGTAACATATGGTATACCCATTGTTGCAAATTTTTGGGGTATTATTTATGGAGAAGAAGTTGGGCTAAAACAATTCGGTTGCCTGGCGCTGATCTTGCTGGGCGTTTATCTTGCTAACCGGAAAGGTTCTGAATAATGCTTAATCCACTTCACTGAAACGGATATTCTTTTCACGCAGAAAATCTTTTATCCTGTCAACATGCACACAAATGCCTACGTGTAAAAATGGGTTATTTGATATTTTATTTTTCTTTCCATTGCTGATGATCTCAAAATCTTTCATATCAAAACCCAGGTGGAGGTGATTGGTGGCAAACTGCATACCGTATATTTTCCCATCGGTATCAAAAAGCGGCCCGCCACTTTGTCCACGTAAACCCGGGGTACTCATTTCAATGCCGGTTATACCGCTGTCTGGTTGCGTGGCAACAAAGCGTGTAACAATACCATCAATGGGGAAAGAAGGTGAATTGGGATTACCGGTTTGAGTCCATTCAATATCATCCGTATCGGGATTGTGTTTAAAATTATTGAATTCCGGAAACGGAAAGCCAATGCGGGCAAGACTTTTACCCTGTTTTATTTTACTACTGTCTTTCAAAAACTGTGCGTGACCATTGTAAAATATCTTATTAAAGCCTTTAAATTCCAGGATGGCCAGGTCAAGCGTAGGGTGAGCATGGCAGGTGATTTCATCGATCTTATCAAAGCAGTTTAAAAAATTATTTTTTAGCTGAACGGTGGTTTCGGGCAGGTATTTATATTTCATCTGCAGTCCCTGGATATTGCGTTTGTATTTTGCATCATTAGGGATACGGTCTCTTTCTGCTTTATACTGCTGGTATTGACGGTTAATATTATCAGCTGTAGGAATCAGGTCCATCACATGCTTGCAGGTAATGGCAACGCCACTGTCGTTTACAAAAAAGAAGGTGGAACTTCCCGGCAACACCAAACCTCCATAAGTTCTGGAAATGGTATGCATGGGCCTCGTAAACTGTACAACTTTTTCTATTGCCTCTTGAAACATGATGGTTCTTTTTAGTGATGGATGAAGTTAAGGACAAAAGGGGTGCCGGGAATTAATTACAGCAGGGGCAGTACGCCAGTTTGAAAAACTGTCAGGTTCCGGGTAGTCTTGCACTGCCATAGCGGCTACCAAATAGCGAATATATTTTAGTCTGTTGAGTTTTATTTATGGCCGGATCAAATTAATATTAAACCGCCATGATCTCTTTTTCTTTTGCTTCCAGGTGCTTTTCTACAAGCAATATATATTTATCAGTTAAATCCTGTGCTTCTTTTTCTGCATCTTTACTAATATCTTCACTCAGGCCGTCTTTCTGCATTTTCTTAATCACTTCAATACTATCACGGCGTATATTCCTAATGGCAACTTTCGCATGTTCACCTTCAGCATTACATCTTTTCACCAGTTCTTTTCTTCTTTCTTCTGTTAATGGTGGTAAAAACAGGCGGATGATATTACCATCATTCTGCGGATTAATACCAATATTGGCCATGGTTATCGCCCTTTCAATGGGCGCAAGCATATTTTTCTCCCAGGGCTGAACAGAGATGGTACGGGCATCCAAAACAGAAATATTGGCGATCTGGTTAATGGCAGTGGGGTTTCCATAATAATCGGCCACAATGCCGTCAAGCATAGTGGGATTGGCTTTTCCGGCACGTATTTTAACCAGCTCTGTTTCCAGGTGATTTAATGCTTTTTGCATTGATCCTGCGGTGTCACTTATAACGGTATCTACTTCTGCTGACATAGTTTGAAATATTGATTGGCTGCAAAGCTATAAAAAAACGTGCTTATATTCTGATTAGCTTCAAATGAATATAAAGATAATCGTTAAAATTTGTTGAAAGCAATTGTAAAGAAGGAAGTGAATATTAATCGGCTTCCACGGTTTCCCCGGCAAGCTTAAAGATCTTATGCGATTTAATGATCTCGGTTTTTGGAACCTTGCGGGCAAATACACTTTTATTTTTAGGCCGGCTGTAATAAATTACACCAATAAAAATAAAAGCTGATAACAGCAGTATACCCAGTACCGTTGTGGTGCCCCAACCACGCATAAAAAATGCCATGGCTATAAAAGTGATATTAACCAACACACAGGTAATGGTTACCATGCGGTGACTTAAACCAAGGTCGAGTAAAAAGTGGTGAACGTGTGTTCTGTCCGGACTGAAAGGTGAACGTCGCTGAATGATACGTAATCCAAATACCCGCAGTGTATCAAAAAGCGGTATCATTAAAATAGAGAAACCAATTGCCGGCGCAGCTGCTATCGGAAAATTAGAAGCTGTGTTACCGGCAATTTCAATGAATTTTATTACCAGTATTGAATTTACAAGTCCCAGTAAAAGAGAGCCCGTATCGCCCATAAATATTTTAGCCGGCGAAAAATTGTAAATTAAAAAACCAATGATGCTTCCCGCCAGTGCAAAAGCCATTACCGCATACGTTAACTGGCCTGCATAAAAAAAGTAGGTACCAAAAACCAGGGTGGTAAGTAACCCCAGGCTCCCGGCCAATCCATCAACACCATCAATCAGGTTAAAGGAGTTGGTAATAACAATGATGGTAAAAAGAGAAATTATAATACTGGTAGTATGTGGTATTTCATATACGCCTAAAAAGCCATGAAAATTGGTGATCTGTATACCTCCGAATTTAATAATAATGCCCGCTGCGATCAACTGGCCTATAAATTTTTTACTGGCCGATAAAATAAGGATATCATCTTTAATGCCCAGAAAAAAAATGACGGTAGCCGCAGCAACAAAATACTGAAGATTGAAGGTAAAACCCGGAGGTACACCCATTAATGTTGCAATGATAAAACCGGCAAAAATGCCCAAACCACCTAATGTTGGAATAACATTTTTATGAACTTTGCGTTCATCAGGCTCATCAAAAAGCTTTTTATCTTTGGCAACCTGTATAATAACGGGAATAGCAAAAAAAGTGATAAGAAACGCTAAACCCGAGCTTAATAGAATATAATTCATTACTATAATTTGTTTCAGCAACTTTTACAATGCAAAAGTATTAAATATGTTCCGAGGATAAAAACTTAAATCAAATATTAGACTCATCTTTCAGCAAAATGGATGCCTGAAGAGTGATTAATTAATTTTTCATTGTTTTCCCGGGTTAATAACGCCATATTTTTCAACTTATTATCAACTTTGGCTGGTGATCACCTTAATGTAATAAGATTTTAAAGTAGGTTTGCAGCTAACAAACGTTTTATCGGAATTCAACTTATTAATTATACAAATCAAAATATACAATGAATAGCTTAAAAGATACCGCTACACAAATACGCAGAGACATAGTAAGAATGGTACACGCCGTGCAGAGCGGCCATCCGGGTGGCTCATTGGGCTGTACCGAGTATCTTACAGCCCTGTATTTTAATGTGATGAAGCATGACCCGAAATTTAACATGGATGGCGTTGGCGAAGACCTTTTCTTCCTGAGTAACGGGCATATTTCGCCGGTTTTTTATAGCGTATTGGCACGTAGCGGCTATTTTCCAATAACTGAATTGAGCACTTTCAGAAAATTAAATACCCGCCTGCAGGGGCACCCAACCACCCATGAGCACTTACCGGGCGTACGTATTGCCAGCGGTTCGTTGGGTCAGGGTATGAGTGTAGCAGTGGGCGCAGCTTTGGCAAAAAAATTGAATAACGATACGAATATTGTTTACTCTTTACATGGCGATGGAGAACTGGATGAAGGACAAAACTGGGAAGCCATTATGTTTGCAGCACACAAAAAAGTAGACAATCTGATTGCCACCATTGACTGGAACGGCCAGCAGATTGATGGGTCAACAAATTCAGTAATGAGCCTGGGTAACTTAAAAGCAAAATTTGAAGCTTTTGACTGGCAGGTGCTGGAAATGGAGGGCAATGATATGGATGCAGTTGTTGCCGGGTTGAACAATGCAAAAACCTTTGTAGGAAAAGGCAAACCCATTGTTATTTTAATGAAGACCGAAATGGGCAAGGGCATAGATTTTATGGAAGGCAGCCACGAATGGCATGGCATTGCACCCAATGATGAACAATTACAAAAAGCCCTGGCACAATTGCCAGAAACCTTAGGCGATTACTAATAAAAGCCTTTTTAAATACTTATGCATCCAACTCTTTTTTTTTCCAGATACACTGAAAATTTTCAGGGTGCAAACTCCCCCTTTAGGGGGCTGGGGGGTTGGGTATGAAAATACTTCCACTCAGCGAAGGCGCTTTTACCATTGATGCTACCAAGGTTTTTGTACCCTTTAACACTAACAAAGACGACCTGCAGCAACGCCCCCTGGGCAGTTTGCTGGTAGAGATACAACCCTTTGTAATTATTACTTCAAAAGATGTGCTCTTACTTGATACCGGGCTTGGCTTTAATGTCCGGATGGCACTTTACAGATTCACCAGAATTTACTGAACAATGGCATTGGCCCGCTGGAAGTAACTAAAGTTTTACTAAGCCATTTACATAAAGACCATAGCGGAGGAGTAAGCAAAGAAGATAAAATACTGAACCAGAAATTCATGAGTTTTCCCAATGCGGAATACTTTGTAAATAAGGATGAGTTTGACTTTGCGATGGCAAAGGGTAAACCTTCTTACACGCCCACGGAATTTGAAATATTGGGCCAGACCGACCAGGTTATTTTTACACAGGGCAATGGAATGATCGGAGATTATATTAAGTACGAAGTAACAGGCGCTCATTGTCCCTTTCACCAGGTATTTTGGATCGAAGAAGACGGGCAGAAAATTTTCTTTGGTGCTGATGTGGCCCCGCAGTTACAGCAAATGAAAAACAAGTTTATTGCCAAGTACGATTTTGATGGCCGTAAATGTATGGAGCTTCGGCAACAGTGGTGGGAGCAGGGTGAAAAAGAAAAGTGGACGTTCTTGTTTTATCATGATATAAAGACACCGGTGTTTGAATTTTAGGTTTTCAAGCTGTGTCACTTAGATTAAATACAAAAGCCGCAAATTTAATTTGCGGCTTTGTAATTTCTTTTATTCTACAAGTGAAAATTATCTGATCCTGTGCAGGTAATCATTATTCATGAACTGCTTATGAATATCCTTCAGGTCTCTTAAAATGCTGGCATCAACCAATGTACCTGAAGTTTCCAGTAAAAATCCACCAATCAGTTCGTTGTTTACTGCTGTTTCTACTTCAAATGTTTGTCCTGCTGTAGCTGTAGCTTTTACATTGGCCATGATGGCATTCAGCATATCATCTGTAATAGGATCGGCTGTGGTAATTTTTACTTTATGAATATTACGCAGTGCATTGAACTGGTCAATATAAGTAGTTGCAATTTCGGGCAGGTTTGTTTCTCTTGCCTTACGTACCAGTAACTGTATAAAAGCACTGGTAAGTGTGCTTACTCTTTCTTTGGTGATTGATTCAATGATCTTTCCTTTGGCAGTTGGTTTAATAACCGGGCTGCGCAGCATGTTCACAAAATCGGGATTGCTTTTGCAGATGCTGTGTAACCATTTCATATCGGCATATACGGCATCTACCTGGTTTTGCTCTGTTGCCAGATCCAGTAAACTTTTTGCGTAACGACCTGCTAAACGTGGATTATTCATATTATTTGAGTTGCAAGCTACAAGGGGGGAAGCTACAAGTAGAAGAGACTGCTTGTGGCTTGCGGCTTGAAGCTTATTAAACTTAATTCAATTTTACTTCTGCAGCCAGTGTCTTAATATAACTCTCCTGCTCTGCTTTGTTGCTTAATTCTTTACGCAATACTTTTTCACTTACTTCCAGTACTAAGCTACCAACCTGGTTTTTAATTTCAGTTAAAGCAGCCATTTTCTGGTTTTGGATAGAAGCATGTGCCTCGGTCATGATCTTATTTGCCGCAACTTTCGCTTCTTCTTTGGCTTCAGAGATCATTTTGTCTTTGGTTTCCTTGGCTTCTTTAAGCATGCTGGCCCTTTCTTCCCGCGCCTGGGTAAGAATGGCTTCATTGTCATTCTTCATTTGCGCCATTTCAAGCTTAATTCTTTCGGCGGTAGCCAAAGAATCAGCGATGTTTTTTTCACGTGTTGCCAAACCACCAATAATAGCAGGCCATGCAAATTTTTTCAACAGAAAAAACACGATAAGGAAAGCAAGAAGTGTCCAGATGATAAGGCCAAAGGCCGGTGTTAATAATTGCATTTTATAGTATTTATAAAATAAAAAATTCTAAATAGTCAATGTCGATCTCCTCTTTTGTTCCCCCTTCAGGGGGTTAGGGGGTAAAAATTACTGCATCCTCCGTCCTGTACTTTGGATGCAGTAAAGGTTTTTTAAAGCACCATAGCCAGGAAACCAATGATGATCGCAAATAACGCTGCTCCCTCAACCAAAGCGGCTGTAAGGATCATGTTACTACGGATGTCATTGATAGCTTCGGGCTGGCGGGCGATTGATTCCAATGCGCCTTTACCAATCTGGCCGATACCTACACCGGCTCCGATAGCACCCAGTCCGGCACCAATGGCACCACCTGCGTTAGCTACTGCTTCTAATAAGAAAAAATTCATAATTGTGAATTTATGTTGGTTAAAAAAAACTTGTATTAATGTGCTGCAACAGTATCATGTGCGTGATCATCATGACCGCCTTCAAAAGCCTGGCCAATGAATACTGCTGTTAATATAGTAAAGATAAAGGCCTGCAAAAACGCAACCAGTACCTCGATGAAATAAATGAAAATGGTAAAAGCAATGGAGAACGGAGAAAAGCCCCAGCCTACATACTGGTTTAATGCCGCCATGATGAAGATGAGCGATATTAAACAGATGATCAGAATATGGCCCGCCACCATGTTGGCAAACAACCTGATCATTAAGGCGAATGGTTTGGTGAATATGCCCAGGATCTCAACCGGAACCAAAATGACTTTAACCCAACCCGGCACACCCGGGGGATTGATGATGTGCATCCAGTAATGTTTATTACTGCTGAAAAGGATCACCACAAAGGAAATAATTGATAAAACAAAGGTAAAGGCAATATTTCCGGTAACATTTGCTGTACCCGGTATGAGGCCCACAATATTATTGATAAGGATAAATAAAAATACCGTTAAAAGATAAGGCAGGTATTGTTTGCTTTTTGCACCCAGGTTTGGTTTAGCAACTTCATCATTAACGAAGTTAACAATCGTTTCCATGGTGTTTTGCATGCCTTTCGGCGCTGAGGTTATTCCTTGTCCGGTACCGTATTTTTTGGCAACCCTGATAAGGATGACAACCAGTAAAGTGAGGGCCAGCAACATTTGAACCACGTTACGGGTAAGTGAAATGTCGTACACTTTTACCGATTCGTTTATTTTTCCGTTTTCATCAACCGGTACAATATGGCCTGCTGCATATTTATTGCGGTCTAATTTTTCGTGGTCGATCCTTTCATTGGTCAATAAAGCGTAGCCATCAACAACCTCGTGCCCGTGATGAAAAGCAGAAGACATGAAGTAGGAAAAACCTTTCTCTTTTGAATATAAAATAACCGGCAGGGGAATGGTTGCGTGATGCATCTGCCCGTCGGAGCCCTTGTAAGATAAAAAATGGAATTCATGGGCATCCATGATATGGCCGAAGATGACTTCATTGGCATCAAAGATCTTCTCTTTTTTGGCAGGTTCTTCTGTGTGGTGGTCTTGCCCAAAAGTAACATTAGAAAAAAACACTAAACTTAAGCTGAAAACCGCTACCAGTATTGATTTGATGCTCTTCGATGCCATAATATACCTGTAATTTGGCGCAAAGATAAGGGATGGAGGGGTGAAATTAAAAATTGAGGGGGAAGAATTTATGGGAATGATAAGATATTATGAATTTATGCCAAATTACCCTGTTTTTCAAACTGCATCTTATGCAACTGGTAATAAAACCCCTGTTTTTCCAGCAATTCATCATGGCTGCCTATTTCCTTTATTTCGCCTTTATCAAGCACCATTATTTTATTGGCTTTGCGGATGGTAGATAAGCGGTGGGCAATAACAATAGAAGTGCGGTTGGCAATCAATTTGTCGATAGCGTGTTGTATCAGGGCTTCACTTTCGGTATCCACAGAGGAAGTGGCTTCGTCCAGTATCAGAATAGCGGGATCGTACAATAATGCCCTTACAAATGAAAGCAATTGCCGTTGCCCCAATGAAAGCGTAGCGCCTCTTTCCATCACATTGTAATCGTAACCACCGGGCAACTGCAGAATAAAATCATGTATGCCAATCATTTTGGCGGCCCGTTCCACTTCTTCATCTTTTATATCAGGATTACGGAGCGTAACATTATCCTTTACCGAGCCGCTAAAGAGAAACACATCCTGCAATACCACGGCAATATTCGCTCTCAGATCATCCAGGCGAAAATCTTCAATATTGGTTTCATCAATCCTGATGCTTCCTTTATTTATATGATACAAACGGTTGAGTAAACTGATGATTGAAGTTTTACCACTGCCCGTATGGCCAACAATGGCAAGTGTTTCGCCGGCTTTCAGCGTAAAGCTGATATCTTTTAAAACATACTGCTCCTCTATATAAGCAAACCAAACTTTATTAAACTCAACCTTGCCTTTTAAGTGTTTTGTTTCAATGTTACCGTCGTTGATGGTTGTATCCTCATTATCCAGCACTTTAAAAACACGTTCGCTGGCAATCATGCCCATTTGCAGCACATTGAATTTATCGGCAATTACCCGCAGCGGCCTGAAGAGCAAATTCAAACAAAGTATAAATGCGGTAATAACACCGCCAACTTTTCGGCCTGCTGATCATCAACCACATCTTTTGCGGCCCACCACACCAGCAGGCCAATGGATAAAGCCATCACCAGTTCTACCACCGGAAAAAAAACGGAGTAGGCAAAAATGGCTTTAATATTGGCATTGCGGTGTTGCTTATTAATGGTGTTGAATTTTTTAAACTCTCTTTTCTCTGCCGCAAAAGCCTGTATTACTGCCATACCGGTAATATGCTCCTGTACAAATGCATTTAAATTGGCTACTGCGTTGCGAACCTGTATAAAAGATTTGTTTACACTTTCTTTAAAAAAATAAGTGGCCACAATTAAAACCGGAAAAGGTGCCAGGCATACTAATGTTAAAACAGGACTAACAGAAAACATATAAGCCAATACAGAAATAATGGCCAGCAGATCGGCAATGATGGGTATCAATCCGTCACTAAAAATTTCATTGATGGATTCAATGTCGTTGATCGTGCGGGTGGTAAGCGTACCGATGGGTGTTTTATCGTACTGCGATAAATTAAGATGAAGGATTTTTTTGTAGGTGCTTACCCGCATGTCCCGCACAACACTCTGGCCCAAAGAAGCAGTAAGAAAAGTGAAAAAGAACCGTAGACCAGTTTCCAGCATCAGCAGAACGATCTGAATAATGGTTATCTCAATGATAAAACCACCGGGGCCATCTATAAAATGAGATGTGGTATTGTTTTTAATGCCATCATTTATGGTAAGTTGAATAAGCATCGGCCTCAGTGGCGCAATCACCGCAAGTACAATGGCTAAAACCAGCGAGCCGTAAAATTTATTTTTATAAGGAGCTGCAAAATGAAACACCCTGCGCAACAATGAAAAATTGAATATTTTTCTTTTTGCCTTGGCTTGATCGGTCATGCTGCAAAGATAGAAGATGGTTTTGAGTTTTGTGGTTTTGTGTTTACCAGCGAAGGATGAAGTAAGCGGATTATTGTAATGCCTATTAACTATTGCTTATTGCAAATAGCCTATTCCTGCACCATATTATGATATCCTTTCAAAAAAATGGCGCCCAGGTTTTTGTAGGGGGGTATATAGCTTTCCCAAGTGTCTCTGATAGAACTGCTGGGATCTGCAACAAACAATTTTGTAAGCGAGGCCCACATGTTTTTCCATACCAGTGTTTTGCCCGATTCAAATGTGTTGTTTAAATAATTGAGAATGGGCCGGTTTATATCACCTGCACCAATTTCTTTGGTAGATATGATATGTGCATCGGGATTTATTTCAATAATATCGGTTAAATTTTTAAAACCGCCACAGGAACCAAGCACTACAATTTTTGCATCACCGGCCATACGCCGGATGGTACGCGGCAGCCAGTAGCTATGCCCACGATGCACTACAACGGCCGGTTGCATATTGTTTTCATACAGGTAATTATTGAGGTGTATCTGTGCACTGTCATCCAGGTTGGCATCATTATCCAGCGGGCGGTTGGCAAAAACCCAAACATTGCCTTTTTTAGATCTGATCTCGTACCACTCGCTGTTATAAGTGATGGTCCATTCTTTGGGCGAAAAAGAATTAATGAAAGACGGGAAAAATGTTTTGCCATCCTTATCGCCATACCAGTAAACCTGTTGTATGATTCTTCCGCTGTCGTCCTTCATCTCTTTATTGTCAATTTCATAAATAGAAGGTATGCCCAGCAGGCTGGTGAGGTTAATTTTATTGGTGGTGTCAGCCGATAAAAAATGGTCTTCAGTAACCCGTAAATGGTTTTACCCCGGCCATTGTTTTTTTCAATACAATCTTTTTCATTGCTCATAACATAACCCAGTATGGTGCTTTGCAATTTTTTATCGGTAATACTGCTGTAAGAATCTGCCACATCTATTGCATCTTCCAGGGTGCCGGTATTGTCCAGGTTTGCAATAAACTCCCGCATTAAAGTTTCTGAGGAACTTTGAGGCATGTAGCTCAAAAAATTATCAAGTTTATTAAAATTGGCAGTCATTTTAATAAACTTTTTAAAAAAATCATAATGTACATACTGCAGCAATGAATCTGTTCTTGGTTCTTTACCAAGCCGCTGCAAAAAACGGGCATAGCTGTGTTTAAAGCTTGATGTATAAATATCATTTTCGCCCATGATCATCATAAAATACAGGTCAACGGCAGATAAAGAATCTGTTGCCTTCATGCGCATGTTGATGTTGCTCAGATCGTGCAGCTCGTTTATGGGAGTTACAAAATGCTGGATGGCTTTTTCTTTTAATTTTTCACGAAGACCATTAGGGCCAAACATCGCTATAGGCGTGTCTTTTGCAACAGATGTCATTCTTGCAAAATAGTTAATTTCCGTTTGCACCAGCAGTTTAAAATATCCAATGCTGTCGTAGCCAACCTCACCGGTTCCCACATACTTTCTGATATCTTCTATCGTTTTATTGCCTTTTAAAATATCATCCAAAAAAGGAAAATACAATAATGCATTGGGTGTTTTGCTGAGCTCCACAATTGCTTTAACCAGGGGATTGTTGTTGCGGTGAACCAGCATGCCCAATGTTGAGCCGGGAGCCTGGGAAATATTGTAGATTGCTGTAGGGTTTAACAGGCAACTTAGTACAACCAGCGAATCGGCAAATGGTTCGTTAACGTAAGGCTCAATGGTTTGCAGAATTTTAGCGGGATAAAGCGTAGCATACTTTAAGTACAATATTTTTTTGCTTTCGGTATATCCGGTGTTTTCTGCAAATATTTCTGTAAGTATTTTGCCAATTGCATAAGGCGCTTTTTCGATTTCTGCCAACATACTTAAACTGTCAATGTCGGCTATCATTATTTTTTCAAATGCTTCTACCAACTGCGGCGTAAAAGCCGGGTTAAATTCTTTTGATCTGTAACTGTATTTAAATTTTTTCAGCAGGCTTTCAATATAAGTCAGGTATTTGATCTTTTCATTATTGGTGGCAATACTGTCATTTCTTTCCACAAAATCTTCCAGTTCATTGATCTTATTGGTCATTACTTCTGTAACGGCCAGGTTAACCTCAGGTTTATGTGTAAGGCTGATGCGGCCATCCTTTTTTCCATCAAGCTGATCGAGTAAAATTTGTTCATGATCTATCTTATCATGAAAAAGCTGGCGGTAAATGGGTACAATAACAGAATCCTGCGCAGCAAAAACAGGGGTAAAACTGATGAGTATTAAACAACTGAGTAAATATTTCTTCATAGTACATTGCTGGCGGGGCTTCATAAAATTACGTAAGCACCTGCACATATATCGTTTTAAGGTTCAAATTTATTGTTAATGCACTGTATTCCCTTAACAATTTGATAATACAAAACCCTGTACAAACATTGTTCCTGATTAAAGGTAAAGACTATTTTTGCTGCGTATGCATGTAACAAATACTGTTAAAAAAATACTAATTGCCGACGATGAACCGGATATCCTCGAGATCATTCAATACAACCTGCAAAACGAAGGCTACGAAGTAATAACAGCTAAGAACGGGAATGAAGCCATCGACCAGGCAAAACGCTCCATGCCCGATCTGATCATACTGGATATTATGATGCCCGGTAAAAACGGAATTGAAGTTTGTAATATCCTGCGCATGCAGCCCGCATTTAATAATACGCTCATTATTTTTTTAACAGCATTAAGTGATGAAGGAACAGAAGTAAAGGGTTTGGAAACGGGGGCAGATGATTTCATTACCAAACCGGTTAGCCCTAAAGTGCTGGTAAGTAAAGTGAATGCACTGTTCAGGCGGGTAAATAAAGAAGACACCGGCATTTTACAAATAGGCGATCTGATCATTGACAGAGAAAAATATATTGTTACCTACCAGGGCAACGATATCATTCTTGCCCGTAAAGAATTTGAACTGCTGGCTTTACTGGCCGGGAAGCCTGGTAAAGTATTTTTGCGCAACGAAATATTAAACCAGGTTTGGGGAACCGAAGTAATTGTGGGCGACCGCACCATTGATGTACATATCCGCAAGATCAGGCAGAAATTAAACCTTGATTGTATTACTACTGTAAAAGGCGTGGGGTATAAGTTTGATTTGTAAACAACAGGTTCATGGTTAATGGTTCTTAGTTAATTGTTGTTTACTTTCGTACCGGGTTTACTATTAACTATTAACCATGAACTAAGGAATGCCCACTTCAAAAAATTTTTCACCACAGCAATTATCTGCATTAACCGCACTCGGTTTATCATTACCGATATCCATCGGCATTTATGTTTTTAAGCCCGTTTGGTGGATCGCTTTACTCTCATTCGCGGTGATATTTTTGGGCTCCTATGGCCTGATCGTTTATACGCTGCAAACTTTCATCTACCGTAAAATAAAACTCATCTATAAATTTATTTACCAAACCAAGGCAAGTAAACGGGAAGAGTTTTATTACAAGAATATTCTGCCTCAAAAAAGTATTGATGAAGTAAGGCAGGATGTGGAAACCTGGGCCGAGCAAAGAAAGGAAGAGATTGAGCTGCTGCAGCAAAACGAAGCCTACAGAAAAGAATTCTTACAAAACCTGAGCCATGAATTAAAAACACCCATTTTTGCCATACAAGGCTATGTAGATACGCTGCTGAACGGTGCTTTGGAAAAACCTGAAGTGAATATAAAATTCCTGCAAAGCACATCACGTAATATCGACAGGCTGGTAAGCCTGGTAGATGACCTGGATGCTATTTCCAAACTGGAAAGCGGCGAGCAATTATTATTGAAGGACAATTTTATTGTGCAGGACCTGTTGAAAGAAGTGTATGAAACTTTGTCTTTCAGGGCAGATGAAAAGCAAATCAGGTGCATAATAAAAAAAGGTTGCGAACAGCCCCTGACTGTTTTTGCCGATAAAGAAAAAATACGCCAGGTATTTATTAACCTGGTTGACAATGCGATTAAATACGGCAGACAATCCGGCACTATTGAAGCCAGCTTTTATAAAGTTGACGGTGCCAAAGTGCTTATTGAAATAAGCGATGATGGCTCCGGAATTGCCGAAGAACATTTGCCCCGGATATTTGAACGCTTTTACCGTACCGATCTGGCCCGAAGCCGTAAAGTGGGTGGCAGCGGCCTGGGCCTGGCCATATGCAAACATATTATAGAAGCCCACGAAGAAACCATTCATGTACGCAGCAAAATTGATGTGGGCAGTACGTTTGGATTTACGTTGCAGAGTAAGAAGGATTAACCACGCTTATCTTAATATCATCACCGTTCCTTTGATCGGTTCCTGATCATTCCCGGTTTTAATAACATAGGTATATACGCCATTCATACAGGGTTTTCCATTACAGGTTCCGGCCCAGGTAACAGGTGTACTATTTGTTTTAAAAACCAACTGGCCATAGCGGTTAAAAATAAAAAGCTCAAAACCCGGGTAAGCTTCCAGTGCACTGATGTTCCAGGTATCATTTATTCCATTTCCATCGGGTGTAAATGCATTGGGTATGTACAGATCGTTATAAACTTTTACAAACATGGTATCGGCCACTGTGTTACAACCGGAAACGGCTGTGAGTATATAACTGATATCTGAAGGTGGGTTTACAAAAGGTTGCATTGAATAAATATCATCAATATACAAAGGCGGCGACCATGAATAAGAAATTCCCTGGCCGCTAACAGTACCGGCTAGTTGAATTTTTTGCCCTCTCAATATTGCTTTATCAGGACCCGCATTAACGGCAGCCAGCGATGTTAAGGTAATAGTAGTTGTGGCTGTATCTGCACAACCGGCAGCGTTGGTAACCATTACACGGTATGTAGTAGTTTGCGATGGTGAAGCTTTGGGATTGAAGATGGTTGCATTGGAGAGTCCCGCAGGCGGGATCCAGTTATACGGGGGACCACCGGCAGCTATCAATTGTATACTGTCGCCCACACAAATAGAGGCATTGGCGAAAGCAGTGCTGGCCAAAGGAGCCGGGTTAACAGCAATTACGGTAGAATCTATATTGCTGCAGCCAACAGCGTTAGTAACCGTTACATAATATTTTCCGGCCTGGTTAAGTTGAATATTTGTTAGCTGAAGCGGTGATCCCGATCCGGTAAACCCGTTCGGTCCGCTCCATTGATACAGGCTGCCACCCGTGGCCGTTAAATTGATAATTGTTCTTTCGCAAACCGGGCCATTATTAGTTGCAGTGGTTACCGGTTTTGAATTAATAACCACACGAAGTGGCCGTGAATTAATCCTGCATTGCGGGGAACCCAGGTTGCCAATTTCTGCAACTGCTAAACGGTATTCATAAATACCTGCCGGGGTATTGGCAGCAAAAATTTTTGAAAGTGAGAGATTGGTCTCGCCGGGCAGATCTATCCAGGCGGTATTGTTTATTCTTTCCTGCCATTGATAAACGGGGTTATTAAATCCGCCTGATACAGAACAGGTAAATATATAGTTGCCGGCAGTGCCCTCGCACAGTGAGGTAGTGTCTGATTGGGTTCCGGTAATGGAAGGGTCCAGCAAGGGACCGCAGGGACGAAAAGTGATATCATCAAGCGCCAGGTCATTACCGCACCCGCCCTGGGCGTTATTAAAAATACGCAGTACAATATCTGTTACGCCAACAGGTGTTGTAAAAAAAAATCCATACTGTTTCCAGGTGGGAGATGAAAGAGGCGCTATGTTGACGGTGTTATAGGTTTGTAAAACAGTGCCATCCGTTCTTTCAATACTGAAAGTAAGATTTGGCTGATTGGAATTACCGTTGCAGCCCGAAGGAAGGATCACATTCATGATCCAGGCGGCAAATTCATACGTGGTGTTGCCGCATAAACCCCTTACGGTATCCAGGTAAAAAGCACTGGGTTGTACAGATGCATTTACCAGCATAAAATAACCATTGGGGTCGCCGGTGTGGTCTGTTGTAAAACTATGCCAGGTATTGCCAAAGCAGGAGGCAGTGTTATTCCGTACTGTGTAAAAACCATCACCGGGGCAATCATTGGCAACATACTGGTAGGTGGTGGTAGCAGCTGTTAACGGAGGCCCGGGGTTTGCGCCATTACCAAAAGTGGTATTTACAATAGGATCGCCCAGGCTGCCCTGGCATAACTGGGCACTGCAAAAATTTATTACAAGCGATGTAAAAAAAAGTATGGTGAAAAACTTTAGCCTCATTGATTTATGCTAAGGTAAATAATAATGCAGCAAAATCCGGCTGTACGGGGTTTTATTTAAAGGAGTTGTAAACTCCTTAACACAGCGGTAACGTTAGCATAATGATTTGGTTATAGTATTGGCATTGTTTTGCTGATTACTAACCCAACATCTTTTCATGAAAAATATCCGGTATTTTTTTCTGAAACTTTCTGTAAGGATCTTTCTGCCCATGCTTTCGGCTTTTTATCCGCCATTGAAATTTTTTAAGATCCAGTAATGGATAAAATAAAAAAAAGAAAGCTGGATATCCTGGTTCTCTCTGATGTTCACCTTGGCACTTATGGTTGCCATGCAAAGGAATTATTGCGCTACCTGAGAACAGTTAAACCCAAAACTGTAATACTTAACGGCGACATTATTGATATATGGCAGTTCAGTAAAAGATACTGGCCCAAAAGCCATATGAAAGTGGTAAAGCATTTGATGAGCTGGATGAGCAAGGGGGTTAAAATGTACTATATAACCGGCAATCACGATGAAATGCTGCGCAAGTTTGTTGGGTTTAAAATGGGCTCACTTAAAATTGTAAATAAAGTAATACTGGAACTGGATGATGGCAAAACAGCCTGGTTTTTCATGGCGATGTGTTTGATGTAACCATGCAGCACAGTAAATGGCTGGCAAAACTGGGAGCAGTTGGTTACGATACCCTCATACATATAAACAGGGTGGCCAATTTTATTTCTGAAAAAATATTTAAAAAAGGAAAACTGTCTTTATCCAAAAAAATAAAGAACAGTGTGAAGAGTGCCGTAAAATTCATCAACAGTTTTGAGCAAACTGCCGCTGATATTGGCATCAGCAACCAGTACGATTATGTTATCTGCGGACATATTCATCAGCCCGAAATGCGGGAAATAGAAAATGAAGAGGGAAAAATCATGTACCTGAACAGCGGCGACTGGATAGAGAATTTAACGGCGTTGGAATATGCCGGCGGCGAATGGAAAATTTACCGCTATGATGAAAATGAAATGCAGCAGTGGATTGAGCACAGCAGCGAGGAAGAAGAGTTGAACAATACACAACTGTTTGATAGTATGCTGGAAGAATTTAACCTGATGAAACAATGAAAATATTGTACGCCATACAGGGCACGGGCAACGGCCATTTAAGCAGGGCAAGGGATATTATTCCTATCCTTCAGCAAAAAGGCGAGCTGGATATTTTGGTAAGTGGGATACAGGCCGATGTGGAACTTCCATACCCGGTAAAATATAAATTTAAAGGACTGAGTTTTATTTTTGGAAAGAATGGTGGTATAGACCTGCTGGCTACCTACCGAAAGAGTAATTTAAAGCAACTGTATAAAGAAATAAAAGCGTTGCCCATTGATGATTACGACCTGGTGCTGAATGATTTTGAACCGGTAAGTGCCTGGGCATGCAAAATGAAACACAAGCCATGCATTGGCCTTAGCCACCAGGCTGCAGTGATCAATAAAAAATCGCCCAAGCCAAAGAAGAAGGATATAGTGGGCAAAGTAGTACTTAATAATTATGCACCGGTTACCGAATCATATGGTTTTCATTTTGGTGCTTACGATAAAAATATTTTTACACCGGTTATAAGAAGCCAGGTACGTGCTGCAAAACCGGAAAAGCAACCACATTATACGGTTTACCTGCCTGCTTACAGCGATGAAAGAATTATTAAAGTTTTGGGCGAAATAAAAAGCATTCAGTGGCAGGTGTTCAGCAAGCATACCAAAAAGGAGTACAGGGAAAAGAATGTACACATCAGGCCAATAAACAATGAGGCATTTATTGAAAGCTTTATAACCTGTACCGGTGTGCTTTGTGGCGCCGGTTTTGAAACACCTGCGGAGGCATTATATTTAAAAAAGAAATTGATGGTTATTCCCATGAAGGGCCAGTATGAGCAACAATGCAATGCGGCAGCTTTAGAAACCATGCGTGTGCCGGTTATAAAAAGCCTGAAGAAAAAGCACCTGGATACAATCAAAGACTGGATAGCAGGCAGCCAGCAAATAACAGTAAACTATCCCGATACAACGCAACGGATCATTAATATGATCATAAAAAAACATGGAAATACCGATAAGAAAAAACCTGCTGAACTGGGAGAAGGAATTTATTCAATAAAAAAACTGAAAGAAAAAAGCCTGGGTAAAATATTAAATCAACTTGCTGAATAAGGAATATGCTTTTTACAAAAAATGATTTTGGACCGGATTTTAAATGGGGTGTTTCAACTGCTGCTTACCAGATTGAAGGCGGCCATAATTTAGATGGCAAGGGCCCTTCCATATGGGATACGTTTACTCAACGAAAGAAAAAAATATTCAATAATGATAATGGGAATATCGCCTGTGATTATTATAAACACTATGCCGAGGATATAGCGCTTATTTATAAGCTGAATATCCCCAATCACCGGTTCTCTGTTTCGTGGAGCCGTATTTTACCCAATGGTATCGGTGCGGTAAACCACAAGGGTATTGATTTTTATAACCGGGTGATTGATTTTTGCCTTGAGTTGGATATTGAACCCTGGATAACCATTTATCACTGGGATTTGCCCGAAGCACTGCAACAGAAAGGTGGTTGGGCCAACCGGGAAGTTATACACTGGTTCAGTTATTTTGTTGATTGCTGCATAAAACATTTTGGCGACCGGGTTAAATACTGGATGGTGCTGAATGAGCCCATGGTGTTTACAGGTGCCGGTTATTTCTTGGGTGTACATGCACCGGGTAAAAAAGGATTAAGCAGTTTCCTGGCTGCTGCACATCACGCTGCCCTGTGCCAGGCCGAGGGTGGAAGGATCATCAAATCACTTCGCAGTGATTGTAAAGTAGGTACCACTTTTTCTTATTCGCATATTGAGCCATACCGGTATGATGATGAGAAGGATAACAAAGCTGCTGCAAAAGTAGATGCGCTGCTTAACCGGATGTTTTTAGAACCATTGCTGGGACTTGGTTATCCTATTGAAGGGTTGAAAATACTGGAACGTATTGACCGTTTCATGCTACCGCATGATGAAAAGAAACTGGCTTTTGATATGGATTTTATTGGCCTGCAGAATTACACCCGGGAGTTTGTAAGTTATGCACCACTCATGCCTTTTGTAAAAGCTAAGATCATCAAGGCCAGTAAAAGAAATGTGGAGCATACATTGATGGATTGGGAAGTATACCCACCCAGTATTTACAATGCGTTAAAGCGCCTGCATAGTTATGGTACGATCAATGAAATTATTGTTACTGAAAACGGAGCTGCTTTTAACGACAGTTATGAAGAAGATAGGGTGGATGATTACAAAAGGGTTAAGTTTTTGCAGGACTATATTGCACAGGTGTTACTGGCAAAAAGAGAAGGAGTGAATGTGAATGGATATTTTATATGGACCCTGCTTGATAATTTTGAATGGGCTGAAGGCTATTATCCAAAATTTGGATTAGTAAATGTAGATTTTAAGACTCAACGCCGGACGGTTAAAAACTCCGGCAGGTGGTACAGCCAGTTTTTAAATAATACACTTACAGCTTCAAAGGAGTTTTGTGCCCATGAAAAATCGAGGATAATATAAATACCTGCTTAACTAAACAAATAATGAAACCGGTACAAAAGCAAATGAGCTCCACAAATGAATAGCAGAAAATGGGAGTAATTATACAGGCTGTATTATATGGGGGGTTGATACTGTACCGGAATTGACCCGATTGACCTTGTTAAAAAACCTTATAATATTTATCCTGTTTTGTGCAAGATGAAATGCCAGTATGCCCGCAGCAGTACCAAGCATGGCACCAATTATTACATCCGGCAAAAAATGCTGAGCCAGGTACATCCGTGAATACCCCGCCAGTAGAGCTCCCATCAAAATAAGTAACTGCTGGTTCTTGTTTTTGAGCATGAATACCATCACTGTACACAAGGCAAATACCGTAGCCGTGTGGCCGGAAGGCAGGCCGGACAGTTCACTTAATGGAATGTCAGTCGTAACATTCAGATAAGTACCTGCTTCAAAATATAGGGTTGTACCTGAGCGGTTAATCAGGTTCTTTATGATCTGAACTGCCAATCCCGAAATTAAAAAGGAATATAACAGGGCTAAACCAGCTTGTTTTCTTTTAAAATAAAAGAACATTAGTGCAATAAGGCCAACTGCAAAAATACCGTCGCCCATAAATGTGTAGTTAACAAAAAAAACGTTTAAGAAAAAAGGATGATAGCTGTTGGGTGAAATGAAGGTGGCTTCTTTACCATTTACAATTAAAAAAAACATGGCTGCTAACAGGATAACCAACAATCCTCCAAAGTAAATTTTATGGTGGTTTATGGCGATAGATATTTTTTGCATCAGCAGGTTGTTTACGTGCAAATTATCCTTCCATATTTACCAAATCATTAATCTTTTGTTAAGCCCGTGTTACTATTTTTATTGATAGCAGATGTTGATAAAGCGTCACCGGCAGGATGAGTCGGATTGAACGCAAAGCCTGCAATAGCGGCAATGGTCTTGGCCAGCTGGTTACTGAAAATTTCAGACTTAACTTTTACTTCTCCGTTCGATTCAACTTCGGGGCCTATTGTGATCAACCAGCAACTGCTACTGCCCGCAGTAACCAGGTCATGCCTTTTCCAGGTATTTGATTTCTTGCCACGGCCATGATCTGTAGTGATCATAAAACTGGTATTGTTTTTATAAAACGGATCTGTATTAACCAGGTACCAAAGCCGGGCAAGATATGCATCAAACTGGTGAGCACTCTGCAGGTAGTCATCATAATGGCCATCGTGTGCATATTCATCAGTTTCACCGAAACCGATAAATACCACTTTGGGATGATTTTTTTGTATATACTCCTTTGCTGCTACAAAGGTCAGCATATCGTTCCTGGTACTTCCAACATTGAATACCGCATTTTCCTGTACCGCATTAAACAGTATTTCTGTAGCAGTAAGTGAGTCCTGTTTAATGGCTTCATACCCGTTGTTTAAATACATATTCCCCTGCTTCCTGTTCAGTATATATTCAAACAAATTCCAGCTGGTAAATGCAGCCACTTTATTTTGATACCCCGGCCGGGTGTTTAAAAACTCCAGCAGGTTTTCATTTGTGTTCCATTTTTTTCTGTTGGATGTTATATAAGGATCTGCATAGCCGGTTAGAATTTCATTATAACCGGCGTATGAAAACCGGTATGAATTGGCAAGGGATACTTTATTACCATAATTCCTGTTTCCATACAACGATCCTTTTTTGGCCAGCGTTTGCCAAACAAAAGGCATCAGCATTCTTCTTCTTTCATTCACATCATTATCCCAATACATCAGGTTGAGTAATGCCGTGTCTTTTACATATGCCGGATTATTGATGATAAGCGAATCGGCTCCGTTATAAATTTCCTGCCAGCGAAAGCCATCTGTGGTTATAATAAAAATGTTAGGGGCTGATTGATTTGGCTGTGCTTCAGTCCGGGTTAGAAAAAAGCATAGGAAAAACGAAATGAGTAGTTTCATTTACAGATGTTTTACAAAGAAACAACTGTAGTATAAACAGATCGTTACGCTGGTATTACGCCAACATTAAATCTGAATTGGAGAACAATCTGGCAGTTTCCATATTGTGTGGCTGAAAGTTATACCAGCAAAGCAAAAGCAACAGGCTTGCAAACTTGGTATCTAATAATGAAGTTGATCTGTTTAAAGAACCAGCAATCCCTTTGAAGTTGCACCTGAGCAGGTTTTTTTGCATCATTTCATCATACACAATCAGATCCCCGCTGCCATTCTCTTCATAAACAAAAGC
The DNA here is from genome assembly GCA_016710935.1 of Chitinophagaceae bacterium. GTDB lineage: Bacteria > Bacteroidota > Bacteroidia > Chitinophagales > Chitinophagaceae > Ferruginibacter. The sequence goes on along the minus strand of JADJTY010000012.1, from coordinate 434,701 downwards.
ATATTTTTTGCCGTCTAATTCTACTATTCCCTTACCGTGTTTATCTTCTTCCACTTTTCCCAGTTTGATCCCATATTCATCCCTGATGACTTTGTACGGGTGTAAAAATCCTTTTTTCTCAAAAGAGAACATTCTTCTACCCAGGTCGCTAACAATACGTACAAACCTGGTTTGTTTGCTGAAAGAGATATCGGCCAGCACTTTTTCATCTTCCCGTAACTCAAAAATTTCCTTAGTTGAACTGTTGTTAATATTAACCCATTTCATACTTATGTTTTTTTAAGAGACCGTGAATATAATTTCATTTTTTTTTATTACAGCTATGTGAAAAAGAATGTGATTTAAATGTGCATAGTAACAATTTGGTAACATGGACAGATTGGGTAAAAAAAGCCACCCAGATATGAATAACGGGTGGGGAGCATGAGAAAACTTGCTAATTGCTAAGGAAATTTGTATAGTGTTCAAACTATCTGTTCGGGTGTAAAGTACTAACCGTATGTTACGGTAACATAAATGAATGATTATGTAAATGTTATGCCTCAGGGCATTTTTTGCGGCATCAGATTCCCGTTTTGGTCAAAGTTATCGGTGGCTGTTTCTTTGCCCTTTTCATCGTACACTTTCCAGGTTCCGGTTTTAAAACCATGGGTATAATTGCCGGTACTTTGCAGGCTACCGTCTTCATAATAAAACTTTCCGGTTCCATGGTATTGCCCAAATGCATCCAGTGGCAGATCTGCCTGTATCTGCCCGTTTGTATAATAAGAGCCGTAAAAAATGCGGGTATCTTTTTTTGTAATAATCACCTGCCGGATATTGTCCGCTGAATCTTTCATGAGCTGGCATAGGGTTGAATCTTTTTTATTTACATAGTATTGAGCGGTTACAAAATCGCTCCGGTAATAGGCTTTTTCGTAACTGCTGTCGCTTTTTTTAATAATAGAGTCAATAAAGCTGCTAGCAATTATTTTATCATTTACCTTTTGTTGTTGGCAGCCGGTAATGAATAGCATAGAAATAGCAACGAAGAAAGAAATTATTTTCATGATGATAGTTGAAATGCAAATTTAAAAAAAAGCATCCACCGAAGGGTGAATGCTTTTTTAAAGACATTTATATTTTAATTAAAACCTTGTCCATCCTTTCCACCAACTGGCCAAAGCACCAGCAGGAGCTATTGCACCAATAAAGTTAGTTTGAATAAAAAATGCATCAGCAACTTTTGGGTGAGCAAAACTTGCCCTGGCTACAACCGGACTTAATGTGCCTACAATGCTTGCAGCATTTCCAAATGGAGTTGGATCTGGTGCTGAATAGTTAAATGGCTGAATAAATAAGTTAACCGGTAAGGTGCCGTTTAAAATAGTATTAGCATTTGCCGGTGTTTTAAAATAGTTAACCAGGTCGGCGGTGGTGTAAGTTGAGCCACCCGGCGCTGAGTATTTAACACTGTCAGTATTACCACCCAGGAAGTTATTGGCTAATATTAAACCAACCCCTACGTTTGCACCCGTTGCAGTACCTGTAGTACCGTCAATATCAATGGCTAAAGGCCAGCCAATAATTACCGAATTAAATAAAGACATTTCTGAATTTCTCCTGATGTGTGCACCAGATCTGTACAGTGAACTTCCTGTGTTTGATGCCATAGCCCTTGGGCCAATAGCCGTCATGTTGCTGAATACAACAGTAGTTTTTGGTGTAGCTGTGGTACCACCAGCATTATTATCGCTTTCAAAAGCCTCTGAACGTGATGCATCGGCAATAACAGAATCTCTTATTGATAAACCAAACTGTACTTTACCACTGTAACCATTGTCGGTATCAAAATCATCATCCTGTGTTTTGTAAGCTACCAGGTACCTGCAATTTACGGTACCACCAAACCACTCAAACGCATCATCTTTGGCTAAGTAAGTCTGTACATTTTCAATTACAGTTTTGCTACCTACGGCAGCCATGGTTAAACTGTTAATTTCTTTATCCGGTTGAAATGCATAACCTGCGTATTCTATTCTAACATACCTTAACACACCCGAGCTATCGTTTGATACGGGTGTTGGAACAGCTGCATCGCCGCTGCCTGCAAGACCATCGCCACTGGCATTATTAACTCCACCTTCTACTTCAAACAAACCAGCCGTACCGTTGAAACTTGTGTTGATAGGCGCTTTACCGCAAATTATTATTCCTCCCCAATCACCACTTTGCGGGTTAGGACTTGCAGAAGTGAAAACAATTGGTTCGTTTGCTGTACCATTGGCTACTATTTTGGCACCACGGGTAATAATTAAAGCAGCAACATCGGCACCACTAAAAGAACCTTTAACTACTGTACCTGCTTCAATGGTTAATGTTTTATTGTTGGCAATGTAAACCAGGCCTCTTAAAACATAGGTATTGCCTTTACGGAATGTTGTATCGGCAGTTATACGGCCTTCAACAGTAATAGTCTGACCAGTGGTACTACCACCACCGCCACCGCCGGTATTGATGGTCACTATCTGAATTTGTCCGTCTGTTTCAATTTTTCTACAGGCAGTATTGCTTAATGCAACTATAGCTGTAAGAATTAAAATGTACTTTTTCATTGTTTTTTTATGTTTTAAAAAGTTGAGAATTATAAATTGTAGTTGATACTTAAATTAAATGTTGTACCAAATCTCCTGGTAAAACGGTATGCATCTGTATTTTTTTGAAATGCGTTTGAACTGTTTGCATTTTGATAAAAATATTGTGTACGGTTTATGATATCCGAGATGTTCAGTTTTATTTCGCTTTTGCCTTTTAGTATTTTTTTAGCTATCTGAAAATCCAATAGCGGACGTGGTGCTTCATAAACATCAGGTGATGAGGCACCTGCAGCTTTATCTCCTACCAAAAATATTCTTTCGCCAATCAGGTTGAATAATAAAGTAGCATTTAAACCTAATTTGGGTACATCGTACAGCATACCCAGGTTAATTACATAATTGGATTGTCCCTGTAAGCTCCTGTTAACATTAAGTGCAGTATCGGTAACCCTGCTTTTTATTATTGATACGTTTGATTGAAATGTGAGGTTCTTTAATGTAGATGTGATGAATTCCAGGTTTTTTCTAAATTCTACCTCTACACCGGTAGAGTAAGCTTTATTGGCATTTTGAAAATTAAAAGTGCTTGCGCCACCGCTGCCTTCGTTAAATAATTGTTCTATCGGATCTTTAAAGTATTTGTAAAAAGCTCCAACGCTGAACACTTCGCCTGGCTTGTTGTACAACTCATAACGCAGATCGAGATTGGTTATTTTTGTACGCTTTAATGAAGGGTTACCTGTTACGGAGGCATTCAGCTCAAAGTCGTATAAATTAAGTGCTGTAAGTTCTCTCAACTCTGGCCTGATCACCGTTTGCGATGCTGAAAAACGGATATTTGTTTTTGGATTTAATTTATAGGTAGCATTCATGCCAGGTAAAAAGTCGGTAACTTTTGAATAGGTGTGACGCGGGTCCCATTTTTTTACACTACCAACCAACTGGTCAAAATGTTCAACCCGTAAACCCCATACTATTCTTAATTTTTTGAAAAGTTCGTTATCAAATTGCAGGTAACCCGCGTTTAAAATGGTGTTGGCCATGTATCTGAAAGTGCTTCCTTTGATAGCATCAAACGCAATTTTGTTATCGGTACCATTTCCAAAATTTTGAGATGCAAAGATCTGGTCGGCAGGTAAAAGTTTAAGTGCATCATTATCAACCGGTAAATAATTGGCAAATAAATTGGCATCAAATAACCTGTCTCTGATTTGCAGCATGTAACCGCCTTTAATGGTTTGTTTGTTTTTAAGGGTATAAGTTAAATCACCACCCGCAGTGTATATATAATCATTCAGCATCTGGTAAATTCTACTGCCGCTGGCCTGCGATGTATTGTTTGATAATATAGCACGGTAAGGGTTTGTGCTGCCTTTGTCTTTAGAGTATTGTAATCTTCTTTGGTCAGGATTGTACCCGTCTAAAATGGTAAATGCACCTTTCCAGTCTAATTTTAAATTTTTAAGTAAACCATGCTGACCGGTAAGTTGTGTTGTAAAAAATGTGTTTTGCTTAAAACTAAATTCAGAGGCATTTATATCTTCGGTACGGGTATCATCTACACCGCTTCTGCTGATCGTGCTGTTGGCTGTATTAATGTTTATGATACTTTTTAAAGAAATTTTATTCAGGTTGTTTAATTCCAGTGATACACTGGCCAGCGCACCTAATGTTGTGTTTTGCAGGTACCGGGTATCATTAAAATCAATATCGGTATTCTTAAAAGTTCTGCCATCTTCAAAATTGTTATGCCTGTTTACAATATCCTGCTTGCTGTTATTTTTACGGTAGCTTACACCCACAATAGCACCCAGGGTTTTGCCAAATAATTTTGTTTTAAACCCGCCATTTATTTCAATACCAGCATTTAAAGGAGTGCTTATTTTAGAAGGGGTCCAGGTATTACGCATGATTTTGCCCAGTGCTGTTTTGCTGGCAAAGCTCATGGTATCAAAACGGCTTTTAGTAGTGTACCCTGCAGGTAAATTCCTGGTTCCGTCATCAATGCCCAGCCAGTCTGTTTTACCGCCCTTATCTTCATAAAAATCTTTTCCAATGGTTTGGGTATTAAAACCGGTGCTGAGCTGAATATTAAAAAAGTTTTTTGTAGGGATGTCTTTTGTATTTACCTGTATTAAACCACCTGCCCATTCGCCGGGGTACTCCGGTACAAATGCTTTATTCACCACTATATTATCTACCATATTACTGGGTATAATATCAAATGAAAAAGTTTTTCTATCGGGTTCTGTACTGGTAAGTAAAATGCCATTCAGCATGGCCTGGTTATACCTGTCGGCCAAACCACGTACCACTAAAAATTTGCCCTCCTGAAGACTCGTGCCCGGTAAGCGTTTCAATACTTCGCCGGTATTTCTATCCGGGCTTCTTCTTATCGCTTCTGAAGATATTACCGATGCAACAGTATTGGTTGTTCTTTGAAAACTAATTAGCGCATTCGTACTTTCTTTTCTTGCAGATGTGGCACGTACCACTACCTCTTCTCCTGTTTTTGATTTTGCATCGAGTGTAATATCAATGTGGGCTATACCATCACTTCCGGTTTCAACTTCATTCACTTCTTTACTCTGGTAGTTGGTAGAACTGATAACCAGTGTATATTTTTTTCCTACCTCAATATTCAGTTGAAAACGGCCATCCAGGTTTGTAGCAATGCCTTTTGCGGTTTCTTTTATTAAAACAGTAACACCAGCAACAGGGGCACCGGTTTTTGCGTCTGTGATCTTTCCTTCAACCCTTCCTTTTTGAGCAAATGATGCGGATATAGAGAGTAAAAATGCAGCGATCAGTAATAGAGATTTCATGCCTTTTATATTTACGGCAAAAAGACGACTTGCATGTTATGGCAACATGAACGGAATGTTACGGTAATGTTACGTGTGTGTTACCTGAATGTTATGAGAAACAATACTAAAATCTGAATTGTAACAGGAAGGTAAATACATCATCTTTAACATCAGATGTAAAACCTGGAAGTTGTTTTTTTGCCTGGTTACTTAAGCACCATACAAAAAAATTTGCTTACCAAAAGGTAACATTTAATTTACTATTTGGTAACATGCGCAAGTTAGTTTTGACTTTAAAGAAAGAATAAGGCTTTTGCCGTTATTTATCTTTTAATTGCAAGCCCCGTTAATTCTTTAATGGGGCTATTTTGGTAAAAATAACAATTTGGTAATATTGAAAATGCCTTTTTCTTTACTGATAATGGCACTTTTGTGCTGCAATTAAAAGATAAAGGATGAAGCTATTATTAATAGCTGTATTCAGTATATGCTGTACAGCTGTATTGGCGCAAAATATTGACTCGGTGGCAACAAGAAAAACCGAGTCTTCTAAAAAGGAAGCTAAAAAATGGTACGAATCTTTTAGTATCAGGGGATATGTGCAGGTTCGCTACAATAGATTACTTGAGACAAATCCAAAATTAAAATGTGAACAATGTGACCGCTCCATAGGTGATGGAGGCGGATTCATCATCAGAAGAGGCCGTATCATTTTAAGCGGCAATATAGCCAAAAATGTATACTTCTATATTCAACCCGATTTTGGAAGTTCAACCGGAACAACTCAAAATATTTTTCAATTGCGAGACGCTTATTTTGATATTGGGTTTGACAAAAAGAATGAATTCAGGTTACGTATCGGGCAGAGTAAAGTACCCTTTGGTTTTGAGAATATGCAAAGCAGCCAAAACCGTTTACCGCTTGACAGGGATGATGCATTAAACAGTGCTGTTTCAAATGAAAGGGATCTGGGTGCAATATTTTATTGGGCACCAAAAAGCAGAAGAGAAATGTTTGCAACATTTGTAAGTGATAATTTAAAAGGCTCGGGGGATTATGGTGTTTTTGCCCTTGGTGTGTATAATGGTCAAACTGCAAACAGGGCAGAGCAAAACAAGGGGCAACATGTTGCTGCAAGACTTAGTTACCCATTTTCTGTATATAATCAAATAATTGAGCCTGGAGTTCAGGCATATACCGGCATGTATATTTTACCAACCGATTTACGTACACCGGGTGTTAAAGCTGCCAATAATTTTGAGTTTGAAGATAAGAGGATTGCCACATCTCTTATTTTATATCCAAAACCAATTGGAATACAGTTTGAGTATAATTGGGGCAAGGGCCCTCAATATAATCCTGCAAAAGATTCTATTGAAACAAGAAATTTAAGAGGCGGATATATAACCTTGACTTATAAGAAAACTTTGAAAAACGGAATGGTGTTTTTCCCTTTTACACGAATTCAAAAATATGAAGGTGGAAAAAAACATGAATTGGATGCAAGGAGTTACAATGTAAAAGAAATAGAATCAGGAATTGAATGGCAGATTAACAAATATTTTGAATTTACAACTTCCTATGTATTGTCGGAAAGAAGGTTTGAAGATTCAAAAGCGAAAAGTAACCTTCAAAAGGGGAATTTTTTAAGACTTCAGGCACAAATCAATTTTTAGTATTAAATAAAAGTTATCATTAAATTAAATGAATAGTATCTAAAACCATATTATACATTTACAAAAACTAAATTATGGCAGGAATAAATTCAATTCTTAAAATTTTCTTACCCAAAGACAGGGTATTTTTTCAACTTTTTGAAAGCGTTGTAGACGTTTTGGTTAAAATGGGTGAAAAACTGAAAGAAGTCGTAAACGAACCTGACTTTGACGGTAGGGCAAAGTTGATAAAAGATATGGAGGATATGGAACATGAGAATGATGATTATACGCATCAGATTTTTACCGAACTGGGTAAAAACTTTATTACACCTTTCGACAGGGAAGACATTCACTACCTGGCTACGGCTTTGGATGATATCGCCGATTATATTTATGCCTCTGCCAAAAAAATAAATTTTTACAGGGTAAATCCCAATGATACAGGTATTCATAAAATGGCTGATATTATTGCCCAGGGCTGTGTTGCTGTGCACAATGCAGTTACAGAGTTACGCAATATGAAAGACATGCGCAGGATTACCGACGCACTGGTAGCCATTAACAGTATCGAAAACCAGGGTGATGATATTTTTGATATGAGTATTGAAAAACTTTTTGCTGAAGAAAATGATGCCAAAGAGGTTATTAAAAAAAGAGAGATTTACCAGGTAATGGAAATTGTAACCGATAAATGTGAAGATGCAGCCAATGTGATAGAAGGTATCATTGTGAAGTATGCATAAAAAATTAATGGTTCCAAGTTAATAGTCAGCACCCGCAGTAAACGAGTTACTATTAACAATTATCAGATAACAAACCTCATTAAGCATGACTCTAGTAATTATAATCATAGCACTGGCATTAATATTCGACTACATCAACGGATTCCATGATGCAGCAAACTCAATAGCGACCGTAGTTTCTACCAAAGTGCTTACGCCTTTTCAGGCGGTGGTATGGGCAGCTTTTTTTAATTGCATTGCTTATTTTATTTTTAAAGACCATGCGGTTGCAAACACCATCAGTAAAACAGTTGCAAAAGAATTTATTACACTGCCCGTTATTTTATCTGGCTTAATTGCCGCCATTTTCTGGAACTTATTAACCTGGTGGTATGGTATTCCTTCCTCCTCATCTCACACGCTTATTGGCGGCTTTGCCGGTGCAGCCATTGCGCATGCAATAAGTGTGAAAGGTATTGGAATAAGCTGGGGTAAAATTGTAGAATCGGACATCATCATTAAAACCATCATTTTTATTTTTCTTGCACCGCTTATCGGTATGGTTATATCAATTTTTATTACAGTGGTAACAATTATGCGTAATGTGTGGCTGAGGCTTGGTATCATCGCTTTTGTTACCATTTTTACCGTTTTCCTGTTTGATAATTTTGAGAGCAGTAAAATGAATGAGAACCTGGAGAAATTTTTAAAAATTGACAAGTACAAAAAAGAAGTAAAAGAAACATTTGCCAAAAAAGAGCTGAATCCAAATGACACCACACTTGCAAAAGCATATAATACGGCTAAAGGAAAACTGGATAAAGCTATTCCCAACTATAACAAATTAGCCCTGCTTGTTGATGATTTTGATAAACTGGGCGCAAAAAATATCGCAAAACAGGCAACAGACAGTGGCTGGTTAAAAGATATTGAAGCCAGCAGGTTGAAAGATGATGTTAGAAATGCAAATGACTTTCTGGTACTGGAAGCAAAAGCTTCCAGTGATAAAGCAGCAAATGCAGAATTCAAAATAGCTAAAGAGGTTACAGAAAAATATAAAGACCCTTTAAAGAAATTTTTGGCAAAAGAAATTTCTGCTGATAGTACGCTTGTAGCATTAAATGCAATTTATCCCATCAATAATGTAAATACGGAAAAGGTTAAAAAGAAAATGACCGGCTTTGATATTGAAAAAGCATTGGCAAAAGATATAGATAAGGCTGATAACAGTATGATCATCTGGGGCATCATCTGTACTTCAATTTTATTTTGCCTTGTATATTTATATGTTGAAAAAATAAAAACGCCCACAGCATTTAAGGTTGCCAATATGTTTAAAAAACTGCAGTTACTCAGCTCTGCTGCATTCAGTATAGGCCATGGTGGAAACGATGCACAAAAAGTAATGGGTATTATTGGTGCCGCATTAATTGCAAATGGAACAATTCAGAATTTTTCTGATCTGCCCAATTGGGTGCCCATTGCCTGCTATGTTGCCATAGGCTTAGGAACTATGAGTGGCGGCTGGAAGATCATAAAAACAATGGGAACTAAAATTACGAAAGTTACGCCGCTGGAAGGTGTTGCTGCAGAAACATCGGGGGCCTTCACTTTATTTTTTACCGGACAAATGGGTATCCCTGTATCTACCACACATACCATTACGGGGAGTATTATTGGTGCAGGTGCTACCAAGCGCTTATCAGCCGTTCGTTGGGGTGTTACTGTAAATCTTTTATGGGCCTGGGTTTTAACCATACCTGTAAGTGGCTTATTGGCAGCAGCTACTTATTACATCGTTAATTTCTTTCTTTAAAAGATAAATCGCTTAATACTATTTAAAAATCACTCACCACCATGAGTGATTTTTTTGTTTTCTTTGTGTATGAACAAAATACTGGTTACCGGCGGCTGTGGTTATATTGGAGCACATACCATTGTTGACCTGATTGAAAATGGGTTTGACGTGATCTCTGCAGATAATAATTCACGCAGTAACGAAAGCGTTTTAGATGCGGTGGAAAAAATTACCGGCAAAGCCGTAAAAAATTACAAAGTTGATCTTTGTATTTATGATGATACCGTTGCCATCTTCCAGGAAAACCCGGATATAAACGGCATTATACATTTTGCTGCCTATAAAGCCGTGGGCGAATCGGTAGAAAAACCGTTGCTCTATTTTGAAAATAATTTAAACTCACTCATCAATATTTTAAAATGTGCCCATGAGTTTTCTGTTCCCAATTTTGTTTTTTCATCTTCCTGTACTGTATATGGAAACCCCGATAAAATACCGGTAACCGAGGAAACTCCCATGAAGCCGGCAGAATCGGCCTATGGTGCTACCAAGCAAATGGGCGAAAAGATCGTAGGCGATGCTGTAAATGCCAATACAAATAATGCCATTTTATTAAGATACTTTAACCCGGTTGGTGCACATCCTTCTAACCAGATGGGGGAAATACCGTTAGGTAAACCTCAAAACCTGGTACCGGCTATAACACAAACAGCCATTGGTAAGTTACCGGGCATGAAGGTTTGGGGTAACGATTACGATACCAGGGACGGCAGTTGCGTAAGGGATTACATACATGTTTGCGATATCGCACATGCCCATACGCTGGCTCTTAACTATCTTTTGGAAGGCAGGAACCAGAGCAATTGCGACGTTTTTAATTTAGGTACCGGCGATGGACTTACCGTACTTGAAATAATTAATGCGTTTGAAAAAATAAGCGGTGTAAAACTTAATTACGAAATTGGTCCCCGCCGCTCTGGTGATGTGGTAGCCATTTATGCCAATAACGATAAGGCTAAAAACCTATTGGGCTGGAATCCCAAATATAAGCTGCAGGATATGATGGAAACTGCCTGGAAATGGGAAATGAAACTGAAAGAAGATGAAAAGCTTTTCAATTCAACCAACGCGGAACTCAATTAAGAACGCTGCTAGTTTTTCTGAATACTACTTGCTGTATATCTTCTAAAACTTTGTGGGCAACTTTTTTATTCTCATTTGCCACCCTGCAAATCTTTCTTTTACTTTGCGGCAATTCTAATTTTACCTATAAATACATTTTCATATCATGCTTAAAGATATTCAGGTTACCGGTAACAAAGACACACGCAGCGGTTTTGGAGATGGCATTTTAGAAGCCGCCCGTAAAAATCCAAATATTGTAGCCCTTACAGCTGACCTGGCTGGTTCACTAAAATTAAACGGATTCATCAAAGAATTTCCTGAAAGATTTATCCAGTGTGGAATTGCCGAAGCCAATATGATTGGCATTGCTGCCGGACTAACCATCGGTGGAAAAATTCCATACACCACCACCTTTGCCAATTTTTCAACAGGCAGGGTGTACGACCAGATACGCCAGAGCGTGGCATACAGCGGTAAAAATGTAAAAATTTGTGCATCGCATGCCGGGCTAACATTGGGCGAAGATGGTGCTACACACCAGATCCTGGAAGATATCGGCCTGATGAAAATGCTGCCGGGTATGACAGTGATCGTACCGGCAGATTATAATCAAACCAAAGCAGCCACCATGGCCATAGCCGATTATGAAGGCCCCGTTTACCTGCGCTTTGGCCGCCCGGTTTGGCCCATTTTTACCAACGAAGCTGATTTTGTAATTGGTAAAGCACAACAATTTTCTGAAGGTACAGATGTATCTATTTTTGCCTGCGGGCATATGGTTTGGAAAGCCATTGAAGCCGGAAGGATATTGGAGGAAAAAGGAATCAGTGTTGAAGTGATCAATATACATACCATTAAACCACTTGAAGTAGAGGCTGTCATTGCTTCTATCAAAAAAACAAGATGTGCGGTAACTGCCGAAGAGCATAATATTATTGGCGGTCTTGGAGATGCCATTGCACAGGTTGCTTCAAAAAATTGCCCCATACCCATTGAATATATTGGCACCAACGACACTTTTGGCGAAAGCGGAAAACCTTTGGAACTGTTAAAAAAATATGGCCTGGAGACGGAGCATATAGTTGCGGCAGCGCAAAAAGCCATATCCAGAAAATAAAACGCATTAAACCTTTTAATAAAAAGCCAATCTTACCTGTGCTTCTATGCTGTTAAGCAGTTTAATTTTAATTAAATTGCCATAGCGAAGAAGTAAGATTGGTTTTTTTTATGCTCAACACTATGACTGAACCACTATGACTGAACACTTGGACGATAAAGAACTGCTGACGCAGTTCAGGGATGCTGCCACCAAAGAACGCAGCTTTACCCTTATCCTAAAAAAATACCAGGAAAAATTATACTGGCATATCCGCCGTATGGTGGTAAGCCACGAAGATGCCAATGATGTATTGCAAAATATGTTCATTAAAGTGTGGAATGCATTGGAGAATTTCAGGGAAGACAGCCAGTTATACACCTGGCTTTACCGCATTGCAACCAACGAATGCCTTACTTTTCTGGAGAAAGAGAAAAAAAGATCTTCGGTATCCTTCAGCGATGTGGAAACCGGTTTAAGCAACAAGTTGCAGGCCGATAAACATTTTGATGCCAATAAGCTGGAGTGGAAATTACAGGTGGCCATACAGCAATTGCCTGAAAAACAACGTGTTGTATTTAATTTGCGGTATTACGATGAGATGCCTTATGAAAAGATGAGTAAAGTGCTGGAAACCAGTGAAGGAGCTTTAAAAGCCAGCTATCATCATGCTGTAAAAAAAATTGAAAATTTTATACTGAATAGTTAAACTTTTATCAAAAAACACAGTCTGAATTAAGTAGATGGAAAATAGAAATGACATATTGAACGAATTGAAGGAGTTAAGTCTCACCATTGCAGCCATGGAAAAAGTAAATGTTTTTGCTGTTCCACAAGGTTATTTCGAACACCTGGCTGCTGATATTTTGATGGGAATTGAAACTGAAAACGGATCAGCTATTGCTTCTCCAGCTGGTGATGTACCAGCCGGATATTTTGAAAACCTGGCCGGTTCAATTCTTGCTAAAATAAAAACACAGCAAACTGAAGATGCGGCTACCGAAATAAGGGCTTTATCGCCCATGCTATACAGCATTCAAAGCGAACATGTTTTTGAAGTACCCGCTGGTTATTTTGAAGGGTTAAGCGAAACGGTTTTGAACACGGTGAATCCACAGGTAAAAGTGGTTAGTATGAAAAGGCGTACAACAGCCTTCTTTAAATACGCTGTGGCAGCAGCTTTTACCGGGGTGATGGCATTGGGTGTTTTTAAATTTACCGGTAATACAAATGAAAAAATTGAATTACCAGCTTATGTAACTGACGGTTTAAAAATGCAGGATGTTGACCAGGAGCTTGCAAAGATTTCTGATGCCGACATTGTAAAATTTTTAGAGGCCAATGGCACCGATGTTAAAACAGCCATGGTTGCCGGCAGTATAGATGAACATGAATTGCCTTCGCAGGAAGATTACCTGCTGGATGAAAAGGCTTTGGATAAATACCTGAACACGATTAATATTGACGAATTAAAAAACTAAACAATCATGAAAAAATATTTACTTATATTAACCTTCTTATTTGGCAGTTTTTCTGTGGCTTTTGCCCAGGAAGGCGATGATTTAACCAAACAGGAAAAAATACAGGCACTGTATGTGGCTTATGTTACCCAGCAATTACAATTTACGCCGGAGGAAGCACAAAAATTCTGGCCCGTACATGCTCAATTTGCGAGTGAGTTAAAAACTGTGAAAACCGATTTGCCGGAATTGGAAAAACAGCAGGCATTTTTGAATATCAAGAAAAAGTACCAGGAAAATTTCAACAGGATTATTGGAGTTAACCGCTGCGAACGCTTTTTCAGAATGGATGGCGAGTTTAAGCGTAAACTGATGGACAGGGTTCAAAAACAACGAAACAACCAGCAAAGACAAAGGCCCGTCAGGCGTGGCCAATAAATAGGTTATCTAAAAGTAAAAAAAATCCCTTTCAGATTTAATGCTGAAAGGGAGTTTTTGTTTTAATACCTATTGTACACTCGGTTTAATATTGAACAGACCTTAAATCTATCCTGATAAAACTGTCAGGTTGAGCTTGTCGAAACCGGTGCCCTTTGGAAAAGAGCCTCTTTTATTTGTGAACCCGCCTTCGACAAGCTCAGGCTGACAGTATAATTTTAATGTCTAATCAATATAATAAAGCAGCTTTATTTTTTTATAAACTGCCTGCTTACTTTTTGTTTACTGTTTGATATGGTTAACATATAATTTCCTGCAGCAATTCCGGTAATATTAATAGTTCTTAGATAGTTGCCGGTAAATTGCAATTCTTCCTCTTTCCGCAGCATTAACCTGCCATCTGTTGCTGTAATGCTGTAATTAAATTTCCCTTTTTCTGTACTAAAGCCAACATTAATTTCACGTTCAGCAGGGTTGGGGTACAGGCTGATGATCTCTGCATTTGTACCTCCACCGGTTTTAAATAATTTTACAGTATTTGAATATTTGATCACCCCATTTTTTTCATTACTCCTGATGCGGTAAAAAACATTATTTGTGTTGGGAATATGATTAAAATTATATTGTTTACCAGCGTTGGCGGAGAGGGAACCCACTTTTACAAAATTTGTTGCATCAGTAGATGACTCAACTTCCAGTGTGGCACCGGCAGCAAGTGGGGTATATTCCCATTGTAAAGCCACTTTACTTCCGTTCCATGCGCCTCTTAATAAAAAATTAGTGGAGGGCATAATTGAATAGTATGGTTGTGTCCATAATCCCCGTCCGTGGGTGGCTGCAGCTATCAATCCGTCAGCGGGCCTGTATTGCAGCATGTCTGTACGTACTGTAGGAAAGGTCGGGCTGGGTATCCAGGCTGTAGAAGCCCCATTGATGGCTTGCGTTAAATAAACACCGGCTTCCGTTGCAATGATGGCTTTTGTATTATCGCCGGGCAGAAACATGCACCATCTTACCGGCATATCGGGTAGATCGCCGTCAATATTTGTCCAGGAAGTACCAGCATTGGTGCTTGCCCAGATCTGTTGCACGCCATAATTGGAATAACACACCATCAGGTTCTGATCATCTGTTCCGGTTGCAATGCAGGATGTATAAACATTGGTGGGCAGCCCTGTACTGATATTGGTACCTGCCGAACCCGATACAATAGTATTGGCATTATCAACATAACAAAGACGGGTTGATCCTGCATCATTTTCAGTACCAAAATAAACCCGGTTGCTTGTATAAGGTGATACGGTGACCGCAGAAATGATATTACTATTCAATGCAGTTATTGAAACAGATGCATTGGTAGCCCCGGTTTGCGGATCTGTCCACCTGCGGTACGTACCTGCAGTATTACTGCAATACATTATATCGGCTGCATCATCATAATCTGTTGGGTTAATAAACTGGCCATCAGCTCCGAGACTCAAATTTACACTGCTCCAGGTTGTTCCCCCATTGGTGCTGCGCCTGTATTGATTAAAAACATAGGAAGTAAACTGGAATAGTGGTTCATCCTGGTCTATATGTACAAATGCACCATCTCCGCCGGTTACTTCTGTAGTGGTGGCAAGTCCCGCAGCTGTAAACCGGTGACTGCCATTATCCTGTGCGCCTGCAAGAAAATTATTTGTTGTAGAAGGGTGAATGGCTACTGAAAAAAACTGCTTGATTCTCAATCCTGTATTTCTATCCCTGATCGTGGTACCGCCATCACTGCTGTAATGCACTCCTCCATCACAACCAAACAATATACGGTTTGCACCATATAATTTAATAAAATGTATATCAGCATGCACGTATTGTCCCGCCAGGCCAACCCAACGGCCAATCCTTGACCAGTTAGCGCCGCCATCCGTTGATCTGTAAGGTTCCAAAGTACCAACAATTACATTGCCTGAACCATCAATATCCACTGCCATGTTGTACCAGACCTGGCCTGATCCCCAGCCGGCAGTTGGTTGCCCTGTGGTAGCTGCCCAGTTAGCGCCTCCATCTATTGACTTGAAAATAGTAGGTATTTCGTAAATCCCATCCGATGGTAAAGCATATAAAGTGTTTCCATTACATCCTAATTCTATCCTTACAGTACTTGTGGGATATCCTGATGTTGCAGAAGTCCAGGAGCCTGCTGCAACTGTAGAGGGATTATCTGTAAACCGGTAGCCACAGGTGCTGAACTGGCCTGCACTTACATGTAACCTTCCGGTGCTGCTTATTTCCATATCACTAAAACGGCTGGTACTCAACCCACTTGGTGTAATGGTTGTCCATGAAGTACCGCCGTTAATTGAACGATAAACACCCGATCTGGTTGATACATATACATTTCCCGAGGCATCACAAAGTATTTTACTGCAGTAGTCAAAATTAGCTCCTGTAGTACTGGCAAGTTGCACCCAGGTAGCGCCACCATTGGTACTTTTAAAAATACCATCACCGGCTACCGCATCAAAATTAAACGGCCATTCCCCGGTACAAAAATACATAATGGCCGGGGTAGTGGGGTCCTGGCAAATACCGGTAACTGCCATGTTGCTGAAAAAATCATTTACAAATGTCCAGGTGGCCGGAGAAGCAGTTATATCTGTTGTTTTCCAGATACCGCCATTTACGCCCCCTATAAAAACGGTATTGCCTGTTACATCTGCGGCATCTACCATTACAGCCCTTATCCTTCCGGAAGTAATGCCACTGTTGGCCCTGGTATTTCCATTGGATGGACCTACCGCATCAGCAGTAGGGCCACGTTCTGTCCAGTTGCCATAACCGGCTATAAGCTGAAAGGGTAAGATTTTCTTAAGTGAATCGGTGTGAACCAGGGCTTTCATTAACCTTTCCCTGGGTACCGTGCCTGTTGCGGGGTCTTTAGTACGATCAAATTCCATTTGGGCAATCATGGCAGGGCCATCATATTTCTCTTTTTCACCCGCTTCGTTGGTAGATTTTTGAATGCAACCACTCAAGAGGCATACCAATAAAATAAATAAGAATAATGGGGTTCTTTTAAAACTCATATTAGCGTATTAGATAGTATTTATAAGGCAGTTTTTTAATAAATCCATTAAAATTAATATGATAACGCTGTTTAATATATTTTATTTACCAACAGGCTGTCAATATTTTTAATTTTGTTCATTTCCTTTTTGCTATTACGCCTCCGTTCCCTACCTTTGCGGCCTGAAAAATGGCCTTTTAATAAATAATATCAAACAACAATTATGGTAGAAATTAAACCAGACGAGATCTCCGCAATTCTTCGCCAGCAATTAAGCAATTTTAATGCAGGTGCCAGTTTGGAAGAAGTAGGAACAGTTTTACAGGTGGGTGATGGTATTGCCCGTGTTTACGGATTGAACAATGTTCGTTCCGGTGAACTGGTAGAATTTGACAATGGCGTAAAAGCAATTGCCCTTAACCTGGAAGAAGATAACGTGGGTGTGGTATTGATGGGTGACAGTGCAGAAATTAAAGAAGGTGATAAAGTTAAACGTACCGGCCAGATCGCTTCTATTAAAGTAGGAGAAGGTATGAGCGGACGTGTTATTAATACATTGGGTGAACCCATTGATGGTAAAGGTCCTATTAAAGGCGAATTATACGAAATGCCACTGGAGCGTAAAGCACCTGGTGTAATTTTTCGTGAGCCGGTAAAAGAACCATTGCAAACGGGTATCAAAGCCATTGATGCGATGATCCCTATTGGCCGTGGACAACGTGAGTTGATCATCGGTGACCGCCAAACCGGTAAATCGGCTATCGCTATTGATACCATCATCAATCAAAAAGAATTTTACGCAGCAGGAAAACCTGTTTACTGCATATATGTGGCTATCGGACAGAAAGCTTCAACCATTGCTGGAGTAATGAAAACTTTGGAAGAGTACGGTGCGATGGCTTATACAACCATCGTGGCTGCATCTGCTTCTGATCCGGCTCCTTTACAGTTCTACGCACCATTTGCAGGAGCTGCCATTGGTGAGTTCTTTCGTGATACCGGAAGGCCGGCTTTGATCATTTATGATGATCTTTCCAAGCAGGCTGTTGCTTACCGTGAGGTTTCTTTATTATTACGTCGTCCACCGGGCCGTGAGGCTTATCCTGGTGACGTATTCTATTTGCATAGCCGTTTACTGGAAAGAGCAGCAAAGGTTGTTTCTAAAGATGAGATAGCTGCTCAGATGAATGATCTTCCTGAATCTATCAGGCACCTGGTTAAAGGCGGAGGTTCTTTAACTGCATTGCCCATTATTGAAACACAGGCGGGTGATGTATCAGCTTATATCCCAACAAACGTAATTTCTATTACCGACGGACAGATATTTCTGGAAGGTAACCTGTTTAATGCAGGTATTCGCCCGGCCATTAACGTGGGTATCTCTGTAAGCCGAGTGGGTGGTAATGCGCAGATCAAATCCATGAAAAAAGTGGCCGGTACTTTGAAACTGGATCAGGCACTTTACCGGGAGCTGGAAGCGTTCTCTAAATTTGGTGGAGACCTGGATGCTGCAACTAAAAACGTAATTGACAAAGGTGCCCGAAACGTGGAGATATTAAAGCAGTTGCAATACTCACCCATGAGTGTTGAAAAGCAGGTTGCGATGATCTACCTGGGAACACAGGGATTATTAAGAGAAGTGGCTGTTAAAAATGTAAAAGCATTTGAAGAGCATTTTTTAATGGAACTTGAAAACAAACATCCTGAAACCTTAGCTGAATTTAAGAAAGGTAATTTGAGTGATGATGGCATCAACAAATTAACTGAACTGGCAAAAGGATTAACAGGTCAATACAAATAATATTTGTGACATTATAATAAAAAGCTTCTCTTAACGGGAAGCTTTTTTATTTTTAGGGTGACATACTGCTCATGAATAAAAAAATAGTTTTAGTTGCTTTTATTGTTTGTGCTGTTTTGCTTTTGGGGCAGACGATTTACTCCTGTACAAATAATAGTAAGAACGAAACTTTAGCAAGCGTTGATTCAGTTAAAATTGAATTAGGGCGGTATCTATTTTTCGACCGCCGCTTATCTGTGAACAACACCCGCAGCTGTGCCACCTGCCACAATCCTCAATTTGCTTTTACAGATGGTTATAAACGTTCGCTGGGTGTGTATGCCGATTTGCACCAGCGAAATACCCAGCCGCTTTTTAACCTGTCTTACTTAAAGTATTTTACTGCTGCAGATTCTACCTTGCATTCGCCATTACAGCAAATGGATAACCCGCTTTTTAATAACCATCCTGCCGAAATGGGTGTAAAGGGAAACGAAGAAAAGATCTTAGAAAAGATTACTGCTGATGAAAATTACAAACAACTTTTTGCCGAAGCTAAAACTGATATTTCCTGGACCAATATTAAGAACTTTATCAGCCTGTTTATAAATTCGCTGAAGTCGGGTGATTCGCCTTATGATAAATTTAAAAGCGGAGATTCAACTGCTTTAAACCCATCTCAAAAAAGAGGCAGGCAATTATTTTTTTCTGCTGAAATTAAATGTGCTTCCTGTCACGGTGGCTTTAATTTTTCCACACCATCTGTAACAAATGAAAAAGGTGACACTCTTTTTTATTTTAATACCGGCTTGTTTAATATTGATGGCAAAGGTGCTTACCCGCCCTATGATGAAGGGCTTTTTCATTTAACAAAAAACAAAACTGATATGGGCAGGTTCCGGGTTCCTTCTTTAAGAAACCTTGCATTTACGGCCCCCTATTTTCATGACGGCAGTGCTGCATCTTTAACTGAAGTAATTGAAGCCTATTCAAATGGAGGTAGAAAAATAGAAGATGGGATATATAAAGGAGATGGAAGCAAAAACCCATACAAACATGCTTTCATCAGCGGTTTCTCCATTTCGGCAGCCGATAAAATAAATCTTATAAATTTTTTACAAAGCCTTTCGGATACCGGATTTATTAATAACCCGGCCTATCAAAACCCTTTTAGCTACGATGAAACAAAAAGAAGTAGTATTTTGCAATATCTAAATTATTGTATGAAAATTACGGTGTTGCTTTTTATTTCATCAGCTGCATTTTATTCTCCTGTAACAACCAAACATCGTCTTCAGGAAATGGAAATAACTACAATGAAGATGTTTTAAAATCTGTAGTTATCAATGCCGATTCTTTAAAAACATTTGATTTTGTAAATGCAAGGGTAGAAGCCATTAAAAATGCGCTGCGGCAACCAACGCCTGTTTTATTATGTGGCGATAGTTTAAGCAGCAATCAAAAACTGGCACAGATAATTGCCTTACATGACTCAGTCTTTACCAGGAGCATCCGGGATATTGGTACAAACACTCCATTCAGAACTGAAATTTTTGGAGTTTATCCTGCCAGGGAAAGTGATCTGTCTAACGTAAAAGAAAAAGTTAACCTGCCAGATTGTTACCGGGTGGAAATGTATAATTATCCGCTGAATTTAACTACAATTGCTTTGGTAGATATTAAGCAGCAAAAAGTTATATCAACTTTTTCGCAACAGCAAACTCAGCCCGAAATTCCTTTGCATTTAAAAAACCTGGCAATAAAAATCGCCATTAATTCGCCCGAAGTGCAGGAGGCTTATGGCATTAAACCATCAGAAAAAGATGCATTAATGGCCAGTACCAAAACATCACTCAACAGAACCCGCTGCGAAAGAAGCCGGCATTTATGTGTGGCTCCCACATTTGTAAAAGATGGTAAAGCCTTGTGGGCCATCATAGATTTAACCGATCATAAACTGGTGGGCGTACGGTGGACAAATGTGGGGACCACCGGCCCCGCTTCACCCATGATCACCGAAAGAAGATTGCAGGATGATAAATTAACAGCCTGCTTTTGCGAAAAAGAAACACCATTGGAAAAATACGGCTGGAAATTGAATTACATGCTTACCAGCAGTGATGGCCTTCGTATTGCACAGGTTAGTTATAATGGAAAACCCATTTTGCAAAGTGCCAAACTGGTCGACTGGCATGTGAGTTACAGTGGCACCGATGGTTTTGGCTACAGTGATGCAGTGGGTTGCCCTTATTTTTCCCAGGCAGCAGTAATTGCATTTGAACCACCAAAAATAATGGAGATAAAAGATGAGGCAGGCAATTTTACCGGCTTTGCAATGGAACAGGTTTTCAGAAGCGAGCAATGGCCAACACCTTGTAACTATAATTACCGTCAGCGGTTTGAATTTTATAAAGACGGCAGGTTCAGGATTGCAGCTGCCAGTATCGGTAGGGGCTGTGGCAACGAAGGAACATACCGCCCGGTTTTCAGAATTGCTTTTGCGGCCGAACAAAACAATTTTGCTGAATGGACTGGGGCAAATTGGACTAACTGGTCAACTGAAAAATGGCAGTTACAATCAGCTACTACTGCATATACCGAAGGCAAATATCAATACCAGGTAACAGACAATAACGGAAATGGATTTTTAATGCAGCCCGGAAACGGGAATTTTGGAGATGGTGGCAGAGGGGATAATGCCTATGTTTATGTTACACAAAGCAAACCTGCTGTTGATGAAGGGGAGGCCGACCTGGTAACTATCGGGCCCTGTTGCAATACCGATTACCGCCAGGGACCCGAAAAATTTATGGAGCCATCTCCGGATAATATTCAAAATAAAAAATTGGTAGTATGGTATGTTGCCCAGTTAAAAAACGATGATACAAAAGGCAGGGAATATTGCTGGGCCGAATCGGTTCTGGAGCATGGAGTATACGTGACCAGGGCATATCCGTGTTTTGCGGGCCCCATGTTTGTACCAACATCAAAAAATAAATGAAATTGAAGCTACATAAAAACGGTGTAATCATTTTGCTTATTGCCGGTTGCTTATTGCCAGTTTTCCTGACTTCCTGCAATGAAGAAGTGGTAGATTTTGATGCCAACAACTGTAAAAAGAATCCCCCTTTTGTAAAAACGATGGGTTTTAATGCCAGTAATTCTTTTTTCAGTACTTCTGATGTAAAAACGATGGGATTATTGTTGCTGCAAAGCGACCAGCCCGGAAACCCCAATGCCCGGATAACAAAAACTTATCAGCATCCCAGCTGGAAAAAGGGGGGCTGGCTTGCTCCCATTCTTGTTGATGATGCAGGAAATATTTTTACATCGCCGGCGCCATTTATTAATATACTTAACAACCCTATTGTAAATAATAATACCATTTACCGGGTTGATGGTAAAACAGGCGTGATGGAGGAGTTTATGAGATTGCCTTTTGCAGATTCTATCAATACGCAAAATCCTTATGGCATTATTGGAATGGTTTATTTATGCGAAACAGGAACGCTCTATGTTTCATCTGTAGCAGGCTCGAGGCTGCATGAAGAGAACGGGCATATTTATGCGATTGATCTGAAAAGTAAAAAAATAATTGACCAGATAACGCATATAGATGCAATGGGTATGGGTATAACCTACACAACCGGAAAGCGGCAGTTGTTTTTTGGTAACGGCAGGAATTCAGATATTAAATCAGTTGTGTTAGATGCCGAAGGAAAATTTTCAGGCTCACCGGAATTTGCTTTTACACTGGCAAACCTGGGCCAGCGTGGCGATGATAAAGTACGCCGTATCCGTTCAGATCAAACTGGTAATTTGATGGTTCATGGTATTGAATTTAACTTTAACCTGATTGCACCCCGTGAAAAACAAGAAACGGTATATAAGTTTGTTTATGATGAAGAAACAAAAAAATGGACACTGTCGCTTTAGCAATTATTAAATCCTGCAGAAATTTACTTTTAGCATAATCTTCAACTTCTTTTATAATATCTAATGTATTTTGTATTCAAGAATACAGAAATCTGTATTTATACTTATTCTCATGCTTCCATTTTTAAAAATGTATCACCCTGTATATAAAATTTGATTTACTACAATAACTACCAATACTTTATAATCTTTTTAATTCAATAGTTATTTTTTAAAATATTATAATAAACATAGTATATCTACGTTAATGAAAAATAATGGTGCATTACAACTGTAAACTATTGGCTTTCGTCCCTTAATAAACACGATCTGTCGAAAGTTTAGCAATTGAAGCATTGATTATTATATCTTTGTAAGAGAAATAATAAATTAATATCCAAACTATTTAAAACCATCGAATGAATAAGATCCTTACGCTGTTAATGGCCATTTTTTGCATTGCCATTAACGTAACTACCCAGGCACAAACAACCGGTACTGTTTTTCGTGACTATAATGGAAATGGTACCCGTCAAACTACTGCACCTGATCTTGAACCCCTTGTAGCTGGTATTATTGTAAATGCATACAACAGTGCAGATGTGCTGGTAGCCTCTTACACTACTACTTCGGCTGCAGCACCCAACTTCAGTATTCCACTTACCGGAAGTGCCTATAATGGTACACCGGGTTCTAATACCGGTTCGGTAAATACAGGAGTTGCAGTACGGCTGGAATTCATCATTCCTGCATCAGGAGTTTGCGGCCTTAATCCCAATATTGATTACAGCACCGGAAACGGTTTAACAGTGGGTTCCTCTGTTCGTTTTATCAGTGGAGGAGCCACTACAGTTAACTATGCCGTTCATAATCCTGCAGATTTTAAAGGTGCTACTACCAATCCGCTTACATTTACAACCCGTTTTTCTAATGGCGATCCAAATGCAGCCGGCCCGGGTGCCGTAGATGGTTTCCTCGGATTTCCTTATAACAATACAGGAACTACTGCACCAAGCAGAACATTTGCTTCTTCTAATATGGGATCAATATGGGGCCTTGCATATAGCAGGGTGGCAGACAGGATGTTTGCAGCAGCTTATGTAAAAAGACATTGGGGATTAAAAGGAAGCACTGGGCAGATTTTCAGCATTACAAACCTGGCCTCCGGAATAATGGCTTCAACTGCTTTTTTTGATTTTGATAACGGTATTGATGGCATTGCCGGTAATGCGGATGATATTCCAACCAGGTATAATGGCAGCCAGGGTGCGATTACCTATGGAACTGCCGCGCATTATTCTATTTCAGGAACCGCTCCTACACATACCATTACATATAATGTTTCTACAATAGACCCTATAAGTAATTTGCCTGCGGGTATAGGAGTAGTAGGTACCAATGCACAAAGAGCTTTACCCACTAATACATCTAATACAAGTAACGACCCTGCAGCATTTGGCCAGGTTGGTCGGGTAGGTTTGGGTGATATTGAAATTAGTGATGACGGGCTTTTCTTATACGTTGTAAATCTTTACGACAGAAAATTATACCGTTTAACATTAAATAGTGCTACGAACCCTACAGCAGTTACTGCTGTAACAAGTTATTCTTTACCAACACCACCAGCCCGTAGTAGTAAAGGAGGTGGTTTTGCTACTACTTACGCTGCCTCAAATACAAATTTTTATACTGGTGTTGCAGGTGGTGGTTATCAACGTCCATTTGGTCTTAAATTCTGGAGAGGAAAAGTATATGTAGGTGCTGTTACTACAGGTGAAACCGGCGGAACGTCAACGAAAGATAATAATACCGGTAATCCTGAATACACAGATTTATGGGCCTATGTTTGGGAGTTTGATGCAGCTACTGCAGCTTTCAATACCAGCCCGCTTTTACAGGAGCCACAAAATTTTAATAGGGGTATCAATGGTGATGGCAAAGATGAAACATGGAAACCCTGGACCAACACATTACAGGGTCATGTAACTACCGGATCCCAACCTGCCGATTCAAGATATTATTATTATGCACAACCAATGCTTACCGGTATTGAATTTGATAATGATGGAAGTATGATCCTTGGTTTCAGAGACCGTTTAGGAGATCAAACCGGCTATGACCAGCCCCCATTGTCAGGACCTGGTACAGGGTTTAATGGTGCACTTTCACTAGCTATTGATGGAATTACAACCGGAGATATTCTCCGTGCATATAGAAATCCTGCAGGATGTGGTTTTGTTATGGAAACCAATGCTACAGCAGGAGGCATTACTACAACAGGGGCAGGTAACAGTCAGGGACCAAGCAATTATACTGGAGCTAATGGAGAGTTCTATTACCAGGATGGCCTTGAAAGATATAACGGAGGAGCCGGAGAAGGAACTAACTGGCATGTCAATACCGGACTAGGTGCTTTGGCAATAGTTCCGGGTGACGATAAAGTAACCAGTACTGCAATAGACCCTTTGGCTACATGGACAAATGGTGTAAGTAAAATGAGCAATGTAAATGGTAGTAACCCTTCAGATTATCAACTATTTGGAGCACTAAGTAGAGTACAATTAGGTAAATCAGCTGCACTGGGTGATTTAGAATTGCTACTTCCTAATCCACCAATTGAAATAGGAAATCGTATCTGGAATGATGCAGATGGGGATGGCATACAGGAACCCGGTGAAGCGGGTATTGCCGGTGTTACGTTACAATTGGTTGATGCCGCAGGAAATCCGGTAGACAGTGACCCGGGTACAGCAGGCGTACAAGCCACTTTTGTAACAACAGATGCAACAGGCAACTGGTATATTACTTCGGCAACTGGTACCGATGCAACAGGAATAAACTTTGGGGTAGCATTATTACCCAATACCCAATACAGGCTTAGATTGGCTACGGGCGCAGGAGATGATTGGGACCCTACACTTAATGGAGGGCAGGAGGCCCCAGGGCCGGGCAACAATTGGTGGGCTTAGGTTTAAGCAAAACCAATAAAATTGGTAATGGAGCAGCTGATTTAAGTGATAATGATGCAGCCATGGTTGGGGCCATACCGGAAGTAACAATAACAACTGGTGGCTACGGGCAAAATAACCATTCTATTGATTTTGGATTTAAAGCCCTGGCTTCTCTCGGCGATAAAGTATGGCGTGATGACAACCAAAACGGCATACAGGATGCCGGTGAACCCGGCGTTGCAGGCATAACCGTAACTTTATATGATAATGCAGGTATAGTTATTGGAACCACGGTAACCGATGCTTATGGCTTGTACCTGTTTGATAATTTAACACCAGCAACTTACCAGGTAGGTTTTACAGCGCCAGCCAATTATAATTTTACAACACAAACCAATAATACAGATAATACGGTATTAACCGGTGGAAGTACTGCAGCCAATGGCAGCGATGTAAATGCCACTACAGGCAGATCGGCCAATATTGTTTTAACAGCAGGAGAACTTGAAAGGAATATAGATGCCGGATTAATTTTTAGTCAGCCGGCAAACAACAGCATTGGCGACAGGGTATGGCTGGATACTGATGGAGGTGGTACTCAAAATGGTACTGAACCTGGTATTAGCGGTGTAACAGTAACACTCTTCGCTTCAGATGGAGTAACCATTGTTGCTACCACAGTAACCGATGCCAATGGTAATTATTTATTTTCCGGTTTACCGGCAACAACCAATTACATTGTAGGTATAACCCTGCCTGCGGGTTTAACTTTTACCAGTACTACAGGAACAACACCGGGGAATGCCACCATCAACAGTGATGTTAGTGCAACCACCGGTAAAACAACCACAATAAATACCGGTGCCGCCGGAAACCAGATAACCGGTATTGATGCCGGATTAATATTAACCAACAGCGCTACAGCAAGTTTGGGCGATAAGGTTTGGATTGATCTGCCGGGCGGTACTGCCAATGTACAGGATGCCGGAGAACCGGGCCTGGCTGGTGTTACAGTAAATTTATACAGAGATGCCAATGCAGATGGAATAATAAACGGGGCAGAAGCCAGTACGCCTTATGCAACTACCGTAACCGATGCTTTTGGTAACTATATCTTTAATAATTTACCAGCTGTTGCCTTACCGGGAACAGTTTACCAGGTACGTTTTGTTTTGCCTGGTGGCTATACATTTGTTACAGCAAATGTTGGTACCGATGACTTTAAAAACAGTGATGCAGATGCAACCGGTCTTACAAAATTGTACAGAATAAGTGCCGGGCAGCGTAACTTATCGGTTGATGCAGGAGTTACACAAAACAGCCCGGCTGGAACTGCCAGGTTAGGAGACATGGTTTGGTTTGATGCAGATAATGATGGCATTCAGGATGCAGGAGAACCTGGTATAGCAGGCGTTACGGTAACTTTATTCAACAGCGGAGGCACAGCTATTGGTACAACATCTACTGATGCCTATGGATATTATCAATTTATAAATTTAGCTGCGGGTTCATACAGCGTTGGCTTTAGCAACCTGCCGGCAGGTTATAGTTTTACCAGCTCAACCGGTACCACACCAGCAGATGCAACTACCAACAGCGATGCCAATCCGGCTACAGGACGCACAGCGAACTTTGCCCTTTTAGCAGCACAAAGTTTACAGGGACTTGATGCAGGTTTAATTGCCGGCATAGCCAGCGGCCTGGGCAGCATTGGTAATAAAGTTTGGTATGATTTGCCCACCGGTACCACAGGCGTACAGGATGCAGGAGAACTTGGAGTAGCAGGTGTTACGGTTACTTTATTAGATGCAGGTGCAGATGGAATAGTTGGTAATGGAGATGATGGGGCCAGCAGAACAACAATAACAAATGCTTTAGGCGAATATATATTCACCGGTTTACCGGCAGGAAATTATGCAGTACAGTTCAGCAACCTGCCCGGCAGTTATACTGTAACCACTGCCAATGCCGGCATTGATGATAATTTAGACAGTGATGGCGGTGCCGTTGGTACCGGCGGAGCACCGGCCGGCGCATCCCGTACAGGTGTATATAACCTGGGCGCAGGAGAAGATAATTTAACGGTTGACCTCGGTTTAGTGCCACCGGCAAACACCAATACGTTAGGTAACTATGTTTGGTTCGATAAAAACAGTGATGGAATTCAGGATGTTGCCGAACAGGGAATTGCCGGTGTAATGGTTACGCTGTATAATAATGCAGGAACAGCAATAGCTCTTACAACCACTAATTTAAATGGAGAATACCTGTTTACAGGGTTAGCCGATGGTAACTATAGTACAGGATTTACCAATTTACCTGCAGGTTTTGATTTTACTACCGCATCAATAACAAATACTGCCAATGGCAGTGATGCCGACAGAACCAGTGGCAGAACAGCTATTGTAACTTTAAATGCAGGTAACCGCAACGACCGAAGCCTGGATGCCGGTTTAATAAGCAGCAGGGCTGCATTGGGTAATTATGTTTGGATGGACAGTAATGGAGATGGCGTACAAACTGCCGGAGAACTACCAGTGGCGGGTGTTACGGTATCCTTATTCAGACCGGGCTTTGGCCTTGATGGAATTGCAGGAAATGCAGATGACGCTTTACCGGTTGCCAGTATGATCACAGATCAGAACGGCCAATATCTTTTGAAAATTTATTTCCCGGAACTTACCAGGTGGCATTTACAACCTTACCAAGTGGAATTTTATTTACTCAACAGGATGCTGGCGGAAACGATAATTTAGACAGCGATGTAAACCCAGCTACGGGGTTAACAGCTAATATACTTTTAAACGCAGGCGATATAAACTTAACTGTAGATGCAGGTTTGTTTAAACCACGTGCTGTAATTGGTAACTATGTTTGGGCCGATAAAAATGATAATGGTATACAGGATGCAGGAGAACCCGGCTTTGCAGGCGTTGTAGTTACGTTGTTCAATGGTGGCATTCCTGTAGCAACAGCAGTTACCGATGCCAATGGCGGATATTTATTCCCCAATGTTGCACCGGGCAATTATACCATGACATTTACCAACCTGCCAACAGGTGTAGGTTTCACCATTCCTGATGCCGGTGGTAATGATAATTTAGATAGTGATGTGCTGGGCGTATCAATAACTGGCATTGCTGTAACAACAACTACCGTAAACCTTAGTTTTGATGGAGGTTTAAATAATGCAATCACACTGGCCTCTTCCATTGAATTTACGGCCTACAGAAAAAATATAACTGCTGAACTAAACTGGAAAATCAGTTCAGCTATCAATGAAGTAAAAGAATTTATAGTTGAAAGATCGGCTACTGGCAGTAACTATGCAACGATAGCTTCTGTACCGGCTACCAATGCATCAACGTATAAGCAAATAGATCTGCAGCCAAATGCGGGTATTAATTATTACAGAATTAAAATAATTTACCTGAGTGGAGCTGTAAAGTATTCTGATGTGCGTGTGTTGAATTTCAACAGCAAAGCGGCTATCAGTGTATTCCCCAATCCGGCTACAGATGTTATCAATATTCAATTACCCGATAGCTGGCAGGGAAAGGCTTTATCTATTGATCTGATCAATCAGGCAGGACAGGTGGTAAATAGCAAATCAACAAAACAAGCCAGCCAGGTTGAAAGATTAGCGGTTAACCAATTACCTGCGGGAGTTTATATTTTAAGGATACAGGATAGTAATGGTAATGTGGAAACAAATAAAATACGTGTGCATTAATAAATTCAAAAAATAGTAAAATCCAAAAGGAGAGAAGCGATTCTCTCCTTTTTTTATGTCTTTTTTCAATGTCGATCTTCAATCACCAGAACTTCGTTTTAATTCTTATCAATTCAAATTCCTTATTATTTCAACTACTGTTACAGGCGTTTTGACCGTATTTAAAGCTTATTGAGCGAAAAGAATAAAAACAAATGGTATTCCTGTTTCTATTTGCACTCAAATATAAAAGAAGCTTTTACTAAAGCCTGACAGGATAACTGTAAAAAAAGGGTTCAAAAAAAATAAAATGAAAAAAAATCTACTTACTTTATTAATGCTGCTATTTGTTTTCGCAAACAATATTACGGCACAAAACTGTACAGTAAATGCGGGTACTGACCAAACTATTTGCGTTGGTTCTGCTTTAACACTTACGGGTGTAGCGGGGAACCCTCAATCTATACCTCCTTTGTATCAATGGACTAAATTGTCTGGTCCTGCTGCAACCATAACCAGTCCTAATGCAACTGTAACAACAGTAACAGGGCTTACTCCCGGTAATTATATTTTTGAACTGTCAAATCGTTGCTCAGATAATTTGCTGGCAAAAGATATAGTTGCAATAACTGTATTACCTGTACCCCCCACAGCAACAGCAGGCCCGGATATTACACAGTGTACCAATACTGCAGCTCCTTTAAATGCCAATGCAGTTTCTGCTCCATTTATTGGCACCTGGACAGTAGCACCGGCTGGAGGTACTTTTTTACCCAATGCCAATGCCCCCAATGCAACATACACTCCACCTGCCGGCTCAGCTACCTATACTTTAACGTGGACTATTTCCAACGGAACCTGCGCTACAAGTGATGCAATGTTGTTGAGGATTGCTTCTCCGCCTGCAGTAAATGCGGGTGTAGATAAAAATCTAAGTTGTGGTGGCAGTTGTGTTGCCATGACCGCAGCCAGCCCGGGGTTAACACCACCACAGAGTGGGTTCTGGACCTTAATATCGGGCCCCAATACACCGGTAATTGTTACTCCAACTTCAAATACATCGCAGGTTTGTGGATTAGTACCAGGTTCTTATACTTTAAGATGGACGGTTAGTGGTCCCTGCCTTTCCGGATTTGATGATGTGATTATTAATGTTGCCAATACATTTGATCCGCCGGTAGCGCAAGGAGCCCAAAGCTATACCTCCTTTTGTGGTTTACCGGCAGTTACCACACAAACTTTAAGCGGAACAGCATTAACTGCGGGAGAAACCGGAGTATGGACTCAAACTTCACCTGCAACACCAGTAGCCACATTTACACCTAATAATACTGTTGCCAATGTTACTGTTGGAAACCTGACCGGTACTTTTCCGTATGTATTTACTTATGTAAGAACAAATGCTGCTGGTTGTACCGCATCCAGTACACATACCATTTACCGTGCACCTTCTGTAAATAATCTTAGTACACCTGCAGATAGGGACCTGGCATGCGATGCAACATCAACAACTTTCACATTATCATATGACGACCTGGCTTCTGTTACCAATGGATTGACAAGGACCGGAATAAGGATTTCTGGCCCCGCAGCTGTGGGTTCAGTTTCATATACCTCTTCTGTTGCGGCTTCAGGAACAAGAACAGATACCTGGACGGCTACCGGTATGACAACAGCAGGCACTTATGTTTTCCGGATGGAATATTCAAATAGTTGTGGTTCACAGTATCGTGATATAGCTATTACCGTATCCCGGACTCCAAGTATTGTTAATGCAGGCAGCAATCCAATTTTGCCATGTAATACCTTAACTGCCAATCCTATTGGTTCAGGTGGGGGTACAGGAACATATACCTGGACCCAGATTTCAGGACCAAGTACTGCTGTATTATCAGGAATTAATACGCTTTCTCTTACAATGGGAAGTCTTCCATCTTTTCCGCTGGTTCAGGGAGTGTATGTTATAAGATTAAGCATTTCTGGTGGCAAAACATGCCCTTCAAGAAGCGACACGATGAGTGTTAGAGTTACTACTGCTGCTCCCACCTTAGCAACAACTGGACTTGATGCAACTATTTGTGCCGGTAATGTACGTTTAACAGCCAATACACCCAATTCTACAGAAACTGGTACCTGGACAGCCACTCCTTCTGCCGGTGTAAGTTTTTTACCCAATGCCAATACACCCAATGCTGTTGCACAAGGGCTTGCAGCTACTACGGTGTATACTTTCCGCTGGACGGTGAGCAATGCATGCGGTTCAATATTTGATGAACAGGTATTAACTACTACGGCAGTGCAAGGACCTCCGGTACCCAATGCTGGTGCGGATATTTGCCGCCCATCCGGATCTACAACCGCAGCTTTAAACGGCAGTGCACCCGGTTCTTCAACCATTACCTGGACAGCAATAGATGCAGGATCTTCTGTTTCGTCGACCAATACACAGGCAACAACCGCTAACATTTCAGCACCTGGTACCTATCGTTTTGAATATGCTTTGAGTGTAGTTACCTGTACAACATTAAGAGATACTGTAGTAGTTACAGTCAACCAGGCAATCTCTGCAAATGCAGGTACTGATATTGATATTTGTGCACCTGCTATACCTGCTTCAGCAACATTAACTGCAACGGCACCACCAGCAGGTACTACCGGTAAATGGAGCCAATTGTCAGGACCTGCCACTACAGCAGTAGCTACTCCCAATAATAATAGTACACTTGTAAACGGGTTTTTACCAGGCATATATGAATTTGAATACAGGATCAGCACCGGCGGAATTTGTGCCGATATTTCAGATACAGTTGTTGTAAGAGTGGTTAGTGAACCATCTGCTGCTGCTGCAGGCCCCGATCAATCGGTTTGTAATGTTACTACTGCTACAGCATTAACACTTGCAGCAACTCCGCCTGCGGTTGGAACCGGTTACTGGCAGGTTATTTCTGGCCCACCGGGCTCTACACCAACTTTCTCCAATCAGCTTTTGGCAACTTCTACTGTTTCTAATTTAATGAATGGTACTTATACCTTACGCTGGACAACCACTAATGGAGCGGGCTGTGCCGATAAAACAGATGATGTGGTACTTAACATTACAGCTGCAGCCAACGCAAGAGCAGATATTAATTTATGCAATGCGCCTTCTGCGAATCTTACCGGAAATGCCAATACCACCGGCACCTGGACTTATGTATCTGGCCCGGCTGGTTCAACTATTACAACAAATTCGCCTAATACAGCAGTGGTTACAGGGCTTACAACGCTTGGTTCGTTACCCGGTGTTTATACTTTCCGCTATTCTTTACCGGCTGTAGGTGCCTGCCCTGCAACGTTTGATGACATGATCCTTACCAATTATCCAACACCATCGCAAGCCAATGCCGGAGCCGATGTACAACTTTGCTTTAATACAAATACAATAACACTTACAGGAAATATACCCGCTGTAGGTACAGGTACCTGGGTCATTGAAAGTGGTCCTAACAGCCCCACAGCCGGAACAGGCAATATAACTTCTCAGGATACAACACTCAACAGCATTGTGGCAGGTCTTTATATTTATCAATACCGGGTAAATACCAATGCAGCTTGTGTGGCTTCAGTAGATAAAGTTCAAATTGTAAAAGAAAGGGTTGCGGCAGCGGGAACTGATATACGTGTTTGTAATTCAGCTACGGTTAACCTGGCTGCAACTGCCGGTGTTATCAATGCAGGTACCTGGTCTTATGTATCAGGCCCTGTCGGTTCAGGTTTTGTAAATATTAATGCACCCAATACGGCTGTTACAGGAATGGTACCCGGTACATATATTTTCCGCTGGACACTAAGCAGCCCGGCTCCATTGGGTTGTGCAGCTAACTTCGATGATGTACAGGTTATTATTGACCCTGCAGTTCCGGCTATGAATGCAGGAGCTGATGCTTCTTTTTGTGAAGGAACTGTAGCACCTTTCCTGATTGGTTCTGCAGCTCAGGCCGGGGTAACGTATTTATGGACACCAGCTTTATTTTTAGATAATACTGCAATTCCGCAACCCACATTTAGCGGAGTTAATAATCCGGGTACTTATGTTTATACGGTAAAGGGTACTATTGGAACCTGTGAGGCTTTTGATGCAGTGACAATTAAAGTTAACGGCAGGCCAAGCCCTGGTATTAATTCTTCTCTTCTTGGATGTTCAAATACAACATTTACAGGGGTAAACAATTTCCCGGGGGTAGCAATTGCTTCTTATAGCTGGAACTTTGGAGTTGGCGCAACACCGGCAACAGCTTCAGGTATTGGACCTCATGCAATAATATATCCAACAGGAGGTGGTAATAAAACAATTACGCTAACTGCTACAACAGCTGATGGCTGTACAAATAATGTAACAAAAATTATTGATAACAGATGCTTTACTTTACCCGTTGTGTTATCAGAATTTACAGCAGTATGGCGGGAGGATTACGCTGCCTTAAACTGGCTCGTTAGTTCGGCACTTAATTTCAGTCATTTTAAAATTGAAAGAAGTGTTGATGGGGTTCAATTTAACGCAATCGGACAGGTTTCTTATTTGGCCAATAAAACGGCTTATTCTTATACAGACAGGAATATTCCAATGGGATACAGTAAGCTATACTACAGGTTGAAACTGGTTGATATAGATGGTAATTTTGCCTATAGTCCCATCAGGGTGGTTTTCCCTGTAATAAATGAAAGCACGATAGTTATTGCACCCAATCCATTTACAGATAAAATAGGTGTTTGGCTGACAGTGAGTACGGCCACAGAAACGATCAGTTTAAAACTTTTAGGCATTAATGGCCAGGTAATTAAAGAAAAAGAATTTAAACTCAATCGTGGAAATCATTACCTGGATCTTGGCAGTTTAGCAGGAATTGCAAAAGGAGTTTACGCTTTACATATAATAAGCAGTAATACAAACACAGTAAAAAAAGTAGTAAAAAACTAAAACTATAAATGTGCAACCATACAGGAGAGAAGCGATTCTCTCCTTTTTTTGTCGAAATGTCATACAAAACAAATTGGCGTATTCTTTGCTTTTTTGAAGTATAAATTTTTAATTATGACTTTTGGAATAATGATTGTTTCATTGATTTTTATGGGCATTGGCATGTTGGTACAATCCCGTTTAAAAAGCAAATTTGCTGAATATAGCAAAGTACCAACCAGCAGTGGCTTAAGTGGTAAGGAAGTGGCAGAAAAAATGCTTCGTGATAATGGCATTTATGATGTGCAGGTTGTTTCTGTTGATGGGTTTTTATCTGATCATTACAACCCATTAAATAAAACAGTAAACCTCAGCCCGGATGTATATGCAGGTACTAACGTTTCTGCTGCTGCAGTGGCAGCACACGAATGCGGCCATGCTGTACAACATGCAACCGCTTACTCTATGCTGATGTTAAGAAGCAGGTTGGTGCCGGCAGTAAAGATCAGCAGTACCTTATCGCAATGGGTAATTATTATCGGGCTCGGTATGTTGGGTTTTGGTGGTGGTAATCCAACTGTTTTATTAATAGGTATTATCTTATTTGCGACAACTACCTTGTTTTCTGTCATTACACTTCCGGTTGAATTTGATGCATCTGCCAGGGCGCTTACATGGCTTGATACTGCCCGTATAACAACCGTTACCGAACATACAAAAGCAAAAGATGCTTTAAAATGGGCGGCTCTTACTTATGTAGTTGCTGCTCTGGCTTCTATTGCCATGTTGGTACAATACATACTTATCTATCAATCCAGAAGCAGGGATTAATACAGACATTATACAATTGAAATTTAACCGGTAAAAAAGGGCATTTAACCGCTGAATTATACCGCTTTACCGATAAAGCGCATGCCTATGAAATTAATAGGCTCTATTTGTATTTGCATAATCCACAAAAGGGCATTGTATAACTGCATCAGGCATATGAGCAGTTATGAGTATATTTATTTGTAAATAACTGATACAATATGAATAAAGTATTGATTGTTGATGATAATAGAGTGATACGGTTGATGCTGGTAGAGATGCTGAAAAAAATTGATGATGTAGAAATTGTTGGTGAATGTGAAACAGCCATTGAGGCAAGATCTTTTTTAAGTAAGCATGCAGTTGATATATTATTACTGGATGTAGAAATGCCAGGCATGACCGGACTGGAGCTGTTGAAATTATTACCGGAAAAGCCTGCCAACTATTTTAATTACCGCAAAAACAGGATATGCCATTGAAGCGTTTGAATTGAATGTGATTGACTACATTGTAAAACCTGTATCCATTGCTAGGGTAATGCTGGCCATTGAAAAAGCAAAAGAACTGCTGGCCATGAAAAACACGCAGTTAAATGAAGTTAATCGTGAACAGATTTTCATAAAAGACAATAAAGTGATCCGGAAGATCTTAATGAATGAAATACTTTGGCTGGAATCGAAAGGCGATTACGTTAAAATAAATACCCAGGAAAAGCAGTATATCATTCATGCTACACTAAAAAGTATGGAAGAGAAATTGCCTGCATCTGAATTTGTACGTATTCACCGGGGGTTTCTTATACCGGTTTCAAAAATCGATTATATCGAAGACGGGGTTGCATTTGTAATGGGTACAGCATTGCCGGTTTCTGAAACCTATAAAAACGATTTACTGAAAAAGCTTCAGCTTATATAACTGCGCAAATGAATAGCCGTATTGGATATAATTTCTGGATACTTTCTTTAACAATTGTGCTGATGCTGCTGATATTGGCTGCGCAGTTGTATACAATCAAAAATATAAAGGGTTTAAAAACCGGTAACCAGGAAGCAGCTGTGATCTTTACTATTAACAACCGTTTGCAGGAGATTGCAAATACAGCAGCAGTGCTGGAAACAAGGTTAACCAGGCAAAATCCTGATAAAATTAACACCGGGTCTATTACCGATTCGCTGGCTGCAATTGGCTATAATGTTTCGGTACTTGAAAAACTGAATGTTGATACCGGCACCCGGAAAAATTTTATAAAGCTTAACACATTTATCAGCCGGCAGGTAGCTGTCAGTTTTAAAATAATAGAGGCAACGGAATCCGGAGATATACAATCAAAAAAACTGTATACCGATTCACTGGCTTTATTAAATTCAGGCGACAGTATTTATCAAACCGCAATAAATATTGAAAAGGGCCTGGAAACAAAATTGAAAAACACCTTTAACAGCAATACAGAGGCTTCTCAGAAATTATCAACCCTCAATAAAATATTTGCACTGATTGCGATAGCCGCTATTTTAATATTGGGCACAATTATTATCAACCGTCACAGGCGCCAGGTACGTTTAATAGAAGCTTTGGAAAAAGCAAATGATGAAGTAAAAAAATCAGCCATGATCAAGGAACAGTTCCTGGCAAATATGAGCCATGAACTAAGAACCCCGTTAAATGCAATAAAGGGTTTTAGCCGGCTGCTGCAACAAACAGCCTTAAATGAAGAGCAGCAGAAGTTTTCAGATATTATCGAAAACTCCAGTAAT
This sequence comes from Chitinophagaceae bacterium, assembly GCA_016710935.1. GTDB lineage: Bacteria > Bacteroidota > Bacteroidia > Chitinophagales > Chitinophagaceae > Ferruginibacter. The sequence continues at coordinate 398,111 of JADJTY010000012.1, read as the reverse complement.
AACCTGCTGCACCTGGTTAATGATATTCTGGATATATCAAAAATCGAGTCGGGTGAAATGACCGTTGATCAAAAAGAATTTGATTTAAAGCGTATGCTGCAAACACTCGAATCCATGTTTATGAATACGGTGAAAGAAAAGCAGTTGAAATTTACCTGGCAGATAGCAGCGGATGTGCCTCAATACCTGCATGGTGACCCGGACCGGTTATATCAAATTTTGATTAACCTGGTGAGCAATGCCTTTAAATTCACACAAAAAGGTTTTGTATTTATTGATGTTTCCAAATCACTTGAAGACGATAAAAAAGTTGAATTGGAATTCAGGGTTCAGGATACCGGTATCGGAATACCTGAATCAAAGCAGGAATTGATATTTGAACGATTTCAACAAATTGGAAATGCACAGGAAAATTTTCAGAAAGGTACCGGGCTTGGCCTGGCAATTGTAAAAAACCTGGCTGAACTTTTGGGAGGTTCAGTAACTGTTATCAGTGAAGCAGGGAAAGGTTCTATTTTCAAAGTAGTACTGCCTTTTACAAAACATTTAATTACTGAAACCGCTATTGTTGATTTTGAGGAAGCACAAACAGGACTGATAACATTTAATAACACTGCAGTGCTTGTTGCAGAGGATAATCCGGTTAACCAGCTTTTAATTACAAAACTGTTAAACCAATATGCTATCCGGCCAGAAATAAAAGAAAATGGAATGGAAGTTCTGGAAGCATTGAAAACTCAGCATTTTGATCTTTTACTGCTTGATATTCAAATGCCTTTACTGGATGGGTACAAAACCTGTATGGCTATCAGGGAAAACGGGAATGTAATACCTGTAGTAGCTATGACCGCTTATGTTATGGATGCCGAAAAAGAAAAATGCAGGGCAGCCGGTATGAATGATTACCTGGCCAAACCAATTGACGAAGGTGAATTGAAAAAAATCCTGCAGAAATATCTTGCTGAATTTATTCAGACATCACCAAAGAGGGATGAAAACAATACCAACTCTTTTTTATTGCAACTTGCCGGGGGCGATATGCAAATGGCCGGTAAAATCTTAGAACAGGTGAAACTGGAAATACCTGTTGAGATACTAAAACTTAAAAAAATTATCAGCGAAAATAATATTGAGGCACTCCCTGCTGTTTGCCATAATCTTATCAGTAGTATTTCGCCATTGGGAAACGATAGTTCGGCAATGAAGAAAATTATGGCTTTGCAAAAAATGGTTTCAGATAACAGGATTGAAAGTGAAATTTTGAATAGTACAGCCGGGTTGATAGCGGAACTGGAAAGAAATTATAATGATCTCGCAACATTTAAACAAACCTGAAATTAAAAAAGCATTCATTTATATTATCCTTTGGGCTGCAGGTTCTATAGTGGCCGGTTCAATTTTATTTTTCTGGAATACGGCTGGAAATTTTGAAAGCATAACTATTTTTAATAATTTAGACAAGCGGTCTGTTGACAAAAAAACATATAATGATATTGTTGACGAACTTTTGCTTTCAGCGAACGAATTAAAAATTTACGGTAAAAGTTCTATAATTGAATATAATTATAAAGATAACAGCATTACAGATGAATCATTGATTCAACAAATTAAAGCCGACCCCGGCAAAGCTTATAACACAATTCTTAAGAATAAACTGGATAACCTTAATAAGCGTAAATCCCCGGTTTCTGATTTTAATGTAAAACCTGTACCAAAATAGAATTATGAAAAATGTATTGCTTTTTATAACTGCAGCCGTATTACTTTATTCCTGTGTAGGCAATAAAAAAATTGCTGCTGTAAAAAATAAACTGAAAGGAATTGAAGAGCAGATGCAAAAAGAAAATGCTGAGATTAAAAATATCAGCACACAGGCCGATGCAAAACTGCTGGCAAATAAAATTGACAGTAATATTTTGAACCGTATCGATAAAAGGCTTGCAAAATCAACTACACGGCTGGATGAAGCACAATTACTAGCCAATCAATTAAATGAAATTTTAAAAGATAAAAAAAGTACCCGTAAAAATTACAAATCAATTGTATTACCGCTGTTGGATTCTCTCCAAAAACAAAGCAACCGCTATGCTCAAAGGCTGGCACTGTATTTAATGATTAAAGATGGCTTAAATGTGGCAGACTTTAAACAGTTTGATCTGGCAGCATTTTTTGGCCCGGGTAAATATTTAATACCAGAAGATAAAGTGGATATTGCCGCATTATCTTTTTCGCCGGTTGTAGATTCTTTAATATTATTTTCTAACAAATACAATCAATACCCACGTACCGCTACTCTTATTATTTTAGGATTTGCAGATGGTACCGGAATTAACCCCGGTGGTGAGTTATATTATACTTTGTTGGATGAATTACGAAAACCGCAGGCAGAAAAAGAAGAATTGAACCAAAAAATATCTGAACTGCGGGCAAATGAACTGATTAAACAAATGACAGGTCTGTACCTTAAAAAAGCAACAGGATTCAATGAAGTAGAAAAACTTAAAATCGAATATATCGGACAGGGCAAAGGAGAAGCATTGCCTGTATCGGGTATTACGGACTACGCTGTTGATGACGAAAGAAGAAGAATAGTCCTTTGTTATTGGGTGGTTCTGCCAGATTGATGTAAACTACATCCATCATTGAATATCTGTATTTTGACCAATAAATAATCAGCCTCATCGAATAAAATTCCAGCTATGGAAGTCTAAGTGTATTTTTATTTCAAATTAACCTTGGTGGATAGCGGAATGGTGCTACCTTTTAAATTATATCAGTATGACAGAAGTAAATATTCTCAGAGATGGATCTGTTAATCCTCCATTAAAGGAGGACAGCTTAATTATTAAACTGCTGAATGGCAACCTTGAAATCGGTAGATTTGAAAAAGATTTTTATCTGAACGAGTATGATAATTACATTACCGAACCCGATAATGCTGTAGAATTAAAGAATGAACTTATTAAAATGATCAATGCTCACATGCCAGAATTATTCACTAAGCATTATGTAGTGCATTTATTATGTCCCGCTGTAATTTCCACAAAAGTAAAATGGGGGTTCGAGAGTTCGTGCTGATAAAGCAGGTTAACTGGCTACTGAATTGTTTTGTCTAACTTTTAAGCCACTTTATCGAAAATTTAATTTAGTGTACTTGAACTTTTATTCCTTCGTTTTGTAGGTAAGGTTTCTACCAGAAATTCAATGAGCTGTAACCCTTCAAGGTTACACTCATTGAATTTCTGCATTTTTATGTCTGGTCAATATAAGTAACTCTTAAACTTTCAAAATAGCTATTCCCCAGTCACTTTTCAATTATTACAGTGGTTAAGAGTGCTCTGTCAACTAAACAGCCAATTCAAACAGGCATTTTCTTCTTTTTTTGCCAAATTGGCTGATTTCTTTTTTAGCATAGTATTTGAAAACCCATAATCGAATATATTTGCCTCACATAATACTATCAGCATGAACTTTGGAAAAGAATTTGAACAATACGCAGTAAAACATCGTGGCATCAGCAGCAATACGCTGGATGCTTATGTAAAACATAATGTAACCAATCTTACGCCCAACATTATTGAGGAACGCCCAATGAATGTTGCAGTGATGGATGTGTACAGCCGCCTGATGATGGACAGGATCATTTTCCTGGGTTATCCCATTAATGATGAAGTGGCTAATATTGTTACAGCACAATTATTGTTTTTAGAAAGTACCGATCGTACCCGTGATATACAGATGTACATTAACTGCCCCGGCGGCGGTGTGTATGCAGGCCTGGGTATGTATGATACCATGCAGTTCATCACACCCGATATTGCAACAATATGCACCGGCATGGCTGCCAGTATGGGGCAGGTGTTAATGTGTGCAGGAGCACCCGGCAAACGTACCGCATTAAAACACAGCCGCATTATGATGCACCAGCCCAGTGCAGGCGCTGGCGGACAGGCAACTGATATTGAGATCACCGTAAATGAAGTAAAGAAAGTGAAACAGGAGTTGTATGAGATCATCGCTTTTCACACCAATCAACCGGTAGAAAAAGTGGCTATAGATTGCGACAGGGATAAATGGCTCACTTCTACAGAAGCAAAAGAATATGGCCTGATCGATGAAGTACTTATCATGAACCAGCGTAAACAAAAGAAAGATCAAAAATAAAAACAATCAAGAGTTATGAATTTATATAAGAACAACAATACCCGTTTTGAGGATGAAGAAAAGCCGGACGGAACGCCGGAAAACCCGATGGAAAAAATGATGAGCAGCTGGCAGTTTGATAAAAAATTTATTGAGCAGCGCAAGGTTTTTTTATGGGGCGTAGTGGACGACAAAAGTGCCAAGGACATTACCAACCGTTTAATGTACCTGGAAGCGATCGATCCCGGAAAAGAAATTACTTTTTATATCAGCAGTCCGGGTGGCGTGGTTACCAGCGGTATGGTTATTTATGATACCATGCAGATGATCAGCTCGCCGGTTAGTACGGTTTGTATGGGTATGGCGGCCAGTATGGGCAGTATATTGCTTAGCGGGGGTGCAAAAGGCAAACGTTTTATTTTTCCAAACGGAGAAGTAATGATACACCAGCCAAGCGGTGGCGGACAGGGAACCAGTGCCGATCTTGAAATTATGGCAGAGCAGATCAGGAAAACCAAACTGATGGGTGCCGAAATTCTGGCAAAAAATTGCGGGCAAACCGTTGAAAAAGTGATGAAAGATTTTGACCGGGATTACTGGATGGATGCCAAAGAATCAATCGCTTATGGCATTGTGGATGGTGTTTTGACCAAAATTTAAACCCCAAAAGACGAATTTATAACTTAAAGCCTCTTTTTTGAGGCTTTTTTTATCATAACTGTGCAAAATGCAACGTTATACCCGGGTAAGTTGTCTACATAGCAAATCAAATTGCTTTTATGTAGCTTTGTACCTGTTTAAATACTGAGGTAAAGATAAAACGAATAACGAAATGGCTAAACAACAAACTTTACATTGTTCTTTTTGCGGCCGCAACCGCGATGAGGTTAAAATACTCATTGCAGGGCAGGACGGGCATATTTGCGAAAACTGTGTAGAGCATGCCGAAGAAATTATAGAGCAGGAACTGGGTAGCACCAAGGATAGTAAGCACAGCAGTTCACCGGCACATAAACTAACGGTAAGAAAGCCGGTAGAAATAAAAAAATTCCTGGATGATTATGTAATTGGACAGGATGATGCAAAAAAGATACTGGCAGTTGCGGTTTACAATCATTACAAAAGGTTGAACCAAAAAGTGGAGAATGATGTAGAGATCGAGAAAAGTAATATCATCATGGTTGGCGAAACCGGTACCGGTAAAACACTGTTGGCAAAATCAATAGCACGAATGCTGAATGTGCCCTTCGCTATTGTAGATGCAACGGTTTTTACTGAAGCCGGTTATGTGGGCGAAGATGTGGAAAGCATGCTGAGCCGTTTATTGCAGGCCTGCAACTACGATGTACCTGCAGCAGAAAAGGGAATTGTATTTATTGATGAGATAGATAAGATTGCCCGTAAAAGCGATAACCCTTCCATTACAAGAGATGTAAGTGGCGAAGGTGTACAACAGGGCCTTCTAAAATTACTGGAAGGAACCGAAGTGCTGGTGCCACCACAGGGCGGACGTAAGCATCCCGAACAGAAACTGATAAAAGTAAATACGCAGAATATCCTGTTCATTTGCGGTGGCGCTTTTGATGGCGTAGATAAGATCATTGCCCGCCGGGTAAATACCAATGCTATCGGCTTTAATGTAAATAAAGAACTGCAGGAATACCAGCAGGATAACCTGCTGCATTTTGTAAATGCGGTTGATCTGAAACATTTTGGTTTAATACCCGAACTGCTGGGCCGTTTGCCGGTAGTTACCTACCTTAATCCGTTGGATGCAGCAACCTTGCGCAGCATTTTAACCGAGCCTAAAAATGCATTGATAAAACAGTTTACCCGCCTGTTTGATATAGAAGGCATTGAACTGAAGTTTGAGCCGGCTGTTTTTGATTTTATGGTGACCAAGGCACTGGAATACAAGCTGGGCGCCCGTGGCCTGCGCAGCATCTGCGAAAGCATACTTACCGATGCCATGTATGAATTACCCTCTCAAAAAGTAAAGGAATTTGAAGTTACCCTGGAATATGCCCAGCGTAAATTCAGCAGCAGTAAGTTGAGTATGCTGAAGGTGGCTTAATACTTCACAGAAACGGATAATTTTCCTTTTCTCCCCAATTTTCAAACAACCCAATATCATTTTAGGTGGTTGTGTTATTTCATTTTATTTTTACACGGTTGCAACATTACGCTTTGGTTACACTTCGACTTCGCTCAGTGCTCCAAAGTGCTATCGTACAAGTGAATGATGCTTCGGTACTGAGCGAAAGCCTAAGTACAATCAGCACAGGCCGAAACGATGTGTAATTGAAAAAATATGCCTGTCAAAAAAAATAAGATATTAGGCAGGCAAATCTAAAATCGTAAATCTAAAATCGTAAATAAAAAATGGTAGACGTTATTCTGGGTATGCAATGGGGCGATGAAGGCAAAGGTAAAATTGTAGATTATTTTGCTAAAAATTATGATGTAATTGCCCGTTTCCAGGGCGGTCCCAATGCCGGGCATACTTTGTATGTAGATGGAAAAAAAATTGTGCTGCACCAGATACCCAGCGGTATTTTTCATGAAGATAAAGTGAACTTAATTGGCAACGGCGTGGTACTGGATGCCATTACATTAAAACGTGAATGCGAGAACGTAGCAGCATTTGGGGTTGATTATAAGAAGAATCTGTTCATCAGCGAAAGGGCACATCTTATTTTACCTACGCACAGGGCGCTTGATAAAGCCAGCGAAATGAGTAAGGGCAATGAAAAAATTGGCAGCACACTAAAAGGTATCGGCCCGGCTTATATGGATAAGACCGGCCGCAATGGCCTGCGTGTTGGAAATTTATTGGACAAAAGCTTTACTACCGATTATATTAAACTACGTATGAAGCACCAGCGCCTGCTGGATAATTTTAATTTCCAGGAAGATATCAGTGCCTGGGAAGAAGAGTTTTTTGAAGCCATGGAATTTTTGCGAGAGTTTAAAATTGTGAACGGCGAATATTTTATTAATGAAAAAATACAGAAAGGACAGCGGGTGTTGGCCGAAGGAGCGCAGGGAAGTATGCTGGATGTTGATTTTGGAACATTCCCGTTTGTTACAAGCAGCAATACGATTTCGGCTGGTGTCTGTACGGGTTTAGGCATAGCGCCGCAAAAAATTAAAGAGGTCTTTGGTATTTCCAAAGCATATTGCACGCGGGTGGGTAGTGGCCCTTTTCCTACTGAATTACTGGATGAAACCGGTGAGCAGTTGCGCAAAACAGGAAATGAATTTGGAAGCACAACCGGACGTCCGCGCCGCTGTGGCTGGATTGACCTGGTGGCACTGCAGTTTGCCTGTATGATAAATGGGGTTACACAAATTATTATGACCAAGGCTGATATACTGGACGAACTGGACGAACTGAAGGTTTGTAATGGCTATAATATCAATGGTAAGGCAATTGATTATGTGCCTTTTCAAATGAATAAGGTAGACATTGAGCCGGTTTACAAATCATTTAAAGGCTGGCAGAAAGATATTACTGCCATCACTGAATTTGATGCATTACCGGCAGAAATGAAAACCTATATTGATTACCTGAACAGATTTTTGGGCGTGCCTGTAAAGTACATCAGCAATGGGCCGGGCAGGGATCAATTGGTTATTGCATAAAAAATAAAAAAATGTTGACTTTTATTTGGCTATGTAAAACAGATTTGGAAATTTTACAGTACTAATCGAACAAGACTTATGACTTTATTATCTGAAGACACAATGACAACAACGGCTCCAACAGGTTTTGCTGCCGTTATTAAAGCAGCAAAAAAAGCGGCCAAGCCAAAGGATGATGATGATGATGATGATGATCTGGATGATGACGATGATGCGCCATCTCCAAAGAAAAAAGCTGCGCCAAAGAAAAAGGGCGCTGATGACGACGATGATGAGGACGATGTGGAAAAAGAAGATGATTGGGAAAAGGCTGAGGAAGACGATGACTGGGATCCTGACTTTGACGAGTTTGATATACCAAAATCGGTTGGTAAAAAAGCAGCTATTAAAAAGCCGGGCAAAGGAAAGGAAGAAGATGATGATGAATTTAAAGTAGACGACGACTTAAGTGATCTGGGATTGGATGATGATTTTGATGATGACGATGATGATTTTTAATTAGCAGTCGGTAACAGGGCCAGTGCCGATAGAGTAGCTGTTAGGCCAATTGAGCACAGCGAAAATTGGACTATTACAGATACCGTATCGGTATAAAATAAGCAAGTGAAAAAAAGTATTTCTTTTCCTGTTGACGACTTTAAAATCTTTAAAATACAAATGTTGAACTGGGTGAACCGGTTCAACATTTTTTGTTTACTGGATAACCGGCAGTACGATTTCAGTAAGCCTGCATTTGAATGCCTGCTGGCGGCAGGGTCAAAAGTGAATATTGAAGTGCAGGCCGGTAAAGCTTTTGATGCATTGCGGCATTTTTACGCAGCTCATAAAAACGAATGGTTGTTTGGCCACTTTGCCTACGATCTGAAAAATGAAACAGAAAATTTAAGCTCCGGCAATGCCGATGGTATTGGTTTTAGCGACCTGCATTTTTTTGTTCCTGAAATGGTGTTGGAGCTTAATAATAAGGAAGTAACCATTCATAGTGATGGTGATGCTACACTTATTTTTGAAGCAATACTTACATGTGCGGATACCATTATCGAAAGTGTACAATCCAATATTATTGTTCAGCATAAAATAAAAAGAGAAAATTACATTGGTATTATTGAAAAATTACGGCAGCACATTTTACGGGGCGATTGTTATGAATTGAATTTTTGCCAGGAGTTTTTTGCAACAGATGCAGAGATAGATCCGTTATATATTTACAACAGGCTTACAGAACTTTCTCCCAATCCTTTTTCGGCATTGTATAAACTGAACAACCGCTGGTGTTTAAGCGCCAGTCCCGAGCGGTATTTAAAAAAAGAAGGCAACAAAATTATTTCTCAACCCATCAAAGGGACCAGTAAAAGAAATTTGGCAAATGCTGCAGCAGATGAAAAGGCTAAAAATTATTTAATGGAAAGTGAAAAAGAAAAAAGTGAGAATGTAATGGTGGTTGACCTGGTAAGAAATGATCTAAGCAGGATCTGTAAGCCGGGATCAGTTAAGGTTGATGAACTCTTTGCAGTGTACAGTTTTCCGCAGGTACATCAAATGATCAGTACAATAAGTGGAGAAGTAGAAGAAGGCAAAGACTGGATTGATTGTGTGGAGGCTACATTTCCAATGGGTTCTATGACAGGGGCCCCCAAAAAAAAGGTGATGGAATTAATTGAACAGTACGAGCAAACAAAACGTGGTTTGTTTTCGGGTGCCATTGGTTATGTAAAACCCGGGGGCGACTTTGATTTTAATGTAGTGATACGGAGTGTACTCTATAACGAAACAGATAAATACCTCTCCTTTCAAACCGGTGGTGGTATTACCTATAACAGCAACCCTGAATTGGAATACGAAGAAAGTTTGCTGAAAGCATCGGCGATGATGAAAGTATTGGAATAGTTTATTTGCTTTTCCTTTTTCCTTTTTTCGGAGATGGATATATAGTTGACTGATTGGGCGGAGGCTCCGGGGTATCGCCTAGTAAAAGCTGCACACACTCATTCAGTATAACATACTTATTAGCCAGGAACAGTTGCATTTTATCTGAAGGTAAACGCAGATCATAATTGCCATTTATACCCATCAGGTTGTCAAAATCGGGATTGTAACGGTTAAAAGTTACAATATCCATCAATAGATTTTTTGAAATGACCAAAGAATTGAATTTACCGGTAATGCTATGGGTGGTTGCAAATTCTTTTTCTTCATCGGTTAAGTTGGGTTTAATATCATACGGGTTTGCGCCCCCGCCAACATTAAATGATGGATTGAAAGATCCTCCTGCTGTTGTAACACCACCAGCACCTTCCATTACATAGTGTGTTGCGATAAATTTCTTAACATAGTTCCTGCTTTCGCCGGGTAAATAATATTGCAAAGACCAGAAGTTTTTACTGCCGCTGTTCCTGATGGCTTTGTTTACATTACCCAGTCCGCCGTTGTAGCTGGCCAACACCAGTAACCAATCATGATAAACCTTATACGAGTTTAATAGATACCGGGCAGCAGCATGGGTACTTTTTACATAATCACGCCTTTCATCCACATAGGCATTTACCACCAGGCCATATTCCCGGGCTGTTTGTGGCATAAACTGCCAGGGTCCGGCTGCACCCACCCAACTGGTAGCACCGGTTTTTAAATTACTTTCTATTACAGCTACATATTTTAACTCACGGGGTAAACCATACTGGCTTAAAATATTATCGATCAGGTTAAAATAGGGTTGCCCCCAATTCTTCATTTGCAACAGGCTTTTCGAATGCGCATTCAGGTAATCCTGCATATAGCTTTCGGCATTGGGATTTACCTGTGATGAATAGGGTAGTAAAGGGTTGTAATTATACTTTGCAAATAAATTTTTAAAACCATACTTGGTCACCTGGCTAACATACTGCACTTTTTCCTTTGGTGGCGGCGTTCGCTTTTTTAAAATATCTTCAATCGCTTCATCTTCTTCAATTTCATTGATGGTTGTATCTCCGGTAGCCTGTGGTTGCTGCAATGGAATAGCACCCGCCGCATGCACAGTGAATAAAAACAATGGTAAGAAGAATATCTTTAAAAATCTTTTCATTAATTGAACCCGTTTTATGCTTGTTGTTTAACCAGGTAATCAGCAAGCTGCAGCAAAGTTAGTTCATCTGCCTTTTTTGTCATGATCTGTAAGCCAAAAGGCATGCCATTACTGTGTGTAAACAGCGGAACAGAGATACCCGGAATACCGGTTAAATTAGCAAATACGGTAAAAATATCTGCCAGGTACATGGTAACCGGATCGTTGTCTTTATGCCCGATCTCAAACGCAGTGGTTGGGCTTGTAGGCAATATAACTGCTTCATAATCAGCAAATATAGCATCGGTCTGGTTCATTAATAGCCTGCGAACCTGTTGCGCTTTGCTGAAATAGGCATCGTAATAACCACTGCTTAAAACAAAGGTGCCCAGCATGATCCTGCGCTGCACTTCTTTACCAAAACCTTCGGTTCTGTTCTGCTTATAAAACTCTGTTAAATCTTTAATATTGTCTTTGGTTTGATGCCCATACCGGATTCCATCGTACCTGCTTAAATTACTGCTGGCCTCGGCGGTGGTTAAAACATAGTAAGCCGGTACCACATAATCCAGCAGATCAAAATCAATTTCAGTAACCGTATGCCCGTTTAATCGAAGGCTTTCCACCAGGTTTAAAATACTTTCTTTTATTTCTTTATCCAGAGATGGATGATGAAGGGCTTCTTTAAAATAAGCGATCTTATATTTTTTTTCTGCTTCCTCATTGCCCATTGCCCCCGTCCGAACGGCTAAAAGGCCGGGCGGGCATTGCCCATTGCCCATTGCCATGGCCGTACTATCATACTCATCTTCCCCACTCATGATCTCCAGCAACAAAGCAATATCTGCTACATTATTTCCAAAAATGCCTACATGGTCAAATGAAGAAGCATACGCTATCAGGCCATAGCGGGAGATACGGCCATACGTTGGTTTTAATCCTATGATGCCGCAGAAATCTGCCGGCTGCCTTACCGAGCCCCCGGTATCGCTTCCTAAACTGACCATACACAAACCCGCCTGCACTGCCACGGCACTGCCTCCGGAAGAACCACCCGGAACTTTGGTATTATCCAATGCATTTAAAACATTGCCGTAGGCTGAGTTTTCATTGGTACTGCCCATGGCAAATTCATCGCAGTTGCAGTTACCGATGATAATGGCATCTTCATCCAGTAAACGTTGAACGGATGTAGCAGTATAGACACTTTTAAAGCCCTTCAGCATGTTTGATGAAGCGGTTACAACATGATCTTTATAACAAAGCACATCTTTGATGGCAATAACTACACCATGTAATTTTTTTAAGGGCTGTCCTGCTTTTCTTTTTTCATCCAGCATAGCGGCCTGTTGTAAAGCTTCGGCAGCAAATACTTCTGTAAAGGCGTTCAGGTTTTTATGGGCATCGATCTGTTGCAGGTAATATTGTACAGCTTCTGTGCAGGTGGTAATGTTTGCTGTAAGTTCCTGCTGATAATGAGGTATATCCCGGAATTTGAACATAGGAAAATGCTGATGTGTGTTATAAAAAACCGGCTGAAGTGTTCCCGTAAAAAGGGTGCACTACAGCCGGGATACAGGAAAAGGTCCTGGTTTAATTAGCTTTATTTACTGTTTCTTTTTCTTTCATACCCTCTTCAATCTCACTCTTAACATTGTTTTTGGCATCCGTAAACTCACGCATACCACGACCAATACCCCTCATCAGTTCAGGTATTTTTTTACCACCAAACATCAACAATACCACAACAATGATCAGGATCCACTCACTGCCACCAGGCATAGAAATTAGCAGCACGTTGTTTAAAATAGATAGCATCATAATCTTAATTTAGACAGCAAAGATAAATCAATTATTGACTAACGCCACTATTAAATATAACTAAGTTACCAGTGTATTAACGGGTATATCAGCCATCTTAAATCAGTAAAATTTAGCGGAGGTAATTTTTACCACACCTGGCTTTGCCGTTGGCAGCCTGTTCTACAGTTATTCCCCTGGCACAGGAAGCAAAAAAAGCTATTGTAAATAGCACAATAAGTGAAAGAATGATCCTTCTCATGGTTTAAAGTTTTTAATTTTTAAATAAATCAGTGGTAAAGTCTTTGCGAAGGATGGGAGGATTTGATGATTGTTTCCAATGCAATAATAATACCATTCCGGATTTTTACAAAATAAAAAAGCGAAAATTTATAAAATTTTCGCTTTTTTTAATATTATCTATTGATAACCAACTACTTTTTAGCAACTGCTCTTCTTTTTTCGCTGATACGGGCACTTTTTCCGCTTCTGTCACGTAAATAGTACAATTTAGCACGGTTTACGTTACCTACTTTGTGTAAAACAACGCTTTCAATATTTGGAGAAAAGGTTGGGAATAAACGCTCAACACCTACGCCGTCACTCATTTTACGTACTGTAAATGAGGCAGTTGCGCCTGTGCCCTGGCGTTTAATTACATCGCCTTTAAAGCTCTGAATACGCTCTTTGGTACCCTCTACAATTTTATAATTAACAGTGATATTATCACCTGCTTTAAAATTTGGAAGCTTTGCTTTTCCTTTTGTGTCTAATTGCTCATGCACAAATGCTACTGCGTTCATATTATTTGATTTTTTACGGACGGCAAAGGTAGGGGAAAGTTTTTAGTTTTTAGTTCTTAGTTCAGAGTTTTTTTGATTTCTAATTCTTTTATTTAAAGTAGGGAACAAAACAAATTGCTTATCCACATAAAAAACCCGACAGAAAACTGCCGGCTTAAAATAATATGGCTTGATTTTAAGGTATTTAACTATAAACTTAAAACTGAAAACTACCTTGCTACGTTCACCGAGCGTTTTTCTCTGATAACCGTTACTTTGATCTGTCCCGGGAAGGTCATTTCCGTTTGTATCTTTTGGGCTATTTCAAAACTCAGTTTATCGCTATCGCCATCAGTTACTTTATCAGCTTCTACAATAACCCTTAACTCACGGCCGGCTTGTATCGCATAAGCCTTTTCAACGCCGGTATAGGCCATGGCCAGGTTTTCCAGGTCTTTGATACGCTGGATGTACTGCTGCATGATCTCCCGTCTTGCACCCGGCCTGGCGCCACTGATGGCATCACAAGCCTGTATAATAGGTGAGATAACATATTGCATTTCCATTTCATCGTGGTGAGCACCAATGGCATTAACTACTGCCGGGTTCTCGCCATATTTTTCGGCCAGTTTGGCTCCCAATAATGCGTGGCTTAATTCAGTTTCTTCATCGGGTACTTTACCTATATCATGTAAAAGACCGGCTCTTTTGGCCAGTTTTGCATTCATACCCAGTTCGGCAGCCATGATGGCGCAAAGGTTAGCGGTTTCACGACTGTGCATCAGCAGGTTTTGACCGTAAGAAGAACGGAAACGCATACGGCCAACCATCCTGATCAGTTCCTTATGCAGACCATGTACACCCAGTTCCATGGCGGTACGCTCACCAATTTCCATTACCTGGTCGTCAATTTGTTTTTTGGTTTTTTCCACCACTTCTTCAATACGGGCAGGATGGATACGGCCATCGGCAACCAGGCGCTGCAGCGATAAACGGGCAATTTCCCGGCGCAACGGATCAAAGGAAGAAAGCACAATAGCTTCGGGTGTGTCATCTACAATGAGATCCACACCGGTAGCAGCTTCTATAGCACGGATGTTACGACCTTCGCGGCCAATGATGGAACCTTTTATTTCATCGCTTTCCAGGTTAAATACCGTGATGGCATTTTCAATGGCAGCTTCTGCAGCGGTACGCTGTATGGTTTGAATAACTATTTTACGGGCTTCTTTGGTAGCTTTTAATTTAGCGTCTTCAATAATTTCCTGCTGAATAACCAAAGCCTTGGTATGGGCTTCCTGCCTTAAGCTTTCGATCAGCTGGGCTTTGGCGTCTTCGGCAGTGAGGCCGGCCACTTTTTCCAGGCGGCGGATATGTTCTTCCTGGTGTTTCTCCAGTTCGGTACGTTTGATGTTTACGATCTCCGTTTGCCGGTTAAGGTTTTCCTTGATTACTTCATTTTCCTTGATCTGTTTCTCCAGATTCTGGTCTTTTTGATTGAGGGATTGTTCTTTTTGTTTGATACGGGCCTCGCTTTCAACCAGTTTTTGATTGCGTTGCAATACATCCCGCTCGTGATCGGCTTTAAGCTGCACAAATTTTTCTTTGGCCTCTAAAAGCTTTTCTTTTTTAAGGTTTTCGGCCTGTAAATTTCCGTCGGCGATGATCTTTTGAGCCTGTTGCTCAGCTTCCTGTATTTGTTTTTGGGTGTTTTTGGCAAAAACCAGTTTACCCAGTACGATGCCCAGTATCAGCGCAACTGCGCCTATGATAATGTATAGTATTATCGGATCCATTGTTTGTTTTGGTTTTAAAACGGTTCAAAATCATATATAACGCCTCTTTATCCATATACAAGTTAAATGAGATGTTTAGCCTACGAAGATAAGTAAATTGTTTGGAGAAAAGGGAGGTTATGGGGTTTGGCAGTCATATTGAGTGCTGAAACCGGGATTTTTAACATGAAAATGCTCATTTCACCTTATCCAGCTGCTGCTCAATTTTGAGCAAAGCCTCGGTCATTACTTTTTCTAAACCAGGGTTGGTTTCCGCGCTTGTTTGGGTAGCATACCAGATCATTACCATGGCAATATAATCCTGCATATCCTTACCGGAGAACTGGGTTTTAAATTCAACTATTTTATCATTGATAGTTTTTAGGGTGCGGCGTATGGCTTCCTCATCGGATGGATTGGTCTTGATACGATAAGTACGGTCGCCGATTACAATATTTATAGGGATGAGTTCTGCCATGATCATTTTATTCACTTGCTTCTTCGCTACTAACTACGCTAAAGCTACGATAGTTAAAAAAGCTAAGAAGCACTAGATAATATGCCAATACATTTATCAATTTCACGAATGTACTGGCTGATGTTTTTTTCAAATGCTTTTTTATCTGCTTCGTTCATATTGCGGGTAGCAGCTTTTAAAATGGTAACCTTTTCCTGCAAAGCAGCAATCTGCTCTTTGTCTTTTTCTTTGGTTTGTTGAAGGGTTGTTATCAATTCGCTTTGCCGCTGATGCTCTTTTTGTAATAGCTGGTAATTCTTCAGCAACTGCTGAAGTTTATCGTTTATGCGTTTGATATTTTGTTCTAAGTCACTCATAAAAACCCCCTCCGTCCCGACTAAGTCGGGAAACTCAGAGTAATTATTTTAAATTCTTTTCAATTGTTTCTAAAACCTGCTCATTGTTGTGATCTCTCCAGTTCCCACTTTAGGGGGTTAGGGGGCTTTCCTGATCTCTGCTCCCAATTCTTTCTCATAAGCCCCAATGATCTTATTCATCATGCTGTCAATATCCTTATCGGTCATTGTTTTTTCTTCATCCAAAAAAGTAAAGCTGATGGCCATAGATTTTTTGCCGGCACCTATCTTTTCACTTTCAAATATATCAAACAAACTGATTGAAGTTAACTTATTTACTTTTGCCGCGGCAGTTGCTTTTTCCACCGCTTCAAAAGGCAGGGCCTTGTTCACAATAATCGCCAGGTCGCGGTTTACAGCAGGGTATTTACTCACGTCCTGGTGCTGAATATTTATTTTCTTATTCAGTTTAAGTAAGCGGTCCCAGTTAAGGTCGGCATAAAAAACGGGTTGTTTAATATCAAACCGGTCCAGTTTGCTGTTACTCACCAAACCGATTTCAGCAACTTTTTGGTTCTTAATTGTTGCCTGCAGGGCATTTGTTAAATCCAAATTTTCTGCTTCGGCATAAGCATCGGCTTTTAATCCCAATGTGTTCATTATTTTTTCAAACACTGCTTTTAAAAAATAGAAGTCGGCTTTTTCTGTTTTACCCTTCCACCCCCCGGCTGTTTTATTGCCCGTAATGTAAATGGTAAGGTGGTTGTCTTCAATATATTTCCCTGCTTCATTAACGGCATATGTTTTTCCAAATTCAAAAAACTTCAGGTCGTTGTTTTTCCGGTTAAGATTGTAGGCAATGGAAGTAAGGCCGGTTTCCATCATGGCCGGGCGCATCACATTTAACTCTTCACTTAAATTGTTGATCATCTTCACCGTATGCTGCAAAACAACATCATCGTAATAAGCACTGTTGGTAATGGAGTTGGTAAAAATTTCCTGGAACCCGGATCCTGCAAGGTATTCTGCAACTTTTTCTGTGTAGGTGGCTTCGTGCGCCAGCGTTTCCACTGCAGGTGCAATGGTAATCATGGCCGGAATATCTACATTATCCAGGCCATCAATACGCATGATCTCTTCCACAATATCTGCCCCGATACTGATATCGGTTTTGCTGAAAGGCACTTTGTAGCGCATTTCATCATCACCTTCTTTTATCAGTTCAAAACCCAGGCTGTGTAAAATATTTTTAATCGTATCGCCGTGATAGTTTTTTCCGCTTAATTTTTTCAGGTAATGGTATTTAAGTGCAACTTCTGTTTTTTCTTTTGGGTTTGGATACACATCAATGATATCGCTGGCAATTTGTCCACCGGCAATTTCTTTAATGAGTGTGGCTGCTCTTTTTAAAACATGAACGGTGTTACTGATGTCAACCCCCTTTTCAAAACGGGTGGCAGCATCGGTACGCAGGCCATGCTTTAAAGATGTTTTACGGATATTGACTGGATTAAACCAGGCACTTTC
Organism: Chitinophagaceae bacterium; assembly: GCA_016710935.1. GTDB lineage: Bacteria > Bacteroidota > Bacteroidia > Chitinophagales > Chitinophagaceae > Ferruginibacter. The sequence continues at coordinate 380,583 of JADJTY010000012.1, read as the reverse complement.
TAAAAAAATATTTTTGGTTGTTGCAGATACGCCACTATGCATACCACCGTAAACACCACCAATACACATGGGTGCATCTGCATTGCATATCATGAGGTCTTCGGCAAATAATTTTCTTTCTTTTTCATCCAGCGTAACAAATGGAGTTCCTTCCGGGAGGTTTTTTACGATCACTTTTTTCCCGGTAATGGCATCCGCATCAAATGCATGCAGGGGCTGGCCGGTTTCGTGCAAAATAAAATTAGTGATGTCTACAATATTGTTAATGGGCCTGAGGCCAATGCTTTTTAATTTTTGCTGCAGCCAGTCGGGGCTGTCGGCAATGGTAACACCTTCAATACTTACGCCTGCATAGCGCTGGCAGGCATCCGTATTTTCAATAACCACCTCCATTTGCAGGCCCTGGTTATCGGGTTTAAAATTATTTTTGAAAGGAGATCTTACAACTTTTTCTTTTTTATTGTGGTGGCTCAGGTATGCACATACATCCCGGGCAACACCCAGGTGACTCATGGCATCACTGCGGTTGGGTGTAAGGCCGATCTCAAAAATATGATCATCCGTAAGGTTAAAAAAGTCGGACAGTAAAGTTCCGGCAACTGTATCGTGTGGAAGCACCATGATCCCTGCGTGGCTTTCGCCCAGGCCGATCTCGTCTTCGGCACAGATCATACCCTGGCTTTCCACGCCACGGATCTTTGCTTTCTTCATCGTCATGGGTTCACCGTTAAACGGGTAGATGGTGGTTCCAATGGTGGCTACCACCACTTTTTGTCCGGCTGCCACATTATGTGCACCACAAACGATCTGCAGTTTTTCTTCGGCACCAATATTTACGGTGGTGAGTTTTAATTTATCAGCATCGGGATGTTTTTCGCAGGTCAGCACTTCGCCAATAACCAATCCCTGCAGGCCACCTTTTACGGCTTCATATTTATGCAGGCTTTCTACTTCAAGCCCAATGGATGTAAGGATCTTGCTTAATTTTTCCGGTTCTATGATCTTAGGCAGGTATTCACTAAGCCAGTTATAACTTATAATCATTCAGGTATTACTTTTAATATTGATTGGCAAAGATAGTTTTTTGATTGCTAAAGCTGTTACATGCAAAGACTCATAAGCTACACATCAATTTTAAATATTGCAACCCGCTTTTTGGGCAAGGCGGTGCAAAAAAGAAATATTTCAATTTTCCAATTGTTGATAAAACTGCATAGAATCCCAATTTTATTGAATTTTTAATTGTTAATCTGGTGGGGATAATGTTTTCAGAATCTGAATAAACTATCTTTGTTGTGGACAATGCTGTGGAAAACCTATGTACAAAACATATTAGTTGCAATGTGGATAAAAATCAACCCGGTTTGATTCTTCATTTGCCTTTACCTTAGCCGCCCTACATAAATAACCCTAACAAGTACTGAAATTTGAATATGGAACTTACTAATTTTAATAAGGACAAAAAGCTACGCCGCAAAGCGCCCGTTGAACTTGGCAGCATGATGTATGGCAAAGTGCCACCACAGGCAAAAGAGCTTGAAGAAGCTGTATTGGGTGCTATCATGCTTGAAAAAAGCGCTTTTGATACCGTAGTTGAAATTTTAAAACCCGAATGTTTTTATGTAGATGCCAACCAACGTATTTACAAAGCCATGCAGGGTTTGGCCATAAAAAGTTTACCGATAGATCTGCTGACGGTTGTGGAGGAATTAAAATTCCGGGAAGAACTGGATGCAGTTGGCGGACCCTATTATGTTACCAAACTAACCAATGCGGTTGTTTCATCAGCCAATATTGAGGCACACTCCAGGATCGTTTTACAAAAATTTATTCAGCGTGAACTGATCCGCATCAGCGGAGAAATTATTGGTGATGCCTATGAAGACAGCACCGATGTGTTTGATATGCTGGATGAAGCTGAAGGAAAATTATTTGAGATCACCAATAATCACCTGCGTAAAAACTTTGATAGTATTGATACCGTTTTGGTAAAGACCATTCAGCGTATTGAAGACATGCGCAACAGGCAGGAAGATATTACCGGTGTACCAACAGGATTTCCATCACTTGATAGAATTACGTACGGCTGGCAGTCAACCGATCTCATTGTTCTGGCTGCAAGGCCATCAGTTGGTAAAACTGCTTTTGCATTAAACCTGGCCCGCAGTGCAGCATTGCATCCTACCAAACCCACAGCAGTAGGTTTTTTCAGCCTGGAGATGAGCAGCTCGCAACTGGTACAACGTATTTTAAGTGCCGAAAGTGAAATATGGCTCGAGAAAATTGCCCGTGGTAAACTGGAAGAGCATGAGATGAAGCAATTGTATAAAAATGGTATTGAGCGTTTATCCAAAGCGCCCATATTTATTGATGATACAGCAGCGTTGAATATTTTTGAATTAAGAGCCAAATGCCGGAGGTTAAAAAATAAACACAATGTTGGCCTCATCATTATTGACTATTTGCAGTTGATGAGTGGTGCAGGCGAAAACCGCAATGGTAACCGTGAACAGGAGATCAGCCGTATATCACGTGATTTAAAAGGACTTGCAAAAGAATTACAGGTGCCCATTATTGCACTGTCGCAGTTAAGCCGTGAGGTAGAGAAAAGAAAAGAAGGCGCAAAAATTCCGCAATTAAGTGATCTGCGTGAGTCGGGCGCCATTGAGCAGGATGCAGATATGGTTATGTTCTTATACCGCCCCGAATATTACGATATTACCAGCAACGAAATGGGAGAGAGTAACAAAGGCGAAACCTATGTAAAGATTGCCAAGCATCGTAATGGCAGCCTGGATACAGTTAAACTAAAAGCATTACTGCATATTCAGAAATTTATTGAAGAAGAAGGTGGCAGCGATTTTGCCAGTGGCTTACCGGGTGGCAGCTGGAAACCGGTGAAGAGTGATGATGGCGATGGTGCCAAACTGTACATACAAAAAGGCAGTAAGATGAATGACGGTGAGTTTGATGAGGATGCACCTTTTTAAGGACCCCCTCCGCCCCCTGAAGGGGGAACTGAACATGTAGTAGATTGGATTGAAGATATCAGCTTAGAAGTTTTTATGTAATGATTTATCAGGAATGAAGAATTAAATTTGATTTTTCATTCCTTTTTTATTTATGGCATTACCATTTTTTTATAAAGAAGATTTAGTTGCATCAGGTACGGATGTGGTTCTGGATGAAGCCACCAGCAAGCATATAGTGCAGGTGCTTCGTATGGAGAAGGGGGAGCAACTGCAACTTACTAATGGCAAAGGCATTTTATTTACTGCAGAGATAACAGACAACAACCGGAAAAAATGTGCAGTTAAAATTTTACAAACATTCGATATTCCCCATTCCCCATCCCACATTACCATTGCCATTTCTCCTGTAAAAAACAACACCCGTTTTGAGTGGTTTTTAGAAAAAGCAACCGAGATTGGGGTTACAGAAATTATTCCGCTGGTATGTACGAGAACAGAAAAAACGGCTTTTAAGTTTGACCGGATGAAAAGTATCCTGGTGAGTGCCATGCTGCAAAGCCAGCAGTGCTGGTTGCCGTTATTACATGAGCCAACAAAATTTAATGAACTCGTTAAATCATCTGCACAGCAGCAAAAATTCATTGCTCATTGTATGGATGGGGACAAAAGAAGTTTAACTGATTTAAACAATGAATCGCTTTCTTCAAAAATTATTTTAATTGGGCCCGAAGGTGATTTTACGGCTGAGGAAATTGACCAGGCATTGCTACATCATTTTAATACTGTAAGCCTGGGTGATACCAGGTTAAGAACAGAGACGGCGGGGATGGTAGCGGGTGCACTCTTATGTATTATTTAGTTCATTTTTTGTACAGCAGGATATTGCAATTGTAAACTTTTTTGGTTTGTTTATTTTTGGAAAAATCAAAGCATTTATTTTCTGCATTAATGAGTAGCATAAAAGAATGGAAAATGAAAATGTTTGAAAGGATAAGATGAAATGAGAAAATAATTATCTTTATTTAAACTGGCAAACCTTATGAAGTATATTTACAGCCTTCTTCTTTTATTTTTTTGCAACGAGGTAATCGGTCAATCCCTGTCAATAAATACCGATGGCAGTACAGCCAGCAGCAGTGCTATGCTGGATGTAAAAAGTACTACTAAGGGTTTGCTGTTGCCACGCATGACCAAGACTCAAAAGGATGCCATAGCTGCACCTGCTTCAGGATTGCTGGTGTATCAAACCAGTCCGGATAGTGTGGGTTTTCAATATTTTGATGGAACCAAATGGTTGTGGTTGCAAGGTGATGAGGATACTTATTGGGCAAAGGTTGGTAACGACATTTTCAATAGAAATTTAGACAAAGTAGGTGTTGGTACTACAACACCATCAGCAAGGTTACATGTAACTAAAGGCTTTGCAGGTAATCCATTAACTATACCAACTAATAGAATTAGTTTGTTTGCAGATGATGCCAGTAACTATATTCAGTTACTTAGCCCAGATGCAAATGAAACAGCCATTTTAGCCGGCAATGCTTCAACATTAATAAAAAGCGGAATTGTTTTTACATCCGATAGTGCCGTATCTGTCAGAACCGGCGGTAATAACACCAGGATATTCGCTGCAAAAACCGGGCTCGTAGGTATAGGCAATACAAACCCGCAAAGCAGGTTGCATGTAAGCAATGGCACTACTCCGGGAGCTGCTTATTTCGCATCTTCAACAGGAATATTTGAAAGTTCCGGCTTTAATTATCTGCAATTGATGAATCCTTCAGGCGCCTCTGCTACCATTATGTCGGGTACCGAATTAACCACTAGCAGAAGCAGCATTAATTTTAATCCGGATAGTTCCATTCTATTTAATTCACCGGGTTTTATAAGCAGAATGACTGTAAAAAATACCGGAGAAGTACTGATCCCCGGTATATTGGGTGTTGGCACTACCTCACCGCAAACTAAATTTCATGTAAGCAGGGGAACTGTTTCCGGTGCTGCTTATTTCCCCTCCTCAACAGGAATAATTGAAAGTCCTGGCTTTAATTATCTGCAATTGATGAATCCTTCAGGGGCATCTGCTACCATTATGTCGGGTACCGAATTAACCAATAGCAGAAGCAGCATTAATTTTAACCCGGATAGTTCCATTTTATTTAATTCACCAGGTTTTATAAGCAGAATGACTGTAAAAAATACGGGAGAAGTACTGGTCCCTGGTTTATTGGGTGTTGGCACTACCTCACCGCAAACTAAATTTCATGTAAGCAGGGGAACTGTTGCCGGTGCTGTTTATTTCCCCTCCTCAACAGGCATAATTGAAAGTCCCGGCTTTAATTATCTGCAATTGATGAATCCTTCAGGGGCATCTGCAACCATTATGTCGGGTACCGAATTAACCAACAACAGAAGCAGCATTAATTTTAACCCGGATAGTTCCATTTTATTTAATTCACCGGGTTTTATAAGCAGAATGACTGTAAAAAATACGGGAGAAGTACTGATCCCTGGTTTATTGGGTGTTGGCACTACCTCCCCGCAAACTAAATTTCATGTAAGCCGGGGAACCGTTGCCGGTGCTGCTTATTTCCCCTCCTCAACAGGCATCATTGAAAGTCCCGGCTTTAATTATCTGCAATTGATGAATCCTTCAGGGGCATCTGCTACCATTATGTCGGGTACCGAATTAACCAATAGCAGAAGCAGTGTTAATTTTAATCCGGATAGTTCCATTTCATTTAATTCGCCGGGATTTGTAAGCAGGATGACTGTAAAAAATACGGGACAAGTGCTGGTCCCCGGTTCATTGGGTATTGGCACCACCTTGCCTGCTGCAACACTGGATGCCAATGGTAGTTTTAAATTAGGAACTGTGGGCACTGTAAATTCAGCCATCATTAAAAATACAGTTAATATCGATGTGGTGTCTGTTCCTGCAAATGATGAAAGGGATGCCGTTATAGCTGTTACCGACGCTGTCACGACAGGAGCTGTAAGTGTTTCTCCTGCAACAAATTTACCGGCCGGTATAATTATTTCCTGGGCAAGGGTTTCATCGGCGGGTAATGTTACAATACGATTTAGAAATGTGACGGGATCAGCAATTGATCCGCTGCCATCCAATTATAACATTGCCGTGATTCAATAATTTTTTTCATTTACTTCGCTTCATCAGAATACGCTTCTTCTTTATTAAGAACAGGTTCATTCAATTCCACCACCCTGTTTTTATAAGCCCGTTTACGCATGACCATGTTCAGCATTTCTACAGTAAAAGAAAAAGCCATACCAAAATAGATGTAGTTCTTCAGTTTTAGTTCATGTGCTGCTTCGGCATTCCAACCTTCCATGATGAGGCTAAGGCCAATCATTACCAAAAATGAAAGTGCCAGCATTTTAAGTGTGGGATGTTTATGAATAAAAGCAGAAATTTTTGGACTGAATAAGAACATAACTGTCATGGCAATAACCACTGCTGCTATCATGATCTCAACATGTTTGGCCGTACCGCCCGCAGTGATGATGCTGTCGAATGAGAATACGGCATCAATCAGAATAATTTGCCCGATTGCATTGCCCAGTGTTATTTTCTTGGTTTTTTCACTCAATGCATTGGGGTCTTCTCCCTCCAACTTATGGTGTATTTCCATTACCGATTTATAAATAAGGAATAAACCACCAGCCAGCATTACAATACTTGCCAGGTCAAATCCTTTGTTAAAAAGCGTAAATACGGCTTTTCCTTTTTGAGAGAGGAGCCAACCCAAACCCATTAATAATAAACTGCGTGAAAGGATACCGGTTATCATCCATAGGCGGCGGGCTTTTTTCTGATCCTTTATTTTTTGTAACCGATTCAGTATGATGCTGACAAAAATCACGTTATCAATACCCAGTACCACTTCCAGTACAACAAGGATTAAAAAACTAATGATACTTTCCGAGGTAAATAAATGTTCCATGTTTGATTAAAGTGATTTGCTAATTTGTTTAACAATACCGGGCCCTTCATAAATAAAACCGGTCCATACCTGTACCAATGATGCTCCGGCATCAATCTTTTCTTTTGCATCGGCACCGGTAAAGATACCCCCACTTGCGATAATGGGGATCTGCCCGTTAGATCTTTGATATATATACCTTACTATTTCCGTGCTTCTTGCTTTTACGGGCAAGCCGCTAAGGCCACCAGCACCTATAGCCGTTAGTCGGGAGTCAGGAGTCAGGAGTTGGTCTCTGCTTATTGTGGTATTAGAAGCAACAAGTCCATCTAATTTTATTTCGAGGGCCAGTGCAATCACATCATCAATTTGTTCAGTATTTAGATCCGGAGCTATTTTTAAAAGGATCGGCTTTGGTCCTGAGCCTGTAGAAGTATTGCATTTTTCATTTTGCATTTGCAGGTTCGTTAAAATTTTATGCAACGCATCCTTCTCCTGCAATGCTCTCAGGCCCGGCGTATTCGGACTACTCACATTCACCACAAAATAATCTACATAATCATACAGGGCTGTAAAACAGGTTTCGTAATCTTTCCAGGCATCTTCATTGGCAGTTATTTTGTTTTTGCCAATATTGCCACCGATGATTAACCGTTGTTTACCAGCAGCGCCCCCTGGTTGAGTAGATGCTTGTTGTTCAGCTTCTAATTTCCAAGACGCCAATCTTTTGGCAATTGCCGCAACGCCATCATTATTAAATCCCATACGGTTAATAAGTGCTTTATCTTTTGGCAAACGAAATAACCGGGGTTTATCGTTTCCGGCCTGCGGTAGCGGAGTTACAGTACCAATTTCAACAAAACCAAAACCCAAAGCTTCCAACTCGTTCAGGTATTTTGCATTTTTATCAAAGCCGGCGCCCAGACCAACACGGTTAGGAAATTGAATACCTAAAAATTCGTAAGGCTTGGCTCCTTGTGCCCGTCCGGATAACCCGTTCGGACGGGGCTTGAAGCTTGTAGCTATCAGCTTTTTTACTCCGGGAACGCTGCACAAAAACTTCAATCCATTCATTGAAAAATAATGAACCCATTCGGGATCAAATAAAAAAAGGAAAGAACGCAAAAGCTTGTACATACTTATTCTGCCTTTTTTATAAGTGTTGCTAATTCTTTTTCAGTGATGGATTCTTTATCTGCCTTGTCAAATACATCTAATAAAATAATTAATTTATGCTGGATTTTTACATAAGTAATGACTCTTGCACCGCCACTTTTACCTTTATTTTTGGAAGATATCGTCATCCTTATTTTATAACAATCTTTACCTAAAGGAATTCCTGCTACCGGATTTTTTAATAATTCGGCTTTAAGTATTTGTAAATCCTTTATAAGAGAGGGGTACTTTTTAAAAAGCTTTTTAACTGACTTGTCAAAAATTTCTGAAGTGCGGATTATAAATTCAGAGTTCATTAATTAACTGATCTAAAGTTTTTAATTTTATTTTACCCTGCTCGGCCAGTTTTGCCTGCTTTAAGGCAGATAAAAAATCTTTAGCCTGTTTTTTTTTCTTTGGTGTTAAACCTAAAAGCGGATCTCTTACAACCTGTATAAACTTAATTTCTTCGAGGCTTTCAATTACTTTTTTGGCTTTCTTATCTTTAATTTTTATGGTGATTAATTCTTCCATTTTTTTGTTTTTACAAAAATACATTTTTTAGCTTCATTTATTTACCTTTGATATAAAGTTGCATAAACAACCTTTTTGGTTAATAGCAGATGGTTCATAGTTCATAGAAATTATAACCTGCCTTAACCATCAACTATGAACCATTAACAATGAACTTATATCACCATGCAGGAAGCATACATCGTAGCAGGATACAGAACAGCCATTACCAAAAGTAAAAAAGGCGGATTTCGTTTTTACAGGCCCGATGATCTGGCAGTAGATGTGATCAGGGGTTTGCTGTCAACCGTGCCACAGCTTGATGTAAAAAGAGTGGATGATGTAATTGTAGGTAATGCTGTACCCGAGGCTGAGCAAGGCTTACAGGTAGGCAGGATGATATCTGCAAGAGCAGTAGGTATTCATGCGCCGGGCATTACCATTAACCGGTATTGCGCCAGCGGACTGGAAAGTATTGCCATGGCTACTGCAAAGATCAGGAGCGGTATGGCCGAATGCATCATTGCAGGCGGTACCGAAAGCATGAGCCTGGTGCCCACTGCAGGTTGGAAAGTGGTACCGTCTTTTACCATTGCTGAAACAGAGCCCGATTATTATTTGGGTATGGGTTTAACTGCAGAAGCAGTTGCTAAAGAATATAATGTAAGCAGGGAAGACCAGGATCTATTCAGTTATAACAGCCATGTAAAGGCTGGTAATGCCATTAAGGAAGGATATTTTAAATCGGGCATTTTACCCATAACAGTGAACGAAGTTTATTTAGATGCAAAAGGCAAAAAGCAAAAACGTGATTTTATAGTTGATACAGATGAAGGTGTTAGAGCCGATACCTCTCCGGAAGGATTGGCAAAATTAAAACCTGCCTTTGCCATGGGTGGTTCGGTAACTGCCGGTAACTCATCCCAAACCAGCGATGGAGCCGCTTTTGTAATTGTGATGAGCGAAAAAATGATAAACGAACTGGGATTAAAACCCATTGCCCGTTTGGTGAATTGCGCCAGCGCCGGTGTGCACCCACGCATTATGGGTGTAGGCCCCGTTGAGGCTGTACCCAAGGTTTTAAAACAGGCAGGTATGAACCTCTCTCAAATTGATCTTTTTGAACTGAACGAAGCTTTTGCCTCCCAGGCATTGGCCGTAATAAGAACATTGGAGCTGAACCCGGATATTGTAAACATTAATGGCGGAGCTATTGCGCTGGGTCATCCACTGGGCTGTACCGGTTGCAAACTCACCATACAGCTTACCCATGACCTGAAAAGGCTGAATAAAAAATACGGTATTGTTACTGCCTGTGTTGGCGGCGGCCAGGGTATTGCCGGAATTATTGAGAATATTCAATAATAATGATATCTTTAATCCAATAAAATAAAATTACCCGGGCAGCGTTATGTGCAGGTGTGGAATCCGGTAATAAAAAATTTCCTCCCTAATTAAACTTTACTAAATCAATTTAGTCGTAATTAGCTTATAAATCATAGTCACCAAATTAACTGCTATGAACAGAAGAGACTTTCTGACAGTGGGTAAACCTAAAAAGAAATTACCTGCTCAAAAAAAAACAAGCCAAATAGTATCTCCGGCTCGTACATTAAGTGGTATTAATCCCTACACTGGCCCCTGGGGTACCAATGAAGTGATTCATCTTTTGAAAAGAACCATGTTTGGAGCTAAAAAAGCCGATGTGGATTATTTTACATCCAGAACCATGAACCAGGCGGTGGATGAATTGCTGAACCCCACTGCCCCCGATCCGTTACCACCGGTTAAAGAATATACAACTTCTACCCAGCCTGGTACACCCGATGCAAATATTGCACAGGGAACTACCTGGGTAAATGACATCAATAATGATGGCACAGTACAGGCTCAGCGAAGGGCATCATACAAAAAATGGTGGACCGGGGTGATGATAAATCAAGACCGGAGTATCAGGGAAAAAATGACTTTTTTGTTGGTAGATAATTTTGGAAATGAATCAAATGAAGTAGGCTTTGCCAATTTAATTTATAAACAGCAAACAACCATCAGACAAGATTGTTTGGGTAATTATAAGCAAATGGTTAAGGATTTAACATTGGATATGGCCATGCTGCGTTATTTAAACGGATACCTGAACACTGCCACAGCACCCGATGAAAACTATGCAAGGGAATTACAGGAATTATTTACAGTAGGCAAGGGCCCTGATAGTAAATACACCGAAGCAGATGTAAAAGAAGCCGCCAAAGTATTAACAGGTTGGCAGGTAAATTTAAACACCTATCAAACTGTTTTTAACCCTGCCAGGCATAGTACCGTAGCCAAAACCTTTTCTTCTTTTTACAATAATACCGTAATTCCCGGAAGAACCGGTGCAACCGCCGGAGACCTTGAACTTAATGATTTGCTGAATATGATTTTTGCCCAGCATGAAGTGGCAAAATATATTGTTCGTAAATTTTACCGCTGGTTTGTGTATTATGAGATTGATGCCGCTACCGAAGCAAATGTAATAACCCCGTTGGCTGATATTTTCCGCAGCAATAATTATGAAATAAAGCCTGTATTGAATGCACTGTTTAAAAGTGAACATTTTTATGATGTACTGAATCAAAATTGCATTATCAAATCACCGGTAGATATTGTAATAGGTTCCATGCGTGAATATAATGTGAACATGCCGCTTGCATCCGACTGGAACACCAGTTACGGGCATTGGAATACCTTGTATGCTTTTATGTTTTTAATGGGGCTTGATCTGCATGACCCGCCAAATGTGGCAGGAATGCCGGCCTATTACCAGGAGCCTTCTTTTCATGAAATATGGATCACTACCGACTCTTTACCAAAAAGAAACCAGTACACCGATATTATGACCAGTACCGGTTATTTAAGAAATGGTTTTAGAATGCAGTTTGATTTTGTTGCGTATGCTAAAACGCTTACCAACCCGGGTAACCCCAATGACCTGGTTGATGAAGCATTGAAATATTTATACCGCATGACTATATCGCCGCAGGTAAAACAGCAGATGAAAACACAAATGTTGTTAAGCGGGCAACAGTACGATTATTACTGGACTAATGCCTGGAGTGCTTATATAGCCAACCCCACGGTTGCCAATTTTAATATTGTAAATGTAAGGTTGAGGGATCTGTTCAGGTATTTGATGAATTTGAGTGAATATCAGTTGAGTTAAAAAGTGAGTCATGAGTGGTGAGACGTGAGTTGAGCACATGTTGCCTTGAGATGTACGATTGACTGTTTACTATTCACGAAAAATACTAATTTCTGTTATAAATTTTTTTATATGAAACGTAGAGAATTTTTAGGAAAATCGGCTGCAGTTGCATTACCTGCTTTAATCAGTGGTTATGCTGTAAAAGCATTAAATGAAAATTCGCCGCTGGTAAGGGCATTAATGGGCGGCGCAACAGATACAGACCATGTACTGGTGATTGTGCAGCTATCCGGCGGTAATGATGGTTTAAATATGGTAATACCGATCAGCACATACAATTTATATAATGCAGCACGTACCAATATTGCTATTCCTGAAAACAGTATTTTAAAGTTAAATGGATATGCAAACTCGGGTCTTCATCCCAGTATGACAGGCCTTCAAACCATGTATAATGAATCCAGGTTAAAAATTGTTCAGGCAGTTGGATATCCCCAACCTAATTTTTCACATTTCAGGGCAACTGATATCTGGATGACATCGAGCAACAGCAACCAGGAAGTATATACCGGTTGGGCAGGGCGCTATTTAAATTATGAGTACCCCAATTTTCCAACGGGTTATCCAAATACCGCTACACCAGATCCTTTGGCCATACAAATAGGTTCTACTGCCAGTTTAACAACCCAGGGCCCAACTGTAAACATGGCGATGAGCATTACCAGCGCTACTTCTTTTTACCAGTTGATAAACGGAACTAATGACCCGGTTCCGGGAACAAAAGCCGGTAAAGAATTAAATTTTATACGCACCATAGCAAAACAAACACAACAATACAGCAGCACCATTTCCGCAGCTGCAGCCAGGGTTACCCAGCAAAATCCTTATCCGGCAAACAACAGCCTTGCCGATCAGTTAAAAATAGTAGCCCGGTTGATAAAAGGAGGTTTGCAAACCCGGGTGTACATGGTAAGCTTTGGAGGTTTTGATACACATAGCCTGCAAACAACAACAACCGATACCACGATAGGTAACCATGCAAATTTACTTGGCCGTGTTAGTGCTGCCATAAAAGCTTTCCAGGATGATCTGAAGTTTTTAGAAATTGAGGACCGTGTGGTTGGTATGACTTTCAGTGAATTTGGAAGAAGGGTAAAGAGCAACAGCAGTGTAGGTACTGATCATGGATCGGCAGCGCCGCTTTTTGTTTTTGGTAAACCTGTAGATGGAGGCGTATTGGGTGATAACCCAACCATACAACCGGTAGCAACAGTAAATGATAATGTGCCCATGCAATACGATTTCAGAAGTATTTATTCCACCATCCTGGAAAAGTGGTTCTGTCTTCCAAAAGCAACGGTTCAGGCATTATTCCCGCCCAACGTCAATGGCCAATTACAGGATCTGCCTTTAATTAAAGGGAATACCTGCAAAGTTGCGGCTCCTCCGCCGTCTCCTTCGGGCAGTACTTTAATAACCAATTATCCAAATCCATTCACCAATAAAACAACTATAGAATTTAATACAGATGGCGGCCATACTTTAATTCAGATAATGGATACAGCAGGCAGGCTGCTGGTAAACCTGTTAGAAACAGAATTCCCCACTGCATCCCGGCAAACTGTTGTTTTTGATGGTTCTCATCTGCCAACAGGTGTATATTATGCCCGTTTGCAAAATGGTACCAAACAACAGGTACGGCCAATGATGAAAGTGAGGTAAACCAAATTTATACGCAATAAAAAACCGCCCCTACAATGTGTAGGGGCGGTTTTGTTGTATTTTTTTTTATTTTTTAATCTGTTATACGGTGACCTGCATTCACCCAGTCAACAATTTTTTGTTTGTCGATAGCTGTTAATTGAGCATTGGGGGCTTCGGGCATAAAGGAAGGAATACCATCAACGGCTCTTATCTTAATCCGGTCCCATGAGTTTACAACGTCCGTATCTGCATCAAAATTTTTACCACCGCTTATCGCACCATTCAAATGGCAGGGCCCGCAGTAGCCATTGACGATGGTACGTACTGCATAAAATTTTGGACCATAACCGTTAATGGTCACTGTTTTAGTACCTACACAGTTACTTGCATTTTTAACGCTAATGGTATAATTGCCTGCCGCAAGGCCAAAAAAGTTTACTGAGGGCTGATAAGGTACACCGGTAATACTGTACGTAAACCCGGAGCCAATGGGTGAAGTAACCGTAATGGTTCCAAGGCTTTGACCCGTTATCGTATGCGTAAGCGCTGCAACCGGTGTAATGGTTACTCCTAAACAAGGATCAACAGGTGGTGGTGGAGGTGGCGGAACGGGTGTGGGATCTGTTTTAGAACAGGATGCCATTAATGCTACAACAGCGATCACTGAATACATGATGGTTTTTTTCATCGATTTTAATTGTATTATAAATTTAGATTAAATAAGTAATATTATAAGTTTTGCGGTTAAATATTTCAATCCTGGTCTATAGCTGTTTTGCTAACAGATGCTGTATTAATGAGCAATACTGCCTTTGCATAACGCATTTAGCCCAACAATAGTGTTTGTAAATATTTGAAAAGGCTAAGTATCCGGGCTTTATTATATTTGCAGATTCATTTTACAACATGGAACTTATACCCGTAACAGATAAAACAACCGCACAGCAGTTTCTGCAAGTGCCTGTTGTGCTTCATAAAAAGGACCCCAACTGGATTCGCCCGCTGGACAAGGATATTAACGAAGTATTTGATAAAGAAAAAAATAAAGCTTTTCGTTTTGGAGAAATTATACGCTGGATATTAAAAGATGATGCAGGCAAACTGATTGGCCGTATTGCTGCTTTTACCAATAAAAAATATAAGAATAAGGGAGATGATATTCCTGTGGGGGGCATTGGTTTTTTTGAATGTATCAATGACCAGGCTGCAGCAGATCTTTTGCTGGATAATGGCAAAGATTGGCTGATACAACATGGCATGCAGGCCATGGACGGGCCCATTAATTTTGGGGAACGCGACCGCTGGTGGGGATTGATAACAGCAGGATTTACACCGCCGCTTTATTGTATGAACTATAATCCGCCTTATTATATTACACTTTTTGAAAATTACGGGTTTAAGCCATTTTATAACCAGGTATGTTTTGGTTTGGATGCCGGAAAAAAACTGGCTCAAAAAGTCCTTGACCGGCATAAGGTGCATGATGACAATCCCGATATCAGTTTCAGCATCATTAAAAAAAATAACCTTGAAAAATATGCCGTTGATTTTGTGGAAGTATATAATAAAGCCTGGGCAGGGCATGGGGGTTTAAAGGAAATGAGTAAGGAACAGGTGTTGCTGATGTTTAAAAAAATGAAACCGGTGATGGATGAAAAAGTTGTTTATTTTGCCTATTACAAAGGTGTTGCCATTTCCATGTTCATAAATTTGCCCGATATTAACCAGTACTTTAAACACCTGAATGGTAAATTCGGATTATTGCAAAAACTGGAATTTGTGTGGCGGCAGCATTTCAGGCCGTCGAAAAAATTTGTGGGTGTGGTATTTGGGGTTGTGCCCGAATGGCAGGGCAAAGGCATTGACGCCTATATTATCGGTGAATGTTCAAAAATAGTGCAGACCGATCCATTACTATACACGGAGTATGAAATGCAATGGATAGGCGATTTTAATATTAAAATGATCAATGTGGCCGAAAGCCTGGGAGACACTTTTCGCTCCCGGAATCTTACCACCTACAGGTATTTGTTCGACCGGACAAAGGAATTCAAACGGCATCCTTTTTTAGAATAAGATGACGTAAAACAAATTCTTTTTTACAATTTAGATTTCCGAATTTAGCAGCGTATGGATAAGTTTATTGTTTCGGCAAGAAAATACAGGCCACAGAATTTTTCAACCGTGGTTGGGCAGGCACATATTACCACTACGTTAAAAAATGCCATAAGAAATAACCAGCTGGCGCATGCATTTTTATTTTGCGGTCCCAGGGGTGTGGGCAAAACAACCTGTGCCCGTATACTTGCCAAAACCATCAACTGCGAAAACCAAACACCTGATGGGGAAGCCTGCAATACCTGCAACAGTTGTGTATCTTTTGATGCCGGCACTTCCATGAATATTCATGAACTGGATGCTGCCAGCAACAATTCTGTAGATGATATCCGAAGCCTGGTAGAACAGGTGCGTTTTGCACCACAGGCCGGCAAATACAAAGTGTATATCGTGGATGAGGTACACATGCTCAGTTCATCGGCCTTTAATGCCTTTTTAAAAACGTTGGAAGAACCGCCACCTTATGCCATTTTTATTTTAGCCACTACAGAAAAGCATAAGATACTGCCAACCATCCTAAGCCGTTGCCAGATATTCGACTTTAAAAGAATTACCAATAACGATACCATTGAACACCTGCAGGAGATCTGCGATAAAGAAAAGATACAGGCCGAGAAAGCTGCCCTGCATGTTATTGCGCAAAAAAGCGAGGGTTGCATGCGTGATGCATTGAGCATACTGGATAAGATTGTAAGTTTCAGCAATGGTGAACTAAACTACAGCAATACGTTAGAGCATCTGAATATTTTAGATGAGGATTATTATTTTAAGATGTTGAATTACATGCAGCAGCAACTGTTAAGTGAAGCCATGCTGCTGTACGATGAAATTAACCGCAAAGGATTTGAAGGCGACACTTTACTGGAAGGCTATAGTGAATTTATAAGGAATCTGCTGGTAAGTAAAGATGCGAAGGCTGCCGTTCTGCTGGAAGTGGCCGATGACTTTAAACAAAAATATTTACAGGCTGCACAGGAAATTGCAACCGGCTGGCTCATTGCTGCTTTGAATTTACTGAACGAAGCCGAAATAAATTATAAACAGGCACGCAACAAGCGCCTGCATGTTGAACTCACCATTATTAAACTCTGTTACCTGTTACAGGCAGTTGAAATGGTGAACAACGAAGGCATTGTATCTAAAAAAAAAATAGTTGAAACAGCAAGGCCTGTTGCATTTAAATCAATCCAGCCAATAAGGGTTAAAGAAATTGAACCGCAGGTTATAGCTGATGCAGTTATCAAAAAAACTGCTGAGGCTAAATTGATTATTGAAGAGCCCAAAGCTGCAGAGAAAATAATCCGGCAAACAGAACAAGCTGTGCCTGCCGAAACAAAAAGGCCGCTTGGCTCGCTGGATGCCATCCGCAAAAAAGTGTCGGCACAAAATAAAAACGGTAAAGAGGTTAAGGATTTAACAGAAGCCGAACTTAAAATTTGCTGGGAGAAGTTTATCGAAAAACTCACCGCAAAAAAAAACCACTCCGCTGTTACCAATTTTAAAGATGCGGTGTTAAAGATCATAGATAATAATTCCATCGAAATAATAACTGAAAGTAATATTCAGCAAAAATTTATTGAACAGGAACGGGCTGAACTGGTGAATGATCTGCAGGATTTCTTTTGTAACCGGCAGCTTACCTACAATGTAATCATCATTGAAAAAGAGGCTACAGGGGAAATGGTAGAGAAACCTTTAAGTTCCCGGGAGCAATATCTTAAGATAATTGAGGAATATCCTTTGGTTAAGGAATTGAAAGACAGGCTGCGCCTTGAACTTGATTATTAAGCCAAACAGCCGTACTTTTCCCTATTTTGCCTTAATTTCGAACCTCAATCCCCGTCCGGACGATCCGGGCGGATAAAATAAGCGATTTATACCATGGCAGAAGTGATACGCATGCCGCTTTTAAGCGATACGATGACCGAGGGGAAAATTATATCCTGGAACAAAAAAGTAGGGGACAAAGTAAAAGCAGACGATGTGCTTGCAGATGTGGAAACCGATAAGGCAACCATGGAAGTGAATGGATATGTGGATGGTACCTTATTATACATTGGCGTTCCTGCAGGCGAAGCTGCAAAAATTAACCAGATCATAGCTATTGTTGGGAAAGACGGAGAGGATTATAAATCTTTACTGGATGCAGATAATGGTGCATCAAAACCAGCAGCTGAACCTAAAGCAGCAGTAGCTGATAAACCTGCAACTGAAGTCGCCCAACCCAAAACAGAAAGCGAATCACCCAAAACTCAAACCGTTTCTCTTCCGGCCGGTGCCAAAGAAATACGCATGCCGCTATTGAGCGATACCATGACTGAAGGAAAGATTGTAAGCTGGAATAAAAAATTAGGTGATTTTGTAAAAGCTGATGATGTATTGGCAGATGTGGAAACGGATAAAGCAACCATGGAAGTAGTAGGCTATGAAGAAGGTACTTTGTTATATGTAGGTGTAGAAGCGGGCAAGGCTGCAAAAATAAATGAGATCATTGCCATAGTTGGTAAAGCAGGAACAGATGTGAGTGCTTATGTAGCTGCTGAAAAAGCAGGAACAAATACTGCGGCTGTAACAGCGCCGGCAGTTGAGGCCGAAGCAGCAGCAGGCCAATCAACATCAAATGCAACAGCTTCTGAAGAAGTACCAACAGCTTCTTCAAATGGCAGAGTTAAAGCTTCTCCACTTGCCAAAAAACTGGCTGCCGATAAAGGCATCGACATCAGCAAAGTAAGCGGTAGTGGTGATGGTGGCAGAGTAACCAAAAAAGATGTGGATGGCTATGTGCCAACTGCTGCTCCGGCTCAAACTACTGCGCCAAAAGCTGCAGCACCTGTGGCAGTATTTACTGCAGGCGAACAGGAAGGCCACACCGATGTTCCATTAACCCAAATGCGCAAGACCATTGCAAGACGCCTGGGAGAAAGCATGTTTGGGGCACCGCATTTTTATTTAACCATGGAGATCAACATGGACAATGCCATGGCGGCACGTACCCAGTTAAATGAACTGAGCCCGGTAAAAATTTCCTTTAATGACTTTATTATAAAAGCAGTGGCTTTATCGCTGCGCCAGCATCCAAATGTAAACAGCAGCTGGATGACGGAATTTATACGTCTGAACCATCATATACATATTGGCAGTGCAGTAGCAACGCCCGATGGTTTGATCGTGCCCGTGATACGCTTTGCCGACCAGAAAACCTTATCACAAATTGCTGCTGAAGCCAAAGAATTATATGGCAAGGCTAAAGATAAAAAATTACAGCCGCAGGAATTCAGCGGCAATACATTTACCATTTCTAATTTGGGAATGATGGATATTGAAGAGTTTACTGCCATCATTAATCCGCCGGACAGTGCAATTTTAGCGGTGGGCCGCATTAAAGAAACCGTAGTTAAAAGGGGTGATGGGTTTGGTGTAAGCAATTTTATGAAACTTACTTTAAGCTGCGATCACCGTACGGTAGATGGTGCTGTGGGTGCAGCTTTCCTGCAAACGCTTAAAAAGTATCTGGAGAATCCGGTTACGATGTTGTTGTAATTTCTTTCCTGTTATTTCGACAAAGGAGAAATCTATTTTCTATGAGCGCCAGTTTTTTAAACTGGCGCTTATTTATTTTATTTCTTAACAGGTTTCGCACTTTCAGGCTGCCTGTTTATAAATATATTTTCAATAAATTTTGAAAATTCAAAAACTGTATTATCTATTTGGTATAAATGATCAATATGAAACTTACCGAAGCAAAAGCACAGTTCATCAGCAGTTGGGGCGCCTTTGGTACGCATTGGGGCATCAACCGCACCATGGCGCAAATCCATGCTTTGCTGCTCATCAGTCCCGATCCCATTACACAGGATGATATCATGGAACAATTAAGCATCAGTCGGGGTAACGTAAATATGAACACCCGTGATTTAATTGACTGGGGACTGGTGGATAGGGTGCTGATACCCGGCGAGCGCAAGGAATTCTTCACCGCAGAAAAAGATATCTGGAAGGTAGCCACACAAATTATTAAAGAAAGGAAAAAGCGGGAGCTCGACCCTATGCTAAAACTGTTAAGTCAGCTTGAGCAAATAGAAGGAGATAAAAAAGATAAAGATGTAAAGCAGTTTGTAGATACGGTTGCAGGCATCCGCAAATTTGGTGGCCAGGCCGATAAAGTGTTGGATGTAATGATCAAAGCAGATGAGAGCTGGATTTTGGGAAGCATGTTGAAGTTCTTTAAATAACCTCACCCCTCCCGATGGCTATCGGGACTCCATTTGGAGAGAGAGAAGGCAAGCTGGAAAATTCCGGCTTTTATTTAGAAAATATGTTTCAAATATTTCTGAAAATATAAAATATAAAATCATGAAAAAGTTTAAAGCGATCGATACCTGGATAAGTATCATTTTGATAACGGGGTTCGCCATTGCAACCATCATCAACCGGGATTATACATTTTTACTCGGATATTTTGTGGTTGGGGGCTGGCAGGTGCTCAGTATGCTGGTGCATGTTTATTACCACAGCTTTACCCAAAAGAAAGGTACCAGGCGTACTTATCACTGGATAGCTTTAATTTCCTTAATAACAATACCTGTAGGCTCTTTTTGGATACTACTTTTTATTGCACCATTCATGGCAGTTTTTTATACCGGTTTATGTTTTGAGGAAGTGAGAAAAATGAATCAACGGCCCCTGGCACTTTTAAAATAAAAACCAGGCATATGAAATTAGAAATTCCCAACTGGCTTATCATGCTTGGCGGTGCAGGCCAGATATTTACCGCACTCATTTATCCATATATACGCCACAGGGTTTTCGACTGGTACAATGATATTAAAAAACTAAAACCACTAAACCAGGAAATTGCCAAAACCTACGGCAGGTATATACAGGGATTGAATTTTTCTTTCGGGCTTATTTCAATCATTTTTACGTCGGAGTTAAAAAATAATACCGGCCTGGCTGTGGCATTAACCGGTTTAATTGCTGCTTACTGGACCGGTAAACTGATAACCCAGTTTGCCTATTACCCGATGTATGATATACCACAAAAAAGGATTTTTAAGGTTGGCGAAGTACTGATGAATACCATGTTTGTTTCTTTTGCACTGATCTTTATATCCATGTTCGTACTTAACCTCAGGGGATACCTGGCCTGACAAATAAATGATGTAAATAAAACAATCTAACTTTGTTTTGTATGAATGATCATCCTGTAATACTATTCGACGGTGTTTGCAATTTCTGCAACAGTGCAGTAAATTTTACAATTAAAAGAAATGCAAAAGCCAATATCCGGTTTGCGCCCATGCAAAGCGATGCCGGGCTAAAATTATTGCAGCAATACCATTTACCTGTTGAAGATATGCAGTCGTTTATATTTATTGAAAACGGCGTTGCGTACAGGCAATCTACAGCAGGTTTAAAAGTGTGCAGGCACCTGGGCGGGCTTTGGCCATTATGTTATGGCTTAATTATTGTTCCTAAGTTTATACGGGATGGTATTTACAACTGGATTGCTAAAAACCGGTATAAATGGTTTGGCGTGCAACAGGCCTGTATGATACCTACACCCGAAGTAAGTGCAAGATTTTTAAATTAGTATGGAAAAGAAAAAAACACTGGTACTGGGTGCGTCTGAAAATCCTGCACGATACAGTTACCTGGCTATAAAACGCCTGAGGAATAACCAGCACCCGGTTGTGGCCATTGGCAAAAAAAAGGGAATGGTTGCCGGCATTGTTATTGAAACAGAAAAGATACCGGTGACTGAAATAGATACCATAACCCTCTATTTAAACCCTGCACATCAAAAAGAATACTACGATTTTATCATCTCCCTTCATCCCAAAAGAATAATTTTTAACCCCGGTACAGAGAACGATGAACTGGCCGGACTTGCAGTTAAAAATAACATCAAAGCGCTTGAAGCCTGCACGTTGGTATTGCTAAGTACAGGCCAGTATTGATTGCAGCCAATTCGTAATAATCCGCATAGTCTTGTAGTAGTTTTACTATTTTATACCTGAGCCGGTAAATTATTTTTACTGATAGATAATAAAGTGTTAAGGTTTGCGTTTTCATTGGGAGAACTAATATCCAAGAATCAGAAAACAATAAATCCTATGAAACGCCATGCTTCCTATGCATTGTCCATACTGTTGTCATTTTTAGTTACAACGGGATTTTGCCAGACCAATGAACTAAAGCCAAAGCAATTCAGCAATTTTCCTGAAATAATTAATTGCAGCGAAGATGAACTATCAAAAGCATTTACGGCAGTACCGGGACAAGATATCAGCCTTACTTTTTCTAACAATTTTATTTTTACAGGAAGTGTAAAAAGTAACCTGGCCAGGTATTCGAACCTGCAGTCTGTGGTAATTGTATCGCCCGATTATTCCAATACAATTTTCAATGTTTCAAAAATTTCAAATGCCGATGGAACCACTTCTTATGTGGGCCGTATCATCAATAAAAATTATTTTGATGGCTTTGAACTTAAGAAAAATGCATCCGGTACTTATCAACTGAAAAAAGTAGAAACTGACCGTGTAATACAGGATTGCAAACTATAACACAAAAGACCTTAACACATATATCCAAGAATCCTCCTAAAAACCCCTGAAAATGAAAAAGATGTTTACATCGCTTATATGCATAGTACTGGTACTGATTTCATTTAGCGCTTTTAGTGTACCTAAATTAAACAGTTACCCTTCGGCCACAGCCACTATTTTTCTGGACTTTGACGGGCATTATGTACAGAGCACTGTTTGGAACAGTGGCAACCCTATTAATTGTACAGCTTCAGGCATGTCTGATGTGCAGATAACCGAAGCTTTTAACCGTGTTGCAGAAGATTTCAGGCCTTTCGATATTAATATAACTACCGACTCAGCTGTCTTTTTGTCGAAGCCATTAAATATGCGTGTGCGTATTATTATAACCACTACCAGCAGCTGGTATCTTTCCGGATATACCGGTGTTGCTTACAGTGGTTCATTTACCTGGGGCGATGATACACCCGGCTTTGTTTTCAGCGACAGGGTTGGAACAGCAAATACCAAAAGAATTGCAGAAGCAATTTCTCATGAAGCCGGGCATACCGTAAGCCTGGGGCACCAGTCTAAATACGGAGCAGCCTGTAATTTGATGGAGCTGTACAGTACAGGTTTTGGTACAGGCGAAACCGGATGGGCACCCATCATGGGAAACAGCCAGAGCATCAATAAAAACTTCAGTAACTGGAGTAATGGCCCTACACCCGACGGATGTGGTTATGTAGAGGATAATCTTACCATTATTACCACCTTAAACGGATTTGGTTACAGAACAGATGATTACACTGAACTACTAGATGGAAGCACTTACACCATGCCGGGTAACAGTTTTAATGTTAATGGTGTAATATCAACCAATGCAGACAAAGATGCATTTAAGTTTACGCTGAATTCAAATTCAAATTTTCATTTGGCAGTTTTGCCATTCAGTGTAGCATCAAATTCTGCAGGAGCCAACCTGGATATTGCTTTTGAATTATACAATTCATCTGCAACACTTATCAGAACTTATGACCCATTGACAACATTAAGTGTTACTGCAGATACCATTTTAAATGCCGGTACTTATTATATAAGAATATTTGGCGCCGGAAATAATAATATCGGATCCTACGGAAGTTTAGGTTCTTACACCATCACCGGGTCGTTCAGCGGCCTGCCAATCCGTAGTGTACGCCTTAACGGTACTACAGATAAGGGTAAACATAACCTTAGCTGGAACATTATTGCAGACGAACCTATTCAAACCATCGAGATACAAACATCCAACGATGGCGCCAGCTTTACCAGGCTTACCGATGCTGCAGCAACTTCAACCAAATTTTCATACCTGCCTTTTAAGAACAACACCATTTTTTACCGCTTAAAGGTTACTTCGGTTTTAAACCAAACGGTGTATTCAAACACGATCGCATTAAAAGCAGAAGGCGCAGATCAAAAACTTTTCAGGATATCAACATTGGCAACTAATGAAATAACCATCAATGCCGATCTAAATTATCAATACAGGATCAGCGATATGAATGGTGGTACAATCAGCACCGGAACAGGCCTTAAAGGCACAAACCGTGTACAGGTTGCAAACCTGTCAAGAGGTATGTACATCATTCAGCTCTTTAATAATATTCAAAATCAAACAGAACGTTTTATAAGACAGTAAGGTAGATTCATGTGTAAGTCGGGGGGTAGCGTTAGGGGCTACCTCCCTTTTTTTTTACCCCCTCCGCCCCCTCCGCTTCGGCTTCGCTCAGGATGAGGGGGAACTTAGAGTCTGATGGTTTAATATTCTTTTTTATTAGCGGGCGGTTAAGTTTTTATTATCTTTTAAATTATTTTACTGTTGCCCAGTTCCCCCTTCAGGGGACGGAGGGGGTTTTTATTGCTTTTTATCCGTAACTTTAAAAAACCCATTTTTATGTTATGGAGAAAATTTAACGGAGACCCCATCCAGTTGCAGATCACCGATGCTGTTGAAGACGTTATTACAAGAGAAACAACAGCCGGTTATCATTTAAAAGTTTGTATTGGCACCGACAGCCAGGTAAAAGGAAAGGAAACGGAGTTTGCCACTGTCATTGTTTTTTTGCGTGAAGGCCATGGCGGCTTTATGTTTATTCACAACGAAAAAACAATGCTGAAATACAGCATTAAAGAAAGGATGCTGGTTGAAGTGGCAAAAAGTATTGAGATCGCGTATGAACTCTGCGACCTGTTCACTTTGTACGATGTGGATATGGAAGTGCATGCCGACATCAATACAAACCCCCAGTTTAAAAGTAATGAAGCCCTGCGTGAAGCCATGGGCTACATTTTGGGAATGGGTTTTGCCTTTAAGGCCAAGCCCGAAGCCTTTGCCAGCAGCAGCTGCGCCAACAAAGTGGTGAACTAAAAATAATGGTTCTAAAAATGCAGCAGGTTTGTATTTGCGAAAATACAGCCACCAGAATTTAATCCGCTTTACTTTCCAAACTCTTATTCGTTTCCTCAATAAAAGAAAGAATTTTTGTCTTGCCCGTTTTCTTTACTGCACTGGTTACAAAATGCTGCGGTAAAAACTGCCAGTTTTTTTTCATGGCTTCCAGAAATGCTTTCACATTCTTACTTACCACGCTTTGGTTTTCCTTATCGCTTTTTGTAAAGATCAGGCAGAAAGGAACCTGCCAGGTTCTCAACTGCACTAAAAATTCCAGGTCAATTTTTTGAGGGCTGTGGCGGGCATCTATCAACACAAAAACAATGGTCAGGTTTTCTCTTTTACGCAAATAATTCTCGATCATCTGCTCCCAGCGGTTACGGCTTTTTATGCTCACTTTGGCAAATCCATAGCCGGGCAGATCAACCAAATACCAAAGCGTTCTTTTTATACCACCCGAAACCGGTCCCGTTTGGTTTGCTTTGGGTGTAGGTGCCGATGAGATCTCAAAATGGTTGAGCAATTGCGTTTTTCCTGGCGAGCCGGATGTTTTTGCCAGCTTATCATTATCGCAAAGCATATTTATCAGCGATGATTTGCCCACATTGCTGCGGCCAATAAAAGCATACTCCGGCCTGTCGGGTAGGGGGCATTTTTCAAAATCGGGGCTGCTGATAACATATTTGGCTGATTTGATTTGCATGGGGCAAAGATACCGCATATTGGGCATTGGTTATTGGTCATTAGTCATTGACCGCACTATCTTAAACCCCTTCAAGTATTAACAATTACACCTGTTCATAGTCTATTGCCTATTGCCTGTTGCACCTTATCTTTGCTCCCCATGACGGATTACGCACACGATACAGTTGTACCTTATAAGGATTCGGAACTTGCTAAAAAGCAGCAGGTTGCGGGCATGTTTAATGATATTGCTTTCCGTTACGATTTTTTAAACCGCTTTTTAAGCGCCGGTATCGATATCAGGTGGCGAAAAAAAGCCATTAAGCAATTACTGAAGACCCGGCCAAAAACAATACTGGATGTGGCAACCGGTACAGCAGATGTGGCTATTATGGCATCTGGTATATTAAAGCCAACTAAAATTACCGGTATAGATATCAGCGATGGCATGCTGGATCTGGGCCGGAAAAAGATACAAAAGCTTGGGCTTGACAGTACTATTGAACTGTTAAATGGCGACTGTGAAACAATAAACTTTAAAAATGAGTCGTTTGATGCGGTAACTGTGGCTTTTGGCGTACGTAATTTTGAAAACCTGGAAAAAGGTTTGGCAGAAATATTACGTGTGTTAAAACCCGGCGGAAAACTGGTAGTACTGGAATTCAGTAAACCTAAATCTGCCGTGGTAAAAGCTTTTTACAATTTTTATATGAAAGTCATCTGCCCGGTGGCAGGTAAAATATTCTCTAAAAACCGCGACGCATACCAATATCTCGACGAATCAATTCAAAAATTCCCGGAAGGGAAAAATTTTACAAATATCCTGGATAACCTGGGGTATACAAATACTTACACTAAACCACTGAGCTTAGGCATATGCAGTATCTATTGCGGAGAAAAATAATTCATATTGGTATAGTCTTTTTTTTCTGCCCGTTAATTGGCTTTGCACAATTGAGGCAGGAAGTTAACCAGGAAGACCATGATGATAAGCGGGTACGCTTTGGAATTACACTGGGTTCCAACCGGTCGCATTTTGCATTTACCCACAACCCCAGTTTTCTTAACCAGGCACCTTTAGACAGTATCACGGTTATTGAAAGTGTGAACAGCACCGGTGTAAGTTTAGCCTGGCTGGTTAATATACGCCTGGGCAAACATTTCGACCTGCGTACCTATCCCGTTAACCTTACTTTTACGGAGCGTAATTTTTTATATAATCTACCGTATCCCGACAGACCGGCCGGTGAGGATTTTGTAACAGAGAAAAAAACACAATCGATTTCATTGAGTATTCCGGTGCAGATAAAATTCAGCAGCGACCGTATCAATAATTTTAAAGTGTTCATGATTGGCGGGGGTAAAATTGAGTATGATCTTGCATCAAACGCCGGTGCCCGAAAAGCCGAGGAGCAAATAAAACTGAAAAAATTTGATTACGGTGTAGAGGTTGGACTTGGATTTCATTTTTATTTTCCCATGTTTGTTTTAACCCCCGAAGTTAAAATGGGTTGGGGTGTTGGTAACCTGCATGCCAGGGATCAATTTCTTAAATATTCAAGTACGATAGACAAGATCAATTCCCGGTCAGTTTTCTTTTCATTAACGGTAGAATAAATTCGTTCATGAAGTCGTCTTCGACAAGCTCAGACTGACAGCTTTCTGTCATGTTGAGCTTGTCGAAACATAGACAGAAAACGTGTTCCCTTTCTAATAATCGTATCTCCTGTTAAACATATTAATTCTTACACCACCGGTAAACATAGTGGTTGTTGTGGCGGTTGGATTAAGTAACGTTTTAGCATGACGGTAAAGTCCGCTTACCTCAAAGAAAATATTTTCTCTTATTTCATAAGATACCTGCAGGTAAGCATTTAAAACCGTTGCTTTATTGCCGCTGCCAATTTTAAATCCATCATTCATGGTACGGGTTGTATAATCCCTGAAGACGTTTGCACCAAAATTTTTACCGGCACTGTCAAGTCCCTGGTAATAATAAATGCCCTGTAAATACACATGCCATTTGGGTGCAGGCTGGTAACGCACAATGCCCAAAAACTCCTGGAAATTGGCTCCCAGCGGATGTGCCAGGGGCTGGTTATAATGTGTGTAATTAGAAATGGTATCGTTGTGTGTGTAAGTAAATGGCCTTACCCGGTTTGCTTCCAGTTGTATATCCAGGTTGGGTACACCAAATGCATCGATATATTTTACACCTACCTGTATACCCCATTTGTTAACCCAACTGCCGGTATTATTCCGGATTTGAGACAGCACAAATTCATCTAATAAGAACTGGCCATAAAGCTGCGCCTTGTGGGCAATATTGGCTTTAAAATCAAAACCTGCAATGGCATTATCAGGACTACCCACGGTACCTTCAATATGCCTGTAAAAAATAATCGGGTTCAGGTATTGAAAATCATAACGGTTTTTGCGGCCAAAGATCACCCCTTCAAACAAACCAATATTCAGCCACTTGGTAACATTCATACTCAGGTGGTGCATGGCTGCATATTTCCGGTCGAGTAAAGTATCGCCCACTTTTTTAAACTGTGGCATCAGCTCCATAAATAAGTTCTGGTAATTTATTTTCCAGATACGGGTATTCAGTTTTAAAAACAAATTGCTGTTGCCCCAATCGCTTAAAAATAAACTGCGGTAACCATTGCCAATAAAATTCTTATCGTAACCAAACTGCACATCAATGGCATTGCCGGCACGTACAGTTATATAACCACGTGCATCAAAATAATCGTAGCCGCTTGGTTTAAATGGTTTGTAAAACCCACACCCGGCACAGCCCTAAAGCTGTTTACCTGCTGCTGAAAAAACTGCGGCCCTCTTTCCTGGTTATCGGTCATGTAGGTAGAGAACCCGATTTTTTTTCCAATAGTTCCCCGGGCAGTAATGCCTTTGCTGTTTATATAGATGGGTTTATTGTAACCGGTTTCAACACCCGCCATATATTGAAAAACCGGGTTCACCGCCAGGAAAAAATTATTGGTCTTTACTTCCAGGAAATTGGGTTTTGTTTTATAAAACGTTTTCAGAATTGGCCGCTTGCTTAAAAAATCCTTTTTTGGCCCGGTTACCCATTCGCTGTTATTCATTAAAAAGCTGGTCAGGTTATATTCGTCCAGGTCAGTAAGCCCCTGGCTGTTCCATTCCACGTATTTATCCTTTTGGGTAGCGGTGTCAATGTACCCAAGGCGTGCACTGTCAATAAACTCTACCTGCTCCACAATATATTTCCTGTTAAAAGGCCGTACAGATGAAAAATTAAGGTCTGTATTTCTCTGCTGTTTGATTTCCATGCGGTCAACAAAATGCACATCTTTTGATCCCGGGGTTAAAAAAGTAGATTGGGCTGTTGCAAATGCGGGGCAAATAAAAAACAGCAGTTTGAATAAGCTTTTAATAAATTGCATCAGATAATTTTAGTTTAACAGGTAACAGTATTGAAGTTATGCAAAAATACCTTTTTAAAAACATACAGGTTGTAAATGAAGGAAAAATTCAATCGCTGGATGTATTAACAAACGGTGAACGGATTGAAAAAATTGCGGGGGCAATTGAAACAAAGTATAAGGTAGCGGAGATAAACGGAGAGGGGAAACACCTTTTTCCCGGCGTGATTGATGACCAGGTACATTTTCGTGAGCCCGGACTTACGCATAAAGCAACCATTTACACCGAAAGCAAAGCGGCAGTAGCCGGCGGCGTAACCAGTTATATGGAAATGCCCAATACCGTGCCCAATGCATTAACGCCCCCATTGCTGGAAGATAAATATACCATTGCAGCCCAAACATCACTGGCTAATTACTCATTTTTTATGGGCACCAGTAATAACAATGCTGATGAGGTTTTAAAAATGAACAACCATAAACATGATGTTTGCGGTGTAAAAATATTTATGGGTGCCAGCACGGGCAATATGCTGGTAGATAGTCATAGTGCATTGGATAAAGTATTCAGAGAGAGTGAAATGCTGATAGCCACGCATTGTGAAGATGAACGGATCATTAAAGCCAATTATGAACGCATAAAAAATGCAAAAAGCGCATTAACTGCATCTGATCATCCCCTGATAAGAGATGAAGAAGCCTGTTTTGAATCTTCTCTAATTGCCATCAAATTTGCACAGAAATATGGCAGCCGCTTGCACATCCTGCACATCAGCACCGAAAAAGAATTGCAGCTTTTTGGCAACATGATGCCCCTGAAAGAAAAGAGAATTACTGCCGAAGTATGTGTGCATCATTTACATTTTACCGCTGATGATTATGAACAGCTGGGGTATAAAATAAAATGCAACCCTGCCATAAAAGCTGCACATAATAAAGAAGCCTTGTGGAAAGCGTTGCTGGATGACAGGCTGGATGTTATTGCCACCGATCATGCACCGCATACCTGGGAAGAAAAGCAGGGTGCCTACGAGCAGGCCCATGCAGGTTTACCGCTTGTGCAACATCCTTTATTATTGATGTTGCATTATCAAAAAGAAGGGCGAATAAGCCTGGAAAAAATTGCAGAGAAAATGAGCCATGCCGTTGCTGATTGTTTTCAGATTGCGAACAGGGGTTATATACGGGAAGGATATTTTGCCGACCTGGTAGTGGTTGACAATCATTTGCCTTCAACCGTAACCAAAGAAAATATTTTATATAAATGCGGGTGGAGCCCTTTAGAGAATTTTACCTTTCCTGCATCTATAGAAAGAACTTTTGTAAGCGGTAATATGGTTTATCATAATGGAAGCTTTGATGAAGCAACAAAAGGGCAAAGATTATTGTTTAACAGGTAAACAACGGAACGCAGATGATCATGATCTTTATGATTCATCAGGATAATCTGCGTAAATCATCATCATAAAAAAAATCTGCGTTCTAACTATGGATATTGACAAAACAACACTTGCCGATCTTTTAATGTTCAATAGTGGCGAAGATGTGTCAGTATTCGGCAGGTTGGATCTGTGCAGCACCGCGCATGGCACCGAACAGCTGAAGATCAATTTTTCCACCGCATTAAAAACGCAGGAACAAATTGTAGCTGTGCAGCAAACCCTGCAGCTTATCATTAAACAACAGCAGCAATGGCCCAAACAAATAACCAATGGTACGGTGATGGTGGTGGAGAAATTTTTCGATTCGCAGATCAGTACCATTCCGGCACATCCTTCCACATTGGAAGCATACAGTTATAAATTACTTCATGGTCCCGATTTTGCCCTGGTAACTTATTCAGCCAAACATTGCTTTGATTTTATAAAAGGTTTCCAGCTTTTGCTGCAACTTTTTTCCGGAGAAAATATTCCTGCACCGCTGCAAAAGGTTTTAACAGCCATTGAAAGAATAATTACAAAAGACCAGTTTACAGTTGTAGAAAAATATAAAAATGCAGATGAACTATCCCATGCGCAGCAACTGGAACTGGCACATTTTATCCGCTACGGTTATAAACATAATATGCTAGACCTGGTGGTGCTGTACGCCCAGATCGATGCCTGGTATGGCATGGCCAGGGCAGTGCAAAAATTTGGATTGGTATTTCCTGAATTTGTGCAAAATGAACAGCCTGTTATTGAAGCAAAAGGTTTATATCATTTACTGGTGCAGCAACCCGTGGCGTATGATGTGGTGCTGAACCAAAAAACAAATTTCCTTTTTTTAACCGGCGCCAATATGGCCGGTAAAAGTACCTTCATTAAATCGGTGGGGGCTTCTGTTTTTTTGGCGCATATTGGTATGGGTGTGCCGGCACAACAAATGAAACTCACTTTGTTTGATGGTATGCTCAGCAATATAAATGTGGTAGATAATATCAGCAAGGGCGAAAGTTATTTTTACAACGAAGTGCAGCGCATTAAAAACACCATCACCAAAGTAAGCGACGGCAAAAAATGGCTGATACTGATCGATGAACTCTTTAAAGGTACCAATGTGCAGGATGCCATGAAGTGCAGCAGCACGGTGATTGAAGGTTTTTTAAAAATTAAAAATTCGCTGTTCATCCTCTCCACACATTTATATGAAATTGGCGAAGAGCTGAAGAAACATCCCAATATTGATTTTAAATATTTCGAAACATCGGTCATCAACGACCAGTTGCATTTTCCTTACCAGTTAAAAGACGGTATCAGCAACGACAGGTTGGGTTATTTGATTTTGAAGAGAGAGGGCGTGGTGGAGATGCTGGAGAAGATGTAAACATTTTTTTGTAAATTGAAATACAACAGCCGAACTAAGCGAAAATGCTGAACAATACTGTCATCCCGAGGAAAGAGGGATGACAGCTAACTTAGGCTATTGAACAGGTATATCAATATAGGATTATTATGAAGCAATATTTTTTATTATCTTACTTCAATTATAATTGCTAATGAAAAGGTCACTGCTGCTTATCACCGGTTTCTTCATCCTCTTAGCCACTGAAATTCTCCGTGTCTATTTCATCATGCCTTTCCCGGGCAGCCAGAAATCTGATACCATACAAATTGCCTATTTCCTCCACAAGTATATCTGGTGGTTCAGGGTATTGGGATTGATATTGTTTGTACCACCCATGATCTACATTTTTCGTAACTGCCGCTGGTGGAAAAAGATCTTTCTTGCATTTTTTGTTTTACTGTATGCAACTGTTTTTTACGCTTTTAATTTTAAATTTTTGGCAGATAAAATGTTTTATCAGCCCCAAAAAAAAATACTGGCAACAGTAGCAGCCAATAAAGTTGACACCACAAAACTGGTTATTGGTGTAGCTGTAAACGGAGAGGCAAAAGCCTATCCTGTAGAAATAATCGCTTATCATCACCAGGTTGCAGATACTGTTGGTGGCGAGCCGGCGATGGTTACCTATTGTTCGGTTTGCAGAACAGGCCGGGTTTTTAGCCCGTTTGTAAATGGCAAATTGGAAAAATTCAGGTTGGTAGGTATGGATCATTTTAATGCCATGTTTGAAGATGCAACCACTAAAAGCTGGTGGCGGCAGGCAACCGGTAAGGCCGTTGCAGGGTCATTAAAAGGAACAGCTTTAAAAGAAATTGAATCAGCACAAATGAGTCTTGGTGCCTGGATACGCAAATACCCAAACACAACTATTTTGCAACCCGATCCCGCATTTGCAAAACAATACAAAGGACTTGAAGGTTTTGATGAAGGCACGATTAAAAGTGGTTTGGAAAAAAGAGACAGCGCTTCGTGGCAATTTAAATCATGGGTAATAGGAATAGCGAAAAACGGACATGCAAAAGCTTATGACTGGAATGATTTGGAAAAGCAAAGAGTTATCAATGATACTTTTCAAAATACAGCGTTGGTATTAGTGTTGGAGAATGACAACCGTTCTTTTCATATATGGAATCGAAAGTTGAATGATAAGTTGCTTGAATTTACTTTTGATGGAGCGACACAAACCTTAAAAGATGCAACAACCAATTCTGTTTGGAATATGAATGGCGAATGCGTTGAAGGTGTATTAAAAGGCAACCGGCTTGCTGCAATACAGGCTTATCAGGAGTTTTGGCATAGCTGGGAGAGTTTTCATCCGGCAACAACTTTATATCATCCACAGCAATAAAGAACAGTAAGTCCGGTAATATCCTAAATATACCAGCTTTGTCAGTCAGGTTTATTTTTTAACTTGCCCTGCATTTGTTACTTTTATTATTAACGATGCAGTTTTCTGAACAACTATGTTATAATCTGCCGTTTGCCGCAATTACTAATATTAGCAATTGTCCTGCACCGAACTCTACAGAACTTCAATTAGTATAAAAAAAACAAAACATGAAAAGTTTATTAATAGCCATTACGTTCTTTTCAATAACCGCAAATGCCCAGGATAAGGCGGGGTGCGAAAACGCAGAACCCAAATACATGACCCGTATGCCCGGATTCTATATCCGAAGTTGCGAAACAAGTGAATACAACAGCTACAAATACTCTTATATAAATACGAAAGACAAACGGGAGTATAAAGAAGTAAGTGGCAGGTTTATTAAAATATCTTACACAAAGGATCCCAAAGAGGCACGCCTGTTCAGTGGTGTACAGATTCACGCCAACTATTACAATGCTGTTACAAAAGCTAAAGGCGAATCGCTTGCATTAAACAAGGGTTTTTATAAAATGAAGCAAAGCGGCAAGACCGTTTATTTTCAAATAGAAAATGCAGTTGATACGGATGACCTGGGTTTTGAAATTATCATTGTGGAAGCAGAAGAAATGAAACAGGATATTGAAGTAAATATGAGTGAAGGAATTGACCGTGATGGAAAGATCGCTTTGTACGGAATTTTGTTCGATGTAAATAAAGCTACCATAAAACCGGAGTCGGAAAAGGCATTACAGACAGTCATTGATTACCTCAATGCCAATCCAACGGTTAAAATTTATGTGGTTGGGCACACAGACAACACCGGTGTATTTGCAAATAATATCACGCTTTCAAAGGACAGAGCCTTGGCAGTAAAAAACCATCTCGTTACAAAAGGAAAGATAAATCCTGCCCGTCTTGGTTCAGATGGAGTTGCATCATTGTGCCCGGTTTCAGCTAATACTACCGAAGAAGGGAAAGCGTTAAACCGTCGTGTAGAAATTGTAAAACAATAAATACTTATCATGAAACGCATACTGATTATTTTTTTATTTTTTTCTTCAACAGCAGTTGCACAAAATCTGCGTCTGCCACACGGGGTTACTATGGATACCATCCCGGAACTAGCAGCCGGCCTGTACCGTCATCATGTAAAAATGCACAACCAGGTAATAGGTATGATCGTTCCTAAAACCTGGCATAATAACGATACCCGTGGAATTGCCATTGCCACTATGTATGAAGTAACCTTCCTGATGGGACAAACACAAACAGAAAATTTTGCAACCGTTAAAAGATCGCTTGAATGGCTGATTCCCGTCATAGAAAATTATTTATCACCGGTTGGTATTCAAAAATGGCAGCGCCTGAAAACACAGCCCCCGAAAGTTTCCTTAAAATATCCCTGGGAATGGGATTATAAACTGAGTCGCTACAATTCTATATTTATGAGTAAGGCTCAAACAGACAATAAACTGGTACTAAGAAGTGCTAATAAATCAGAAATAGTACAGATCATCCGTACACCCAATACCGGTAACCTAACCAACGACCAGGTAATTCAGATGACCATGCAGATAAACCGAGCTGTTAACCTGCAGCAACATCCGTTAACCGACATTACGATCGGAGGAAAAATATTTAAGACGACTGAACATTTTTTTATGGAGCAAATGAAACAGCAACACTTCTGGTATGCAGATGCCGGTGAAATTATTTATATCTCAGTGGGTTTGCTGCGGGAGGACCAGGTTCGCTACCCCCTGATCATTAAGGAAATACTGGAAAGTATAAAATGGTAGTATTCTACCCAACTCTAAAAACGTATTAGCTGCTTAAATAAGGACAGAAGAATTTATAGCTTTCTTCCTTTGAATATACTTTTGATGCTGCTATACAAACTTTAAAAGATACCACAACTAATTCTGTTTGGAATATGAATGGCAAATGTGTTGAAGGAATATTAAAAGGTAATCGGCCTGCTGTGATTCAGGCCTACCAGGAGTTTTGGCATAGCTGGCAAACTTTTCATCCGAAGACTTAAAAATATATACCTGCCAAAAGGGATTGATATTTTTCCGAATAAATGTGCCTGGTAATTTTATATGCTAAAACTGCTGCCAATTTTATGCTGATCAGAATCAACCTGAATACTGATAAGAGTCATTTCCCGGTGAATTATTGTGATGTAATATTATTGTGTTTTAAAAGCTACAACATGCCCCTCGTTAAGCTGTTATAGTTTGTAATTAATTTGGGATCTTTGAGATATTTAAATAAATTATTTATACAGCGATTCCTATTTGGTAATTACTTAATGACCGGATGTTGATTATGTGGACGAAACAAATTTGTTCATTTTATTAAAACTACGATCATGAAAAAGTACTTACAATTAACGGCAATGCTGTTATTTACGGTATTGGCCTTCTCTCAAAATAAAGACCTTCCTAACCCGGTTGCCGATCCTCAAACCCTGCCTGCGGGTAGTTATATTATTGCGATGGATAATACCAACCAGGTAAACACTGCCGGCTATTTTAATTTAAAATCTTACGGACTGGTGGTATTTCTGCTTAACCGCAATATTAAAATTAAATGGGTAATAAAGGCCGGAAAATTAAAGGACGGTATTGATTTTACGGCCAGCGCATCTAAACTAAAACCAATTGCCCTTGGGGCTGCCATCCACGATTTTAAAGCCGGTCCATTTGTGATCTTTGCAGCCGATACTGCCGGGGTAAGTATTTTAATAGATTCTTTTTATCTTAACCCCACCGGTGGTAGCCCTGCTGTTCCGCTTACCGGTAATAACAGGCCCAGCGTGTATAAAACTACGGCCGATGTACCCAATGTTGACATACGGTATAACCTTACAGATTTTAAACCCAAGGCAGCTATACTGAAAGACGGAGGAAACGAGGATATTCATGTTGGATTTATGGGGCTTGCGGGTATTCCGGATACAAACTGGAGAGTGAATCTGGGACAAAATTTAATCATAAGCTGTTTTACTTTTGCATCTGAGCCTCATAACGATAAAGTAGGAACGCCTGATTTTGATATAGCTATCCATGGTATCAGGGCTTTTGTGGAATTTGGTGGTAATTTTTTGGCACAATGCGCAGCTGTGGAATCTTATGAAAACCATATTGACCATGGGTACTTACAAACAAGTACGGGGATTACCCATCATAATGCACACTATAGTAACGATAAATATTCCAATAGCGACCTGGGCTTTGCACAATATGATGGTTATTATCATTCTACACAAACGGGACATTTGCAAAGCTGGGATATCAACAGCAGTTGGGTAAATAATGGATATGTAATTCAAAATGACCCCAATATTATCGGAGGTATCAACAACATCGGTGCCAGTGTATCTAAATTTAAAGACCCGGATACCAGGGGCGGGATGGTTTTTTATTTGGGCAATCATGATTTTAAAAATATGGCACACCTGGAAGATATCAATGGCATCCGTATGTATATGAATGCATTTTTAACACCGGTGGCCATTAACCAGTTTTGTACAATAACACCACCATTACCTATCAGCTGGTATTCATTTTCAGCAACAAGATATGGTGTGCAGGTGAACCTGGAATGGAAAACAGCATCAGAAACCAATAATAAATATTTTTATCCCGAGCGGTCAGCGGATGGGGTGCATTTTATTGCTTTAGCTAAATTAAATGGTGCTGTTAACAGCAATAAAATAAATACCTATACATTCAATGATGTTCCGGGTACCGGTATTTTTTATTACAGAATAAGACAGGAGGATATTGACGGTAAAACCAGTTATTCAATTACCAGGATAATTAAGGTAGATAGCAGATCCGGCAGTAGTCTGTATATCTATCCTAATCCTAACAGGGGCGTTTTTTCTATTACTTTTGGCAAGGATTATATTGGCAGATCAATGCTGCTTTTTGATGAAACAGGCAGGCAGGTATACAGGCAGGATAAGTTAATGAATGCTGTAACCCAGCAGTTAAACCTGGCTAATTTGTCTTCAGGTGTTTATACTGCTGTTTTCTTTTTTGCCAATAATTCAGAAAAAATCACCGAAAAAATAGTAATAGTTAAATAACAATAAAGTTTTAAAAGCACAGTTTTAAAGCCTGCACTATAAAGAAAAGTAACAGACAGGATACCGGGTTGAATAAATCCGGTATCCATATTTTTTTCGTTGAGGCAGTACAGCTATACCAGATAATATTACTGCACGAAATTTTTCTTCTTTCCCATTAAACTTTTTCTAACTTTAAACAAAATTCGTACCCATGCTGGTTAAAACTTTTGGCAGCGCCGTTTATGGCGTGGAAGCTATTACCATTACAGTAGAAGTAAGTGTAAACAACCAGGGCCAAAACTATTATATAGTTGGCCTGCCCGATAATGCCGTAAAGGAAAGTCTGCAACGTGTAGAGAGTGCTATCAAAAGCAACCATTATTTTATGCCCCGCACCAAGCTGGTGGTAAACCTGGCGCCTGCCGATATAAAAAAAACGGGTACTGCTTTCGATCTTCCTATTGCCATCGGCACATTGGGTGCCACCGAACAAATTGAAAATCCTGAAAGATTAAGTGAGTATGTAATTATGGGCGAGCTAAGTCTTGATGGGGAAATACGCCCCATCAAAGGCGCCTTGCCCATCGCCATACAGGCACGCAAGGAAGGTTTTAAAGGATTGATCGTTCCTAAACAAAATGCAAGAGAAGCTGCCATGGTAAACAACCTGAATGTTTACGCAGTAGAACACATTACAGATGTGATCGAATTTTTTAACAATGAAGAATCCATACAACCAACCATTGTAAATACCCGTGAAGAATTTGCCCATGCGCAAAGCGATTTTGAAATTGATTTTTGTGATGTAAAGGGACAGGAGAATATCAAGCGGGCGTTAGAGATCGCAGCCGCAGGCGGACACAATGCCATTTTAATTGGCCCGCCCGGTGCCGGAAAAACCATGCTGGCAAAGCGTTTGCCAACGATACTGCCACCTTTAAGTTTGCAGGAAGCATTGGAAACAACCAAGATTCATTCTGTTGCAGGTAAACTTCCGGAGAACTCTACATTGATTTCCAAACGGCCATTCAGGAGTCCGCACCACACAATTTCTGATGTGGCACTTGTTGGCGGCGGAGGTATTCCGCAGCCAGGCGAAATTTCACTTGCACACAACGGCGTTTTATTTTTAGATGAACTGCCCGAATTTAAAAGGCAGGTGCTGGAAGTAATGCGCCAGCCGATGGAAGAAAGAAAAGTTACTATCTCCCGTGCAAAAGTTGCGCTGGATTTTCCTGCATCGTTTATGTTGATTGCCAGTATGAATCCCTGCCCCTGCGGATTTTTCAATCATCCCGAGAAAGAATGCACCTGTCCGCCGGGTGCGGTTCAAAAATACCTGAATAAAATATCGGGCCCATTGCTCGACAGAATTGATCTGCATGTGGAAGTAACGCCGGTTGCATTTAATGAATTATCATCGGCACAGCAATTTGAAAAAAGCAGCAGTATAAGAGAGCGTGTAATTAAGGCAAGAGAAATTCAGGAAGAGCGATACAAAGAAAATGATGGTGTGTATGCCAATGCACAAATGAGCAGCAAACAACTGAAAGAAATTTGTGTGATTTCTACTGCCGGGCAAAATTTATTGAAAGTTGCCATGGAAAAATTAAACCTCAGCGCCCGTGCCTACGACCGCATTTTAAAAGTAAGCCGCACCATTGCGGATCTCTCGGCCAGTGAAGATATAAAACCTGAGCATTTGGCAGAAGCCATTCAGTACCGGAGTTTGGATAGGGAAGGGTGGGGAGCGTAACTATTGGCAATAAGCAATTCCTATTTATTAAGTTGATTGATTTTCAATATTTGAGATATTTTGCCTATTGCCGATTACATATTGCCTATTGTTTTCTGACTTTTAGTCATTTTTTCCGAACTTGTACGATATTTGATGCATTGAATCTTTTCGATGTATTATTAAACAAGACTACTGAATGAAAATATTACTCCGCTATCTGAAGCCATACAAATGGCTGGTAGCACTTACTTTAACTTTAGCAGCTATCAATATTGGATTTTCACTTATTGATCCTATCCTGTTGGGAAAGCTGATCAATCTTGCCAACGATCACCAGGGCAGTTCTAAAACACCTGTAAGCAATTTCGATTGGGATCGGTTTTTTTATTCTTTTCCTGGGAGAAACCCGGCGTTTGGTATATCCTCATCGCATCTATAACAGTGGCTATGATAAGCCGTATTGCTAAAGCATTTCAGGATTATTTTTTAAATGTGGTTATTCAAAAATTTGGTGCTAAGGTTTTCACAGATGGGTTGCAACACGCCATGAAGCTGCCTTACCAGGAATTTGAAGACCAGCGCAGCGGCGAAACACTTTCTATTTTAACCAAGGTACGGTCGGATGTGGAAAGGTTTATGACCAATTTCATCAACATTTTATTTGGAGTAATTATAGGCGTGGTATTTGTATTTGTATATGCGGCCGTTTATATACACTGGAGTATTCCGGTTGCTTATATCGTAGGTATTTTACTGCTTACAGTTATCACCAATTTCCTCAGTAAAAAGATCAAGATCATACAAAAAAATATTGTTGGCGAAACAACGGCCCTGGCAGGTTCTACCACCGAATCGCTGCGCAATATTGAACTGGTAAAAAGTTTGGGGCTTACCGAGCAGGAAGTAAAACGTTTAAATAAAAACACCTATAAAATACTCGGGCTTGAATTAAAAAAAGTAAAAAAGATCCGCAGCATCAGTTTTATACAAGGCACATTTGTAAATACATTAAGACAGGTGATCCTGTTTATTTTGATGTACCTGATCTTTCATAACCAAATGAACGCAGGGCAGCTGGTAACCATGCAGATATTTTCTTTCTTTGTTTTTGGTCCGCTGCAGGAAATTGGAAACATACTATTGTCGTACCGTGAGGCCGAAGCATCGCTGAATAATTTTCACAACCTGATGATAAAAGAACCGGAGCTTGAGCCGGCTGATCCAAAGGCGCTGAACAATATTGAAACACTTGCTTTTAATGGTGTTTCTTTTAAACATAAATCGGCATCACATAAAGCCATCAACAACATCAGTTTTGATGCAAAGATCGGCGAAACCGTTGCCTTTGTTGGCCCTTCGGGTTCGGGTAAATCTACCCTGATGAAATTGCTTGTTGGTTTATACCGTCCGCTGGAAGGAAAGATCATGTACAATAATTTAGATGAGACCGAGATACTTTTTGATGACCTGCGCAAACAGATCGGTTTTGTAACACAGGATACCAATCTATTCAGCGGAACC
This sequence comes from Chitinophagaceae bacterium, assembly GCA_016710935.1. Classification (GTDB taxonomy): domain Bacteria; phylum Bacteroidota; class Bacteroidia; order Chitinophagales; family Chitinophagaceae; genus Ferruginibacter. Next base: position 340,397 of record JADJTY010000012.1, on the reverse strand, counting down.
ATCCGGGAGAACCTGATGTTTGTAAATCCTGCTGCCAGTGAAGCTACATTGAATGATGTGCTGGAAAAAGCAAGCTGCACCGGATTACTTGCCCGGGCAGAGAATGGTTTGGATACCATGATCGGTGAAGGAGGCTTAAAATTATCGGGCGGAGAAAAGCAGCGTATTTCCATTGCCCGGGCTTTGTTGCGCCAGCCGCATTTATTAATTTTTGATGAAGCAACTTCAGCACTCGATTCATTAACAGAAGAAGAGATCACCAATACCATCAGGGATATTTCATCTGAAAAAGAACAGATCACCATTTTAATTGCACACCGGTTAAGTACCATCATGCATGCCGACAGAATTTATGTTTTGGAAAAGGGCGATGTGGTGGAAACAGGATCGCATGAAAAACTGCTGGAAGAAAAAGGTTTGTATTATGCGATGTGGCGCCAGCAAATTGGTGAAAGAAAAAGATCAACACCATCAATTCCATCATTAAATTAATATCCATGTCAGGAATTCAAATTTTAGGATTACTTGCAGGTACCATTACCTCAATAACTTTTTTGCCACAGGTAATACATATCTGGAAAACAAAATCTGCAAAAGATCTTTCGCTGATCATGTTGTTGTTGCTTATACTGGGTGTTTTGCTATGGCTTACCTATGGGTTAATGGTAAGAGATGCAGCAATCATTTATACCAACAGTATGGTACTGGCTATGAGTTTGATATTGCTGTATTTTAAATTGAGGTTTAAGTAGTATGATTCAGCCTGTATAAATTTGAACCACATAGGGTCATAGGTACATAGTAAGCACATAGGAAAATGCAAGTAACAAAGAAATATTTAAATGAACTCACCTTTAAAGTTATTGGTTGCGCCATCGAAGTTCATAAACATCTTGGTCCGGGACTATTGGAAAGTGTATATGAAAAATGTTTTATGAAAGAATTGACGCTACAGGGGATAGCTTTCAGAAATCAGGTCTGGGTACCATTACAATATAAGGGATTGGAATTTGATACGGAATTGAGATTGGATGTGCTTGTAGAAGAAATACTTTGTGTGGAATTGAAAGCGCAGGAAGGGTTGTTGCCCGTGCATGATGCAATCTTACTTTCTTATATGCAAATGCTGGAAAAACCAAAAGGTATTCTTATAAATTTTCATTGTACTAATATTTTTAAAGGAGGACAAAAAACCCTAGTAAACAATCTTTTCTCTATATTACCTGAAGAATAAAAAAGCTATGTGTTCCTCCTATGTTACTATCCTTCTATGTGGTTCAAAAATATTAGAGGAATGATGCCTGAAAAGAAACTAGATAATAAAACCTTCCCTTTTAGTTTCCCTACCTTTGCACCCATGTCTAAAAAACCAACCCCCAATTACCTCTGGAGTATATTAACCATGAAATGCCCCCGGTGCAGGCGGGGAAAAATGTTCACGGATGCCAATCCATATAAAAGCCTTAAGCTTTCTCACATATTTAATATGCCGGATAATTGCCCGGTTTGTAAACAGAAATATGACCTGGAAGAAGGTTTTTGGTTTGGAACAGGCTATGTAAGTTATGCGTTGGCAGTAGCTGTTTCTGTTGCTACTTTTGTAGCTTGGTTTATTTTGATCGGTATTTCAACAGATGATAACCGTATTTTCTGGTGGCTGGGTACAAACACCATTATATTGGTTGTTACACAACCCTGGCTCATGCGCCTGAGCCGTGTTTTGTACATGCGTATTTTTGTTAAGTATGATGAGCACTATGAAACCACAAAGCCGGTGGAACTGCATTAAGGATCACTCTTTTTAAAAATATCGGTAAAAATATTTTCTTTATCAAGCTCTTCAATATCACTGAGCACCAGCTCAATGGCTTTGGTGCTTTTGTTTATTTCCAGCAACGACAAAATAATGGAGAGGAGTAAAAAAATGAGGCTGGCTGCAAATATCCAGTGTGCAACCAATATCCAGTTACGGAATAGCGCATACATACATAATACACAACAAAGAAAACTCAACACGCCCAATGCCTGCATATAACGGATCAGGTTTAACCTGCTGCGGATATTTTTGATCTGGCTTAAAATATTTCTTTCTTTTTCTCCACGGTTATATTCTGCATGCAGTTTACGTACGAGCGATGCAAGCGATAAAAACCGGTTTGTATAAGCGAGCATTAATAAAGTAATGGCCGGGAAGAGTAAAGCCGGTGTATTGATGTTGATATCGATCATGCTACAAAGTAACTTTCTTTTTTTGATCTTTTTTACCAGCAATCCATTTTTGTGCTTTATAACCAATCCAGGCGCTGGCTGCGCCAACCAATGCACCTGCTACCACATCGCTTGGGTAATGTACGCCCTGGTACATGCGGGCCCAGCCAACGCTTGTAGCAAAAATATAGGCCGGGGCAATAACGTACCACTTGCGGTATCTTACAGAAACAGATGTAGCAATACAAAATGCTGCAGATGTATGACCCGATGGAAAGGACAGGCCAGCTTCTGTATCATGCCTTTTAACAATGAAAGGATATTTTGCAAAAGGGCGTTGCCTGTTCACTATATGTTTTACAGATTTTGTTACAAGGGTGGACGCAAGAAAAGCCGCACCCATATACAAGGCATCCTGTTTCATTTTTTTATCATGCAGTATAAAGCCTGTTATGGCAAGTCCTGCCGGTATGCCAATGCTGAGCGGTGTTACCGCATCTGCATTAAGCTTAAAATAAGAATTCTTAAAAGCAGATTCATTTTTATTAATGGGTTTCAAAATATCAATATCTGTGTTTTGCGAAAAAACAATTGTTGGTATTCCAAATAAAATAATAAAGAGGTAAATATTGAATTTGAGTCGCATTTGAAGATTTGAATTATTATTGTAAGATAATTCAAAGCAAAATCAAAACGGGGTGATGATAAAAAAAATTGTTCTTTATATACACACTACCGCCGGACTGCTTTCGGGTCTTTTTGTTTTGCTGATGTCTTTATCCGGAGCTGCCCTGGTTTACCAGGATGAATTGGATACGGCCCGGAATTCTATTTTTGACCCTGGCGCTTACCGCATCTCCGTAGATAGTGCTTACGGGGTAATACAAAAAGTATATCCTCATGCACAAATAAGCAATTGCGAGATTCGCAGTACAGGAGTTTCGTCTTTTTTCATTAATGATTCATCTTATAAAAAAGGCGAAAAGGCAATAGAGGTTTTTGTGCACAACCAAACAGGCAGCATTGCAGGGAAAAGGGGAGCCGGTGATAGCTTTGTGAGTTGGTTATCTACATTCCATAATTCATTTCATTTGGGTAAAGCAGGTGAGTGGCTGCTTGGCTTTTTTGCATTGGTGTTTTTATTGAGTCTCTTCACCGGGTTCATCCTGTTCAGAAAAAATATACTGGCTGTTTTATTGTTTAGGAAAACAGTGTTTACAAGAAGCAATCTGCACCAGTTAATAGGAGTTTATGCCCTTCTATTTAACCTGATGATCGCTGTAACCGGTTTCTGGATGCAACGTTATGTTTTTAAAAAGGAATTTTATCAATCGTACAATTATACACCTGTTTTAAAAGCTTCACCACCGCTGTCCTTTAAATTTGATTCTGCTTATACTGAAATTAAAAAAACCTACCCCGATTTTACTGCTGCTGTAATTTATTTTGCACAGGGCAACAGTGGTAAAACGGCTGTGTATGGCAGCCGTGCTTCCAATGCATACATTCATTCCAAAAAATTTGCTGATGCTATTATGTTAGACAGTGCAGGTGTCATTGTCAAAACAAGATTTATCAATGAGAACCCTGCAGCTGACCGTTACGATATCATCAACTCTCAACTGCACATGGGTAAATTTGGCGGAAGGGGAATAAAAATTATTTATTTCGTTTTTGGACTGACAGGGGCATTATTGAGTATTACAGGTTTCTTGTTGTGGTGGAGAAGCAGGAAGCAAAAATAGAATTGCCGGAAACTTGCCTACCGGCAGGCAGGGCCGGTAAGGCATTGTTCAGTTTCGCTGAACACCTTTCCGTCTTCCCGGCAAAAAAAAATTACTTCCCTAAATTCAAACTCAACGGCACATTCACTTTAATACTAAAATTTCTTCCCATATTAAAAACACCTGTTCTTCCGGTTGCTACATTTTCTTCGCTATATTTTAAACGGCTTAAATGATTTTGATATGCCACATCCGCCATGTTTAAAGCGCTGAAAGAAAGACTGAATAAAGTTTGATTTTTCTTATTTACAATATCAGCACCAAACCCTGCATTCAATAAAGTGTAACCCGAGGTTCTTGTTTCAGTATTGTAGGTAGTGAACACATGCTCTTTGCTGAACGTATTATCCACTTCTAGCTTTATATAACCGTTGCGGATATGGTTGGTTATTTTATTAAAACTGCCCTTAAATTCAGTCACCAATCTGGAAGCCGGAATAAAAGGAAGGTATTTATTGCCTTCAATAGGCGTTCTTAATTGTCCGCTTACTATTGAAAACGTGTTTAAAATATGCAACCAGTCCAGCGGATGCGGATGAATATCAACCGTAGCCTCCAGTCCGGTTATAGAAGCTTTGGTTTGATCAAATTTAAAACCTGTTAACAGTTCACCATTTACATTCACCAAACTATCACCACCACCGGTGGCTTCTAACTTTCTGTAAAAAATAAAATTATTAAAACTGTTATAAAAAGCACTCAGCCCAATTGAAATATGTTCAGCACTGTATTCAACGCCGCCATCAAACTGCAAACTGGTTTCGCTTTTTAAATTGCTGTTGCCATATTCATAGCGAATGGTTCCTTCATGTGCGCCATTGCTGGCCAGTTCTGGAAGGCTGGGTGCCCGGAAGCCCCTTGCAATATTGAATTTTACATTTACAGCGTTGGTAACCTGTGCCGCCAAACCAATACTGCCCGATACATTGGAAAAGGAATTTTTAAACGCATTGCCTTTAATGGATGTGCCGTCTAACAGATTACCGGCATTTATAGTACGGTTATCAAAACGTATACCACCGCTGAGTGTAAGTTTGTTAATTGTTTTTTGTAAGAAAGCATAAATTCCAAAATCAAAAAGATTGTAATCGGGTATCAATTGCTCTACACCCCTGTTTGTATTGTTTTGCTGCATGCCGTTAATGCCAAAAGAAGTTTTCCATCCTTTCATTTCGGCCAGGCGGTATTGAGCAGTGTATGTAAATGTTTTCAAATCAAAATATAAAGAGCGTTCATCCATATCATCTGGATTGCCAAATTCTTCCCGCTGGTTTTGCTGGTAACCCAAATTAAACGTGATTTGGTTTTTGCCAATTTTAATATTGTTATCCAAGGCAATTTTAAAATGCCTGATGTGCTGGTAAGGTATCTGCGGTGTACTTGTTTTAAAATCCTGGCTGGTTACTCTTTCAGTTATTCCGCCTGCAAGGTTTTTTATAAAATACCCGGCGCTGTCTCTTTCGCCTTCAATTAAGCCTGCTTTTAAATTAAAACTACTTACCAGTAAATGGCTAAAACCCCATTTGGCATTGTATCCTGCATACCCGCCAATATTATTCTCGGTAAACTTTGAATTAAATACCCGGCCATCGTATTTATTTTTATAATCGCCGGCAGCTTTGTTGGATGTATAGATGTTCCAGTTAAAACCTTTTTTGTTGCCACCAATATTGAGGTTGATGGTGCTTAAATTATTATTGGTTTGATAGTTACTGGAAAGATTTGCTTTAATGGTATTAACCGGTACCGGCACATTGGTAATGATATTTACAACACCGCCCATGGCATCGCTGCCATAAATGATGGAAGCAGGTCCTTTCAGCAATTCAATTTTATGTACACTGGCTTCATCTATTTCAATGCCATGCTCATCGCCCCATTGCTGGCCTTCCTGCCGTACACCGTCATTGATGGTCAACACACGGTTGTAGCTTAAACCACGTATCACCGGTTTTGAAATGGCCGGGCCTGTTGCCAGTGTTGATACGCCACCAATTTTTGTAAGCGATTCAATAATATTGGAGGAAGTGTTTCTGAAAAAATCTTCGGTACGCATAACACTTACTGCAAACGGAACTTTTTTTAGTTGCGTGGCACCGGTTACGCCGGTTACCACCACGGCATTATTTTCAATGATGGATTCTGAAAGCGCAAAATCCTTTTTAATGTCGTTCTTTATTTCTATGCTTTCAATGATATTGCTGTAGCCGATATGGGATATCTCTACCAGGTGAATGCCCTGCGGAATATTGCTTATCAAAAAATTACCGGAAGCATTGGTTGATGTACCAGACCTGATATCAGAAATGTAAACGGTTGCACCTTCAATGGCAGCGCCGGTTTTAGCATCGGTAATTCTGCCGGAAAAAGTGCCGTTTACCAGATTGTATTTTTTTACAGGCTCATTAAATGAATTGCCTTTGGAAAATGAATTTGTATTACTTGCTACAAGGATAAATAATGTGAATGACAGGAGGGTTAAACTACGCATGAGTATTGTTTTAATAAATGTTCAATTTCAGTTAGTGCAGTTTTATCTTATAAATGAAAAGCACTTACCGGTTTAAGAATACATATTAAACAGTTGGTGGCCCCGTAATGTATACAGGAAATATGGTGAAGCAGTACATGGTAGTTGCAGGGCTGACTTACATAAAGAAAAGTTTTGTACCGGATAAGTGATGACTACTTGATAAGGTTCGGTAAAGGGCGATTCTGCAACTACATGATCGCAATGGCAATTGAAAGTTTGTTTACCAAGCTGATCACCTTTAGTATTCGCTTCTTCTTTAAAAGTATCGGTATGATTGACCAGCCAGTTGTGAAAAATAATGGCAGGCGTAATGCTGAATGCAAAAATCATCAGCAAGGCAGCGGCTCCAATTTTTTTTATGGTCTGGTTTTTATACAAAATATATTTTTTGCTACAAGGTTGCAAATATAGACATTCTTTGTAAGAATTGCATTTTAGAACATTCTTTTTTATATTAAACACAGATAGTATAACCCGTTGGGGTGATAAGAAAGTAAAAAGAGGACTATATTTTTGTTTACCATAAAAAAATAGTACGTTAAACTAAACCTTGATAAATTAACAAAGTCTTACACAAACAAAAATTTTTTACCATGCAAAATTTAAAGCAACTTTTTTTACTTGTTGTGTGCTTTGTGGCAACAACAGTAAGCGTTAAAGCAGAAACAGATTCTACCGGAATGCCCGGCGATAACTTCAGCCTGCAGGGCGCATTGGAAATGTTTAAGCAGTCATCTTCTGTTGAAGAATTTGAAAAACTGATCAACACAGAAAGTAAAAACGTAAATAATCTTGACCTGAATGGGGATGGAGATATTGATTACGTAAAAGTAATTGATAAGGTTGGTAAAGATGTTCACGCTTTTGTTTTACAGGTGGCTGTATCTGAAACAGAGAACCAGGATATTGCGGTGATAGAACTGGAAAAAACAGGTGATACCACAGCCATGCTTCAAATAATTGGCGATGAAGAAATTTATGGCGAACCCGTAATTGTAGAAGCATCCGATGAAGGAGATGAAGTTGACGGCGATGATGATGGAAAAGGCAGCGGGCCTTCATTCGATTACAATTTTACAAAAGTCAGCCGCATTGTGGTAAATGTTTTCTACTGGCCATCAGTACGTTTTGTTTACCGCCCGGCTTATGTTCCCTGGGTTTCTCCATGGCGCTGGAGGCATTATCCAGGCTGGTGGAGGCCATGGCGCCCGGTAAGATGGACTGTGTTTCATCCAAGGCGTTTGGTGTATCACCGCCATTATGCAGTAGTGCGTACACACAGGGTGGTAGCGGCACACAGGATTTATACTCCACATAGAGCTGGTTCTGTTATTGTAAGAACAAGAACAACAGTAGCACGCAATAATTACAAAGTTACCCGTACCAGAACCCGTGTTACCGGCCCAAGAGGAAATACCAGGGTAAGAACAAATACTACGATTCAAAAAAGAGGCGGAAATGATGATGACAGAAGGAGAAAGGGCAGAAGAGGATAAGGTCATTTAGATAATATTATTGAGCTGCAGGTTTTACTTGCAGCTTTTTTTTGACCTCACCCCAAACCCCTCTCCACATGGAGAGGGGCTTAGAGCCCTCTGTAGCAAGCGCTTTATAAAATTGGAAATTTTAAAGCACAGCAATGAAAATTAAATTATCTTGATTGAAAATCGATTTTTCATGGCTCAGTATATTTTAGCACTCGACCAGGGCACCACCAGCTCCCGTGCAATTATTTTTGATGAGAAGGGTAGTATCATCTGCACCGCACAAAAAGAATTCACACAAATATTTCCACAACCAGGCTGGGTGGAGCATGATGCCAATGAAATATGGAGTACACAATTGGGTGTGGCCGCAGAAGCCATTACCAAGGCTGGATTATCTCCTGAAAATATTGCTGCTATCGGCATTACCAACCAAAGAGAAACAACCGTTGTTTGGGAACGTGCAACCGGCAAACCCATGTACAATGCCATTGTTTGGCAGGATAGAAGAACGGCTGCTTTTTGCGATGAATTGCGTGCAAAGGGTCTGGATAAAATGATCCAGCAAAAAACAGGATTGATCGTTGATGCTTATTTTTCGGCCAGTAAAGTAAAATGGATTTTGGATAATGTGGAAGGTGCCAGGGCAAAAGCAGAAAAAGGCGAATTGTGTTTTGGTACGATAGATACCTGGCTGGTCTGGAACTTAACCAAGGGACAAATTCATGTAACGGATGTATCCAATGCATCCCGTACCATGTTGTGCAATATACATACACTGCAATGGGATGGAGAGCTGGAAAAGATATTTGATATACCTGGTAATATGTTGCCGCAAATACGCAGCAGCAGCGAAGTGTATGGTACTACTCAAAATATTTTAACATCGCATAATATTCCCATTGCCGGTATTGCCGGTGATCAGCAATCGGCTTTATTCGGACAAATGTGTACACAACCCGGCATGGTTAAAAACACCTATGGTACCGGTTGTTTTATGCTGATGAACACCGGGGAGCAGCCTGTTATTTCCAACAATAATTTATTAACAACCGTTGCCTGGAAGGTAAACGGTATTACCCATTATGCGCTTGAAGGCAGCGTGTTTATTGCCGGTGCCGTGGTGCAGTGGCTGAGGGATGGATTAGGTATCATAAAAAATTCAAAAGAAGTGGAAACACTTGCTGTATCTGTTGATACGGCTGATGGTGTGTATGTGGTTCCTGCTTTTGCGGGTTTGGGTGCACCACACTGGAACCAATATGCAAAAGGCACGATGGTGGGTATTACAAGAGGCACCACGGCTGCACATATCGCCCGGGCTTCGGTTGAAAGTATAGCTTACCAAACCATGGATGTGTTGAAAGCCATGGAAGCCGATTCGGGCATTTCTATAAAAGAACTAAGGGTGGATGGCGGTGCCACGGCCAATAATTCGTTGATGCAGTTTCAGGCTGATATTTTAAATACAAAAGTGGTGCGGCCAAAAATAACAGAGACTACTGCATTAGGCGCTGCTTACCTGGCAGGGCTTGCAGTTGGTTACTGGAAAAATATTGAAGCGATACAAGATCAATGGCAGGTAGATATCAGCTTTGAATCTACCATGCCCATGGAAGAACAGGCCGCATTAAAAAAAGGATGGCTGCGGGCAATAAAATCTGCTATTGCCTGGGCTGATGATAAATAAAATTAAATTCAGAAAAAATGAAAAATTCATTCCTTTTTTATTTTTTGTTTATACTAACACTTTTCATAAGTGCTAATAGTTTTTGTCAAACAGCTAATGAAAATAATATCAAAAGGATAGCTAAATCTTTTGTAGAGTTCCAATACGACTCGCTGAAGTATCTGAACACGAAAGAGCATATATTATTTATAGGAGTAAATTCAATTGATAAAGATTCAATGTACATGTCAATTTGCTTTTTATCAACTTATAATTTAAAGGATGTAAAATATGATAAGTTATATCAATTCAATGCCTTTAAACTAGTTATCACAGATGAAATGGACAAAAGCTATATTCTTAAAAGACTTTTTAAAGAAACAGCTTACGAAAATATAAACAAGTCTAATTATCGGCTTAGTTTACATCCTAAAGAATGGCACGTTACTTTAAATAACAAATATGAAGTAGTTTCTGTCGAATCTCAATTTCGCTTTAGAGATGTTGTAAGAATACTAAAAAAGAATAAGGTGAAACTGGCAAGTAACTTTCACTTCATACAAAATATGTCTTGGCAAACGGATGATCGATAACTTAGATTCGTTTCAATTTAAAATAATAACTATTTTTCTGTTTCAATTACCATCTTATGAATAATTTCCTCTTCGAACTTATTGGCACTGCCTTTTTAATTTTATTTGGCAACGGTGTGGTAGCAAACGTTGTTTTAACTAAAACTTATGGCCATAACAGTGGCTGGATCGTGATCACATTTGGCTGGGCCATGGCCGTTTTTGTTGGTGTGTATGTTGCTGCTGCAAAAAGCGGGGCTCATTTAAATCCTGCTGTAACCATTGCGCTTGCTGCTGCTGATAAATTTGAATGGGCGATGGTGCCGATACAAATAGCCGGGCAATTTGCCGGTGCCATGACCGGTTCCTTATTGGTTTGGATAACTTATAAAAAGCATTTTGACGAAACCACCGATGCCGGAATGATACAGGCCGTATTTTGTACTGCCCCGGCTATTAAAAATACCCTGTTCAATATAGCTTCAGAGATCATCGGCACATTTGCCCTGGTTTTTGGGGTTTTCTTTATCACTGGTGCCGATGCCGGTCTTCGTTCTTTAGATGCATTGCCGGTTGCATTACTGGTTTTGGGCATTGGCCTGAGTTTAGGTGGTGCAACCGGATATGCCATCAACCCGGCAAGAGATTTAGGTCCGAGAATCATGCATTTTATATTGCCTATAAAAAATAAAGGCGGCAGCGGCTGGGATTATAGCTGGATACCGGTTGCAGGGCCAGTAATTGGGGGTTTGTTGGCTGCTATGGTGTTTAAAATGCTTTAATTATAGGGTTAACATGACTCAAAAAATATATCTGAAAGTCCCGCTAATTGGGGCTTTTCTTATAATTACCCAATGGGCATAAAAAAATTGCCATCTAATTTTTAATTCCAACCCTCAAGCCTTACCTTTGCGGCTCGAAAATTAAACCTCTTTTTTATGGCTAATACCGGTAAAATAAAATCAATCATCGGCGCTGTGGTTGACGTTCAGTTTGACAGCGACAGCAAACTACCCGAAATTTTAAATGCATTGGAGTTAAAACGTGAAAACGGAGATACTTTGGTGTTAGAAGTACAACAGCACCTTGGAGAAGACAGTGTACGTACCATTGCGATGGACGGAACAGAAGGTTTGGTACGCGGTACCGTTGTTACTGATACCGGCAAACCTATTGCAATGCCTGTTGGTGATGCAATTAAAGGCCGTTTATTTAACGTTACCGGCGATGCTATTGATGGTCTACCACAAGTTAGCAAAGTTGGTGGCCGTCCCATTCATGCCAAGCCTCCATTATTCGAAAACCTGAGTACAGCCAATGAAATTCTGTACACCGGTATAAAAGTAATTGACCTGATCGAGCCTTATGCAAAAGGTGGTAAGATCGGTTTGTTTGGTGGAGCCGGTGTGGGTAAAACCGTACTGATCCAGGAATTGATCAACAATATTGCAAAAGCATATAGTGGTGTATCGGTATTTGCGGGTGTGGGAGAAAGAACCCGTGAAGGAAATGATCTGATGAGAGAGATGATTGAAGCTGGCATTATGAACTATGGCGAAAAGTTTAAGCATAGTATGGAAGAAGGTGGATGGGATTTGAGTGCGGTGAATATGGAAGACCTGAAAGAATCAAAAGCAACATTTGTTTTTGGTCAGATGAATGAACCACCGGGAGCAAGGGCTCGTGTGGCTTTGAGCGGATTGACAATTGCGGAATATTTCCGTGATGGAGATGGTACAGGTCAGGGAAAGGATATTTTATTCTTCGTTGATAATATCTTCCGTTTTACACAGGCAGGTTCTGAGGTATCGGCTTTGTTAGGCCGTATGCCAAGTGCGGTAGGTTACCAGCCAACGCTGGCAACAGAGATGGGATTGATGCAGGAAAGAATTACTTCTACTAAAAATGGCTCTATCACTTCAGTACAGGCGGTATATGTACCTGCGGATGATTTGACCGATCCGGCACCTGCAACAACTTTTGCTCACTTAGATGCTACTACAGTATTGAGTCGTAAGATCGCCGATCTGGGTATCTATCCTGCGGTTGATCCTTTAGATAGTACTTCACGTATCCTTACTCCATTGATCGTGGGTGACGAACATTATAACACAGCTAACCGTGTAAAATTAATTTTACAGCGCTATAAAGAATTACAGGATATCATCGCCATCCTTGGTTTGGATGAATTGAGTGATGAAGATAAACTGGTTGTATCACGTGCACGTAAAGTACAACGTTTCTTAAGTCAGCCTTTCTTTGTGGCCGAGCAGTTCACCGGTTTAAAAGGCGTATTGGTACCTATTGAAGATACGATCCGTGGTTTTAATTCTATTATGGATGGTGAAGTGGATGAGTATCCTGAAGCAGCGTTTAACCTGGTAGGTACTTTGGAAGATGCGATTGAAAAAGGTAAAAAATTAATGGAAGCGGCAAAAGCATAATTCACTATGACCTTAGAGATTTTAACACCAGAACAAAAAATTTTCAGCGGCGATGTGTACGGCGTACAACTACCGGGCATTGCAGGTTTGTTTGAAGTATTAGACAAGCATGCGCCACTGGTAAGTGCATTAAAAGACGGAACCCTGAAAATTTTAAAGGATAAAACCCAAACGGCTTCTTACACCATTAAAAGTGGTTTTGTGGAAGTACTGAATAACAAAACAACTGTTTTGGTTGAAGGTGCTGTAGAAGTGTAAAGCAAAAGATTGATATCGTTAAAGCCCATCCGCCAGCTGGCGGATGGGCTTTTTTCATGAGTCGGGACGCTCACAGCGGCCTGAATCATTACTGCAGGTTTTAATCCAACTGCTTTTTTAACTGCACAAAAGCCCAGGCCGTAAATGGGAATACCAGCAGGCTTAAAAATGAAAGCCAGTTGTGTGTAAGCAAATACAATATGGTGCTGACTATAATAAGAAAAACAGGATAGAAAATAAAAAGGAATGCGATCAATTTGGAATCTTCATGCCCATCTTCTTTTATTAAATGATCGCCCAGCCATTTGGTAAAATAATACAAAGGTGCATGCACCAATACACCAATCAGTGCCGGAAAAAAGAGTAATATCTTTTTTGCAGCAGGTTGATGTACATAGAAAGCTTTATGCAGTGCTGCTTTATCGCCGGTTTCAATTTCAAAAACATGTTTGCTGAGCTGTGTTTTTAAAGTGTCATTAAACTGTTTGATGGCATTACCATGTGTGTTTGTATAGTCAACATGTTCTTTGGTGATCACATCACTAAAAAACATGTTGATGTTTTTACCAAACTTTTTAAAGGAGCTGTAATTAATGGCCACCGGTAAAACTTCCAGGTCTATTCCATCTTCCCAACTGCTGATAGCCAGGCGGGCCGTGCCTTTCTTTAATGCCCGTAAATGCCATTCATTAACACACCGGCCTTCACTGAATATTAAAACAATGCCGTTTTGTTTGAAAATATTTTTACACAGGTCAAAGGTTTTATAATTTTCGTCCATATTCTCTACACCCTCGCTTACACGGTACACCGGAAACATTTTAAACAGTGATAATATTTTTCCTGCTGTTTTATTTTTAAATGCATCTCCTCTTGCCAATGAATAAACCGTGCCATCAAATAAGGTACAAAGTATAATGGCATCTAAAAAAGAATTGGGATGGTTTACCGCAAGCAGTAACGGGCCTTTATGTTTTAAAAGTTCCTTCCTGTTAATTGCCAGGTTTCTGCAATAAATGGGTAAGGCAAGCCTGGCAATGATTTTTACAATTGAATACAGCAATTAGTAAATGATTTTAAAGGGTAAGATAACTAAAAAGTCGTGAATGGTGAGGCGTGAATCGTCAGTATGGAGTCTGCTAAATAAAAGAAACCTGCATTTTTTAACGGCTCACGATTGACAGCTTACATTTCTAATTCAGCTGCGGGTCAATAGGATAATGGATCATTCTTTCATATTCGCCACCTAAGGTCTTCAGACTGTTCTTCCATATTTCATCAAAACCGGTATTAAAAACCAGCTCGCGGGTTGCCTGTACAGTAAGCCAGCTTTTTTCTGTTAGTTCATCGCTGAGCTGCCCATCGCCCCAGCCGCTGTAGCCAACAAAGAATTTAATTTTATCTGGGTCAATACTTTTGCTTTTTAGTAAGGCAGTTACTGTTTCAAAATTACCTCCCCAAAAAATATTGTCACTTACCTTAACCGATTCCGGAATCAGATCGGGGTATTGATGCAGAAAATGGATGGTATCCATTTGCACCGGCCCGCCATAATATACAGGCAAAGGATGTCCTTCCAGGTCACTGATCAGTTCATCCAGGGCTTGCTCAATCTGTTTATTTAATACAAAACCAAAACTGCCGGCTTCCTGGTGTTCACACAAAAGCACAACTGTCCGCAAAAAATTTGGATCTTTTAAAAACGGATCAGCGATCAATAATATGCCTGCAGCAGGTTCAATCATATTTCTAAAGTAATATTTAATTGCAAATAAACCATTACCGCCTGTGTTTTTCTTTAAAAATCTAAACCTTAGTTAAATTTAAAGATTAGCGGTTTTAAATTATATTACAGGCTCATACTGATTTACCTTTACAGGCATGAAAAAAATTTTTCCGGTTATAACCATTTTAATTCTGTTCTCTTTGCTGGGATTGATTTTTTTTCAATATATGTGGATAAAAAGCGCCAAGGATATCAAGGATAAGCAGGTTGAAGATAATATCGTTAGTGCCCAGTATTTTGCTGCTACCATATTAACACAGGAGCGTAATGCTTTAATGCCACTCACCCGAAAAAGTGACCTGCTTTTTCCCGGTGATAAATTACAAATGCAGTATTTTAAGCCATCTGTCATTAAACGTTTTTCCAAAGATGAAATATCCGATATCATCAGGATGGGCTTCAATAAATTTAATCTTAAAGATTACCCCTTCGAATTTAATGTAAGTGTAAATGCAATTAACGGAGACCAGGTGTATAGCGATAATTTTTATAAATATTACCTTGACTCTGCCAATAATTTAAATCATGTATTACCATTGGAACCGGCAAGTGGCAGTAGTTTTGAAAACCTGGTAAGCGAAGAATTTCTTTCAATAATTGTTCCGCATCAAAAAGGGCTTATCTGGAAAGAAATGATATGGTTTATTTTGGGGGCTATTCTGTTTACAATTATTATCACCACTGCCTTTTTTATAACGGTACGAACCTTATTAAAACAGAAAAAACTGAGTGAGATAAAATCAGATTTTATCAATAATATGACGCATGAATTTAAAACACCATTGGCAACCATATCGCTTGCTGTTGATGCTTTAAAGAATGACAAAGTAGCCGGTAATAAAGAAAAATCAGATTACTTTACGGGTATTATAAAAGAAGAAAATAAAAGAATGAATAAGCAGGTGGAAACCATACTGCAGGCTGCTTTGCTGGATAAGAATGAAGTACAGCTGAACATGAAAAGATTATTGGCGCACGACATCATTGTGAATGTTTTAAACAATATTAATTTACAGGTTGAAGAAAAAGGAGGCAAGATAGATGTTGAACTGGAAGCTGAAAATGACCTGATCCTGGCAGATGAAGTTCACTTCACCAATGTGATCAATAACCTGTTGGATAATGCCGTAAAATATTCAAAAGATAATCTGCACATTAAACTCAGTACAAAGAATGCGGGCAATCATCTTAAAATAAAAATTGAGGATAACGGTATAGGTATGAATAAAGAAACCCTGCACCGTATTTTTGAAAAATTCTACCGGGCGCATACGGGCAATGTACACAACGTTAAAGGATTTGGATTGGGATTAAGCTATGTGAAAACCATGATCGATGCGCATCATGGAACCATCAAAGCAGAAAGTGTTTTGGGTAAGGGCAGCAGTTTTACCATTTCACTTCCGTTGCCTAAATAATAGCATCTTTTGGCAACAGGTACTACCCGTTTAAGTCCACTACATCATTCCTTACTACATCGAAGTTTAATATCAATCAGGTTAATTTACGTTGCCAATACCCGGATAATGTTTTCCGATAATCCGTAACCATGATCGATCTCTTTTCTTTTCTCTGGCAATTTTTACTGGATATCCGCATCATCAACGCTACATAAGGAATCCGTTACCAAAACTTTTATTTGTTTTTAATGCTTAACTTTTTGAATTAAAGTGTTTCGAAAGAACCTAAATCTCCCATAACTTGATCTTTTTGGGAAGAAATATTCTCCTGTCCACAGTAATACACATCTTTCCACACTCAATCCACATCAAATACCTGCTTTTTAAGCTAATAAGTGTACCTGTTATGCAATAGAGGCTTGTGGATAAAAAACTTTACCCAAAAATTGATTATAAAGTGGGAAAAAGTGTTATTTTGTGGGAGTATAGGTTAATTAATGCACTAAATACCTGAAAATGATAGGTTTCCTCGGTGAATATGAGGCCACTTTAGATGCTAAAGGGCGCTTTCTTTTACCGGCCGGCTTTAAAAAGCAGCTGCCGGAAGAAGGTGCAACGCATTTTATCATCAACAGGGGTTTTGAAAAATGCCTCACATTATACCCCCAACAAAGCTGGGAACCTATTTTTTCTGATATCAGCAAACTGAATGATTTTGACCCTAAGGTAAGAGAATTCAGGCGGTATTTTTTAAACGGGGCCACACAACTGGAGCTGGATTCTGCGGGCAGGTTGCTGGTACCCAAAAACCTCACCGAACATGCAGGGCTTGATAAGGACATTGTGTTGGTTTCGGCGGTTAACAAAATTGAGATCTGGGACAAAAGTAAGTATAAGCAGTTCTTTGAAACTTTTACACCACAATCATTCAGCGATCTGGCAAATGAAGTGATGAATAAAAACGCAAATCCAAATGGCTAAAATGTTTAATTGTTAAATGGTTAGTATGAACCCTAAACGTTCCGAAAGTAAACCATCAATTAAACAATTAAACCCTGAGGCAATGCAGTATCACACTCCCGTCTTATTACAGGAATGTATTGAAGGACTGGATATTTGGCCCGGCGGAATTTATGTTGACTGCACATTTGGCGGAGGTGGACACAGCAAAGCCATTTTGCAACAATTGAATGGAAATGGAAAACTGATCGTATTTGACCAGGATGAGGATGCCAGGAAAAACCTGCCTACCGGACAGGCAGGTCTTCCAAATGATGAGCGGGTAATTTTTGTCCCTCAAAATTTCAGGCACCTGCAACGTTTTTTGCGATTGCATAAAGCCGCAAAGGTTGATGGTATCCTTGCCGACCTCGGCGTTTCCAGTCACCAGTTTGATGAAGCAGAACGGGGTTTCTCCATCCGCTTTGATGCAGCACTGGATATGCGTATGGATCAGCGCCAGCTACTTACGGCCGCAGATATACTTAAAAACTTCTCAGAATTACAGTTGCACAAAATGTTTGAGCAGTATGGCGAAGTAACCAACTCAAAAACACTGGCAAAAACAATTGTATCGCAAAGAATGCTTGCTCCCATCAGAACCATCAACGAATTTAAAACTGCAGTGCATGCAGTAGTAAAAGGAAATCCACAAAAATATTTTGCACAGGTTTTTCAGGCACTACGGATTGAAGTGAATGATGAACTGGGCGCATTGAAAGAACTGTTGCAGCAAAGCCTGTCTGTATTAAAGCCGGGAGGCAGGATCGCAATCATCACCTTTCATTCGCAGGAAGACAGGATCGTAAAGAATTTTTTCAGGGATGGCACATTTGAGGATACAGCTATTGATGATGTGTATGGCCATCGTTTTGAAAATCCACTGAAAGTGATCACCAAAAAACCACTTACCGCAACAGAAAAAGAATTGAAAGAAAATACCAGATCACGCAGTGCAAAATTGAGAGTCGCAGAAATGAAGTAAAAGTTTAAAGATCAGCATATAAAAAATTCATGGCAATAGAAAATGAAATAAAGGAACAGCAGGCACCCGGTCAGAAGTTTGACTGGAAGAAGCTCATCAGCCATAAATGGGTGGTAAGGAATATTCCTTTCTTTTTGTTTTTAACCGCACTGGCAGTACTATATATATATAACGGGCACTATACCGATAAGCTGATCTTAAGAATTAACACAACCGAAAAAAAAATAAAAGAACTGGAATACGAATACAAAACGATTAAAAGCGATGTGATATTCCGGAGCAAAGCTAGTGAACTGATAAAAGTGGTAGAGCCACTGGGCTTGAAAGAAATGACAGAACCGCCGGTTTTGCTGGGAGAAAAGTAAACGTAAAAAGCAACATAGAAATTGGACGTAAAAAAAGACATACTGTGGAGGGTTTATCTCAGTTTCCTGGGAATAGTTATTCTTGGCGTGGCTGTGATTGGAAAGGCTTTTTATATACAACAGGTACAAGGCGATTTCTGGACAAAAATGGATAACAACCTGCACTTAAAATATTTACCGGTACAAGCTGAGAGAGGTACTATTTACAGCGAAGACGGAAATATGCTGAGCACTTCAGTTCCGGTGTTTGATGTGTATGTGGATTTTGGAGCCGAAGGTTTACGGGCAAAGGATGGCGAAAAATTCAGGAATAATATTGATACACTGAGCATCTGCCTTTCAAATTTATTTAATGATAAAACAGCCCAGGAGTACCAGAAGGAAATGAAACTGGCTTACAAAAATAAAGACAGGTATTATCTGCTTAAAAAGAAGATATCATTTGTACAGTATAAAGAACTGCGTGATTTTCCGCTGGTGAAGCTGGGTAAAAATAAAAGCGGCTTTATCGTTATTGCAAAAGATAAACGCATTAACCCCTATGTTTTACTGGCAAACCGCACTATCGGCTTATCCAGAGACAATGCTGCAAATGTAGGACTGGAACAGCGATACGACAGTTTACTCAAAGGCAAAACCGGGCAACAACTGGTAAGGTATATGGCTGGTGCTTATATGCCTGTTGATGGGATGGAAGTAGATCCCGAAAACGGAAAAGATGTTATCTCCACATTGGATACTTATATACAGGATGTTACCGAATCTGCTTTAATGCGCATGATGGTGGGCAACAATTCATTGCATGGCACTGCCATTGTTATGGAAACTGCAACCGGTAAAATAAAAGCGATAGCCAATCTTGGAAAACAACCGGATGGTACTTATACCGAAGACCTGAATTATGGTATCGGTAAAGCAACGGAACCGGGCTCCATATTTAAACTGGCAACACTGATGAGTTTGATGGAAGATAAATATGTGACCATGAATTCGATTGTTGATTGTGAAGGGGGAAAGAAAAACTTTTATGGATTAACCATCAGGGATTCTCATTTAGGTTACGGAGCATTAACTGTAAAAGATGCTTTTGAACGAAGCAGTAATGTGGCATTTGCAAAACTGGCAGATCAGTATTATCATGGGCAGCCTTCAAAATTTATTGATCATTTGCACCGTTACAGGTTGGATACGCTTACCGGAATTGATATCACTGCTTCATCCGGTAAGCCAACTATAAAAAAACCTACAAACCGTAGCTGGGCCAATACCACCATTCCCTACATGGCGCATGGTTACGAAGAACTGGTTACACCTCTGCACATGCTGATGTTATACAATGCAGTTGCCAACAACGGAAAAATGATGAAACCTTACCTGGTAAGTGCAATAAAACAATATGGTGTAGAGGTGAAAACGATGAAGCCGGAAGTACTGGTTGAAAAGATCTGCAGCGATGAAACGATTGCGCAGCTTAAGGAATGTTTGTTGGCTGTAGTTGAGGGTGAACACGGTACAGCAAGAAGCATCAGAGATTCGGCATACCAGATCGCAGGTAAAACCGGCACTGCGGTTACAGCTCTTGATAACAGGGGATACAATAAGGGTAATAAAATTTACCAGGCTTCTTTCATCGGATATTTTCCGGCCGGCCAGCCTAAATATACAGTGGCTGTTGTTATTCAGAACAGCAGAGAATCAAAAAAGATCTATGGCGCCGATGTATCGGGTACCGTATTTAAAGAGATCAGTGACCGGCTTTACGGAAGCTACCTCAGCACAAAAAAATATATAACAGAAAATAAACCCGATAGTAACCTGTATAATTATTTTGGAATGAAAAACGAACTGAGTTCAATCTTCACTTCCTTAAATCTTTCTTATACTGATTCGGGCACTTCGGGCTACTGGAGATCAGCACAAATAAAAAATAATGCAGGAATACTAAATACACCGTCTGTTTCAAATTCAACATCCGGTTCTGTAACCCCTAACGTTGTCGGAATGGGTTTGAAAGATGCGGTGTATTTATTGGAAAATATGGGACTGAAGGTTACCGCTACCGGAAGGGGCAGGGTACTGAACCAGTCCCTGGTAGTGGGAACTAATTTTAATAAAAACCAAAACATCGCTTTAATACTGAATTGATACTGCAGGACATACTATATAAAGTTTCTATTCGCTCTGTAAAGGGTAATACCAATATTGAAGTAAATGGGTTGCACATCGACTCCCGTAATGTAAAAAGCTCCTCTTGTTTTATAGCACTAAAAGGAACTAAAACCGATGGGGAGGGATTTATTACAAGTGCCATTGAAAAAGGAGCCACAGCCATTATTTGTGAAGCATTGCCCCCGGTAATTAATGAGGCAGTTACTTATGTGCAGGTTGATAGTGCAGCAGAGGCTGCAGGTTATATGAGCCATAATTTTTATGGCGAACCTTCTTTGAAATTAAAGCTGGTTGGTGTTACCGGTACAAATGGTAAAACCACCATTGCCACACTGCTGTGGAAGCTCTTTACAGCAATGGGTTATACATGTGGATTGATCAGCACTGTGCAAAACCAGATCGGTAAAAAGATAATTGAAGCAACACATACTACGCCTGATGCAGTTACCATAAATGCTTTATTAAAGCAGATGGCTGATGAAGGCTGTGCCTATGTTTTTATGGAATGCAGCAGCCATGCCATACACCAGGGCAGGATAACAGGGTTGCAGTTTACTGCAGCATTGTTCAGCAATATCACACACGATCATTTGGATTATCATAAAACATTTGATGAATACATCAGGGTAAAAAAATCATGGTTTGATAAACTGCCTTCAACTGCTTTTGCCATCAGCAATGCAGATGATAAACGTGGTGCGGTGATGTTGCAGAATACCACTGCAAAAAAATATTTCTACAGCCTTAAAACCATGGCTGATTTTAAAGGAAAGATCCTGGATAACAGCCTGGAAGGTCTGCATATGACAGTAAATGAAAAGGAAGTGTACTTCCGGTTGATCGGTGAATTTAATGCGTACAATTTGCTGGCTGTGTATGGCACTGCTGTTTGTTTGGGAGAAGAAAAAGATAATGTGCTGCTGGTACTAAGCAGCCTGGAGGGAGCAGAAGGAAGATTTGATTATATGGTGAGTAAAAAGGAAAAAGTAAAAGGCATTGTTGACTATGCGCACACTCCTGATGCTTTATTAAATGTTTTAGCAACCATTAAAAATTTAAGACAGGGTAATGAGCAGGTAATAACGGTGGTTGGTTGTGGTGGCGACAGGGATAAAACCAAGCGCCCGGTGATGGCAGAAGTGGCTTGTGAGTACAGCGATAAAGTGATCCTTACTTCTGATAATCCAAGAAGCGAAGACCCGCTGGAAATTTTGAAAGACATGCAGGCAGGTGTGAATGCAGCGGCAAAAAAAAAAGTCATCTCTATTGCCGACAGGAAAGAAGCGATTAAAACTGCTGTGAGCCTGGCTGGTAATGATGATATTGTTTTAATAGCAGGCAAGGGACATGAAAAGTACCAGGATATAAAAGGTGTGAAATATGATTTTGATGATAAGAAGATTTTGAATGAAATGTTTGAGTTGTTAGAAAAATAAAGATGGTTGAAAGTTGAAGGGCTGATGTTGCAGAAAGCAATCACAAAACCCAAAACAGAATTTATGTTATATCACATTTTTGATTGGCTTGCTAAAGAAGGTTTCCGGTTTCCGGGTATTAATCTTTTTCAGTTCATCACCTTCAGGGTGCTGCTGGCAATGATATTGAGCCTGGTGATCACAACCGTGTATGGAAAAAAGCTGATCAGATTTTTACAGAAAAAGCAATTGGGTGAATCGGTACGTGATCTTGGATTAGCAGGGCAAAATGAAAAGAAGGGAACACCCACCATGGGCGGTATCATTATCCTGCTGGCTATTTTAATACCAACACTTTTATTGGCAAACCTGGATAAAGTATATATACGCCTGATGTTGCTGTGTACCGTGTGGTTAGGTGCCATTGGCTTTATTGATGATTACCTTAAAATAAGATCAAAAAGAATTGCAAACGCAAAGGGCATAACCTATAAAAAAAGCGACAGTGATGGTTTGGCTGGCAAATTTAAAATATTCGGCCAGGTTATGCTTGGTATAATAGTTGGTGCCACACTTTATTTTACACCAAGTGTGGTCGTAAAAAGAGAGATCGTTAAAACTGCGGATACATCGCATCAAACTCCGCCAAATTCAAATGCTACATTCGATACCATTGTTGTAGATGGAAAGCAGCGTGTTTTTACAGATGCTAAAGCAATCATCACCACTATTCCGTTTGTAAAAAATCATGAATTCAATTATGCTAAACTTTTACCAAAAAGCTGGGAAGGCTATGCATATATTCTCTACATCGTAATTGTAATATTGATTGTAACTGCTGTTAGTAACGGAGCAAATATAACGGATGGCCTGGATGGCCTGGCAACAGGCGTGAGTGCCATTATAGGTATTTGCCTGGGCATATTTGCATACGTGAGCGGCAATATAAAATTTGCCGAGTACCTCAATATTATGTACATCCCTAACCTGGGCGAGCTATCCATTTTTATTGCAGCATTTGTGGGTGCCTGTATCGGCTTCCTGTGGTATAATGCTTACCCGGCGCAGGTTTTTATGGGAGATACGGGCAGCCTTGCACTGGGCGGTATCATTGCAGCACTGGCAATAATTGTACGTAAAGAGTTACTGATACCTATTTTTTGTTTTGTGTTTTTGGTGGAGAATTTAAGTGTGATGATACAGGTAGGGTATTTTAAATATACTAAGCGAAAGTATGGCGAGGGGCGGCGTGTTTTTTTAATGAGCCCGCTGCATCACCATTACCAGAAGCTGGGTTATCACGAAAGTAAGATAGCGGTCCGTTTCTGGATCATAACCATATTAAGTGTGGTTTTAGCAATGGTAACGCTGAAGCTGCGATAAAAAGTTTTGGAAAACCAAACTGGCATTTACAATTGTAAAAGCTATGTTTTTCATGCTCACCAATATCCTTTGTAAGCCAATCAGTTCAGACTGTTTGAAGACTTGACCTATTAAATTCTATGCTATTGAAGAACCCTTTTTTAGAAGTTTAGGTTGAATTGAGTAATAACTGAACCATTAAATTCTATGCTGTTGAAGAACCATTTTTTACTTCACTGAAGAAGTAGAAAAAAATTATGTAATGAAGAAAAAATTAGTCATACTGGGTGCAGGCGAAAGTGGGGTAGGCACTGCTTTGCTGGCTATGCAGCAGGGGTATGACGTATTTGTAAGTGACGGCGCTCCCATTAAAGAGCATTACAAATTGGAGTTACAACTGAATAAGATCGAATTTGAAGAAGGGCAACATTCCACTGAAAGGATCTTACAGGCAGATGAAGTGATGAAAAGTCCCGGCATACCTGAAAAAAATGAATTGGTAAAACAGATCAGGGCCCGGGGTATAGAGGTGATCAGCGAAATAGAATTTGCATACCGCTACAAAGGCAACAGTAAGATCATAGCCATTACCGGCAGTAATGGTAAAACAACCACAACTGCATTGACCTACCATATCTGCAAAACGGCCGGAGCCGATTGCGCTATGGTTGGCAATATCGGTTTTTCCTTTGCCAAGCAGGTTGCTGTAGAACCTAAAGAATTATATGTGGCCGAAATAAGTTCTTTTCAGCTGGATGATATAAAAACATTCAGGCCTGATGTAGCAGTGTTAACAAATATTACCGAGGATCATTTAGACAGATACGATTACAAATTTGAGAATTATATAAGCAGTAAGTACCGGGTAGCCATGAATCAACAGCATGATGATGTTTTTATTTATAACCTCGATGATGCAGTAACTGTGAGAACAATAAACAATAATCCCATTAAATCAACACTAGCCCCCATTACCATGAGTAAACAACTGCCACAAGGTGCCTATTTGCAGAATGCAAAAATGCACTTAAAATGGAAAAACGAAGAAATGCAGATGAGTATTGAAGATTTTGCCATCAAGGGAAAACACAATCAATACAACAGTATGGCAGCAGGGCTGGCAGCAGCAGCGGTTGACATCCGAAAGGAAAAAATAAGAGAGGCCCTGCAGACTTTTGAAAGCCTGGAGCACCGGATGGAAACCGTATCAACCATCAAGAATGTAGAATTTATTAACGACAGTAAAGCTACCAATGTAAACAGTACCTGGTTTGCATTGGAGAGTATGGAAAAACCGGTGATACTTATTCTAGGTGGTGTAGATAAGGGAAATGATTATTCTTTATTGTCAGACCTGGTAAAGGAAAAAGTAAAAGCCATTGTTTGCATGGGAACTGAGAACAGGAAAATTCACGAAGCATTTGGTGATCTGGTACCACTGATGGTGAATACAGAAAATGCAAGAGATGCGGTGCAGTCGGCATTTCATTTTGCCAGCAAAGGCGATGTGGTTTTATTAAGCCCGGCCTGCGCAAGTTTTGACCTGTTTAAAAATTATGAAGACAGGGGTAACCAGTTTAAACAGGCGGTTAAGGAATTGTAAAAGCCCCCTCTATCTCTCCGCCGCGGCGGCGGAGGAAATGGAGAAGATATTTGCGAAGATGAATTTAAAAATAAATGTTGAAATGCCCGCCCGGCTTAAGGGCAGTTCGGACGGGCTTAGTTACAAAAGTTCATAAAATAATTAATGCCCGGCCTCCCTCTCTTCTGGAGAGGGAGCGAGGGTGCGGCTTCATGGCAAATGAAATAAGCAGACGCAACTTCTTTACCCCCAACATCAGTAACATGGGTGGCAACCTGGTTAACAAAACCAAGGGCGACCGTGTTATTTGGGGTATTGTAATTATTCTTACGCTGGTAAGTTTGCTGGTTGTGTACAGCAGTACCGGTTCGTTGGCCTATAAATACAGTCGCAGTACCGAGAGTTACCTGTTTAAACAGTTTGGCTTTATAATATTGGGCGTGCTCATTATTTATTTTGCACACCGGGTTAACTATACCATTTATTCAAGAATAGCGTTGCCTTTATTTATTGTTTCTGTTTTATTACTGATCTACACACTGTTTTTTGGTCAAACCTTAAATGCCGGTACAAGATGGATAAAATTGCCTGTCATCAATATGACTTTCCAGACATCGGATCTTGCCAAATTATCATTGTTTATGTATTTAAGCAGGCAGCTAAGCCGTAAACAGGCTGTGATCAAAGATTTTAAAAAAGGATTTTTGCCGGTCATTATTCCGGTTGTTATTACTTGTTTGTTCATCATGCCCGCAAATCTTTCAACCGCATTGCTTATTGGCGGTACCAGTATTCTGATCATGTTTATCGGAAGAGTTAGTACAAAACATATTTTACTCACTATTGGCATCGTATCAATACCTGTAATTATTTTATTTTCTGTTGCAGTAAGTACGTATGATAAAACAGAACACCGTGCAAAAGATATACCTGCTATATTTTCTGTTGGCCGTGTGCCTACATGGATCAGCCGCATACAAACTTTTATGTACAGCAATAAAGAAGATGCCAATGAAAAACTGTTCCAGATAAACCAGGCAAAAATCGCTATTGCAAAAGGCAGCTGGTTTGGTCTTGGGCCGGGCAACAGCCAGGCACGTAATTTTTTACCGCACTCTTACAGCGATTTCATTTTTGCAATTATACTGGAAGAGTATGGTTTGCTGGGAGGCACTTTTATGGTGTTCATTTATTTGTTGTTTCTATATCGCTGTATACGGTTGTATCGAAAATGCCCGTATGCATTTGGCGCTTTCCTGGCGCTGGCATTAAGTTTTATGCTGGTGATACAGGCAATAGCCAACATGGGGGTTAATGTAAATATTTTTCCAAACACCGGGGTAACATTACCACTGGTAAGTATGGGCGGTAGCAGTTTTTTATTCACCTGCCTGTCCATCGGAAGTATTTTAAGTGTGGCAAGAAACGTAGAGCAGCTGGAAGGACAACCCCCTCCGCCCCCTGAAGGGGGAACAGTGGAGAAGATTGTTGCGAAGAGTACAAAAGATTAAAAATAGAATTTGAACTGTATAATAAATGAATGATGATAAAAACCTAAAAGCTGCAAAAGTTCCCCCTTCAGGGGGCGGAGGGGGTTTGGGTGTTCGAATCATCATCGCAGGCGGCGGAACCGGGGGGCATATTTTTCCGGCAATTGCAATAGCAAATGCCATTTTAAAACTGGAACCGCAAACTGAAATTTTGTTTGTGGGTGCCAAAGGAAAAATGGAAATGGAAAAGATACCGCAGGCAGGATTTAAAATTGAAGGGTTGGATATAGCAGGATTTAACAGAAGTTCTTTGATAAAAAATATTGGATTGCCGGTAAAGCTGCTGCAAAGTTTTTTCCAGGTACGAAAGATATTAAAATCTTTTAAACCAACAGCGGTAATTGGTGTAGGCGGATATTCCAGTTTTCCGGTATTAAGAACGGCGCAGGCAAAAGGCATTCCCACTTTCATTCATGAGAGTAATTCGTTTGCAGGCAAAAGCAATATCATGCTTGGGAGAAAGGCAAAGAAGATATTCGTTGCCAGCGATGGTATGGAAAAATTTTTCCCCGGCAATAAAATTATGATAGTGGGAAACCCGGTGAGGACGAGTATTTCACAAAGTACAGTTACCAGGGAAGAAGGCATTCAGTTTTTTGGATTGGATCCTGCAAAAAGAACAGTGTTGTCGGTTGGCGGAAGCCTGGGTGCAAAAAGTATCAATGAGGCATTGGATACAAACCTGGATATGTTTGAGCAAAACAACCTGCAATTGATCTGGCAAACCGGTAAGCCTTATGTTGAAAAAGCAATACATACAACAAAAGGAAAACCAGATATCCGGACAAATGATTTTATTACCCGAATGGAATTTGCCTATGCAGCTGCCGACCTGGTAATAAGCAGGAGTGGGGCCATGGCCATTGCAGAATTATGTGTAATGAAGAAAGCGGTGATTTTTGTGCCTTTCCCTTTTGCGGCAGAAGATCATCAAACGGTAAATGCACAAAATTTAGTTAATAAAAATGCAGGTATAATGATAAAAGATAGTGAGGCGTTAGCATTATTGGTTCCTGCTATCATTGCCCTGGCGAAAGATGAGCATAAACAAGAAGAATTAAAAACCAATATCAGCAAACTGGCTATAACCAATGCTGATGAAATTATAGCAACAGAAATTTTGAAAAATATTTAATGACGGAAATTAAGGACATAAAGCGGGTATATTTTTTAGGCATTGGTGGAATTGGCATGAGTGCGTTGGCCAGGTATTTTAATACAAATGGAGTTACCGTTAGTGGCTATGATAAAACAGAAACTGTTTTAACAAAGAAACTGGTAGCTGAAGGAATAGCGATTCATTTTGAAGATAATATAGAGTTCATTGACAAGGCGGCTGAATTGGTAATTTATACACCGGCAGTACCAAAAGATCACATAGAGTTGAATTATTTTTTAGAGAATAAGTACAACCTGGTAAAGCGCAGTGAAGTATTGGGTGCCATAACAAACAGTTCCTATAATATATGTGTTGCAGGAACACATGGTAAAACAACTACCAGTACCATGGTAGCACATATTCTGCGGCACAGTGGTTATGGTTGTAATGCTTTTTTAGGAGGAATTGCAGTTAACTACAATTCTAATTTTTGGTCGAGCAAAAAAAATGTTTCGGTTGTAGAAGCTGATGAGTACGACAGAAGTTTTTTGAAATTAAGTCCGGATGTAGCCATCATCAGCAGCATGGATCCCGATCACCTGGATATTTACGGCACTGCCGAAAATATGGAACAGGCTTTTCTGGATTTTTCTGCCAGGATAAAACCCGGAGGTTTGTTGTTGAGCAAATACGGATTAAAAAGAACGGATGACTTAAATGCAACTGAACACCTGACCTTTCATTTACAGAATGAAAATGCAAGTGTGTATGCTGCCAATATAAAAATGACCAGGGGCAGTTACCAGTTTGATGTACGGATGCAGTATTGGGAATTAAAAGATGTGGTGCTCAATATGGGAGGGTTGCACAATATTGAAAATATGATTGCAGCTATCTCAGTAGCGCATTACCTGGAAATTGACAATGATAAAATACGGGAGGCGGTTGCAGCTTTCAAAGGAGTAAAAAGAAGATTTGAATATATTATTAAGAATGATGAGCAGGTGATGGTGGATGATTATGCACATCATCCGGAAGAGTTGAGGGCATTGTTAACGGGTGCAAAAGATCTGTTTCCGGAAGTAAAATGTACCGTGATCTTTCAACCGCATTTGTACAGCCGCACAAATGACTTTGCTGATGGCTTTGCAGAAACACTTGACCTGGCAGATGAAGTGATCCTGTTGCCCATCTATCCGGCAAGAGAATTACCGGTGGAAGGAGTGAATAGCGAAATGGTTTTAAATAAAATGAAAATTAATAACAAGCAGGTGCTGGATAAAGATGAAGTATTGGAATGGATAAAAGATAATAAAATAGAATTACTGATCACAGCCGGTGCAGGTGATATTGATACACTGGTTGAACCCATAAAAAAGATATTGAATAATAAGTTTGGAAACTAAAAGACGATACAGTTTTAAAAACCCTATCGGCGGTTGCAAACCCCGATAGCGGTTAAAACGAAATGGAAGTAAAAAAACGATATAGCATAAAAAACATCCTGCTGGCAACTTTTTGGATAGCCCTTGGCGGAGCCACGGTCTTTTTACTGGTTGCTGCCATTAAAAGTAAACCGGCAAAGCATTGTAAAAGCATTGAAATAAATATACATGGCGTAAGTAATAATTTTTTTGTTGATAAAAAAGACATCCTGAGCACGATAAATGCCATTGAAAAATCAAACCCGGTTGGTAAAACCATTGGTTCTTTCAACCTAAAAAAACTGGAGACAGCTCTTAAATTAAATGTGTGGATAAAATCGGCTGAACTGTTCTTTGATAATAATGAAATACTGCAGGTTACCGTACAGGAAAGAGAGCCTATAGCAAGGGTATTTACATCAACGGGCACTACTTTTTATATTGATGATGAACTGGCGATGTTGCCCTTAAGCGAAAAGTTTTCGGCCAGGTTGCCTGTGTTTACCAGTTTCCCTTCGGATAAAAAAATACTGGCAAAGGCTGATAGCAATTTATTGGGAGATATAAAAATGATCAGTCTTGCTATACAAAAAGATTCATTCAGCATGGCGATGATTGACCAGATAGATATAACACCGCAAAGACTGTTTGAAATGATACCTAAGATCGGAAACCAGTTGATCGTTTTTGGTGATGCAACCGAAGTTAATACCAAACTGCAAAAGCTTAAAATTTTTTATAAAGAAGTAATGGTTAAAGCAGGCTGGAATAGTTACAGTGTAATTAATGTGCAATATAAAAACCAGGTGGTGGCAAAAAGAAAAGGAGCAGAAGATGTTGCGGCCGATTCTTTAAGAACCCTGGAGATCATGAAGTTTATTGCAGAGCGGGCGCAAAAACAGGCAGAGGATTCGGTACAGCAGATCATTCAACCGGATAATATCCGTAATACGGCCGACAGTAGCATGATACAACAGTCTATTCAGCGTGAAGAGAATGAAGAATCAGGTGGCGTTGCTGAAACTTCAAATGCAGTTATGACACCGGTGCCCGCAGCGCCTGCAAACAGTAACACAAAACCGGCAGTTGTGAAACCGGTAACAAAACTCATTACTAAACCGGCACAAAAGCCAACGGTAATAAAGAAACCGGTAGCAAAGCCAAAGGCAGTAATGCAAAATAAAAACGACTATTAAAAGCACTCAATAATAAACAACAAAACACAAACACAAAACAAACAAATATGAATCAGGAACAACCCATCATCGTAGGTCTGGATATTGGTACTACAAAAATTGCTGCCATAGCCGGACGTAAAAATGAGTACGGCAAGCTGGAAATACTTGGCTTTGGCCGTGCTAACAGTAATGGTGTACAACACGGGATGGTGTTGAACATCGATCAAACCATAAAGGCCATTGAAATGGCTTTGAAGAACTGCTACGATTCCAACCCCAACCTGGAGATCGGAGAAGTGTATGTTGGCATTGCCGGCCATCATATAAAAAGTTTGCAAACCCGTGGTGATATTGTTCGCCAGTCAATAGAAGAAGAGATAAGACAGGAAGAGATTGACAGGTTGGTTGCAGATCAGTATCGTACCTACATTCCGGCAGGTGACCAGATCATTGATGTGATACCGCAGGAATTTACGGTAGATAATTTTCAGAACATCCCCAACCCCATCGGGTACAGCGGTGTAAAAGTGGGCGCTAATTTTCATATCATCACCGGTGATAAAAATGCAATCAGAAATATTAACCGCAGTGTTGATAAAGCAGGATTGATAACAAAAGACCTGGTATTACAACCGCTTGCTTCTGCAGCTGCAGTTATGTGCGACCAGGATCTGGAAGCTGGTGTAGCCATTGTGGATATTGGTGGTGGCACAACTGACCTGGCAGTTTTTTATGAAGGTATTTTAAAGCATACGGCAGTTATTCCTTTCGGTGGCGAAAATATCACCAACGATATTAAAAACGGTTTGGGTGTTTTAAAAACGCAGGCCGAGCAAATGAAAATTCAGTTTGGCAGTGCATTGAGTGATGAGGCAAAAGCAAATGCATTTATAACCATACCGGGTTTGCGTGGCATGGCGCCAAAAGAGATTTCAGTTAAAAATCTTGCCAGCATTATCCAGGCACGTATGAGTGAGATCATGGATTTTGTAACCTATCATTTAAAGCAGGTGGGTTTAGATACAAGGTTATTGAATGGTGGTGTAATACTGACAGGTGGCGGATCGCAACTGAAACATTTAATTCAGTTAACAGAATATGTTACCGGGTTAAATGCCAGAATTGGTTTCCCTAACGAACATTTAGCCGGCGGCCATATTGAAGAACTGGCCAAACCTATGTACAGCACCTGTATTGGCTTAATATTGAAAGGCTATAACGATTATGAAAATAAGAATAAACAATTTGAAGAGCAGTTCAGGAAAGTTGAAATACCTGGCTCCCTGCAACAACAGCCGGTTGATGAAATGTTAGATGTTGTAGAAGAAAATGGCCAGGTAAAAATTAAGCAGCGCAAATCACTGAAGAATTTTATGGATGGATTTAAGAATGGTTTGATCGATCTGTTTAAGGAAGAGGAGGATGCGAAGTTGTAAAACCCCCTCCGCCCCCTGAAGGGGGAACTTGGAGCTTAAGTTTTTTAAGGCTCTTTTGAAATAGTAAAGAGTGAGATTTTAATAAAAAATGACCTTTTAAATTTTCAGGGTCTTCAAAGTCCCCTCTTTCGGAGGGGATTTAGGGGAGGCCTAAAATAAAGTTTTAGATACTAACCCATTAATTAATAAAACGCAGCGTTGTAAAATGCCGCCGTTACTAAAAAAAAACTATGATACATTTTGATTTGCCTAAAGATCAATCCTCCATCATCAAGGTAATTGGTGTGGGTGGTGGCGGAAGCAATGCGGTAAACCACATGTTTTCGCAAAATATCGAAGGTGTGAATTTTATCATCTGCAATACAGATGCACAGGCCATTGCACAAAGTAAAGTGCCTAATAAAATTCAGCTGGGGCCACATCTAACACAAGGCCTTGGTGCCGGTGCCAATCCTGCCATTGGCCGCCAGGCTACAGAAGAAAGCCTGGAAGAAATAAAACGGATACTGGAAGTGAATACCAAAATGGCATTCATTACGGCCGGTATGGGTGGCGGTACCGGAACCGGTGGTGCGCCCATTCTTGCAAAAATTTGTAAAGACCTGGGCATTCTTACTGTTGGTATTGTTACCACTCCATTTGCATACGAGGGCAAAAAAAGAATTGCACAGGCAGAAGAAGGCGTGATGTTGTTAAAAAATCATGTGGACACGCTGCTGGTGATCAGCAATGATAAACTGCGCCACCAGTTTGGTAATTTAAAGATGAAAGAAGCATTTGCAAAAGCAGATAATGTGTTGGCAACTGCTGCCAAATGTATAACCGATGTAATTAACAGCACCGGCCAGATCAACGTGGATTTTGCGGATGTTTGCACGGTTATGATAAACGGAGGTGTTGCCATTTTGGGAAGTGCTGCAGAAGAAGGAGAGAACAGGGCACAAATGGCGATTGAAAATGCCATCAATTCTCCACTGCTTAATGACAATGATATACGTGGAGCAAAATGGATACTGATCAACATCAATTCATCTGAAGGCGAACATGAGTTTACTATGGATGAAGTGGAGATCATTCAGAATTATTTATTGAGCCAGGCTGGTGATGGTACTGATGTGATCTTAGGTTTGGGATATGATAACAGTTTAGGTGGAAAGATCGGCATCACCTTAATTGCAACCGGTTTCGATCATAAAGATCCTTTTGAGAAAAAAACCGAAATCAAAGCTGAGCAGAAGGATGAAAAAATAATGATGACACTGGAGATGCCTGTAAAGGAAACAGTTCCTGTTGTTAAACAAATGCAACAACCTGTTTTGCAATTTGATGACAGTTCGACTCCCGCAATAAGCGGGACAGGTTCGCTCACTGCTGAGGATGAAGAAAAACAGATAGCAGAAATAACCGAGCCTATGGTAATGCAGGCGGTTGAAGATGAATTTATGCCCACATTGAAAGAAGCAACGGAAGAGATACCTGTAGTGGAATTACCTAGTAAATCTACTGGGGATAAATTAGACGAGGCTCCTGTGTTTTTTGAAATATCTTCGGCTTCAGATCAGATTCCTATTATAGAATTTGATATTCCACAAAGTCCTCCTCCCGTTGATAAACCAGCAAAAGTCCAAAAAGAAATTACCGTAATTAATAAAGATGCTAGCACCCCTCCTTCGTCTGGAGGGTATTTGGCTAAACCTTCACAGATTTATGTGGAGGAGCAGCCTAAATCAGAATCCAATTCGACTGATGAGCTACTACCTGTGCAGGGAAATCAACAGGAAGACGAACCTGTTATTGAAATGCAGTTGGTAGTTAAATCCCATCAAGCGGCGGAGGAAGAGCAACATGTACAAAAAACTCAGCCCATCATGATTTCCGATGTTGAGGAGCCTGCCATGCAGGACGAAGCAGAGGAACTTAGGCGCAGGGCTATAGATCGGATTGCAAAACTGCGTAACCTGTCGTTCAACATTAACGCAGCCGATCCTAATAATGAGTTTGAAACGGTGCCTGCTTACCTTCGCCGCAATATGGAATTACATAATTCCATTGCCGATGTTGAAAGTTTTTACAGCAACTACACCGTGAAAACTGATGACAACAACCAGGCAGAAATAAGTACACTCAACAGTTTCCTGGAAGGTAAAAAACCTGATTAAAAATATACTGCCGCTTAGGATAATCCTGAGCGGAGCCGAAGGATGTTTGTGTTTGGTATTCTTTGAGTAATAAGGACCCCGCTTTTACAGGCGGGGTTTGTTTTTATTTTTTGTATTGGAAGATAACTCGATATATAAACCCAGTTGTAAAAAATCACGCCCGGTCTCATCATTGATTTTATAATCAAACTGATGTAAATAGCCCAACTGTACGGCCACCTGTTTATTTATTTTATAACCCAATGAAACCTGGTACCTGTTCCTTTCAAAATAGGGTTCTTTGCCGGTAAAAAAGATCTCATTGCTGGCATTCAGTAAAAAAGGTTTGTAACCTTTATTATTTTTTCCAAAAGGATAAGAAACCCCTATACGGTACCGGTACCTGTTTCGGTAGCCATTGGAGGTAAACCTGAATTCGGCCCTGTAACGTTGATCTATTTTAAATCTTTTTATAGATTGTGTTAAAGTGATTTGGGGCCAGATCCTGAATTCATCATTATTTTTTGGCGATTTAAAATTGCCACCTTCTTTATACGTATCGTAATCGCCTGCCGCCAGTGTTAATAAAAGATTTGGATGCGCTTTATAATTTACGCCCGCTTTATATTCATGATAGTGAAACTGGCTGTAAAAGCTCAATGACCTGAGTTGTGCTTCTCCAAAAAAACTCCACTTTTCATTAATTGTATATTTCAGGTTTACGGTGTTCCAGCTACCCAGACCTTTGGTTTGAGCTAATACAATATTGCTCATAAAAAATAACAGGGTTGTAAATAGTATTTTTTTAATGATCATTAACCACTGTTTTGATATTAAAAATCAAAAAGATCACCTAAGAAACCTCCTTTTCTTTTATGATGTTTCGCATGATTGTCATAGCCACGGTTTTTATTAAAGTACCGGTCATCATCGTCGTCGTCATCACGTCTGTTTCTATCCAACGGTTGTTTTACTGGTTGATTTGTATCTGTTGAGGCAGATTTCTCAATAATCTTATCAAGTTCTCCTTTGTCCAGCCAAACACCACGGCATTTGGGGCAATAATCAATTTCAACGCCTTGTCTTTCAGTCATCACAAGGATTTCTTCACAATTTGGACATTTCATGGTTTATATTATTAGAAGTGAATAATTATTTATTGTATCATCAGGCCTGCGGCCCATTGCAATGTATTTTCCGTTTTATAATATTTTGCTTTCAGTTCCTGTAATTTCTGGAGAGCTTCCAATGTTTTATTTTCACGGGCATTTATCAGAAATAAGGAACTTTCGCCTGCCTGAAAACGGATCTCTTCACCACGCTGTAAAGCCTGGTAGTTTTTTAAAGCCTTTTCCTGTAAGGCTACCTGGCTTTTCAGCATAAACAATTCATTAAAGTAACTTTTAACTTTATTTTCCAGTTGCAGTTGTTTTTGTTTTTGTTGTAATTGAGTTTCTGTAATTTTCAATTTTGCTTTCCGGTATTCACCTCTTCCCTGCGAGAGGCGAAGAGGAATTCCAAAGGATAACCCATACTGATAATTGTTTTCAAATAAGGGGTTGATAATCGTTTTTGACATATCATAACCTTTTCCCAACTGGTTGTATCTGAAGTTTAACGAAGGAAGTAAGTCCTGGAACTTTAATTTTTTATCTACAGTCAGTACATCAATTTTATAATTATAGATAACCAGTTCCGGATGATTTTTGATTGCTGTTTCCAGTAAATTATTTAAATCGGGTATTGGTTCAGCTGCTATATTGCTTAATTGCAGATCATCTCCGGGAACTATATCTATACCCAGGTTATATGGTGTTGCATTGGCTAACCATAAAAAAACTGAAAGTTCAAGACCTGTGTTTTGATAATCGAGCCAGGCCTGGTTCTTCAATAATTCAATACTTTGCAATTGTGTTAAAGCTTCTATGGTATCAATAGCCGGCCTGTCGCCGAGGCGAAAAGCTGTTTTTATCAACTCAACTCTTTTCTCATTTACTGTAAATGCCCCGGTTAAGATCTGATATACCTGGTATTGCTTTACCCAGTTCCAATAACTGTTCATAGCATCCAGCAGCAGGTTATTCAGCATATTTCGTTTTTCAATGGCAGAAGCCTCACGAAATATTTTTGCTGTTTGTAAAGCGGCCCTTCTTTTATCCATCAACAGATTCTTTGCCAGCGGCACACTTACACCAAAGTAGCTGGTTTGTCCTTTTGTTTCTACCGGATCGGTACGGTTACCGGATAAATATTCAAGTCCGGCCGAAACCTCTATACCAAACCAGGTAGGAATGGAAAGTTCTGGCCGGTTGTAATAATAGTAATCAATACCATCAAAAGTTTTTTGAGCCGTTTCATTTTTAAGTACCGGATCAAACATGCCTCTTGCAATGGTAACATCAGCCTTTGCTTTTTCAACAAATATATCTGCCTGTTTTGCCACCGGATGAAACTGCTTTACGATCTCCATTACCTGCAATGCTGATAATGTTTTTAAACTATCCTGCGCTTTTACAGAAGAACCCACCATAAGTAGCACAACCGGAATAATATGTTTTACAAAATTCATTTTTTCTCTTTTCCTTTACCGGCATCGTTTTTATAATAGTCTGGGGGAAAGCCGTTGATGTTTCTCCACAACTCATACCAAACCTGCACATCTTTTAAGAGCGTGATGCCTTGTGCACCGGCACCAATCTTTAATTCTTTGGGCCAGGGCTTATCAGTTGTATCTTCTTTTACCAAAACCCTGAATTTTCCATTAACACTCAGGTTGCTTTCTACTGCTACAATTACGCCGCCAAATGTGCCGGAAGACGCTTTTGGCCATCCGCTGAAAACAATGGCCGGAAAACCATCAAAAAGAAAACGAACTTTTTGGCCAGGGGCAATTAAGGGCAAATCGAGTGGTTGTACAAACATTTCAACCGCATACTGTATATTATCCGGAACAATTTCTGCGATCATATCGCCATCTTTAACAAATTCTCCAATGCCCGCTTTTTGTGCTTTAATGATTTGCCCGCTTTGTGAAGCAAGAATAACATACATGCCATTACGGATATTGTAACTCGCATATTGGTTTTCCAGTTTGGCTACATCTGCCTGCCCGCTGGCTATTTGAGTTAGTGATTGAAACTGGTCTCCCTGTGCTTTAGCTACTTTCTCCAGGTTCTCCTGTTGTATTGCACTCATTTCAATTTTCGTAATGGTTAAATCCTGCCTGGTATTGGCCAATTTATTTTCAGCGCTTATTTTTTTTGCCAGTGCATTTTGAAACTGCTGGTTCCTTATTTCCAGTTGAGTTAAGGAAACAAGGCCGCTATCATACATGGCTTTCTGCCGGCTGTACTGTTTATTACCGATAGCATAATCATTATTGGCAGCAATCGCTTCAGCACTATCAGCCTGAATTTTTAATTGTAGTTGATTTAATTTGTTTAATAACTGGTTAAGTTTTAACTGAAGACCCGTATTGATGGCGCCAATTTGCTGATCAGCTACGCCAACTTTACTTTTATAGTATTCAACGGATTGTTGTTTGCCTGCCAGTTGCTCCTGTGTACGCTGCAATAAATTGGGGTCCAGGTAATCTACTTTTATTTCTGTTAACTGAATTAAAGTATCTCCGGCTTTTACATAATCGCCTTCTTTAATGTGCCATTTCATGATCCTTCCGCCAATAATGGTGTTTACCTGTTGCGGCCGCTGGTCCTGGTACAACGTTGTTACAGTTCCCTTGGCACGTATGTTTTGTGTCCAGGGTAAAAATAAAAAGAGTAAAAAAACACCAGCACATACAAAAAACCAAAGTTTTACCCGGCTGTTTGTATTGTGCATATAAATATGACTGTATGATTTTAATTTACCGGAATCCATGATTGTGTTTTTGCAGGATCATTATTATTTTGTTTGTATGATTCTATGTTCTTCCATGATAAATACTTTGTCGCATTGTTTTGCAAATTCCTCATCATTGCTGACAACCACAATTGTTGAATCCGGAACATCATGGAGCAGCTGAATTATTTGCTGGCGATACCCGTCCTCAAAACTCATCCAGGGGTCTTCAAGCAACAGCAGGCGTGGCTTTGCTGCCAGGGCCCTGGTTAATAAAATTTTATGAATAACATTACGGGGTAAACGTTTTCCGGCCGGGTCAAGCAGGGTATCATACCCTTTTTTAAGGGTTGAAATGAAATCGGTTAATCCCACTTTAGCGGCTATATCATTAACAGCCTGGCGTGAAATATGCTCATTGCCCAAAGCAATATTTTCCCAAACCGTGCCATTAAAAATATCCTGTTGATTTAACAACACACCTATATGTGACCGGACAGAGTCTAAATTGTAATTCCCAACGGGTACCTCATCTAACAATAACGCACCTTTAAAATCGGTGTAAGATCCTGCCATCAGGCGAAGCAAGGTTGACTTTCCGGAACTGTCTTTACCCTGGATACATACTTTGTCACCGGAATTTATTTGTAATGAAACATCAATCAAAATGTCTTTTTCATCATTATAAGTGAAACTAAGATGTTGCATTTCTACCTGCAAACCGCGGGTAGCAGGGCCTAATTGAACAGAGCCATTTTCTTCTACAGGTTTATCGGTAAGGCTAGATATTTTTTCAATGGACGTAAGCGTATCATATACAGTTCCGAGGTTCATAATTAATTTTTCTACAGAATTCAATATCAGCAGTATAATAATTTCAGCCGCTATAAACTGGCCAATGTTTAATTGCTGGTTAACTAAAAGTATTGTGCCTACAATTAGCATTGCCGCAGTGATAACCGTTTTAAACAAAACCAGTACATGATATTGTAACAATAATATTTTGAAATGGCTGTTGCGTGCCTGTAAATAGCCTGATACTTCTTCATCAGTTTTTTGCAGGTGCAGGTCATTGTTTTTTGCCAGCTTAATAGATTTAATAACCCTGGCTGCTTCCTCCAGCCAACCCGCAACCTGGTATTTATAAGAGCTTTCGTCAATACTGGTTTGCAAGCCACGGTTTCCTGAATAGCGCAGGATCAACCATAAGAGTATGATCAGAAAAATACCGAAAAATATAAATGCGGGATGATAAAATGCCAACAGGGCCAGTCCAAACACGATCTGTATGCTGGCCGTTGGGATATCCAGTAAGATCTTGCTTAAACTTTTTTGCAGGATGGGGATATCAAAAAACCGGTTGACCAGTTCAGGTAAATAAACCTTATCATTTTTTTAAGATCAAGTTTTGGGATATGTGTAGCAAATGCAAAAGCATATCGTACAAAGAGTTTCTGTTGTATTTTCTCAATGATCTTCATTTGATTTATCTGCATAATACCGCCTATAAGAACGCCTGTTACCACCAATGCTATTAATATAATTAAAGATGCTCTCATAGTGGCACCCAATACAAATCCAATAATGGCCTGCACACCCAATGGTAAAGAAAGTTGTATTAATCCGTTTAATATGGCATAAAAATATACGGCAGTAATTTCTTTTCGCTCCAGTTTTACCAGGTTCAATATTTTTGAAAGCGGGGTCGCTGTTTTGGGCATGAAAATCGGTTTTTATTCAGTGATCGAATTACATAAATGTACAAAGTATTCAGTAGGACAATATGCTTCAAATGAAAAATTCGTAAGCTGTTTTCCAGGAATTGTAGATTTATAATACATTTTTGGGTAATTTTTCTTCTCCTTCTTTATAATGTTCATGCGTAACAACAGGTTTACTGTTGTTGTTCATCCTTACCTGAAAAATACTCACCAGCATGGAGAATGCCATGGAGAAATAAATATAACCTTTGGGTATTTCAACTCCAAAGCCCTCACTGATCAATGCAAAACCTATCAACAATAAAAACGAAAGGGCCAGCATCTTGAATGCCGGATGTTTATTTACAAAATTACTAATTGGTTCTGCCGCAACCAACATAATTAAAACAGTAACTATAATTGCAACATACATGATCCATACTTCTTTAACCATTCCGATGGCAGTAATGATAGAATCAACAGAAAATACAAGGTCCATTATTAAAATCTGAATGATCACCTGCGTGAAAGTAACTGCTTTTATCTTTTTACTTTGGTTACCCTGTTCACCTTCCATTTTGTGATAAATTTCAGTAGCGCTTTTGTACAATAGAAACAATCCTCCCAAAATCAATATCAGATCTTTAACTGAAATACCCTGGTTAAATATCCGGAACAAATCATTATCTAATTTCATGATCAGTGAAATAACAGCTAATAAAGCCAGCCGGAGCACCATGGCCAGTATTAACCCATATAGCCTTGCCTTTTTCTGTTGATTGGCGGGTAATTTACTCGCAAGAATAGAGATGAAAATTACATTGTCTATCCCCAGAATAACTTCAAGCGCTATCAGGGTTATGAGTGAGATCAAAATTTGATAATCCATAATAATTTATTTATGCTTCTGATTCTATTTTATTAAGTTTTGCTCCGATTACTCTTTCCCTGATCTTATCATGAAGATTAATGGCCATGTGCACAATCGGGGTAGCACAGATATAAAATTCAGTTTCCGGAAATTCTTTCTTTAAACTTTCTTCAATTTCATTAAATAACAAACTTTTTGTTACAAACTGAATAACGTATACCGCGGTTTGTTCTGTTTCGTTGGAAGAGGATACATGAAAAGAATCAAAAGGACTGCCAAAAACATTGAGGGTAAATTTATTTTTTAGAATACTGTTTGCCACAACATTTCCCAGTTCCTTATCGGCTACCAGAAGTTTTACAATGATCATTTTAAATAATTTATTTACTGATTCGATTTATATTAACATAGCAAGAATATGGTCGCATTTTACCACACAATTTCATAAGCTACCCGTAATACGGCCATATTTAAATTATTTGGATTGCCAAACCAGAATTCCTGCCTCAGTGAAATATCAATATTTCCCTGGCCAACTTTAATTTTATCTCCTAATCCTATGCTTGCTACAGGGCGGGATGCATTGGTGTAGTTATTTAAAAAAACAACACCTGCTTCCCCGGCTGCATAAAAATTACCTATATAATATCTTAAACCTGCTTTTGCAGGTATTGCTGTTAAATTTTTATATGCTTTTGGCTGCAAGACTAAATTTTCAAAATATTGTCTACCCTGGAAAACTAAAATGCCGGTGTTAACAGTGGCACTTAAGTGTTTACCAAAAGTATATTCCCCTTTAATATTTCCTCCATAGCCAGCCCTATGCGTGGTTCTGAACGAACTTTCGGTAAAAGCTACCTCAGGGCCAAAATTTACAGAAAAACTTTCTTTTTTGTTTGCCTGTGCGGTTCCTTGCTGGCATAAAAATAACAAGGTACCAGCCAGAATGATTTTACGTATTGTATATTTCAACATTTCTGGTTTCATTTTAAAGAATTTATTATTTACTTAGATCAAAATTGAAATAACTGTTTAAAATTATTCCGTTATTATACTGGAAAACATTGCGGTTGTTCACTTCTCTTCCCAGCTGAACGATCTGCTGAAAAAAACCACCTTCTACCCTCAGCTTTTTATTAAAGCGGTAACCTAAAAGGATGGCTAACCGGTTTTGATCGAATATATTTTCATTTACATTCTTTCCAAAGCCTATGAATATTTCATCATAGATAGCAGCGTAAGGTGTTTTATCTTCTATCTTCTTTTTGCCAATGGGGATCTGCATACGGTACATATACCTGATGCGGTTTACAAATGTAAAGTCATCGGGTTTACTTAAAGTTGTATTGCTATAACGGCCTAACCATCTCTGTTCAAGCATAAACCGGTGGCTCATTTCTATGCGATTCATATTATCTGTAAGTGTGGCCATCTGAAAAGCCCTGTGTTCGGGAAATCTTTTTCCTGCTGCCTGTAATGGAATATCTCCGTACGGAAAAGTTTCAACCCAGGCATAGCCTAACCGAAGACTGAGTTTATTATTTACCTGATAATTAACTCCGGTTCTGAACAAACTTTGTTGCCAGGTTTTTACGATGTTTTCCCTTCGCCATTGGTACTCCAGGTGTGCACTCCATTTTTTAGAAACTTTAAGGGTAGTGAAATTATTAAACCAGCCAATACTGTTATTATCTGTTATCCTTGTATTTTGAGCCGGTAAAATAAGGCTACACAAACAAAAAAATTGTTGAAAATATTATCCGGTTACTCATACGTAGGGTTTATGCAATTTAGCCGGGTAGCAACCTGGCCCTGACTTCCATTATTTTACTTTTTGAATTTGTGCAGCAATTAAGGCAGCCTGATTTACATTAAAAGTACTTTTTATCATTTAATCCTTAACTGTTTAATTGGGTAAATGTTTAGGCGAAAAATCGTTCCTTGTACCAATTATTTTAGATTTTTTTCTTTTTAAGCGTACTTTAATAATTTCAACTACGCTTAAAACTCCTTCTTCAAAAGTTTTACATTGTGCACTGGCGAGTATGTCATTACCTGGTATTACTAATCTTATTTCGCATATCTTGTTTTCTTTTGTTTCTGAATTGGAAACCCGGAGCGTAATGTCAATTGAAATTAACTCGCTGTAATAATTGAACAGTTTTTCAACTTTTTCCTGAACAAATCCATTAAGTTTTTGATTTAATTTTATGCCGGGTGATTGGATATTAATTTGCATCATGTTGTTTTTTAATTTTTTTATTATAATAAATATCATTTTAAATTAAGCAGACTGCAATTCCTGTTTTGTATTTTCATTTTCCCATAACCAAAGCGTATCCGGATAAAAGTTAACTGCACCGGTTGTAATGTCGTGCGTGCCACCCACAATACCGATCTCGCCTTTATCAATCATTTCTTTTAAAATGGTGCTGCGTTCCATAATGGCGTGTACCGTACGTTTTACATTAATGGTTGCCACTTTTTCCACAAAGGCTGCGTTGGCAGAGTTTCGGTTTTCTGTTTCGGTTTTTTCATCGTAAACAGCAGGTTGTATTTTAGATAGCAATGCGGTAAGGTTACCCATTTCAACATGGTCGCAGGCACCTTTTACTGCCCCGCATTTTGTATGGCCCAGCACCACAATAAATTTTGAACCTGCTGCTTTACATGCAAATTCCATACTGCCTAGTATATCTTCATTAATTATATTACCCGCAATACGAACACTGAAAATATCACCCAGGCCCTGATCAAATATGAGCTCTGCAGAAGTGCGGGAATCGATGCAACTTAATATCACTGCAAAAGGATGTTGTCCATCAGAAGTTTCATTTGCCTGTTGTAAAAGATTCCGGTTTACTTTAAGGTTGTTTATAAACCTTTTATTACCGTCTTTTAATAATTCAAGCGCCTGTGCCGGTGTAATGGCAGCCTGCATTTCTTTTGTTAATGTTTTCATGTTATTTAGTTTTATAGTTTTAAAAATTGTTAAGCAGGTTCAATAAAGTTGATGGTTTCAACCGTTATGTTTTTAGCTTTTGCATTGCTTCTGTAGTCTCTTATCAGTTCTGCCACATCGTATGCTATGGATTTTGATTTGGTACAATCAATGATCACTTTTGAATTGGCAGGAATTTCATCCAGTT
This sequence comes from Chitinophagaceae bacterium, assembly GCA_016710935.1. Lineage (GTDB taxonomy): Bacteria > Bacteroidota > Bacteroidia > Chitinophagales > Chitinophagaceae > Ferruginibacter. Next base: position 296,997 of record JADJTY010000012.1, on the reverse strand, counting down.
CTTTTATTACACTAGCCTTATTAAAAAATGAAACTTCTTCGGCTAAAACAAGCTGGTGTACTTCCTGCCCTTCTTCTGTTGTTATGGTTTCCTTCATGTAATGGGAGTTGCGGAAACTGTGGCGTAGTGTATAAAATATACCAAACAATAAGCCGATAGTAATTCCTTTTAAAAGATCTGTTGCAAGTATTGCTATTACTGTTGCAGTAAAAGGAATGAACTGTTCCCAACCCAATTTGTAAATTTGTATAAATAATGCGGGCTTGGCAAGTTTGTATCCTACCATCAAAAGGATAGCAGCAAGGCTCGCAAGCGGAATCATGTTTAAAAGTCCGGCAATGGTTATTGCTGATATCAATAAAAACACACCATGTAATATGGCCGACATTTTTGTTTTACCACCAAAATTAATATTGGCCGAACTGCGCACAATTACCTGTGTAACAGGTAATCCGCCAATCATACCTGAAACGAGGTTGCCCAGGCCCTGTGCTTTTAATTCCCTGTTGGTGGGTGTAATTCTTTTATTGGGGTCCATTTTATCTGTAGCCTCTACACATAATAATGTTTCTAAACTGGCAACAATGGCTAGTACGATCGCAATTTTCCAAACCTCAAAATTGGTTATGGCCGAAAAATCGGGAAATGTAAACTGGCTAAAGAATTCGGTTAAATTATTTGCAACCGGAATCCGCACTACCTGGTCTGCTGCCAAACTAAAATTTAATGTACCGGCTTTAAACAGGTAATTCATAACAATACCCAATATCACCACCACAATGGGCCCCTGTATCAGCTGAAATATTTTGTGTTTTTTTGTGAGTACCTGGTCCCATAGAATTAATATGGCCAGGGAAATTGCCGCTATTAAAATCGCTCCGGGTGTTATAAAATCAAGGGCTTTTGTAATTCCCGAAAAAGTGTTCTCACCATCTGCCTGTAGAAAAGAATCATTACCTTCTGCATCTTTATCCCAACCCAATGCATGCGGTATCTGTTTTAAAATGATAAGTAAACCAATTCCTGTAAGCATGCCTTTAATTACTGAGGAAGGAAAGAAATAGGCAATAAAACCAGCTTTGGCAAAGCCCAGCCCCAGCTGAATTATACCAGCTAACACAACCGCCAGTAAAAATGCCGGCCAGGACCCCAATGTAGCTATGGATGTTAAAACAATAACTGCCAGGCCAGCTGCCGGGCCGCTAACTCCTAACGGCGAGCCACTGGCTACACCAACAACAATACCTCCAACAATACCGGCAATAATGCCGGAAAATAAGGGAGCTCCCGATGCCAGGGCAATACCGAGACATAAGGGAACAGCCACAAAAAAAACGACAATACTGGCTGGCAGATCGCTTTTTATTTCTGTAAACATGTGTTTGATGTTCATAAATGGTAGTTTTATTAGTCTGGAAAAGCAAAGATAGTAATAATATTCATAAAGATAGTATTACTATCTCATAATATTGTAATACTTTTAAACTATTTTTGTGACCGATGGCTTAAAAACCACATTTTAAATAGAAAAAAATCTCTGATCCGCTAAAAAAATAGAAAATGGAACTACAGCTGCAGATAAAAATGAATAAAAAACTGTTTTTGAGAGACCCTGAACAGACTGAACTGGGCAAAAAAATTATTCAACATAGTATTGAAGTAATCAATAAGAACGGATTTGAAGCTTTTACTTTTAAAAAGCTGGCAGAAGATATAAACTCAACAGAGGCGGGTATTTACCGGTACTTTGAAAACAAACATAAATTACTGATGTACATCACGTCATGGTACTGGAGCTGGCTGGAATATCGTATCATGATACATACATTAAATGTAAAAGACCCGGTGGTTAAACTTAAAAAAGTTATTCAGTTACTGACAGCAACGGTAGAAGATGACATCAATACCAGCCATATCAATGAAAATAATTTACACCAGATCATCATTGCTGAAGGATCAAAAGCTTATTTAACCAAGCATGTTTCTGCAGATAATAAAGACCAGTTCTTTAAACCCTATAAAGATCTTTGCGCCAAAGTAGGCGAGATCATACAGGAATGTAATCCGGCATATAAATATCCCAAATCACTCTCGAGTACCATTATTGAAATGGCACATTTTCAGAATTTCTTCATGAACAATCTCCCTGCTTTAACCGATTTTGGTAAAGAAGACGACACCAAAGTAATTGCTTACCTGGAAGATCTGGTTTTTTCAGCAATTAAATAATTTCAGCTTGTATAACAGCTTAATTCTTGTTGCTGTCGGATTTTGGAGCTGAAAGTAATGATGGAGCTGAAATGGTAGCCGGTGCTGCTGTAGTTGTAACGGTAGCCGGTGCTGGTTTACTGTTCAATGGTGCACCCACGGCAATATCACATCTATGTCCGGCTTCTCCATGCGGAGGATTCATGCCCGGCGCTGTTTTAGTTGTGGTAGGAACTTCCTTCATGGTTACCTGTGGCTGCTGTTGTGGCGCAGTAAGTGTAGTTGCTGGCTGTGCAGTTACAGGTGCCGCAGGTTTGCTGTTTAAAGGTGCACCAACAGAAATATCGCAGCGGTGTCCCGGTTGTCCGTGTGGAGGATTCATGCCCGGTGCGGTAGCGGCAGTTGTTTGTGTTATCGTTTGCGGATTAGTTACCATCGCATTATTTTGCGGGTTCATGGTAATCGTTTGCGGCTGTACTGTACCACTAGGCACCGTTACGGCACCCGGAATTACTGCAGGAGCGGTAGTTCCCGGAATAATGACCTGGCCCGGCGTTGCTGTATTTTGTACACCTGTTTGTGCGGGTGTAGTATCAGATCCTGCAGGGATAATGGATTTGTCAACCACTTCTGTATCAGTGTTTCCGCCACAAGACACAAGGCCTGTAATAGCTATTAATGCTGCCGAAGTATATAATTTCAGTTTCATATAATTTAGTTTAGTTGCACAATTTAAGGGTAATTGGGTTAAATGCAAAAATGAGAACTTTCGTTAACATTCTGTTATAAACCCATCTTTATCCATTCCCAACCCGTTCCATTTCATCCCCGGCACTGCCACTGCTGCGTTTGGCGGTTTTGTAGGCTTTACCAAAGCGGTAGGTAAAGGCAATATTGATCACCCGGCTGTCCCGTCGCAATATAAAATATTCGGTGGCTTTGGTAAAATTTGTAAACCCTTCCATAGCGTTGGTAAAAAACACATCCCGAAAACTGAGTTTTAAAGTGCCTTTCTTTTTAAGCACCGGCCGGCTTATACCCATCGATAATTGCCCGGTAGGATAGAGCACTTCCTGCAGATCGTTCCGGGCACGGCTGGTAAAAAATCCGCTCAGCTCACCGCTGTATATTTTGGCAAACGTAAACTGGTTGCTCATATTAATATTGAGCTGGTTGATATTGCTTTTAAAATTGGCATCGCCGTTAAAGCCTTTTAATTCTTTGTGATTGTAGGTTGCCTGAAAAGTAAAGCTCCACCATTTGGTTGGTGATAACATAACAATGCTGCTGAGACCGAGGTTATGGGTACGGCCCACATTGCCCTGCGAATAATAGAGCAATCCTGCGATGGTATCATTTAAAAATATCTGCGAAAAATAATTTTTTACGATGCTGTACGAAATGGTAGTAGTCAGCCATTCTTTGTATTGGTGACTGATCTCCATATTGGTACTGTATTGCGGAACAATAAACGGATTGCCACTTTGATAAGTGTATTTATTAATAATGGATGTAAAAGGATTGAGTGTCTGAAAAGGCGGACGGTCAATCCTGCGTCCACCCGTAAACGTTAGTACATTGGAAGAATCAACCTGGTAGGTAATATAACCACTGGGGAACAGCCCGCTGTATTTGCGGCTGAAGGCCGAATCTTTCTGCTGTACATTGCCCAGCTGGTGTGCTTGGTAAGATGTAGCTTCGTAACGAAGGCCCGCCTGCATGCTGATGCGCTTGTATTTTGTTTGCAGGCTGCTGTAGAGCGCATTAATATTTTCCTTGTATAAAAAATGATTGCTCCTGCCATAATCTTCCTGCCAGTTAATACCGTCAAAGTTTTGATAAGAGGCAATATTGTTGGTGCTGATATGCGATGATTTGAAACCCGATTGCAGCGTACTGTTCTTACCAAAGCGTAACGCGTGATCAGCTTTTGCCGAAAGAATAGTAATGCCGGTTGGGATATTGCCTCTTGCCGCTTCGGTATATCCGCCGTTTGCCTGCAGCCGGTTGTTAAACAACTGTTCACTCCTGATGTTATAATTAAGCCAGTCAATATCCAGTGCCAGGTCCTGCTGCTTATTGATGCTGTGACGCAGGTTACCATTCAGCGTTTCGCTTTTATACCGGTTACCGCTTGTACTGTTGGTAATAATCGATGAATCGGTTGCCCCTGCTGCACTCAACCAGGTGGCAGTAGCATCGCCTTTGCCTTTGCGGTTTACCCTGGTGCCACCAAGTACAATACCAATGGTAGTTTTTGGTGACATGTTATAATCAATACCTGCCTTGATGGTATGGTTGGTAACCCTGCCCGTAAAATACGTGGGTTGATCAAGGATGGCGATGATATCATTATTATCGTTGTAATATTTGCGCAGTGCATAAATACTGGTAAAGTATTTGGTATTATTCAAGCTGTAATTGAAAAACATATTGAATTTGCCTGAGCGGTAATTTATGATCAGGCTGTTGTTGTTCTTTGGATATACGCCCTGCGTACCGGCAACCGTAACCGATCCGTTAAAACCCTTAACTTTATTTTTTTTGGTTTTAATATTGATAATGCCGGCATTGCCACTGGCATCATATTTTGCCGGCGGATTTGGCATCAGTTCAATCTCATCTACCTGGGATGAACTCATACTGCTGAGTAAATTATTCAGATCGGCGCCATTCAGGTAAGTGGGCTTATCATCAATCATTACCAACACACCAGCCTTGCCTTGCAGACTAAGTCCGCCATTCTTATCTACCATTACACCCGGCGATTTTTCCAAAACTTCCAGCACGGTAGTGCCCGTGTTGGTTACTGCAGCTTCAACATTAATGATGGTCTTTCCTTCCTTATGTTGAATCAATGGTTTTTTTGAGCTCACAGTTACAGCCTCCAGAGTTTTATCTGTAGCCTGCAGGCTGATCATTGCTTTATTGGTTTCAGAAAAATTATACAAAGCCGTTGTTTGTTTTTTATAACCCACCAGCGTAATGCTGAAACTGTAACTGCCTGTGGCGATGTTTTCAAATACGGCATTTCCCTTTGCATCGGTAATAGCCGCTTTAACCAGTTTGTTATTGCTTAACAATTCAACGGTGGCTTCGGTAAGGGGCGCTGCTTTTTCATTAGTAACTGTAAGGGTAAAGCTGGCTGGTTGCTGGGCATGCAGCGTACCAAAACATAAGTACAGTGCAGTAAGTAGTGTAAATTTTAACATGCCCTGTGAAGATAGGGAACAGGTCTTATGCAGCGCAGGAGTTTTTGTTTAACGGTTCTGTGCAGGGATGGAATGGCTTTGTCTGAAAGAATGTGTATGTATAAATATGCCCGGGCATAAATTTTCAGGCAGCAAATGATTTCTTATCTTATGTTAACGCCCTCCCTTTTTTACCCAATCTATATTTGCTTAAAATTAAAAATAATGAAAACAATAGTAAAGTTAGAAGAAGCAGCCATGACAGCAATGGGTATTTACTTACTCAGTATCTACCACCTTAACCTGTCGTTTTGGGTTTGGATCATTTTATTTTTTTCACCTGATATCGGTATGCTTGGCTATCTTATCAATACCAGGATCGGAGCTTTTACATATAATCTGTTTCACCATAAGGGTATTGCTGTTGCACTGGCTGTTACCGGTTTTTATTTTAATAATGATGTGTTAACAGCGGCAGGGATATTATTATTTGCCCATGCTTCCTTTGACAGGATAATGGGCTACGGTTTAAAATATGAAGACAGTTTTAAAAATACACACCTGGGCAGTCTTGAAAGAAATAAATAATTTATTTGCTTTTTAAAATCCGGTTGCGAATGCGGCTCATACTTACTGCAGTAATGCCCAGGTAGTTGGCTATGTAGTGCTGCGGAATGCGTTCTATTATTTTTTTTTTATTGCTGTTAAGTAAATCAATGTATCGCTCTTCAGGACTTTGCAGCAGCAGGCTTACCATTCTTTCTTCCAGGCCAATGCCCAGGTATTCTGCAACCAACCTGCCAAATTTTTGCCAGGCCATGCTTTTATCAAACAGTTGTAATAATATGCTGTAAGGAAAAGATAAACAGGTAACATTACTTAATGCTTCAATACTTACAAGCGATGGTTTGTTTGTAATGCAGCTTACATAAGAAGTCATGAGATGGTTCTCAAAAAAGAAATAAGTGGTTTTCTCTTCCCCATCTTTGGTATAGTACTGGCGAAGCATGCCATTAATTACAAAACCCACACGGGTCTCTCTTTTACCTTCCTGTATAAAAAACTGATTTTTTTGTAAGTTGATCAAGGTAAGCTGCGGCTGCAATAATTCCCAATCATCATCGGGTATTTTTACAAATGCCTCAATATGGTTTCGTAAAAGTTTGCAGGCTTGCTGGTATTCATGGCTCATTTCATAAAAATATATAAATTTATTTTCAGCTTCCTGTAATTCTGTTAACCCGGCTGCTACTAATCTTTCGTTAACCGTCCGGACAATTACTTAATGTTTAATAAATAATTAAAATGAATAACGATCATTCAACAAAAATCACAAAAAGAAAAGTTTATGCTGTACGATTTGGAGCAGCACTGTTAATGTTTATTTTTGGAATGTTATTGGCAATTTGTGGGAAGGCACAGCATAATAACAAAGGCCAAACTAATTTTTATGCAATAACCGGCAAAGGGTTAAAAGATACTTCCTGGCTTTTTGGAACGTATCATTTGGTAAAAAGCAGCTACCTGGATGAAGTGCCTGCTGTAATGCATGCATTTAAAAAAGCAAAAGGAATAGCAGTAGAACTGGTACTGGATTCTGCCAAATTACCTGTGGCAGCATCAATGGGCTTACTGAAAGATAAAACCCTAAGTGATCTGCTGGATAGCCCTTTTAAAGATAGTTTGGATACGGAAGTAAAAAGCACCTTGGGTGTTGGCATAGCGCAGATAAACCAGTTGAAGCCGATAAATGTTGCGATCACTTTGTCTATGATTTACATAATAACGGATACCAAATCGCCACTGCAAAAATATACAGGCCTGCCACTGGATGGTTATTTTGCTCAAACAGGTAAACGGGCAGGAAAAAAAATAACCGAGTTTGAAACCATAGAAGAGCAGATGAATGTATTGTTTAACAGCTCAACCAATGAGGAGCAGGTAAACCAACTGAAACTTTTTTTACGCAACAAAACAGATATGATAAACCAGGGAAATGAACTGATAGAAAACTGGTTTAAGCATGATCTTGCGGGGATGTATGCAGTTTCAGAAAAAGGATTGGCTGTATTTGGCAATGAAAATGATTTTTTAAAGAAGCGGAATGATAAGTGGATGCAAAGCATTCCGGGGTTGATGAAAAAGGAACCACAGTTTATTGCAGTGGGCGCCTTGCACCTGGCAGGTCCGTTTGGATTGGTGGAGCAATTGAAACAACTCGGTTATACCCTTACACCGGTAAAATTATAAAACTTGAGCGAAGCAGCATTTTTAGAACAGGTAAGGCAGAACCAGGGTATTATTTATAAACTGGTGGGGCTGTATGCCAATGATGCAGAAGAAAAAAAAGACCTGTACCAGGAAGTGTTGTTGCAGGCCTGGAAGAGCTGGCCATCATTCCGAAACGAGGCAAAGTTCAGCACCTGGCTATACCGTATCTGTTTAAATACCATTTTTACACAAAAGCGAAAGCCGCAACGGGTTGATTATAAAGATTCGCTGGAAACCATTTCTCCTGCTGTGCAAAACAGGATAGCACAGCAGGAAGATGTGGCAAGATTAAGGCTTGCCATCAGGCAACTGCCCGAAACAGACAGGGCCATCATCTCCATGAACCTGGATGGTTATGAAAATGCGGAGATAGGAGAGATGCTGGGTATTTCCAACAATCATGTGGCTGTAAAACTGCATCGCATTAAACAACAATTGGGTAATCTTTTAACAGCATAACAATGAGTATCGAAAAAACATGGGGCGAATTAAATGATCCGCAGGATAATGACCTGTCATCGTTGCTGCAGTCATCAACATTGCCAAAACTGGCTTCGCACAACCCATTGGTGAAGATCAAAAAGAATCTGTTGAACAATATGGTTGCAGCAGTATTGATCTGTATGCTGTATGTAGCTGTTATTTTTTATTTCCAGATCTGGCAGGTGCAAATGGCTATCGGGCTGGTGTTGATCTTTTCTTTGTGGGCAGTATACACAACCTTTCAACAATACAAACAATTAAATACAACCGTGTCTCCCCACAGTTCGGTGCTGGTGGAATTAAAAAGGCATTACCAGTCTATTACTAACTGGATGAACACGCAGCAAAGAGTAGCACTTTATATTTACCCGGTAAGTGCGGCCGGTGGTTTTATGCTGGGAGGTGTTTTGGGATCGGGCAAGCCCGTTGAAGCATTTATGCATAAACCATTTGTTTTAATAACGTTGCTGATTGCCATTATTATTCTGGTGCCTGCCTGCTGGTATTTGGCCAGGTGGATGTTTAATTACAGTTTTGGAAAACACCTGAAAGCTTTGAAAAAAAATATTGATGCATTGGAAGAAGAAAAATAATTGAGTGCTTTTGTAATTCTGGAACAGCATAAGATACTAATAAATAAAAACAAATCATGACACAGCAAACAGAAACCAAACCAACCGAACGGAATATCAATAAACCGGCTTATGCAGTTTTTCTTTTGGCCGGCATATATTTTTTATTTCAGCGTGATTTTTCGCAGGTAGTAACTTTTTGGGGTTTAGCCCTGATGTTTGATCCGTTTAATACTGAAACGCCATTTAAGAAAAGACCTTTTTACCAGCAGGCCTGGCTCATTGTACATTTATCTGTAACACTGGCTGCTATTGTATTGATGTTGCTGGGAAAGTAGCACTGATTCATTTGCCGGTATTACAGGCTTTTACATCACGATTGGTAAAAGTGTCTGCAAGTATGCAAATGTGTGGATTTACATCCGGGTTAATCAATTCTGTTCTTACCACGCCTTCCTTCATCAAGTTTAAACATGTAGCTTGTTAACGGAATCTCTACCAGTTTTGGCTGCTTGCCGGTGGTTATCATTAAAACCAGGTCATCCCACTCCTTGCCATCGTATTCATAAACAGCAATAATGGTTTTCATGGGCATATTGGGTACCTGCTCACCCGCCGTTACGAACTTAATTTTCACGGCCTTAACATCAAATCCATTGCGGTGGGCATTTTCAACCACCTGATTCCATTTTTCCTGCATGGTTTTGGCATTCTTTCCCAGCCAGGGTTTCAGCAGTGCGAAGTTTTTTTCCTGTACTGATCTTAAAAAATCTTCACCCATTTTTTGTTCAGTTTGGGCAAACAATGTTGTGGCCGAAAGCAGCAGAAAAACAAATAATATTTTTTTCATAAAAACCGGTTTAATGTTCAAATGTATGATGGTTTTGCTTATTTATGAATACCCATTCATGGGTATTTGAAGGAGTACGCAGTGAAAACATGACTTTAACCTGAATATTATGTAAGTTTTACTTCGATCTCTTTGGTATAAGCAGTGTTTATCCATTTCTTCATGGCTTTTTTAGATAACCAGTATTTAAAAAACCAGGTTGATAATATGGTATTGATGCCGAAAGAAAATACACGTGGCGGTATAGCATTTACAAACCGGTAAACTTTTTCTTCTGTTCGCAGCCGCTTGTGAATTTCACGATTGTAATTTGTAAACATTTTTTCACTGAAATCATTTTGTGTAGCAGCACGTTGTATAAATTTTGCTGCTACATATCCCGATATCATGCCCGAGCCAATGCCTTCACCCGATGTGGGACAAACCAATGAAGCCGCATCGCCCAGCAACATCCAGCCATCGCCATATGCTTTACGATCATTACCCGACATAGGAATGCCATAACCTTTTACCGTTTCCTGCGGCTGTGCATTTTTAAAACGGGGGATAAGGACCGGGTCGGTTTTTATCAGATCTTCAAATGCTTTACGCACATTAATTTGGTGTTTGGCAATATAATTACTGGCCATTCCGTAACCCACATTGGCCTTGCCATCGGGTAAGGGAAATATCCAGAAGTAAGAAAGCGGCAGGCTTTTAGGAAAATATACTTCCAGCAGGTTATCGGGGTGCATGCCTTCTACGCCACTCCAGTACTGCCTTACAGCCCCGGCATAATTGTTACGGTCAACTTTGCGCTCCCCCAAATGTTTCAGTACCATTGAATGATCACCATCGGCACCAATTAAAAAATCAGTTTCAATGGCTAATTTACCAGATGGGCCTTCAGCTTCCAGCACCCAGGCTTTTCCTTCCCTGGTTATTTTATTTATTCGGGTAGATAATTGTACATCGGCAACGCTGCGATCGATCTTGCTTACTAACAGGTTATCAAAATCAAATCGCCTACTTACGAAAAACATTGGCTTTTTTGCATGATTGTCTGCATCATTTCCTGCACTACGCATAATATCTACCTTTCTGCCATTGGGTAAAATAAACCGGAAGCCCTGCGATGCAGTAAAGTTTTTTTTGTTGGTGGAAAGTTCCTTTTCAATAATGGTTGGATCAATATGATTCAATACCCTGATGGTGTTCAGGTCGAGCCCGTCACCACAAACCTTATCCCGTGGAAATGAAGCAGCATCAACGATCACATGTTTAATGCCCATTCTGCATAAAAAAATACTGGCAGTAGCGCCGGCGGGCCCTGCGCCTATGATACAAATTCCTGTCTTTATTTTTTTAGGCTGCATATACTGTTATCAATTGTATGCAAATAAACGACGGAATTTAAAATTTGCAATTATAAATAACTGCCCACTATTTTGGAGCAGATAATATGGTTGCTCCTGCTACCTTTAAAAAACAGCCGCCTCTATCGCCATATCTTTTAATGACCAGGCTGATCTCAGTTGATTATTTACTGCAGCCAGGGCTGTTGTATTTTTTAATTGGCGGTAGCAGGTTTGCAGTCCTGTAAGCGACCAGCCATTATTGGGATTTATCTGCAGATCTTTTGTAAAAACGTCAACAGCTTCTTTATGCTTACCTGCTTTTACCAATGCAGCGCCCAGGTATTGCCTGGCAGGTAATAACCAGTCACGGGGTTCATTGTAGATCAGTTTGTCTTCATCTTTTACCGCTTGTTTAAAAAGCGTGATAGCTTTATCGAAATCCTGTTTGTTTGCTGCAATGGTGCCTGATAAAATGCTTTCACCTACGAGGGCCGCATCATACACGGCATTAAAAGGTGCAAAGGGTTCTTTTAAAGTTGGTTCGGCCATTTTATTTTGCATGATGGCCAGTTCTTTTGCTGCTTCGGTGATCCTGTTTGTATTAGCAAATGCCATGCCTCTTGCAAAATGTTGTAATACCGAAGTAAAGGGGAGCGTATCTGCAACAGGATCGCTTAATATCTCTTTCCATTTACCAAACCTTATCCAGGTAAAGATATCCGTACGATGCAGGTACTGCACATAATTACCAAGTGCGCCCGGAATCTGCAAATAAAAGGCCGGTATCTGTTGCTGCAGTTCTTTGGATGCACTTGCAGCAATACCATAGTTGCCCGCCATTTGGGCGCAGTTTATTTTCATGTGAAGATTGTGCAATGCATACAACGCAATATTTTCTTCTGTAGCGGGAAAATAATTTTGATATTTTTTATATCCAGCCACTCCCTGGTCGTTAACAGTTATGCCTTTATCATAAATGCCTGTGCGTATATAAATGTGTGAAGGCATGTGGGTAACGTGCGATACATCGGGCATGGCAGAAGCAAGATAATCAGCACTGGTCAACGCATCGCCCGGTTTTGAAGAAGCTTCCACTGCATGTATATAATAATGATTGGCACCGGGCTGTTTGGGATTTAATTGCAGTGCATGTTTTAATACGGTTACAATTTCTGGTGTCCATGGTTTTGCATTAAAATCATGGTCGTACAGATCCCAGGGATGCATCAGCATCAATGCATCGGCATACAGCGTACTAACATTTTCATCGTTGGGATAGGCCGTATAAACTGCCTTCATGGCATCACGGTACAGGGCATTCAGTTTACCCTGGTCGGCTGCACTGTCGGCAACATAACGTATAGCAATAGCCTCTATCAAAGCTTTTTCAACCGGGGTAACAGTTGCTTTTAATGCATTGGCTTTGGCAGCAGATGGGAATGCTTCTGAAGGTCGTTGATAACCAAAGTCATTGATATTGGGTCCGTAAGCTAATGCCTTTCCCCACCAGGCCATAGCGCATTCAGGATCAAACCTGGTGGCCTTATCAAAGGAAGCCCTGGATTCAATAATGTGAAATGCATAATACATGTTGATACCCTGGTTAAAATATATGCGGGCACTGTCTGAGTTGCTGCTGATGGGCCATTTATAATTTCCCCAGCCACTCAGTAAAGGGATATCATCTGCAGCCGTAGGTATATAGTCTGGCGAGCAGCGTATGCTGAATTTTTTCTTTTCGGCAACCCATTGAGTTGCCATTGCAATATCCGGCTGCCGGAGTGCCGAACGGAAGGCAACAACAATCGTATAGGCGGCGATCGTTAGTACAGCCAGGTAGCGAAGTTTCATACCCTTTTATTTTTGGTGATGAGGAATTGCAGTAAAAATATACAAATGATCTTGCAGCTGCAAGTACCTTATTGCTTTACAAATTGTACACCGGGCATTGCTAAAAAGTAATTGGGCAGCCAGCTAAGTGATCCGTCGCTTTCGATGGTTAGATCAATACCCTTAAAGCTAAGCTTCTCCAGCGATGGTTCGAGTGCAAGTGTAAACCGGTTATTTTCATTGGTGGCATCTTTAACAAGGGTAAATATATCCGGGTATAAAAGATGCTGTGCATAAATGGTGTCGCAATGAGCAAAGTCAACATGTACCTCACCATTGCTGTTGGTAATGGCTTCTTCCTGTTTGCCGTTCACCAGGAATATGCAACGTATATTTTGCAATAAATAGTTGTTGGAATGATTGAAGCTAATGGTATAACCACTTGCTTCCTTTGATTGGGCGGTGATGGTAAAATCTTTTCCGGCCTCTTTGTTGCTTGTAAGTTTTATGGTATTCCCTTCCACCCTAAATGTGCCGGCGGCAGTGCGGTCAACAGCACCATAACTGAAAAAGAATTGAAAAGCACCGGCTTCTGTAAAATTAAACGCGGCAACCATTTCTGTTTTTCTAAAAGCATATTCACCTTCAATTATTTTTTGCGACATGGTGTGCAGGTTTATGAGTAAAAGTAAAATGGTAATGCCTTGCTTCAAGGTGGTTATTTAAAATGATATTGAAGATACAAATTATCTTATTTGATAACGTCTGGTAACCTGCAAAAATGTACGGGATACGGATATCTCAAAGAGCTCATCACAAATTGTGATAAGCTCTTTTATAATATTTGTTGCTTTCCAGAAATTGCTGGGCCTGGCTGATTGATGTGCTAAAATGGCAATGGAGGCCCAACCACTTTCATATCGTGGTCTGCAAATATTTTGGCACCCTGTTCCGGTGAAGGTTGCGAAGTAAGATTACCTAGTACTCTGAAAAAATCTTCCATTTTACCTGATGGCTGAAAAAGAAAAAACATTTTTCCGATTTCTGTTAGCTGGGCAAAAGCATGAGGCACTTTCCTGGGTAAAAAAATAGTATCGCCTGCTTTTAAATTATACTTCTCTTCGCCTACCTGGAAGAGGTACTCACCCTGTACAATAAAAAATATTTCATCCTGGTGTGTATGAACATGCAATGGAGGCCCGCCTTTTTCTTTACCTGTGTATTCAAAAATTGTCCGTTCCCCATTAGTGTCTTTTTGGGATACTTTAATGTCGTTGGCATTTTTACCCCCTAATAAGGTTTTTTCACCAAACCGGCTTTCGGTTGATTTGACCACAAATCCTTTGTCGGTACGATCTTTTTTTTCTGCCTTAACCGTATTTCCGATTAAAAGTGCCGGAATGGCTGCTGCTGTAGTCAGTAAGAATTTTTTTCTTTCCATATTGCATTTGTTTTAAATTGTTGCTGCAAATGTCTGTTAAACGGAAAGTGGGTTAGTGGTAAAAAAACGACATTTTAATAAGTATCCGATTCTCCAAACTTTCTTTCGGGGGAGGAATTATCGAGTAAGTGAAAATCAGTTGGCGTTTGGTTTGTAAATTGCTTGTAATCTTTCGCCAGGTGTTGATAGTCGTGGTAGTTGCATTGTACAGCAATGGATAACCAATCCAGGTGCGGGTGTTTATTTTTTATTCTGAAAGCATTTTCAAACCGTACTATTTTGCTGAAATACCTGGGGGCAATACCCATTCTTTCTATAAATTTCCTTTCGTATTGCCTTACACTCAAACAGGATTCTTTGGCAAGCCATTCTATTGTAAGATTTGTATGGGCGTTTAAAATCAGGTCGCTTACATAGTCGAGCCTGTGAAATTCTTTTAAGCCCCGGTTTATTTGTTTTAATAAGAACATGTCTACCACAGCTACCATTTCTTTAAACCCGGCAGCATCATTCAGTTTGTTGTTTACTTCTTTTATATCTTTTGAGAAAACAGTTTCCGCATCAACATAACAATTGTTTAATTGGTAAGAGGGAATGCCGGTAAGACGGTACAAGGCACCCGGACGAAACACTACCTGGAAAACCAAAAAATCTTTCCCAACATACCGGTTACTCACTTCATTTTGTTGACCGATCAACACTGTTTTTAAGTTGGTGATTTTTTGGCCGCTGTTTACATATTCTACAGTTTCTGTATCACGGGGATAAAAGCTTAAACAATGTTCTGCCCTTGGGGGATAAGGTTTGAAGGGAATATTTGTAATATCTGCAAACACGAAATGTACTAACCTGTATACCCGTATAAATTCAGTTAAGCCGGGGCATGGTTTAAACTCAGATAGTACCATAGAAGCAAATCTAATTTTAAAATGGGTGAATGAACTGTCAGTTCAAGATACAAAATCCCGTGATTTACGCACTGTCAAAATTGATGAGTCTCATCCGGTATGCATTCATGGCAGTGATGCCCAGTTTTTTTATAAGCCGGTAATTAACGAGCACGCCAACCGGTGCGCCAATAATAGGCACCAGTTGGGCCATTTTAGCCAGGTCAATATAATCACGGTATTCCTGCTGAAAACTACGCCAGTCAAATTCATTCATATCGGCTGGCAGGTGTTTACGTTTCTCTTCCCAGTCCGTCATTTTCAGGTAAACACTTTTGCGGTGTTCATCACTTGAAAAAGCCAGTTCAAAAATATGGAGGATGTAAACCCGTTCCCGGTAATCGTGTACATCTATGCCATACAGTACGGCAATATCAAAAAGCAGTTTCAGTTTCAGGCTTATTAAAATGGGGAAATCAGCCAGTCCCAGCAGTATGCCACCGGCACCGGTAATGCCACCTTCAATGGCTGCGGTTTTGCGATACCAGTCTATTTTTTTTTGTACTGCTTCTTCCCGTTCCTGCAGGCCGGCATTTACCAGCGTGTCGGCAGTTGTATATTTTGCGCCAAATAAAACACCCCGTATCATTTGTTTAATAGTAGCCGTAATGGCCCGGTGTACTTTCTCCGGAATCCAGGTATTGATCTTTGTCTGTAATTTTTTTGAAAGGCCGTTCAAAAATGATGGCCTGCGCATCATTTTTTTTTGCCACGCAGTTAATGCTGTATTCACTTCCCTTTCATATGCATTCATCATGGCACCTGCTTTGTATAAAGATACTATTACAATCCGCAGCAGCATTAAATTATTATCCTTAACAGCAGGTTCAATCCGGGTAAATACCGCTTCTGCTAAATCGGAAAATCAAAATCAAAAACAAATTTTTCGGGCTTTGGTAACGGTTTGCGTGGCAGCAGTTCATTACGCATAGCCGTGTTGTATACAAATGCGGCAATGATAATGGCAGCCTGTTGCAGGTCGGGTATGCTCAGGTGATCGTAGGTATCCATATTGCTGTGGTGGGTACGGGTTTCGTACTCCAGCGGGTCTTGTATAAATTGAAAACCGGGTATACCTACAGCATCAAAACTGATATGATCGGTACTGCCGGTATTGCTGAGGGTAACGCCGCCTGCAGCGCCCATATCTGCAAAAGGAGCCAGCCAGGCTTTAAAAATATCACGTACAGCTGTGTTGCCCTGTGCATGAATGCCGCGTATTTTGCCGCTGCCATTATCTAAATTGTAATAGGCCGAAATATTGGCCTGCTCTCCTGTTAACTGCATGTTGGCCGGATCGCCAAAATGTTTTTTTACATAACCAAAACTGCCGTACAGGCCCTGCTCTTCGCCTCCCCACAAGGCAATGCGTATGGTGCGGCGTGGCTGTATGCCCAATGCTTTTAAAATGCGCATGGCTTCCAGTGTAGCAATGCAACCTGCGGCATTATCTGTTGCGCCGGTACCACCTGCCCAGCTGTCTAAGTGTCCGCCCAACATTACAACCTGGCTTTTTAAAGCAGGGTCGGTGCCGGGTATTTCGGCCACCACATTGTAACCGGTAAGGTCATCACTGTAGAAAGTATTCTGCACATTCATTTCCAGTTCTACTTTTTTATTGTCTTTTATCAGGCGCATCAGTTTTAAATAATCCTCACGGCCTATTTTCATTTCGGGCAATGTTGCTTCGTAACCACTGGCATAACCGGTGCCGCCATCAACAAATACAGTACCATCCCTGTTGTTTCGGCCACTCAGTATCAATCCTTTTGCGCCCATTTTTTCCAGGTACAGTTTTGTGTAATAATCACTTTTAATAAATGGTAAAAAACTTTCCATCTGTTTGCGGTCTACCATATACTTTTCGCCAATATTATCCAGGCTGGTATCGCCATATCTTGTTGCGTAGGCTTTAAAAGCATCGGGTATGGTGGTGCCACCAGGCTTTATCATCACAATCTTTCCTTTTAAAGAAGATCCTGCTTTGGTGATAGAAGCAGAGTCAAGATTATCCAGCATGATCAGTTCTGTCTTAACCGTTTTTTTTGTGCTCTTGCACCAGGGCACGGGATAGGCAATGATGTCCTGGTAGTAAGGAAGTTTTAAAGCCAGTGTGCCTGTTTCGTTTTGCCAGCCTTTACCAAATTCGCCCCAGGCTTCACGGCCTGTGTTTTGTAATCCCCATTCTTTACATATTTGCGTAACCCAGTCCAGTGCACGGTTATAACCCGGGGAGTTGGTAAGGCGTGGGCCGCACACATCGGTAAGGTTGTGTGCTATCATGGTAATTTGCGAATTATTTTTTGCCTCGTCTTTTATTTTTT
Source organism: Chitinophagaceae bacterium (assembly GCA_016710935.1). Classification (GTDB taxonomy): domain Bacteria; phylum Bacteroidota; class Bacteroidia; order Chitinophagales; family Chitinophagaceae; genus Ferruginibacter. The sequence continues at coordinate 279,543 of JADJTY010000012.1, read as the reverse complement.
GCATCATCTGCATGTCCACGGTTTCCTGCGCAGCAGCAAAACTGATAAAAAATAAAAGGCTGATGGCGGAGAGCAATTTGTACATATGTATAGCGTTTAGATATACAATTTATTCATTTTTTGTGTTGGTAAAGGAAAAATAAAAAAAAATGTAAGGAACACCTGCTCTCAGTAATACAAGGCCAACACAAAAGATTAATTGATTTTATTTTTTGGGGGATCGCTGCTGTTCTTTGTTATAGCTTCGTTTAGTATGTTTACACCAAAGGTCACTATTTTTAAAAAGGGACTTTATTTTACGATGGCGGGTATTATACTTACTGTGGTATTGCTGTTTTTTTAATGAGACAATAATAAGATCTTATTTGCCGGTAAATTTATTGATCAGTCAATCTTCCTCCGGCGTTTTTATTTTGATCACTGAATCCAGCTGGCTGTTGGGAATGGTGGTAGATAAAACATATTGCTGTACTTTCCAGTCGTTGCCCAGCTTGACCACTACACCCGAGCCACGGCATATCTTCATCTGCGTGTTCAGCAATTCTTCAAACCAGGCGATATCGGCATGCTTTCCAAAATAAATGTTGCGTTTGATGGCCGTAAAATTCCAGGTTGTTTTTTTATCAAAGAAGGGTTTTGCCCAGATCATGAAAGCGGCTTTATCCCAGTTCTCGGTGGCATCGGTGCCGTTAAAGGTCGCGTCTTCGGTATAAAAATTAAAGTAACGGGTGTAGTCGGCATTGGCAGCAGCCACATTAAATGAGTCGAGCATGGCAGCAATTTGTTTTTTGCTGTCGGCTGTGGCTGTTGCTGTTGGCGCTGTTTGCTCTTTATTATTTTCATTACAGGCAACAAGTAAGCTGATGGCTGACACCAGTAAGATTGGTAACACTGCTTTCATGGTATTTTGTTTTTGATGATTTATTGAAATTAAATGTACATAAAGTTTGTGTTTGTATTTTAAAAACCAGGGAGGAAAGATTGCCACAGGTATGAAAATGCCATATACCGGATAGAATAGCTAATTTTAATAAAAACAATGGTATGAGACACGGTAAGCATCTGTTCCTTTTTCTTCTTGTCTTATTTTTTTCTGCAGCTACCCATGCACAGCATAAAATTATCTGGGAAATGGCCGCTGGTGATACTGCACAGCAACGGGTTTTATTCAACCAGTTAAACAATGTATTAACTGAAGCGCCCGATACAAAAATTGAAGTGGTATTTCATGGCTTTGCGGTGTATGCCCTGCTTAAAGATACCGGTTACTTTAAGCCACAAATAACATCATTCTATAAAAAAGGGGTTGTATTTGCGGTGTGCAACAACTCGTTGAAAAAAAGAAAGATAGACCCAGCCCGGGTAATTACAGAAGCAATAATAGTGCCCGTGGCTATTTTAGAAATTGTAAAAAAACAGGAAGAAGGCTGGGCGTATATTAAAGCAGGATTTTAAGTGTGATGGCAAATACTGCAAAAGCCGGATGGAATGAAGCTGCGCTATTCCCGTGTTTGAAAAACGATTAATAGCAGACAATTTTTGTTGCAAAATTCCCACCAGCTTAAAATATGCCAAACTATCGGCAGCAGCAGGTTATAGCAGAAACGGGCATATACTTTCGTTGATTATAGCCCTTCCGGAAAGGGAGTGAATCCAGCACGGCATCATTGTTGAATTATTAGAGGCAGTAACATGAAGCACTCTAAAAATACAGCTATGAAAAAATTATTACTTTTTGCAACCATTATCCTCAGCGGCATTGCTGCACAAGCACAAACAACACCTGAATTAACCAAGACAGCCTGGTTAACCAATAATACGGGTAAAGCTATGCAGGCTTATCCCAATCCGGCTGTAAGCGAGGTCACGATACAACATGTTTCTTCGCCTGAAAGAGCCATACTTTCCATAATCAGTACCGACGGACGCATATTACTGCAACGTACCATAGTGGCCAATACCCTGCAAACACAATTACATATTGGTATGCTGAGCAAAGGCATGTATATAGTAAAATTTGAAGGAGCAAAGGGCGATGTAAGAACACTGCGGTTGGTAAAGAATCAATGAACGATCACCCGCTGGTGAAAAAACCAATTTGAATGCCGGAAAAATCTAAGGAAATCAGTAAACCTATTGGTATGTAGCAGTTAATACTACATGGGTGGTGTAATTACCCGGCGGCAGGCTATAACCCGGATAAACGCTGAATGTAATTCCAAAACTGGCAGGTACGGGTGTATTTTTGTTAGCTAAGCTTGTATTTGCCGGACAATTTGAAATGATGGCCCTCGCGTTTTTACCCAAATTATCACCCAGTGGATTATTCGATGATATTACATTTCCTCCTGTATTATTATTAACTATTTTATAAAAAATATAATTATTAATATCAACATCACGGAGTGACCTGATTGATGATGCAGGAGTATAGGAAGATGTAAAAGAGGAAAGGCTGACGTAATAGGTGGAAGGAGAATATATGCGAAATTTTAATGGGGTTCCGTGGTTGTAATTCATTCCATGCAAAAGTTCATTTTCTGTTCTGGCAGCTGATGAAACAAAAACGTTTTTAAGTGCTGGATTTAAGTCGTATTGTATACTGATCGTATTATTGGCAGATAAAGGATCAAACAGCTGTGCAAGGGTATGCAGGTCAGTTAACATGATTATCCATATCGTCAAAAATATCTTTTTCATGGGCCTTCTTACATAAATGATCAGTGTTTTGGTTTAGCTGGTTTTGGTTTCGTATCATCCGTTTTCAAATTATCCGGCTGCTTCAGGTCTATCACTTTACCAGGAACAGCATCAAGCATTTTAACCAATCGCCGCTTTTGCTTAATTATAAAGTTTACGATTATCGCTTCGTTCTTAACCAGGTCGGCTTCTGCATTCATTTTATCCGGCCGGTAATTTTGATTGAAAGCATCCTGGTTTAGCATTACACTATACATACCGGCAGGTAAATTGAAGAAATAATTTCCGGCGGTATCGGTAATGGTTGTATATTTTTTACCAAAAGCGTCTATGGCTGTTATTTTAATATTATTTACAAGAAACAATTCGTCGGTTGCAGAATCCTGGAGAATATCAATATGTCCGCTCAGTACACTGCTTTTTGAAAACAGGATGGTGGTTTTATTATCTCCTGCTACTTTTATAACATGCACAGTTCCATCATTAGGAATTAAACCCCGTACATTCGATCCGGATAAGTTGAGTGTATAGTCTCCTTTATCTATGTGTTTATACCTGGCAATCCCTTCGCGGTTGCTGATAAAATGCAGATCACCTATAGTAAATGCAACATTCGGCAACCTGTTTTCATTGGAATCTGCTTTGCCGTTCAGGTTCATATCTTCAACAAAAACAGTTTCCAGCCGGTGGTATTTTTTTTGAAAAACAAAGGGAATATCAAAGGTTTTCATCAGGGAAATATTAACATAACCGTATTTGAATGGATTTACGCTCTTCTCATTTGCTTTTTGTAAGGGAGAGGAAATATTGACCAGGATATTTGTTCTTGCCTTCTCATTGTTATAAGAAAAATTAATTCCGGCAAAAGAGTTGATACCATTGTCATATAAAGTTTTTGATAAACTGTATTGGATACCCAGGTTAAAGTATTTTCCGAAATGAGCGGTGATATAAGGCCCGCCGTACACTGTGCTGTTGTAGACAGGTTTTTGCAGGGTATCAACTACCGGTATGCTGGTGTAGCCGCCGTTTATACCAATATTTTTATAACTCATATTTATTGAATTCTGGGTAAAATAAGCCGGCCCCGATTTGTATTTTTTTTGTGCAGCATATCCGTTTGAAGTAGAAAAATTAAGGCTGAAATATTTTTTACCTTTCAGGCTGTACTGTATTTCTACAAATTGATAACGGGGAGTAAAAGTATATGCCTGTAATCCGCTCTGAACCATCCAGCCATAACCGATCATTAGCTGAGATCTTTTGGTGTACGTACTGAACTTTGTACCATATTTTGTAGTATTGAAGGTCAGGAAATCTGTATTGTACAGGGTGTCTTTAAAAAAAACGGTATTGGTAATGTTAACCTGGTAATATAGTTCGGCTGCAAATTTCTTTGCCCGGTATGAAATACCATGATTGTGTATTTTTGATCCGGCATACAATCCCGGAAAATTTTCCCCAAAAGTTTTATATTGAGAATTCAGCGTCCAGGATTTGATCCTGTATACTACCCGGTACCCCCAAAAGCTTCCGCCCCCTGAAGTATTGTTTTTAATTTTGGCGTTCTTGTATTCTGTTCCCAGCCCCCCATTGATATTGAGATCAATATTTTTTGTTCGCCAATTCAGATCTGTATTGAAAATGCCACTTTGAATGCGGCTGGCAGAATCAGTATTGTAAAGCAGGTCATGATTGATAACTACATTTTTTATACTGTACTTTAATAACAATCCTGCATTATCATTTGTAGTATGAAACCCCGGGGTGTGCTTAACAGCAAAAAGGGTTATCATGCTCCGTTTATTCCGGGAATAACTGACCTCTATTCCGTTGCCATAGGTAAGAAAATATTTTGAATTGGATATTTTACCTGCTCTAATGTCCCAGTACCTGTTTTTAAATCCAATTGTTAACACATCCCTGTCTATTGTATTATATAAACCAAATTGACGGCTCCGGTAGTTAAAAGTAAACTTACTGTATTTGGAAATGTCGTACACCAACCTGCATGCAGCATAATAGCTGATCTGCCTGCTCGAACCTATAAAACCGGTTTCAAGGCTGAGGTTAATATTGGAGTAATCAGATTTGTGCATCGAAAAAAGGGAATCAACCCGGTAAACATCAAAATAGTCGTAGTACACATGGTGGCCCGCATTACTGCTGTTATTTCTTATAAACCGCTGCTTAACTGCCGGAGTTGTTTTTTTAAATAAGCTGTCGGCAATTAATATCCTTATCGTTTCATTGGTAAACTGTTCCCATCTTTTTTTAGGTATATGGTGGGCATAATAAATTACGGTGTCCTTACCCGGTTTCAGCGCTATAATTTTGTTGTGATCAAGATCCAGGTTTTCATTTTTAAAACTGAGGTGATATAGTCCGTCAATATTTCCTGTATTCTTTAAAATAAATTGTACCTGGATATCTTTTGGATGTGCAGGTGATAACCCGTTAAATATATTGGTAACATTGAATTTCGACAGTGGTTCTGAATAAATACTAAAAAAAAAGGTATCCTTTATTTTACCGGTTTCTGATTCCACAATAAAATTTACCTGTTGCCATATTGATGAAATGGCGGTTCTTTTTTTTAATGATACAGGTAATGAATGGTTTTCGCCCGGTAATAGATCCATAACTGTTTCCGGGGGCGATAACAAATTCCAGCCTCCGGGAGAAAGGAACTTCACCTTTAACTGCAATGGATCTGCCGTTAGGTTTTTAAACTGAATATGATTGTATAAAAGAAATGACTCGGCGGCCGGTAAAGTGTCTGTAAAGTGGATGCTGTAAGCTTTCCCTGGTTGCGCACCGGCCGGAGTGAAAGTGAGCAGGTAGATTAATAAGTAAAATACAGGCCTGCTGAATTGTTTTATTGTATGGTTATTAAAATCACACACAGGTATATTTTAGAAACTGGAAAAAGTTAAAAAACCCCCTGTTTCCAGGGGATTTTTTAACAAACTAAAATAGCTTATAGCGGTGAAGCTGTTACAGTGAGGTTTGTTGTAAACGTACCTGGGAATACTGAAAAGCCCGGACTAACTATAAATTTAATACCAAATGCTGCAAAATCTGTGTTGATTGGGTCAAGTGGTAAAAATGGATTTCCTGGTGGCAGCCAAAATCCGGTGTTATAACCTGCATTGCTTAACAGGTTTTTTGAAAGCGGATTGGTTGCATAAGCCAGTTGTAAATTAGTTGGCTGGTTAATGGTATGATCACCATTGTTATTGGTAGCCCAGGGGGCTATACCATTTTGAGGAGAAGGCAGTGTTTCAGCTTTAAAAAGAATGTAGTTATTCAATTGGTCATTACTACCAGCTGTTGTTTGAGCCTGCATATCTACCTTATAGGTAACGTTCGAATAGATCCTGTATGCTAAACCGTCATAACCAGAAGCAGTAGCAGTAGTGTAATTAAACACATTACCACTAAATACACCGGCAGTTGTTACGGCAGTGCTTAAAGTTTGATTATCGGCAGGTAAGCTTGCATTGTAAGGACGCAAGGCTATCATTGTAGGGATTGAAGTCGTCAGAGTGGCGTTCTGTACGGGTGATTGTGCAAAAATCCCAGCAAATGCTGCACTGATCATTCCACTCAATAAAAATAGCTTTTTCATTATCTCATGTTTTAAATTGTTAATAAAAAAATACATAACAAATAAAAGGATGCTATTTACTACGATGTAAATATGGTTTTTCACTGGAATTTAGTTAGAAGACTTCTGGTAACTTTATCAAGCTTGTGAATGTAAAAATGAGAAATAAACAGAACAGAATATTATCCATTAATATCCATTAAAACCGGAGTTTGCAGCGTTTCCGTTTCCTGTTGCAGCTGTTCGTTGAAATAAATAAAACCGGTCTTATTTATTAACTGAAGTAAATTGGTTTCTGCAGTTTTGGTTTCATTATTATTACCGGTTAACAGTATCAGCTGATTGAGCAGGATAGAATAAAAATCATTCGACAGAAAATGAAATGGTTTATTATTAATAGTTTCGATCTTTTCATGCATACCATGCAGGCCGGTTGCCCCTCCACAAAATCCTGCATAGATCCTTAATAAATTCTCCTGGTTTAAATACGGCGTTTCTTCGTTATCGTTAAAATATGGATGCGATCCTTTTTTTGTCTTACCCAGTATCTGCAACACTTCATCATGTGCACCGCCCAGCAGCAACGCCTCTGCTAAAATGATAGCGCCTAAGCCCGTTTGAAATTCAGCAGGGTTTCTGTCAGTTACCATTTTAATGATCGCATGTACTTTTTCGTTGGCCCCATAAAAAGAGGAAGATAATATTTCGTTGCAGATCAAAGCAGCACCATATCTGGCTATAACAACGGATGAAAATGAATTTATCTCAGCAACAGTATAATTCCTGATCTTTTCAAAATGAAATTCAAACGCGTCATAATTACAATTTAAAAAATATTGTAAACATAAAATACTGTGTGCAAACAGAAACTCTTCTTTTTTATTTGCATGCAAAAGATAAAAATCAATTCCTGATCCATAATGCCCGTTCAGTTTATCAAGGTATACGCAATTTTCAAAAAAATATTTTCTCCCCAATGCTGTTCTTGCCATCCGTGCATACAGGATATTATCTAAATCCTCACTTTTGTCGATCACCTTATAAATATTCAAAAAAACTTTATACAGGCATACTTCATTTCCGAGTAACGGATCAATATCTCTGAACATGCTGGTGAGCAGGTCGGCAGTCTGCTCATTTAATGCCAGTGTTTTTACCGGCTGATGATAGATCTTTACAAAATCCGCAAAGGAATCATAATTGAGGTATTGTGCAATAATATCCAGGGTAACCGTTGAGGTATGAAAGTCATTTTTTATCAATCCAAAAAGCCGGTTCAGTGTTTGTACCGAAAGATATTCACCGGTACTTTTTTTTATTTGAAATTGTAAAAGCTGGATGTCTGAAAAACTGCTGCATGTTAAACCTGACTTTAACCTCACTAATTCTTTTAAGTACGAATTATGCCGCTCATTGATAATATTTGGTTGCCTTGCCATTGGGCTTATCGGGATAACACTTAAAATTAATACTTAAAATCTGAAAACTGAAATTATTACCCTTATTCCTGAACATTTATTAAAAGCTGTGCTGCTTCAATATCCATCTCATCCCCGGGATCCACAACACCAACAAGGGTATACTTTCCTTTTTTTGTTTCTTCAGGCAATGTAAAATCTATATACCTCAGCTGTCCCGGAAAAAGGGGTACTTCCACCGGACTGGCAGTGAGTTTTTTACCATCTTCCAGCGAATACAGTTCAATATAACTTCTGCAATTCAACTGCACCTTGCCTGTATTTTCACAAACTATCCGGAATACATTTTCTTTGCCCGTTACATTTACAAAGCTGGTTAATTTTAATTCTTTTTGATTGATTGCAGGAGGTGTTTGATAAATATGAATACCGAAACGGGTAGATGGAATGATTTCTGTGCGCATTTCTTTGGTAACAATGGGCGCTTTGGATTCCCGTATGGTTTCAACAAACAACATGGCCCATTTCATTTCCATGGCAGCTTCAGGGGTTTCGGGAACCTGCATTTTTACATGAATAATGCCGATAGAACCACTGTCTACTTCTATAAAATTTTTATCAATAGTTAACCAGGCAGCGCAGGAACGGGCTTCTGTACCGGGCGTGCTGTACACATGTGCACCTGCTGTGTCCCTGCGCCAGTCACCCAGGTATACATTGAACTGCATTTTTGATCCCATCTTATTGCTGATGTAAATAGTAATATCACCAGATTCACCTGCACGCAGGTGAAAATCATTTTTCATGGGCTGCACACTTACGGTGCCTTGTGGCGTCAGATCATTTTTTAGAATTACCTGGCCATTGGATACAAAATATAATAAAGTCGTAAAAATAAAAATGGGAATCTGTTTCATAAATGTTGATTTAAATTATCATAAATACCTGTAAGACTATCAATAATGATCATGATAAAATAGCGGATTAAAAGTACAGCAAACAGGCTGCTTATAAAACGAGATAGCATTAATGGAGATTAATGGAATGGTATTAATGGACAATAATGGAATATTAATTAATGGAGATTAATGGAAAAACTTTTTTAAAGATAAAAGCATAATGAGGCCAAACGTGCCTGCGCCAGGTGGGGTAGCACAAAACTTAACCGGATGGATATTGACCAGTTCATTTTTCCTTTATGATCTTTGATCAGTTTAATGCTGATTGTTGTTTTTCAAAACCCAGTATAGCCCTTTCACATTCATTTGCCATTGCGGCAGCAGGTGTACGAGTATGATCTCTTCAATCAATTGCAGCATGGTAATAATGGCCGCTGCATAAAATAATAATACAGAAGGTTCATGGGTGAAGAAAACAAGCAACAGGAAAATGCCTTGTAAAAAGGCTGCTGTTTTTGCAAGCCAGGTGTGAAAACCCGTCATTTTTCTGTAACGTATAAAAGCATATCCTACCTGTACCATAAAAAGAACAAGCAGGAGGATGAGTATGAGCTTGTGCTGTATGACGAAGCCTGTTTTTAAGACAAATAATCCGATCATGGCAACCAATACGGTAAGATCGTCTCCAATGGAGTCGAGCCGGGTGCCCAACACGCTGGTTACCTTAAATTTCCTGGCCAGGAAACCATCGATCAGGTCGGTAAAAAAACTAAGGGCCAGCAGCCATTTAAAAATATCCACCTTCCCGGTAAAAAGCAGGATCAGTAAGAACGGTGCTGCAATGATCCGATAAACCGTTATTCCGTTTATGATATACCAGGCCCGTTTGTGTTTAGCGGTTTTCATTACCTAAATTTACCAATAACTGGCAATATTGCATTTAATAAAAGCCTGTTGATTATTGAACCACATATGGCTCATGTGTTCCCGTTGAAAATGTAAATTGTATATCGAAATGCCTACAAATATCATTAATTCAAACATAAACTTACTGGGACCAGTTCCCGAAGAGTCGGGACAAGCCGTGCCTTTCAAACCTGCCGGATTCCCGATTGCTATCGGGACAGGTGTATACGAAATACACCTACAAATGTTCAATTTTTAGCAACCCAACATGGACTGAAATATTTATTTTACAAAAATAAAACTTCCTGAAAAGGCCCCCCATTTACCACTGCTGACACCATAACGGTTTGATCCTTCATAGGAAGATGCCCCGGGTTTTATTTCAATAACAACAACTCCCCCAAATTCGGTAGAAATTAATCCTGCATGAACTGCTGCTGTTGCAATGTTACTGTCATCAGTATAAAGATCGGTACCCCATAAACGGCTTGAGATTATTCCACCGGGCGGAAACTCAATGGCGAATTGCTGACCATTTTTTCCCCTGTAAATATCTGCCTGCATTTGCCAGGTGCCTTTGATCGGATTTATATATATTTTGGTTTGATTCGTTTGGGTTTTAAAAGCATTGGTTATAAAAACAAAACTTCCGTAAAATGCCCCATAATCTTTACTGGTAACACCATTTTTTGTGCTTCCTGTATAAGATGCTGCACCTGGCTGTATTTCAATAGTAACTGTTCCGCCATTTTGAACCGTAATCAAACCCTGGTGAACAGCAGCTGAAGCAATAGAGCAGTCATCTGTATATAAACCAGTGCCCCATACACGACTCGAAATAACGCCACCTCCCGGAAAGTGAAATGTAAATCGTTCCCCTGTTCTTCCCCTGTAATTATCAGCTCTTGTATTCCAGTCTGCCTGTATAGCATTACTCCCCGGTGCATTTTTTTTACCACTGATAATGATAAAGCTGCCGGAGAAAGTTCCATAGTCTTTACTGGTTACACCATGCTGTACACTTCCCTGGTAGGAAGCAGCACCTGGTTTTATTTCAATGGTTACAGTACCGCCATCAGCAGCAGTTATATAACCTGCATGCACAGCGGCAGTTGCAATGGAACCATCATCAGTATATAAATTCGTACCCCATAAACGGCCCGAGATCGTTCCACCAGGTGGAAACTGAAATGTAAAACGTTCTCCATTTCTTCCCCGGTAGGTATCAGCCTGGGTGGTCCAGCTTCCTTGTATTATACCTTGCTGGCCATAAGTGGTTAATTGTATTATTAGTAGTAGTATTGATGCTAACAATCCATGCAGAATTTGTTTCATCTTCATATTATTTTTCATGTCGGGTGGTATTTTAAGTTTGTTGGCAGATATTTTTTGCAGGAACAAATTACTTATTGTTATTAAGCCATTTCATGATTTTCATCAGGCTGATCTGTGCGGTTTTATATTTCATCCAGGCGGGAAAAGCAGGTAAGCTTTTTCAAGGGTTTACAAAAAATATTTACTTTGACCAGGAGCTGATTTATAACCTGGAGTTGGGATATATGCTCAGCAGGTCTTACTGGCAAGTGTTCCCGTAGATAATCTCTATTGTTTACCGAAATGATAATGGGATCCTTGTGCCTCTTCAATTCTACCGGATTGTATCCGGATTTAGGATAGTAGATGCTCAATTACTAACAACCCATGTTCATTTGTATAATAATCAATAGCACTGCTGTATTTATAATGCCAGGGTTCCCAAACCTGGCCGCTTCTAACCGGGTTTTCATGCCCGCCCGGCCAGCCGTTCGGACGGGCAAATAGTCAATCCGTTCTTTTAATTTTTCGGCAGAGTTTAATTCTATGGGATGATAATCCTGTTTCCAGAATTGGAAATCTGTATTGTTATTATTGTTTTTTCCGGCGAAGCTGAAAAGATTCAGCATCCACTCTTTCCTGCTTTCTGTTCGGTTTTCCTGAATTGCTGCAATGATTTTTTTGCTGGTATATTTTTTCAGATCCCTTACAATGTCTTCAATTTTATTGGTATTACTGCTGATTATTAAATGAACATGGTTTGTCATAATTACACATGCATGAAGATTTAGTCCTTTGTTTTCCTGGCAGTGCTTTAAACTGTTTATGAATATTTCTTTGTAATATTCTCTGCTGAAGACATCAATCCATCCTATTACAGAAAAGGATACAAAATGTGCAATAGTATTTTCGCCGGTTTTTATTTGGATGACATTTGTCCCAAAAAAATCCCGGCAATCAACTTGCCGGGATGTAAATAAGTTTTTCGTTCTTTATAATGCCAGCGCTTCGAGATGCTTCGTGCTTCAGCATGACAGCCACACATTACCCCTCAAAATACTTATGAAAATAAGGTATCGTTTCAATGCCTTTATAAAAATTAGCCAGGTCAAATTTTTCGTTGGGGCTGTGCAGGTTATCGCTGTGTAAGCCAAAACCCATCAGCAACAGTTTAAGAGAATAGCTATTTATACCCAATACGGACAGCTTATTGTTTGTTCAGAATTGACACTATAAATTTTTATATTCTCAAAACTATGCTATATTTGATACTATAAAATTCTATATACTCAAATGTCAACAGTTCCGGCAATAGCTATTTCTAAGTTTAAATCAGGCAGGTACAACCAGCAAATAGGCTATAAAAGCTTTGTTCCTGAACTGATTAACAGGCAATGGCATATAGATAACCCTGGTTTGGCAAGTTTACTAAGTGAAGCCGACCGTAAACTGGGAGAGCTTAATGCTTTTAGCCAATTGATTCCGAATATTGACTTTTTTATAAAAATGCATATTACTAAAGAAGCTACAACCAGCAGCCGGATTGAAGGTACTCAAACCAATATGGAAGAGGCTTTTGTAAAAAAAGAGAATCTTGACCCGGGAAAAAGAAACGATTGGGATGAAGTACATAATTATATACAGGCAGTAAAATATTCAATAGCTAAATTAAAAGAGCTGCCCATCAGTACACGCCTGATAAAAGAAACACATGGGCTTTTATTGCAGGGCGTAAGAGGAGAACATAAATTACCGGGCAGCTACCGCAGCAGCCAAAACTGGATTGGTGCTACTTTAAAAGATGCTGTATTTATTCCACCGCATCACAGCGACCTGAATGCTTTGCTTAGTGATATGGAACAGTTTTTACACAATGATGAAGTACCGGTGCCTCCGCTTATTAAAATTGGTATTATTCATTACCAGTTTGAAACTATTCACCCTTTTTTGGATGGTAACGGACGTATGGGCAGATTACTGATCACTTTATTTTTGGTAAGTAACGGCTTACTACATCAACCTGCTTTGTACCTGAGCGATTTTTTTGAACGTAACAGAAGTCATTATTACGATTACCTGCACAGGGTGCGTACACACAATGATATGCAGCAATGGCTGAAGTTTTTTTTATCAGGAATATTGGAAACATCTGAAAAATCTATTCAGACATTTAAAGACATTATCCAGTTAAAAGATAAAATTGAACAACAATTACCTGCTTCATTTAATATCCGCCGTATAGACAATGTAAAAAAAATACTGACAATTTTATATCAAAACCCTGTAACAAGTGTAGCGCAAATACAGGAAGAATTGAAGTTGGATAAATCAACTGCTGCCAGGTTAATTAATGACTTTGAAAAACTGGGCTGGTTAAAAGAACTGACGGGCTTTAAGCGCAACCGGCTTTTTGTTTTTGAAGAATACATGAATATTTTCAACAAATAAATTCCAGCAACGTCAAGTTAATGAGATAAAAAAATCCTGGCAATCAACTTGCCAGGATGTAAATAGATTATTCGTACTTTATAATGCCAACGCTTCGAGATGCTTCGTACCTCAGCATGGCAGCGCCCCCATCGACTCCGCTCAGGACTACCCCTCAAAATACTTATGAAAATAAGGTATCGTCTCAATGCCTTTATAAAAATTAGCAATATCAAATTTTTCGTTGGGGCTGTGCAGGTTATCGCTGTCTAAGCCAAAGCCCATCAGCACTACTTTGCATTTTAGTTCCTGCTCAAACAGGCTGCAAATGGGTATGCTGCCACCACCACGTACGGGTACGGGGGCCTTGCCAAAAGTTGTTTCTATGGCTTTGGCTGCAGCTTTGTAGGCATTGCTGTCCATAGGGGTAAGGTAGGGCTCGCCGCCATGGTGCAGGGTAGCCTTTACCGTTACATAAGGTGGTGCAATGGTATGTAAATGGGCTATCAGCAGGTCGGCAATTGTATTGCTGTTTTGGTTGGGTACCAGGCGGGCAGATATTTTTGCAAATGCCTTTGATGGTAAAACGGTTTTGGCGCCTTCGCCGGTATAACCACCCCAAATGCCGTTGAGCTCCAGGGTTGGGCGTATACCGGTGCGTTCGTTGGTGCTGTAGCCGGCCTCTCCCCACAATTCAATTACGCCCAGGTCGGCCTTGTATTCGGCTTCGTTAAAGGGGGCTTCGGCCATTAAGGCTCTTTCTGCGGCAGATGATTCCAGTACATCGGCATAAAAACCGGGTATGGTAATATGGTTGTGCTCGTCATGCAGGCTGGCTATCATTTTTGCCAATATGGTAATGGGGTTGGCCACGGCGCCGCCATACACACCGCTGTGCAGGTCGCGGTTGGGGCCGGTTACTTCCACTTCAATATAACTGAGGCCACGCAGGCCAATATCCAGGCTGGGGGTATCCAGGCTGATCATGGCGGTATCGCTGATGAGCACACAATCGGCTTTTAATAAATTGGTATTTGCTTTTACATAGGTGGCCAGGTTGGGCGAGCCTACTTCTTCTTCGCCCTCAATACAAAACTTGATATTGTTTTCGAGCGTGTTGGTTTGTATGAGTGTTTCCAATGCTTTTACATGCATGTAAAACTGGCCCTTGTCATCGCAACTGCCACGGGCAAAAATTTTACCGTCAACAATTTGCGGATCAAAGGGACCGCTTTTCCAAAGCTCTAAAGGATCGGCGGGCTGCACATCGTAATGGCCGTACACCAGCACGGTTGGTTTTGATGGGTCCACTATTTTTTCGGCGTATACTATCGGGTGACCGGCGGTTGGGTGTATCTCGGCTTTGTCAACACCGGCTTCCAGCAGGCGCTGCTTTACGGCTTCGGCACAGGCGATCATGTCGGGCTTGTGCTCACTGCGGGCGCTTACGCTGGGTATGTGGAGCAGTTCGAGGAGTTCGCTTAAAAAACGGTCTTTATTTTTTTCCTGGTATTCTTTCCATGCTTGCATATAGTTGATAGTTTATGGTTCATAGTTCATTGTAGAACAAGGCGAAATTAAGTTTTTTTTCGGGTGAAAATATTTTCACAAAATTTTAAGAAATGAATGTGTGGATTGATTGGAGGTGCAGTTAGATTTGTACCAGATTGTTATTGTCAATTTATCAGCCTTTGTTTTAACTGGATCGCACTTGGTTCTGTTTAAAACAAAGGCTGAGTCCATTTTAGGAACGTCGGATGGAACACGGATGACACGGGTTGGACGGATTAAGAACGGATTGCTGCTACGCAGGGTTGCTTCGCAACTAATTTAGCCACAAAGGCACGAAGGCACAAAGGGAAGTTGCTGCGCAACTTGGGGTTAGCCACAGATTGCACAGATTACACGGAATTTGCTGCTGCGCAGGTTGCTTCGCAACTATTTTAGCCACCCCACAGGGTCCTTCGGAAAAGACACGAAGACACGAAGGGAAGTTGCTGCGCAACTTGGGGTTAGCCACGGATTACACAGATTTACACGGATCTGTTTTGCCTTCGGCAAAAAGCTATAGCCCGCAGATTTCGCAGATTCCGCAGATCTAATGTTTTGTATTTTCTGCGACATCTGCGATATCTGCGGGAAAAATTTATTCGGTTATCTTCTCCGGAAAGCCAATGCCAGCAAGCCCGTAATCATATACAGCACGGCGATAATGGCCAGCGCCCATTTAATTACAGATACAATGGTTGTACACAACGCAATGGTTGAGGAGCCCTGGTTACTAAGGGTAAGGAGCATGCCGGCATTTTCAATAATATCTAAAAAGCCAGCCCATAAAGCGCCGATGGCGATCATTTTACCTGCCCGGGAGAAACTGCCCGTGGTTTTTGCTGCAATTCTTTTGCAGGCTAAAAATAAAAAGCCGGCGTAAAAGAAGAGGAATACAAAATCCCAGTACGTATTATTTTTTGCAGCAGTTATTACATCAGCATTATTTATACTTGCCCAGGAGTTGAGGATGGGTGTTGTTTTTGCCGTATTGTATGCAAACTCCAGGTCGAGAATACCCATAGGCGCTGCCGGTGTTTTTAAAATGGCGCCGGTTTTGGCCATTACCACCATCATGGCAATAGTGCCAAGCAGGAAAAAGGGGAGCAGTAGTTTTTTCATTTTGGTAATGTCCTTACATGAACAAGTTTACTTTCTTTCTATTGCGTTTCCTTAACCTCAACCTCAACCTCAACCTTAACCTCAACCTTAACCTCTACCTCAACTTCTACCTCAACCTCTAGCCTCCATTCTCTGCTGCACATAATCCCAGTTCACCACCTGCCACCAGGCTTCAATATAGTCGGCTCTTTTGTTTTGGTATTTTAAATAGTAGGCGTGTTCCCAAACATCGAGGCCCAGTAAAGGGTAGCCTTTTATTTCGGCAATGTCCATTAAGGGGTTGTCCTGGTTAACGGTGGAACCAATCGTTATCAGATTTTCTTTGTTAATATAGAGCCATGCCCAGCCACTGCCAAAACGGTTCTTTCCAAATTCAGCAAATTGTTTTTTAAAATTATCGAAAGAGTTGAATTCTTTTTCAATGGCTTCCAGCAATTTGCCGGTGGGTGCGTTGTCCACAGGACCCTGCGGGTTCTCTCTTTTTGGGCGCATGCATTGCCAGAACATTTCGTGGTTATAATGTCCGCCGCCATTGTTGCGCATTTTGGCGCTGTATTTACTGATGTTGCTGAGCACATCTTCTAAAGGTTTTGTCATATCAACCTTTTCAGCCGCCGCTGCATCTTTTACATTTTTAGCATAAGCCGCTGCATGTTTGCTGTAATGTATCTCCATGGTCATGGCATCAATTATATTTTCCAATGCAGTGTAGGCATAGGGCAGGGGCTGCTGATCGAAACCGGTGGTAAAAATGCCGGGTGTAAAATTTTCTTTTGTTGTAAACGATTGTAATAAAGGAGCAGCGGCACTCAGGCCAACGGTGACTGCCAATCCGCCTTTTACAGTTTGAGCAATGAATTTTCTGCGGCTGGTTTTGTTTGGCGTTGTCATAAAAAATATTTTAGGTAATGGGTAGTTGTTCTTTTTTTAGTGAAGAGGTTCTTTACTTTTTTAAATGCCCTGTTATACAATTCTTTATTAAAAAGCTGTGAGTCGTGCATGGCTTTGTAGGTAAGAAAAATGCCCACGGGTGCTAAAACAATAACGGCAAGCCACATGCCAATAAAAGGCGGCAGCATGCTTTCCTTTACAAACTTTTCGCCAAACATATTCAGCAGGTGAAACAGTAAAAAGAAGATGATGGCAACTACCAGCGGCATACCCAGTCCGCCTTTGCGTATGATGGAGCCCAGCGGAGCGCCAATAAAAAATAAAACAAAACAGGCCATGGACAAAGAAAACTTACGGTGCCACTCAATGTAGTGATATTGAATTTCTTTTTTACGGGCCTCTATTTCATTGCCCGCATTTTCTAAAGTGTATTTTAATGTATTGGCGAGGCTGAGTGCAGAAGCATTTACCTGCATACGTGCCGAGTCGGGTATGATGGAATCGAACCTGTTGTATTTGGTTTGTACGGCTGCTACCATCCTTTTTAAGCTATCCTGTTTGGCTGTATAAGGTAATGTTTGGGCAATGGTTCTGTCCAGTCGTTTAACTACGGTATCTTTCATCTTGCTCAACGAATCGAGCGAACGGTTTATCTGCCCGGCACTCAGCATCTTAAAATTATTTCTGTAAACACTGTCGTTGGTTGTTTGTTTTTGCAGGGCACTCAGATCAAACAGTTTTTTAAAGGATGTAAACCCAAGGCGTATATATTCATTGGTGCTGTCGTACACCGTTCCGCTTTCCTGGTAGCGGTACCCGTTCTTTAAATTGAATTCTAAAAATCTTTTATCCTGCGAAATGGTCATTACACCGGTTTCTGCAACAATGGTATTGTTTTGCAGTACATTGGTTTGTTCATAAATTAAAACATTGCGGATCGTTTTACCATCCGGGTCTTTTTTACCGGCCTTGATGGCATAGTTGGGGATATACGTAAAGAAAACACCTTCCTTCAGATCGAATGCGGGCTTCTTATAGTAGATGTCATTGTACAAGGCCACAAATTTTAAATTGGCATAGGGTATCACGTAATTGGCAAACAGGAAGGTGATACCGGAAAATAAAACTGCCAGGAGCATCAGGGGGCGCATAAAACGCAACAGCGATATGCCGGAGGATTTGATGGCCACCAGTTCAAAACTTTCGCCCAGGTTGCCAAAGGTCATGATGGTGGAAATAAGTATGGCAATGGGCATGGCCAGCGTAAGCATAGAAGCGCTTACATACCATAAAAATTTTCCGATGGTGATAAAATCAAGGCCCTTGCCCACCAGGTCATCTAAATATTTCCACAGGCCCTGCATCATCAAAACAAAAAAAGCAATGAAGAACGTTATGATGAACGGCCCGATAAAAGATTTAAGAATAAGTTTGTCTAATTTCTTTATCATGCAGTGCAGTCTGTAATAAAAATTAATTGTAGTAATTTGATGCCGATGAATACTTATTCAAAAATAATGCTTTCTGATGATGAACTGCAACTGGTTACCAATACCGAATGGATTTTAACGAAACGTAAAATCATCGACAAGATTAACGGGTTATTGGGTGATGTTGCAGCAAGCCAGCAGCAGGTAATTGAAAATGAAAAATCATGGTTGCCTGCAACGGTTGTATCATCTGCACCAAAAATTGCCAAAGGAGAAAATTACCGGCAGTTGCCTTACCTGATGCTTGATTATCCCAGGTGCTTTGATGCAGAAAATATTTTTGCTGTAAGAACCATGTTCTGGTGGGGAAATTTTTTCAGCATCACGCTTCAGGTTTCAGGCTTGTACAAAGAAAAATTTCAGCAAAAGATAATTGATAATATAGGTGCAATGTCGCCCGATGTTTTTATCTGCATCCATGAAAACCAGTGGCAGCATCACTTTGAAGAGGATAATTATATGTCAGTAAAACAATTTTCCCGGGCAGACCTAACCGATACCATAAACAAAAAACAGTTTATTAAACTGGGTATAAAATTTCCATTGCAGCCATGGGCTGCTTTACCCTCGTTACTGGATAAATCTTTTTTGGAAATAATTAAATTGTTGAAGGATTAACTTCCGATGCGGTGAAACAGGTCTTTCACCTGGTATTCCCACAACTGGCTTTGATCTTTAATTTCTTTTTTGTCGGCAAAATCACTGATCACCAAAATGGTTTGATTGGTTACTTCGGATTTATCGATTCGCCATTCAAAATATTCGTCTTTGCCCATATAGTCCCAACGGAAGCGCACAAATTTGTCGTCTTCGCTGTCAATTAATTCAGCATTATCTACAGTACCATCCATGAAAAACTGAACTTGCCATCACGCTCATCTACTTTTTCCGCAAACCATTCCTGGATGCCGGCAGGCGTTCTTAAAAATTCGTATAATATACCGGGAGAACATCTCACGGGGTATTCAAGCGTATATAAAACTTTCTTACTCATTCTATTTATTTAAAACATCATTGTGTTCATGCAATAATAACAAAATAATCCACAGTACAAATTATTTATTTATTTTTTTTTGTTTTAGTTATGCACATCAAACTTTAAACAAAATGAGTTTTAAGCTACTGAAATCCAGTGTTTTAGATTTATTTTTTTGGTATCGTATACTAAATAGTATAAATTACGTTAATAAAGCCTGTTGCTTTTAACAAATTCTTAACCCAAATATTTTCTGCTAACAACCACCAAAATCTTCGGCTTATGAGTATGCGTCAGCTAAAAATCACTAAGTCAATCACCAATCGTGAGAGTCAGAGTTTAGAAAAATATCTGCAGGAGATCGGTAAAGTAGAATTAATATCACCGGAAGAAGAAGTAAAACTGGCCATCAAGATAAAACAGGGTTGCCAGTTATCACTTGAAAAACTTACCAAGGCCAATCTTCGCTTTGTAGTATCGGTTGCCAAACAATATCAAAACCAGGGCTTAACATTGCCCGATCTGATCAATGAAGGAAATCTTGGTTTGATAAAAGCTGCACAGCGTTTTGATGAAACCCGTGGATTTAAATTTATATCATATGCCGTTTGGTGGATCAGGCAGAGTATTTTACAGGCATTGGCCGAGCAATCGAGAATTGTACGTTTACCATTAAATAAAGTGGGCTTAACAAACCGCATCAGCAAGGCTTTTTCTCAACTGGAGCAGGAGTATGAACGAGAGCCAACACCTGAAGAACTTGCTTTTTTCCTGGATATGGATCCCATGGAAATTGCTGCCACACTGGGTGTTGCGGCCAGGCATGTAAGTATGGATCAACCCTTATCCGACAGTGAGGACGGTACTTTGATTGATGTACTCATCAACCACAATGCAGAAAAAACAGACGATGCACTTGCTTTTAAAGCATCGCTTAAAACAGAAATAGAAAGATCACTGAGCACCTTAACTGAAAGGCAAAAAGATGTGATCCGTTTCTTTTTTGGTATTGGTGTAGATCATGCACTGAGCCTGGAAGACATTGGAGAGCATTTTAATTTAACCCGTGAAAGGGTGAGGCAGATAAAAGATAAAGCCATTACCAAGCTACGCACGGCATCCCGTTGTAAACTGCTAAAAGCGTACCTGGGCGCATAATTTTTTTTTTTCCGATGCTATCGGGATTGATGAACAGCCTGGCAACAGCGCTGTTTTTATTTTTTAAGGATGGCTTGACATTTGTAAAATTGTTTCCACTTTTGTTTTTCAATCTCATTAACTATAGTACTGTCAGCCTGCCTGTCCCGATTATTTCGGGGAGCTTGTCGAAGGCGGGTTATAAGTTGAACGATGGCGCATTAGAAAAAAAATACTCTTTGATAGCATACCAGCTTCGACAAGCTCAGCTTGACAGAATAATGTTTGTGGCATTGTTTATTTTCCCCGAAATTTGCACAACAATAAATTATCTTAAATGTCAATTGAAATAAAAGTTCCTACTGTAGGCGAGAGCATCAGTGAAGTCACCCTGGTTAAATGGCACAAGAAGGATGGCGAATATGCAAACAGGGATGAAGTGATTGCTGAACTGGAAAGCGAAAAAGCAACATTTGAGTTGAATGCCGAGCAGGCCGGAGCAATTAAAATTATTGCACAGGAAGGCGCTACTTTAAATATTGGAGATGTGGTTTGTTCAATTGATACGGAAGCCGTGAAGCCTGAAGGTGCCGTTGAAGAAAAACCAGTTGCTGCTGAAACAAAGGCAGAACCTGCAAAAGAAGCTGCTTCTCAACCACAAACTGAAGTTAAAGCAACTCCGGTTGCCGCAGCCATCATTGCCGATAAAAAAGTTGATGTGAAGGCCGTAACTGCTTCAGGCAGCAATGGAAAGATCGTTAAGCAGGATGTAATGGATGCATTGAATAATCCCGGCAGAAAACCGGGTACGGTTTTATTTGAAAGAAATGAGCGTGAACAGAAAATGAGTAACCTGCGCAAGACCATCAGCAGGCGTTTGGTAGAAGCCAAGAATACAACGGCCATGCTTACCACTTTTAATGAAGTGGATATGAGTGCCATTATGGAGGTTAGAAAAAGATACAAAGACAGGTTTAAGGAACTGCATGGCGTTAACCTGGGCTTTATGAGCTTTTTTACCAAGGCTTGTACATATGCATTGCAGGAGTGGCCATCGGTGAATGCTTATATAGATGGGGAAAATATTATTTACCACGATTTTTGCGATATATCTATTTCCGTAAGTGCACCCAAAGGCCTGGTGGTGCCTGTTATACGCAATGCCGAAAGCTTAAGCATGGCGGGCATTGAAGCAAAAGTTGCAGAGCTGGCTACCAAGGCAAAAGACAATAAATTAACGATCGAAGAAATGACCGGCGGAACTTTCACCATCACCAATGGCGGTGTTTTTGGTTCGATGATGAGTACGCCGATCATCAATATTCCGCAGAGTGCCATTTTGGGCATGCACAATATTTTAGAAAGGCCCATGGCTGTAAACGGACAGGTAGTTATTAAGCCGATGATGTATGTTGCCCTCAGTTACGACCATCGTATTATTGACGGCAGGGAATCCGTTGGATTTTTGGTAAGGGTAAAAGAGCTACTTGAAAACCCGTCACTGATGTTGTTTGGTAAAGATCCGGTGAAGAGTTTGCTGGAGTTATAAATTTTTATTATTGTCTCATTTTTAAAAAACTGTCAGGTTGAGCTTGTCGAAACCGGGTTAAAAATGAGTCATACCTGCTTCGACAGGACTTCGACAAGCTCAGTATGACAGTACACAAAAAAATATCACTTTAAATATTTAAGCCTGCATTAAAACCGCAGGCCCGCCCGGATGACCTTGGTCGGACAGGCTTTATTTTTGCTCCATGCGTTATCACTCCTATTTAAATTCTGCAAAAGCAATTATTGATTCATACAGGGGAGATATCCCCTTTGCTGCTTTCTTAAAAAAATATTTTAACGCCAACAAAAAATACGGAGGCAAAGACAGGAAACAAATTGCCACCCTCTGTTATAATTTTTACCGCCTGGGCAAAGCCGTACCACAATTACCGGTGGAAGAAAAAATAATTGTGGCCGTATTTGTATGTGAAGAAAAAAGCAATGATTTTTTGCAGTTTCATAAACCGGAGTGGAATGAGATCATAACAAAACCACTTGCCGAAAAAATAGGTATAGCAGGTTTTATAGCTGAAGATGTTTTCCCCTGGGCAGAAGCATTAAGTACCGGTATTGATGCTGAACTTTTCCGGTATTCTTTTTTTAAGCAGCCCGATCTGTTTTTGCGGATAAGGCCCGGTAATAAAGAAATCGTGGTTAAAAAATTACAGGATGCAGGTATAGCATTCAACATGCTGCATGATGATTGCCTGGCACTGCCCAATTCCACCAGGGTTGATACCATACTTGAAACAGATAAGGAAGTTGTGGTACAGGATCTTAATTCACAACAGGTGCTGAATTTTTTAAAAGATCCGGCATCCAGCACCCGGCATCCGGTTTCCATCTGGGATTGCTGCGCCGCCAGCGGTGGTAAATCAATCCTTGCTTACGATATTTTAAATGGACAAATTGAATTAACTGTTTCTGATATCAGGGAAAGCATTTTATCAAATCTAAAAAACAGATTTGAAACCGCCGGAATAAAAAACTATAAATCGTTCATTGCTGATCTCACTATTGACGATTGCTTATTGCCTATTGCCCATTGCCCATTGATCATCTGCGACGCCCCCTGCACCGGCAGTGGCACCTGGAGCCGTACACCGGAGCAATTGTATTATTTAAAAAGGAAAACAATCGATGTGTATGTGGCTATGCAACAACAAATTGTAAGTCATGTTATTCCGTATTTGCAAAAAGATAGCATTTTCATCTACATTACCTGCTCTGTTTTTAAAAATGAAAATGAAGACATGGTGAACTTCATTAAAGAAAAATTCCACCTGCAATTGCTGCAGATGGAATTATTAAAAGGTTACGATAAAAAAGCAGATTCGATGTTTACTGCTGTTTTTAAAAAGCCATAAGATTACTGACGCATTATTTTCTTCACTTTTTCCTTTTTGTCATTCACTCTTACCGTAACAAAATAAACGCCACCACTTATTTTTTTCATGGGAATGCTATAGATGGTTTGCCCGGCAGCCTGCTGGTTAATTGTATTATAAACTATCTGCCCGGCAGCATTATGAATAGTGATACCAATTTTAGACGCTGCTGCCCTTACAACCTTAATGGAAAGATTGTCTTTTACCGGGTTGGGGCTAATGGTAATTTGATCAGGTATAGGAACAGGTGGCGGATTTACAGGGCAAAGCTGTTGATTGTTTGTAACAGTTACTGTTGCGGTATCGGCACAACCCGCAGTGTTGTTTGCGATCAGCTGGTAAGTGCCTGCAGCACTTACTGCGGCAGGGTTTGCAACGGCATTACCTCCAAGGGTCCAGGCTGTGGTTAAACCGGCTGTATTAAACAGGGTAGTCAGATTTTTTGTACTGTCGGTGCATTTTGCCACAGCCAGGTCGGCACCTAAATTTGGTTTTGGATTAATGGTAACATTCACTGTTGCAGTATCGGCACAGCCGCTGTTATTGGCTGCTATTAACTGGTACAGGCCGGTAACTGAAACTGAAGCAGGATTTGCAACCGGATTACCACCCAATGTCCAGTTAGTGATAAGCCCTGCAGTAGTGAATTGAGTGGTAAGATTAACCGTGTTAGGGTTGCAAACAGCTGTTGTTTTATCGGCACCTAAATTTGGCCTTGGTGTAAAATTGATGAGCATCGAATCCAGGTAGAAACTGGTATCAGCAGCAATATTCATTCTAAAGCGATATGTAACACCGGTTGTTGGAAAGTTGCGCAGGTCATCTGTAAAAGAAAAATTACGGGATTGAAATGCACCGGTTGAAGTTTGTGTGTTGATAGCAGTGTAATTGGTTTCAGCCGGTAATTTTCTTTCTACCACGATACTGATGACCGAATCTGTTTTTGCCATCCATTGTAAAGTAACCCCACAATTGGCAACAGCAGATTGCTGTGTGTATAATTGTTTAATGAGTTTTACAAAGGCCTTTTTCATATCCGGAATGCCGTAACCCACCCGGTCATTGGGATTACTGGCACGGGTACCCGATTCCTGCATAACTGAAATGATCCGCATATTATTTACTTCCGGAAAAGCCTGCCACAAACAGGTAGTTAAGCCAGCCATGTTGGGGCATGCGTATGATGTACCGCTGCCAAAGCTTGGCTGCCCCGTTGTGGGATTTGCAACCACCGCACTAACGCCAACTGCAGCTACCGAAGGTTTGATCTGTCCATCGCTGCTGGGGCCATAACTGCTGAACCCACCCACATTACCGGCTACGCTTACTGCACCTACAGCCATTACACTGTCAGCATCAGATGGGGTGATTATAAAATGCCAGGAGCTTTGACCCTCATTGCCGGCAGCCAAAACACAGAGTATTCCTTTTTTTGCAGCCAGGTCGGCACCCTTTGCACTCATGGTGGTGTTGCCATCCATATTGGCATACGTGTAATTAAATACAGGATTATCAAAAGTAAAATAACCTAAAGAGGTGGAAGAAATATCAACACCCAAACTATCGGCCCGTTCCATACCGGCGATCCAGTTCTGCTCTTCAACCGGGTATTCAGATGCTACATCTTCGGTGCGGTATAAATAAAAAGAAGTCTTGGGAGCTGTACCCATAAAAACACCGGGCATGTTGGCGGCGATGGTGCTCAGGCAACTGGTGCCATGGCTATTATCTTCATTAACGCTTGCATTACCGGTAACAAAATCCCAGGTACCCAATAGCTGGCCATTATTACGCACACTGTCAAATGTAGGCAGGGGTTAAATAATTAAAAAATCCTGCATCCAGTACTGCCATGTGCATGCCCTGGCCACGAAAACCACGGTTATGCAAAAACTCGCCGTTATGCAGATGCACCTGCCCATAGCTTTGGCCATAGCTGTAATAATCTGCAGCAATAGTATTTGAAGTATTGGGGCCGGGAGTTTCTGTTGTTACCGCATCTAATTTTTTATGCACGGGCTTATCGCCGGCCCTGTTAAAAGGAGCCATTGGCCCCGAACTTAAAACAAAAGGAAACCCGTTTATTTTTGTTAAAGCTGCTGCATCAGTTGTTTGTATCAATACCTGGTTAAGCCATTTTGATGTATTGAGAATGGTTACTGCACCTGCCATGCGTATACTGTCAATATACCTGGGTGTAATGGGCAGATCGGTTGAGTCGATGGCAATACTGTACCTGGTTCTACGATCGATTGACCGCTGGGTAAGGTATTGAATGGGATTACTTATGGCAAAAGGGTTGGTGCCTTTATCTTTTAAGCGGATGATATATTTGGAGAATTGGGCGTAGCCGTCAGCATTTGCTACAAACAGTCCAATAAATATAAAGAGTATGATTTTTTTCATGTATGATAATTGAATACTAAAATTACAGTATTTCTAACTGTTATAAGCCCATTTCACCCAGGTAGCACCCCAGGTAAAGCCTCCGCCAAAAGCAGCTAATATAATATTATCGCCTTTTTTTAATTGCTTTTCCCATTCCCATAAACATAAGGGCAGGGTTGCGGCAGTGGTATTGCCATATTTCTGTATGTTGATCATTACTTTTTCTTTGGGCAATCCCATCCGGTTAGCCGTGGCATCAATAATGCGCAGGTTAGCCTGGTGGGGCACCAGCCAGGCAATATCATCGGCTGTTAAATTATTGCGTTCCATCAGCTCGTAACTCACGTCTGCCATGCCTTTTACGGCAAACTTAAAAACCGACTGCCCTTCCTGGTATACAAAATGCTCCTTGGCCAAAACGGTTTCAACCGTAGAGGGTTTTACCGATCCGCCGGCTTTCATGTGTAAAAATTTACAGCCGCTGCCATCACTTTTTAAAATACTGTCCTTAACACCCAGTCCTTCTTCAACCTGTTCCAGCATAATGGCACCGGCGCCATCTCCAAAAATAATGCAGGTAGTGCGGTCGCTATAGTCAATAATGCTGCTCATTTTATCTACCCCAACTACTACCACATTTTTATACCGGCCGCTTTCAATAAATGCGGTAGCCGTAGTTACGGCATATAAAAAGCCCGAGCAGGCAGCCATAATATCAAACCCAAAGGCATTGGTGGCCCCGATCTTTTCACAAATAATATTGGCCGTGGCCGGAAAAACCATGTCTGGTGTAACGGTAGCACAGATCATACACTCGATATCTGCCGGGCTGATGCCTCTTTTTTTACAAAGCTCTAAAACAGCCGGTACAGCAAGGTCGCTGCTGCCTTTTCCCTCTTCTTTTAAGATCCTTCTTTCAGAAATTCCGGTCCTGGTGCGTATCCACTCATCGTTCGTATCCACCATTGTTTCCAGTTCTGCATTGGTAAGCCTGTATTCGGGTACATAACCACCTACTGCCGTAATGCCTGCATATATTTTTTGCATGAAAATCGCTGTTTTACTATATAAAATGTAATTTGATAGTTATCGGTAAAAATAAGGAAAAAGTTGAAGGGTTTAATGCTTCATGTTTAAGAGTTTAGGGTTTAGAAATGTAGAATTAGTATATGTAATCCTGCCATTACATCCCAAACACCTCAACACCTCAACTTCTAAACTTTCAAACATTAACCTATGTTAACGATTTTTACGATTGTGACTCGTAAAATATCCTTATTTTCGCTACTGACTGTTAATTAACTATGTACGCATATTTGCAAGGAAAATTTACCTACAAAAGCCCGGCACAGGTTTATGTAGATGTTCATGGTGTTGGGTATGAAGTTAATATCAGCCTGAATACATTTTCACAGATACAAAACCTGGATGAGGGTAAACTGTTTACCCAACTACAGGTTAAGGAAGATGCTCATGTGTTATATGGTTTTTTTGATAAGCTGGAAAAAGATATGTTTGTTCTGTTAACCAGTGTATCAGGAGTGGGTGCCGGCACCGCCAGGATGATGCTTTCGTCGCTAAAGCCTGAAGAAGTAAGTTTGGCTATTGTTCAAAGCAACGTAAAGCAGCTGGAAGGTGTCAAAGGGATAGGAAAAAAAACTGCCGAAAGACTGGTTTTGGAATTAAAAGATAAATTGAGTAAGAATTCATTGGACGTAAATGTTTCTGCACACATGGGCAATAGTTTGGGAACAGATGCGTTGAATGCATTAACAGCTCTCGGAATCTCGAGAATACAGGCAGAGAACGCTATCCAAAAAATTATCCGTGCTGAACCACCCGTATCGAATTTAGAAGAATTAATTAAAAAAGCCTTAAAAGCCATTTGACAAGAACGCTACGTTAATTCATTTACCGGATGTTGCTTATTAGAAAACAAAAATCGAGACTGATTGGCTGTGTTGTATTGGCGTTATCGCTGTGTATGCTTCATACAAATATTGTTGTAGCCAACCCCTATCATTATTACGATCACATAACTACTGGTTACGATACAGTACCCGTTAACAACGGACCACTGCCATATCCCATCAGGGATCGCAGGGGCGATTTTGTGGGGGGCGAAAATAACCGCACACTCGACCTGAAGACGCCTTCCAATATCAAGGACTCGGTTGTGTACGACCCCAAAACACGCCGGTATGTTGTGTATGAAAAAATAGGTTCAAAATATTACCGCACCACTACCACCTACAGCTTTGAAGAATACTGGAAAATTAGTGGCAGAAAGGCCGAAACGAAATATTTTCAGCAACGGTCAAATACATTAAATATTCTGAACCGGGGCCAGATCAAACCCAAATTATCGCTGTACGATAATTTATTTAACCGCCTGTTTGGTAATGGTAAGATAACCATTACTCCACAGGGTAATGTGGATCTAACTGCCGGTTACCAGGGGCAGAATATTAAAAACCCCACCCTGCCCGAAAGGGCCCGTAAAAACGGGGGTTTTGATTTTGACATGAATGCCCAGGTTAATGTTAATGCAGATATTGGCGGCAAACTGAAATTTCCTATCAACTATAATACCCTTGCCAACTTTGGACAGGATAACCAGCTTAAGCTGGACTACACCGGCTTGGATGATGAGATCGTAAAACGTTTTGAGCTGGGTAATGTTGCTTTTCCTTCACGCAGTACGTTAATACCCGGGGCCCAGCAATTATTTGGTATTAAAACCACGCTTCAGTTTGGTAAACTATTTATAACCGGTGTTGTGGCCAATCAAAAATCGCAACGCCAGTCGGCAAACCTGGCAGGCGGTACCGCCTCGCAGCTATTTGAGGTTAAGGCAGATGAATATGAAGAGAACCGTCACTTTTTACTGGGCCAGTATTTTAAAGAGAATTATAATAAAGTAATGAGCAAGTTACCCGCTATTACTGCACCAATACAAATTCTGAGGCTGGAGGTTTGGGTTACAAACCGAAATGGTACAACTACCGAAACCAGGGATGTAGTAGGTTTGGCAGGCTTAGGTGAAACGGGAGGGCCGGTTTCAGGCATTCCATCTAATGGTAGCAGCCCACTATATTCAAACATCATTTCAGATCCGGGTAACAGAAACCCATCACTGGTTTTTAATAACTTGATCAATATTGGTTTACAGCCCGTGCAGGATTTTGAAAAAACATTTGCCCGCAAACTCGATTCCTCTCAATACATATTCAACCGCCAGGTGGGCTTTATTTCTTTAAGTCAGCCTTTACAAACGGATGAAGTACTGGGGGTAGCCTACCAATATTCTTACAACGGTAAAATTTACCAGGTAGGTGAATTTTCGCAGGACCTTCCACCAGACAGTACTTTGGCCACTCAACGCATATTATTCTTAAAATTGCTGAAGGCTACCTCACAAAGGCCAACCTTACCCATTTGGGATCTGATGCTGAAAAATGTATACGCCATCGGTTATGGTACTTTAACACCTGCTGATTTTAAACTGGATGTGTTGTACCAGGAACCGGGACTTGGCTGGAAACGCTATGTTCCCTTTGGAAACAGGAACGAGGGTACCCCCATTATATCACTCATCAACCTCGATCGTCTAAATAATCAGCTGGATCCGCAGCCCGATGGTGTATTTGATTATGTAGAAGGGTTTACCGTTTACTCGCAATACAGCCGGGTTATGTTTCCGGTACTGGAACCTTTTGGAAGAGACCTTGCCGTAGGCATTTATACAGATACCAGCCTGGTAACCAATATAAAAGACAGTTTGTTTTATGCACTCTATGATTCTATAAAAGCGGTAGCCCAGCAGTATCCCAATTTAAACAGGTTTGTGTTAAAGGGTTCGGCAAAAATTTCGGGTTCGGCCGATATCAGTATCGGGTACAATATACCCCGTGGTTCTGTATCGGTATCTGCTGGTGGCAGGGTATTGATTGAAGGTATTGATTATGACATCAATTACGACCTGGGTACCATTAAAATAACCAATTCGGCCATTATTAATTCGGGTATTCCGGTACAGGTAAATTATGAGAACAACGCTTCCTTTGGACTGCAACAGCGAAGTTATATGGCCCTGCGATGGGATTATATGGCTAAAAATACACTGAAAGAGCAATTGTCAATTGGTGGAACGATTGTACGATTAAGCGAAAGGCCTTTCTTTAGTAAAGTAAGTTATGATAACAACAATACAGGAGGCACCAACGAGCCTATCCGTAACACCATGTACGGCCTCGATGTGAATTACCGAAAAGATGTTCCAAGACTTACCAAGCTGTTGGATAAGCTTCCATTTTATAAAACAACCGCAGCTTCGGCCCTGAATGTGTTTGCCGAAGGGGCTTATTTAAAACCCGGACATGCGCCACAAATTGGCAGGGGTTCAAGGGGTATCATTAATATTGATGATTTTGATGGCACACAATCGGGATACGATATGCGCTTTCCGCCCATCAGCTGGGCACTGGCATCGGTACCTTTAAATGCTACAGACCGGAACGGGAATATTCTTTTTCCGGAAGCAGCATTCAATGACAGCATTATTTCAGGAAGAAACCGTGCAAAAATTGGCTGGTACCAGATTGAACCAACTTTACAACAATACAAGGGAGCCAATAACCCTTATTCAAATGACCGCGTAGAATTGAGTGATCCCCGGGTAAGACAGGTTTACCAGCGTGAGATCTTTCCGCAAAGAACAACTGGTTTTGGAGAGAGTTTGCTTACCACATTCGACCTGGCCTATTTCCCAACAGACCGGGGTCAATATAATTATGATGCAGCCCCTGGCAGTATAAATGCCAACGGAAAATTAAATAATCCCAAAACCCGCTGGGGTGGCCTGATGCGTGGCATAGACCAACCCGATTTTGAGACCGCCAATATTGAGTTTATTGAATTCTGGATGCAGGATCCGTTTATCAATTATGCGGCTAAAGGAATATCCTATAATCCCGCCACAGCAGGTGGAAAATTATATTTTAACCTGGGTAATATATCAGAGGATGTTTTAAAAGATGGTAAACGTTTTTATGAAAATGGTTTACCTACGCCCAATGCCCCATCTCCTGTAAGTAATTCCAGCTTTGGCAGGGTGCCTGTAAATCCTGTACAGGTAACCAATGCATTCAGCAATGATCCCAACGACAGAAAATTTCAGGACATCGGCTTTGATGGATTGGATGATACCGCAGAAGTAAATAAAAGGCGTGCTTACCTTACACAATTGCAGGGAACAGTATCGGCAGCGGCTTATCAAAGAGCATTGGCAGATCCGTCCAGTGATAATTACCACTATTACCGTGGTGATGACCTTGACCAGATACCGGGACTTGGCCTGATCGGCAGGTATAAAGATTATAATAATCCAGAGGGTAATTCACCGGTTGCGAGTACAAGTACCACTTATTCTTCGGCTGCTACTTTATATCCCGATGCAGAAGATCTGAACCGTGATAACACGTTGAACCAAACAGAAGAATATTTTCAGTATATCGTTGACATTAAGCATGCAACACAGCCTGAGATGTCCATTGGAACTAACTTTATCGTTGATAAAAAATCAGTACCCATTAACCCGGCAGATGGGCTTGCCCGTAATGAGATCTGGTACCAGTTCCGTATTCCTATCGGGCAGTACAACCGTAAGATCGGCAATATCCCCGATTTTAAATCTATACGTTTTATCAGGATGTTCCTCACAGATTTTGAGGATAGTGTGGTGATGCGTTTTGGTGAGTTACAGTTTACAAGGAATGTATGGCGTAAATTCAATTACAGGATTGACACTACCGGTATTTATACGCAATTGCCCAATGGCAGTCCTACTGTATTTAACCAGGGAGCTGTAAATATTGAAGAGAATGATAAGCGTACACCGCTGCCATATCGTACACCTACAGATATTCAAAGAATACAAACCTTAAGCAATAACGGAGTAAACCTGTTGCAGAATGAACAGGCATTAAGTTTACAGTTTTGCGACCTGGCCAGTAAGGATGCCAGGGCAGTGCAGCAAACATTTGCCAACAGGGACCTGCGCCAGTTCCGTAAAATGCAGATGTATATTCATGCGGAGCAAAAGCAGGGAAGCCCAACATTAAAAGACAAAGACCTTACTGCCGTATTCAGGATGGGTACCGATTTTGTAAATAATTTTTATGAGATCCGGATACCTTTAATATTAACACCCGTTCAAACTGCATCCCTGGATCCCAATTCTAATATATATAATGATACATTGTGGAACCCCCGCAATTCGTTGGATATTGATCTGCAGACATTGGTTAAATTAAAGCAGGAAAGGAATCTGAACAGTCCGCCTGATCAGATCTTCCGCCAGTTACAAACTTCCGGGCATACGTATTCTGTAATGGGAAACCCTAACCTGGCAGAGATAAGAGGCATTTTAATAGGTGTTGAAAATACCAATACACCCGGGGTAGCCTGTGGCGAAATATGGGTTAATGAACTCCGCCTTTCATCCATAGATGAACATGGTGGCTGGGCGGCTTTGGGAAGAATTGATCTAAACCTTGCCGACCTGGGAACCATATCCGTATCGGCCAACACCCATAGTGCAGGTTTTGGAACCCTGGAGCAAAGAGTTAATGACCGGTTCCGGGATAATTTTACGCAGTTTGATGTATCCGCAAATCTGGAACTGGGCAAACTGTTACCACCAAAAGCAGCATTATCTATACCCGTTTTTGCAAGTTATCAGCAATCGGTAAGTAAACCCGAGTACGATCCGTATGATATGGATATTAAACTGAAGGATAAACTGAAGGGCGCTACTTCTAATGCAGCAAAGGATTCAATTAAAAACAGTGCAGTAGATTTTACATCCACCACTACGCTTAACTTTACCAACGTACGTAAGAACCGTACCAGTACCAAAAAGCCGAAGATCTATGATATTTCGAATTTTGATTTCAGCTATTCTTACCTGAAGATCAAGAACCATACTCCATTAATTGAAAGCAACGAAATAACCAGGCATAAATTTGGGCTGGGTTATAATTTTTCGCCTTCACCGAAGTATTTTGAGCCATTTAAAAAGATAAAATTCTTTACCAAAAGAAAGACACATTGGTTCGACCTGGTGAAAGATTTTAATTTTAACCTGATACCATCTCAGTTAAGTTTCCGGGCAGATGTTAACCGCCAGTTTGGCGCCATCAGGCCACGCAGTATAGGTACATCAAAATATAAGATACCGGAAACCTATGATAAATATTATACTTTCCAGCGTACCTATATCCTGCGTTGGAACCTTACCCGTAATCTTAATTTTGATTTTACAGCCATGAACAACAGCCGTATTGATGAACCGGAAGGACGGTTGAATACAGGGGCAAAGAAAGATACGGTATGGAGAAACCTGCTTAAAGGCGGACGTAATACAACGTATACACACACGGCTAATTTTACCTACACGTTGCCAACTGCTAAATTTCCGTTGGTTGACTGGACAACCATTAACCTGCGTTACCAGGCAAATTACAACTGGATAGGAGCATCCCGCCTGGCAGTGGAGCTTGGCAACATTATTGAAAACCGCCAGCAAAGTGAGGCTACTGCACAATTTGATTTTAACAGGTTATATCAAAAATCAAAATGGCTAAGACAACTGGAAGCACCAAGCAATAAGGCCGACCAGGAAAAATGGAGAGCAAGAATTACCAAATACAAAGACACCCTGGTTAAAAAGAATGGCAGAAAAGTGGTAAAGAACCGCAGAAAAGTTGACCAGACGGCAATGCCCTATGTAAGCACGCCTTTGAAGGTGTTAGGAAAACTGGCAACCAGTTTAAAGCAGGCAAGTTTTTCAATATCGGAAAATGCACAAACAAGATTGCCGGGTTATACAGACAGTACCAAATATGTTGGACAGAACTGGAGAAGCATGGCACCGGGTGTTGATTTCATCCTGGGACGGCAACCGGATACCGCATGGATGAATGCTGCAGCCCGAAAAGGATGGATAACAAAGGACACAACATTCAATTCTGTTTTTCAGCAAAGTTTTGATCAGCGTATCACTTTCTCTGCTCAGATTGAGCCAATAAGGGATCTGAACATTACCTTAAACCTGAGCAAAACATTTAATAAAAACTATACCGAAACTTTCCGTTTCATTGATACAAGCGGCGGTACCAACCACAGCTTTAAACACCTGAATCCTTATGCCGGTGGTGGCTTTGATGTTTCTTACATTGCGTTTAAAACTTTGTTCGGTAAATTTGATCCTAACCGTGTTTCTGAAACCTTTAAAAAATTCCAGGATTACAGGATCATATTATCTGAGCGTTTGGGTAAATCAAATCCTTATAGTGCCGGGCAGCCACAAGGAGCCGATGGTTATTATTATGGATACGGCAAGTATGCCATAGATGTGCTGATACCTTCTTTCTTAGCCGCCTATACCGGGGCAGATCCAAATTCTGTATCATTGATAAAACAGAATAATCCAAACATCAAATCAAACCCGTTCCGTGGTATTAAACCCAAATTAAACTGGAAGCTTGATTATAATGGCTTAAACAGGATAAAACCGTTGGATAAGCTGTTTACCAATTTCTCCGTTTCTCATGGTTATACGGGTAACCTCAGCATGAATGGCTTTACCTCTGCATTGCTTTACCAGGATGTGTCGCAATATGGCTATCCGTCTTTTTATGACACCATTTCAAAAAATTATGTGCCGTACTTCCTGTTGCCCAATATCAGCATAGGAGAGCAGTTCTCGCCATTGGTTGGTATAGATATGATGTTTACAAACCAGTTGCAGGCCAAATTTGAATATTCAAAAACAAGGCAGCTTAGTTTAAGCCTGGTTGATTTTCAGTTAAGCGAAGTACGCAGTTCCGAATTTGTAATTGGCGCAGGCTGGCGTAAACGTGGTATGAAAAACCCGTTGGCTTTCCTGAAAGTAAAATGGCCTAAATTCCTGCGGGGTAAAGAGGGTGATGGTAAGAAACTGGAGAATGAAATTAATTTCCGGTTAGATTTCAGGATAAGGGATAATGTAACTGCCAACAGCCGCCTTGACCAGGATAATAATTTTGCAACCGGTGGAAGCAGGGATATTACCATTTCGCCTTCTATTGATTATTTCTTAAACAACCGGGTTAATATCAAGCTGTTTTTCGATCAGCGCAGGGTTAATCCATATATCTCTTCAAGCGCACCTATTGTAAATACAAGGGCAGGTTTGCAGGTGAGGATATCGTTAACAGAGTAGCAGCAACTAATCTTTATATTTTGCCTTCTGCAAAATGATATTGCCACTGAGGCACGAAAAGCACAGAAAAGACATTTGTTGATTCTGTGCTTTTTTGTTTGTAGAAGATGAGGGATTTTGCCTTCGGCAAAAAAGGTTAGCCACGGATACTTCGACAAGCTCAGTCCACAGATTTACACGGATGTCTTATTTCCGAGGTTCAGTGTTCATCTCAAAACGTCTGGAAAATTGTTGCGGTAAAAATTTGCGAAGCAAATTAATCTGTGTTAATCTGTGCAATCTGTGGCAAAAAAATATTTGCGAAGCAAATAAAAGCCCTTTTTCTGTGCTTCAGTGCCTCTGTGGCAAACTTCATTCCCCGAAGGGGAATAAAAAAAATCCTCCGTATTATCGGAGGACCTTTGTAAAACCAAGCACTGGTTTTATTTTATTTTTTTCAGCAGCATCACATAGCCGCAAATATCTTTTTTCTTTTTATTAACCTGTACGGGCTTGATCATATGAAATTCGGAGAACTGGGCAACGTAAGAATAACTGATCACATTGCCATCCACTTCGCCCCAGTATTTTTTCTGATACACAACCTGCTTTTCGTTCCAGTCAAACATACGCACTTCGTATAATTTTGAGCTCATGTCACCAATAAAAACAAACTGGTACCAGCTTCCTTCATTTAATGGCACAATAACGGGCATTTCATATTCGCTAACCATTTGCATACTGGCTTCTTTTACCACCATATAGCCCTGCTTTGCCAGTAAAAGTTTCATACTGTCTGCCTGCTGTAAAATTGTTGGAGACATACATGGTTGCTGACGGATAACATCCTGTGCAAGGAGCCCCGGGCCGGAAAGCATTAATCCAAGAAGTATTAAATAACGAAAATAGTTTTTCATAAACTTTAGTGGTCAAAAGCGATAATGGATTAAACTATAAACTCGGCCTTCTTTATAGCTACTTGAAATTAGTACGCACAAGATACCTTATTTATTAACTGATAACGGATTACAAAGACAATTATTGTACCAAAATCAATAATTGCGGGGGTATAAATTTTTAGCGGTTGTTTTTACTGGTTTTTATGGAAATAATACGTACCCGCCTGTTGTGTACAGGTAATTACAAGGTCATTTATACATACATGAGCAGGTAGATTTACGCAGTAAAAAACCGTGTCAGCTATGTCTTCCGCAGTTAATGGGGTAAAGCCGGCATAGGCAGCTTTTGCAGTTTCCTGTTCCCCTTTAAAACGCACCAGCGAAAATTCTGTTTCTACTGCCCCTGGATGTATGCCCGTAACTTTAATGTTATGCTTCAACAGGTCTATACGCATCCCTTTGGTGATCGCATCTACAGCAAATTTGCTGGCACAATACACGTTGCCTTTTTCATACACCTCTTTACCGGCCACTGAACCCATGTTTACAATATGTCCTTTATGCTGTGTAATCATAAATGGTAAAACCGCTTTACTTACATACAACAGGCCATGAACATTGCTATTCAGCATCGTTTCCCAGTCGTTCATATCAGCATCTTCAAAACTATCTCTGCCCAATGCAAGGCCTGCATTGTTCAGGAGAATATCAATCTTTTGCCAGGGTTCAGGCAGGTTTGCAAAAGCATGGC
This sequence comes from Chitinophagaceae bacterium, assembly GCA_016710935.1. Taxonomy (GTDB): domain Bacteria; phylum Bacteroidota; class Bacteroidia; order Chitinophagales; family Chitinophagaceae; genus Ferruginibacter. The sequence continues at coordinate 242,884 of JADJTY010000012.1, read as the reverse complement.
TAACAGCCTGCCTGTCCTGCACATCAAAACATAATGGCAATACCTGGATCCCGTATTCTTTTTCCAGCTGTCCTTTCAAAGCAGTCAGCCGTTCATTTCTGCGGCCGGTAATAATTACATCAAACTTTGCAGCAGCAAATTTTATAGCGCAGGCTTTTCCTATACCTGATGTGGCACCCGTTATTAAAATAATTTTATTCATACCTGCAAAATAGGGGATGCAGGTGAAATAAAAAAGCTATGATACATTTCAGGAGAGGTGTCACCTTTATAAAAGGTGACACCTCTGGATACAAAAAAGCCCGGATACAATACCCGGACTTTTCATTAATAAAAACAAGTTTTATCATCTTATCAATATCACCGAACCCTTTCTTTTAATTTTATTGTTTAAATAATCAACCCCTTCGGCATACCAGACATAGTTGGCAGTTTCCTGTTTGCGGCCTGCAAAATATCCATCCCAGGCTGCATCGTTGCCACTTCCGGAGTACAGCATTTGTCCCCAGCGGTTATACACCATAAACACATCCAGCGATCTCATACCAATAAGAATAGGTTTAAATACATCATTATTACCATCGCCATTAGGGGTAAATGCATTGGGAACCAGCAGGTCGGGTTTAATATTGAATACACGCACCCTGATACTATCAAAGGCAAAACATCCTGCATTGTTACTTACCCGAACGATGTATTCAATATCGTTTCTGGGTAAAGCAACAGGATTACTTATTAATGGATTATTAAGCCAGGTGGTGGGTGTCCAGGAATAATTGATACTACCGGTAGCGCCTAACTGCAGTGGCTGATCCAACACCACCGATGTATCTCTTGGCCCCGCATTGGCCTTTATTTTAGCCACAAAAAGAAACACGGTATCTTTTGCCGGTTTGGGACAACCCAACACATCCCGTACGGTAACAATGTAACGCACATTATCTGTTGGTTTTATGGATTGCGGGTTGGGAATATTGGTAGCCGTTAAAAAAGCACCGGGGCTCCAGCTATAAATACTTCCACCGGATGCACTTAACTGAGCCGAGTTGCCAAAGCAGATCGTATTATCGGGGCCTGCATTGGCTGCCGGATACGGTATGGGTGATACAACAATATCATCTTCAGCAATGCATTTACCAATATTACCCACCACATGATAAGTGGTTGTTACCAATGGGGTTGCTGTTGGATTTTTTATCCGGGGATTATTGAGGGTATTATTAGAAGGTGTCTCTGTCCATAAAAAATGCAGGGCATCGCTGGTGAGTTGTAACACAACGGGGTCTGTACGGCAAATGCTGGTATCGGGCCCGCCAAACTGGGTAACAAAATTTTTGACATTTATTTTTATAGAATCAGTGGCTGTACAGCCAAAAGCATCTGCCATGGTTATGTAATAGTTGGTAGTTATATCCGGGCTAACCAAAGGGTTTGGAACGTTTACATCACTGATCATGTAATTGGGGCTCCAGGTAAATGTTCCTGCTCCAACTGCATTTAACTGCAGGGTATCAATAATACATATCAGGGTGTCTTTTGGCTGCAGTGTTAAAGGCGGTTGATCCAGAATATCAATGGTTTTTCGAAGGGTATCATAACAACCTTTGCTGCTGAAAACTACTAAAGTCACATTATACGTGCCCGTTGCATTGTAAATATGTGTTGGATTTTTAAGTATGGAAGTATTGGTGGTTGATGAAGGATCACCAAAATCCCATTCCCATTTATCTGGTACACCATAAGTTGCTGTGGTAAGATCATTGAACTGAACAGGAACATTCTGGCATTGGCCAAGCATGGCAAAATCGGGGAAGAAACCGGGATAAACTTTTACAGGGGCCGTTGCAGAATCAGAACAGGCAAGGCCGCGGTTTACAACCAGTTTCAAAATGTAAATACCGGTATCTGCGTATGTATGGGATGGAGTAGGTTGTGTGGAAGTAAAACCATCGCCAAAATCCCAGTCGTATGTCTGGATATTGGCGGTACTCCCATTTATAAAATCTACAGTAAACCCATCACAACTTGTATATTCCGGCTTCAGCTTAGCCTCAGTTAATGAACAATTGGTTACTTCAATATGCAGTGATTTACGTACCTCAGCAATTTTAATATTGGTACCTCTTTTATATTCACTAACGATCACCGTTATTACATAAATCCCCGATGAAGGGCCAATGCCTGTTACAATACCTGTCTGCCGGTTAATGGTTACACCACTGCCCAGGGGAGAAGTGCCGGAATAACCGGAAGAATAGGGAACCGAAGCATATGGCGGGTTGGAAGCGCTGTTGGGAGCAGGATTGGTATTGTTTGCACCTGAATATGCCGATGCAAAAGTATAAACAAGTGAATCATTGTTAATGTCAATAGCACTGAAATCAAATGTAAAACTATTGCCCTCACAAATGATGGCGGTATCATTTTGTGAGAACCTGGCACTGGAGTTTGTTTCTGCGCCTGCAGTAGCGGTTCCGGGTATTTTAACGGTCCAGGTTTCACCCACACTATTGGATGATTGAATATTATTTATGTTTGCGATCCTGCAGCACCTTTGATAAGCAATAGTATAACCATTGGCTGTTTTTGGCAGATCTATAACTGTTTCATAAGTGATAATTTTATAGCAAATGGTTGGGATCTGGGTCATGCAAGGATGACATTCAGATGTATTACAGTTTTGAGTATTAGGATCAGTGCTATAGGTAACCGGTACATCAAAAAGGCTTTGATTGGTTGCGCCATCAAAAAATGAAAAATTGATTGTTTGATTAAATTGTCCGGAGCTTAATATACAAATGGTATAGAGTTTTAAGGTAACCCTGTATTTTAAAGTATTGGCAGCGCTGCCCGGTCCCAGGTACTCATAATACATCCACCCGCCTTTTGTGTGATTTGCAAAAGATACAGAAGCAAGAAAAGAGAACAGCATTACGAACAGGAATTTCTTCATACGGTTGTTTAAAGCAGCAATAAGACATAAAAATACTGAAAAACGCTGCCTTTTACAAAGCATTGTGATAAATGGATTTATTTCAGTTGCAGGAGCGCTTTGTTAAGTTTATCAGTTTCTTCAAACATACCCATATGGGCACTGTTGCGCAAAATGTGTATGTGAGCAAGGTTGGGAAGATAGCATTGTTGCATGCTTTGCTCAAAAGGCACTGCTTTATCATGTTCGCCAATAATAATCATTATGGGTTTTGTGAAGCTTTTTAAAACATGGGTCCTGTCAGGCCGGTTTATCATGGCCTCATAATAAGCAATGATGGCTTCATCAGCAAAGCCTTTACTTTTTTCGATCTGCCGGTCAACAATTTCGGGGTTCGCTTCAGCCCATTCTTCAGTAAACAGATCGGTGATCACAGCTTTTAAAAATTCATAGGCACCATTCTTCTTTACAAATTCAATGGATTTTAAACGGTTGGCTTTTTTTTCTTCGCTGTCGGCAAATGCAGAGGAATGAACCAACGCAATAGAAGTTAACATATCTGGATATTTTTCGGCAAATGCCAATGTGATATATCCACCCATACTATGACCAGCAAGGGAAACCCCCTTCGCCTCCGCCGGTTGGCTGAGGAACTTTTGGAGTTCAAAATCTATTAAAGCTTTTATTGTTTCGCTCATACCTTCTATGCTCATGTCTTTTATCATTGCTGATTTGCCGCTGCCGGGCAGATCGGGAATGATGAGATAGAAATACTCCTTTAGAAATTCAATTTGATTTTTCCATACATCGCCATCCTCTGCAAAGCCGTGTATTAAAATGAGCGGCCTACCAGCACCAATTGTGCGATAATAAATATTAGAGGATTGATAAGTGAATGTTTTTTGTTCCAAAATAATCCGTGTTAATTTGTGTAATCTGTGGCCAATGATTTTTTTATACTCCGGTAAATCAATAACAATATAATGGGTATTAACGCATTGTTCATTTGCTGCGGTAAAAAGAACCAGCTTATTAAAACAGCCAGCAAGGCTACAACGGTAAACTTAAAATATTTTTTAACCCAGGCTTTTTTGTGCACAGCATCCTTCGGGCTGTTCACAAAAAATGCCATGATGGTATGTGTGGGCCAGGCCCAGATGAGATTGAAATTATTTTTGGTCATGCTGTGATCGGTACCCACCCACATAAAAATTAAAATGATTCCCAGCACTCCTGTGAGGAAGAAGAACAAGCCATCAAAACCATACAGGAAAGCCTGTGCAAACTTGTTTTTTGAATAGCCAATTAAAACAATAAATATAGCCAGCAACGAAAAAACTACAAACGGCGTAAAGAAAGATCCTTTTTCATTTTCATGGGTGATCGTATATAAATTTTGTGATGATACAACCATGGGATGGTTGCTGCTGTCTAAACTTTTCATCAGGTTATCGGGCAGGAACTGCATGTCCGCTGCTGTCATCACGCCATCACAGGGCTGGCCCAGTAAAATATCAATGCCCAGTTTGCTCCAGTCTTTGTTATTTTTATCAAGATACTGGTGTATGGCCTGTCGGAACCTGCTGCCAACAGGCAGTACAGCTACCTGGCTGAAGGCTGAGTCGTGCTGGTTCTTTAAAATATCACGCAAACGGGTGGTGCAGTTATCAAAAAAGAAATCGTATTTGTAAAACTTATTTTCTTCCTTTAAATTATTGTTTAAAAAGTTTTGAACGGTTATTTTTTCGGCAGCAGATAAATTTAAAACCTGCTCGGTAATACCACGGTTGGTTGATTGGTAATCATATTTAAAATCCTCAAACCCCGTTGCCGAAACATAATACAATAATTTCCCCTGCACAAACTTTAAATAAAATCCATCGTCATCAAAACTGAACGTGCCGTAGTTATACACTACATCTCTCCAGTCATTGAAAGCTTTGCTGCTATCAATAATTCTGAAAGCACTGTGCCCGAATGTTGAATATAATTCATCCCCGGGTGTGCAGGTGAGCAGGGAGATGCGGAGGCGTGAGCTGTCTTGGGCAGAGACTTTATTAAAAAGTAAAAAGTAAACAGTAAAAAGTAAAAATATAGTAACTGTCCTGAGCTTTAGCATTGCTATTCTATTGTTGGATAAAGATAGTTAATAACAGAAACCTGCCAGACTTTAAATGACCAGCTTTAGGGAAATGTTCAATAAGCAATGTACAATGTTCAATGCTCAGGTTTAAGTGCCTTTATATTTTGGGCTTCCATTTGAATATTGAGCGTTGAGAATTGAATATTGATCATTTAACTCCGCTCAGATTATTCCTGCAATTATCTTGAATAATTCGGCGCCTCTTTCGTTATCGCAATATCGTGTGCATGGCTTTCACGCATACCCGCATTGGTGATTTTTACAAAAGATGCTTTCTGTAACTCACTTATATTTTTTGCACCACAGTAGCCCATGCCGGCCCGTAAGCCACCGGTATATTGGTGTACTACTTCTTTTAAACTTCCTTTAAATGCAACACGGCCTTCAATACCTTCGGGTACAAACTTTTTAATGTCGTCTTCCACATCCTGGAAATAACGGTCACTGCTACCCTGTGCCATAGCGCCCAGTGAACCCATACCTCGGTATGACTTGAATTTCCTGCCTTCGTAAATAATGGTTTCGCCGGGACTCTCTTCCGTACCTGCAAAAACATTACCCATCATTACGCAACTGGCACCGGCTGCCAGTGCCTTTACCATATCGCCTGTATACCGTATTCCACCATCGCTGATGATGCCAACATTTTTATTTTTTAATGCTGCGGCCGCTTCCATCACTGCTGTAATTTGTGGTACACCTGTACCCGCAACGATCCGGGTGGTGCAGATAGAACCCGGTCCAATACCTACTTTCACCGCATCTGCGCCGGCATCTGCCAGGGCTTTTGCACCTGCTCCGGTACCTACATTACCCGCAATGACCTGTATGGTTTTAAAATTCTTTTTGATGCTTTTTAAAGCATCTATTACACCTTTGGTGTGGCCGTGGGCACTGTCTAAACAAATCACATCAACGCCTACCTGGTAAAGGGCTTCCACCCGTTGCATGATATCGCCGGTAATACCAACGCCAGCTCCGACAAGTAACCTGCCGAAAGAATCCTTCACCGCATGGGGGTGCGATTTTAATTTTAAGATATCGCTGAATGTAATGAGGCCTATTAATTTACCCGCCTTATTAACCACCGGTAATTTTTCAATTTTATTTTTCTTGAAGATCTGCTCTGCTTTTTTTAAGTCGGTGCCTTCCGGTGCAATGATGAGGTTTTCTTTGGTCATGATACTGCTCACCTTGCCCTTGTAATTGGTTTCAAAACGCATATCGCGGTTGGTAAGTATACCTACTAATTTATGTGCTGCATCCACAATCGGAATACCACCTATCTTATTTTCTTTCATCAGGCGCAAAGCCTCGCCAATGGTAGCATCTGGGCTAAGGGTAACCGGGTCCAGTATCAGTCCGTTCTCACTTCTTTTTACTTTACGTACCTGGTCGGCCTGCTGTTCTATGCTCATATTTTTGTGCAAGATACCCAGACCACCCTCACGTGCCAGTGCAATGGCAAGTGATGCCTCGGTAACTGTATCCATTGCTGCACTGAGTAAAGGAACCTGGAGGGTGATGGTTTTTGTAAGTTGTGTACTGATGTTTACCTCACGTGGTAAGATCTGTGAATAGGCAGGAACCAGTAAAACGTCATCGAACGTTAAGCCTTCGTAAAATTTTTTGGATTTGCCTTTTGCGGAGTTATTTATTGTTGCCATAGGCAAAGATAAAGTGCAAAGTTGAAAGTGCAAAGTTGAAAGTTGGTTCAGGCCAGTTTATACAGTTTTCCGGGTAGCGCAATGATTACATTTTGCATTTCCAGCATCAGCAAAGCGGTGGCTACGGCACTACTGCTCAGGCCGCTCTTAAAATACAGTTCATCAATCTGGATACTTTCCCGCTGTTGTAAGATATCCACCACAATTTTTTCATCAGGTGTAAGTTCAATAAATAATTCCCGTTGTTTTTTGGCTGTTGCCTTAGGGCCCGGGATCCAGTTCATCATTTCTAAAAAATCCTGTGCAGAATTAATGAGTGCAGCTTTGTTATTTTTTATCAGGTAATTACAACCCTCACTTTTTGAATCGTTGATACGGCCGGGAATGGCAAATACATCTTTATTGTAACCATTGCCCAGTTCGGCAGTAATAAGTGAACCGCCTTTTTTGCTGCTTTCAATTACAATTACCGCATCGCACATACCGGCTACAATGCGGTTTCTTTTGGGAAAATTTTGTTTGTCGGGGTTGGTATTGCTGATAAATTCGGTCAATAAACCACCCTGTTCTGTTATATGTTTTGCCAGTGTTTTATTTTGGGGAGGATAGATCCTGTCGAGCCCATGAGCAAGTACAGCAATGGTTTGCAGGTTATTTTTTAATGCAGCTTTGTGTGCAATGGTATCAATGCCAAATGCCAGGCCGCTTACTACTAATATATTTTCTGCCAGCAGGTCTTCAATGAATTTTTCACAAACATTTTTGCCGTAATCAGAATTATTTCTGGTGCCTACCACTGAAATGATCCTGGAGGTATTTAAACCGGCATTGCCACGATAATATAAAACCGGCGGACTATCGTAACAATTCAATAACCGTTTGGGATAATTTTCCGCGTTGATAAAAAGCGGCGTTATTTTATATTTTTCAATAAATTTTATTTCTTCTTCAGCGATGCTGAAATCAGTAAAGTCTTTTATTGATTTAGCCCTTACGGTTCCAATGCCTTCAAGGTGATCGAGTTCTTTTTTCTTTGCTTTAAAAACAGCTTGTGCACTGCCGTATATATTTACCAATGCCTTGGCGTGTACATCGCCGATGTTGGGTACAAGGGTTAATGCGATCTGGTATAGCAGGTCATTGTGCATTGGGTAATCATGATTGAATGCACAACAATAATAATGAAAAAATTTAATTACCGGTAATGGAAAGTTCGGTTCGGCGGTTTAATGCTTTGCCCGGCTCTGTTGTGTTATCAGCAACCGGCCTGGATGAGCCAAAGCCTTTGTAAGTAAGTCGTTGGGTATTGATGGATCTGCTCAATAAATACCCTACAACTGCTTTTGCCCGGTTGGCAGATAGCAGGAGATTGTCTTTTTCCTGGCCCACGTTATCGGTGTGTCCGTCAATCTGAATTTTTAAATTCGGATTTTCCTGTAATAAAATAACCAGCTTATCCAGTTCCGATTTTGATTCGTTTCTCAGGTCAAATTTCCCTGTTTCAAAAAAGATATTCTTTAAAACAATGGTAGCACCTTTTTCAATGGGTTGTAAAGGGATGTTTACAACAAAGGCAGAATCGGTATTGTTTTTTTGTAATGAAAAATTATCTGAATAAAATAAATAACCCTTACGGTTTACATTAAACGCGTAATCTTTTCCAACAGGTAAGGTAACCAGGTAGTTTCCCTCTTCATCTGTTTGTATTTTGCTGATAAGATTACCGTTTTTTATATCCGTTAATTCTACAGCAGATGGTAAACCTGCATTTGTTTTTTTATCAAATACTTTACCTTTTACCCACAGGGTTTTCAGTGGCCTTACGTCTTCTCTTAACTGAAAAGAATAAATATCCAGCCCGCCCCTGCTATCTGCCCCATCGCTGGCATAATAAGCAGTTTTACCATCGGCAGAAACAATCAAAGAACCCTGGTCATCAATGGTATTGATGGGGTAGCCTAAATTTTCTGCAACCATCCAACTGCTGTCATTTACTTTTTTACTTAAAAATAAATCAGTCATTCCGTAACCGGGGTGTCCGTTGCTGTTAAAATAAAGCGTTTCATTATCTGCATGCATAAACGGGCAGCCTTCGTCTCCGCTTGTATTTACGGCTTCGCCTAAATTTTCGGGGCGGCTCCACTTACCTGTTGGTAAGCGGTGTGTTACCCAAATGTCGCGGCCACCAAAGCCACCAGCCCTGCTGCTGGAAAAATAGAGGTCTCTTTTATCGGGAGATAAGGAAGGGGAGGATTCCCAGAAATCGGTGTTTAAAACCGGGCCTAAATTCTGCGGCTCACTCCAGCCGTTATTTGTTTTAACAGAAAAATACAGATCGCAACTGCCCTCACCTTCAGGATAATTGCAGCCGGTAAAGATCAGCAACTGCCCGTCCTGCGAAATATTCTGCGCACCTTCATTCAGGTTGGTATTTACCTTGCCACCCAGTGGTGCTGCCTTCCCCCATGTACCATCAATCAAATTACTTTCATAAAAATCTTCATCACCGGCAATGCGGCGGTTAAAGATCATTTTGGTGCCGTCAATGGTTAGCGAAGGAAAGTATTCCAGGTCTTTGGTATTGATATTGCCGCCCATATTAACCGGCGCAAAAACATAATCTTTTACCGGGTGTTTTTTTTCGTAATCAAGGGCAAAAGTATAAACCGATTTGCGGTAATTACCTGCCTTGATACTTTGTGGATTTAAAGTGGGATTTGCCAAAAAATCATTTACAGCATGTAAGGCCTGCTGAAACTTACCTATGCCCGCCAGCGAAATAGAATAAGGAAGCAAATATGTTTTTGAATAAACAGAATCTAATTTCAAACCGCTTTCAAAATCAGCAACAGAAGCTGCATATTTTTTTTGTTCTGCGAAAATGCCGGCACGTGATAAAAATACATCTACAAATTTTGGATCTAAAGCCAGTGCTTCATCCAGATGTTTAAGAGCAGCTGTATAATTGCCTGCTGTAGCTTCTTCGTAAGCCTGGCCGTAAATTTCACCAGCTTTTTTGTTTACTTTTTCAGGATCGTACCATTGGGCGGTAGAAATGAGAAATGAGAAATGAAAAATTATTAATGAAAAAATTGATTTCCGGATAAAGTAATTTTTATACCAATTGGACATAAAATATGCTCTAATAAAAGTTGTCAGGTTGAGCTTGTCGAAACCGGTGCCATTTGGAAAAGAGCTTGTTTTATTTGTTAACCCGCCTTCGACGAGCTCAGGCTGACAGTGTAATATTAATGTCGAATTGGTATTATGTAGCATTTGTATGAATTCGTATGATAAAGATAGCACGAATGAATGCCTGAATTATTCTTTGTGTGGAATTATAACATTTCCTTTTAAGGCACATGAATGTACTTGTGTATTTGCAAGCTCAGTTCCCACTGCGGATGCTGCTTAATATACTCAATAAGCAGCGGTGTAACTGCTGCAGCTTTATCCCATTCCGGTTGTAAAAACAATTTGCAGGTTGGAGAAACCAATGCGGCATATTGTTCTGCCCATTCAAAATCAGATTTATTGAATATTACGATCTTCAGTTCATTGGCCAGTGGCAATATTTCCGGTAATGGGGCTTTAAATTTCTTGGGAGAAAGGCATATCCAGTTCCAGCTGCCGCTTAGCGGGTGAGCGCCGGATGTTTCAATATTGGTTTCAAAACCTTTTGATCGCAGCGCCGCAGTCAGTGCATCCAGGTTGTGCATCAGAGGTTCGCCACCGGTAATTACCACAAGGCCCCCTTCCCCGGGGGAGGAATCCAGCACTGTGTTAACCAATTCCCCAACAGTCATTTTTGGATGTGCATCCATATCCCAGCTTTCCTTCACATCGCACCATACACAACCCACATCACATCCGCCCAGGCGGATAAAATAAGCGGCTCTGCCCTGGTGATAGCCCTCGCCCTGAATGGTGTAAAAATGTTCCATTACCGGCAGTGAAATAATGGCTGAGTTGGTTGTTTGAATCATGTGGTTAAGCAACAGCTGCTGCTGTATTATTTGTATTTATTTTCACAGGCCGAAAAAGTATTCACCAGTAAAGCCGCAATGGTCATCAGTCCCACACCTCCGGGTACAGGGGTTATGTAACTGCACTTAGGCGCTACGTTTATAAAATCAACATCACCTTTTATGGCAAAGCCCGATTTTTTGCCGGCATCTTCCACGCGGGTTATACCCACATCTACCACCACGGCATTTTCTTTAACCATGTCTGCTTTTAAAAATTCCGGAATGCCCAAAGCTGCAACAATAATATCTGCCTGTAAACAGATCTCCTTTAAATTTTTTGTGCGACTATGGCAAACCGTTACTGTGCAGTTTCCGGGGTACGCGTTGCGGCTTAACAGGATACTGATGGGCCGCCCTACAATATTACTGCGGCCAATAACCACCGCATGTTTTCCTGCGGTTTCAATTTTATAATGTTCAAGCATGAGGATAATGCCGTAGGGAGTTGCCGGTATGAATGTGGGTAATCCCTGTACCATTTTTCCGATACTCACCGGGTGAAAACCATCTACATCTTTATCGGGATCGATCAGGTTAATGATCTTCTCTTCATTTATCTGTTTTGGCAATGGCAGCTGCACCAGGATGCCGTCCACATCTTCATCATGGTTTAGTTTTTCTATGGCAGCGATCAGTTCCGCTTCGTCAATATTTTCATCAAAGCGAACCAGGCTGCTTTTAAAGCCAACTTCTTCGCAGTTTTTTACCTTACTGGCCACATAGGTTTCACTGGCCCCGTTGTTGCCAACCAGTATGGCAGCCAGGTGGGGCGTTTTATGGCCAGTGCTTTTAAAAAGAATGGTTTTTTCTTTTATTACTTCTTTTACAGATTGTGAAACAATCTTTCCGTCTAAAATTTGCATGGCACAAAAGTAAACAAGTATTTGCTTACAAATATTATCTAAAATTTGCATTTTAAATTTCTGCTTATTATCTTGGCTCTTTAACCGCCCTAACCCGTAATAATATGAAAACTACTCTATTATTATCTGCCTTATGTAGTATCTGTGTAAACCAGCTTGGCGCCCAGTCGCTGCGCTATGCACTGTCTCAGCCATATATCAGTTTATCTGCCTACAGCGGGCACCAGAATGATGCACTTTCTTTTACCGGTAACCAGGCTGCACTTGCCGGTACAAAACATGCCGGCATAGGTATTTTTGGTGAAAGGAGATTTATGTTGAAAGAAACCAGTGTATATACACTGGGGGCAGCTGTACCCACGCGGCTGGGCAACCTGGGTATTCAGATAAATTATACCGGTTTTAAAAATTTTAAAGAAAATAAAATAGGCCTTGCATATGCCCGAAAACTGGGAAAACTGGTGGATGTGGGTGTACAGTTTAATTATTACGGTTACCAGGTGCCGACATATGGAAAAGCATCGGCCATCAATTTTGAGATCGGCGCTTTGTTTCACCTCACGGATAAATTAAATGCGGGCGTACATGTTTATAATCCCGTTGGGGGCAAACTGGGTAAGGCGGGCGACGAAAAACTGGCAGCTGCTTATAAAATGGGATTGGGGTATGATGCCTCGGAAAAGTTTTTTATCAGCGCCGAAATCATCAAGGAAGAAGATAAGGCAGTGAACGTAGTGGCAGGATTACAATACCAGTTTGCAAAACAATTTTTTGCCAAAGCAGGTTTTGTAAGTGAATCGGGCAGCGGGTATGCAGGAGCCGGCGTAGGCTGGAAAAATTTCCGGCTGGATATTGCTTCCGGCTATCATCCGCAACTCGGATTCTCTCCCGGTATCTTAGTCATCATGCATTTTAAATCAAAGGCCGGATGAAAATAATTTTTACCTGGTTTATTTTGTTTTTGGTTACTGCAGATATTGCTGCACAGGTAACCGAACCCGTTACAACCAATACAGAACAGCAACTTGAAAATATTACAGAAAATAATGAGGATATAGAAACAGAAGACGATGGGTACCTGCAGCAAATGGTTCAGTATATTAAAAACCCCATAGCGCTGAATGAGGCAGATGCGGCTGCATTAAGCCAGTTGCGTATGTTAACGCCGCTGCAGGTGCAAAATTTTATTGTGTACCGCAACCTGGTTGGCAAATTGATCGACCTGTACGAATTGCAGGCAGTACCCGGCTGGGATATTGCTACCATTCAAAAATTAAGTTTATACGTAAACGTTAGTATACGTGTTCCGGCATCGGTTACGCTGAAACAAAGATTCAAAAATGGTGAACACAGTTTGCTTGTCAGGGCATCACAGGTACTTGAACGTTCAAAAGGATACCTGCTGGATTCATCAACCGCCACTAATTTTTATCCCGGCTCTCCACAAAAATATTTGCTCAGGTATACCTATACCTTCCGGGATCTTTTTCAGTATGGTATCGTGGCAGAAAAAGATGCAGGGGAACAATTTTTTAAAGGAAAACAAAAACTGGGTTTTGATTTTTATTCGGCTCATATATTTGTTCGTAAAATGGGTATCATCCATTCGTTGGCCGTGGGCGATTTTACGGTAAACCTGGGCCAGGGACTCATACAATGGCAAAGCCTGGCTTTTAAAAAAAGTGCAGACGTGATCAATGTAAAAAGAGAAGCAGCGGTTTTGCGGCCATATCATTCTGCAGGCGAAATTAATTTTCACAGGGGGCTGGGAATAACGCTTGCCAAAAAGAACTGGCAGCTTACTGTATTTGGCTCGTACAGAAACCTGGATGCCAACCTGGTTTCAGATACATCGCAAACACCCGATGATTTTATTTCTTCCCTCCAAACCTCCGGTTATCACCGTACCAAAAGTGAAACAGCCGATAAGGCGGTTCAAAGACAGCTGGCATTCGGAGGCAATCTTTCCTACCGGTACAGGCAATTGCAGGTAGGCATCAATGGTATTCAATACCGGTTTAAACTTCCGTTGATAAAGCCTGCTGATCCTTATAATGTATATGCATTGAACGGCAGCAGTTTTGGTAATTACAGCATTGATTACAGTTATACTTTTAAGAACCTGCACCTGTTTGGCGAAGCGGCGGTTAGTTCAGGTTTTGATAAAGCTTTTATCAATGGCTTGCTTATCAGTGCTTCTTCAAAGATTGATGTAAGCTTGTTGTACCGCAATATTTCAAGATCGTTTCAATCGCTTTATGCAACGGCATTCACCGAAAACACGTATCCAACCAATGAAAAAGGATTGTATGCCGGTATTTCCGTCCGGCCCCATCAGGCCTGGCGCATAGATGCCTATGCAGATCTTTATAAGTTTCCCTGGCTGCGGTACCGGGTGGATGCACCAGCTGCGGGATCCGATTATCTGCTACAGTTGACTTATAAACCCAATAAACAGCTGGAAATGTATACCCGGTATCATGCCGAATCAAAATCCATCAATGTAAATCCCGGGCAATTTACTACCTCGCCGGTTGTGCAGCAACCCAAAAAGAACTGGCGAACCCAGGTCAGTTATAAGCTAAATAAAAGTATTACCCTCCGCAACCGAACTGAAATTATATGGTTTGATAAAAAAGGAGTAGCAGCCGAACAGGGGTTCTTAACATATATTGATTTTATATATAAACCGATGCTGAAATCCCTTTCGGGAGGCATCCGGCTGCAGTATTTTGAAACGGATGGGTATAATAGCCGGCTTTATGCCTACGAAAATGATATTTTATATAGTTTTTCTATACCGGTATTTTATGATAAGGGACTAAGATATTATATAAATTTAAATTATGATGTTAACAAAAAAATTACACTTTGGATAAAATGGGCCCAGAGCCTGTATACCGATAAAACCCTTATTGGTAGTGGTTTAGACGAGATCAATACAAACACTAAAAGCGAAATTAAACTGCAGGTGCAATACAAATTTTAACAAATTTTGGAAGTAAAGCAGCTATTTAAAAAAGGAAATTGTCCTTACAAGGGATAAAACACTTTGGAAAATTAATTTAACATTATTTTGACGTTAAGAAATTATCCTTATTTTTACACATCATTAAACTTAATTAAATGCACATGAGAAGATTTTTATCACTGTTTACAATGTTGATGCTCTGTGGGGTATTGGCATTTGCCCAAAGCCGCGTGGTGACCGGCAAGGTTGTCGATATAGACGGTAACCCGATTTCTTTTGCGTCTGTAAAAGTAAAAGGAACTAATACCGGTGTTTCTGCCGATGCAAATGGAGCCTACTCGATCAGAGTAAACCCCAATGCAATTTTAGAGATTTCCGGAGCAAGTTTTAAAACAACAGAAGTACCTGTAGGTACTCAAACTGTTTTAAATACCGTGCTGGAAAAAGGTGCAGGAACAGACATTAAAGAAGTTGTTGTAACCAGTGCTTTTGGAATCAGACGTACCGGAAGAAGTACTTCTGCAAACGTTCAAAACCTAACCGGAGACCAGGTTAACACCATTCGTCAGACAAACGTTACCAACGCTTTGGCGGGTAAAGTTGCAGGCGCACAGGTTCGTAGCCAGTCAGTAGCTAAATTAGGTGCTGAGTCGGTAGTTCGTTTACGTGGTGAGAATGGTTTAGGAGTAGGAGGCGGTGCTTTATATGTAGTAGATGGTACAATTATGCCAAGTGGTGCTGATATCAATCCCGATGATATAGAAGATTATTCTATACTTCAGGGTCCTGCAGCTGCTGCCTTGTTTGGTCCCGACGGATCAAATGGTGCGATTGTAATGACTTTGAAAAAAGCTAAAAAAGGACAAAAAGGAATTGGCTTGGAATTAAATCTGGGTGTTCAATTTGATAATGTATATATAGTGCCTGATTACCAGAATTCATATGCTGGTGGTGCAAACGGCGATTTATCGCTTTATCAATATAAGGCAGGTCAGCCTATTGCATGGAAAGCCCTGGATGGTAAATATTATCATGACTATTCTGATGATGCAAGCTGGGGTCCACGTATGGCAGGCCAGGAGCACATTCCCTGGTATGCATGGTATCCAGGAAGTGAGTATGCGTTCAAAACAACCAAACTTACACCTCAACCAACAAACGTACGTGATTTCTGGGAAACAGGTGTTACCAGAACAACCAACGTTGCTTTTTCAAAAGCTACTGATAATTTAAATTTAAGGGCATCTTATACAAACCTTGATATTAAAGGTATTACCCCCAATGAATATTTAAAGCGTCATACATTAAATGTGAATGCTACTGCTGAATTAAGCACACGCTTTACATTGGGTATTAACTTTAACTATATAGCTGAAAACACCAACACAGAAAGTGATGACGGATATTCTAACCAGTCAACAGGTTCATTTGGCCAGTGGTTTCACAGAGACCTTGACATGGGAAAAATGAAAGAATTAAGAACCCTTACAAGCCCTGAAGGTGTTTTTGCAAGCTGGAATAAAAATAACCCGGATGCTTACGATCCTACCAACCCTAGAAAATCATGGGGCGGTAACTATTGGTATAATATGTACCAGTATTTCGATAATATTAACAACAGTATCAGAAGAGACAGGCTTTTTGGAGATGTATCATTAACTTATAAGATCAATAACGACCTTAAAATTAAAGCTACTTACCGTAAGCAACAGTTAACCACCAACCAGGAGGTTATTTATAAGAGTGAGCTTGAGGCAAGCGCCAACCAGATGTCATTTAACCCTTATGAAGGAAATGCATTTGCAGCATATGGTACTAACAACACATTCAGTGATCGCCAGAACTATGAGGGATTATTGATGTACAGCAAAAAGATCAAAAGCTTCCAGGTTAATGCACAGGGAGGTTTTGATGTGTTCAAAACTAAATTCAGGGGCGTTAATGCCAATACATTGGGCGGTTTAAGCGCACCGGGTTTATACGCTTTGGCAAATTCAAAAAATAATATCAACTACGGTAATACACGTAATCAGTTCCAACGTCGTAGTTTATTCGTTCGTGCTGATATCGGTTTCCGTAACTTCTTATTCATTGAAGGTTCTTATCGTAGGGATTATACCTCAACAGAGCCTCAGGACAATTACATTGATTCTAAATCAGGTGGTCTGTCTTTTGTATTCAGCGATCTGATCAGGAATGCAGTTCCATTTATCAGCTATGGTAAGATCAGGGGATCTATGGGACAATTATTGAATACACTGGGTATCTACCAGTTGAATTCTACTTACGCTATTGGTACACAACAGTGGCAAGCCAATAATGTTGGCAATATCGTTACTTCTGTACCAGGCAACTTAGTTGATCCTGCTTTACAGGGTGCTGTAAATACAGAAAAGGAAATTGGTTTGGAAATGAGGTTCCTTAAAAACAGGATCGGTTTTAATGTTACTTATTGGGACAGAACAAACAAGAACTTCCCGGTTAACGTAACGGTGGATCAATCTACAGGTTATAACTTTATTTCTAAAAATGCCGGTGAAATTGCTAAGAAAGGCTGGGATATTCAAGGTTTCATCAAACCTATCCAATCTAAAAACCTGGCTTGGGAGATCTCAGCAACCTGGGGATACCTGGTGAAAAATGAAGTGGTATCAATCTTTGGTGATATCAAAAGGCTGAACTTAGCTACAGGAGCATTCTCTGGTTCTTCTGCTGCTTATGCAGTAAATGAAATAGGACAACCATGGGGTCAAATGTTTGGCGGTGGTATTAAAAGAGTAAATGGTGTACCAGAGTTAACTGCTGCAGGTTTATTTATTCGTGAAGCAGATAAGAAATTTGGTAGCGTACTACCTAATTATACCGGTGGTATTCAAAATACCTTCAACATCTTCAAGAACTTTACCCTTAATGTGAATATTGATTATTCTATTGGTGGTAAATTCTTCTCTTTATCAGATCATTGGGGAACTTTCTCTGGTTTAACTGCACGTACAGCCGAGCTGAACGATCGTGGTATTCCTTTGCGTGACCCGGTTGCTGATGGTGGTGGTGTACACGTATTTGGTGTAGACGCTACAGGTAAGGCAGTTGATTACTATGTTGATGGACAGACTTATTTCCACCAGTTCAGAAACGCGAGTATTGCTGAAGACAATATATATTCTTTGTCTTTTGTTAAGTTAAGAGAGTTAAGTTTAGGTTACAGACTTCCTGTTGAAAAACTGGGAATGGGTAAATTCGTGAAAACAGCTGTTTTCTCAGTAGTATCACGTAACCCATGGTTGATCTGGTCTGAGGATAAAGGTTTTGATCCATCAGAGATCAGTAATGTTTATGGTGAAGATGGTCAGTTACCAGGTACAAGATCAGTTGGTGTTAACTTAAAATTAGGATTCTAAGAGATTCCTTAACAATAGTAAGGACGCTTCAAACTTAATTTTGCGTTTATAAACTAAAAAAAATATAAAAGATGAAAAATATTTCAATAAAAAAAATAACCGGAGCAGCCCTCATTTCGTTGGGGTTGCTGGGTACGGGATGTGCTAAAATGACAGACTTTGGAACTCTAAACCAAAATCCTAATGGTATCACTACCCCTGTTACATCTGCATTACTTACCAATGTCCAGTCGCAGTTAGGTGGTTTTGCATCAAATCTCAGAAGAGCTGTATATGCTCAGTATGTTTCTGAGAACCAGTATACTGAAACATCACTGTATGCATTGCCTTTACTGGAGCATGCTCCAACCTATTCAGGCCCATTGCAGGATCTGCAAACGATCATAGATTACAATAGCGATCCAAAATCTGCAGGTAGTGCATCTGCCAACGGATCAAATGCAAATCAAATCGGTATTGCCCGTATTTTAAAGGCCTATATCTTCTGGACAGTTACTGACGCCTGGGGAGATGTTCCTTACAGCGAAGCTTTACAGGGTGCAGGTAACCTGACTCCAAAGTTTGATAAGCAGGAAGATATTTATTTCTCTATGATCAAAGAATGTAAAGAGGCAATTGCCGGTTTTGATAACGGTACTCCAATTAAAGGAGATGTACTTTACGGAGGAGATATGTTAAAATGGACTAAACTGGGTAATAGTTTACGTATGTTGATGTCTATGCGCCTTACAAACAAATATCCTGCAGCAGGCGGAAAAGCCGCTGTAGAATTTGCTGATGCAGCAGCTGGTCCTCATATTGCTACAAACGCAGATAATGCTACTCTTAGATATCCAGGCGGTGCATTTCAAAACCCATGGTATTTAACTTACCAAACACGTGATGATTATGCTTCCAGCAAAACAATGGGAGATATATTAGGTGGCCTTGCTGATTCACGTTCTACTGCCTTTGGTACCCCCGGCCCTATGTTTCCTTATGGTTTAACCAGGGATCTGGCTGTTCAATATGGTAACAGTGTAGGTAATGCTCAGTCAAGGGTATTGGCCTTAAGTTACAGGCAACCAGCTTCACCTGTAACTGTAATTGGTGCTTCTTTGGTTTTGTTGGCAAGAGCTGAAGCTAAAGAAAGGGGTTGGATAGCAGGCAGTGCTGAAGCTGATTATAATGCAGGTATTACTGCTTCTTATGAGGATTGGGGTGTAGCTATGCCAGGAACTTACTTAGCTGGTGCTGCTAATTACAATACCGGTGCGGGTGTACCAGGAAGTGTTGGAGCAGGTACAGCGCCTTATGATAATTTCAGGGTTGCTGATAATAATATACAGGATGCAGCTACGCCGGATAAATTAAAGCGTATTGCTTTACAATACTGGATCGCTGCTTTCCCTAACGGTAACGAAGGTTGGGCTACTCAAAGAAGAACAGGTGTACCAAATTTAAAAGAAACCAGGTTTAAAACCGGTAAATTTGTAAACCGTTATACCTACGGAAGCAACTCATATTCGCTTAACAACGCAAATACAACAGCAGCTGCTGCTGCAATAGGCGGAGATGTACAGGAAACCAAAGTTTGGTGGGATAACTAATAAGAAATTTTAAACCATTCCGGTTTATACCGGAATGGTTTATTACATAAATTTCGTAAACAAATACAAAATCACTTAATATGAAATATTTAAACCTTACAAAGAGCCTTGCTGTGGTAGCAATGTTATCTTTGGTTTTTACCGCCTGTAAAAAGGCTAAAGTGGCCACTCCTTTAGGGGATGCCGGCCAAACGCTGGTTAAATTACTGGGTGGCGGTACACCAGCTGCTACATCGTCAAAACCTATTGACTTTGTAAATACGCCAACTAAAATATTGGCAGTTGAAGTTCGCAGAGATATACCAAGCGAAACCGAATTGAATAAAGTAATGGTAGTAACCGTGAAGGATGATACTGCTGCTGTGACTGCCTGGGCTGCAGGTTCTACGAACAAATTTAAATTGCCGGTAGCCTGGTATACCGTGGCTGTTGCTGGTGGAGTTAAGACCGGAGGCGAGGGTGGTACTTTTACCATCACTTTCCAGCCTGGTGAATTTTCTAAATCAATTTTTGTAACCGTGCCGGATGCTACGGTTATGAATCCCAGCTTTGTCTATGGCTTAGGTTTTACTGTTTTAACTGCAGATCAGGGTGCTAAATTATCTACACAAAAATCTATGGTTATAGAAATTGGTGCTAAAAATGCTTACGATGGTATTTATTCTGTTGAATCAGGTTTTGTACAAAGGTATAGTGGCCCTGGTCCAACTAATCCAGTATGCTGCGATAACTTAACCGGACCATTAGGCGCTGGTAATGATGATGTATACTTGTTCACAACAGGAGCATATACCGTGGGTATACCTAATTCTAATCAGCCTGGTCGTATGACCTGGTCTTTCTTAACTACGCCTAATTCAGGTGTGGCTGGCATAGACGGAGTTAGAATTACTGTAGATCCAGCTACAAACCTGGTATCATCAATGTGTTTAGGTAATGCAACATTTGCTAATTTCCCGGGATATACCTGTAAATACATTCCTGCTACCAAAACTTTTGATCTTAACTGGAGGTGGAACCCAACAGCTACAACCAGAGATTACCAAGTTGTTTATAAATATAAAGGACCAAGGTAATTTCGATAGCTTTAAAATACTTTTTTACAAAGAGCCCCGATTGGGGCTCTTTGTTTTTATCTTTGTAAAAAAATACAACATGAGCAACCTGCCCGAACAACCCAATCAAATCAATATAGAAATTTCTGAAGAAGTATCTGAAGGAGCCTATGCAAACCTGGCCATCATTACCCATAGCCATGCCGAATTTGTAATTGATTTTGTAAATGTAATGCCCGGTACACCCAAGAGCAAAGTTAAAAGCCGGATCATATTAACACCCTTTCATGCCAAACGTTTTATGAAGGCGATAGTTGATAATGTGAAAAAGTTAGAAGAGAGGCTTGAGATAGGAGGCGGGAGGTAGGAGGCGGGAGATAGGAGGCGGGAGGTAGGAGGCCGGGAGGTAGGAGGCCGGAGGAGAGAGGCATGTGATCAATTGAATTTATCGGGGTTATTAATCATATACCAGATCAATTTTCCTACTTCATCATTTTTTGTTGTGAGCAGGCTGTATTGCTCTGCTGTTATATAGGTACAATCATGTGCAAAGTCGAGCCACACTTGTGTTTCTGCATTTTCTGTTTCACAATCATTTAGTTTGCTGATGAAATAATCTTTATACCGCCTCCTGCGGTATGCCTCCACCAAATTGGTACAAACAGATCTGGATGATCTTCTTACCTGGTCTGTTAAAGAATATTTTTCTTCAGGAGGAAATTGTTTAGAGAGCATAAAAATTTCCATTGCCAATTCATATCCCTTTTTATAAGCCAGCCAATCTTTATAATATCCCATGTCCATTTTTTTAAAACTAATTTTAATATTCCCACCTCCCGCCTCCTAACTCCCGCCTCCGGCCTCTTACAGGATTCCGTCATCAGCAAAACTGTAAAAACCATCCTCACTAACAATAATGTGGTCAATTATTTTTATGTCGAAATAAGCAGCGGCTTCTTTAATTTTTTTGGTAAGCTCTTCGTCGGCCCTGCTGGGTTTTAAATTGCCCGATGGATGGTTATGGCAGAGTACAATAGAAGTTGCGTCTTCTTCCAGGGCTTTTTTTAATATAACCCGGGGGTCGGCTACTGTACCGGTTATACCGCCTTTGCTTATAATTTCAAAATGATTTATTTTATTGGCCCGGTTTAAAAAAACCACAGCAAATACCTCATACCTGAAATCTTTTAAAGTTGCCTGTAAATAGGCTGCAATATCCCTGCTTGATCTTACGATCGTTTTTTCAAGGGCTGCAGATGCATGTCTTCTTCTGCCCAGTTCAAGTGCAGCCGTTATGATAATTGATTTGGCTTCACCAATACCTTTAACCTGTTTAAAATCATTCAGCGATAACTTTCCAAGCTCGTTTAAATTATCCTGGCCCAGTTTTAAAATTTCCCTGGCCAGTTCTACCGCACTTTTATTTTTACTGCCGTTGTTTATTAAAATAGCGATGAGTTCTGAATGGCTGAGTGCTGAGGCACCTTGAGTCAGTAATTTTTCGCGGGGGCGGTCATCAAAGGCCCAGTTTTTTATAGATGTGGAAGGCTTGTTGACATTTTTCATACGTGGTACTTTAAATCATCTAAACTTAGTGATACATTCGCAGGATATAATCCTTCACTTATCTCAATTTAAATATATATGGAATCAAATGCAAAAATATTTTCCGGAACGGGATCGCAATACCTGGCGGAAAAAATAGCAAAAAAATTTGGAGAGCCTTTGGGTAAAGTAAATATTCAGCGTTTCAGCGATGGTGAAATTTATGTTGAGTTTAAAGAAAGTATCCGGGGCAGGTTTGTGTTTTTAATTCAGAGTACGTATGCCCCATCAGATAACTTAATGGAATTGCTATTAATGATCGATGCCGCAAAAAGGGCATCGGCTTATAAAGTGATTGCGGTAATTCCTTACTATGGCCTTGCCCGGCAAGACAGGAAGGACAGGCCAAGGGTTGCCATCGGATCTAAACTGGTTGCCAATATGCTAACTGCTGCCGGTGCCGACAGGGTGATCACCATGGACCTGCATGCCCCGCAAATACAGGGTTATTTTGATATACCGGTTGATCACCTGGATTCTTCAGCTGTTTTTATACCATATATTGAAAACTTAAAACTGGAGAATTTAACTTTCGCCGCCCCCGATGTGGGTAGTGCAAACCGCATACGTGAAATAGCTACTTATTTTGAATGTGAAATGGTTATTTGTGATAAACATCGCAAAAGAGCCAATGAAATTGCCAGTATGGTGGTAATAGGTGATGTAACAGACCGTGACGTTGTTTTAATTGATGATATCTGCGATACCGGCGGCACCCTGGTTAAAAGTGCTGCATTGATGAAAGAAAAAGGAGCCAGGAGTGTACGGGCCCTTTGCACACACCCGGTTTTAAGCGGAAAGGCTTATGAAAATATTGAAAATAGTGTGCTGGAAGAATTAGTAGTATGTGACACCATACCCTTAAGAGGAGAATGCAGTAAGATCAAAGTAGTTTCTACCGACGAATTATTCGCTGTTACCATACGTAATGCCTTTGAAAATAAAAGTATTAATAGCTTATTTATGAGAAGCAGGATGGCGAATAAGAAGTAGAAATGGGCAAAGGGCAATGGGCAATAGGCAATGGGCAATAGGCAATAGGCAATAGGCAATATTTTTTTAAGATAGATAATTTTTAAAAATCAATATTGTGAGTGCAAAAAATGTAAAAGAGACAACGGTTTATAAAAAGGCATTTGCTTTAGCAATGGAAATATTTGAAATATCTAAAAAATTTCCACCCGAAGAAAAGTATTCATTAACAGATCAGGTAAGACGCTCGTCCCGAAGTGTATGTATTTGCTTATTAGAAGCGTATAGAAAGAAATTATATCCGGCACATTTTGTTTCAAAAGTAACGGATAGTGATATGGAAAACTCTGAAACCTCAGGTTGGCTTGATTTTTCGTTAGCTTGTAAATATATTGATAATGAGCAGTTTAATCTGTTGATTTCTCAAAATGAAGAGATAGGGAAATTATTATACCACATGATTAATAACCCTGATAAATATTGATAATCAATATTTTAACTCTATACTTGACAATTTCTGTTATTAATTGCAAATTGCTTATTGCCTATTGACAATTCATTATTGCCAATTCATCATTGTCAATTGCCTATTTTCCTCTACCTTTGCGCCTCATTAAAAAAATTTACTACAATGAAATCAATTACAATCGAAGGACAACTGAGGACCGAAAGCGGAAAAAAAGCCACCCGCCAGCTTCGCTCTCAGAAAATGGTGCCAGGTGTAATTTATGGTGGTTCTCAAGAGATCAATTTCTCTGCTCCTGCAACTGCTTTTAAAGACATCGTTTACACCTCAGAATTTATGATGGCAAACATCATTATTGACGGGAAAGCTTACCGTTGTATCTTAAAAGACCTGCAGTTCCATAAAGTAACTGATCTGTTACTGCATGTTGACTTTTTAGAGTTGGTAGAAGACAAAAAAGTTATTGCAACCCTGCCACTTCATTATATTGGTGTTCCGGCAGGTGTAAAAGCCGGTGGAAAGCTGGTACTTAAGATGAAAACAGTAAAAGTAAAAGCACTTCCAAAATACCTGAAAGAGCATATTGAAGTAAATATCGAAAAACTGGAGCTGAATGAAAACATCCGGGTTGAAGATATTCCGATGGATAACATGGAAGTGTTGAACTCTCCGCGTATCCCTATTGCATCTGTTACGATGACAAGGCAATTGAAGCAGGAAGAATCAGCTGCTCCTAAAGCTGCTGCTCCGGCTGCAAAAGCTGCTGCTCCGGAAGCAAAAAAATAACAACAACAAAATCATCATAAAAAGCCTTTCCTTACCCGGAAAGGCTTTTTTTAACTGGTAAGGTGTAGCCATCAAACTTTAATTACCTTTGCCAACCTAAAACAAGTAAAAATGGGAATGGATAGAAATACGGTTATTGGCTTTGTGCTGATTGGGGCATTGTTAATTGGCATGTTCATCATCAATAGCCGTAGTAACCAGGCATTTTTGGCAGAACAAAAAAGAGTAGAAGATTCCATAGCCAGAACAAAACCAAAAGTTGATACTGCAGCCATTAAAAGTGATTTAAAGTTAACAGACTCCATTTTAAATGCAAAGCAAAAATTACCGGCGGTTTTCATTGCAGATACAACCAATGCGGAGCGTTTGGATACCCTGGAAAATGAGTTGATAAAAATAGTATTTACCAATAAAGGCGGTCAGCCCAAAAGAGTTGAAATAAAAAGCTTTAAAAAGTTTGATGGCAGCCCCATCATTTTGGATAAGGGTGAATTTAATAAGCTGTCTTATCTGATCAACACAGGCCCCAATGAAACCAGGCAAACAGCCATGATACCTTTTGTAACGGCCGGCAAAACGGTAACGGCTGATAAAGCGCAAAGTATTTCCTTTGTTTTAAAAGATACCACCGGTAAAGAAATTGTACATCAGTATACCATTAAGCCAGGGAGCTACCTGGTAGATTTTAATATCTCTATGACTGCTGCCGACAAATGGGTTTCTCAAAATGCCATCAACCTGTTATGGCAAACCGAAACTCCACAGATAGAAAAAGATATTACATATGAAAGGCAGCAAAGCCATATTACTTACCTGGAGAATGGTGATTACGATTTTGAATATGTGGCTTCCGGCGATGATATGAAATTTGAAAAGGGTGTTGAGTGGCTTGCTGTAAAACAACAGTTTTTTATCTCAGCTTTAGCTGCCAAAAATAAATTTCAAAGGGCTGATGTTAAATGGGTGGTACCAGACGATTCGCTGCATATCATTGCGCAAACTACCGCTAATTTAAGCCTGGCAGTTACCGGTAATGCCACTACCATACCGCTGCAGTTGTATTACGGCCCCAGTGATTATAACATTTTAGCCGCAGCAAATAATAAAATGGAGAACATTGTTCCTTATGGAAGCGGGGTATTTGCTTTTGTAAAATATATTAACCGTCATTTTTTACTGCCTGTTTTTGATTTTTTAAGAAATCATATTGCCAGCATGGGTATGGTGATTTTCTTACTTACCCTTTTAATTCGTTTGATCACTTCGCCCATTCTGTATAAAAGCTATTTAAGCGGGGCAAAAATGAAAGCGCTTAAACCTGAAATTGACAGGCTCAAAGAAAAGCATGGCGATGATAAACAGGCTTTCAGTATGGACCAGATGAAGCTTTGGAAATCGGCAGGGGTTAGCCCGCTGGGCGGATGTTTACCGGCTTTACTGCAGATCCCGATATTCATGTCATTGTATTATTTCTTTCAATCTAATATTTCTCTCCGGGGCCAAAGCTTTTTATGGGCAAAAGACCTGGCAGCATATGATTCCATTGCTACCCTGCCGTTTTCTATACCTTTTTATGGCGACCATGTGAGTTTGTTCACTATTACTGCAACGGTAACCAGTTTAATCATTTCTATTTACAGCATGAGTACCATGCAGGATAACAGTAACCCGGTGATGAAATATATGCCCTATATTTTTCCGGTACTTTTATTAGGTGTTTTTAATAACCTGCCTGCCGCATTAACCTGGTATTACACGGTTTCAAATACCATAACACTCATACTTCAGATCATCATACAGAAGTACATCATTAATCATGAAAAGATACTTGCCCAGATCGAAGAGAACCGAAAGAAACCGGTAAAACAAAGTAAGTTCCAGGAGCGGATGATGGCCATGCAGGAAAGCAATAAAAAACTGCAGGATCTGAAGAAAAAATCAGGCAAAAAATAGTTTATAGTTAAAGATTTCACAACCTGCAGGCTGTTAAAGGCACTGCAGGTTTTTTATTGTGCATAATTCAATTCTGGCACGGGATTTTATATACAGTACTACATAGCTTAATTTAAATAACATATTAAGCGATGTAGTACCTTTAGTAAACAATTAAATACAATGAAAAAATTAAAAGGGTTTATGTTGATTGCAGTTCTTTTTGCAGCCTTTTTTTCTGCAAATGCACAACGCAGTATTGCTGAAGCTACCATCGTGTATGAAATGCTGATTCAAACGGGTAATACGCCTCAGTCAGGCGGGGGGCTTACGGGTGCTGCTACCACGGTTTACCTGAAAGGAAATAACAGCCGTACAGATATGGCCAGTCCATTGGGTAAAGAAGTAACGATCTATAATTCCAAATCGAATAATGCAGTTATTTTAAAAGAATTTAGCGGTCAAAAATTAATGATCACACTAACCAGGGAAAACTGGGTTGCAAAAAATAAAACGTACAGCAATATTAAATTTGAACTTACCGGAGAAACAAAAACAATTGCCGGGTACAATACAAAAAAAGCCATTGCAACCATGGCTGATGGCAAAACCTTTGCAGTATATTATACCCCGGAACTTGTTCCGGCCAATAAAGCGTATGATCTTACTTTCAGCAACCTTCCGGGCCTTGCTGTTCAATACGAGATTGAGTCTGGTAAAATGAAATTCAGGTATACGCTTTCAAAAATAAATTATGATCCGGTGCCGGTTTCGTTGTTTGATTTTCCTACATCGGGGTACAGAACGATGACCTACGAAGAGAATCAGAATCTTAAAAAAGGCAATTGATAAAATAGAAGTATAAAAAAAAGCTTGAATTTTTCAAGCTTTTTTAATGAGTTTTAATGATCAGTTTAACACCGGTGTATCCCTGCTTCATATCGGGAACCGCAAAAACCTGTTTGTGAGGAATGATATAAACTGTATTACCTTTTTGGTAGGTAAGTAAAGTATTGTTTAAATAGGAAGTACCGTTAACCTGCTGGCTAGCCAATAAGCTCCCGGTATATTTTAAACCGGTTTTCAGGTTAATACCTATTGAATTCCTTAAAGAATTACCGGCGTTAATATTGAGGGTAACCCTAGCTTTATTCTTTTTTCCTATGCCTTTATCAGCCATAGCACTAAAACCTATGCCGCTCAGCATAAGAATTATAACTACCATTTTAGCCTTTGTAAACATAGGTTTTAATTTTCTTGAACAAATATATTGAAATTTAATTGGTAATTCCATACCATTCATCAAATCTTTTTACATTCATTTAACGTTTATAATTAAAAATTGTTACAAAAAGTTGATTGTTTCTTCAAAACTTCCTAATTTACAATAACCTACAGCCCATGAGTAAATATCCTTATCGCCAGGACAGAGAAGAAATTAAGGCATTACTTCAGCAATTTGATAACCTCAAAGCCGGCAAATCCAACTCATTTATTGAAGAAGATTCCTTTGAACGTATTATTGATTATTTTGATGAAAAGGAGCAGCTAAACCAGGCATTGGAAGTTGCTGAGTATGGGGTAGAACAATATCCCTACTCATCCATGCTGCTTTTAAAAAAGGCAGATATACTGATTGCCCTCCGGCATTATAAAGAAGCCCTGTTTATACTTGACCAGGCTGAACTATTGGACAGCCGGGATACTAACCTTTTTATTTTAAAGACAGATGCCTACCTGGCTTTGGATATGCAACAAAAAGCAGCAGATGTGCTGGAAGCAGCTATACATGATTTTGAAGGTGAAGAACGGCTTGACCTTTTATTTGAACTGTCGGATGTATACGACGATTATGAAAATTTTGAAAAGGTTTTCGATTGCCTTAAAATGATCCTGGAACAGGAGCCCAATAACGAAGAAGCTTTATATAAAATATGCTTCTGGACCGATTTTACCGGCAGAAATGAAGAGGGAATAAGGCTGCACCAGAAAATAATTGAAGATTTTCCATTTAACGAACTGGCATGGTTTAACCTGGCCGCTGCCTACCAGGGGTTAAAATTGTATGAGAAAGCCATTGATGCCTATGAATATGCTATTGCCATTGACGAAAAATTTGATTTTGCCCTTCGCAATATGGGAGATGCCTATATCAGACTGCGCAGGTATAAAGAAGCAGTGGAGGTTTTAGAAAGGGTATTGGAACTGTCACGCCCGGAGGATGTTATTTACGAAGCTATCGGGCATTGTTTCGATAAAATGGGCAATTATGCACAAGCCAGGTTTTATTACCGCAAAGCAAGCCATTTAAACAACGAGGATACCCAGCTGAATTATAAAATTGCCTGTACCTATATGAATGAAGGTACCTGGGACAGTGCCATTAAGAATCTTGAAATAGCCATGCGGATCCATCGAATGCAACCGGAGTATAACCTGGCCATGGGTCAGTGTTTTATGGAACTGGATAAATTAGATGACGCCATCACTTATTTTGGAAATGTAGTGAGGGTGAGGCCTAAGAACATTAATGGCTGGATAGAATTATTAAAATGCCTCTACAAAGCCGGAATGCTGGAAGAAGGATTGGAGTATGCCGGCTTTGCCTTTGAACAAACCGATGGCAAGCCCATCTTTCTTTTTTATAAAAGTGTCTTTTTATATGCCCTGGGCAAATCAAAAGAGGCCCTATTACACCTGGAGACCGGCATGTCGCGTAATCCAAAACTTATTAAGAAATTCATAGAAATAAATCCTTCCATACTACAGGTGCAACAGGTTGTTGATCTGATTGCCCGGTATAAGAAACGCAACTCTATTTAATACATACTCCCTTTAGAAACCTGTTCTTGATCGTAATTTTTATTGAAATGCATGGGTTATATTTGCATTCTTAAATTATATATAATGAATTTTAATCTTTCTCAAATTCCGGAGCGTACACAACAACCCCGTGAACATGGAATTACCATGGTAATGGACAAGGGATTAAGCGTGGAAGAGGCTAAGAATTTTATGAGTGCCGCGTCGCCACACGTAGATGTAGTAAAGCTTGGTTTTGGTACTTCCTATGTTACCCCTAATTTAAAAGAGAAACTGGAGGTTTACCGGTCGCATAATATGCCCATTTATTTTGGGGGCACCTTATTCGAGGCATTTTTAATAAGGAATCAATTTGAAGATTATATCAATGTATGTAAAGAATTTGGTGTTAGCTACATGGAAGTAAGTGACGGATCTATTGAAATACCACACGCTGAAAAATGTGGGTACATTGAAAAGCTGACCAAAGTAGGCGTTGTACTAAGTGAAGTGGGTAGTAAAGATGCGGCCCATATTATACCCCCTTACAAATGGATTGAACTGATGCGGGCCGAACTGGAAGCTGGTTCTACCTATGTAATAGCCGAAGCCCGCGAAGCCGGTAATGTTGGTATTTACCGCGGCACCGGTGAAGTAAGGGAAGGGTTGGTACAGGAAATTCTTACACAGATACCGGAAGAAAAAATTATCTGGGAAGCACCGCAAAAAGCACAGCAGCTATACTTCCTGGAACTGATCGGTTGTAATGTAAACCTGGGGAATATTGCTCCCAATGAAGTGATTCCACTGGAAGCCATGCGGATCGGTTTACGTGGCGATACGTTTCATTTATACCTGAATAAAGAAACCGTATAATGAAAACGTACGGCACCATCGGGTTTCCGTTAACCCACTCTTTCTCCAAACAATATTTTACCGAAAAAATTGAAAGAGAAGGAATACCCGCTTCTGCCTATTATTCTTTTCCTTTAAAAAGTATTGATGAATTTCCGGAGTTTTTAAAAAATGATCCTACGCTCGCAGGGCTTGCCGTTACTATCCCCTACAAGGAACAGGTACTTAAATATGTTACCTGTTTATCTGAAGAAGTAAAACAGATCGGTGCGGCCAACTGTATTAAAGTAAGGGGAAATGTATTGACAGCTTATAATACAGACATCATCGGTTTTGAAAAGTCTTTTGCAAAAAATTTAAAACCTCATCATAAAAGGGCGTTGGTTTTAGGTACGGGTGGCGCCTCAAAAGCAGTGCAGTATGTACTTAAAAAACTCGGTATTGAATTTTTAGTTGTTTCCAGGAATGCCCCGGATGCTGATAATTTTATTGAATACCAGGAGATCACTCCGGCTATCATGAAAGCATACCACCTCATTGTAAATGCAACACCACTGGGTATGTCGCCGGCAGAAGATACCTGCCCCGATTTACCTTATCACCTTATTACAGCAGATCATTATTTATTTGACCTGGTGTACAAACCTCCTAAAACGCTGTTCTTACAAAAAGGAGAACAACAGGGAGCTACTGTCGTCAATGGGTTTGAAATGCTGATTCTCCAGGCCGAAGAAAACTGGATAAGATGGAATGAAGATTGATCTTTTATCCCGCTAAAATGGCTTTTAATTTTTCAGGAACAGCAATAACTTTTTTGGCATCATAATCATAACAAACCATACCGGTTTTTGCGTTGGCCAATAATATATGCTCATCATTACGTTTTGCAAACAGCCGGTAATACAATTCAAATGCAACTCTCGATATTTCACGGGCGCTGAGTTTTACTTCTATCAGATCACCATAAAAGGATTCGTTTTTAAATTCAATGGCAAGGTCGCTCATGATCAAACCCATGCCTTCCATATTTAATTCGGTATAGCCATATTGCTTTAACCACATCATTCTTGCTTCATGAATGATACTTACAAAAGCATCGTTGCCTACATGGTTGCCATAGTTAATATCAGCAATGCGAACAGGGATCACACATGTTGCCATTACTTTTTCCGGAATGTCTATTTTAATTCTTGCCATGGTATGTATTCAAAAAAGTTATCAGTTTTTCCATTGCTTTTTTCCGGTGGCTGTATTTATTTTTTTCCGCCATATCCATCTCGGCGAAAGTTTTATCACTCCCGTCGGGTACAAAAACAGGGTCATACCCAAAGCCATTATTCCCTTTTTTTTCAGCAATGATCGTACCCGTACAAATTCCTTCAAAAAGATATTCCCTGCCATCGAGTATCAATGATATTACTGTTCTGAACCGGGCTGTTTTATTATTGATGGCGGTAAGTTTAGAAAGCAGCTTTTCAATATTGTCATCAAAGCTTCTGCTTTCTCCGGCATAGCGGGCACTTTTTACTCCGGGCTCTCCATTCAATGAAACTACTTCCAGGCCTGTATCTTCACTAAAGCAATTTTTATGGGTTATTGCAAATATGGTTTTTGATTTTTCCGTTGCATTGGCTTCAAGCGTATCATGCGGCTCCGGAATATCAATATCGATCCCTGCTTCTTTTAAGGTAATAATATTAAAGCGGCTGCCCAATACGGCCCGTACTTCTTCAACTTTGTTTTGATTATTGGTGGCAAATATGATACCTGTCATTTGATTTAAATTATCCCAGTGCAAAAATTTTTTTAAGGCAGTTCCAGAGTTTCATCTTTTCTTCTTTATTGGCCTGTAACTCATGTAAAGAAGCGGCTGAAAGATAAACCTGGTTGTTAAACTGCTGAACCTGGTAATGCGGAAACTGCAGCGGTAATGCAAGTGCATCTGCATCCAAACCAAATAAAAATACCTTTTCAGCTTTTAATTGCTGAGCCACCACCGTGTATGCCAGGCCGGTGTTTTTAGCAAGATTAATTAATGCAATATCTGCCATACTTAGTTTACAGGCGGTTAATACGCCCAGCAAAAAATTAAGTTCTTCATCGGGTAAATAAATAGCGGTTGTGGAGTTAACCAATACTGCTATTTTTTTTTGATTATTTCCAAGGCTGGCAATATTGCCCGGTTGTATATCATTTGAAACTGATTTGTCTGTTTCTAAGTCGTACAATGATTTGCTGTACAAACCTTGTAATATCGTTGCAGGAAGTTGAATATTATCTAAACTCATAATCATGTAAATTTAAACTCTTGCTTTTTTCGTTTCTTTGCAGTAAAATTAAGGATTATGATTGCAGCTGAAAATATTAATATCACAAAGGCAGAGCGCAGTAAACTTACCGATATTAATCTGGAAAATATACCTTTTGGAAAATACTTTACTGATCATATGCTGGAAGTGGATTATGAAGATGGTGAATGGAAAAATGCAGAGATAAAACCCTATCAACCTTTATTGCTTGACCCCTCGCTTGCTGCATTACATTACGGACAGGCGATCTTTGAAGGCATCAAAGCTTACAAAAATGAAGCAGGTGATGTTTCTGTCTTCAGGCCTGCAGATAATTTTAAGCGTTTTAATATTTCTGCCGAAAGAATGCAGATGCCCCAGGTGCCCGAAGATATTTTTATGGAAGGCATGCGTATGCTGATAGAACTGGATAAGAACTGGATACCGCAACAGGAAGATCATTCTTTATATATCCGGCCGTTTATGTTCAGCAGCGATCATATGATCGGTGTAAGGCCAAGCGAGAAGTATAAATTCATGATCATACTAAGCCCTACAGGGCCCTATTACAATACACCCATGCGTATTTATGTAGAGGAACATTATGTAAGGGCTGTGCCAGGTGGTGTTGGATATGCAAAGGCGGCGGGTAATTATGGTGGTGCCATGTATGCCACTGCACAGGCAAAGCTTAAAGGCTACGACCAGGTTTTATGGACCGATGCTTTTGAACATAAGTATGTGCAGGAATGCGGCACCATGAATGTTTTCTTTATTATAGGCAATACAGCCATTACACCCGACTTAAAAGAAGGAACCATCTTGGCCGGTGTTACCAGGGATAGTACCATGGTTATGCTGAGGGGTATGGGTTTTGATGTGGAAGAAAAGCATTTAAGTATTGATGACGTTATAGCTGCATATAATGCCGGTATTTTATACGAGGTTTTTGGTACAGGCACAGCCGCTACCATTTCTATGATCAAAGAACTTAGGTACAAGGATTTTGTAATGGAATTTAATGTGGATAGCTGGAAGACAGCCCCTGAAGTAAAAAGCCGGTTAAATGCCATTCGTTATGGTCAGGCACCGGATAATCATGGCTGGATGCTTAAAATTTAGGTGTCAGGGCCCAAAAATTATACTTAAACCGCCTTCATAAGGCGGTTTTTTGTGGAAATGTTAATAAAAATTGATTTTTTTTACTTTTAAGTTTCTAAAATCAAATCATAAATCCTACCTTTGCCGTCCGAAAATTAAAAGCACATAATGCCTACAATTCAACAGTTAGTAAGAAAAGGAAGAGAAGTAATTAAAGCTAAAAGCAAATCCAGGGCACTGGATAGTTGTCCGCAGCGCCGTGGTGTATGTACCAGGGTGTACACAACTACGCCTAAAAAGCCAAACTCTGCTTTGCGTAAAGTAGCTAAAGTACGTTTAACCAACAAGATTGAGGTGATCGCCTATATTCCGGGTGAAGGCCATAATTTACAGGAACATAGTATTGTGCTGATTCGTGGCGGAAGGGTAAAAGATCTGCCAGGTGTACGTTACCATATTGTACGTGGTAGCCTGGATACTGCCGGTGTTAAAGACCGTAAACAAAGCCGTAGTAAGTACGGAACCAAAAGAGCTAAAAAATAATCCCTGTCTGCCGACAGGCAGGCTTCACTCCGCTCAGGACTGATTCTCCTGGGCTTAGAAGATAAAATAAATAACAATGAGGAAAACACAACCGAAAAAGATACCATTAGCACCAGACCCTAAATTTAATGATAAACTGGTTACCCGTTTTGTAAACAACCTGATGTGGGCCGGTAAAAAAAGTGGTGCATACATTATATTCTACAATGCTTTGGATAAAGTTGCCAAGCAAACCGGTGAAGATGGATACGAGGTTTGGAAAAAAGCGCTTACCAACATCACACCTGGTGTTGAAGTACGCAGCCGCCGTATTGGTGGTGCCACTTTCCAGATCCCATCTGAAGTACGTGCCGACAGAAAGGTTTCTTTAAGCATCAAATGGATGATCAAATACAGTCGTGACCGAAACGGCCGCAGCATGGCTGATAAATTAGCCAACGAAATAGTAGCTGCAAGCAAAGGTGAAGGTGCATCTTTCAAAAAGAAAGAAGATACACACCGTATGGCAGAAGCCAACAAGGCTTTCGCTCACTTCAGGATCTAAATATTAAATCAGCAATATATTGAAGCCACCCGCTAACCAGCGGGTGGCTTTTTTGTTGTTTAATAGCTTTGTTTTATAAAAAAAAGCCCGTACCTTTGCGGCGCTAAAAGGTAGGCAGCGTTTGGATTGGGGCCGTACTTATTTAGCATACCATGAGAGTTTAATCAATCATATTAACCCCGGTTCGCTTACAGCGTTCTTCATTACAGGGGTATGCTTTTAACTAAGGCAAAAGATCAGCAAAGAAAGATAGTACAAGATGTTCCGATAGTCCCGATAATTATCGGGAGGATCAAAAAAATTAAAAATTAAAAATTCAAAATAAAACAATGGGAGATTTACGTTATCAACGAAACTTTGGAATTGCCGCTCATATTGATGCCGGTAAAACAACTACCACCGAACGTATATTATATTATACCGGTGTAAACCATAAAATTGGTGAGGTGCATGATGGTGCCGCTACCATGGACTGGATGGCACAGGAACAGGAAAGGGGTATCACTATTACCAGTGCTGCTACTACCTGCTTTTGGAACTTTCCGATGGCGAATGGTAAAAAATTACCTGATACCCATCAATACAAATTCAACATTATTGATACCCCGGGTCACGTGGATTTTACCGTTGAGGTAGAACGTTCTTTACGTGTATTGGATGGTTTACTGGCTTTGTTTTGCGCTGTATCTGGTGTAGAGCCACAGAGTGAAACCGTTTGGCGCCAGGCCAACCGTTACAAAGTACCACGTATTGGTTTCGTAAACAAAATGGACCGCAGTGGTGCCGATTTCTTACATGTAGTAAAACAAATTAAAGAAATGCTGGGTGCAAAGGCTGTGCCTTTACAATTACCCATTGGTGCTGAAGATAATTTTAAAGGTGTGGTAGATCTGATCACGATGAAGGGAATGGTGTGGGATGAAGCCGGTCAGGGTATGACTTTTAACGAAGTACCCATTCCGGAAGATATGATTGAAGAAGTGAACGAGTGGAGACAACATTTAATTGAAGCCGTTGCTGATTATGATGATAACCTGCTGGAAAAATTCTTTGATGATCCTAACACGATCACCGAAGCAGAAATTCATGAAGCTATCCGTAAAGCGGTGATCGATATTTCTATCATTCCGATGATGTGCGGCTCTTCTTTCAAGAACAAAGGTGTACAAACTGCATTGGATGCTATCGTGCGTTACTTACCTGGTCCTTTGGATATTGAAGCCGTAAAAGGTACCAATCCTGATACCGGTGAAGAATTATTACGTCATGCAGATCCAAAAGAACCATTCAGTGCTTTGGCATTTAAGATCATGACCGATCCATTTGTGGGTCGTTTGGCGTTCTTCCGGGCCTATTCCGGCCGTTTGGATTCTGGTTCTTATGTACTGAACACCCGTACCGGTAAAAAAGAGCGTATCAGCCGTATTATGCAGATGCATGCCAACAAACAAAACCCGGTTGACTTTATTGAAGCCGGTGATATTGGTGCAGCTGTAGGTTTTAAAGATATTAAAACAGGTGATACACTTTGTAATGAAGACAACCCGATCGTGTTGGAAGCAATGACCTTCCCGGAGCCGGTTATCTCTGTTGCGGTTGAACCAAAAACACAGGCCGACGTTGATAAAATGGGTATGGCCATTGCCAAACTTGTTGAAGAGGATCCTACATTACGGGTTAAGACTGACGAAGAAACAGGCCAGACCATTTTAAGTGGAATGGGTGAGTTACACCTGGAGATCATCGTTGACCGTATGCGTCGTGAATTTAAAGTAGAAATTAACCAGGGTGCTCCCCAGGTTGCTTATAAAGAAGCTTTCCATAATTCAGTAGAACACAGGGAAACGTTGAAAAAACAAACCGGTGGTCGTGGTAAATTTGCCGATATCATTTTTGAGATCGGGCCCGCTGATGAAGAGTTCTTAAAAGATAAAGAGATCAATAAAGGAAGTAATTTCCAGTTTGTGAACGGTTTGTTTGGTGGTAGTATTCCAAAAGAATTTGTACCCGCCATTCAAAAAGGTTTTGAAACTGCAATGACAACAGGTGTACTTGCCGGTTACCCGATGGAGAGTATGAAAGTACGTGTGTTTGATGGTAGCTTCCACCAGGTGGATAGTGATGCGATGAGTTTTGAACTTTGTGCAAAACAAGGATACCGTGAAGCCGGCCGTAAAGCAAAACCTGTTTTACTGGAACCGATCATGAAAGTGGAAGTGTTAACACCAGACCAGTACATGGGTGATGTTACCGGTGACCTTAACCGTCGTCGCGGAATGCTGGAAGGTATGGATAGCAAACATGGTGTACAGGTTATTAAAGCCAAAGTGCCATTAAGCGAAATGTTTGGTTATGTTACGCAGCTGCGTTCATTATCAAGCGGCCGTGCTACTTCTACCATGGAGTTCAGTCATTACTCTCCTGCACCAAACAATATTGCAGAAGAAGTGATAGCTAAACAAAAAGGTAAGATGAAGATAGGAGAAGAGTAAAAAAGCAGCTGTTAGCGTTAAGCTATTAGCTGTTAGCAATAAAAGACCCCATTCTGAAAAGAATGGGGTCTTTATTTTGGCATAATCTTGGCTACTAAACAATATCTTCATAAAAATAAACTCATGAAAAAACTCATTGGGGTATTACTGCTTATTATTTCTTTGCCCGGTTTTGCACAGCGTAATAATGTTGATAAAGAACATGAGAATTTTTTCCGTATAGGCGCCAAGGGCGGGGCCAACATCAATAAAATTACCGGTAAGTCTTATAAAGAGGGCTTTAATTTTAATTTCCAGGCAGGTATTTTTCTGCAATTCAATTTCAGCGACCGGTTTGGTTTGCAACCCGAGGTAAATTTTGTACAAAGCTCATCTGAGTTCAGCAACGATCCCAATGATATTTATTATGATCTTTTTTTGGGTGGAAGCCAGAAGAAATCAAAACTTAATTTCCTGGAAGTACCCTTACTGTTAAATATTAATGTTGGAGAAAGTAAAAGAGTTAAACTGCAGATCGGACCTGCCTATGGCGGACTGCTGAAACAAACTGTTGACAGTTTAAAATCCAATGGCAATATTTACAAGAATGGAGAATGGTCTGCCATAGGGGGGTTATTTATTCAATTGCCTTTTGTAAATGTTGGTGCAAGGTATAAAATGGGGTTAACCGAACTGAATGCCATAGATAATCAGCAAAAGTGGAGAAGTCAGAGTATCCAGGTTTTTGTCGGAGTCACCTTTTAAGAAAAGATACCTGATACTGGTCTCTTGATCCTGGATAAGCGCATAAGCGTTTAAGAGCTTCTAATTATCTGAGCCATCCAGTATCCAGCATCCAGTACCGGCCTTAGCCCTTGCATTTTTAAAATTCACTTCGTATTTTGTTTTCATAATCATACACTATGCAAAACATACGACTGGAAAACCTGTTGCTGATTGATATTGAAACGGTATCAGAGCGTGCAACCTTTCATGAGCTGAATGAAGACTGGAAAAAACTTTGGGAAGAAAAAGTACAAAGGCAATTACCCGAAAATATTACGGCTGAAGCGTTTTATCCGCAGCGTGCGGGCGTAATGGCCGAGTTTTCCAAAGTAGTTTGTATCAGTGTGGGGTATTTTAAAAGCGAAGAAACAACCCTTCATCTTCGTGTAAAATCTTTTTACGGTGATGATGAAAAAATATTGTTACAGGATTTTATTGCAGCCCTGCAAAAGATGGAAACCAGTAATAACAAGTGGAGTTTCACCGGCCACAACATCAAAGAGTTTGATATTCCTTTTATCTGCCGCCGTTTATTAATCAATGGTTTACCCATTCCTCCCTTTCTTGATTTTCAAAATATGAAACCATGGGAAACCAATATGATCGACACCTTTCAATATTGGCGCTTTGGCGATTACAAGCATTATACTTCTTTAAAATTACTGGCTGCTGCATTGAATGTACCATCGCCTAAAGATGATATTGATGGCAGTATGGTTGGAGATGTGTATTGGATTGAAAAAAATCTGGAACGTATTGTTACCTACTGCCAGAAGGATGTAGTAACAACCGCAAATATTGTTTTACGCTTTAAAAATTTAACGTTGCTTGGAGAAGGAGATGTTGAGATCGTGAAATAAAAGTCTTCCATGATAGTAACAATCTTACATCATATTTTACGAATTATAAAACGCTGAACTATTTTTTATAAAGGATTTTGTTTAAAAATATTTATCAATATAAGGTAATACCTGAACCCTATCAGTGCATTTATTAGATCAATTCACTCTTTTCAGCATAGTTACATACACGGGAAAATGATCGCTGTAGCCATAATTATAGGTAGTGCCATCCCAGGTTCTTTTTGGATAGCTTTTGTATCTACCGGTTTTTTGTACCAGGAACTCCCGGTTAAAAATATTTGCCCTGTAAAAATGATATCCGGTCTGCGCTTTATCCAACCAGGCTTTTGATAGAATTACCTGGTCAAATAATCCCCAACTGTCCTGGTAAGCAATGGTGCCAATACCTTTTTTATAGAAATCAAACCAAGGATTGTAAAGACCACCATCTTTTAAACCATCGGTAGTTCCTTTGGCGCCAAGTACTTTGGTTAAGCTTGGACTGGTGGGGTCATCATTTAGATCGCCCATGATCACAATCTTTGATTGGATGTTGATGGCCATTAATGAATCAACCACACGTTTTACAACACCGGCAGCAGCAGCTCTTGCAGGGGCTGATCGTTCTTCACCACCCGAGCGTGAAGGCCAGTGCCCAACCATTATATGCACGGTATCTCCATCCAGCATTCCTTTTGCATATAATATGTCACGGGTTTTATAAGAATCCTTAGATCCGCCGGGCAGCTGTACATAAAGATTGGTACTGTATAAGGGCGTAAAATATTTGGGGTTGTACAATAAACCTACATCAATACCCCTGATATCCGGTGAATCATAATGAATGACTTTGAGGTTTCGGCCTTTCAGGTTTTTGTGTTTTACCAATATGTTCAGTACGGTATCATTTTCAATTTCGGCAACGCCCAATAAAGAAAGTCCATCAGGGTTAAGATCGGTACCCATTTGTGCAATTACCGAACTTAAGCGTTCAACCTTGTCTAAAAAAATACGGGTATTGTAATGCCGCTCGCTGTTTGGTAAAAATTCTTCGTCATCCACTTTGGGATTATTTACGGTATCGTAATAATTTTCGAGGTTATAAAACCCGATCACCGAGGGTTTGAAGTTTTCTTTTTGGGCGTAACCGGGTGAAAAAGAAAGTATTGCAATGGCAACAGTTAATATAAATCTATTCATAATATTATCAAATGTTGGGCAAAGGTATTGATATGTACCAGATGTCAAGAATTTCAATATGACTAATATGTTAATGATGAAAAAATCTGGCCAAAAAACCATGAATAGCCTACATTTGCTCGATTTTTAACAAAACACTAATATGCGTATAATTAAACACAGTTTTCTTGTAGTAGTGCTGCTGGCAGGTCTGTTGTCCCCGGCCTTTTCACAAACAGATCCCAAAACAGCACCTGTGGTTCCAGACACTACCATTATTGAAACACTTAATGAAACCAACCAGGATAATATTCCGGTAATTTCGTTGGATGAAACAGACGGGCAGGATGGAAGTGCACAAAATATTTCTTCTCAACTTGGTGCCGGAAGAGATCCTTTTTTAAACGCAGCCAATTTTAAATTTGGCGCCGTACGGTTTCGTATAAGGGGATATGATGCCGACCAGTTTACCACCTACATCAACGGCTCGCCCATGGAAAACCTGGATAACGGGTTTACCCCTTTTGGGCAATGGGGCGGATTGAATGATGTAACCCGTAACAGGGAAGCCACCCTGGGTTTAAAACCTACTACTTTCGGTTATGGCGACCTGGGCGGTTTAACCTTTTTAGATACAAGGGCTTCTTACCAGCGTAAGCAAACCAGCATTAACTATGCTTCATCCAACCGTAATTACAACAACCGTATCATGCTTACTCATTCAACCGGGCTTAACAGCAAGGGTTGGGCGTTTTCTTTTTCTGTAACCACCCGCTGGGCCGAAGAAGGATACAGTGACGGAACATACTACAGGGGCTTGTCTTTTTTTGCAGGAGTAGATAAGCGTATAAACGATAAACACCTGTTATCATTTGTGGCTTTTGGTACACCAACAGAAAACGGCCGCCAGGGTGCATCTGTAAACGAAATGCTTACCCTTGCCAATGATAATTATTACAACCCTTACTGGGGATACCAGAATGGTAAAAAAAGAAATGCCAGTATTGCCAAATCTTTTCAGCCTGTTGGTATTTTAACCCACGACTGGAAAATATCTGATAAAACCTCCCTGTTAACATCAGCCGCTATTACATATGGTAAGAGAAGCACTACCGGTTTAGACTGGTACAATGCTGCCGACCCAAGGCCCGATTATTACCGTTACCTGCCAAGCTACCAGCTTGATCCCGTTTACGGAGAACAGCTAAGACAGGAATTAATGAGTGATGTAAATAAACGCCAGATAAACTGGGATGCATTATACCAAACCAATTATGCAGCCAGGGATGTGGTACGTAATGTAAACGGAATACCGGGCAATGATGTAACAGGCCGCAGGAGCAGGTATATTGTAGAAGACAGGATCATCAATACCACAAAATATAATTTCAACAGTACTTTAAATACTGCGGTTTCTGAAAACATAAATTTCACTGCCGGCGTTACCTACCAATCTCAAAACAACCATTACTATAAACAAGTGGATGATTTGCTGGGAGGCGAATTTTATGTAGATGTGAACCAGTTTGGTGAAAGGGATTTTCCAACCAATTCAAGTGCCGGACAAAATGATCTGAACAACCCCAACAGGATTGTACGTGAGGGTGATAAGTTTGGGTACAATTACGATTTAAATATTAAAAAAGGATCAGTTTGGATGCAGGGTGTTTTTAAATTCCGTAAGATTGACGTATTTGTTGCAACAGAACATTCGTACACCAGTTTTTACCGCCAGGGCAAGGTAAAAACCGGCTTGTTTCCTAATAATTCATTCGGGAAATCTGAAATACAGAATTTTTACAACTCAGGTATTAAAGGAGGTCTAACTTATAAAATAGACGGACGTAATTATATTTTTGCCAATGGTTCTTATGCTTCAAGGGCACCGTTTTTCGAGAATGCTTTTATTGCTCCCAGAACAAGGGATATTATACAGGAAAACATAAAATCTGAAGAGATACTGAGCACCGAACTTGGTTATGTGATGAACGCTCCTAAATTAAAAGTAAGGGCTACCGGTTACTATAGCCAGTTTAAAAACGGGCTGGATGTACTTACCTTTTACCATGATGAATACCGCAACTTTGTAAACTATGCCATCAGCAATATTGGTAAAATACACATGGGTCTTGAATTTGGTGTTGAAGCTAAAATATATAAAGGGTTAAGTGTAACGGGTGCTGCAGCAATAGGGCAGTATACTTATAATACACGACAGAATGCTACCGTAACCATTGATAACAGTTCTGCTGTAGTAGATAAGGATGTTACCGTATATTCAAAAGATTTTTATGTACCAACACCGCAAAGGGCCTACACCATCGGGTTAGATTACCGTTCACCTAAATTCTGGTTCCTGAATGTGAACTTCAATTATTTTGATGAAATGTATTTGAGCTATAACCCCATCCGCAGAACTGCCGCCGCAGTAAACGGTGTACCGGAAGGCTCGGATAAATGGCACGAGATCGTTGACCAGACAAAACTGGACAACCAGTACACACTGGATGCATTTGCAGGATATAGCTGGCTGATGAACAGGAAGTTTAAATCATTGAAGAAAAGGCATTTCATGGTATTTAATGTGGGTGTAAATAATATACTCAATAACCGGAGTATTGCATCGGGTGGCTTTGAGCAACTTCGTTATGATTTTGCAGAAAAGAATGTAAACAAATTTCCTGACAGAAGATTTTACGCATATGGCATCAACTATTTCGCCAGTGTTGGTCTTCGTTTCTAACACCAGGATCTTACGGACAGATAAAAATAAACACGTAATAAACTTTTTAAAATATACATTATGAACAAGATTTTTAAATTAATGACAGCGGTAATGATGGTTGCAACAACCTTCACCTTTAGTGCCTGTAAGAAAAACTTCGACAATCCTCCGGGTGCAGCTGATCCTGCAATTGTAGCCAACACCTCTATCAGGGCATTAAAAGCCATGCATACTACTGCAGGTGCGTATGATGTAATTACAACTGATATCATTATTTCAGGAGTTGTTGTGGCTGATGATAAGAGTGGCAATTTATACAAACAATTATTTATCCAGGATGCAACCGGTGGTTTGCAGATCATGCTGGATGCAAACAGCCTGTATGGTACATATCCGGTAGGCCGTATGATCTTTATTAAATGTAACGGTCTTACGATCAGCGATTATAATAAAACAATGATGCTGGGTGTAAAAGCAACTGTTGCAGGGTCTCCATCACTGGAAGGGATTCCTTCAAATTTAATCAGCAAGTATGTAGTGGGTGGTTCTTTAAATAACCCGGTTGTGCCAAAGGTAGTAACCTGGGCCGATCTGGGTGGTACAGGCACCACCAATATGCAGGATCCCTTAATAGGAACTTTAATTCAGCTTAACGATTACCGGTTTGCTACCCCAACAGGAACATACTCTGATACCTCTGCTTATAAAAGCACCGTAAACCGTGATATTAATTCATGTAATTCTCAAACGCTGATTGTTCGCACAAGTGCCTATGCAAATTTTGCAGGCCAAACTGTTGCGCC
The DNA here is from genome assembly GCA_016710935.1 of Chitinophagaceae bacterium. Lineage (GTDB taxonomy): Bacteria > Bacteroidota > Bacteroidia > Chitinophagales > Chitinophagaceae > Ferruginibacter. The sequence goes on along the minus strand of JADJTY010000012.1, from coordinate 199,535 downwards.
CGGCCGTGGCACCATATTAGCGATGTACACCGTTTTTGGAAATACACGCCAGTTGATCATCAGGGATACTTCTGATGTAAGATTTAACAGTCCTTATGCCTGCGCATTACCTGCGGGAACTTTATTTTATGAAGATTTTGAAGGCCTGCCAACACCTACAACTTTTCCTTACACCATAATAGGATTACCAGGTTGGAACAATTCAGCACAGGCTGCCAGTGAAGTGTGGACGGCAAGAACTTTCAGTGCAAATAAATATGCTTACATGAGTGGATTTGGAACCGGGCAAAGTACAGTAACTACCTGGCTTGTTACACCTGGCATTGCATTAACAGGAACAACTAAAACCCTTACTTTTAAAACAATACAAGGATTTATTTTAACCAGCACACCGGGTGGTACCAATGTAGAAGCCGCATTAAAAGTGCTGGTTTCAACCAACTACACCGGAACAGGAAATCCATGGGCTGCAGGTGTTGTGTGGACAGATCTTACGTCGCAGGCAACGCTTTCTCCGGGAAGTACTACTTCAAGTTTCCCATCGGGCTTTACCAATTCGGGTAATATCAACCTGAACAGTTATACCGGAACCATTTATGTTGCTTTCCGATATGAAGGTGCAGATCCGGCAGGAACGACCAGTGATAAAACATCGGCCTGGGAAGTTGATGAAATAAAAGTAACAGGATTATAATCGTTAATAATAACGTAAGTAGAAGCTGTCATATTCTTTTGGAATATGACAGCCCGGGCTTATTTCAGCATTATTTATCGGGTAATTACACCTACAAATTTTCTTTATGAAAAAAATTTATTTTTTAATTATTATAATTACTGCTTCTTTAAGTAGCTGGAGCCAGTTACTTACAGAGCCGTTTAACTATACACCCCATCCTACCCAGGGTTTAGCCGCTCAAAGCAACAATACCTGGTTACCCATGAACACCGGAGATTCAATACTTGTTGATGCAGGAAGCTTAACTTACCCGGGCCTTGCACCATCAACAGGTAATAAAGTGATCTTTGAAGGAACTGGAACTGATTATTATACAAATTTCACTTCACAAACATCCGGTTCAATTTACAGTTCTTTTATACTGAATGTATCTGCTTTAGGTTCTTTAAATACAACAGGGGGGTATTTTGCAGGTTATATACAGAGCGGGTCTACTACAACTTTTGGAGATGCTATATGGACAAGACTGAGCACAACTGCAGGTAGATATAATGTTGGCGTTTCTACACGGAGTAATTCTGCAGTAACCTGGTTAGCCGCTGATTTAATTCCTGGTACCCCATGCTTTATTGTAACAGCTTATGATATTGTTGCCGGCGCAGCAAATGATGTTTGCCGGATATGGTTGAATACTGCTGCGATAGGTGGCAGTGAACCGGCTGCAGATGCTACATCGGTTGCGGGTACTGATCTTTCGAGTGCTGCACGTTTTTTTTTAAGACAGGTAGCTTCAACGGGTACACCTTTTATCGAATTGGATGAATTGCGTATTGGTACCAGCTGGGCAGATGTAACACCTTCGGGCGCAGCGGCTCCCACGCTGACAGCAACAGCATTAACTGCTTTCGGCAATGTTTGTGTAAATACAACAGCAGGCCCTAATTCATTTACAATTACCGGCACTACACTTAATGCTACTAATGTTACTGTGGGTGCATTAGCAGGGTTTACTTATTCAACAACAGCAGGTGGTACATACACTACCTCTTTAAGTTTAGTACAACCGGGTGGTGCATATAGCCAACAGATATTTGTTCAGTTTACACCAACAGCAGTTCAATCTTATAATGGTAACATACCTGTAGGCGGCGGTGGTGCAACTGCCATAAATGTGGCTGCATCGGGTGCAGGGGTCAATACCATACCTACTGTAACAACTGGAGCAGCCAGTGCCATTACAACAACCACAGCAACTTTAGCAGGTACTATTCCTGCAAATGGTTGTAGTGCTGTAACTGCTTATGGTGTTGAGTATAGCACAACCAATGGTTTCCCTAACGGAACCGGAACACCAGTAGCTTCAACGAACCTGAGTGGGATAAATTTCTCTTCCAATGCTACTTCCTTAATACCGGGTACTACTTATTATTACCATGCCTATGCAACCAATGCAGGTGGCACGGCTTACGGAGCACAACAATCTTTTACAACAGTAGGAGCACCGGCTTTGTCAACCTCGGCCTTAACGGGTTTTGGTAATGTTTGTATAAACACAACTGCGGGTCCTAATTCATTTACAATTACCGGCTCTAACCTGGATGCTACAAATATCACTGTAGGTGCATTAGCTGGATTTACTTATTCAACAACTGCAGGAGGTACTTATACAACAACCTTAAGTTTAGTCCAGCCAGGTGGTGCATATAGTCAACAAATATTTGTACGGTTTAACCCTACATTGATTCAATCATACAATGGAAATATCCCTGTAGGTGGTGGTGGTGCAACCGCTATCAATGTTGCAGCTACAGGATCAGGCGTAAATGCTGTTCCAACGGTAACTACCGGTGCAGCATCGGCCATTACAACCAATTCAGCCACATTAGCCGGAACTATTCCATCAAATGGCTGCAGTGCCATTACCACTTATGGTGTTGAGTACAGTACAACTTTAGGTTTTCCAAACGGTACCGGTACACCCGTGGTATCTACCAACCTGAGCGGCATTAATTTTTCATCTAATGTTGCCGGATTAATTCCAGGTACTGTTTACTATTATCATGCCTATGCAACCAATGCCGGCGGCACGGGTTATGGCAATGAGCAAACATTTACCACCTTATCGCTTACACCAACATTAGCAGCAACTGCTTTGGCAGCATTTGGAAATGTTTGTGTAAACACAACTGCCGGCCCTAATTCATTTACTATAAATGCATCGGCATTAAATAATAGCAATGTTAATGTAGGCCCGTTAGCCGGCTTTACATTTTCAACATCTGCAGGCGGTACTTATACTGCTTCACTAAGTTTAGTACAACCGGGCGGTACCTATACACAACAGATCTTTGTAAGATTCACGCCAACACTGGTTCAATCTTATAATGGTAATATTCCTGTTTCAGGTGGTGGCGCTACAGCCATCAATGTTGCAGCATCTGGTGCAGGTATCAACACCATTGCAACGGTTACCAGTGGTGCAGCAAGTGCCATTACTTCAATTTCGGCAACAGTTGCAGGTACTATACCTTCAATCGGTTGCTCGGCAATTACTGCTTATGGTGTTGAGTGGAGTACTATCAATGGTTTCCCTAACGGAAGCGGAACCCCAGTGCCTTCAACCAACTTAAGCGGTATTAATTTTTCTTCCAATTTAACCGGGCTTGCTCCAACAACTACTTATTATTATCATGCTTATGCAACCAATAATGGAGGTACGGCTTATGGCGCACAGGGAACATTTACAACAACAACACCTACATTAACAACATCAGCCTTAACGGGTTTTGGTAATGTTTGTATCAATACAACTGCAGGTCCTAATTCGTTTACCATAACAGGTACCAACCTTACAACAGCCAATGTTACGGTAGCTGCTTTGGCAGGATATACGTACTCAACAACAGCTGGGGGTACTTATACAGCAACATTAAGTTTAGCGCAACCGGGCGGGGCATACACACAGCAAATATTTGTGCGTTTTACGCCAACGTTAGTGCAGTCTTACAACGGCAATATTACCGTTGGCGGGGGTGGTGCTGCATCTGTAAACCGTGCTGTAACCGGTGCTGGTGTTAATACAGCACCATCTGTTACCAGCGGTGCAGCAAGTGCTGTTACGCAAACTACTGCAACGGTTGCCGGTACCATACCTGCAAATGGTTGTACAGCTGTAACCGCTTATGGCATTGAGTTCAGCACCACCAATGGTTTTCCTAACGGAACAGGAACGGCGGTTGCTTCAACCAATTTAAGCGGTGTTAATTTCAGCTCGGCACTTACAGGTTTAGCACCAAGCACCACCTATTATTATCGTGCTTATGCAACCAATGCCGGTGGAACGGTTTATGGTACACAAGGATCATTTACTACATTGGCACCGGTTTTAACCGCAACGCCGCTTACAGCATTTGGTGCCAACTGTGTCAATACAACAGCAGGCCCCAATTCCTTTGTAATAAACAGCAATGCTGTTACTGCTGCCAATATAAATGTGGGTCCGCTTACTGGTTATACATTCTCCACAACATCGGGTGGTGTATATACTCCATCTTTAAGCATCATACATGCTGCTGGTGCATATACCCAAACTATATTTGTTAAGTTCAGCCCAACAGCTGTACAATCTTACAATGGTAATATACCGGTTAGTGGGGGTGGTGCTCCCATCAGCATTAATGTGGTAGCAAACGGCAGCGGAGTAAATACCTTGGGAACGGCTGTAACCGGTCCTTCAACCATACTCAATCCTAATTCGGTAACTTTAAACGGATCTGTTAGCAGCATTGGTTGCAGTCCCGTTACAGCGTATGGTTTTGAGTACAGTGGCATCAGCGGGCTAGCTAATGGGCTTGGCACAAGGGTAAACGCCGGCAATATTAACAGCGGCAATTTTTCTGCTACCATAAGTGGATTAGTGCAGGGTGCTAAATATTATTACAAAGCATGGGCAACTAACAATGGCGGTATTGCTTATGGCGCAGAGCAAAGCTTTACGTTGAGCGATATACTTTCAGGATTTGTAATATACAATAACCCCATACAACGGGGTTCTAACCTGCATTATACCTACAAGGGCATTAAACCGGGTCATTACCAGGTACAGATCATTAATACTTTGGGTCAATCTGTGTTACAGCATGAACTGATCATTCCGGTAAACTTTATTGATGATAATTTTATGATACCGGGAAATATAACTCCGGGTGTTTATAGTTTACGTATCACCAGTCCTGATTTCAGGGATGATAAAATATTTATGATCAGGTAAAAGCAGAGACAAATAATTTTACATAAAGGCTCCCAATTTTGGGGGCCTTTGTTTTTCTGCAGCTATTACAAACACAATAAATTAACGCTGAACAGATAGGGAAGAGGGTCATTTTGAAATAAATCTCCTTTACAATTAATTAAGGTATAATTTACCTGTGCAAGTATTTGTAAGCAGCGAACATCTATACTTTAAAACTATATCAAATGAAAAGCTTCCTATTCAAAGCTACCCAACAGTATTTTATTTTTATACTGCTCCTTTTCTCTATTTCCTGCAACGAAACGGCGAAACAACATGAGGTAACAGATGCAGCTGATGATGAACCGGTTTCAAAAACTTCAGTTAATACTTCGTTGCCGGAAATCATTGGAACAAGTTGGGATCTTCTTAAAATATATTCAAAAGGAGATGAGTCGAAGGGTGATTTATTTGTCTTTCCAGAATACCTTTTCTGTGAATCTGGTAGATGGGAAGCTCATACGGAAAGTAATGGTATGGGGCAAATGGGAACATATACTGTTGAGGGTAATCAATTGATTTTGGTTCATGATGGAGCAGATAAACTAACTGCAAAATATACAATGACCTGGAATGAAGCTGGTAAATATCTTGAACTCGATGATGGGGAACTCATTTTCAGGTTGCGCTATAAAATAAAGGCAAAGTGCTGAGTCCTATGATTCAGTCATGTTATATTAGTAAAAAGAAATGCCCTGTAATATGCTAATTTACATGAGTCTCGATATATCATATCCATGTTAATTCGTGGCAATTAATTGTAATAATTAATAACCAGTTCCGCAATAATGCCATCCTGACAGCAAACATCAATTGGTACTAAGTTTGCACCACCCTAACCAAACTAAAAAACCATGCAAAAAGGAAGTATACGTGTACAAACGGAGAACATTTTCCCCATTATTAAGAAATTTTTATACAGCGAACATGACATTTTTATACGTGAGCTGGTAAGTAATGCCGTTGATGCCAACCAGAAGCTGAAGACGCTTTCATCGATAGGCGAGGCCAAAGGCGAACTGGGCGATCTGAGAATTGATATTAAGATCGACAAAGAGAAAAAAACATTGACCATTTCGGACACCGGAATTGGTATGACTGAGGAAGAGATAGATAAATACCTGAACCAGGTGGCATTTAGCGGGGCAGAAGAGTTTCTGGAAAAATACAAGGGGCAAAATGAAGCGAATATAATCGGTCATTTTGGGCTTGGTTTTTACAGCTCTTTTATGGTAAGTGACAAGGTGGAGGTTTTTTCAAAAAGTTTTAAAGAAGGCAGTAAGGCTGTAAGATGGGAATGCGATGGCAGCCCGGAGTTTACGCTGGAAGAAACAGAGAAAGAGAGTCGGGGTACCGATATTGTTTTGCATTTGAATGAAGAAAGCCAGGAGTTTTTAGATGCTTACAAGGTAAAGAGTATACTCGAAAAATTCTGTCGCTTCCTGCCTATACCCATTTATTTTCATGATGGCGAAGCAAAGGAAAAAGACAAGGATGGTAAAGAAGAAGCTGAAAAACAGCTTAACAATACAGCACCTGCCTGGACCAAAAAGCCAAATGAGCTGACTGATGAAGATTATAAAAATTTTTACAAGGAATTGTATCCTTTTAGTGAAACGCCATTGTTCTGGATCCATTTAAATGTGGATTATCCATTTAATCTTACCGGTATTTTATATTTCCCGAAGATCAAGCAGAGCTACGAGATACAGAAAGATAAAATTCAGTTATACAGCAACCAGGTTTTTGTAACCGATGAGGTTAAAGATATTGTACCGGAGTTCTTAATGCTGATGCATGGGGTGATTGACAGTCCGGATATACCGCTGAACGTTAGTCGCAGTTATTTACAGGGCGATCCGAACGTGCGGAAGATAAACAGCCACATCACAAAAAAAGTTGCTGATAAACTGGAAGAGATATTTAAGAACGAGCGCAAGCAGTTTGAAGAAAAGTGGGAGAGTCTTGGCCTGTTTGTTAAGTACGGTATGATGACCGATGATAAGTTTTTAGAAAAGGCGAATAAATTTCATATTCTGCAGGCCTCCCCAAGCCCCTCCAAGGGAGGGGTGTCTGAAGACTCTGATAATGCAGGACAATTCTATACTTTAGAAGAATATAGATTGGCATCAGAAACCCTGCAAAAAAATAAAGATGGTAAACTGGTAATTCTTTATACCACCAATCCCGTGCAGCAGGATGCTTATATACAGCAGGCCGCAGCCAAAGGTTACATTGTGGTTAAACTGGAAACGATCATAGACAATGGTTTCCTGAACCAGATGGAAATGAAATGGGAGAACGTGCAGTTTGTAAGGGTTGACAGTGATATTGTAGATAATTTGATTGATAAGCAGGAAGGTGGTGACAGTGTGTTGAGTAAGGACGATGAGGGAAAACTAAAAGAACTTTTTGCTGTAAAAAATCCGGAAATAAATGTATCTGTAGAAGTGAAGGGATTAAGTGCCGATGCACCACCGGTTGTTGCTACCAGGCCCGAGTTTATGCGCCGTATGAAAGACATGGCTGCCATGCAGGGCGGTATGGGAGCGTTTTATGCAAACATGCCCGATGAGGTTACACTTACAGTAAATGGTAATCATGCTATTTATAAAACAGTATTGGCCGAAGCAGCAAAAGAAAAGCAGGAAAAACTGGTGCATAATTTAGCCGACCTGGCTTTGTTATCGCAGGGATTATTAAAAGGAAACAGTTTAACCAGTTTTATAAACAGGAGTGTGGAGTTGATGGGGTAGGTGTCTGGCCACTAAGCAGATTTTTTATTTTAAAAGCATTTAGTATTTCTAAATGCTTTTAAAATTTAAGGGCGTTGGTAGTGGCCTGACACCTAAGTGATTTCAAGAATAGATGCTTCGAGATATTTCATCTTTTTACTGTGCCATGTTTCAGTAAAGCCTGCTTTTAAAAACAGTTCTTTATGCAGTGGGTTTACATAAATGATGTTCATCTTCCGTGGGTTGCTTTGTAAACTGGTGAAAATATTATTTACCACTGCACTCATAATAATTTCATCAAAGGGGTTGAAGAAAAAAATGCAATCCACATCATCAGGTATCTCAAAATAAAACGCGTCGTTGTTAATGACTTTAAAGTTGAATGTTGGGATTTGTTGCTTTGTTTTGGTAAGGTTTTCTGTTGCTGCGGTGCAAAGGGCTTTTGAAAAATCCAAACCTGTTACCTGATTAAAACCTTTGTGGGCCGCAATACACAGTGCCCTGCCTTTACCACTTCCCATATCTAAGAAATGCCTGCCTGCCGGCAAGGCAGGATTGTGTATGGTTGCGGGTAACTGGTCAAAGATCTCTTCCAGCAACGAATAACTTACCGGCATGTAGATAGTAGCATGTGAAATGTCTATACCCTGTTCTTCTAATGTATGTAACTCATCGGCCCCGGTTGTATTGATGCCGTATTTTTTTTCGCCATTAATTTCCTGCCTGATCATATACCAGGCAATTTTTGCATCCCAGTTAATAAAGAGGAAATAAAAATATTTTATGTAGCTGAAGAATTTCATGTTTCGCTGCTCCGCAGGTCAATCACTTTTAATTGTAAACTTACATTGCCGTTCCATTCGTTTTCATCTAATGTAAAAACAATGTCCACCGGTTTTTTCAGCAATTCAAATTTTTCGGCCAGGTTAAAACCAATTCCGGTAATGGAAATTTTATCCTGCTTAACTACAAAACGCAGGTGTTGTTCTTTTACAATTTTAGAGTAACCGGTATCCAAAACATTTTTTGCAACAAAAACAGGCCGCATGTTTTCTGGTCCAAAGGGTTCCATCTGGCTAAGGATGTTATAAAAATTTTGTGTAAGATCGGCAAATGTAATTTCGGAATCAATGATAATTTCGGGTATCAGCAAATGCTCCGGAATGGTGGCAGCAACCGTTTCTTCGAATTTACGGGCAAAGGCCTCTACATGCTCTGGCAGCAGCGAAAGCCCTGCGGCTGCAAAATGTCCGCCATAACCTAACAGGTATTCCCGGCAGGCATGTATGGCTTCGTATAAATTAAAGCCTGGTACACTCCGGGCGCTGCCTGTTGCAATGCCACCGCTTTCGGTAAGCACAACGGTTGGACGAAAATAAGTTTCGATAAGCCTGCTGGCAACAATTCCCACCACACCTTTATGCCAGTGATCTCTGAAAACAACAGTCGTTTTTTTATTTTGCAGGCTAACGTCTTCATTGATTATTGCCAAAGCTTCAGCGGTAATACTGCTGTCGGCTTCTTTGCGGTCTGTATTATCACTGTGCAGCATTTCGGCAAAAGCCAACGCATGATTGTAATCATCTTCAATAAATAACTGTACTGCTTTTTTTGCATCATCCATGCGGCCGGCTGCATTTATCCTGGGCGCAATTACAAACACTACATTGTTGATGGACAACTTTGTTTGAATGCCGCCTAAAAATATCAATGCTTTTATACCAGGATTTGGGTTGCTGTTTATTTTTTCCAGTCCATAATAGGCGAGTATCCTGTTCTCACCGGTCATGGGTACAATATCTGCTGCAATGGCTGTGGCAACTAAATCCAGGTAACAGTGATAGTGTTCTTCATCAATGTTGAGTTCTGTAGCCAGCGCTGTGATCAACTTAAAACCAACGCCGCATCCGCAAAGTTCTTTATAAGGATAATTGCAATCTTTTTGTTTGGGATTGAGGATGGCAACAGCCGGCGGAATTTCTTCATCGGGCAGGTGATGATCGCATATAATAAAATCAATACCGATATCTTTTGCGTAGGAGATCAGATCAACGGATTTAATACCACAGTCTAAAGAAATGATGAGCGAAAAATTATTTTCTTTGGCAAAATCAATTCCCATTTTACTTACACCGTAACCTTCACGGTATCGGTGGGGAATATAAAAATCAAGCAATGCCGGGTCATAAATTTTGCAAAGGAATTTATACATGCAGGCAACCGAGGTAGTACCATCCACATCATAATCGCCAAAAACCAGTATTTTTTCTTTTTTTGAGCATGCACTAAGGATGTGTTGTACTGCTTTATCCATATCCTTCATCAGCCTGGGATCGTGCAGGTCAGTTAACTGTGGCCGGAAGTATTGTTTGGCTTTATCAAAACTATCAAAGCCCCGCGTTGCCAGTATATGGCATAGGGCAGGGTTAATTTTAAGCGATTCCTGTAAAACAGCAGCTTTACCGGTATCAGCCTGTAATATTTTCCATCTTTTGTTCATGTTAATATTTCCTGTCGGTAGTGTAACGCACCAATTCCTCCAGCACGGCTTTTACGGGGTTTTCCGGAAAACCGTTTAAAATTTCAAGTGCCTCATCACGATATAAATTCATTTTATCCGATGCATATTTTATTCCTCCTGCATCCGTTACAGCATCAATGATAAACTTCACTTTTTTGGTGTCCTTGTTTTCATTTTTGATGATATAGATAATTTTTCTTTTCAGCGTGGCATCCACATTATTTAAAGTATAGATAAGCGGCAGGGTTAATTTTTTTTCTTTGATGTCATTGCCGGTAGGCTTACCAATATCTTCATTTCCATAATCAAAGAGGTCGTCTTTTATTTGAAATGCGATGCCCACTTTCTCGCCAAAAAGTTTCATGGCTGCAGTAATAGCTTCATCTTTACTGGTGCTGTAAGCCCCAACGGCACAGGCTGAAGATAGCAAGGATGCAGTTTTGTTTCGGATTATTTCAAAATAAATATCCTCATCAAGATTTAGCTTCCTGGTTTTTTGAAGTTGCAATAATTCGCCTTCGCTCATTTGCTTTACCGCATCCGACAGGATGTGTAAATGCCTGAAATCGTTATTGGAAGTTGCCAGTAATAATCCTTTGGATAGCAGGTAATCGCCAACCAGCACAGCAATCTTTTTATTCCACAAAGCATTAATTGAAAAGAAACTACGGCGTTCGAGTGAGTCATCAACCACATCATCGTGCACCAGGGTGGCCGTATGTAAAAGTTCAACCAGGGCAGCAGCCCGGTAGGTACTTTCGTTTATATCGCCATGTAGTTTGGCACTTAATAAAACAAACATGGGCCTCAGTTGCTTTCCCTTGCGTTTGATGATGTATTTCATGATCGTATCCAGTAAAAGCGTTTCACTTTTAACCGCATCAGCAAACTTTTTTCAAACAGTTTTAGTTCGGGTCCTATTATTTTATTAATGAAATCCATATATTAAAAGTGAGTATCATCACTGCCAAAGTATTTTGTAGTAAATGCAACGAAAGTACTAATATCCGTGTCTTCACAATGAATTATGGTAAAAAAACACCTATTGTCAATATAAATAGTAAAATTACTTTGATAATTAGGCCGTATGTGATATTTTTGCTGTAATATTAACAAATACGTATTGAAAATTTCATTAATTAACAAATTATGGTAAGCAAAAATTACAAATTCTTATTCGGGGTATTATTTCTACTGCTTTCAATCGGTGCCAGTGCACAGGTTGGGGGGGCAGGAAGTGTCTACGATTCTTCGGTAATATCCAAGAAAAAGATGAACCAGCAAAATCGCTTCTGGGAAGGCTCATATAATTTTCCTGCAAAACCACGAAATATGTGGGAGATCGGTGCATCTATTGGCATGTTCACAATAAGCAGTGATGTTTCGGTTACTCCTTTTACATTCCCCAATTTTGAAGCGCATATCCGCAAAGCTTTTGGATATGTATTTTCTGTTCGTGTTCAGTATCTGAATGCCATAGGCCAGGGACAGAATTATCTGTCTTCAGAGAATTTTAATAAAAATCCAGCCTGGAACAGGAATATAGCTACCGTTGGTCAACGCTATTTTTCTCCCGATGCACTTCCCAATGCCTTAGGTAATGGTAATGTTATCTTTACAGACCGCGATGGTAATGTAAGGCCAACCGGGGATCAGGTTTACTACAATTATCAAACAAGGTTGCAGGATCTGGGCATACAAGGTATTTTCACCTTAAATAATGTTCGTTTTCACAAACAAAAAACCGGCTTTGTAGTATATGGTGGAGTTGGTTTAGGTGTAACGGCTTTCCAGACAAAAATAAACTCTTTAGATGCGGCAGGGAATAATTATACAGCTTTGTATGATAATGTTTTTGCAAAATACGGTGCAGGCACCTACAAACAGCGTAAAGAGATCCTAAAAGATCTGAAAGCGGGTATGGATAAGACTTACGAAACAAACGCTGATAATGAAAATTACCGCAGGCCGATCCTGGGTGACAAAACCCTGAAACCTTCAGGTACTGCTATTATGGGCGTTGCTTTCAGGCTGGGTAAAAGAGTAAACCTGGCTATTGAAGACAGGGTAACTTTTGTAAAAACTGATCTGTTAGACGGTCAACGCTGGCAGGAACACGCTTTGGGTGATGCGGTGCTGACCCCGGATTTTGATTCTTATAATTATCTTTCTATCGGTTTAAATGTTAACCTGGGTGGAAGGGCTGTTGAACCACTTTGGTGGGTTAACCCATTGGATTATGCATATGATGAGTTACGTAACCATCGCAATGTTAAAATACCTAAGAACGATTGTAATGATGCCGACGGTGATGGTGTTTGCGATCATTTAGACAGAGAGCCAAATACACCTGCAGGTTGCCCTGTTGATACACATGGTGTAACAAGAGATACAGATGGTGACGGTGTACCGGATTGTAAGGATAAGCAATTGATCACTCCAACAGAGTGTCAACCTGTTAATGCTGATGGTGTTGGTAAATGCCCGGATCCTGAGTGTTGCAAGAACCCTGTTCCTCCAACTCCTCCCGTTGCAGTTTGCCCATGCGATTACCCAACGTTAATATACAAAGGCAATACTACCGGTTTATCTAACGATAACAGGAATATGCTGGCAACAGTTGCGGCTAAACTTAAAGCAAACCCAACTTGTTCTATAACCATTAATGGTTATCCTGAAACCTCAAAAGCATCTCAGGCTAATTGCCAGAAGCGCTTAGAGACCATCAAGATCTACCTGATCGAGAAAGAAGGGATCAGTGCAGACAGGATCAATACCAGTTGTGAAGGAATTGGAGCTGGTGACAAGAATTCTGTAGATATCAAGTGTAATTAATATACTTTAAATTAATATAACGCAGCCCTCCGATTCATCGGGGGGCTGCTTTTTTGGGGTCAAAACCCTCTTTATCAAATCATTAACGCTGCTTTTTTGATTAATCGGATTATTAAAAGCATTTTTGAGTTATTTACGTTAATTTTGCAATCCTTTATGATGAGATTATTTAAATTGTTTCTTGCCGCTGCATTTTTATTGGTATTGGTATCATCCTGCAATAATTATAACAAGGTTACCAAGAGCAAGGATTATGAGTACAAATTGAAAATGGCTGATGAATATTTCAGTAAAGGGAAGTATAAAATAGCACAGGAACTTTACGAAGAGCTTTTTCCTGTATTTAAGGGTACAGTAAAATTTGAAGAACTGTACTATAAAGATGCTTATTGTTTTTACTACATGGAAAGCTATGCAGATGCCGAAAATCTGTTTAAAGGATTTTTAGAGGTTTTTCCAAACAGTACCAAGGCAGAGGAGGTTGACTTTATGCGTTCTTACTGTTTTTATAAGCAATCGCCCAAACTGGAGCTGGAGCAGGTAAATACGATCAAGGCAATGGGGATGATGCAAACCTTTATCAATACACACCCGGGATCTGAAAGGAATAAGGAAGCAACAGAAATTATTGATAAGAGCAGGGCAAAGCTTGAAATGAAGGAACACAGGGCAGCCGAACTATATTACAATATGAGCCAATTCAGGGCTGCAGCTATAGCTTTTACCAATTTAACCAACAACTATCCTGAATCATTGAAAGGCGAGGAGTATAAATTGAAAACGGTAAAAGCCTATTATAAGTTTGCAAAGCTGAGTTACGAGGATAAGCAGATCGAACGCTACGAAAAAGTGATCTCAGAATACCAGGATTTTATAGACAGGTACCCTGAAAGTAAACTATTAAAAGAGGCAGAAAGCTTCAGTAATCAAAGTAAAAACAACATTAAAGCTATAAAATATGAGCAAACTCAGACGGCAGCTAAGCGCTAACACCAGCAGCGTAGTAGAACCCAAAAAATTATCCGACATTAAGGAAAAGACAGGTAACCTGTATGAATCTATTGCCATTATAGCAAAAAGGGCAAACCAGATCAATATTACCTTAAAGGAAGAACTGCATAATAAGCTGGAGGAATTTGCCAGCCATACCGACAGCCTGGAAGAAATTCATGAGAACAAAGAGCAGATAGAAATATCTAAAGCTTATGAGCGTATGCCAAACCCGGCTTTACTGGCTACCCAGGAGTTTATGGAAGATAAAGTATACTTCCGCAGAAACGACGAAGATCTGTTCAGTTAAACTGTATCAATTATTTAGCATCTTATTTAGTTAAGAAGTCATAATTTTAACCCCACAATCATTAAAACTTTTGTGGGGCTTTTTTATGTTGCAAAACAAGAAAATTTTACTGGGCATTACCGGCAGCATTGCAGCTTACAAAGCCGCAGTTTTAACCCGCCTGCTGGTTAAAGCCGGTGCCGAGGTAAAGGTTGTGATGACATCATCAGCCAAAGATTTTGTAACACCTTTATCTTTATCCACCCTGTCGAAAAATCCGGTATTGACCGATCTTACCACCAATGATTCCTGGGCAAATCATGTAATGCTTGGCCGCTGGGCTGATGTGATGCTGATTGCACCACTGAGCTGCAATACCTTAGCCAAAATGGCCACGGGCTTATGCGATAATTTACTGATGGCAGTTTACCTTTCGGCAACATGCCCCGTAGTAGTTGCGCCTGCCATGGATGAGGATATGTGGCATCACCAAACCACAAAAAATAACCTGCAGAAAATAACCACTTTTGGTAACCAGATCATACCGGTAGAGCATGGTGAACTGGCCAGCGGTCTGGTGGGTGAAGGAAGGATGGCAGAACCGGAAGCTATTGTAAACTGGTTGCATGTTTTTTTTTTAAATGAACAGGAACTGAGCGGCAAGAAAATATTAATAACTGCGGGTCCTACTTACGAACCAATAGACCCTGTACGTTTTATAGGAAACCACTCGTCGGGTAAAATGGGGGTGGCCATTGCCGAAGAAATAAAAAAACGCGGGGGTGAGGTAACCCTTGTGCTGGGTCCATCAGATATTCAGGTGAACGGCGGTATTAAAACCATACATGTAACATCGGCAGCCGAGATGTTTACTGCCTGCGAAAAAACTTTCCCCTCGGTTGATCTAGCCATTATGAGTGCTGCAGTTGCTGATTATACACCGGTGGACGTAGCTAAAGAAAAAATAAAAAAAGCAGACCACGATCTGGCATTGACCCTGACCAAAACAAAAGATATTTTGAAAACACTGGGCAGTCTTAAAACACCTAACCAGGTATTGGTAGGGTTTGCACTGGAAACCAATAATGAAAAGGAATTTGCATTGCAAAAACTGCATTCAAAAAATGCGGATATGATCGTACTTAATTCTCTGCAGGATGCCGGGGCTGGTTTTGGGTATGATACTAACAAAATCACTATTTTTGATAAAACAGGTAATACGTATCCTTTTGATATGAAATCGAAAAAAGAAGTTGCCCGGGATATTGTAAATACCATCATTCAACAATTTTATGCGAAAAATTAATTTGCTGCTTGTACTTGCTTTTGCTTTTAAAATTTCTGCAGCACAGGAATTGAAAGCCAATATTACAGTTTTAAGTAACCAGGTGAGTAATAATGTAAATCAAAATGTGTTCCGTACACTGCAAACAGCATTAAATACGTTCATCAATACCCGCAAATGGACATCAGATAAATTTGCAACCAATGAGCGTATTGAATGTAATTTTTTGCTGCAGCTTCAGTCAACCAGTGATTTGAATGTGTACAATGCATCGCTTACCATACAGGCAGCCAGGCCGGTTTTTAATACCACGTATCTTTCTCCCATAATCAATTTTAAGGACGATAATATTATTTTTAAATACGCCGAATTTCAAATAATGGAATTTAATGAGAACCGGGTTTCGGGTTCAGATGCGCTGGTATCCAACCTAACCGCGGTGATTGCCTATTATGCGTATATGGTGCTTGGTTTCGACTATGCTTCTTTTTCACCACGGGGCGGCGATCCTTATTTTATCAAGGCAATGAATATTGTAAACAATGCACCGGATGGCAGGGGTATTGCCGGCTGGAAGGCTTTTGACGGGCAACGTAACCGTTACTGGCTGGCAGAGAATATGATGAACAGCCGTTACACCATTATGCATGATGTATATTACAATTACTACAGGCTGGGCATGGATAAATTTTATGAAGATGAGAACAGCGCCCGGGCAGAAGTGATGAATGTATTGAACCTGCTTAATAATTTCATAATAGACAATCCTAATAAGATGATCAGCCAGTTTTTTTTCCAGGGCAAAGCTACTGAGCTGGTAAAGATATTTGCAAAAGCGCCACAACAGGATAAGGCAAGAGCATCCGAAATGCTGCAGCGGCTGGATATCACCAATGCGGCCAAATATAAAGACGAATTGAAATGATAAAGATATCCTTCCTGCTCATTGCACTGGGTTTTATAAGCTCCTGTGGAAATAAAGATAAGCTGCCTGAAGGAGTTTTGAAACCTGAAAAAATGCAGGCTGTTTTATGGGATGTAATAAAAGCAGATGTATTTACAACTGATTTTATAAAAAAGGATTCTGCAAAAAATGCCATTGCCGAAAACTTAAAATTACAGCAACAGATATTTGCCATACATAAAGTTACCCGTGCTGATTTCTTTACCAGTTATAATTATTACAAAACCAATACGGTTGAGTTTAAAAAAATAATTGACAGCATGGTAAGCCAGGCAGATCGAAAAAAAGACATTAACCTTAAAGCGCTTCAGACCGAATAATATGAATAAAGTGTACAATAATGCCATGGATGCAGTGGCTGATATTAAAGATAACGCCGTTATCATGCTGGGCGGTTTTGGCTTGTGCGGCATTCCCGAAAACAGTATTGCTGCCCTGGTTAAAACCGGCGTAAAAAACCTTACCTGCATCAGTAACAATGCGGGTGTAGATGGATTTGGAATTGGATTGATGCTGGAACAAAAGCAGGTGAAGAAAATGGTTTCTTCTTACGTGGGCGAAAATGCAGAATTTGAAAGGCAACTGTTAAGCGGAGAACTGGAAGTGGAACTGATACCACAAGGCACACTGGCAACCCGCTGCATGGCTGCAGGCTACGGTATGCCCGCCATTTTTACACCGGCCGGTGTTGGTACCGAAGTAGCTGATGGAAAGGAATCAAGAATTTTTAATGATAAGGAGTATTTGCTGGAATATGCATTTGATGCCGATTTTGCCATAATAAAAGCCTGGAAGGGTGATACTGACGGGAATCTTATTTATAAAGACACAGCCCGCAATTTTAATCCCTTAATGGCAATGGCAGGTAAGGTAACTATTGCAGAAGTGGAAGAACTGGTGCAACCGGGAGAACTGGATCCCAATCATATTCACACTCCGGGTATCTATGTACACCGGATATTTGAAGGAAAGGATTATGAGAAGCGGATTGAACAAAGGACAGTAAGAAAGAACGTTTGATGGTTTCATAGTTTAATGGTTTCAATGGTTGATAAATGAATGCCTAACCCTTAAACGATTTAAACCCTTAAACGATTAAAACGTTTTAACTATGGCTTTATCAAAAGAACAAATAGCACAACGCATTGCGAAAGAACTGAAAGACGGTTACTATGTTAACCTGGGTATTGGCATTCCAACATTGGTTGCCAATTATATTCCCGAAGGTATTCATGTAGTACTCCAAAGCGAAAATGGTTTACTGGGTATGGGGCCTTTTCCGGAAGCAGGTAAAGAAGATGCAGATTTAATTAATGCAGGAAAACAAACCATAACCACCTTGCCCGGCTCCGCATTTTTTGATAGTGCCCTGAGCTTTGGAATGATACGTGCAGGCAAGGTTGACCTTACCGTACTGGGTGCCATGGAAGTGAGTGAGAACGGTGATATTGCCAATTGGAAAATACCGGGTAAAATGGTAAAAGGAATGGGCGGTGCCATGGACCTTGTTGCCAGTGCAAAAAATATTATTGTGGCCATGATGCATACCAACCCCAAAGGCGAAAGCAAATTGCTGCCTGCCTGTACATTACCGCTTACCGGAAAAAATTGCATTAAAAAAATTGTGACCGAACTGGCTGTGCTGGATGTTACTGCTGATGGTTTTAAATTACTGGAAAGAGCACCGGGTGTTAGCGTTGAAGAGATTGTTGGTAAAACTGCAGGGAAGTTGATTGTGGAGGGAGAGATACCGGAGATGCAGTTTGTGTAAATAAATTATGTATAAATTAAAAATCCCCTGATAAATTTCAGGGGATTTTTTTAATAGGCATTTAGCGTTGATGTTTAAGCTTTCGGCGCTGCAGCTAAAATTTCTGCATTGGCACCACTGGCATATTTCTCAAAATTTTTGATAAACTGACCGGCAAGATTTTTTGCCATTGCATCGTATGCATCTTTATCAGCCCAGGTATTGCGTG
This sequence comes from Chitinophagaceae bacterium, assembly GCA_016710935.1. GTDB lineage: Bacteria > Bacteroidota > Bacteroidia > Chitinophagales > Chitinophagaceae > Ferruginibacter. The sequence continues at coordinate 180,970 of JADJTY010000012.1, read as the reverse complement.
GGTTTAAAATTTCGGTTGGTACATTGGGGCATTCGGTAGGCATCATCATACCAAATACAGGATGCGCTTCAAAAGAAACATTATCCAGTTTGCCTTCCAACGCAGCTGTGATCATGGCTCTTGTAAAACTAAGCTTCATACGGCTGCCTGTGCCATAAGCACCGCCACTCCAGCCGGTGTTTATCATCCACACATTTACATTATGATCGTTCATTTTTTTACCCAGCATTTCGGCATATTGTGCCGGGTGCAGTGGTAAAAACGGTGCACCAAAACATGCACTGAAGGTAGATTTGGGTTCGGTAACACCAGCTTCGGTACCCGCAACTTTAGCGGTATAACCGCTGATGAACTGGTACATGGCCTGTCCTGCCGTTAATTTACTGATGGGAGGTAAAACTCCATAAGCATCACAGGTTAAAAAGAAAAGATTTTTTGGCGTTTTGCCTATGGATGGCTCCAGCGCATTGCTGATAAAACTTAAAGGATAGCTTACCCTTGTATTTTCTGTAATTTTTTTACTGCTGAAATCTATTTTGTTGGTGCCTTCAATAAATGTTACGTTCTCAACCAAAGCACCGGGCCTGATGGCGTGATAAATTTCGGGTTCTTTTTCTTCACTCAGATCGATACATTTTGCGTAGCAGCCACCTTCAAAATTAAATACGCTGTCTTTGGTCCAGCCATGTTCATCATCACCGATCAGTTTGCGGTTGGGATCGGCACTAAGGGTTGTTTTACCCGTGCCGCTTAATCCAAAAAATACAGCAGTATCACCGGCATCTCCCATGTTGGCACTGCAATGCATACTCAATACATCGGCTTTGGTTGGCAACACAAAATTGAGCATCGTGAAAATGCCTTTTTTCATTTCGCCGGTATAACCGGTGCCGCCTATTAAAATGGTTTTGTGTGTAAAGCTGATCACTGCAAAGTTTTCGGCACGTGTACCATCAACGGCAGGATCGGCCATAAAGCTGGGAGCCTGTATGATATGCCAGTGTGGTTGAAAGTTTTCCAGATCTTTTTCTTCGGGGCGGATGAACATATTGTAACAAAATAAATTACTCCATGGATTTTCGTTGATCACCCTTAGTCTGAGCTGATACGCTTCTTCAGCACAGGCGTAACAATCACGTACCCAAATTTCTTTGCCATTTAAATGTGCCAGCATTTTTTCTTTTAGCTGAAAAAAGTTTTTTTCTTCAATAGGAATATTAAAATCATTCCAGTGAACCGTGTTTTCGGTAAGCGCATCTTTTACTGTGAATTTGTCTTTAGGGCTGCGGCCGGTAAATTTTCCGGTGTTGATCAACAGGGCCCCGGTATCGTTTAAAACACCATCACCACGTTGTACAGCCTGTTCAGTTAACACATTGGGGCTGAGCTGATAATTTACATGTTGGGTTGGGTTAAGTCCAAGTTTTTTCAATGCATCTAATGGGGGAGCAATTGTTGTTTGAATAGACATAGCAGGTTTTATTTAAGTTTACGCAATCGTTGCCGCAAAGTTAGGTAATTGTGTTTTTAAAAAGGTATTGTAACCAACGTATATTTAAAAATGGTAAGCTAAAAAACCCTGATTATTTATAAATATTAATTATTTAATTGCTTTATTGAAAAAGTTTGAATAATAGGTGGATAAATTTGATAACGTTGATTTGACCTCACCCCAACTGAGCTTCGCTCGTTCCTTTGCAGGAACTCCAAAGGGAGAGGGGCGACCTCACCCCAACCCCTCTCCAAAGGGAGAGGGGCTTTGGAGCTCAAAACTTTATTTAGCTGTGATATGCACCCATTTTTGAGAAAAAAAAGATGCCATTAAAATGTATATTGCAGTATAAACTAAGATCATGAAATATCTTCCACTTAACCCCGAAATATTTGTTCAAAATCGTAAGCGCTTTGTTGAGCGTATGGAAAAAAATTCCATTGCTATTTTTAACAGCAATGATGAATCACCCACCAACGGCGATCAGTTACACCGCTTCAAACAAAACTCCGACCTTTTTTGGTTAACCGGTATTGAGCAGGAAGATACCATGCTGATCTTATTTCCGGATAACCCCGATACAAAGTACCGGGAGGTTTTAGTATTGGTAAGGCCCAATGCTATAAAAGAAAAATGGGACGGGCACCGCCTGAGAGACCATGAAGGAACGGCCATGTCGGGCATTGCAACAATTGTATGGCTTGATAGTCTGGACGCTATGTTGCAGGGCTGGCTGCATTTATCCGATACCATTTATTTGAACAGTAATGAAAATGACCGCAAGGCCAACTGGGTACCTGTACGTGATTACCGTTATGCCGAGATGATGAAACAGCATTATCCGCTGCATAATTTTAAACGCAGTGCAAGGATAATGAAAGACCTGCGTGCCATTAAAACAGCATTGGAAGTAGAAGTAATGCAAAAGGCAATTGATATTACCGATATCACTTTCAGAAGGGTCATGCAGATCATTCAGCCGGGTATCATGGAGTACGAGATTGAAGCAGAAATCTATCATTCGTTTTTATCGCAACGTGCTACCGGTCCTGCTTATGGCAGCATCATTGCCAGCGGCGACAGGGCTCGTACACTGCATTATGTTGAAAACAGCCGGGAGTGTAAAGACGGAGAATTAATTTTGATGGACTTTGGTGCCGAGTACGGTAACTATTGTGCTGATCTTACCCGTACCGTACCGGTGAACGGTAAATTTGGCCGCAGGCAAAAAACAGTTTACAATGCCTGCCTGCATCTGCATCATTACGCGGCAAGCATATTAAAGCCCGGTATCAGCATTATAGATTATACTGAAAAAATTGGTGATGAAGCAACCGTTGTTTTTCAAAAAATTGGGTTGCTCAAAAAATCCGACATAAAAAATGAAGATCCCGAAAACCGTGCGTACCGTAAATATTTATATCATGGCATTTCTCATCACCTGGGAATAGATGTACATGATCTGGGCACCAGAACAGAGCCTGTAAAAGCAGGGATGGTGTTTACTATTGAACCGGGTATTTATATTGAAGAAGAACAAATCGGTGTGAGGATCGAGAATAATTTCTGGATAACCAGGAATGGCAATAAAGATCTGATGAAGAATATCCCGATTACTGTAGAGGAGATTGAAGCCTTTATGAAAAAATAGACTGATACCATGATCAAACAGATCCCGAATTTATTTACACTTCTTAATTTGGTTTTTGGCTGTCTTGCCATTGTGGTAACCATGCAAAACGGTATCATCATTCAATACGCAGCCGACGGTACACAGCTGATCGATATACCTGAAAGAATATGGATGGCATCGCTGTTTATTGGCATTGCAGCCGTTGTTGATTTCCTGGATGGTTTTGTTGCCAGGTTATTTAAAGCCGGTTCAGAAATGGGTAAGCAGTTAGATTCACTGGCTGATGTGGTTAGTTTTGGTGTAGCTCCATCCATGATTCTTTACCAGTTCTTACGCATGAGTATAGCCAGGGAAGAGGACGGGCTCAATGCATCCCTCATTTGGCTTGTGCCTGCTTTCATACTTGCTGCTGCGGGTGCCTGGAGGCTAGCAAGGTTCAATATTGATAATTCACAGTCTTTTGGATTTAAAGGGGTACCTATTCCGGCAGTAGGTATTGTGGTTGCATCGCTGCCGCTTATCTATTGGAATAACCATAGCCAGTTTGTGGTGGACCTGCTTTTTAATAAATGGTTCTTATATGGCCTGATCATTTTTCTAAGCTGGCTGATGGTAAGCAAGCTTCCGATGATGGCTTTAAAATTTAAAGACTACACGATAAAAAATAATCTCCCCAAAATAATTTTACTGGCTGTTGCTATAATAGCTGCTTTATTTTTTCAATGGTTTGCGGTACCCATAGTGTTTATCGTATACATTATTTTATCTTTGCTTTTCAAACAACCATCATCATGATATTTACTGTTCAGATAAAAGTTATGCCGCTTAAAGATCTATTAGACCCGCAAGGCAAAGCGGTAATGGGAGGCTTACAGAATTTAGGATTGAATACTGTTGCCGATGTACGCATAGGAAAACACATCGACCTGCAAATTGAAGCTGAAACAAAAGAAGCCGCTGTAGCAATTGCAGAAGATGCTGCAAAAAAATTACTGGCAAACCCGGTAATGGAGGTTTATGAGATACAGGTAACCCCAAACCCCTAAAGGGGCTTTCTCTACAAGTGGTTCAATTATATAAATTCATATCAAGGTTTGAGTGATAAACAATCTCAGAACAATAATACTCCAGGTTCCCCCTTTAGGGGGTTAGGGGGTATGCTTTACCTTATTCCATCCCCCATTGGCAATCTTGGCGATATCACTTTCAGGGCAGTTGAAATTTTAAGATCGGTAGATCTGATCCTTGCAGAAGATACCCGTACTTCTTCTGTACTTTTAAATCACTACCAGGTTCAAAAGCCCATCACGCCTTATCATCAGCATAACGAACATAAAATACTGGCACATTTAACTGAGCAACTGGCCGGAGGTAAAACCATGGCCTTACTTACTGATGCCGGTACACCGGGAATAAGTGACCCCGCTTTTTTACTGGTAAGAGAATGTATCAAAAATAATATCAAAGTAGAATGTTTGCCCGGTGCAACCGCTTTTGTACCCGCGTTGGTAAACAGTGGATTGCCCATTAATAGTTTTTGCTTTGAAGGTTTTTTGCCGCTAAAAAAAGGCCGGCAAACCATGATGAAAAAACTGGCAACAGAAGAAAGGACCATGGTTTTTTATGAAAGCCCCATGCGGCTGGTAAAAACACTAAACGAATTCATGCAATACTTTGGTGCCGAAAGGCATTGTTGTGTAAGCCGTGAGCTCACCAAAAAATTTGAAGAAAATGCACGAGGTACCTTACAGGAAGTACATGATCATTTTAATGCAAAAACAGTGAAAGGAGAAATTGTGATCGTAGTGGAGGGTAAGCATTAATACCAACTGCTAACTTCATGTAATTTTTTTCGCTGTATATCCGGCACCCAACATGCATCGGCTGCATAGCCAACAGGAATTAATAAAAATGGTTTTTCATTTGCAGGCCGGTCTAAAATTTTGCATAAAAAATTCATGGGACTTGGTGTATGGGTTAAAGCAACAAGCCCGGCATGGTGTATGGCCGCTAATAAAAAACCACAAGCCAGTCCACAGCTTTCATTGGCATAATACGTGTTTGTCTTATTCCCCTCCCCATCAAGATCATAACTCTTTTTAAATACAATAATGAGGTAGGGGGCAATTTCCAGAAATTCTTTTTTCCAGTCGGTTTGTAATGGAAGCAGGTCTTTTTTCCATGCCTCAGGCATACGTCCATTATAACTTTCAAATTCTTCTTTTTCGGCTTCTGCACGAATTTGTTTTTTTATTTCAGGGTTACTCACCACACAAAATGTCCAGGGTTGTTTGTGAGCACCGCTTGGGGCTGTTGATGCTGCTGAAATAATATTTTCAATTACGGATTTGGGTATGGGTTTATCCGAAAAATCACGACAGGTACGCCTTGTGTCCATCCATTTGCTGAAGGATGCAGATCTTTCAAGCATTTCATCAGCCAGGTATGTATCCCTGCTGTATTGTACAAATGGAAAGCCATTTATAAGTTTTATGTTTTTCATAAAGCTATTTTACCGAAATTTACTGCTATAAAAATTATTTCATGAAGAAAACGATTGTTTTATTTTTTGCAGCATTAACTGTTAGTGCTTTCGCTGTTGCACAAACAGACCGCTGGCAGCAGGCAGTAAAGTATACTATGAATATTGATATGGATGTAAACACCAGCAGGTTTACCGGAAAACAAAAACTGGAATACAGTAATAATTCACCGGTTGCACTTACCAAAGTATTTTATCATTTGTATTTTAATGCGTTTCAGCCCAACAGCAGCATGGATGCAAGAAGCCGTGAGTTGGGTAAGGTTTTGGTAAATGGCAGGCCCGATTGGGATGGAAGGGTTAAAGACCGTATTCTTAATTTGAAGCCGGATGAAATTGGCTATCAAAAAATAATTTCTTTAAAAATGAATGGAGTACCACAGCCATTTAAATACCACGAAACCATACTGGAAGTAAATTTAACCAAACCCATTGCATCAAAAACGAAAGTGGTGTTTGACATGGAATTTGAAGCACAGGTTCCATTGCAGATTCGCCGTAGTGGAAGAGATAATCCCACAACCGGTGTACGATACAGTATGGCCCAGTGGTATCCTAAAATGTGTGAGTACGATTATGAAGGCTGGCATCCTACACCCTATGTTGCCAGGGAGTTTTATGGGGTATGGGGTGATTTTGATGTAACCATTAATATTGAAAAATCGTACAAGATTGGCGGAACAGGCGTGTTGGTAAATGCAAAGGAAATTGGCTGGGGCTATGATGCACCCGGCACCGAATTAAAACCTACAACCAAAGCAAAAAGGAGCTGGCGTTTTACGGGTCAGAATATTCATGATTTTGTTTGGTGTGCCGATCCGGAATATAAACACCTGGTTTATAAAATGCCTGATGGCGGACCAACTTTACATTCTATTTATAATTACAAGGAGAACGATCCAAAAAATGATTCAGCATGGGCGCTTGTACTTACTGCTGCTGCAAAAGCCTTGCCGTTCATTGAAAATAATTTTGGTAAATATCCTTACCCGCAATATTCTTTTATTCAGGGTGGTGACGGTGGTATGGAATACCCAATGGCTACATTGTTGGTGGGACCTGGGTTGGGAACGGTTTTTCATGAGTGGCTGCACAGCTGGTACCAGATGATGCTGGGTACCAACGAAGCGATGTATGCCTGGATGGACGAAGGTTTTACCAGTTATGCCGAAGACCAGGTTTCAAAATTTTATGATAAAAAATCTGCTTTGCAGGGTTTCCGGGAAGCACTGGTTCAAAATCCTAACAATAAAAATTTAAAAGAGATCGTTTCCACTACTCCGGAAGACCATAGTGGTGCTTACTTCAGTTATTTTGCGCTGGCAAAAAGTGGTTTAGAAGAGCCGATGACCACACACAGCGATCATTACAACAGCAATTATGCATACAGCACGGCAGCATATTCAAAGGGCGAAGTGTTTATGGAACAGCTTGGTTACATTGTTGGTGCAGCAGTAAGAAATAAGATATTGCTTGAGTATTACAATAAATGGCGTTTTAAACATCCCAATGCAAATGACCTGATCAGGGTTGCAGAAGATATAAGTGGTATTCAGCTGGACTGGTATAAAGAATACTGGGTAAATACCACCAAAACCATTGATTATAAAATTGACAGTTTGTGGGAAGAGAACGGTGTATCCAAGATCCGTTTAAAAAGAATAGGACATATGCCAATGCCGGTTGATCTGCAGCTGACCTACAAAGATGGCAGTACCGAGATGTTCAACATACCGTTGAATTTAATGTTTGGTAACAAACCAAATGAACAGCCTGCACAAAAGCGCGAAGTACTGGAAGCATGGAAATGGACGCATCCAACTTATATTGTTGAAATGAAACGCAGGTTAACAGATATAAAGATTGCCGAGCTTGACCCATCAAAAAGAATGGCTGATGTGGAAAGGAAAAATAACCTGCTTGAATTAAACTGGTAATGTAAGTTTAAATGGAAATAAATATCCGCAGGATCAGTATTGATGATGTTTCGGTCTTATCCCTTATGGCCCGGCAAACATTTAACGATACGTTTACGGGTACCTGCACCGAAGCTGATATGCTGTCCTTTTTAGATCAGTTTTACAGCACAGCGCAATTGGGAAGTGAATTACTGGATGAAGAGATGTATTGTTTTTTTGCTGAAGCGGATGGCGTGCCGGTTGCCTATCTGCAGTTTAAAGAAGCATACAATAGTTTTCCTGAAATTAAAAGATGGAAGGCGCTTGAACTAAAAAGGATCTATGTGCTTGCCGGGTTTCATGGAAAAGGTATAGCACAAAAGCTCATGGATCTTTTTCTTGGTTTTGCAAATGAAAAAAAATATGAAGTGGTGTGGCTTGGCGTGTGGGAACATAATATACGGGCACAGAAATTTTACGAAAAATATGGATTTGCAGATTCAGGCTATACCCACGATTTTCCGATAGGCAAAACACCGCAAACAGATAAATGGCTTTGGAAGTTTTTAGCATAAAGAACCCCCTGAAATCATTCAGGGGGTTCTTTATTTGTGCAATAAAGTTTTTTATCGACCAAAATATTTATTAACCGCTTCAACCCGGTTTGTAACGTGCAGCTTCTCATAAATATGATACACATGCTTGCGAACAGTTTCGGTGGTTATAGATAATTTATCAGAAATTTCTTTGTACAGGAGACCGGTTGAAAGCATTTCCAGTATCTCATTCTCTCTTTTAGAAAGTACCTCCAGTGAAGATCCGGTGGGTGTTGCAACAGCTTTATTTTGAAAGGCAGCAACAACTTTGCTGGCAATCTGGCTGCTCATGGGCGCTCCTCCCTGTATCAGCTCAGTAATGCCTTCCAGCAGTTTGGCTGGCTGCGTCTTTTTTAAGATATACCCGCTGGCACCGGCACGCAGTGCCTCAAATATTTTTTCATCCTCCTCATAAATGGTACACATCATAAATAATATATCGGGGTTACTTGCTTTTAATTCCCGTACTACTTCAATGCCATTCATACCATCTCCCAGGCCTATATCCATTAAAACAACTTTCGGATTTAATATAGGTAATTTCAACATCGCTTCTTCGCCGGTTATGCAGGAGCCTGCAAGGGTAAAATCATGGGAAGATTCTATGATCTGTTCCAGGGCTTGGCGGATATCATTATTGTCTTCTACAATGGCAACGGAGTTATTTGTCATTTTGCAAAAGTGGCGTTATTAATTTGTTTTAGCAATACCCTAAAGTGGTAATAAAAATTACCTGGCTGGTATATATAAGAGGTATTTTTCAACAAAGAACTGCTGTGGGAATATTTTTTCTATTTCCCAAACCCTTGGTTTGCATCCGCTCTCATGAATTTCCTGTGCCAGATCGCCGCCTTTCAGGCAAATAAGTCCGTTGGGCACACCTGCAAGCGCTATCTTGTTTTTTTGAATTAAGGGCTTGCTCCAATACCACAGATCTTTTAACGGAGCCACGGCCCTGGAGATGACCACATCAAATTTCCTGTTCCTGATCTCTTCTGCACGGCTATGTTGTGTGGTAAGATTATCAAGGCCAATGGCGTTGGCTATTTCCGTAACTACTTTTAGTTTTTTATTGATACTGTCAACGAGGTGAAATTTTGTTTCGGGAAACATAATGGCAAGCGGTATGCCCGGAAAACCGCCACCGCAGCCCAGGTCCATCACCTGCATATCTTTTGTAAATTCAAATTTTGCTGCAATGGCCAGTGAGTGTAAAACATGGTGCTCATAAAAATTATCCATATCCTTGCGGGAGATGACATTTATTTTTGAGTTCCAATCGGCATACAGATCTTTCAGCGCAGCAAATTGTTCTATCTGCTTCGGAGTAAAATCACTGAAATAATGTTGTATCAATTCCATAAAAAAAGTCAAAAGTTATCCTTCGACTACGCTCAGGACAAAAATCAAAATACAATCTCCGCTTAACTTCGAGTTCCCTCTCCATCAGGAGAGGCCCGCCCGGATGACCCCGGTCGGACGGGGGTTTGGGTGAGGCCCGGGTCCCTCTCTTTAAGGAGAGGGGTTGGGGTGAGGTTACTTCCAGCCCTTCCTCGGCCTCTTAAATACCGCTACTGCAAATATCAGGTAATAAAAAAACATCCAGATATCAATAAATATAAACCAGGGATACATGGCCAGTTCCTGTAGCTTTTTCATACAGGGGTATAAAATGATACCCTGAATCAAAAACCGGATGCCAAATACAATTAATGCCAGTTGCCAGTTATAAAATATTAATGATGCTGCCAGCAACGGGTAAAACATAATATGCGAAAAAGTATATAAGCCCAGTAAAAACTTATGTAGCGGCTTGTAAAATTTACCGGTGCTGTAATGGCGGTTCTTTTGCCTGATCCATGCGCCCCAGGTTTTAGGAGGTTCGCTTAAGGTAAAGGCATCCTTATTGATATTTATCCTTGTATTTTTTTTTGTGGCCGCCATGTTAATAAACAGGTCATCATCACCGCTGGGAATATTGTTGTGTGCCGAAAAACCTTTGTGCCTGAAAAAAATTGTTTTTTTATAACTGAGGTTGCGGCCCACGCCCATGTAAGGTTTGCCTGCCAGTGCATAAGAAAAATATTGCAGTGCCGTGTGAAAGGTTTCCCAGCGAACAATTTTATTTAAAAGTCCTGGTTTTTTATGATAAGCCCCATAGCCTAAAACAATTTCTGTATTTTCATCAAAGCTTTCCTGCATTTTATCGATCCAGAATTCGCTGGCGGGCACACAATCGGCATCGGTCAATAAAACAATTTCATGTTTTGCTGTTTTAATGCCAACACTTAGCGGAAATTTTTTACCGGGTATCAGTTTGGCTTCCTGTTTCAGTTCCACCACCTGCAGTTGCCTGTATGTTTTCTGGTATTCTTCCAGCAAATACCTTGTATCATCAAAGGAGTTATCATTCACCACGATCACTTCATGGGTTGTACTGTATTGCTGAACCAATGCTCCCGGCAGATTTTTCGCTAAATTTGCGGCTTCATCCCGGGCACAAATTATTACCGATACCGGATGTGTTTGCGAAACGGCTTTCTTTTTTGGTTTGTAAACAGCCAGTCTGATAAAGAAAAACAGGTAGTAAAAAAGCTGTATCAGGGTTACCAGGCAAAAAGCATAAAAAACAATTTGCCCGATTTGGGTAAAATTCATGCAGCAAAAATAAGGAATGAGCGTAAGTAAAAAGGAAAAAATCAAAAGTCAAAATCCGGATCAAACCTTGGGTATCTTAAATAAATATAAAAAAGTATTATTACCATGAGCTCCAGGGCCCTCTCCATTGGAGAGGGTTTGGGTGAGGTCAACAACAACAACAATAAAATGGCCGCATTACAATTCGATCTACAACATACCGATACTTTATCCAAAGCAAGGGCAGGAAAAATAACCACCGACCATGGAGAGATCTTAACTCCCATCTTTATGCCTGTGGGTACCGTTGGCAGCGTAAAAGCGGTAACACAGCAGCAACTTCATGATGAAGTGAAAGCACAGATCATCCTGGGCAATACCTATCATTTATACCTGCGCCCTGGTTTGGAAATACTGGAAGCCGCCGGTGGTCTGCACAAATTCAATGGCTGGAATAAACCAATTTTAACGGACAGTGGCGGGTACCAGGTTTTTTCATTGGCCAACAACCGCAAACTTACCGAAGAAGGCGCTTTGTTTCAGAGTCATATTGATGGCAGCAAACATTTATTTACTCCGGAGAATGTGATGGACACACAAAGGATCATAGGCGGCGATATTATTATGGCTTTTGATGAATGTCCACCTTACCCCAGCGATTATACCTATGCAAAGGACAGCATGGAGCTTACGCACCGTTGGTTAGACCGATGCTTTGCAAGGTTCAATTCTACGCCTGATAAATACGGCTACACACAAAATTTGTTTCCCATAGTGCAGGGCAGTACTTACAAAGACCTGCGCACCGCTTCGGCTGAATTTATTGCTTCTAAAAATGCAACCGGTAATGCCATCGGAGGCCTGAGTGTAGGTGAGCCGATGGAGATGATGTATGAGTATACCGAATTGTGCTGTGATATTTTACCGGCGCAAAAACCACGTTACCTGATGGGCGTTGGTACGCCCTGGAATATTTTAGAAAGCATAGCCTTGGGTGTAGATATGTTTGATTGTGTTATGCCCACCCGCAATGGCCGCAATGCCATGTTGTTTACCAGCAATGGTGTAATTAATATTGACAACAAGAAATGGGAAAAAGATTTTTCGGTAATTGATGATGGTATTGATTGCCCGATGAGTAATTACTATAGCAAGGCTTATTTACGGCACCTGATGAAAGCGAAAGAATTTTTGGGGCTTACCATTGCCAGCGTACACAATTTAGCTTTTTATTTGTGGCTGGTTGATGAGGCCCGCAAACATATCCTGGCTGGCGATTTTGCAGGTTGGAAGGCTGAAATGGTTATTAAACTGCAGCAACGGCTGTAACTTATTTACAATCCTTTAACAAAAAAACAATGCTGCGGCACAATAATTGAAAAAAACAAAGTTGTTTTTTTATAATTATCTTTAAAACCTTAAACCCCGTTTATAATGAAGCAAAAAATACTCAGCAGCCTTATTGTTTTATTATCACCTTTTATTGTTTTTTGCCAGGCAGGAACTGTACAGGATGCTGCTATACCCAAAGATGCTCCCGTTGATGTAAGCATGACCGATTTTAAAGGCAATATCCTTACACGTGAAATTGTAATTTTCAGAAGTAGTTTAAATGGCAGAGAATACCAGGGACTTACAGATACAACTGGTAAATTTACAACACGCCTGCCGGCAGGAGACAAGTACGAGATATTTATCCTGGGTTTTAAAGATTCTACCAGTTATATTGTTTTAGAAATTCCACCCTTGGAAGGGAAGGCTTATTATAAAAATCCTTTTAAAGTTGACATACAGTTTTTGCCCGCTAAAAGTTTTGTACTGGAAGATTGTAATTTTGAGACCGGCAAGGCCGACCTGGAAGAAGATTCTTACAAAGTACTTGATGAACTGGTGGCTTATTTAGTTAGAAAAGAAGATGAGCGCATTGAACTGCAGGGCCATACTGATAATGTAGGCTCAGCAAAAAGCAACCTGGTATTATCTGAAGCAAGAGCAAATACAGTAAGAAATTACCTTGTTGCAAAAGGTATAGATTCCAACAGGGTAACTGCAAAAGGTTATGGGCTTTCTGTACCCATTGCCAGCAATAAAACTGATGAAGGCAGGGCACAGAACAGGCGGACAGAGGTAAAAATTTTGGATTAGTAATTTATAAATGCATAAAAAATCCCGCTTGATTTTCAAACGGCGAAGGGTGTTAGAGAAGTTTCCATTTGGTGATGTGCGAAAAAAAATTTTGCAATGATAATGCCATATAAGATATTGGTTGGTATAAAAATCCCGTTCAGCCTAAACTGAACGGGATTATATTTTTAGAATGAACCCGCCAACAGGCGAATTCCTACTCTTTCCCTAAACTATACATCCTGCCAGCATCGGTAATGGCATAAAGTTTTCCATCCTTACCCATACAAACATCCCTGAAACGCTGATTTTCTGATACCAGCAACCGCTCTTCACCCACTACCTTATTTCCATTTAACTGCAGCCGTATCATGTGCATGCCACCTAAGCAGGCCACAAATAAATTGTGGTTCCACTCCGGTATATTATTACCTGTGTAAAATGCAATGCCGCCGGGCGAGATAGAAGGGTCCCAATAATACACGGGTTGTTCGTAACCTGCCTTTTGCGTAAGCCCTTCACCAACGATAGTACCGTTGTATTCTGTACCGTAGGTTATTACCGGCCAGCCATAATTAACTCCCCTGCGAATGATATTGATCTCGTCGCCACCCCTGGGCCCCATTTCTGATTCCCATAATTCGCCGGTGGCAGGATGAATAGCAATGCCGAGTGGATTTCTATGACCACTCGAAAATATCTCGGGCCTGTTGTTGGGTTTGGGCAGCATCAAAGGATCAGTTACAGCCTGTCCTGTTTTTGTGAGCAGCAATATTTTTCCTAAGCTGGTCGTGTTATCCTGTGCCAGCGGGCGGGTTTCCTTATCTGAGCGCTCGCCGGTTGAAAAAAACAGGTTACCCTCTTTTGTAAATGCCAGCTTGCCTCCATTATGTAAATGTCCTTTATATGTTGGCGTTACCCGGTATATAACTGTTACATTTTCTATAGCGGTTTCATCATCCTTTAATCTTGCCCTGGCAACAGCAGCATGATTACCGCCTGAAACGGGTTCACTGAATACAAAGTATATCATCCTGTTGGTAGCAAAATCCGGATCAATGGTAACACCCAGTAAACCGCCTTGCCCGGCTGCATCTACTGCAGGTGCACCGGTAATGTTATTACTTACAATTCCATTGGGCGATACCATACGGAACGTACCTTCTTTTTGGGTTATTAAAAATCTTCCGTCGGGCAATGCTGCCATGCTCCAGGGTTTTACCAATGCATCGGTAACTACTTTGGTAGTGTAGGTGGTAGTTGTCTTAATGCCTGCGATCCTCGTTTGTCCTTCAAAGGCCGGCTTGTATTGCGGACTGTTGGCTTTTTTTGTTTCTACCGGGGATAAAGCACCGGGCGTGTTGGATGATTGGGAGGAGGAGCATGCAACCAGCAACAACATGTATGCAATTGCAAAGAATATTTTTTTCATAAAGAGAAACTTTGATTTAGAATAATATCTGCAAGAATGATGCTACAAAGAATAAACCAGCTAATTGTGTAATGTATAGATAAAACTCAAAACAAAAAAAAATCCCGTTCAGTTTTGTTGAACGGGATTGTATTTTTTAAGCGTGAACGCTTACTCTGCTTTTGGCTCTTCTTCAGTGGTAGCGGCTGCACCTGCATCGCTATCCATCTTTGCCTTTAAGTCGGCCAGTGCACCAATATCGCCCAGAGTTGATTTTTCAACCTTGCTTTGTAAATTCTTTACGGCTTTTTTGGTTACTTCAAACTCGGCTTTCTTTTCTTTAATAACCGCTTGTTTTTCTTCTTCGATCACCTGCTCCCAAAGGCGGGCATGGCTTAAAACAATACGCTTATCGTTGCGGTCAAATTCAATAACCATAAATTTAGCTATCTCATCAACACCAACTGTTTTACCATCTTCTTTGGCTAAGTGACGTGCAGGAGCAAATCCTTCAAGGCCATAAGGCAATTGAACAATAGCACCTTTATCATCTTTCTTCACCACCGTTCCTTCGTGTTCACTGCCTACAGGGAATGTAGATTCAAGTGAGTTCCATGGATCTTCTTCAATTTGTTTGTGTCCTAACTGAAGTTTGCGTCCTTCCTGGTCGATATTCATGATGATCACTTCAATTTCGTTACCAACTTTTGTATACTCATTAGGATTGTTGAAACGCTTTAACCAGCTCAGATCGCTGATGTGGATCATACCACCGATACCGGTTGTTAATTCAACAAACACACCGTACGGCGTGATGTTCTTAACAGTACCCATATGCTTGCTTCCTTCAGGGAAAGAGGCTTCGATAGTGCTCCATGGATCTTCAGTCATTTGCTTGATAGACAAACTCATCTTGCGGGTTTCTTTATCAAGGGTAACAACTTTAGCTTCGTATTCATCATTTAATTTGAAGAATTCTTTAGCGTTTATCGGTGTGTTAGCCCAGGTAATTTCACTTACGTGTACCAGACCTTCAACACCCGGCATAATTTCCAGGAATGCACCGTAATCTTCAATATTAACTACTTTACCTTTTACAATTTCGCCTTCTTTCAGGTTCTCTGTAAGGGTATCCCATGGGTGAGGAGTTAATTGTTTTAAACCAAGGCTGATACGTTTTTTATCATCATCAAAATCCAATACCACCACGTTCAGTTTCTGGTCCATCTTCAATACTTCAGTTGGGTGGTTGATACGTCCCCATGAAATATCGGTAATGTATAATAAACCGTCTAAGCCGCCAAGGTCGAGGAATGCACCAAAATCAGTGATGTTCTTGATCGTTCCTTCCAGTACCTGGCCTTTTTCCAGTTTACCCATAATTTCAGCTCTTTGAGCTTCGATATCGCTTTCGATAAGTGCTTTGTGAGATACAACCGCATTCTTAATGGCTTCGTTGATCTTAACCACTTTAAATTCCATGGTTTTGTTAACGAACTGGTCGTAATCAGTAACGGGTTTCACGTCAATTTGAGAACCTGGTAAGAAAGTTTCCATACCAAATACATCAACGATCAAACCACCTTTTGTTTTGCTGGTAACCAAACCGGTAACAATTTCGCCGGTGCGGTGTACTTCCACAATACGCTCCCATGCACGTGTTGTACGGGCACTCTTGCGGCTAAGGTGCAGGTTACCTTCCCTGTCTTCTTTTTCAACAACCATTACTTCAATAATGTCGCCTACTTTAACACCACCGGGGATGTCTCTGAATTCGTTTAAAGAAATAAGGCCGTCACTTTTAAAACCGATGTTAACAACAGCATCTGTTTTGGTTAATGATTCTACAGTTGCCTGTATCATCTCACCATCAGCAATTTGCTTAAAAGTGTTGTCGTAAACCGTGTCGTACTTTGCTTTTTCATCAGCAGTGTAGCTGGTTACGTTGCGTTTGTCAACACTCCAGTCAAAATCGTCGTGAGCAGTTGCCACAGTTTCTTCAACGGGTGCTTTAATTTCTACATCAACAACAGGAGCAGTAGCTTCTGCATCAGGTGCGGTTGTTTCTTCAACAGTTTCTTCAACCGGTGTTGGTGTAGTTTCGTTTGTTTCTTCCATTTTTAATTTTTACAGGTTTGTTTGTTATCGCAGTAGTTTCGTTCCGATGTTATATCGGGGTTCAACCTCCCTGTGCATCTGCGTTTAAATGTTTGTAAATAATCCCGGTTTTAAAACGGGAGGGCGAAGGTAGTAAAATATCGGAGATTTGAGGGCTAAAAAATAGTCTTTTTTGGCTCTGATGGCTGATTGCAGCCAATTTTGGGCTATAATTTTTGTTTTTGAGGATAATTGAGCTAAATATAACCCGGTTTCAGGCTAAAAAGGACCTGATCTCATAGGCCAGCCTGGCCTGGTCAACCATTTCTATGGGATGGGCTGTATTGGGTAAGATGGCTAATTGGGCCTTTGGCAGATTTTTATACACTTCTACCGTTTCTTCCAGGGTAACCATCTTATCTCTGTCGCCCAGCATGAGTAAAACGGGCTGTTGAATAGCCGGATAATCAACAGGTTTCAGCGGATTGTCTTTTCCCATTTCAACAAGCATGGCGGCAGTTTTTTCTAAAACGGTTTTCCAGTTGTTTGGCGCATGTCGTTTTTGTAAAGAAGCAGCAAAGTCGGGTAATTTGGCTTCAATTTTTTCGGCATTCAGCATTTTCGTTTCATTGGCTGCAATGTTTTCGTCCCATTTAAATTTTGTAGCCAGGGTAATTATTTTATTTACCCGTTCTGGATGATGTTTTGCAAGATACATGGCCACGTATCCGCCCATACTGTATCCAAAAATGTTGATGGATGGAATTCCTTTTTTATCTAAAAATGCCATTACTTCCATAGCAAAAAGCGCTATGGAAAAATCTTCTGCCGCGAACGGAGAGCCGCCATGACCGCTGAAATTGAAATGAAGTACAGCAACTGAATCTGCCAGTTCGTTTTCCACTCCTGATAACTGGTTAGCAGCGCCAATGGCGCCATGGAGCAATAATATTGTCTGCATATCTTAATGAATCTACATTAAACGCCATAAAAAAATCCCCCGAAATTTCGGAGGATTTTTTTTATATTCTTGATAAATTACTGTTGATTTTTCTTTTCATTTTCAATAGCTTTCATTTTTTCAGCTTTTTCTTTTTGTTCATCAGTCATAACAACACCTTCAGCATTTACTGAAGCTTTAGCGGCAGACTGAGTCTGGATCTTTTTAGTCTTAATCTGTGTTGGAGCTTTTGCAGCAGCTTCTTTATCAGCTAAAGTTTTTGAACCTGCAGTTTGATTAAGATCATCAGTTTGCACTGTTATGGCTGAATTTTGTGGTGTAGCAGCTGCAGCAGCAGTGCTAATTGTAGCCTGTGTAGCTTGTGTAGCCTGGTTATTTTTTTTAACTTTAGAAGCATTTGCGTCCTGTGCATTAACAGCACCACAAACTCCTAACATGATTATTGAAGAAAGTAAGATTTTTTTCATTGCGTTTGTTTTAGTTTATGAGTAAATAATTAATTTAAAATTGTCTTCAAGGCTTACTTTGCTCCTTTACAACAGGATGTAAATATACTTTTTTTTACAAAAAAAACAAGAATCTTTATGTTTTTTTAAAAATCCTCCTGCTCTGCTCCTCAGGGCAAATATAGTAATAAAAGTAAACTGCTCTATGCAAATTATCAACATAGTGCATTTAAAGGCTATCTAACAATAATGTATTAAAGTTGGTTAGTGTGGATATTTTAAGATCAGCAGCCCCCCAGGCCGGGTTTCTGCTATCGTGTAAAGACGGAACTACCACGCATTTCATTTTGGCAGCTTTAGCCGCAATCATACCATTAACTGAATCCTCAAAACAGATACATGCCGTGGGTATTGCGTTTAGTTGTCCGGCACAATCTAAATACACTTCGGGGTGAGGTTTACCATAAGCTATACCTGCTGCCGATGAAATAGCCTGCACATGATCTTTTATTTCCAGCATATCAACCACCAGGCTAATTAAAGCGGGTGGTGAAGAGCTGGCGAGGCCAATTTTAAAGTTTCTGTCCAGAAAAAAATTAAAAATATGTTGCACCCCGGGCATGGGTTTGCCTTTTTGCTGCACCAATTTAATCACGTCGTTCACTACAAGTGTTTCGGCATGGGCAATTTCTGCTTCGGGTATATTAAAATGCCTGAACCAATAGGCGAGGAACTCTTTTGTTCGAAGTCCGGTAGTACTGGAATATTGTTGGGTGGTTAATTGTTTTTCATACGTTAAAAACAATGCATCTGCTGCTTCTTTCCATAATGGTTCCGAGTCAATTAGCAGGCCATCCATATCAAAAATTACTGTATTCACCTTCATGGGTGCAAATATAACATGTGCCTGTGGGCAGTAACCAAATACTTTTATTTATTGTAACAACTTTATATAAATTGCAGCGGTATTATTGCAACCAAAAGATTGATACATGCGCAATTTGTGGAAGGCTTTTAAGGAATCTGGTTTTGTTAAGGGATTGGTTTATACAGTTATCGGTTCCATTTCTTTTCCGGGGCTTGCTATTACTAATAAGCTGCAGATAAACGGTATGGACAAGCTGAAAAAGCTGCCAAAGAATAATGTACTGTTTGTAAGTAACCACCAGACTTATTTTGCCGAGGTGATCTGTTTTTTACATATTTTTTGCGCTGTTAGCTGGCGTAAGAAGAATGGGCTGGGCGTACCCTATTACCTGCTATGGCCTTATACCAGGGTGCAATTTGTTTCGGCCGAAGAAACGATGAAAAAAAACCTGATGAGTAAGGTCTTTGCACTGGCAGGCTCAATCATGATAAAACGGGTATGGGTAGAAGATGGTAAAGAGGTTAGAAAGGGCCTTGACCCCAGCGATACCCGTAAAATTACCAGGGCATTGGATCAGAACTGGGTGATCACGTTTCCACAGGGAACCACCACACCATTTGTACCCGGCCGTAAAGGAACTGCATTCATCGTAAAACATCACAAACCCATTGTAATACCTGTGGTTGTGGACGGTTTTAGTACAGCATTTAATAAAAAAGGTATAAAAGTGATCAAAAAAGGAACCCGGCTTTCGGTAACTTTTAAAGATCCGATGGTGATCAATTACGAAGACCCAACAGAAAAAATCCTGGAAGACATCATGGATGCCATTGAGCAGAGCAGTAAATTCAAACCCCAGCAAGCACCCACCTCTGCTTAATCTTTAATGAATAAAGCTTTCAGTTCGGCAGCATCCTCCGGTTTCATTTTTCCCCCCAGTATCAATCTCAATTGTCTTCTTCTTAAAGCACCTTCAAATAATTTTTTTTCTTCTTCCGTTTCCGGTATCAATTTGTTTACTGGTCTTGGTTTGCCATTGGGGTCAAGCGATACAAATGTGTAATAGGCTTCATTGCTTTTATATTTATACTGCTGAATGGCATCTTCGCCCCATACTTTTAAATGCACTTCCATACTGCTGTTGAAAGACCGGGTTAAAACGGCTTCGATATGTACTACATTACCCAGTTTGATGGGGTTTTCAAAAGATATATTATCAACCGATGCTGTAACTACCGGGGCACCGCAATGTTTCATGGCAGCCAGGGCAGCTGCAATATCCATCCAGTACATCAGTCGGCCACCCATCAGGTTGCCAAAAGTGTTGGTGTCATTGGGTAAAACCAATTCTGTCATTACTACCAGCGATTCACTTGCTTTCTTTTCCATGGTAAAAATTTTTGCAAAGATACATGCATTTGTTCCTTTTGATAATTGACAGCGAACTTCCTTTACTTTTTGGAAATCTTATTTGAAGAAATTGTTTTTTGCCTGCTGCATTTAAAACGGCTCACATCACTGCTGCGTAAAGCGGCGTGTTTGGTTTGCCGTCCGTTCATTCTTTGGCGCCACATTTTAAAACTGCTGCTTTTCATTTGCTTCCGCATCAGTTCAATTACTTCTTTTTCGGCAATACCAAATTGTGTTTCGATGGCTTCAAAACTGGTGCGTCCTCCGCCTTCCTTTTTCTGCACCTGTCACTGCAGTATTTAACTTCTTCCCATACCTGCTCCCATTTTTTACGCCAGGTAAATGGCCTGTTGCATACCGGGCATATCTTTTGTGGCAGATCAGATTTTTTTATTTGTTTCATTACACTAATCGTTTCAGCATTAAACAAATTTCCGCTGCCATTGTTTACACAGATAAATAGTTAATAATGGAAACACTGAAAGGAAAAAATATTTTGATCATCGGTGCAACCGGTGGCATCGGTTCTCAAACCGCCATGCTTTTAAAAGGCAGCGGGGCCAATTTATTTTTAACAGGTAGAGATGCAACAAAACTTGGGCAAATTGCCAGTGATTGCAAGGTAGCGGCAGATAATACTTTTATACTGGATATTTCAAACGCTGCAGTTTATCAATTAAAAGAAAAATATTTTCAGCAATTGTCCACCATTGATATTTTGATCAATGCTGCCGGCATTGGTATCATTAAAACCATGGAAACGCTGGATGAGCAGGATTTTTTGCGTTCATTAAATTATAATCTGTATGCTCCCTTTCTGCTGTTGAAAGCATTTTTACCTGCCATGAAGGAATTGAAAAAAGGCCTGATCATCAATATTCCCGGTGTGTTGGGTAAAGTGCCTATGGCTGGTGCGGCAGCATACAGTGCCAGTAAGTACGGGTTGGTTGGCATGATGCAAAGTGTACGGGAAGAATTAAAAAGAACCGATATCCGGATCACCAATTTGTTTCTGGGTGGGGTGGATTCGCCTTTTGGGACGACCTCGGGTTCGCAAAATGATCAACAAACACCAAAGCCTCTGGTTTTAGCCGCAGCCTGCCGCGTGTTAGCGAAATGGTGCTGCAGCCTTTTAATCACCAGGCTATTTAATATCATGTTTTTTGACAAAACACGATATCTATCATGTTTAAATATTTGGCAGTTCGTCTTTGTTTTATGAATTTCGGGCAACGAATTGCTAATTATGAAAGATCAAACAAAAATCTCCTTCGATAATACCGAGTATGCTTTTGCTGCCAAATCAGATAAAGAATTAAAGCAGGCTAATTTCCTTTTTGGCATGATGGGCAAAGCCTGGCTGGTTAATGTCGGCCTTAAGATCACTCCCCTTGCTATTCAATGGGGTATCCCATTTACCAAAACCATCATCAGAAAAACCATTTTCAGGCAGTTTGTTGGTGGCGAAACTTTGGAACAAACAGCAAAAGTTGCCGATAAACTGGAGGCATATAAAGTACAGGTAATTCTGGATTATGGGGTGGAAGGCAAAGAAGGCGAAGCGAATTTTGAGCATGC
Organism: Chitinophagaceae bacterium; assembly: GCA_016710935.1. GTDB lineage: Bacteria > Bacteroidota > Bacteroidia > Chitinophagales > Chitinophagaceae > Ferruginibacter. The sequence continues at coordinate 159,277 of JADJTY010000012.1, read as the reverse complement.
CCGGGATGAGTTTAGAAGAGTGATAGACTATGCTGCTACGCAGCCCAATATACCTTTCATGAGTATTAAGGTTACAGGGTTTGCCCGTTTTTCGTTGCTGGAAAAACTGGACACTGCAATGCACAAATTACCCGGTACCTTAATGAAGCGTTATCTGCATGCAGTAGAATCTTTAAGCGATGCCGAAAAAGAAGAATGGCATAAAGTAAGGTTGCGTACACAGCAATTATGCGAAGTAGCTGATAAGAAGAACATAGGTATATTAATAGATGCGGAAGAAACCTGGATACAGGACCCCGTAGACGCACTTACTATTTTAATGATGGATGTTTTTAATAAAAAGAAAGCTGTAATTTATAACACCATACAGTTATACCGCCACGACCGCCTGCAGTTTTTAAAAGATTCACACACTGCGGCCACAGAAAGAAATTTCATTTTCGGCATCAAGCTGGTACGGGGTGCTTATATGGAGAAGGAAAGAAACCGTGCAGCAGAAATGAATTATCCATCACCTATCCAACCGGATAAAGAAAGTTGTGATCGTGACTTTAATGCTTCGGTAGAATTTTGCATTGAACATCTTGATAAGATCGCAGTAATTGTGGCTTCTCATAACGAGTACAGTAACTTATATACCACGCAGTTGCTGGATAAAAAAGGGTTACCCCATAACCACCCCCATGTACATTTTTCTCAGTTGTATGGCATGAGCGATAATATAACTTTCAACCTGGCAAAGTCTGGTTGCTCAGTTAGTAAATATTTGCCCTTTGGCCCGATAAAAGATGTAATTCCATATTTAATGCGGCGTGCACAGGAAAACAGTTCTGTATCCGGCCAAACCGGGCGGGAACTGATGCTTATAAAGAAAGAGCTGCACCGCAGAGCAGGCAGTTAACTGGTATTCTTATAAATCCAATTAATACTGTTGAATATTATCTCTGATATTATTTTATCTTTGGTGATACTAGATGCTTAGCCGCCTTATAATACCTGTTTTATTATACTTTTTTCCAGCTGTTATTTTTGCACAGGTTAGAAGTATACCTGCTATTAAAATAAATTCCCCCATAAAAATAGACGGCAACCTGGAAGACGAAGCCTGGAAAATGATTGAACCTACCGGTGATTTTATAACCATCTCACCTGTCTATGGCAACATATCAACCCGCAATACCAAAGTAAAAATAGCGTACGACAATACTGCCATATATATTGGGGCATATATGTACGACAATCCTTCAAATATCCGTAAGCAATTAACGGCCCGTGATGTGCTTGACAGGCAAGATGTTGATATTTTTACTGTTGGCTTTGATACCTACCTGGACAGGCAAAATGGGTTTGTCTTTAAAGTTTCTACAGCCAATGTGCAGGCGGATTTAAAGGTATCGCAAAGCGGTACCGCTAACGGTGGGGTAGTGTATGATAACAGCTGGGATGCTGTTTGGGAAAGTAAAACCAGTATACAGGAAGATGGTTGGGTGGCGGAAATAAAAATTCCTTTAAGTGCCATCAGGTTTTCAAAAAAAGATCTGCAGGATTGGGGTATTAATTTTGCACGGTTTACCCGCAAGGAAAATGAAAACAGTGTGTGGAACGCCATTAATCCAAATATCAGCGGAGAGTTGAATCAATGGGGTGTATGGACAGGGCTCAATAATATTGTGCCACCTACCCGTTTATCTTTTTTACCTTACCTGTCTGGTGGATTCAGAACATCACCCACTGCAAAAGGCAGTGTTACCGAATTTTTACGTAGCGGTGGTATGGATGTAAAGTACGGCATCAGCGAAAGTTTTACCATTGATATGACCCTGATACCGGATTTTGCACAGGTGCAAAGTGATAATGTGTTACTGAACCTTTCGCCCTTTGAAATTAAATTTGATGATTACCGGCCATTTTTTACTGAGGGTACAGAATTGTTTAATAAAGCCGGGTTGTTTTATTCGAGAAGAATTGGAGCCTCGCCTGGCCTGGCCTCCACCGTTTTAAATAATTATGGCGATAACCCCGGATATAAAATTGTTAAGAACCCCGGTATTACCAGGTTATACAATGCAACAAAATTTTCGGGCCGTACCAAAGGAAACCTGGGTATAGGTGTTTTTAATGCGGTGTCGGCACCTATGCATGCAAAGATCACCAACCTGGTGACAAATGCCGACTCCAGTATCTTAACTGAACCCCTTACCAATTACAATATCATTGTTTTTGACCAGGCTTTAAAAAACCGTTCTTCCATAAGTTTTACAAATACCAATGTATTGCGAAAAGGCAACACCCGCAATGCCAATGTGAGCAGTGCAGACCTTTCATTATTTGACAAAAAAAATAATTATAATTTATCAGTTTCCGGGCGCTACAGCAACATTTGGGGCAAGCACGAAAATAAAAATGGCTTGACAACCAGCGCGGGTTTTGGCAAAGTTAGCGGCATCGTTCAGTACCGGGCATCATTAACTGTAGAGAGTGATAAATACGACCCCAATGATCTTGGTTTTATATTAAACAACAATTCATTTGAGTACAGCGGTAATATTGGTTACATTATGAATAAACCAACCCGTCACTTTCTTATTCATAATTACAGGCTGAGTTTTACAAATACCTACCTGTACAAACCATTTGTGTGGTCTTCTTTTCAAATGAATGCAAGTGCATTTTTTCTGTTTAAAAACTTTTGGGATGTAACCCTTAGTTTTCAAAGCAGCCCAACCTGGAACAAAGATTATTTTGTGCACTCCAATGTGCACACCGGTTATTTTCTCAGGCGAACACCTTATTATTACCTGGGTATTAATGGCAGCAGTGACAGCCGGAAAAAATTATTCGTGAACTGGAAATTGGGTGCAGCAGAATCTCCGCTTCCTAACGATCCTTACTGGACCGGCAGCCTGGGCCTGCGGTACAGGTTCAATGACAAATTTCAGGTAAGCACCAGTATGGATATTGTTCAGGACAAAGGAAACTGGGGTGCCGTTAAAAGGCCGGACGGTTCCGTGATCTTAAATACAAACAGATCTCCTGTTATTTCACGCCGCAACTTAAAAACCAATACTGCTATTGTCAGCGGGCAATATAATTTTACATCCCGGATGAATGTAAACATCCGTATGCGTCATTATTGGTCATATTTAGATAACACCAATTTTTACAATTTAAAAGCTGATGGTTACTGGCGTGACACTGCATTTATGAATAACCTGAATTTAAATTTCAACACATTTAATGTGGATATGTTTTTCACCTGGGATTTTTTATTGGGCAGCAGGCTTACTATTGCCTGGAAAAATGCTTTGGGCGGCAATACCGTAATTGACCCGTACAGCAACACTTCTTATTTTAAAAACTTTGGTCAATCGGTTGCTAACCCCCACAGCAATGAAATAACCATTAAAGTAGTTTACTTTCTGGATTACCTGCAGATTCGTAGAAGAAAATAATTTGTATTTTAAACTTCATTAGATTTGTTTTTGATTTCTACTCATTTTTTTTAAAAAACTAACTATTTATGACACAGGAAGAAACCTCAGCAGGCTTACATTTTGATGAAACCATAAAGCCTAAAATACCTTCGGGTTTAAATGTACTTACCATATTAACTTTTGTTTGGTGTGCTGTACAATTGTTAAGTTCCTTGTGGGGGTTTATTTCTGCAAAGAAATCATATGACGGTATTGAAAAACTTTCAGAGCAATTGAATTCTGAAAATATGCCGGGTTGGGTAAAATCAATGATGGGTGATCCGGATACCATGATCAAAATGATCACTAAATCCTACGAAAACAGGATACCTATTGTGTTAATGTCGGTTGTGGCAGTTGCGCTTTGTTTTTATGGAGCTTTACAAATGCGTAAATTGAAAAAACAGGGATTTTTGTTGTATACCATTGGAGAGCTTTTGCCTTTTCTTACCCAGTTTTTATTTATTGGTGCATTTGCCTTTGCTGGTTTTATGATGTATTTCTTTATTGCTCTTGCCTTACTGTTTATTTTATTGTATAGTATGCAACGTAAGCATTTAGTAAATTAATTAAGTACAGATAATATAAAAAAAGCAGGCCAAAAGCCTGCTTTTTAATAAGAACTGAAATTTTTTAAATTATTACCAGGCCCTTGAAATAGTGCCGTTAAGAATTTTTATTAAGTACAAATGTTTATTTTCAAAATAGTCGGCTGCAGCTGCGTTGTCATTTTGTTTTACTGACCTGAAATTATAATCACAAAAAACTTTCATGTTTTTATCAGAAATATGGCTCATAAAACTATCAGGATATTTGGCAAGTAGTTTTGTGAATAAATATACACTCTCATAACCTTTATAAGCCATATCACTTGGCTTGCCCCTGTATTTATTATAATAGGCAGTGCTGAGTGATTTACTGAAATCATCCGTCTTTTCGGTATAAAAAGGTGTAGTAAAATAAACCGGAAAACCTGTTAATGCTTTTTTATTGTAAAACGCCGAAAAACCATCCCAGTTTGGCATTCCAATTAATGTAATGTTGTACGTTTTACTCAAGTCATAACTGGCTTTGGCCATATTACCGGCAAAAGTTTCATCCAGGCTGCCGCCTATGATTATATTTTTGCTGTTGCTATCTAATTTTGATTTAAGAAAAGCGGCAGATATTTTGTCATCCATGTTCAAAACCTGTATAGGTAATAATGGTATTCCATCCTGTTCATTCCTCATTCTAAAATAAGCGGCAACCATATCTTCCTGTTTTCCTTTTTGCCTGCACAGGTAAATCTTATCGGTACCATGGTTTTGCAGAATGTAACTGTAGATGGCATCACAATGCGACTTCAATGTAGAATTCATAACTACCAGGAAGGGGTTTTCAGTAACACCGGCAACATTGGGGTAGGTAGCAGATATAAAAGGTATATTCTTTTGTAAAGCAAAGGCAGCCAGTTGTGTAAAATCTTCGTCTCTGACACTGCCAATAATCAGTTGCAGACTATCCAGCTTTTTATTTCGAATCAGGTCAGCAATATTTTCCGTGTATGATCTGGTATCGTAAACACTGGCATCAATATAATCTTCTCCGGCCTGTAAACTATCCAGTGCAATCAATGCACCCTGAACAAAATCAACTGCAGGCATCATAAAGCGGGGAACAGCCTGCCTGTACTTAAAGGTGTTTTTATTAAAAACAGAATCAAGATAAAGCGGTGCAAAAATGCCCACTTTGTAAACCGGCCCTTTTTGCAAAGAATCAGTTTGGGCATAAAGTGTTACAGTGCTTGAAGATGCAATCAGTAAAACGATCACTAAAGTAAATTTTTTAATCATATCCTGTAACTGATCTTTAAATTAAAGGCAAATAAACCCTTAAAATCCAAAACTCTTTTATTCCCACTCAATGGTAGCCGGCGGCTTGCTGCTGATGTCATACACCACACGGTTAATACCCGGTACATTGTTTATGATCTCGTTGCTGATATCAGCTAAAAATTCATAAGGCAAATGTGCCCAGTCAGCCGTCATACCATCTACCGATGTTACAGCCCTTAATGCAACTGTAAACTCGTAAGTCCGTACGTCGCACATTACACCCACGCTTTTAACCAGCAATAAAATGGTGCCTGCCTGCCATACACTTGCATACAAAGTATGCTTTTTCAGACCATTTGTATATATCGCATCAGCATCTTGCAATAACCGTACCTTTTCTGCTGTAACTTCTCCCAAAATTCTTATACCCAGGCCCGGGCCGGGAAAAGGATGACGGAAAAGCATTTCATGAGGGATTCCTAATTCCAACCCAACGCGCCTTACCTCATCTTTAAATAATGCCCGCAGCGGTTCTACCAGTCCAAGTTTCATAGTATCCGGCAATCCGCCCACATTGTGGTGTGATTTGATGGTTGCTGAAGGACCATGAACAGAAAGCGACTCGATCACATCGGGGTAAATGGTACCCTGGCCCAGTAATTCAACTCCTTCTATTTTATGTGCTTCCTGGTCAAAAATTTCAATGAAACCACCGCCAATTGCTTTTCTTTTTTCTTCCGGATCTGTTTTGCCGGCCAGTTTTTTATAAAAATGATCTTTTGCATCTACGCCAATAACATGAAGCCCTAGTTTTTTATAAATTTCCAGCACATCTTCAAACTCATGCTTGCGTAGAACACCGTTATCTACAAAAATGCCAAACAGGTTTTCGCCAATGGCTTTATGTATTAAGGTAGCAGCCACGGTACTGTCAACACCGCCACTAAGTCCCATGATCACTTTTTTATTACCAATTTGTTTTTTAAGGGCCTCAACCGTATCGGTAATAAAATGCGCCGGGGTCCAGTCCTGGCTGCAGTTACAGATATTTACTAAAAAATTCTTAATAATCGTTTTGCCTTCGGCAGAATGATACACTTCGGGGTGAAACTGTAAACCGTAAAGCGGTTGTTCGTCCGCAGGACCCTGGGGGTTACCGGTTGTTCGCTTGAAGGCTGCAACCGGTATACTTTCGGTTGTACCCAGCAATTCAAATCCTTCCGGTAATTCTTTAATGGTATCGCTGTGGCTCATCCAAACCTGTGATTCAGTAGCAATATTATCTAAAAGTGTATCTGTTTTGGTAATCGTAAAAATTGCACGGCCATATTCTCTTTTATCACTTTTTTCAACCCGGCCGCCATATATTTTTGCCGTTAACTGGGCTCCGTAACAAATGCCCAATACAGGCACTTTAGCTGTCATGGCTTTAATATCGGCCTGTAAGGCATTTTCTTCATTAACTGAAAAAGGAGAGCCTCCTAAAATTATACCCTTTAAACCAGGTTCGTAAATTATTGCTTTGTTGTAAGGGATGATCTCGCAATAAACATTGGCTTCCCTTACAGTACGTGCAATCAGTTGTGTGTACTGCGAGCCAAAATCAAGTATGAGTATTTTTTCTGTCATAAGCTGCGAAGGTAAATAAATAGTTGCATGTTATTTGTTGCAGATGAGTGCCGTTAACGTTACATTTTTTTATATTTACACAAATTATAAGCTATGAAGCATTTCCTGATCTTATTATTTACAATTTTTACATTAGCCTCCTGCGATATGACAACCGGCAGCGGTAACATTGTAACCGAAACCCGTAAAACCGGCAGTTTTAATGCTATTTCGGTTGGTGGAAGCTTTGAGGTAGAAGTTAAAACCGGCGATGTTACATCTGTGGTGGTGGAAGCTGATGATAATATTATGAAGTATATTGAAACCAGGGTTTCGGGCAATTCCTTAAAAATAAATACGGAAGACCTGCACAACTATTCAGATGTGCATATGAAGGTATATGTTACTGCACCTCTTATAACCAGTATTAAAGCATCAGCTTCAGCAGATGTGGAAGTACTTGGTATCCTAAACGGCAGCGGCAGGCTTACCTTTAAAGCTTCCAGTTCTTCAAGTATTAAAGCCGAAGTAAATGCACCTGAAATTGAGACTGATGCCAGCAGCAGTGCAACAATAACCCTTACTGGTAAAACAAAAGCTCATAAAACCGAAGCTAGTAGTAGTGGTGATATTAAAACTTTTGGCCTTTTAAGCGAAAATACTACCGCCAGTGCAAGCAGCAGTGCCAGTATTGAAGTGCATGCCAGCGTTAGCTTAAATGCAAAGGCAAGCAGCAGTGGTTCTGTTGAATATAAAGGTGCTGCAACTGTAACCAAATCTGAAAGCAGCAGTGGATCTGTGACAAAAAAGGACTAATTCCCAATACTTTACATATATAATGGCCATTTTCCTCATAAAAAAGGGACTGAAAAACTATTTCTAAAAAACTTTCACCTTTCTTTTGCTAATTACTTTTCAACCCTTACCTTTGCACTCCAAATTAAAAAACGGATTTTAAAAGTTCTTTTTATATGTCACAGAGAATCAGAATAAAATTGCAGTCTTACGACCATAACCTGGTTGATAAATCAGCAGAAAAGATTGTAAAAACTGTACGTAGTACGGGCGCAGTAGTAACAGGACCAATTCCTTTACCTACGCACAAGAAAATTTTTACCGTGTTGCGTTCTCCTCACGTTAATAAAAAAGCACGTGAGCAGTTTCAACTGTGTACGCATAAGCGTTTATTAGACATTTACACCAGCAGCAGCCGTACGGTAGATGCTTTAAGTAAGTTAGACTTACCTAGTGGTGTTGATGTTGAGATCAAAGCCTGATGAACTACTTGGGTAGAGTCCTTCGACTCCGCTCAGGATAGCAGAAGGTAAGTTCTTAAAACAAAAAATATTGAACATCCATCTCCTTATATAAGGAGCGCTGGATATAAACAAAATACAATGAAAAGTATTATTGGTAAGAAAATCGGCATGACGAGTATCTTCGATGCCAGTGGCAAGCAAACTGCTGTTACTATTATTGAAGCCGGTCCATGCGTGGTTACACAAAAGAAAACCGTTGAAACAGACGGATACAATGCTCTCCAGATAGCATTTGGTGATAAAAAAGAAAAGCACTCCGTAAAAGCTGAGATCAATCACTTTGCCAAAGCGCAAACCTCTCCAAAAAGATTCGTTCAGGAAATCCGCGATAGCGAAATAGACAAGAATGTTGGTGAAACATTGACTGTAGACATCTTTGCCGAAGGCGATGCTGTTGAAGTTGTGGGTACCACCAAGGGTAAAGGTTTCCAGGGCGTTGTAAGGCGCCACGGCTTTAAAGGTGTTGGTGGCCAGTCACATGGTCAGCACGACAGGTCAAGAGCCCCGGGTTCAATCGGTAACTCATCCGATGCCAGCCGTGTATTTAAAGGAATGCGCATGGGTGGCCGTATGGGGCAGGACAGGGTGACCATGAAGGGTTTGAAAGTGGTTAAAATTTTCGCAGAAAAGAATTACATATTAGTTAGTGGTTCAGTTCCGGGCCATAACGGTTCAATTGTTTTAATTCAAAAATAAGCAACCGGCCGCTGGCCAATAAAAATAAGTACAATGCAAGTAGATGTTTTAAATATAGAAGGAAAGCAAACCGGCAGATCGGTTGAATTACCTGATGAGATCTTTGGTATTGAACCAAACGACCACGTTATTTACCTGGCTGTAAAGCAATACCAGGGCGCACAACGCCAGGGTACGCATAAGGTTAAAACCCGTATGGAAGTTAAAGGTTCTTCTAAGAAATTACATAAACAAAAAGGAACCGGTGGTGCCCGTAAAGGTAACCTGCGTAATCCTTTGTATAAAGGTGGTGGTACTATTTTTGGACCAAAACCACACAAGTACGATATCAAATTAAACCGTAAGGTTAAAGATCTGGCTAAGATGGGTGCTTTGGCTTATAAAGCAAAAGAAAATGCTATCGTAGTATTGGAAGATGTGAAAATGGATGCACCAAAAACATCAACCTTCACAGGTATCTTAAGCAAGTTGAATCTTACAGGAAAGAAAACCCTGTTCGTTATTCCTGAATACAATGATAACCTGTATTTAAGTTTACGTAACGTGCCAACAGTTAGCGGTACTTTATTAAGTGATTTAAATACCTATGATATTTTAAATGCAAATGTTTTGGTTTTAACCGAAAGCGCTGCAAAGATCTTTAGTGAAGAAAGCGTAGAAGCATAATTAAGAAACAAAAAAATTAAAAGACATGAAAGCGTCTGATGTATTAATAAAGCCGATTTTATCTGAAAAAGCTAATAAGCAAACAGAAAAAATGAACCGCTACTCTTTTGTGGTGAATAAAAAGGCTAACAAACTGGAGATCAAAAAAGCAATTGAAAGCTTCTATGGTGTAACAGTTGATAACGTAAACACGATTGTTGTGCCTTCAAAAGCAAAATCAAAATATACCAAAGCCGGATTTATAGTTGGCCGAAAGCCTTCTAAAAAGAAAGCGATCGTAACGGTTGCTAAAGGAGAATCAATTGACCTGTACGGCAGCGAAGTATAATATTAATTAATGAATGGTATTCAATTACCGCAAAAATTGAAAAAATAAAACAAAATGGCATTAAGAAAATACAAACCAACAACAGCAGGAACCAGGTGGAGAATTGGTAATGCTTACGAAGAGATCACTACCAACGTACCGGAAAAATCTTTGCTTGAACCGCAAAAGAATACTGCCGGCCGTAACTCTCAGGGTAGAAGATCTATGCGCTATATGGGTGGTGGAAACAAAACCATGTACCGTATCATCGACTTCAAAAGAGATAAGAAAGATATTCCTGCTACTGTTAAGACCATCGAGTATGATCCAAACCGTACTGCATTCATCGCATTATTAAATTATGCTGATGGTGAAAAGCGTTACATCATTGCTCCACAAGGTTTACAGGTTGGACAAACAGTAATAAGCGGCGACGCTGTTGCACCGGAATTAGGAAATGCGCTGATGTTTAAGAACATGCCTTTGGGTACTAATGTTCACAACATTGAAATGCAGCCAGGCCAGGGTGGAATACTTGTACGCAGTGCAGGAACATCGGCCCAGTTAAGTAACAAGGAAGAAAAGTACGCAATATTAAAAATGCCTAGTGGCGAGTTGAGAAAAGTTTTGATCAAATGTTACGCAACCGTAGGTGTTGTTAGCAACAGCGATCATAGTTTGGAGAGTATGGGTAAAGCAGGCCGCAACCGTTGGAAAGGTATTCGTCCACGCACAAGAGCGGTAGCGATGAACCCGGTAGATCACCCGATGGGTGGTGGTGAAGGTAGAGCTTCCGGTGGTCACCCACGTAGCCGTAAAGGTAAATATGCAAAAGGCCAGATCACCCGTACAAAAGGTAAAGGCTCAAGCAAACTGATCATCACCAGGAGAAACGGTAAGAAATTACCAAACTAGTATTCAATTAATCATTGTTAAAATGTCCCTTTGATAAATCGGGAAAATCAACAAAAAAAAATAAAACATGGCTCGTTCGTTAAAAAAAGGTCCTTATGTAGAAGCTAAGCTGGATGCTAAAGTTGCTGCAATGATTGAAGGAAAAAGTAAAAAGGGTGTTATTAAAACTTGGAGCAGAAGAAGTACGATCACTCCGGATTTTGTAGGACAAACTTTTGCAGTTCATAACGGAAATAAATTCATTCCGGTTTATGTAACAGAATTCATGGTAGGACATAAGTTAGGTGAATTTGCACCAACCCGTAATTTCAGAGGTCACTCAAGTAAAAAGATATCGTAAAACAGTTTGCAGTTTACAGTTAGCAGTTGGCAACAACCCGAGACTAAAAACCTAAAACTCGAAACTTAATAAAAAAAATGGAAGCAGTAGCAAAATTGAACAATTACCCGACATCACCACGCAAAATGCGTTTGCTGGTTGATCTGATCCGTGGTATGCAGGTTGAAAAGGCATTAGCCGTTTTAGAACATAATCCTAAACACCCGGCTGTTCCTTTACGTAAGCTGGTATTATCTGCCATCAACAACTGGAAACAGAAGAATGAAGCAGGTGACGAGAGCACACTGGTAGTTAAAACAATTATGGTGGATGCTGCAAGGGTTATCAAACGTATGCGTCCGGCTCCACAGGGTCGTGGATACAGGGTTCGCAAGCGTAGCAATCATGTAACTGTAGTGGTTGATGTTCCCGGCGTGGATACTAAAAAAGCAAAGCTGGTTAAAGTTACACCAAACGAAACCGTGAATGTACAGGAACCTGTAGCAGCAGCTCCTAAAAAAACAAGAACGAAAAAAGAATCAGGTACTAAATAAACCAATAATTAATTACAAAACAAAATGGGTCAGAAATCAAATCCGATAGGTTTAAGGTTAGGAATCATCCGTGGATGGGACAGCAACTGGTTTGCAAGCAAAACGGAATATCCAAAAAAATTGATCGAGGATAACAAGATCAGAAATTACCTGAATGCCCGTATCAACAAAGGTGGTATCTCTAAGATCGTAATTGAGCGTACGCTTAACAAACTGATCGTTACCATTCACACGTCTAAACCAGGTATCATCATTGGTAAAGGTGGTGGCGAGGTTGACAGGATCAAAGAAGAGTTGAAAAAATTATGTGGTAAAGAAGATGTGCAGATCAATATATTAGAGATCCGTCGTCCGGAGTTAGATGCAAACATTGTTGCTGATACCATTGCCCGCCAGTTGGAAAATCGTATCAACTACAAAAGAGCCATCAAAATGTCAATTGCTTCTGCATTGCGTATGGGTGCCGAAGGGATTAAAGTAAAAGTTGGTGGTCGTTTAGGTGGTGCTGAGATTGCACGTAGCGAAGAAATTAAACAAGGTCGTACACCATTACATACTTTACGTATGGATATTGATTACGCCAATGTATTTGCCTTAACCGTTTATGGTAAAATAGGTATTAAAGTTTGGATCTGTAAAGGTGAGGTTTTAGGAAAGCGTGATCTGAATCCGAATGTTGTTGCAGGTGGAGGAAAAGAATTAGGCGGCGGCGAAAGACAACAAGGTGGATTTGACAGAAGAGATGACAGACGCGGTGGTGGCGGTGGAGGAGACAGAAGAGGCGGTAGCGGCGGCGGTGGAAACCGTGGCGGCGGACAAGGGGGAAGAAGATAATAACACAACAAAAATCAGAATAATAACATAGAAATTATACAACAATGTTATCACCGAAAAGAAGTAAACACAGAAAGGCGCAAAGAGGAATGATGAAAGGAGACACCAAGCGTGGTGCAACCCTGGCTTTTGGAACCTTTGGATTAAAAGCTCTGGATGAAGTTTGGATGAGCAGCCGTCAGATTGAAAGTGCACGTCAGGCAATGACCCGTCATATGAAACGTGAAGGAAATGTTTGGATACGTATCTTCCCTGACAAACCCATTACTGCAAAGCCAGCCGAGGTAAGGATGGGTAAAGGTAAAGGTAACCCCGAAGGTTGGGCAGCAGTTGTACAGCCGGGAAGGATCTTGTTTGAGTGCGATGGTGTACCTATGCAGGTTGCTAAAGAAGCATTTGCTTTAGCTGCACAAAAGTTGCCGATACAGACAAAATTTGTGGTTCGTCATGATTACAAAGCATAAATCGATTAAGAAATTATCAAATAGAATACAATGTTAAAGAAAGTTGATTTTTTAAATAGCCTGAAAGGATTGAATGAGGCAGATCTGAAAGCAAAGATTGCTGAAGACGAGTTGCGTATGAAGAAACTTTCATTTGCTCATGCAATTTCTCCACTGGAGAATCCGCAAAGTATCCGCTCTTTAAGAAGGGATATTGCCAGGTTGAAAACAGCATTAAAACAAGTTCAGGCAGCATCTTAATTGGTGCATAAAAACTAATACAGTGGAAAGAAATTTAAGAAAAACAAAATTAGGAGTGGTATCCAGCAATAAAATGGATAAGACCATCACCGTAAGTGTAGAACGTAAAGTAAAGCATCCGCTTTATGGTAAGTTCGTAAAAAAATCTACCAAGTTTCATGCTCATGATGAAAAGAATGAGTGCAGCATTGGAGATACGGTAAAGATCATGGAGAGCCGTCCTTTAAGCAAAACAAAGCGCTGGAGACTGGTTGAAGTGGTTGAAAAAGTGAAATAATTTTTTCATCAAGCTGCCGCGGTAAACCCTGGTTTATGCAAACAGCCTCTGATAACTAACAATAGTAATAATAGCTAAAAGCTAAATAAAATGATACAGCAAGAAAGCAGATTAAATGTAGCCGATAACAGTGGTGCCAAGGAAGTACTTTGTATTCGTGTACTGGGTAATAGCGGCCAGGATTACGCAAAGATCGGTGACAAAATAGTTGTTACTGTAAAAGATGCCATGCCTGCAGGTGGTGTTAAAAAAGGAACTGTAAGTAAAGCAGTTATTGTTAGAACAAAGAACAAATTACGTCGTAAAGATGGTTCTTATATCCGTTTTGATGATAACGCAGTTGTATTATTGAATGCATCTGACGAACCAAGAGGCACCCGTATTTTTGGGCCAGTGGCCCGTGAGTTAAGGGATAAAGGTTACATGAAGATCATCTCTTTGGCTCCGGAAGTTCTGTAATAAAAAATAATATTTTTCGAAATAAAGCTGAAAAGCACATTAATAAAATGAGTACAAGATTCAAACCAAAGTTTAACATTAAAAAGGGCGACACCGTAGTAGTGATCAGTGGCGAAGATAAAGATGTAAAGAAGCCCCGTAAAGTGTTGGAAATTATTTTAGAAAAAGGAAAGGTATTGGTGGAAGGTGTTAACATCGTAACCAAGCATACCAAACCAACTTCACAAAACACCAAAGGTGGAATTGTAAAAATAGAAGCTCCGATCGCTATCAGTAACGTGATGCTTTGGGATGCTAAAGCTGGTGCGCCAACTAAAGTTAAGCGTACCAGGGAAAATGGTAAACTAGTAAGAATCGCTAAAAAATCAGGGGAGGTAATCAAATAATGAGCACAACAACAAACAAACCCAGGTTAGCAGACAAGTACAAAACAGATGTTGTACCTGCTTTAATGAAAAAATTCAGTTATAAAACTGTAATGCAGGCACCCCGTTTAACCAAGATCTGTTTGAATCGCGGTGTGAACGGAGCTGTTACAGATAAGAAACTGATTGACATTGCTATTGACGAGTTGACAAACATCACTGGTCAGAAAGCTGTGGCAACCATGTCTAAGAAAGACATTTCAAACTTTAAGCTGCGTAAGGATATGCCCATTGGTGCAAGAGTTACGCTGCGTGGAGTTAAAATGTATGAATTTTTAGACAGGCTTGTTTCTGTGTCTTTACCACGTGTACGTGATTTCAAGGGTATCAATGATAAGTCGTTTGATGGCCGTGGAAACTACACACTGGGAGTTACCGAGCAGATCATTTTTCCTGAAATTGATATTGATAAGGTAAATAAAATTACCGGCCTGGATATCACTTTTGTAACAACAGCTAATACCAACGAAGAAGCATTTGAATTGCTTAAAGAAATGGGTATGCCTTTTAAAAACATCAAGAAATAATTATAAAAGATTATGGCAAAAAAATCAATTGAAGCCAGGCAGCGCAAGCGTGAAAAAATGGTTGCCAAGTATGCTGAAAAAAGAGCAGCTTTGAAAGCAGCCGGAGATTACGCAGCTTTGGATCTATTACCAAAGAACGCATCACCGGTACGTTTAAAAAACCGTTGTCAGCTAACAGGTCGTCCACGTGGTTACATGAGACACTTTGGCTTATCAAGAAACATGTTTCGTGATATGGCTTTGCAGGGTAAAATACCAGGCATAACCAAGGCTAGCTGGTAAACCCCTAATCCGCCGCGGCGGAGAACAAGGATATCGCATTGAAAAAAATTATTTAAACAATTAACTAAAATAACAATGGTTACTGATCCAATTGCAGATTATTTAACTAGAATTCGTAACGCACAGATGGCTAATCACCGTATTGTAGAAATACCTGCAAGCAATCTGAAAAAGCGTATTACCGAAATCTTGTACGATAAAGGATACATCTTAAAATACAAATTTGAAGATGATAATAAACAAGGTGTAATCAAGATCGCTTTGAAATATGACGCTAACACTAAATTACCTGTTATACAGAGTTTAGAAAGAGTTAGCCGTCCGGGATTACGTACGTATGCAAAGCCAGAGGAGATCAAGCGTGTTAAAAACGGTTTAGGTGTTGCTATTGTTTCTACATCTAAGGGTGTAATGACCGATAAAGAAGCAAAAGCACAGAATGTTGGCGGAGAAGTACTTTGTAACATTTACTAGCCCCTATCCCCTGAAGGGGAAAGGATAAAAATAAGGAGCTTAATAAAAGATTTGACAATTAATCCGCCAGCCGGCGGATGAACACGAATCGAATAATAAAATAAAAAATAACCGACAATGAGCAGAATAGGAAAACAACTGATTGAAGTACCGGCTGGTGTAACCATTACAGTAAATGCTGAAAATGTTGTTACCGTAAAAGGACCAAAAGGTGAGCTGAAGCAAACTTTAGACAGGGACATGAAGCTTGAGATCAATGATGGCATTGCAACTGTAACCCGTCCTACCGATCAGATACGTCATCGTGCCATGCACGGTTTATACCGTTCGCTGATCAGCAATATGGTAAAAGGTGTTACAGACGGATATACTAAAAAATTAGAACTGGTGGGAGTGGGTTATAAAGCTGCAGCAACAGGTAATTTGTTAGATATGGCTCTGGGATATTCTCATAATATTGTTTTTGAAATTCCTAAAGAATTATCAGTAGTTACCAGCCAGGAAAAAGGACAAAACCCGATGATCACTTTTGAAAGTATAGACAAACAATTGATCGGACAGGTTTGTGCAAAGATCAGAAGCTTACGTAAGCCAGAGCCATACAAGGGTAAGGGTGTTAAATTTGCTGGTGAAGTGTTGAGAAGAAAAGCCGGTAAGTCTGCAGGTAAATAATAATGGTTAATTAATCCCTGGCAGAATCAGGGGAAAAATAAAATAAAATGAACAACAAGTCAAACGCAAGAGTAAAAATCAAATACCGCATCCGCAGAAAGATCAGCGGTGCTGCCACTAAACCAAGGTTAAGTGTTTTCAGAAGCAACAGCGATATCTATGCTCAGCTAATTGATGATGACAATGGTGTTACACTGGCGTCTGCTTCATCAAGACAAAAAGATATCCAGGCGCAGAAAGCTCCTAAGATTGAAAAAGGTAAAATGGTTGGAGCTGCTATTGCAACAAAAGCAAAAGAACTTGGAATAGAAACAGTTGTTTTTGACCGTGGTGGATATATTTACCATGGCCGTGTAAAAGCAGTTGCTGAAGGTGCAAGAGAAGGTGGATTGGTTTTTTAATTATAAAATTTCAATAAGAAAAATAGATGTCAAACTTAATCGTAAATAAAGTAAAAGCCGGCGACCTGGAATTAAAAGATAAGGTAGTTGCCATTAACCGTGTGGTAAAAACAACCAAAGGCGGACGTGCCTTCAGTTTTTCTGCATTAGTTGTTGTGGGTAACGAAGCTGGTGTTGTTGGACATGGTTTGGGTAAGGCCAAAGAAGTTCAGGAAGCTATTACAAAAGGTATTGAAGATGCAAAAAAGAATTTGATAAAGATCCCTTTGATGCATGGAACTATTCCGCACGATCAGTTATCTAAAGATGGTGCAGCTAAAGTGTACATCAAACCTGCAGCACATGGTACCGGTGTAATTGCCGGGGTAGTATGAGAGCGGTTTTGGAAGCAGCCGGTATTACCGACGTGTTGGCAAAGAACCTGGGTTCCGCAAATCCAACCAACGTGGTAAAAGCAACTTTTAAAGCATTGGCTACATTACGTGAACCAATTGCTGTTGCAAAAACACGTGGCATTTCTTTAAAGAAAGTATTTAACGGATAAATTAGTTCATAGTTCAGGGTTCATGGTTTAATGCTATGAACAATGAACCATTAACCATAAACAAAATGAAAAAGATAAAAGTAACACAGGTTAAAAGTGTAATTGACCGCTCGGAGCGCCAGAAAAGAACAATGGTAGCTTTAGGCCTAAGGAAAATGAATGCTTCTGTTGAAGTAGAAGCTACTCCACAAATATTAGGTATGGTTACCAAAGTGAACCACCTGGTAAAAGTTGAAGAACTGGGATAAGCATTAATTCGATAAAACGGATTAACCAATAAACGTATTAACTAAACAAAGCGAGGGGTGATTCCCCGTAAGTACAAAATCAAATAAAAAATGAAATTACACACACTGAAGCCTGCGAAAGGCGCAACACACAAAGAGAAAAGAATTGGCCGTGGTGAGGCTAGTGGTAAAGGTGGTACATCTACCAAAGGTAACAAAGGCGGTCAGAGCCGTGCAGGTTACAAAAGTAAAAAAGCACACGAAGGCGGACAGATGCCTATCCAACGCCGTATTCCAAAGCGTGGTTTTAAAAACAACAACCGTATTGAGTTTAAAGTATTAAATCTTGGACAGATAGATACCCTTTCTGAAAAATATGGTATTACAGAATTCAGTCTGCAGAATTTATACATCAATGGTTTAATTAGCCAGTTTGATAGTGTAAAGGTTTTAGGTAACGGCGAACTGAAAGGTAAATTCACATTTAAAGTGAATGCAGCCAGTGAAAAAGCAAAAGCAGCTATTGAAGCCGCCGGAGGTTCTATCGAGATAATAAAATAATTACCCGATATTTGCCGACCACGTTTAACGTGGTCATTTTTAATTTAGCGCAAAACACTTAAATCGTTTAAATTCTGTGAAGAAGTTCATTACAACACTTAAGAATATCTGGAGCATAGAGGAGCTACGCAATAAGATAACATTCACTTTACTGTTGATATTCATCTATCGTATAGGTTCTTTCATTGTATTACCTGGTATCGATCCAAATAAATTAGCCTCACTTGCATCAAGTACCGAATCAGGTATGCTTGGTTTGCTTGATACATTTGTAGGAGGTGCTTTTTCGAAGGCATCTATTTTTGCATTGGGCATCATGCCATACATCTCGGCCTCTATCTTTATGCAGCTGATGACCATCCTGGTTCCTCAGATGGCAAAAATTCAAAAAGAAGGTGAAAGCGGCAGAAAGAAAATCAATCAATGGACACGTTACCTCACCGTTATTGTTACTGCATTCCAGGCAGCAGCCTATATCGGTTATTTAAAAGCTCCGGGTAATGTGGAAGCGATCATTCCTGCATTCAGTGCTTATTTCTGGGTGTCAACAGTAGTGATACTAACAGTAGGTACTTTGTTTGTAATGTGGCTGGGCGAAAAAATTACTGATAAAGGTTTAGGTAATGGTACTTCTATTATTATCATGGTGGGTATTCTTGCCCGTCTGCCGGAATCATTTGGCCAGGAATGGGCAGCAAGATTTACAAGAGGCGCCGGTGGTATCTTAATGATTTTGATCGAACTGGTGTTGTTGATAGCGGTAATATTAGGCGTTATTCTTTTGGTACAGGGTACCCGGAAAGTGCCGGTTAATTATGCCAAGCAAATTGTTGGTAACCGCCAGTTTGGTGGAGCCAGAAATTTCCTTCCATTAAAAGTGAATGCATCAGGTGTTATGCCCATCATCTTTGCACAGGCAATACTTTTCTTACCAACCTTATTTTCGGCAGGAGGAACAGCCACCTGGACACAATATTTTACTGATCATACCAAAGTTGGATACATGATCATTTATTCGGTAGCAGTAATTGCATTTACATTCCTGTACACAGCGTTGATATTTAATCCAAAGCAAATGGCTGATGAATTAAAACGTAACAATGGTTTTATTCCGGGAGTAAAACCAGGTCAGCCTACTGCAGATTACATCGGAACGATCATGGACAGGATCACTTTACCGGGTGCAATTTTACTTGCATTTGTAGGTATTCTCCCAGGTATTATTCAGTTAATATTTGGAATGCAACAGGGTTTTGCAACCTTCTTTGGAGGAACCTCTTTACTGATCATGGTTGCAGTAATTTTAGATACATTGCAGCAAATAGAAACCCAGTTATTAATGCGTCAGTATGATGGCTTAATGAGCAGCGGCAGGATACAGGGCAGACAGCAGGTTTCTGCAGGAGTATAATAAAGTATACCCCCAAGGGGGACTTAAAATAAAATAATTAAGCCCCGACTGAACAAGTCGGGGTTTGTTTTACATAATTTTAAATATAAAATTCTCTGCCAGGTGTCGGAGCAAGGGATATGATACATTACAAAACCAAGGCTGAAATAGAATTGATGAGGGAAAGTGCTTTGCTGGTTAGCGAAGCATTAGCTGTTGTTGCTGCTACAATAAAGCCCGGTATCACTACCATGCAGTTAGATAAGATTGCAGAAGAATTTATCCGGGATAATAAAGCAACAGCCTCTTTTAAAGGCTATCACGGTTTTCCGTTTGCCTGTTGCATCTCTGTAAATGATGCCGTGGTTCATGGCTTTCCTACAAATGATGAGCTGGTAAATGGAGATATTGTATCTGTTGATGTGGGTGTTTTTAAAAATGGTTTTCATGGCGACAGTGCTTATACTTTTGGCGTTGGAGAATTAAGTGAAGAAGTAAAAAAATTAATGAGGGTAACAAAAGAGTCTTTGTACAAAGGCATAGAAAAAGCAATAATTGGTAACCGTGTTGGAGATATAGCTTTTGCTATCCAGGATTATACCGAAAAGCAACATGGCTATGGTGTTGTAAGAGACCTGGTAGGACATGGTCTTGGCCGCCATCTGCACGAAGAACCACAGGTACCAAACTTTGGTAAAAGAGGAACCGGCGCCAAACTGAGAGAAGGTTTGGTAATTGCCATTGAGCCCATGATCAACCTCGGAACCAAAGATGTTTTTCATGATAAAGATGGCTGGACCATCAGAACAGCAGATGGCAAACCTGCAGCCCATTACGAACATGATATCTGTATTCAAAAAGGCAAGGCAGATATTTTATCTTCTTTTACACCGATAGAGGCAGCTGAAAAAGCGAATACGGAACTTTGTTCGGATTATTAAGGGAGATGATGCTGGATTCTAGATATTTGATCCTGGATACTGGATTCTTGATACTGGACGCAACCTGAAACGGTAAAAGCTTTTAAATACTTGAACACTTATCCAGCATCCAGGATCCGGTATCTGATAATATCCATCTCAATTCAAATCTCAAATGACTAAAAAGCGCTTAATAGTGATCGGGGGTGGCGCTGCGGGTTTCTTTTGTGCTGTGAATGCTGCCCGGCTCAACCCGCAACTGGAAGTTATTATTCTGGAAAAATCAAACAAGCTTTTAAGCAAAGTTAAAGTAAGTGGCGGCGGCCGTTGTAATGTAACCCATGCCTGTTACAGCATTGCTGAGATGATAAAAAAATATCCGAGGGGATCTTCTTTCCTAAAAAAAGCTTTTCATCATTTTTTTACAAACGATACCATTGCCTGGTTTGCAGAAAGAGGCGTTGCTTTAAAAACAGAAGCTGATGGCAGAATGTTTCCGGTTACCAACAGTTCTCAAACAATCATTGATTGTTTGATGAAGGAAGCAAATAAATACCATGTAGAGATCAGGCTGATTAAAGAAGTGAAAGGTATTTACACTACTGATGGTAAATGGAATCTGTTAATGAATAATAACGATGAAATCTCTGCCGATTTTATTTGCATAGCCAGCGGCGGTTATCCAAAAAGTGTTCAGTACGGTTGGTTAAAAAAATCAGATCACGCTGTTGAGGAACCGGTTCCATCGCTTTTTACTTTTAACCTGCCCGACAATTCTATTACAGCTTTAATGGGTGTTGCAGTTGATAATGCGGTTGTTAAAATAGTGGGCACCAAACTTTCAGAAAGCGGGCCGCTGTTGATCACACATTGGGGTATGAGCGGACCTGCTATATTAAAACTTTCGGCCTGGGGCGCCAGGGAATTGGCTATTTGCAATTGGCAATTTGCAATACTCGTAAACTGGATACCGGGGTATAATGAAAACAGTTTACGCGATAAAATGCAGTTGCTGAGGTTTGAACGGGCAGCTCAAAAGATCATTAACCGAAATCCTTTTGCATTGCCCAACCGTTTATGGGAATACCTGTTGGCACAGTCAGGAGTACATCCTGATTTACGTTGGGCCGATCTTCCTGCCAAAGAGCAAAATAAACTGATTAAGAACTTATGTGCGCAGGAATTTGCTGTAAAGGGTAAAACTACTTTTAAGGAAGAATTTGTAACAGCCGGTGGTATTGAGTTAAATGAAATTGATTTTAATACCATGCAAAGCAAAAAGCACGCAGGTTTATTTTTTGCCGGAGAAATAATTAATGTAGATGGCATTACCGGGGGGTATAATTTTCAAAATGCGTGGACAACGGGTTGGATTGCTGCCAAAGCAATAGCAATATGTAATGTTTAATGGTTCGTTAAACCTATATACCCCGAATCCGTTAAACGTTTTAAACGCCTTTTTCAGTTACTTTTGCTTCTACATCAGTGTATGAAAAAAATTGACCGCTACATACTGTTAAAATATCTCACTACATTTTTCTTTTGCCTGATATTGTTTACTGCCATTGTTGTTGTTGTTGATATCAGTGAAAAAACAGACAATTTTGTAAAATCCAAGCTGCCCATATCCCGGATAATTACTGATTATTATTTTGGCTTTATACCCCGTATAGATGCCATGCTCTTCCCGTTGTTCGTTTTTATTTCGGTTATTTTTTTTACCAGCAAAATGGCCGGCAGGTCAGAGATCATTGCGATCCTTAGCAGTGGCGTAAGTTTTCGCAGGTTTTTAATGCCGTATTTGGCGGGAGGTCTTTTTTTATCTGCCATATTATGGATAGGCTATCAATATGTGGTACCAAAAGCCAATCTTAAATGGGCCAAGTTTGAAATAAAGTATATTAACAGCCAGGGAACACCTGATATCAATAACACCAACCTTAAAAGAAACTTATATTTTAAACTTGATTCAAACAGTTATGTAGGTATCCGGGATTATGACACGATTTCAAAATCGGGGAACGGCTTTTTTATGCAGCGTTTCCAGGATAATAAACTGGTATATAACCTGCGTTCTGAACAGTTTAACTGGGATAGCACAAAAGCCAAATGGAAATTGATTAATGCAGTAGAACGAAAACTGGACAGTATTTCGGAAAGGGTTATCAGATCGAATGAACTGATAGTCAGCTATAATTTTAAACCACGCGATCTGCGTAAAGACGACTACCTGAAAGACCAGATGCCTACCCCGGAGCTGGATGAATTTATAAAACTGGAAAGATTACGTGGCTCTGAAATGCTCAACACCTTGTTGGTTGAACGTTTTAACCGGGATGCTATTCCGGTTTCGGTTCTTATTCTTACCATCATTGGTGCGGTGCTGGCATCCCGTAAAATAAGAGGTGGCAGTGGTTTGCACCTTGCCATCGGTGTAGTCATCAGTGTGCTTTACATTTTATTCAGCCGGTTTTCCCTGGTATTTGCAACCAAAGGGAGTTTTACTCCTTTCCTTGCCGCCTGGACTCCTAATATCATCTTCGGCTTACTTGCATTTTACCTGTATAAGAAAGCTCCCAAGTAAAAATTAACCGCTTTTTCTTTATCTAAACTTTCTGCTAAAACTTTTGTTTTAAACGCAGCAGCATCGTAATTTTAAGTCTCCTTAAATGCGAATTGTCAGATGTTTTTATTTAAGGGTTCAGCAGAAATTCATCAATCGGATTTTGCTATGATCTACATTCATAAATCAGTAATAAATAATTTTATGGGTATTATAAAAGACAGGTTTAAAGAGCAGGCCGATACAGTAGCGGCGGAAATTAAAAGCATAATAAAAGAGCATGGAGAAAAGGTAATTGGTGAAGTAACATTAAGCCAGATCTACCAGGGTATGCGTGGAATTACAGCGCTTGTATCTGAAACATCATTGCTGGATGCACAGGATGGTATTCGTTTTCGTGGATATTCAATTCCTGAATTAAGAGAGAAACTTCCTAAGGCGCATGGCGGTAGCGAACCTTTACCGGAAGGATTATTTTATCTGATGCTCGTGGGGTCATTGCCGTCAGATGAAGATGCACATCACCTGAGCAGTGTTTGGCAGCGCCGCAGCCACGTACCCAATCATGTGTTTGCAACAATAGAGGCATTACCTGTTAGTACGCACCCAATGACCCAGTTTGTTGTTGCGATTATGAGCCTTCAAACAGAAAGCCAGTTTGCAAAACGTTATGCTAAAGGCATGAGTAAAAAAGAATATTGGGATGCCGTATTTGATGATACCATGGATCTGATAGCCCGCTTGCCCCGTATTGCAGCCTATATCTATCGTCGTAAATACAAGAACGGAGAACATATTCAACCCAATGGCTTACTGGATTGGGCAGGAAATTTTGCACACATGATGGGATACGAAGAAGAAGGTTTTCAGGAACTGATGCGCCTGTACATGACCATACATGCTGATCACGAAGGAGGAAATGTTTCGGCACATACAACACACCTGGTTGGCTCTGCATTAAGCGACCCGTATTTATGCTTTGCTGCCGGTATGAATGGATTGGCCGGGCCTTTACATGGTTTGGCTAACCAGGAAGTGATCAAATGGATCTACGAATTAAGAGAAGAAATAGGATCAGATATACCCTCAAAAGAACAGATTGAAGAGTATGTGAAAAAAACCCTGAGTGAAGGAAAAGTGGTACCTGGTTATGGCCATGCAGTTTTAAGACAAACTGATCCAAGATTTACTGCACAAATGGAATTTGGTAAGAAACATATGCCTGATGATCCTCTGGTGCAAACCGTTTGGAATATTTATGAAGCAGTACCACCGGTTCTGGGCTCAATTGCAAAAATTAAAAATCCTTGGCCAAATGTAGATGCACACAGTGGTGCTTTGCTGGTGCATTATGGCATGGTTGAATATGAGTTTTACACGGTTTTGTTTGGCGTTTCACGGTCACTGGGAGTATTGGCTAGCCTTTGCTGGGACAGGGCCCTGGGCTTTCCGTTGGAAAGGCCAAAATCAGTAA
This sequence comes from Chitinophagaceae bacterium, assembly GCA_016710935.1. Taxonomy (GTDB): domain Bacteria; phylum Bacteroidota; class Bacteroidia; order Chitinophagales; family Chitinophagaceae; genus Ferruginibacter. The sequence continues at coordinate 134,869 of JADJTY010000012.1, read as the reverse complement.
CAACCACCCTGGTAAAATCATGGCTGGAAGGAAAAGAAGAAATTTGGGGGGATTAAACTTTTACCTGATATTTGTACTTAAACCGGGATTTTATTCCGGTTTTTTTTAATCAATTCAAGAAAACGAAAGTAACATGAAGAAAATATTATTTGTATCGATGGTTTCTTTTTTAGTTGTTAATTGCCTGGCACAAGGCAGCAAAACTTCACCTTCATCCACAAACCAGCATATTAAAGTGTTTAAGCAGGCCGCCAACAGCAATGATCTGGCAACCGCCATTACTGCATTAAGTTATTATATAGCCGATCAGGGTGCAAACACGGTTTATGAAGATACTTTGGCCATGCTTTACCTGCAGCAGAATTCATTTGTTCAATGTTATTACTGGGCTGATAAAAGGCTGAAAGTAAAACCTGAAGATCTTTCCCTCATGGAAATGAAAGCCATTTGCCTGGATAAATTGAATCAACCTAAAGAAGCAATTGGTCTGTATGAAAAATTGTATACCAAAACTAAAAGTCCATATCACGCCTATACTTTAATGGAACTGCAATATGGTATTAAACGTTTGGCAGAATGTTTAGCAACAGCTGCCAGTACAGAAAAACTTGAATTTAAACCTGATTTTACGATGAGCTACAATGCCGGCGAACAGATGGGCCGTACTTATCTGAAGGCTGGTATTTATAATATTACCGGCCTGGCGTTATATGACCTGGATAAAAAAGCAGACGCAAAAATGTACTTTGAAAAAGCCCTGGCACTCGACAGCAATTTTTTGCTTGCAAAACAAAATCTACAGGCCATAAAAGCGATTGAATCAGGTACTAATAAAGCGAATCCCGGCGGAAATAACACCCCAACATCTCCTGCCAATAAGCAGGATTAAAAATTGATTTTGAAGCGGTGTTGGTTGCCTGTATATTTGCAATCCTTTTGGGGGGTTAGCTCTCCCGATAGCTATCGGGAAGGTCTTCGTAACAGTTCTTAATTTAAAATAATGGGGGGTTAGCTCAGTTGGCTAGAGCGCTTGCATGGCATGCAAGAGGTCGTCGGTTCGACCCCGATACTCTCCACAAAAATTAAATCTCACTTCGGTGGGATTTTTTTTTGCCTGATAGAATCCAGAAAATATATTGAATGGTTGATTAGCTCTCCGGAATGCTATTTGGATGCTACAGCGTCCCGAAAGCCTTCGGGAAGGTCGTCCCGATTCAATCGGGATACTCTCCACAATAATTAAATCTCACTTCGGTGGGATTTTTTTTGCCTGGTTATTTTGAATTGATCGCTTAAAACTTAGGGCACCTAACCGCATTGCTGGTGCTGTTATCTTTATTATTAAAGTTTTGATAGCCTAAGGAAAGTTCAAATCCGCCGCGTCCATAACTGGCATTTCTTAATTGAGAAGTATTTACATCATAACTTACCGAAACAGCCATATGCCCCACATCAATTTTTACAACAGGTATTAAAGCATCTTTCAAACGTACCATGCTGCCGATGTGCAACACATACCTCGGGTCTTCAGGATCGCCAAGCCTGTAGCTATACAAAAATCCTGCAACCATTTCCTGGTAAGTATCCTGTTTGCTGTAGTCTCCGTATAAAGTAAAATAAGATTCTTCACTCACATTCATTCTTATACCCAGCGAGCCAACCCATTTTGGTTTCATTTCCAGATCTATATTTCCGTAAAAGGAAACCTTATTCGATTTATTAAAATGATGATAGGCCAGCCCAGCATAAATATTGTTGTTTTCATTTTGCCCTATCTGTGTGTTGAAACTCATACCCACACTGGCATCCAGGTAAGAATAGGATGTCTTGCCAAAATTTTCACCGTTGTTCAGGTTTGGGTCATATTCACTACCGTTATACTGACTGTTTGTTGTCATCTTACCCTGGTCTATTCTTCTTTGTACAAGTCCGCCCATAAAGCCCAGCGACAGGTACATATTTCTGTCGGTGCTTAAAGATTTTTGGTAATTTAAAACCGGTAATAAATGAGTTGATGTGAGTGCAATGGTGCCGGCCCTGTCGTACAAAACCTGTGCGCCAATGGTAAAAAAATCATCGCCTTTACCAATAGGTTTTTTAAATTCAACATTAAAAGATCCGGTGCGGTAAGCATCGGTAACATTATTCCACTGGCTGCGGTAAACCATTTGTGCCCGTACATCACCTTTAAAAATACCGGCAAGCGACGGGTTTCTCAACAAGGGCGTTTCAAAAAATTGTGAGAAATGTATATCCTGTGCTGTAGCTGATACGGAGCATAACAGCATCATCATTGCAGTTTGAAAAATGGTATGTTTTAAATTTGTTTTCATCGTATTGGATATTAAAATTATTCAGCCTCCATATGCTGTGTTGTATTATCTCAGCAATGCAATATTTCCATTTAGTATCATCGAATTATTATTTTCACAAACCACTTCTGCGGTGTACACAAATACATCGCTGTTTACTTTTTTGCCTTTTACAGTACCATCCCAGCCAGCGCCTGGGTCATTGGGAGAGAAATTTACTTTCTCAAAAACCACTTCGCCCCAACGATTGAAAATGCGTAAAAGCTTTATCGTAAATATGCCCGAGCCTCTCGGATAAAAAACATCATTGGTACCGCTTCCGTTTGGAGAAAAAGTATTGGGTATAAAAATATTGGCGCCATCACACATCACGTACACAGTAACCCTGTCGGTTGTTTTACAACCACCGGGGTTTCTTGCTTCAACGGTATATTCTGTTGTGGCTTTTGGCTGCACGGTAACCGATGGTGAATTGCTGTATAAAATTCCCGGCGCAGATAACCAATACGTAACGGTTATATCAGGAGAAATTGTTGGTGTAATGGTAACTGGGGCAGCGCCATTTTTCATGGTTATATCTTTCCCTGCATCTATCTGCGGTATGGGATAAACTTTTATGATAGTGTACCCCGTGTCTTTAAAACATCCATAGGCATCGCTGCCAATTACACGGTATGTTGTGGTGGTTTTGGGACTTGCAAGTGGCAATGCAGTTGTAATATTATTTAAGCCCAATGAAGGAGACCATTCGTAAGTGTTGGCGCCCGAAGCAAATAACCTTACCGAACTACCCACACAAATCGTATCATCTCTTTTGTTGTCCATTACAAAGGGTTGTATCACGGTTATATTCAGCGAATCCATATTGGTACAACCATAAATGGACGAACCCGTAACTATATATTTTTGATTAAAATCCGGTGAAGCGTTTGGATTGGTACAAGTGGTACAACTTAAGCCCAGCGCAGGACTCCAGGTATACGTATCACCACCCAGGGCAGTTAATCGTGTGGGCGTGCCCCTGCATATCTGTACATCATTACCCGCGTTTATCACGGGAATGGGATATACTTCAAAACTTTTATTAACGGTGTCTTTACAACCGCTGCTGTTGGTTGCAATTAATGCTACATTATAAATCTGTGCAGTTGTATAAGTTTGTGCAGGGGTAGTTTGTAGTGTTGAGGTGTTTCCATTTCCTAAATTCCAGCTCCAGCTAATGGCAGAAGTATCAGCAACAGATAAAAATGCATTGAAAGTTGCCATTACGGGTGTACATCCGCTTAATGCATTTGTAAAATCTGCCTGCGGCGATGCTACAATCTTTACAGGTACCGGTAATATTGTGGTGTCCCTGCAACCCCGGTTGGTTACTACGATCAGTTGCGGAAAGTATTGACCGGGTGCTGCATAAAAATGCGAGGGGTTTTGTAAAGCAGATATTCCGCCATCACCAAAATTCCAGGCATATACAGATGAAATATCATTGATGATGGATGAATCTGAAAACTGAATATCACCCAGGTTACAGCGTGGTAATCCATCAAAACCAAAATTAGTTTTTACACCATATACATTGATGGTATCAACACCTTCAATGGGAACCTGGCATCCGCCGGAATCTACCAGTATCATTTTTGGTAAATAAGCACCGGGTAAAGTATAAGTATAGGATATGGTTGAATCAGGTGTATTAATTATTGAGCCATCATTAAAATCCCAAACATACGCAGGACGATCGGGTGATACCGCTGTAAAGTTTACTGTAAGCGGACTGCAACCACTTAAAGGGCTGTAACTAAATGTACCGATAGGGCCCCTTACAACAATTCTTTGCACTACTGTATCAAAACAATTATTGCCCGGACCGGTTACAAATAATTTTGCAAAATAAATACCCGGTGTATTATAAATATGAATCGGGTTAGGCGAATTGGAGGTACTGCCATCGCCAAAATCCCAGGTTGCATCAATGCCATTTATTGAAGTATTGGTGAAGTTTGCGATCAGCGGCGGGCAGGTACTTAGTGTATCGGAAACGGTAAAGCTTGCATGTGGCGGTGCTGCATGAATGATCTGATCTACTGAATCCTGGCAACCATACTGATCGGTGATGATTAATAATACGGTATAATTTCCTTCGGTTGCATAATTGTGTACCGGGTCAGCGAGTGTATCAGTTGCGCCATCACCAAAATGCCAAACATAAGTAAGGTTTGGTCCGGTTGATGCATTGGTAAAACTAATATCAATGCCCGGGCACACGGTTGTATCTGATTGTGTGAAAGCAGCTACAGGATTGGAAATTATAATGGTGTTTGTATTGGTTGTACTGTCGGAACATCCGATAGCATCAATCGTTTTTAAAGTAACATTGTACGAACCTGAAGCTGAATAAAAATGTGTAAAAGGCGGCGCAGTAAATGTTTGTATCGTACCATCACCAAAATTCCAAACCCAGTTTGTAATTGGATGCAATCCGTCATCGGTTGAATTATCAACAAAAGTAAAACTGTTGTTTGAGCAACTGCCACCATTGGGTATGGTAAAAGCAGCAACAGGACCATTGATCCGGATGTATTGAACTCTCACCAGAGTGTCTTTACAACCCGATATATCTGTAATGATGAGACGCACTGAATACAAACCGGCATTGATGTAAGTGTGTGTTGCTACAGCACCCGTGTCGGTTTGTCCATCGCCAAAATCCCATTCGTAAGTACTGATGGTACCCGGTGTATTTCCAATGGCAATAAATGTGGTGGAAGTATTGCGGCAGATCTCCGTTGCTGTTGCATTAAAATTCGCAACTTCTTCTACAATGCGTATCGTTTGCGTAAATGTATCATCGCAACCGGTTACATGATTTATTACAACAAGTCTTATGGTATATGTGCCTGTATCAGGAAAAGTATGCACATTGTGTTGTGTTGTTGATGTAGTGCCATCTCCAAAATCCCAATGCCATTCGTCGGGGCCTATAGATGCATCTGTAAAGGTGAATGTTCTGGGTGCTACACAATCAAATACTGAATTAAAGCTGGCAATCGGCGGACTGATATGCACATAATCAGTAAGGATCAATGTATCCGGGCAATTGTTATTCCATACAATCAGCCGAATAGTAAACAATCCTGTATCCTGGTAATGATGAGATGGATTTTGAACGGTTGATGTGCCGCCATCACCAAAATCCCATAACCAGCGTGTAATATTTCCGGTTGACAGATCATTGAACAGCACATCTTCTTTGGCACAAACATCTCTTGGGTTTGCATTAAAATTTGCAACAGGTTTGTCATCGGCCACAATACCTGCCGGTATAAAAACCGTGTCGGTACAGCCGCCCATTGTGGTTACAATTAATTTAATATCGTACGAGCCTGTAGGGTATGTGTTTGTTGGGTTTGGTAAGGTAGATGTAGTTCCATCTCCCAAATCCCAAAAGTAACTTACAACGGGATCGGGTGAATTTACTGTAGAGGAAAAAGTCCACGTAAGCGGCGCACAATTGCTTTGCGGTAAATTATTGATGCTTGCATCTGGCGGTAAAATTTGTACATAATTATTTATGATCAGCGAATCGCTGCATCCTACAAAATTGGTTACGATCAGTTTTACATGAAATGAACCATAGGCTGTATAGGTATGCACCGGGTTTTGTGCTGTAGAAGTTGCGCCGTCACCAAAATCCCAAAAGTAAGTTGCAGGTGCTGTGCTGGTATTTGTAAAAGTTACCGTTAATGGAGGTTCGCATGCAGTTCTGTTTATTCCCGAAAAACCAGCTGTTGGTTTTGGATAAACATTAAAAACAAATGTGGTAGAATCCACACAGGCGCCAAGCCTGGCAACTAATTTTACTGTATAACTTCCCGTGGCCGTGTATGTTTTTACCGGGCTGAGTGTTGTTGAAGTGGTGCCATCACCAAAATCCCAAAGTACAGATGTTGGTGTAGGTGTTGACGTATTTGTAAAATTAACTGCATCATTAATGCATGAACTTGCCGGGCTAACAAAGCTTGCCCGTAAAAAATTTATAACCACAGCATTTGGCCTGGTAATGGTTGTTATGCAACCTGTGCTGCTGGTTACGCGTAAACTTACTGTAAAATTTCCCTGTATTACATAAGTATGTGTTGGATTTTGTAAGGTTGATGTAAGGCCATCCCCAAAATTCCAGAGGTAAGATAAAGTGCCTGAACCCGAAGAGGAATTGGTAAAGCTGATAGTAACCGGCAGGCTGCACTCCGTGGGTAAAGTATTGGTAAAATTGGCGATTACACCATTGCTTGCGTGGATGTAATTATTTTTGGTTAACGTTTTTGAACAACCCGACACCGTAGTAACCCGCAGCGTAACATTGTAATTTCCGGCTGATGTATAGGTATGTGATGGATTTCTTACAATGCCGGTAGTACCATCGCCAAAATCCCATAACCAGCTTGTAATGGCAGAGCCGGTTGCTGTACTTAGGTCGGTGAACTGAACCGTTAAAGGTACGCAGCCCGATAGCGGTGTTGCCGAAAAGTTTACAACCGGTATTGGAAATATGTTGATGTATTGCGTTCTGGTTAAAGAATCTTTGTTTCCCAGGCCGTCTTCTACAACCAGTTTAATGTTATATTGACCCGGGGTAAAATAAGTGGTGGATGGATTTTGTAAAAATGAGATAGTGCCATTGCCCAGGTCCCATTTCCAGTAAATAGGGTTTCCGGTTGACTGGTCATTAAAATTTACAATTTGCGGAGAACAGCCAGATGTTGGGGAAGCTGAAAAATTTGCCGTAACCTGACTTTTGCTGCTAATACTGAAAGAAATCAGTAAAAGGAATAGTAAAAAATACTGCCTGGGAATAGCTAGGGTAAACGTAGGCATACAGGTCCCGTTTTTTTTTGGATTATGGATAAATGGATAAAACATAGCATTTCTGCCTTATTCTAAACAACATTTTCTATATAAAAATTGTGTATGTAGAGATATATTTTTACATTGCATTGACGTTTAATATTTTAAACTGTAAACCAAAACAGGGTAAAACCCTTTTACACTCCCTAATACTACCAATATGCACTTTAAATTCCTGAAAATTGCCCTGTTACTTTGCCTGAGTACATCCCTTGTTTATGGGCAAAAAAAGACTGTAAAAAGTACAGATAAGAAGAAGGGCATGTTTTCGTTTAACATAAATTACTCTGATTATGGCTTTTTTAAAGCAGTTAATGATTCATCGATAAGCCATGCTTTTAACCGGAAGGGCCTCTTTAAATCGGGTAACAGTTCTTTTGGTTTTGGAGCTACTTACTGGAAAGGGCTTGGTTCTCACTTTGATTTTTCCGGTAATTTTATAGGCACTTTTTCAAATTTTCCGGCATTGTATGTAAAAGACGACAGCATTGGTAAGGCATCTTTTACTCCCCAGCTTGATATGTTGCTCCATGCAAAAGCTTTTAAAGAAAGCAGCAAAATAAATCCGTTTTTAACAGCCGGCATTGGTGCCGGGTATTTTGGACGGCAACTGGTGGTGTATGCACCGGTGGGGGTTGGCCTTCAGTTTCATTTCAACAACGGGGCCTATCTTTTTGTACAGGCCCAATGGAAAATGGCTTTAACCGATGGAATTAAAGACGATTTTATGTTTTACTCCCTTGGTTTTGGTCAGCACAAAAAACCTAAGAAGGTAGAACCTAAGGTTGAGGTACCTGCTATAGATTCCGCCAAAACTGTAGAGAAAAAAGATACTGCCGTAACAGCACCTAAAATTGAAATTGATACAGATGGAGATGGTGTTCCTGATATTACTGATTTGTGTGTAACCGTAAAAGGAACCGTAAATGGTTGTCCCGATGCTGATGGTGATGGCGTAGCCGATAATGATGATCAATGTAAGGATGTGAAAGGAACCGCCAAATACAAAGGCTGCCCTGTACCTGATACAGATGGTGATGGGGTGAATGATGATAACGATAATTGCCCCGATGTAAAAGGTGTAGCTGATAACAGTGGCTGCCCGGCAGATACAGACGGAGATGGCATTTTGGATAAAGATGATAAATGTCCTGATGCAGCAGGTACCGCCGAAAACAACGGCTGCCCGAGGAAGATTCTTGATGGCGGTAAACTCATACGGTCATCCGGCGATTCAATGACTTATTTTATCCGGTTCGATTTTGACAAAGCCAATATTACCAGCGAAGCCTTCAGTGTATTGGGCGAAATTGTGAACGTATTAAAAGCCGATAAGAGCCTGATGGTGATAATTGACGGTCATGCAGATAATTTCGGGCAGGAGAAATATAATACGTTGATCTCACAGGAACGGGCTTTTGTAGCAAGAGATTATTTCCAAAGCTACGGTATTGCAAAAAACAGGATGAGGACAGCGTTCTACGGTTCATCAAGGCCTTATGATTTGCACCAGGACTGGTTGAACAGAAGGGTAGAGATAACTATTTATAAACAAAAATAAAAATGCAGCAGGCTGGTTAACAGGTTGTTGCAAATAGAAAAAGAAAGCCAGGGTATAAACGCTGGCTTTCTTTTTTAGGACTAGTCATATTCATCTCTTAAAAGCTTTATCTTAAATTCGCAAATAAAAAAACATGGATATAAAAGCACAATTTGAAAAGGCGATAGCCGAAAGCAAATCGCTAAGCGAGAAACCCAGCAACGAAACGCTGCTGCAACTGTATTCTTTGTACAAACAATCTACCGAAGGCGATGTTAGCGGCGAAGCGCCAACCAATCCTTTTGATTTTGTAAACAAAGCTAAATACGAAGCCTGGTCTGCATTAAAAGGAAAAACATCAGAAGAAAGTATGCAGCAATATGTTGAGCTGGTTAATAAACTGAAAGGGTAAAAAATGAAGATTCAGGAGATCATATCTTTTTTAGAATCAGTAGCACCGCCATCCCTGCAGGAAAGCTATGATAACGCTGGTTTAATCACCGGTAACAACAGCTGGGATTGTACCGGTATCATCACCACTTTAGATGCGACCGAAGCCGTGGTGCTGGAAGCCATTGAAAAAAAATGCAACCTGATAGTAGCGCATCACCCTATTATTTTTGGCGGGTTAAGAAAAATTACCGGTAAAAATTATGTGGAGCAAACCATCATCACTGCTATAAAAAATGATATTGCGATCTACGCCATTCATACCAATTTAGATAATGTGTTGCAGGGCGTAAATGCAGCCATGGCTGATAAGCTGGGTTTAATAAACCGCAAAGTACTTCAACCTAAAAATGATACGCTGAAAAAGCTGTATACTTTTGTGCCTGTTGAATTTGCAGAAAATGTTCGCTCAGCCATTTTTAATGCCGGCGGCGGCCATATCAGTAATTACAGTGAATGCAGTTTTAATACCGCCGGCCAGGGTACCTTTAAGCCGGGAGAAGGTACCAATCCTTTTAGCGGAAAACGTGGTATCCGCCATACCGAAGATGAAATAAAAATGGAAATGATCTTTCCGGCATGGCAGGAGCAGGCTATTGTAAAAGCCCTGATAGCGGCCCATCCCTACGAGGAAGTGGCATACGATATGGTGGCGCTCGATAACCAAAACCAACAGGTTGGCAGCGGTTTAGTGGGCGAATTGCCGCAGCCATTAAGCGAAACAGCCTTATTGGGGTTATTAAAAGAAAAATTCAACCTTTCTGTAATACGTCATACTCCATTACTGGACAGGCCTGTTACAAAAATAGCCCTTTGCGGGGGTGCAGGCAGCTTTCTTATTGGGGCTGCGGCTGCATCCGGTGCTGGTTTTTACATTACAGGCGATATTAAATATCATGAATTTTTTGATGCCAACAACCGGCTGGTTGTGGCTGATATTGGCCATTTTGAGAGCGAACAGTACACCATAGACCTGTTATTTGATATTTTGAGCCAAAAATTCCCTACCTTTGCCGTCCTAAAAACAGGGGTAAAAACCAACCCGGTACATTACTTCCTGTAATTTCAAAAATAAAATTTCAAAAATAATATGGCCGCAGTTAAAGAATTTTCAATTGAAGAAAAATTAAGCGCACTGGTACTATTACAAAAAGTAGACTGTAAGCTGGATGAAATTCAGATCCTGAAAGGAGAATTACCTATGGAGGTAAAAGACCTGGAAGACGAAATTGAAGGTCTGCACGCCAGGCAAACCCGTGTTGAAGAAGAAATAAACGGTATCCAGGAATTTATTGCCCAAAAGAAAGAAGGCATTAAAGAAGCCGAAGCACTGGTTAAAAAATACGAAAAGCAAAGCGATAACGTAAAGAACAACCGTGAGTTTGAAGCCATCAATAAAGAAATTGAAATGCAGACTTTAGAAATAAAGCTTTGCGAAAAACATATTAAGGATGCTACCGAGGAGATTTCTGAAAAAGCAAGGCAGCTGGAAACAGCAAAAAAAGCGGTAGCTAATAAAGAGAGTCATCTTACCGGAAAAAAGGGTGAGCTGGAAAAAATTATCAGTGAAACTGAAAAAGAAGAAAAACACTATAACAAGGAAGGTGAAAAAGCCCGCACCCATGCTGATGATCGTTTGCTAACCAGCTACGATCGCATCCGTAAAAATTACCGCAATGGTTTAGCGGTGGTTGCTATTGAAAGAGACAGCTGCGGTGGTTGTTTCCACGCTATTCCTCCACAAAAGCAAAGCGAAATTAAACTGCGTAAGAAGATCATGGTTTGCGAAAACTGCGGACGTATTTTGGTAGATGCAGATTTGAATGATTCGGTGGTAGTTAAATAAGATACTGGATACTTGATTCAAGATACTGGAAGAGCTCACGATTGTGGGCTCTTTTTTTTGTGGCCTGATGTAAGCTATATTTAATGCTGGTTAAATTCGTGAACTCTAAGCCCCTCTCCAAATGGAGAGGGGTTGGGGTGAGGTCAAGTAACTTTTATTTGCTAATTTGCTGTTCTATCTATGCTTCAAAAATTACACATACAGAACTACGCCATCATTTCAGAACTGGAAATTGATTTCTCAGATAAACTGAATATCATTACAGGCGAAACAGGTGCCGGTAAAAGTATTTTAATGGGTGCATTAAGCCTTATACTGGGCGAACGGGCCGATAGTAGTGTATTGCAGCATAAAGAAAAAAAAGCGGTGATAGAGGGCTCGTTTAAAGCCACCCAAAAAAAAGACATTGCCGGTTTTTTAAAAGAGAACGACCTGGATGCAGAAGATGTGCTGATTATAAGAAGAGAGATTGCAGCAAACGGTAAATCAAGGGCATTTATAAATGATACACCGGTAAACCTTAGCCAGCTTAAAACACTCAGCACATTACTGGTTGATCTGCACCAGCAATTTGATACACTGGAACTGAATTCATCTGATTTTCAGCAGCAGGTGTTAGATGCACTGGCAGATAATACGGAGCTGCTGCAGCAATACCAGGAGGTTTTTCATCAGTACAAAAAAACAAAAAAGGAATTGGCAGAACTACAGGCGCAACAAACCGCTGCCAATGCAGCGCTTGATTATAACCAGTTTTTATTTGATGAACTGGACGAAGCCGGTTTTAAGGAAAACGAACTGGAAGAACTGGATGCAGAATTAAAACTGCTTAGCAATGCCGAAAATGTAAAACAGGAACTTTCTGGTATTTACTACGAATTAAAAGAAACAGAGCAACCACTGGTACAGCAATTGAAAGTGCTGTATAATAGATTACATGCGTTAGATCAATATCACACAGGCATTACCGACCTGGCCAAACGTTTGCAAAGCACCCAGCTTGAGCTGGCAGATATTGCCGATGAACTGGACCAGATAAACAGCAGCATTAATTACAGCGCCGAGCGGATACAGATTGTAAACGACCGGATTTCGATGGGTTATAAACTGCAGAAGAAACATAGCGTAACCACCACCAAAGAGTTGCTGGTTTTAAAAGATGAATTGCAGCAAAAATTAAATGAGATACTAAACATCGGCGAATCCATACAGCAAAAAGAAAAACAAACCGCAGAACTGCTGCAACAGTGCGAAGCGAAAGCAAAAACAATATCGGCCAATCGTAAAAAAGCAATTAAACCATTTGCAGCAAATGTAAATGAATTGCTGGCAAGGGTGGGCATGCCCAATGCACGTTTTACTGCCGAAGCACAACCACTGGATGCATTGAGTGAACTGGGTATTGACAGGATCGAGTTTTTATTTGATGCCAATAAAAGCAACCGCTTTGAACCATTGCGTAAAGTGGCCAGTGGTGGAGAGTTAAGCAGGCTGATGCTGTGCATTAAATCGCTGGTGGCAAAAAAATTACAGTTGCCAACATTAATATTTGATGAGATCGATACCGGCATCAGCGGTGAAGCAGCCCGGCAGGTTGGTAATATCATGAAAGAGTTATCAGCATCTCACCAGTTGATATCCATTACACACCAGCCACAGATTGCAGCAAAAGCCACGGCACATTATTTTGTGTATAAAGGAATTGAAAAAGATACAATCGTTACATCCATACGCCTGTTAAGCAATGATGAGCGCATAACTACCATTGCCCAAATGCTGAGTGGCGAAAAGCCCACTGCTGCTGCATTGCAGAATGCCAGGGAAATGGTCGGTAATTGATGCTGCTTATGTTTATTCTTACCAATTTAGATGTTATTGCCATGGCCCTTTTGGTGGCAGCTCCTTTTTATTTTTTAAACAGGTACCTTCTTAAAAAGATAAGGCCATTAGAAAGCGGTAAAAGACTGACACTATACTTCATAAGCGTTTTGATACTGGCATTGCTTTACAGTATCATCAGCGTATTGATAATGGTATGGATAAAACACAGAGGTTAATTATTTTATATCTGAAGCAGCAGTTTTGTGCAAAATGAAATCTTATTATAAACGTGACTATATGCGTATAATAGCAATTATTATTCTCTGCTTTCTTTTTACCAGTTGCCAGAAAGAAGTTTCAGTTGATACGAATCAAACTGTTGCTTCCACGTTTGATAGTTTGGTAGGCAGGTGGAAATACAAATATGATTACCGGTTGGAAACAACCCAGGCAGATACAACCGTTGTAATAAATACCTATTATGGCGGTAATTATGATCCTTTCTCTTATCTTGAAATTAAAGCTGATTCTACTTTTAAATGGTGGAGATCAGAATCCAAATCGCTGCCCATGTATGGTGGAGGAGAAGGTGGTCATGTAACACCTAATGAATCATTGCGCAGCATGTTATGGCGTGTAGAATTTTATTCGAAGGATGATTTTATTACCAATACTCCTTACACAACCCCATCTACAGGACCTAATTTCCGTATTAAATATCTGGATAGTGATTCGATGGTACTATGTTTCCGTATAGCATCGGCCAATCCCGGTAATTACTGGTGGTGGCATGATGTGTATGTACGATAAAAAGAGTTGATTTTATACATTAAATCCGGATTTACTCCGGATTTTTTTATTTTCATTTAGGGCTATCTTTACCCAATAAAAAACTAACCAATGGGATACAACTTACTAAAAGGAAAAAAAGGAATCATTTTTGGTGCACTTGATGAAAGATCAATTGCCTGGCGTACGGCATTACGTTGCCATGAGGAAGGCGCAGAACTGGTTTTATCCAACGCACCCGTGGCCATGCGTATGGGTGAAATAAACAAACTGGCAGAGATCGTACATGCGCCGGTTATAGCCTGCGATGTGAGCAGCAACGAAGACGTTACAAACCTGATCACCAAAACCATGGAGCATTTTGGAGGCGGGGTAGATTTTATCCTGCATTCCATCGGTATGAGCATTAATGTGCGTAAAGGAAAACACTATACGGAGATTGATTATGGTTTTAATGCAAAATCTTTAGATATATCTGCTATAAGCCTGCACCGGGTTTTGGCAACAGCCATGAAGATGGATGCCATCAATGACTGGGGCAGTGTAGTAGCATTAACATACATAGCAGCACAACGTGTGTTTCCTGATTATAATGAGATGGCCGATGCAAAAGCGTTACTGGAAAGTGTAAGCAGGAGTTTTGGATATCATTATGGTGTTAAAAAACACGTAAGGGTAAATACCATTTCGCAATCGCCTGTAAAAACCACAGCAGGCAGCGGAGTAAAAGGTTTTGATGGATTTTTAGATTATGCCGAAAAAATGAGTCCGCTGGGTAATGCAAGTGCCGATGATTGTGCCAATTACTGCGTAATGATGTTCAGCGATATGACGAAGATGGTTACCATGCAAAACCTGTTTCATGATGGTGGATTCTCGTTTACGGGAGTAACTGAGGCGGTTATTAATAAGATGTAGAACCCCCTCCGCCCCCTGAAGGGGGAACTAAGAGCCTGAAAGTTCTAACTTCACTTACTATTACAAAAAGCCAGAGCCTCTCAAATGTTGAGAGGCTCTGGCTTTTATATTCGCTTATACTATTTGTAGTATTGAACTCCAAAGTTCCCCCTTTAGGGGGCGGAGGGGGTTTAGGGTTATTTAATATTCATCTTCATTAAAAAAGAAATCTTCCTGGCTGGGGTAATCGGGCCAGATATCATCCAGGCCTTCATATATTTCGCCCTCGTCTTCCAACTCCTGTAAATTCTCTACCACTTCAATGGGCGCACCACTGCGGATCGAATAATCAATCAATTCATCTTTGGTAGCGGGCCATGGTGCATCTTCCAAATGAGAAGCTAATTCTAGTGTCCAAAACATGGTTATAGGGTTTATTTTTTTGCAAATGTATAAGTTCATTTGGAATAACCAAAAGTGTTTTTTTAACCCCCGTTGGGGGATATTATTATTTAACATACTTAAAATAGGGGGCGCCCTTGTTTTTAAAGGATAAAATTGCAATTATTACCTACTTTCGAAGCATGTTAACAGCTACAGGTATTTATAAAAGATACGACCACCTTACCGTACTGAAAGGGGTTGATATAAACATTGGTAAGGGTGAGATCGTAAGTATTGTAGGATCTTCGGGAGCCGGCAAAAGCACGCTGCTGCACATCTTAGGCACTTTGGATAAAGCCGATGAGGGGCGTATCAATTTAAACGGTCAGCAGGTTGAACAGCTTAGCGGAAGAAAATTAGCCGCGTTCAGAAACAAACATATCGGCTTTGTCTTTCAGTTTCATCACCTTTTACCCGAGTTTTCTGCCCTGGAGAATGTTTGTATTCCTGGCTGGATTGCCGGCCAAAAAAAGAAAGAAGTGGTTACAAAAGCTACAGAATTGTTGAAAACTTTAGGCCTGGCAGACCGGCTTGAGAACAAACCGCAGCAACTTTCGGGTGGTGAGCAGCAAAGAGTTGCCGTTGCGAGGGCCTTAATAAACAGTCCGGATATTGTTATGGCAGATGAGCCAACCGGTAACCTGGATAGTGCCAATGCCAGGGAATTGCACCAGTTATTTATTGACCTGCGTAATACATTCAATCAAACCTTTTTAATTGTTACGCATAATGAAGAGCTGGCAAAAATGAGCGACAGGATTTTGATGATGAAAGACGGTTTGATGAGTAAATAGGCAATAACCAATATGCAATTGGCAAATGCTTTGAAATTAGATTACTATTATTTTAATCAGACGCTTAAATTGCCAATTGCTAATTGTCCATTGCTAATTTATCCTGGGTTTCCATGGAATATCATCCACTCCTAACAAATGTCCGGCATATCTTGACAAAACAAAAAGATAATCACTCAGCCGGTTTAAATATTTTATAACCAGGGGGTCTACAAAAAGATCATGCTCCTGCATGTTTACGCAAATACGCTCTGCACGCCTGCAAACACACCGGGTAACATGAGCCGTAGAAATGGCAACATGCCCGCCGGGAAGGATGAATGATTTCATCTCTTCCAGTTCATCATTCATTTTATCTATTTCTCTTTCTAAAAGTGTTATATCAGATTCATTCAGATCGGGTATTTTCAGCTTGGATTCTTTATCCGGATCGCAGGCAAGTGATGAACCGATGGTAAATAACCGGTCCTGTATTTCTTTTAAAAGAATTTTCGAAGGCTCGTGGGCAAGCTGATCTGCCGTGAGGCCGATAAAAGAATTTAATTCATCAACCGTTCCATAGGCTTCAATACGGATATAACTTTTAGGAACTTTGGTCCCTCCAATTAAACTGGTTTTGCCAAGGTCGCCCGTTTTGGTATAAATTTTAAATGCCATGCTAATTGCCTGTTTGTTGTGTAAAACAACAAAAATTTTCGGGAATGGTTAAGAAATAAAAAAAATTAAACCGGAATTGTAGCCATTGCAGGGTTTGCATTCAGTTTATCCGTTTCTACTATACCATCTCTTAACCTGATTACCCGGTGGGCGTACATAGAAATGTCTTCTTCATGCGTTACTAAGATTACAGTATTACCTTCAGCATGTATGGTGCCCAGGATCTCCATGATCTCATAAGAGGTCTTTGTATCCAGGTTTCCGGTTGGCTCATCAGCCAAAATGATAGAAGGATTATTAATTAAAGCACGGGCAATGGCAACACGCTGAGCCTGACCGCCACTAAGTTCATTCGGTTTGTGATGACTGCGGTCGTCCAGTTTAACCCTGGTTAAAACCTCCATAGCCCTTTCTATTCTCTCTTTTTTGCCTACACCGCTGTAAACAAGTGGTAATGCAACATTTTCGGCAGCTGTTAAGCGGGGTAACAAATTAAACTGCTGAAAAACAAATCCAATCTCTTTATTCCGAACTTCAGCCAGGTCATTATCGGGCATACGGCTAACATCTTTTCCATTCAAAATATATTTTCCACCGGAAGGAGTATCGAGGCAGCCTATTAAATTCATTAAGGTTGATTTACCCGAACCGCTGGGCCCCATCAAAGCAACGTATTCGTTCTTGAATATATCCAGCGAAATGCCTTTTAATACCTGCAGTTCATTTTTTCCGAGGTAGTAACTTTTACGAATATCTTCCAGATGAATAATTCCCTGCATTTTTTTTATTTTGGGTTTTTGTACAGCATTTATTTCTTTATAACTTTCGGTACTTTAAAAAATTGCTCATCATGTATGGGTGCATTTTGCAAGCCAGCTTCACGGGTAATACTTCCTTTCACTTCATCAGCACGCAAAACATTTATATTGCTGCTCATATGCAGGAGCGGTTCTACGCCGGCTGTGTCAACTTCGTTCAGTTTTTCAACAAAATGAATCATTTTTTGCAGATCATTCCTGATCTCTTCTTTTGCGGCTGGATCAAACTTTAACCGGGCAAGATTGGCCAGCTTATCAACTAGGGCTTCATTTACTTCCATATTACAAATATAGCTTAGTTTGTGGTTTTCGGTTTTGAGTTATTATTTAAATGGCAGCTAATCTTTTCTAATGACTATTGGCCAATGACAATTGACTTTTGTTATCTTCGCCAACCTGCAGTTTATCATGAAGCTGCAAAGATTGTTTATGGAAAAGAAAAAGGAAATTGTAATGAGTGGCATTCGCCCAACCGGCTTTCTGCATTTGGGTAATTATTTTGGCGCCATTAAAAATTATGTAAGAATGCAGGAAGATTTTGACTGTTTTTTTATGGTGGCCGATCTGCATTCATTAACAACCCATCCCGATACAAAGGAGTTGAAAGCCAATGTTCACCGGGTATTGGCCGAAAACATTGCCTGTGGCCTCGATCCCGATAAAGTGGCATTCTATTGCCAGAGCCATGTACATGAAACAGCCGAATTGTACCTGTATTTGAACATGATGGCTTACAAAGGTGAGTTGGAAAAAACCACAACTTTTAAAGATAAAGTACGCTTGAATCCCGAAAATGTAAATGCAGGTTTGTTAACCTACCCTGTTTTGCAGACTGCCGATATTATTTTGCACCGTGCCAAATATGTTCCTGTTGGTAAAGACCAGGAGCAACACCTGGAAATGGCCCGTACGTTTGCAAACAGGTTTAACCACCGCTACGGTGAGGTTTTTCCGGAACCCATGGCATTTAATTACAACCAAAACCTGGTAAAAGTGCCCAGCCTGGATGGTGCCGGTAAGATGAGCAAAAGTGAAAACCAGATGGCAACATTGTACCTGGCCGACAGTGATGAGATGATCAGGAAAAAGGTGATGAAAGCCAAGACGGATAGCGGCCCTGTTGAAAAAAACGCACCTAAGCCGGATTATATCGAAAACATTTTTTTGCTGATGGGCCTGGTTTGTACGGCTGAAACCATTCAAAGATTTGAAGAAGACTATAATAACTGTACCATACGCTATGGCGATCTGAAAAAGCAGCTGGCAGAAGATATGGTTAATTTTATTGCACCCATCCGCAATAAGGTAGATGCTATTTTGCATGACGAAGCAGGACTTAAACAAATTATGCAAAAAGGAGCCGAAAAGGCAAATAGTAGCGCCGGCGAAACAATGAAACTGGTAAGGGAAGCGATGGGATTAAATTATTTTTGATTTCGGGTGTTTGATTTGAGATTTTGTTTACTTTAGATGCTTCGCTAATATTTAAAAAGAAACGGCGATTGTAAATCCACAATTGATTATGGCAAAGACAAAAAAACCAAAACATATCGCTGTTGCAGGAAATATTGGTGCAGGAAAAACCACGCTGACAGAAATGCTGAGCAAGCATTACAAATGGATTCCCCAGTTTGAAGATGTGGATCATAATCCTTACCTGAATGATTTTTATGAAGACATGCCTAGGTGGAGTTTTAACCTGCAGATATTCTTTTTAAACAGCCGGTTGAACCAGTTACTGGACATACATCATGGAACAGACACGGTGATACAGGACAGAACCATTTATGAAGAGGCCAATATCTTTGCACCCAACCTGCATGATATGGGCCTGATGACCAAACGTGATTTTGATAATTACTATAAGTTTTTTGAAACGTTAAAAAGCATGGTGCAGCCGCCAGACCTTATTATTTACCTGAAAGCATCGGTACCAACCCTGGTAGCCCAGATACAGAAAAGAGGCAGGGAGTATGAAGAAAATATACGCCTTGATTATTTGAAAAAGCTGAATGAATTTTATAATAGCTGGATAGATAATTACAAAGAAGGGCCGCTATTGATCATTGATGCTGATAATAATAAGTTTGCAGAAAACGAAGAAGACCTGGGAAAGATAATAACCAGCATAGATTCTACATTGTTTGGACTGTTTTAAAAAAGCTACAAGTTACTAGCTTCAAGGGGGCAGTATTTTATGCAAGGTTCTATTCTTATTAGTTCAGTATCAAACGGCAAAAGTAACAATTGAATAAAGGCTTCTCCCTTGAAGCTCGAATCTTGTGTCTTCCTTTAATCGATCAGGGAATTTTTCATGGCATAAAAAACCAGTCCTACCGAGTTTTTAACACCAAACCTTTCCATCAGCCTGTCTTTTATGGCTTCCACAGTCCGTGCACTGATATCCATTTTAGCAGCAATTTCAGAAGCGGTAAATTCCATGCAAACCAGTGTAAGCACTTCTTTTTCCCGGTCGCTTAATACCACTTCCGATGTTAATGAAGGATTGAATTTTTGCTTGGAATAGTTCTTTTTGATAAGCACTTTATTTACGAACGGGTTCAGATAAAACCCCGTACGCATCACATCCATGATGGCTTTTTTTATCTCAGAAGGGTCGGTACTTTTTAAAAGATAACCGGCAGCCCCGCAATCCATCAAATGTCCTACAAAGCGGTCATCTTCATACATGGTTAAGATAATAACACGGATGTTGGGGAAATTTTTTGTGATTAGTTTGGTGGTGTCAATACCATCTTTTACAGGCATTTTTAGGTCGCATAATACAACATCCGGTTCCGATTCGGGGATCTTTGCCAGCAGTTCTTCACCGTTATCAGCTTCCATTACAAATTTTATATTGGAGTAACTCCTCATGGAAAGGATCACTCCTTTCCTGAATATCTTATGATCATCGGCTATAGCAACTTTAATTTCATTCATATGCTTGGGGTACGGTAAAATTACGTAAAAGAAAATTCAATATGCCATGACGGGCAATAATTATGATTGCCGGTAAATATGAATCAGTAATTATAAAGACTTTATATGGCTGGTTCTCTCGGAATTTCGATGGTTACCTTGTAGTAGGTTTTGCTGGGATCAATTTCAAAAAAGATACGTCCGTTCAATACTTTTATTCTGCTGGCTATATTCTTTAAACCCAATCCAATACTGCTGTGGTTCAGTTTATCAAAATCGGCCTGCACAATACCAATTCCATCATGATGTATTCTGAAATACATCTTATTGGTGCTTATATTCTGCGTTAAATGAATAAAGCCCGGGTTACTGTGTTTCAGTATATTATTAACCAGTTCCTGGATGATCCTGAAAACAAGCAGTTCCTGTTCTACTTTAAGCCGGATCCGGTAATCATGAAAACGGGCACTTGCATTTAAGCTGCCGCTGGCGCCTATTTTTTGAAAAAGGTCGGTAGCTGCACTTTCCAGTAAAAAGTTTTTAAGCGTTGGCGGCATCAGGCTGTGACTGATGTTACGTATCAGCAGTATGGCATCATCGAGTATCTGTTTGTCACTGAAGATGCTTTGCAACTGCTGGGCTTTTTCCTGGTTCACCAGGTTTTCGTTCAGGTAAAGGCGGGCTGTGGCAAGCAGGGGACCGGCATCATCGTGCAGGTCGGCAGCAATGCGGTTACGTTCTTCTTCCTGAAACCGGATAGAAGCATTCAATAAGATCTGCTGTTTTTCCTCTTCCAGCTTTTTTAACTGGTTATTATAACGAATAACCTTGCGCTGGTGAAATATAACAAAACCAACAATAGCAATAGCAAGCGTAAGCATACCCAATGTTCCGAGAAACATAAAAGGTGTAATTCCAGACGTGCCAGTTGTTTGCAGAAAAAACATGTTGCTTAGAAGTTAGTTATGGTTTAAAGGGAAGATAACTATCAAGTTCCGTATGAATTGCAATATCGTTAAATGAGTCATTTTCGCTTTTGTTATCTTTAGTGTATACTGAAATACACAATAGTAAATTCTTTAGAATTGTTACGGAACTGTAAATTATAGTAAAAGTGTCCCTAAATGCTTCATTATCAAAACTATTAACAGAAGAAAGTAATAGAAAGAAATTCCCTGAGAAATTAAGAATAAATGCAACAGAAATCCAGAATATTGACTTGTGGTAGATTGGTTCAACAACAGTTTCCTGTAATACTTCAAAGAAGAAATAGATTATGAATATAAGTAGAACTAAGTATTCAAATATTAAGGGAAAAAATGGAAGAGCAGGTTTACTAGCAGTTAAATAATCATAGAATGCAAAAGTGCGAATGGTAAAATTGAGTAAAGAAGAATCTTTTTTACAATTTTATTTTTGATATATAAATAGAACAAATAAGCTAGTAAGGAATATTCTATAAGATTGTAAAACCTTGTTACTATAAAATAACTTTCAAAAGATTGAAATCCATATCTTGTAATTATTACTATCATAACCAATAAGGTTATCACAGCTGTATATAAAAAAAATACCTTTCTATTTTTTGTAACAATTCTTGAAAGAAATATTAAGCAAAAAATAAAAGGTAAAATTTCTGTGAAATAAGTAATATATTTAAGATTCTGTAATATAAAAAATGGTTATTTCATCAAAAATAACCATTGTTTTTTAAAATCAAAATAATTTACCTCGGCTGATTATGAAAAGCACTCAATCAACAAATCGATAATTCCGTTTAACATAACAAGTAGTTTTAAGGTTTCTAAAAGTAATAATGAAGTACAAACTTCAGCTAAAAGGCCACCTTTGGCAACCCCTTATGATGGAAAATGAATTCGCTAAATGTCGTAAATCATTTATTATTAATGACTTAGGTTCAGTTGCACGGAATATCTCCCGCTAAATTTGGGTAAATATACCAAATTAAAATAGTAAAATTACTATTCACTATATCGTAGCTTTACCTGCGTGTTTGTACGAATGGAAGATAAATGAGTGGGACTTTTACGTATCTGCCGTTTTGGAATTCACATAGCATTTCACTGAAGGGTATTATTAATTACTAATTGCACTCCTGGAATTTTCAAAACGGGTAAGATTGGAGGAATTGGATCTGGTAAGCGGGACTTAATTTAAAAAGTTGATTGACAAGGGCAAAACAAGCACAAACAAGGTTCTTCGGGATAATTGGAACTTTTTGTATTTCTATTGGATATTTGGATAATTGGATATTCGTTCAACCCATGCCAATCAACTTATACAAATGTATTGCAGGCAGCATAGCTCAACAAGCGCATTAATGCCCCTTTTTTTGTTTAGAATAAATACCTTTTAAAGCGTAAAACTGCAAACCGGATGCGTATTTTAACGGAAAATATAAATCGTAAATCTACGAAGTACATTTACAGGAAGCCTTGATTCTATCGGTTTTAATTAATTAATGGTACAATTAATGGTGAAAAATGAATGCATATTGAATGAAAATTGTAACTTGAAATGCTTTTAAACTAACCCAATTATCTAAAAAACTATGCGAAACGAGAGCCTCATTAAAATTGCAATAGCCGACGACCACAAGATCTTCAGGGATGGTATTAAAATGGCCCTGGCCGGTAAGCAGGACCTTAAAATGCTTTGGGAAGCCGAAGATGGCAAGGACATGATGCATAAAATTGCCATTAAAAAACCCGAAGTACTTTTAATGGATATACGAATGCCCGAAATGGATGGCATTAATGCCATACAGCTTATTCGTAAGGAATACGAGGATATTAAGATCATTGTACTAACCATGTACGATGACCAGCAAATGATCAGTAAAATGATGGAAATGGGAGCCAATGCCTATCTAACCAAAACAACAGACCCCGAAGAGATCTACGAAGCCATACTTACCTGTATGAATGATGATTTTTATTTTAACGATCTGGTAAATAAGGCTGTGATGGGAAAGCTGATGCAGAAAAAAAATGTAAGGCAGCATTATGGAAGTAATACCCCGGTGAGCTTTAACGAAAAAGAACTGAAGATACTGCAACTGCTTTCAGAAGATAAAACCACCGAGGAGATATCCAAGATCATTTTCCTGAGCCCCCGAACCATTGAAACCATACGGCAGAATATGAAAACCAAGGTAGATGCCAAAACTATTGGGGGGTTAATTATGTATGGTATGCGCAATAAACTGATAGAGTAATTATTGCTTTAGTAACTATTATACTTAATTGAGTATACCCTTTCGTAAACTTTTTTCAATAAAGCAGGTTTGCCGTATAAATAGTTTTCCTTAAAAAGTAACTATACCATGCTTAACTGCATAAATAGCCAATCCCACCCGGCTCTTAACTTCCAGTTTTGTAAATAAATGATCGCGGTAATTGTCTATATGCCGCGGTGTCATATGCATCGCCCGGGCAATTTCCTTATAGGTCATATCTGTACTGGCCAATCTTAAAAACTCAATTTCTGTTTCGTTTAATAATGCTTTTTCCAGGTAAAGCCGGCTATCTGAATTTTTTTTGAAAAGCGAAGCAATTTTTACTGTAGTGTGGTTGCTGTAATAATATTCGCCTGCGGCTACAGTAAGTAATGCATTTTGTAATTCAGAAGGATGGATATCTTTTTTTAAGAACCCATTTACCCCGGCCTGCAGTAAACGTATCAGGGCTATCTCACTATCATACATGGTAAGAATGACAATTTTTACCTGTGGGTGGTGTTTTGCTACCCACCTGGCTGTTTCATAACCATCCATGTTGGGCATATTTAAATCCATCAATACAATATCTGCCTTTATGCCATTCTCTATGGCCTCCACCACCTGGCTGCCATCCGCAGCTTTTGCCACCACGATGAATTCCTTAAAATCGGTAATAAGTTTAACCAGGGAATCCCTTAAAAGAATATGATCATCTGCAATGATGAGTTTATATGGATTGGTTGTTTGCATAAAACGGTATTTCAATTTTAATGTGTGTACCAACATCAATGGTGCTTGCTATATTAAAAATTCCTTTTAAGATGTGGGTACGTTTTTTTATATTTTGCAAACCGGTTCCCGGCCAGGTTTTACCGGTGTAAAAGCCTTTGCCATTATCTTCTATTTCAATGATCAGTAAAGCATCCGTGTAATGCAGGTTAATATTAATTTCAGAGGCATCTGCGTGTTTTACAATATTGTTCAGAACCTCCTGTACTATGCGAAAAAGCATAAGTTCGGTATTGGTATCCATAAAAACAGGGTTACCGGTAGCAGAGAAACAAATTTTATAAACACCTGATTTTGTTAACTGTGCTGCTTCAAACTCCAATGCTTTGATCAGGCCGTTATTTAAAATGATTTCGCTGCTCATACTATGGCTCAGGTCGCTCAGGTCGTTAATGGCTTCCCCAATGACAGTTACTGAATCGTTTACCTGGGTCATGGTTTTATAAGTATCGGCAAAGTCAAGTGTATTTAAATACAGTTTTGCAAGGGTTAATTTCTGACCTATATTATCATGTATTTCCCTGGAAATTTTTTGAAAAGTCTGTTCCTGTATTTCCAATTGCGATTGCAGTAATATATTTTCATGAGATGTTTTAAGGGTTTCAATATCTTTAATATAGGCGTTTTGTTTTTGCCTGTATTTGTAAGCTATTGATACTATAAAGCTTATAAGCAACAATAAGAGAAAGGATGTGCCAGCTATAAAAATGATTATACCCTGCGTAGATTGATCGTACATAAAAAAGCTTTTATGAAAAAAAGATACTTGATGATGATTAACATGTTTGAAATGGAAAAAATATTAGTTGCAATTAAAGGCGGGAATTGTAGTTTAATATAATTATTAAGACCATAAAAAGGCAAAGAAAGACATGAATAAAAAATAACTCCGGTAACAATCCAAAAAAGAGGATCTTTAAATAGATTTTGGATGGATATAATCTTGAATAGATGGTGATAAAAAAGAATGCAAAAAATCGTTTTGCATATATTAATCACCGCTAGTGCTTGTAAATTTACTTTAGCCATCCCATTAATATAAAGTATAAATGCAGCAATTGAAAAGGTTATGGCAAACAAAACTTTCATAATCCTTTGACTTTTTTTATCCCTTAGTACTTTCAAGAAAAATAATCCCCAAAAAAATAAATCAAGCAGAAATAAAATATTTTGAATAAAAAAGCAAATCTTAAGATTGTATTTTGGTAGAAATAAACCAAAAATTGAATTTACTGATACTAACAGTGCAATTACAATACAAACAAAAAATACCTTCATATAAGTATTTAGCTTTTTTAAAAGCATTAAAGCAATAAGGAAGTTAATTAGTATAACTCCAGTTCCAATTATTATTACCAGTGTGTTAAGTTTATTCATTATAAATTTGCTGTCCCCAAACTACTCCTATTTATTTTAAATCCTTAACGAAAAATCCCCTTTTTTTCTGTTGTTTTTCCCTTGCAAATAAAATTTAAGGTTTTAATCTTTGAGGAAGATTTTAATCCGTACCCCATTTAAATTGATCCGTACTCTATTTTATGCAACTACTAAACTTAATCATTAGCGGCATTCCACCACCTGGGTCTTATGGCTCGGTTCTGCAATGACAGAATATATTTTTGAATTTATTAATTACAAGTGGTTTTTAATTGGGAGTCAGTATCATGTTTTTTACAGTCTTTATTTTTACTAACGTTTATATCCTTGTCCCTTGCGTAAAAACCCCATGCAATACAAAGGGTAATTACACGCTTATTTCGTTCTGAATATAATTTGAACTTGCATTGTACGTTATATAACTGTTAAATAACGATCCGATACTACTCAAAAACCACTTTATGATGACGAATGACAATATGAATGAGCCGATAAAACTTATTATTTGCGATGACCATGTGCTATACCGCGCCGGTGTAAAAACAGCCCTGAGCTCCAAAAAAGATATAAAAGTTGTAGCCGAGGCTGATAATGGCATGCACTTGCTTAATATGCTGAAAATGATACCGGTAGATGTGATACTGCTGGACATTCAGATGCCGATCATGGATGGTATTACCGCCCTGCCGGAAATAAAAAAGTTATACCCCCATATCCGTATAATTATGCTTACCATGATGGACGACCACAGCATGATCACCAAATTAATGGAGATTGGTGCCAACAGCTACCTGACCAAAACAAGCGACAGCGAAATTATTTATGAGGCTATAAAAACCTGTTACGACCAGGAATATTACTTTAATTCCTTAACGAATAAGGCACTGTTGACCAATCTTAAACAGCGTAATGATGTAACTCCCCAGCGTGTTATGCAGCAGGAAGCGCACCTGAATGATAAGGAAATGCTGATCTTAAAGCTGATGTGTGAAGAGAAAAGTACCAAGGAAATTGCCGACCTGGTTGATCTTAGTCCACGTACAGTGGAAGCCATACGGGATAAACTGAAGGTAAAAACCGGTGCTAAAAGTACAGCAGGTCTGATCATGTATGCGGTAAAACACAATATTTTGAACGAAGAATTCTGAATAAAATAAGTATTTAACGACTGTTCTCTAAAACTGTAATGAAAATTACCCCCTGGTTTTTCGGGGGGTATTTTATTATATGGCACCGGCAAGGGTTGGGTTAGTAGTATATTTGGGGCATGGAGTATCTTATTTTTAATGGCAAGTTGCTTAAACCGGAATCGGGCATCATTTCGGCCAATAGCCGTGGGCTTAGGTTTGGCGACGGGCTTTTTGAAACCATAAAAAGCATTAATGGCCAATTAGAATTTATAGATGAACATTTTGCCAGGCTTTGGAAGGGCCTGCAGGTATTGCAGTTTACCATTCCCAAACAGTTTACACCCGACCACCTGGAACAGGAAATACAAACCTTGTTGAAGAAAAACGGCCATAGTAAGCTGGCGAGGGTGCGGTTAACAGTCTTTCGTGGTGATGGAGGGTTGTTTGATGCTGCAGATCATAAACCAAACTACCTGATACAAAGCTGGGCACTGCCCGATGAAACAGGCAGCTGGAACAGCAATGGCCTGGTTCTGGGGATTTATACCGATGTTAAAAAGAGCTGCGATATATTGAGCAACCTGAAGCACAACAATTTTTTACCTTATGCCCTGGCGGCGCTGCATGCCAAAAAAGAAAAATGCAATGATGCCATTTTGCTGAATACCGAAGGCAGACTTTGCGATACCAGCATTGCCAATATTTTTTAATTAAGGATGAAGTGGTGTATACACCTGCATTGGCCGAAGGTTGTATTGCAGGCGTAATGCGGAGAAACCTGATTGAAAAACTTACAGCCGCCGGTTATAAACTGGTTGAAGGCAAAGTAACTGTGGATGAGCTGCTGGATGCAGAGGAGGTTTTTTTAACCAACTCAATATATAACCTGCGGTGGGTACAAAGTATAGGAGATAAACAATACACGAACAGGCAGACACAAAAAATATATGCTGCATTTTTTTCAACAAATTGATGATCACTGTGTTTTAACCCGTAAATACTAAAGATTTTTTCCCTTGCAAAAAGTAAATATTTTCTGGTTCCGCCGCGATCTGAGGCTAACTGATAATGCCGGCCTTTACCAGGCATTAAAAAGCAACAACCCGGTTTTACCCATTTTTATTTTTGATAAAAATATACTTGAAAAACTTGCTGATAAGGCCGACAGGAGAGTGGCTTTCATTCATGCTGCTTTGGAAGAAATGCAGGGCGAACTTGTAAAAGTGAATTCATCGCTGCAGGTTTTTTATGCAACGCCACAGGAAGCTTTTGAAAAGCTTTTATCAGCCTACACCATCGAGAAAGTATTTACCAACCATGATTATGAGCCTTATGCCAGGGAAAGAGATGATGCTGTAGGCGGGTTGTTAAAAACAAAAGGAGCTACGTTGCATACTTTTAAAGACCAGGTAATTTTTGAGAAAGATGAAGTGACAAAAGATGATGGTAAACCCTACACTGTTTTTACACCTTACAGCAGAAAGTGGAAAGCAGCTTTGCAGGATTTTCATTGTAAAGCATATCCAACTGAAAAATATTTTACTAATTTTTATAAGCAGCCCCCTATAGATATTCCTGCATTAACATCAATGGGTTTTATTAAATCAGAAGTAGCTTTTCCCTCCAAACAATTAAATGATGAGCTGGTAAAAAAATACCAGGAGCAGCGGAATTTTCCGGCAATAGCGGGCACATCGAAGTTGGGAGTGCATTTGCGTTTTGGTACAATAAGTATACGGCAGCTTGCCAGGCAATGCAGCGGCTTAAGCGAAACATTTTTGAATGAACTGATATGGCGTGATTTTTACCAGATGATACTCTGGCATTTTCCGCATGTGGGTATGGACAAGGCTTTTAAACCGGCTTATGATTTTATTGAATGGAGAGATGATGAAGCCGCATTTGAAAAATGGTGCGCCGGCCAAACCGGTTACCCGATCGTGGATGCAGGCATGAGGGAGCTGAATGCAACAGGTTTTATGCACAACCGGGTGCGTATGATCGTGGCTTCTTTTCTTACCAAACATTTACTGCTTGACTGGCGCCTGGGGGAAGCTTATTTTGCCGAAAAGCTATTGGATTTTGATTTGGCCGCAAACAATGGCGGCTGGCAATGGGCTGCTGGTAGCGGTTGTGATGCAGCACCGTATTTCAGGATATTTAATCCTTACCTGCAAACAAAAAAGTTTGACCCGCAACTTGCGTACATCAATACATGGGTGCCTGAGCTGAATGAACTGCATTATCCTAAACCAATTGTGGATCATGAATTTGCCAGAAAGCGATGCCTGGAAGTGTATGCAAAAGCATTAAAGCAGGATATGGCTTAATTTATTGTATCAAGAAATATGGCTGTACTGTCAAGAACGGTTGCGGGTTTATTTTGCTGATACACATCCAGCAATTTTATTACTGCATTTTTTCCGGTGTCGCCCAGATCAAGTGAATGATTGTTTACGTAAAGATCAATATGTTTACGCATTACAGCTTCGCTCATTTCCTGCGAATGGATTTTTACATAACCGGCCAGTTCATCGTAATGATGATGGTAAGCATATTCAATGCTTTTCTTTATTAGTTCATCAACCTGCCGGGCAATGGTTGCATCAACAGTACGGCGTATTACAATGCCGCCAAGCGGAATGGAATTGCCTGTTTCTTTCTCCCAGTAATCGCCCAGGTCGGTAATTTTATGCAAACCTTTATCGGCATAAGTAAACCGGTTTTCATGAATAATTACACCCAGTCCTTTTCCTGCTAAAACAAAATTCTCTATTTCATCATACCGAAGAAAAACTTTGTTTTTTGCATGGGGATAAGCCAAAGAAAAAAGTAAATGCGCTGTAGTATGTTCACCGGGTATTGCAATTATATTTTCTTCAACATTCAATATTCCCCGTCCGAACAGGTCATCCGGGCGGGCTTGTTCCTTGCCTGCCTGCCCGGTAGGCAGGTTCGATATTAGGAGTGGCCCCACTCCCTTTCCCAAAGCGCTGCCACTGTTCAATACAATATATTTTTCGAGTACTAAGGGTAATACACCATAACTGAGTTTTGTTATATCCAATCTGCCTTGCAATGCCCAGATATTAAGTGTTTGAACATCTTCTAAAACCACATCAAAGGTTAATCCACCCGTATCAATTTTATTGTTTACCAGCGCATCAAAAATAAATGTATCGTTGGGGCAGGGTGAAAAGCCTAAGGTTAAATGCATTTTGAAATGTTAATCCCAGCCCGAATGATCGTTCAGGCGGGCGTTAATTTGTTAATTGTTTAATTAGTGTGATTAGTTCTTTGTTCAAATTTTCAATGGCTTCTTTTATTTTCCATTTTGTTTTATCTCTTTCACCAACCTGGTTCGATATTGATCTGATCTGTAAAAAAGGAATATGTTCCTGCAAACAAACATAGTGCAATGCAGCGCCTTCCATTGTTTCTATATCGGCATTAAAAGTTTGGGAGAACTGTTTTTTTTGTAATTCACTATCGCTTACTTTATTTACTGTGATGGCTTTTGCATTTAGCAGATCGGAGTATTTTAGATTTTCATCTGTATTTATCATCCAACCATCAGTAAAAGGAAACTCATCTTTATCTGCAAAGGCAGTATTAAAAACCGGTGTGTAGTTTCCCTTCTCTTCAATACCCAGATCGGCAAAGCAATCCTGTTTTACCAGTACAACCTGGCCCGGTGTCATTTCATCTGAAAAACTCCCGGCAATACCTGCCTGGATGATAAGGTCATAATCTACCTGGTGGATGCGTTTTTGTAAATGGTAGATGGCAGCAGGAACCCCAACGCCGGTTATGAGTGTATCCATACGGTTATATGCAGCTGTAAATGGCTCAATTTCTGATGCAGTTGCAGCTATGAGTAAGATTTGCATGGTGCAAATTTCGTATTTACACTTCACATTTCAGGATTTAGCAGTTACCTTTGCCGAAATTTTGAATATTTAATGGTTTACATCACCAGGATAGAACATTTTAACGCAGCTCATAAATTATATAACCCGGCATGGAGCCGTGAAAAAAATGAGGAAGTATTTGGCAAATGTGCCAATGAAAACTGGCATGGGCATAATTTTGAATTGTTTGTTACACTGAAAGGTGACCCTGACCCCGATACCGGATTTGTATACGATGTAAAAAAACTGAGCATTATTGTAAAAGAGCATGTAATTGATAAGCTGGATCACAAAAACCTGAATGTAGATGTTGATTTTATGAAGGATAAACTTTGCTCTATTGAAAACCTGGTGATCGGTATCTGGAACGAACTGACGCCGCACCTGCCAGCCGGTGTTCAGCTGCATAGCCTTAAATTATCTGAAACGCCCCGGATATTTGTTGAATACTACGGTAACTAATTTCAGTATCAAACAAACAAACCCTAACTTTACTTCAATAACTTTCAATCGTTGGTAGGTTTGATCAGCAGACTTCTGTTTTAACCATCAGCAAATTTTGTTCTCACGATTTACTTAAAATTTTAAGAACAAATTGTAATGTTCATATGTTATATCATTTGTTATGAATAAAAAAGTAGCCGTTTACCGTAAAGAACATTTTAACGCCGCCCACCGTTTAAACAACCCGCTGTGGGATGAAGCCACCAACAAGCAGGTTTTTGGTAAATGCAATAATCCTCATTTTCACGGTCATAATTATGAACTGGTAATTAAAGTAACCGGCGAACCCGATCCGCAAACCGGTTACGTAATGGATATGAAACTGCTGAGTGACATAGCACAGGAAAATGTGCTTGAAAGGTTTGATCACAAAAACCTGAATGACGATACGGCAGAGTTTAAAGATCTTAATCCTACTGCAGAAAATATTGCGATTGTGATCTATAATATTTTAAGAGAAAAAATTGATATGAAATTTGATCTGCAGATCCGCCTGTATGAAACAGAAAGGAATTTTGTGGATTATCCGGCATAAGTTAAAAGTCAAAAATCTAAATACTAAATATATACATGGCTTATAAAAAAATTGAACAGTACGATGAGAAAACCACATTGGGGCTCATAGAGAATTACAAAAATACTTTACGGCTTTTAGGCGAAGATCCTGAGAGGGAAGGACTTGAAAAAACACCCGAACGTGTTGCCAAGGCAATGCAGTTTCTTACACAGGGTTATGAGATTGATGCCAATGCCATTTTAAATTCTGCAAAATTTCATGAAGATGTAAGTGAAATGATCATTGTAAAAGACATTGAACTGTACAGCATGTGTGAGCACCATATGCTTCCCTTTTACGGCAAAGCACACGTAGCCTATATTCCAAACGGATACATTACCGGGCTGAGTAAGATTGCCAGGGTAGTAGATGTATTCAGCCGCAGGTTGCAGGTGCAGGAAAGATTAACGCACCAGATATTGAATGCAATAAAAGAAACACTCAACCCGATAGGCGTGGCGGTAGTAATTGAAGCGTCGCATTTATGCATGATGATGAGAGGGGTGGAGAAACAAAATTCTGTTACTACTACATCTGCTTTTTGGGGAGAGTTTGAAAAAAATGAGACAAGGAGTGAATTTGTGAAATTGATCTCGGCAAAATTGCATTAATAAAATAAGTAAGAACAAACTGAATTCAGAAATCCCTTTGCAGAAGGGATTTTTTCGTTTTATTTGTATTCTAAAACTATTAACGATGGCACATGCTTATATATTCCCCGGTCAGGGTTCTCAATTTAGCGGTATGGGAAAAAACCTGTACGATGCTGATGCTGCTTCAAAAGAAATGTTTGAACAGGCGAATGAAATTTTAGGTTTCAGAATTTCTGATATCATGTTCAACGGAACAGATGAAGACCTGAAGCAAACCAATGTAACGCAACCAGCTATTTTTCTGCATTCGGTTACTGCTTATAAAACACTGGCAAATGCAAAACCCGATATGGTGGCAGGGCATTCTTTGGGCGAATTTTCTGCCCTGGTTGCCAACAATGTATTGAGTTTTGAAGATGCACTGATGCTGGTTTCCATTCGTGCACAGGCCATGCAGCGTGCCTGTCAGATGATTCCATCAACCATGGCTGCTGTATTGTCCCTGAGCGACCATGTGGTGGAAGAAATTTGTAATGGGGTAATGAGAGAAACAGGAGAAGTAGTAGTACCTGCCAATTATAACTGCCCCGGGCAACTCGTGATTAGTGGTACTGTAAAAGGTATTGATATAGCCTGCGAACGCATGAAAGCGGCTGGTGCCAGGCGTGCATTGGTATTACCTGTAGGTGGTGCCTTTCATTCGCCATTGATGTTATCTGCCAAAGAAGAACTTACAGAAGCCATTGAAGCAACACATTTTAATGAACCATCCTGCCCGGTGTATCAGAACGTAGTGGCTAAAGCAGTAACCAATCCCACAGCTATAAAACACAATTTAATTGACCAGTTAACCGGTGCGGTTCGTTGGACACAAAGTGTAGAAGCCATGATTGCTGATGGTGCAAGGAATTTTACAGAAGCCGGTCCTGGCAAAGTATTGCAGGGCCTGGTGATGAAGATCAATAAAGAGATGGTAACTGATGGCGTTAGTTAAAACGTTAATTCGTTAATCCGTTACTCCGTTGAGTTTTAATTCATGAAAGGAGTTAAGATATTTTAAAGAATCAACAGAATCAACAATTAAATAATTATAGCCTGTGATTAGTCATAAAAAAAGCCCCCGATGAAAATCGGAGGCTTTCAGATAATATAAAATTTATAAATTTTCCAATGCGGCATTCATACTTCTTACAGCATCGGCACTTTTATTAAAAGCTGCCTGTTCTTCTTCATTCAGTTTGTAATCAATAATTTTCTCAATTCCGGATCTTCCAATTACCACCGGTACACCAATGCAGATATCATTTTGTCCGTATTCACCTTCAAGGAAAACACAGCAGGGAAACATTTTTTTCTCATCTCTTACAATAGCTTCCACCAATGCCGCTCCGGCAGCACCGGGTGCATACCAGGCACTGGTGCCCAATAAACCGGTAAGTGTTGCACCGCCAACCATAGTATC
Organism: Chitinophagaceae bacterium; assembly: GCA_016710935.1. Classification (GTDB taxonomy): domain Bacteria; phylum Bacteroidota; class Bacteroidia; order Chitinophagales; family Chitinophagaceae; genus Ferruginibacter. The sequence goes on along the minus strand of JADJTY010000012.1, from coordinate 101,111 downwards.
AGCTACTACTTTTTTCAAAGTCTCTGCATCCAAATAATTGCTAACCGGCGTTCCCTGGTAAGTAGCCAGTCTTGCCAACGGGATCATGGTTGTATCTCCATGTCCGCCTACAACCACTGCCTGCAGGTCAGTTGCAGGGCAACCCATGGCAGTTGATAAAAAATATTTAAAACGGCTGCTGTCTAAAATGCCGCCCATTCCAATTATCCTGTTCTTTGGTAAACCGCTTGATTTTAAAGCCAGGTAGGTCATGGTATCCATCGGATTGCTGATGACCACAATAATGGCATCCGGCGAATGTTGTAAAATATTTTCAGTAACCGATTTTACAATACCGGCGTTAATGCCAATCAGTTCTTCTCTGGTCATGCCCGGTTTACGTGGAATACCTGAAGTAATTACGGCCACATCTGTTCCGGCAGTTTTAGCATAATCATTGGTGCTTCCGGTAATGCGGGTGTCAAAACCCAGCAACGTAGCGGTTTGCATCAGATCCATGGCCTTGCCTTCGGCAACACCTTCTTTAATGTCCAGAATCACCAGTTCATTACAAAGTTCTTTACGGGCAATATTGTCGGCACAGGTAGCACCTACGGCTCCGGCTCCAACTACAGTAATTTTCATGTAAATATTTTTATTGGTAGAAAAATAACCTGCTTACCGCAGGCAGATTTGCAATGCAAAGATAATTAAATACACAGTTAGTAAAAATGCATTTTATAGCGGCAAAATGGATGGGAATAGATGGAAAAACCAGTTTTAACTGTTTAATGGGAAGTCTTGGTTTGATTTTGGGAATAGGGTTCTCCATAAATCCAACCCATGTTTAAAACGCTACTTGTCATCGGCCTCGTTTTTAATCAAATGAACAGTTTTGGCGTTAGCTTACTGCCTGAATTCAGCGCCGTATATAACAGCCGTAAAAAAGCAGTGGTCATTAAATGGCAACATGCTTCTGCAGAAATAAAGACCTATACACTTCAGCATAGTTCCGGTAATAAAACATGGACCGATATTGCTTTACAGGAAGTAGGTCCCGTTACTGCAAACCGCAGCTTTTATTTTGAAGACAAAAAATTTGTTACGGGCGAAAACTATTACCGGCTGAAATGTATGTATGCAGATGGCAAAACAGTTTACAGCCTGCAGGTGATCGTGATGATCACCTCTGCCACGAAAAGCTGGATTATTTACCCGGTACCGGTCACCGACCTGCTTACGCTGGAATACCGGGGATCGGAACCTATCCGGGGAGTTATTAATATCATCATTCAGCAACCATCCGGGAGAATTTTTACAAAGAAAAGGTACGGTTCGCTTAGCAGGCAGATTAAAATCCCCGTGGATCATCTACCCAAAGGCATTTACGATATCAGAATTCTTGTACAGGAAGAAGTAATATGGGATCAGCGGTTTATTAAATAATGTACAGGTAGTGATTAAAATAATGCCGCAATCTCGTCAACCGGAATGTCTTTTTTATAGTGCTTCATCAATTTACCGTTTTTATCATACACATACACATCCGGTATAGTATGAACCCTGTAAAATTTGGGAAGATCATAGATCGCATCCCTGGTTACAGTAATATTCGGGAAATCGGCAATCTTGTAATCGGTATAAAATTTTTTGGTACGATCGAATTGCATGATCGTAACCATTAATATCTGCACGTCTTTAAACCGGTCAATTTTTGCTGTAAAACCTTTTGTTGCTTCCTGGCAATGGTCGCAATCGGGATCAAAAAAAACAAGAATAGTTGGTTTGCCTTTTTGCAGCATCGTATTTGTAAAAATGCTGCTGTCAGGCACTTTTCTGATAGTAAAAGCTGGTATGTAAGGAGATTTAAAATATTGCTGGGTGCTGTCAATTTGTGCAAAACCACTTAAAGCCAGGCAGCTTATAATTAAAGTAAAAACCGATTTCTTCATCTTCCTTAAATTTTGGTAAAACTAATTCCTTTGTTTGATAATAGATTGTTAAGTGTAAAAAAATGATCTGAAATCGCGGTGTCTAAAGCCCCCTCTCCCTTAGGAGAGGGGGTTGGGGGTGAGGTAAACTGAATTTCGCATTTAGCTATACTATTCCTACTTTTGCGCTCCCGGTAAGTATCGGGATAAAAATTGTGATATTATGGCAACAACAGCAGATATGCGCTCAGGTCTCATCATTAAAGTAGATGGCAGCCTGTATAGTGTTATTGAATTCGGGCAAAACAAAACGGCCCGTGCAGCAGCCAAAGTTTGGGCTAAACTTAAAGGTGTAGATAATAACCGCACCATTGAAGTAACCTGGAACAGTGGTGAAACGATCTTTCCGGTAAGGGTTGAAAAAAAGCCTTACCAGTATTTATACAAAGATGACACCGGTTACAGTTTTATGGATACCGAAACTTTTGAGCAGATAACGGTTGCAGAAACAATGATTGATGCTCCCAGGTTTTTAAAGGATGGCCAGGAAGTAACCGTTTTAATTAACGGGGAAACTGATTTGCCCATGGGAGTTGAGTTACCCGATAAAATCGTTTTATTGGTAACCTACAGCGAACCCGGCATGAAAGGCGATACAGCAACCCGTACTTTAAAGCCAGCGACTGTTGAAACCGGGGCTACGGTTAACGTTCCTTTATTTGTAAATGAGGGAGAACTTATAAGAGTGAATGCAAAAACCGGTGAGTATGTTGAAAGAGTGAAAGAATAATTCTATAAAAATTTATACAAAAGGGATATCCGGGTAACCAGGTATCCCTTTTTCATTTTCGTAAAATCCATCGATTTTACTCAAAAAATGCCCAAAATCAGCCGTTTTTGGTCAAAAAACGGGCTTTTCATGCCTTTTTATAAAATTTTAGTTGCTGATATGAAAATACTTACCCTATCTTAGCAGCCCGGTTTCAATTAAATTAACCTTAAAATAATACACATGGATATCAAGCAAATTCAGGAGCTTGTTAAGCTCATCAATAAAACCAATATAGGAGAAATTACTATCGAGGAAGAGGGCGTAAAAATTACGGTTAAACAGAAAAAAGATCCGGTACAACATATTATAGCGGGTGGAGGAACCCCGTCATTTACACCAGCACCCGCTGCAACTGCAGCTCCGGTTGCATCAGTCCCGGTTGAAGCTAAACCGGCCGAACCTAAGGCAGATAACCTGGTTACGATTAAAAGCCCGATGATTGGTACTTTTTATCGCCAGGCAGGCCCCGGGAAGCCAATTTTTGCATCGGTAGGCGATGAAGTTACAGCAGGAAAAGTGGTTTGTATCATTGAAGCGATGAAACTTTTCAATGAAATTGAGAGCGAAGTAAAAGGTAAAATTGTGAAGGTTTTGGTAGAAGATGCAAGCCCGGTGGAATATGATCAGCCATTGTTCTTAGTAGATCCTTCTTAAAGAAGGACCTGACAGCCGACAGGCTGGTTCAAAAGTCAAAAATCAAAAGTGGAGCACTTTAAGGTTTTAGATTTTTAATTTTTAATTTTTTAATTTTTAATTTTTCGCTTGTGTTTAAAAAAATATTAATTGCAAACCGTGGTGAGATTGCACTCAGAGTTATAAGGACCTGCCGGGAGATGGGTATTAAAACCGTTGCGGTTTATTCAACTGCCGATAAAGATAGTTTACACGTAAAATTTGCTGATGAAGCCGTTTGTATTGGTAAGCCTGCCAGTATGGACAGTTACCTGAACATGGCACATATTATGGCCGCTGCAGAAATTACCAATGCAGATGCTATTCATCCCGGATATGGATTTTTAGCAGAGAACGCAAAATTTGCGAAGATCTGCGCCGATCATGATATTAAGTTCATTGGACCAACTCCTGATATGATCAATGCAATGGGAGATAAGATCACCGCTAAAAATACCATGATCGCTGCCGGTGTACCTGTTGTACCAGGTGTGGATGGTTTACTGGAAAATGTTGACCATGCTAAAAGATCGGCCAAAGAGGTAGGCTACCCTGTTATTTTAAAGGCAACAGCCGGTGGCGGTGGTAAAGGTATGCGGGTAGTTTGGGAAGAAGCCGATATAGAAAAAGCATTTGAAAATGCCAAAACAGAAGCCGCTGCATCTTTTAAGAACGACGGCATTTACATGGAAAAATTTGTGGAAGAACCACGTCATATTGAAATACAGGTTGCAGGTGACCAATATGGCAATATTTGCCATTTAAGCGAAAGGGACTGTTCCATTCAGCGCCGTCACCAAAAGCTGATCGAAGAATCTCCATCGCCTTTTATGACCGATGAGTTGAGAGAAAGAATGGGTGCTGCTGCAATTAAAGCAGCCCAGGCAATCAATTATGAAAGTGTAGGTACTGTTGAGTTTTTGGTTGATAAGCATCGCAATTTTTATTTTATGGAGATGAACACCCGGATACAGGTAGAACATTGTGTTACGGAAGAAGTAATAAATTTTGATTTAATTAAAGAACAGATAAAGATCGCCGCCGGAGAAAAAATTGTAGGTAAAGCATATTTTCCGCAAATGCATGCCATTGAGTGCCGCATTAATGCCGAAGATCCGTATAACGATTTCAGGCCATCACCGGGAAAGATAACTGTACTGCACCAGCCCGGCGGGCATGGTGTGCGGGTTGATAGCCATGTGTATGCAGGTTATGTTATTCCTCCTTATTACGACAGTATGATTGGTAAATTAATTGCCATTGCACAAACCCGTGAAGAAGCTATCAATACTATGAGCCGTGCTTTAAGTGAGTATGTAATTGAAGGCATTAAAACTACCATTCCTTTACACCTGCAACTGATGCAGGATGAAAATTTCCGCAAAGGAAATTTTACTACCAAGTTCATGGAGACTTTTAAGTTGAAATAAAATGGAAGTTGAAATATTTAAAAGCATCCCGATTTTATCGGGATGCTTTTTATTTAAGTAAAGTCAGGCACTTTTCCAGGCTGTTCTCCCAGCCCGGGATTTGTAGTTTAAATGTCTCTTTAATTTTCGTTGTATCTAAAACCGAATAGGCTGGCCGCTTTGCAGCCGTAGGGTATTCTGGAGTTGTAATTGGATTAACTAAACAATTACTCCCGGTTATTTTTTTTATAGCAACAGCAAACTCATACCAGTTGGTAATGCCAGCATTAGTATAATGATATATTCCGGGGTTTAGGTTGCTTTGGTTAGAAGTGATGATCTGCATGATGGCAGCAGCCAGGTCGGCTGCATAAGTTGGGCAGCCAAACTGATCGCTAACAACATTAATTGATTCTTTTTCCTTCATCAACCGCAACATGGTTTTTACAAAATTTGCTTTAAAAGAAGAGTAGAGCCACGCTGTACGTATGATGATTGTTGAAGGCGCATGTTGTATCGCCAACTGCTCGCCCTGTAATTTTGATTTACCGTAAACACTTACCGGGTTTGTGTTGTCTGTTTCTTTATAAGGTTTATTGGCAGTACCATCAAAAACATAATCAGTAGAGAGATGGATCAGTTGTGTATTATTTTTTTCACAAATGGCTGCAAGTGATGCAACAGCAGTTGCGTTAATTAAAAAAGCATTTTCTATTTCTGATTCTGCTTTATCAACAGCAGTGTAAGCTGCGCAGTTAATGCAAAAGTCAATGGTGTGTTCTGAAAAGTATTTTTCTAATTCTGAAGCATCTGCAATGTTCAATTCTTCTTTTGTAACAAATAAAAACCGGTAATCAGCAAAGCCGGGGGCCAGCACCTGCAGCTCATTACCCACTTGCCCGTTTGCGCCGGTGACTAATATGACAGGTTGCTTATTGTTCAAAGACAAAGTTGTTTTTACAATTCAATAAGGATGGTTGCCGTTGATCTTTCTCTGAAATAACAGCTTTGTCTGTTGGGATTTGCCAGTCAATATTTAAAGTTGCATCATTAAAAAGAATACCGGCTTCTGATTCTTGATTATAAAATTCATCGCATTTGTACATTACTTCTGCAGTTTCACTCAGCACAGAAAATCCATGTGCAAATCCTTTTGGTATCAGCAATTGTTTATTGTTTTCTGCTGATAATTCAAGGGAGAATGCTTTGCCATACGTGGGAGAGCCGGTACGTATATCAACTGCTACATCCAGTATTTTGCCACTCAGTACCCTAACTAATTTGGTTTGTGCATGTGGATTTAACTGGTAATGCAGGCCACGTATCACGCCATAGGAAGATTTGGATTGGTTATCCTGTACAAACCTGGTAATAATGCCTTCGGCCTGAAATACTCTTTCGCTATAACTTTCAAAAAAATATCCCCGGCTGTCTTTTATTACAGTGGGTTCAAAAATTATTAGTCCGGGAAATTCCGTTTGTATAATTGGCATTTTACGCTGATTAATTTTTTTTGAACCACATAGGCAGATAGGAACATAGATTTCACATAGTAACCTATGTGTTTTTCTATATTTTCTTATGTGCCTATGTGGTTCAATCTCATCCTGTTTAGGAATACTTTTGTTTAAAAAATTCTATTGTCTCTTCCAAACCTGCTTCAAATTTTTTTACGGGTTCATAACCCAGTAATTTCTTTGCCAGCGAAATGTCAGCTAATGAATCCCTGATATCACCAACTCTCGGTTCACGGTATGTTGCTGCAAAATCACTTTTTAAATAATCCACACAGGCTTTATAAAGATAGTTCACAGAAAAATTTTCGCCTACTGCAACATTGTACACTTTATTCAATGCCTCAGCATTATCAGTAAGCATGCCTTTTATATTTACCTGTACCGCATTGTCAACAAAAGTAAAATCACGGGTTTGTGCGCCATCGCCGTTAATAAAAACCTGGGTACGGTTCATAATATGCTTTACAAACAAAGGAATTACGGCTGCGTAGGCCCCATCCGGGTCCTGGCGTGGTCCAAAAATGTTGAAGTAACGGAAGCCCATCAGTTTGATACCATACACATCTGCAAAAACCTGTGCATACAATTCATTTGTTTTTTTTGTGGCGGCATAAGGCGATAAGCAGTTACCAACTTTATTTTCCTGTTTGGGTAAACCGGGTTCATCGCCATACACAGAAGATGAAGATGCGTATACAAACTGTTTGATGTTGTTATCAACCGAAGCTTTAAGCATGTTTGCAAAGCCAACAATATTTACTTCAGTAAAATAAACAGGTTCTTTTATACTGCGTGGTACCGAGCCCAATGCAGCCTGGTGGCTTACATAATCCATTCCGGTACAAGCCTGCTGGCAGGTATCTATATTCCTGATGTCGCCTTCAATAAATTCAAATTGATCGTATTGTTTTAAAATATCAAGATTAGATTGAAAACCATTCGCAAGGTTATCAAGCACTCTTACTTTTCCTGCACTGTTCTTTAATAAGTATTCTGCAATATGGCTGCCGATAAAACCAGCGCCTCCTGTTATTAAAAAGGAAGATTGACTTAGATCTTTTGTATGAAATGTATTGCTCATTATTTTACTCCTTCAATCTTTGTACTCCCCATTCCATTTCCCTCTCCTTTGGAGAGTGGTTGGGGTGAGGCTTTACAGGCTCCAGTATTTTCTCGATGTTATTTTATTGCGGTATATACCTTTTAAGTCTGCAACTATGGCATGCCCTTTGGTTATGGATGCAAAATAGTGATCATCCAGTTTTTTATAATCATCATGCGGAACGGTCACCAATACCGCATCATAATCAGTACTTAGTTCAGGCGTAAGCCCAAAGCCATATTCATGCATCAGCTCAGCGCTATCGGCATGTGGATCGGTTACATCTACATTAAGAGAAAATGCTTTCAACTCCTTAATAACATCTGCCACTTTACTGTTTCTTATATCACTCACATTTTCTTTAAAAGTAGCCCCCATCACCAACACCCTGGCGTCTTTTACATTGCCATTGGTTTGTATGATGTTTTGCAGAATCTTTCTGGCAACATAACCAGCCATGGCATCATTTATAAAACGCCCGGCTAAAATAACCTGTGAGTTATAACCTAATTTTTTTGATTTATAAGTAAGATAATACGGGTCTACTCCAATGCAATGTCCGCCAACAAGCCCCGGCTGAAATTTTAAGAAATTCCATTTGGTTCCTGCCGCTTCCAGTACCTCGTAGGTGTTGATGTTCATCTTATCGAAGATGATGGAGAGTTCATTCATCAATGCAATGTTCAGATCCCGCTGCGTATTTTCAATGATTTTTGCAGCTTCAGCAACTTTTATAGAGGAGGCTTTGTGAACACCGGCTTTTACAACCAGTTCGTACACTTTGGCAATCGTATCTAAACTTTCGGCACAACATCCGCTTACCACTTTAATAATGGTACTGATGGTATGTTCCTTATCACCCGGATTTATTCTTTCGGGCGAATAACCGATCATATAATCTTCGGTCATTTTTAAGCCGGATAATTTTTCAATGATGGGCACACAATCTTCTTCGGTACAACCCGGATAAACCGTGCTCTCATAAACCACATAATCTCCTTTCTTAATTACTTTACCAATGGTTTCACTGGCACGGGTAACTGGAATAAGATCGGGTACATTGTGCTCATCAACAGGCGTAGGCACTGCTACTATAAAAAAGTTTGCCTTACGTAAAACATCCAGGTTGTTCGTGAATTCAATATCACATCCTTCAAAAGCAGCGGCTTCCAGTTCCTGGCTGGGATCAATTTTATTCCGCATCATTTCCACACGCTCCGCATTGATATCAAAGCCAATTACTTTAATCTTTTTTGCAAATTCCAGGGCAATGGGTAGTCCTACATACCCAAGCCCGATCACTGCCAGTGTTTTTTTCTTTTCTATCAGATCCTGGTACATGTATAAAAGGGGGTTATAATTTATTTACTGCTTTCAAACTCCTTGGGCAATTTATTCAGTTCTTCTTTTGGTAAATTTTTAAAATACGCATAGGTTATTTTTAATCCATCCGCTCTTGATACTTTGGGTTCCCATCCCAGCAGTTGTTTTGCCTTTGTAATATCGGGCTGCCGCTGCTTTGGATCATCTGTAGGCAATTCCTTAAAAACAATTTTTTGTTTTGTGCCGGTCAGTTTTATGATTTCTTCTGCAAAATCGAGTAAAGAAATTTCATCGGGATTACCCATATTCACCGGCTCGGAATAATCACTCATTAACAGGCGGTAAATACCATCAACCAAATCATCTACATAACAAAAACTTCTTGTCTGACTGCCATCACCAAAAACGGTAAGGTCTTCGCCACGAAGCGCCTGGCCAATAAATGCTGGTAATGCACGGCCATCATTCAGGCGCATTCTTGGTCCGTATGTATTAAATATCCTGATGATCCTGGTTTCAACATCATGAAAAGTATGGTAAGCCATGGTGATCGCTTCCATAAAACGTTTGGCCTCATCATACACACCACGTGGACCCACCGGATTTACATTACCCCAATATTCTTCTGTTTGGGGGTGTACCAACGGATCGCCATACACTTCACTGGTAGAGGCTACCAGTATCCTTGCGTTTTTAGCTTTTGCCAATCCCAAACAATTGTGTGTACCCAACGAACTTACTTTCAACGTCTGAATGGGGATCTTTAAATAATCTATGGGGCTGGCAGGAGAAGCAAAATGTAAAATATAATCAAGCTTGCCGGTTACATGTATGAATTTAGAAACATCGTGATGATAAAATTCAAACTCTTTTAATTTAAAAAGGTGTTCAATATTCTTAAGATCGCCGGTAATTAAATTATCCATGCCCATTACCTGGAAACCTTCTTTAATAAAGCGGTCGCAAAGATGACTGCCTAAAAAACCTGCTGCCCCTGTAATTAAAACTTTTTTGTTGGTCACGTATTTACCGGTTTACTTATTACTTATTTATTGTCCGTCTGCCTACACTCACATAATGAAATCCCAGTTCCTCCATCTTATTCAGGTCAAACAGGTTTCTGCCATCGAAAATTACTTTATTTTTTAACAAAGAAACCATGTTAACAAAATCCGGTGTGCGAAATTCACTCCATTCTGTAGCAATTACCAACGCGTCTGCATCAACCAATGCATCGTACTGGCGCTCGGCAAAACTTATCTTATCGGCATACATTGCTTTTACATTGTTCATTGCTTCAGGGTCGTAAGCACTTACAACAGCACCTGCTTCAAGTAAAGCATCAATAATGGATAAAGCCGGCGCTTCACGAATATCATCGGTGTTGGGTTTAAAAGCTAAACCCCAAAGCGCAATTTTTTTACCTTTCAGGTCATTCCCGAAATAATTTTTTATCTGCGGTACCAGGTGCAATTTCTGTTTTTCATTTACATTCATTACTGCATCCAGTATCTTAAAATCGTAATTAACTTCGGAAGATGATCTTGCAAGCGCCTGCACATCTTTTGGAAAGCAGCTGCCACCATATCCTATACCCGGGAATAAAAATCTTTTGCCGATACGTTCATCGCTGCCAATGCCTTTGCGTACCATATCCACATCAGCACCTAATAATTCACACAGGTTGGCAATCTCATTCATGAAAGTGATCTTGGTTGCTAAAAAAGAATTGGCTGCATACTTGGTAAGCTCAGCACTTTTTTCATCCATGTAGATTATTGGATTGCCCTGCCGTACAAAGGGCAGGTACAGATCGTTCAATACCTTTTTAGCCCTTTCAGATGAGGTACCAATAACTACACGGTCGGGTTTCATAAAATCATCTACAGCCACACCTTCACGTAAAAATTCAGGGTTTGAAACAATATCAAATTCAACAGTGGCATTTTTTGCAACGGCTGCATGCACTTTATCGGCAGTGCCAACCGGTACGGTGCTTTTATCAATGATGATCACATAGTCTGATATTATTTTTCCTAAATCACCGGCAACACCCAAAATATATTTTAAATCGGCACTGCCATCTTCACCGGGTGGTGTGGGTAGTGCAAGAAATATGATTTGTGCACCGGCAATACCTGCTGCTAAATTTGTTGTAAAATGCAGACGGCCCTCTTTCTGGTTACGCAGAAAAAGTTTTTCCAGGCCTGGCTCATAAATGGTAAGTTCACCGCCATTTAATTTATTGATCTTTGATGAATCAATGTCAACACAGGTAACCGTGTTACCGGTTTCGGCGAAGCAGGTACCAGTTACCAATCCAACATAGCCAGTTCCAACTACTGCAATTTTCATGTATTATTTGTTTATAAATTCCAACACTTTTGATACAATAAAACCTTGTTGTTCTTCATCCAGTTCGGTATGTATGGGTAATGAAATCACCCTTTCAGTCAGCCAGTCTGTTACCGGTAAATTATAATCGCTTCCACCAAAAGCATCAAACATTTTTTGCCTGTGCGCCGGCACCGGGTAATAGATCATAGATGGTACACCCTGCGCTGCCAGATACTGGTTCAATCCATCCCTGTCTACATCGTTTAAAGTTAAAGTGTATTGGTGAAAAACGTGTTTATTATTGCCATCCCTAAACGGAATAGTTATGAATTTATTTTGTGCAAAAGCCTGGTCATAAAAATCAGCCGCTTTTCTGCGGGCAGTAATGTACCCGTCCAGGTGTTTTAATTTAATATCCAGAATAGCCGCCTGCATGGCATCCAGCCTGCTGTTGCAGCCTACCACATCATGGTAGTAGCGTTTGCTTTGTCCGTGAGATGCGATCATTCTTAATGTAGCTGCCAGTTCATCATCATCTGTAAACATGGCCCCGCCATCGCCAAAAGCACCCAGGTTTTTGGAAGGATAAAAAGACGTACAACCAATTTGCCCGATACTGCCTGTCTTCTTTACCGTTCCATCGCTGAAGGTATAATCGTTACCAATAGCCTGGGCATTATCTTCTATAACCGGTAAATTATGTTTTGCTGCAATGGCCATTATTTTTTCCATATCGGCTGCATGGCCATATAAATGAACGGGTACAATGGCTTTTGTTTTAGGAGTGATGGCTTTTTCAATCGCCTCAGGATCTATACAAAAAGTTTGAGGATTTACTTCTACAAAAACAGGTTTAATGTGGAGTAAAGCAGCTACTTCAACCGTAGCAATATAGGTAAAGGAAGGAGTGATGACTTCATCGCCGGGTTGCAAACCCAGCGCCATCATAGCGATCTGCAAAGCATCCGTACCATTGGCACAGGGAATGCAATGCTTGCTCCCATGGTATTTGGCCAGGTTTTCTGCAAAGTCATTTACTACTTTACCGCCGATGAACATGGAGCTTTCCATTACTGCAATTACAGCAGCATCTACCTCCGGTTTTATTTTAAGGTATTGTGTTTTGGTATCAACCATTTGAAGGGGCCTCATATAAATTATTTTATGCGCGGCAAAGATAAGGATTGCCACAGGAATGAAGAATTTGTAATATAGCCGCTGCATTTAAAAAATTGCCATTAGATTTGCCGGGATATCAATGCCAGCCAAATCTTCATACAAACTTTTTCTTTTCCTGTATTTATGCGGGATGCGTGTTGCTGCTATAGCAAATCCCAAAGCCAAAAAATGGCTCACCGGCCGCAAGGATATCTTCGCTACGATCAACTCCCAACTCCCGACTCCCGACTCCCGACTCGTTTGGATGCACTGCGCCAGCCTGGGCGAGTTTGAGCAGGGCAGGCCGTTGCTGGAGGAATTGAAAATGCAGTACCCACAACAAAAAATTGTGCTTACTTTTTTTTCGCGAAGCGGATATGAAGTGATGAAAGATTATAAAGGAGCCGACCATATTTTTTACCTGCCAATGGATTCGGTTGAAAATGCTACAAAATTTTTAGATACCGTGAATCCAGCATTAGTGCTTTGGGTAAAATATGAATACTGGTTTTATTACCTCACCGAAATAAAACAAAGAAATATTCCAACCATTTTGGTATCCGGTATATTCCGTAAAGATCAACCTTTTTTTAAATGGTATGGTGCCATCTGGAAACAAATGCTGGATAGTTTTACGCATTTTTTTGTGCAAAATGATGAATCGAAGCAACTACTGGCAACACTTGGGTTTACAAAAAATGTAACCATCAATGGGGATACCCGGTTTGACAGGGTACTGGAAATTGCCGCAAATTTTACACCCGTTGACGGTATAGCAGGATTTTGTGGTGATGCCCCGGTGATCGTAGCCGGCAGTACCTGGGAAGAAGATGAAATAGAATTACTGCATTTTGTAAACGTGAATAAGCATGTAAAATTCATCATTGCTCCACATGAAATTGATAAATCCAATTTAAAGGATGTAAAAGAGGAATTTCCTGATTCTATATTTTATTCTGAATTGGAAGACAAACAATTATCAACGGCCAATGTTTTAATAATAGACAACATCGGTATGCTTTCCCGCCTGTATAAGTATGCCACTATAACATACGTGGGTGGAGGTTATGGAGCGGATGGAGTGCATAATGTACTGGAAGCGGCGGTATATGGAAAGCCGGTTGTATTTGGCCCCGTGTATGAAAAATATTATGAAGCCATTGGATTGGTGAGTAGTGGCGGAGCCATTAGTATTGATGGCGGGCCGGTTAAACTTGAAACTGTTTTAAACGGATTGCTGCAAGATGAAACTGAAAGAAAAAAGAGGGGGGAAGCCGCGGAGCAATTTGTTCTGGATAATGCCGGTGCATCAAAAAAAATAATGCAGTACATTCAGGAAAAACGCCTTTTAACCAGTTGAAAAAACTGGGCTACCATTTCATTATTGCTGTTCCATCCGTTTTTAACTTTCAACTCTCTTTGTATCCAGTATTCGGCTTCGGCAAAAATGGTAAAACTGTTAATGGTTTTGATGCTGCGTTCATAAGCCACCTCGTCCCCGCGAAACAATTCATTGATAAATAAAAAGCGGTCGTTTACGCCAATCGCTTTTCTCAGATCCCTGATGGGTACCTCGGTTAATGTATCACCCAGATCTATTTTTGATTGTTTTAATTTTTCATTGATGGATGCATGATTATTTGAAACAGCATCATTGATCTCCTTCAACAGTTCCTCTTTTCCGGGCACCGGTTTTAATACCTGCTGGTGCATAAGGGTGGGTATTTCTTCTTCCGGTTCAAAAATAATATGTGGTTTATTTTGAACACTGATCTGCTGCATGGTTTCTGCATTTCGTTTAATTTCTTCCAGTTCTGCCTCTATTTCAGCTTCATCAACCTGCAAAACTTCAACAATTCTTTCTTCGGGAAGAGGAACGGTTTCAATTACCGGGGTTTCTTTAAGTACGGGGCTCATGTTTGATACTGTAACAACAACAGGCGCATCCTCCAATGCATGATGCTGCTGCAGGTGCAGTAATTCTGCCTGTAACATTTGAACGGTAAGCAACATTTGGTCTGCCGGAGCATTTTGTGCAAACTGGTCCTGTAATTTTTTTAGGAGTGTCTCCACTCTTTCCATGATATTATTATACTTTTGATGCCCATGCTTGTAAGAGGCAACGTTAAAAATAACAACTAAGCCCCCTAAGTTACAAACTGATTTTTAAAAAAAATACTTAAATGTTTATAGAACCCCATTTAAAAGGCGAAAGAAGAGGATGGATTGAAGTGATTTGCGGTAGTATGTTCAGCGGAAAAACAGAAGAACTGATACGCAGGCTTAAAAGAGTAAAAATTGCAAATCTGAAAGTTGAGATATTTAAACCGGCCATTGATGTGCGTTATGACGAGCAAAAAATTGTGAGCCATGATACCAATGCGATACAATCTACCCCGGTTGACAGTTCTCAAAATATTTTATTACTGGCCCAGGATGTAGATGTGGTGGGTATTGACGAGGCCCAGTTTTTTGACAGTGAGATCGCCCATGTTTGTGAGCAACTGGCTCAAAAAGGAATCAGGGTAATTGTTGCCGGGCTGGATATGGATTATTTAGGTAACCCGTTTGGCCAGATGCCAAACCTGCTTGCCAAAGCCGATTATATCACCAAATTACACGCCATTTGCCAGGTATGTGGCAATATTGCCAACATCAGTTACCGTAAGGTAAAAGCCGGCGGACAGGTACTGCTGGGCGAAAAAGATGTGTATGAACCACGCTGCCGGACATGTGCACAGTTAAAAGACTGATTATTTAAAAAGCTACAATGATCTCAAGAATATTTACGCTTTTACAAAAAGATGTTTTGCTTGAATTCAGGCAGAAGCATACTTTTTATGGCATATTATTATATATTGCCTCCACCATTTTTGTACTTTATTTATCCATCGACAGGCCCGATGCCAATGTGTGGAACGGCCTGTTCTGGACCATCCAGTTGTTTATTTGTGTAAATGCGGTGGCTAAAAGTTTTTTGCAGGAAAGCAGGGGACGGATGCTCTATTTCTATTCTATTGCCTCGCCGGTTGAGTTTATAATGGCAAAAATGATCTACAACCTGTTACTGATGATGCTGATGAGCCTTTTAAGCCTCCTGCTTTTTGTAATATTTTTAGACAACCCGGTCATCAACGGCCTTTGGTTTATTGGCATTGTGGTTTTGGGTGGTGCCAGCATCAGTATAGTGTTTACATTAATGAGTGCCATTGCGGCAAAGGCCCAGCAAAATGCAGCATTGATCGCCATTTTAGGTTTTCCTGTAATTCTGCCTCAGCTTTTATTATTAATGCGGTTGAGTAAAGCAGCCTTTGCCGAAATTTTTAAAGAAGGGGCAGTACTGCAGTTATCGGCCTTAATAATGGGGCTTGATATACTTGTTATAGCCATGGCAGTTATTTTATTTCCTTATTTATGGAAAGATTAAATGATAGAATACGGACCCCGGGATGATACCTGTCATAATCAAATTAGAAAAAACTAACGTAAAACAGATAACAACTAACCCCTAACTTCCCTATCTTTGTTCACTCAATAAATCACTTTTTGTTTGCAAAAAAACTGGTGGAAAATATTATCCTTTCTTTTGTTGATCTACACGGTTGTGGGAGGTTTCTTATTGGAAGTTCCCCGTTTATTTATTTTAAATGAAACAATACGCAACCTGTATTTTCATGTTTGTATGTGGTTTGGTATGATGATATTGTTTGGAACCAGCTTTGTTTACAGTATTAAATACCTGAGGGGTTTCAGTTTACGCAACGATATTTTTGCCCATAATTTTGCAGCAGTAGGTTCTTTTTTTGGTATCCTTGGTTATGCTACCGGTACCATCTGGGCAAATTATACCTGGGTTACCGATCAAAGCCAATCGCTGGGTAGTATTTTAAAAGAGCCAAAACTTATAGGCGCTGCCATTGCCTTATTAATTTACGGAGCCTATTTTGTTTTACGTGGTTCATTTACTGATATGGATAAGAAAGCCAGGGTAAGTGCAGTATATAACATTTTTGCATTTGCCATGCTTTTTCCAAGTATCTGGATTATTCCACGCCTGGTTGGCAGCCTGCACCCCGGCGCACCTGGCAGCGATAGCGGCAACCCTGCATTAAATTTTACGGATGTAGACAGCCGGCTGAGAATGATTTTTTACCCGGCTATCATTGGATGGACATTACTGGGTGTTTGGATAGCTACCTTGAAAATAAGGTTACAATTATTTAAAGATAAAACTTTGATAAATGAATAAGATAGCTTTACGTTTGGTGCTGTGTTTTTTTGGTTTGGTGTTAAGTGCAGTATCTTTTGCGCAGGATACAAAACCCGAAATGGCAGACCTCATGCGCAGCAATGGTAAAATTTATGTGGTAGTAGCTGTTTGCCTTACTATCTTAATTGGATTATTTATTTATGTTTTTTTATTAGATAGAAAAATAAGCAGATTAGAAAAAGGCAAAGATTAAAGAAGCCAGATAAAGTTATGAGTTTTGTGTTTTGAGTTTAGCATTCGTTAAACTAATAAGCGTTCAGCAATAACAGGGACCCCACACAAAACTAAAAACCCCAAACACAATACGATTCTTAAATAACGATTGCTAATATAAAAACAATTTTATGAGTGCTAACCAGCCATACAGCTTTTTCCACAGTGTGGAAAGAAGCTTTGACAAAGCAGCCAAATTTACCAAATGGGATTTGGGTATTTTAGAACAGATTAAAGCCTGCAACAGTGTTTACCAGATGCGTTTTCCGGTAAAGCGTGATGATGGAAGTATTGAAGTAATTGAGGCATACCGCGTACAACACAGTCACCACAAAGCGCCCTGTAAAGGTGGTATACGATTCAGCGACGAAGTAAACCAGGATGAAGTAATGGCACTGGCCAGTTTGATGACCTATAAATGCGCCATTGTAAATGTGCCTTTTGGAGGCGGTAAGGGCGGCATTAAAATTAATCCACGCAAATACAGTGAGTATGAGTTGGAAAAAATCACCCGTCGTTATACATCCGAATTGGTTAAGAAAAATTTTATTGGCCCGGGCATTGATGTACCGGCGCCGGATTACGGAACAGGATCCAGAGAAATGGCCTGGATAGTTGATACCTACGCTTCATTAAAACCAGGCGAAATTGATGCCGCCGGTTGTGTAACCGGCAAACCTGTAACACAGGGTGGTGTACGCGGCCGTACAGAAGCAACCGGCCTGGGTGTTTTCTATGGTATCCGGGAAGTATGTAACATGCCCGATGTGATGGCGAAGCAGGGATTGAGTGTTGGTATTGAAGGAAAGACAGTAGTGGTGCAGGGTATGGGTAATGTGGGATTTTATTGTGCTAAATTTTTCCGTGAGCATGGTGCTAAAGTTATAGCCATTGCCGAATACGAGGGTGCTATCTATAAAGCAGAGGGTTTGAACGAAGAAGAAGTATTTGCACATCGCAAAGCAACCGGTTCTATTTTAAATTTCCCGGGAGCTACTAACCTGGCTATTAATACCGATGCATTGGAACTGGAATGTGATATCCTGATACCGGCTGCACTGGAAAATGTTATCAATGGCCAGAATGCACCAAGAATAAAAGGCAAAGATCATTGGCGAAGCAGCCAACGGGCCATGTACACCCGAAGCTGATGAAATATTTACAGAAAAAGGTATTTTATGTGTGCCTGACATGTACCTGAATGCCGGTGGTGTTACCGTAAGTTATTTTGAGTGGTTGAAAAATTTAAGCCATGTTCGCTACGGTCGTATGGAGAAAAAATTTACTGAAAATCTGAACTCACATATTTTAGGACAGATCGAAGAGTTAAGTGGAAAAAAAGTAAGTGATACTGAACGAAGTTTTATTTTGCATGGACCGGATGAAGTAGACCTGGTTCATAGCGGACTGGAAGAGACCATGATTGCTGCAACCCGGGAAATCATGGAGATATGGAAAAATAATCCCGAAATTCCTGATATGCGTACAGCCGCTTATGTAAGTGCTATTAACAAAGTTGCTATCAGTTACAGCGAGTTGGGTATTTTCCCATAAGCTGTTTATGATTCAAATATTAAATTGCATCCCGCCATTGGCAGGATGCAATTTTTTTATAGGGAACGGTTAGTGAATTTTATAGTTTTACTACATCCAGGTGCTCTGTAAACTGCCTGTTAACGCGGTAGCTAACTGTTTTACCTGATTTTTTGCCCGTGATCTCAAATTTTAAAACGGCATCACCCAGGTCATCTGTGTTCAGCAAAAATTGTTTTGAAAAAGTTTCGCCTGTAAGATCGGCATTGTAAAAGACAACACCCGATTCATCGGTGATGATGATGTTAAATACATTTTCATCTTTTGAACCGGTGAAGTTTAACTGGATAAGTGGCTGGTTTTTAAAAGAGCCTGCATACTTCAGTTCCACAGGAAGTGTGGGGTTTAAAGTTGAAGTGTCTGCTGCAGTTACCTGCATAAAGCTAACGGCCGAAAATACGGCGATTGCGATGATTGTTTTCATCTGTTTCATAAAGTTTAATTTAAATGTTACTAATAGTTCTTGTTTAAAAAATTTTGACAGTAAGCAATCGGATTTTTTTTCAGGCAGCAAATAAAAGTTAAAGAGGCGGGATAGATCCGCTGTTATTGCAATGAACGGTTGTTGATTGCTTTGATGATGTGAAAGTAGAACCGTTTTTTGGCCATTGCAAACCAATGTGCCCGCCAAACTGATTAAACCAACAGGAATATCACAGGCTGAAATGCTTGCTAATAAAGGGTTTATAAGAAATTATTGTATGACGGCCAACAAGTTTTTTATTGAGGTATACCAGCTAGCCTTAACATTTAGTTCACATTGTTTTAACTGAAAATGGTAGAAGACCTTTAATTTATGACCTGAATTGTTTTGGTTTTAATCGCTGTGAAGCATGTTCAGCAATTTCAATAATACGCTTTTGTCTTGTATCATTTTTTTTGGCTAAAACAAGCCATTGTAAAATATTTCTTTTGTCGGTACGACTAAGTTGTAAAAAATATTTTTTTGAACCGGGCCATTTTTTAAATTCTTTTTCCAGGTCTGCAGGAATTGTTAATGCTTCCACTTCGTCCAGTATGGTCCAGGAGCCATTGGCTTTTGCAGCTTCAATAGTTTTATACCCGGCATCTGTCATCAGTTTTTCATCAATAAGCCGTTGTATTTTTTCTTTGTTAATTTTCGACCAGGTACCTGTGGGTTTTCGTTTACAAAAAAACTGCATAAATTTTTCTTCATCTACAGGCTTAACTTTACTATCTATCCAGCCAAAGCAAAGTGCTTCGTCAACAGCTTCGCTGTATTGTAATGTTGGTTTACCCGATTTTTTTTTATAATAAATTACCCATACGGATGGTTTACTGTCATGATTTTTTAATAACCATGCTCTCCATGTTTTTCTGTTTTTTGGGTAAAAAGTATCTGTTTGCTTATCCTCCATGCGCAATATTTAGATATCGGTTTTATAAATTTTACGCATGGCAAACTTTCCGCAATGTGGACATTTAGTACCGGTTAATGGTTTGCCGGCAGCTTTATAGCGTATGCCGCCAATTTCCCAGATACTGGTTTCCTTTCCGCAGTTACAGGTAAAGCGGTATCGTTTTGAGTCTTCCATCATTTTTTCAAATACGGATGCAGAAGAAAAGAATTTTACTATTTTTTGAGCAATGCTGAGTTTCATTTGTATAGCTTAGTTTGATGTAATAATCGGATTCAGTGCATTACTATGCTCAATAAACAACTGGAAATTATGATCAGGCCTGTTAATAACATCATTATGTTCTTTAAGGCTGTGTATAAAAATAACCTGGTTTGCTTTCAGCATTAATGCATGTACATCTTTTTCTTCGGGATTTATAAAAGGAATATTTTTCCCGGAGAGCACTTGCATCATATTTTCAGAAACCTCGTCTGTTCCACCTCCTTTATTGGTATATAAATTTATAAGTTGGTGCGATGCATCGGCCTGTATCCAGTCAATGTATTTATCAACCTGGCTGTACAAGCCATCAAATAAAATCACCTGTTTTACTGCTGCTCCACCGTTCTGTAATATATGTGCCATCACCCTGAAGGCGCCGCTATGGCCAGCCAGCACTATGTTTCCGGTTTTTACATGTTTACTGATCAACTTTTCTGTTTTCAGTTTTGATAGCACATCCATCAACAAATGCTTAAAAACGTTTTTTCGCTCCAGCTTGCCGCCATAACTATCCGGTGCATTTTTAGCAGTTTCGGCAAATACAAGTACAGCATTACGCTTTGATGCCATGAACTGATTTATCAATTCAAAATAAGCAGCAGCCGAGTCAATATTATTGCGCCAGCCATGAAACCAAAAAACCACATCAACATATTTACCTGGTTTAAAATGAGGCGGCACTGCAATCAGCACACTGCTATCGCTGTAATACATAGCTGTAGGGTACAATATCTTGTTATAGGTGTGACCAATTGCCCGGGCAGTATCTGGAAAAGAGGTGTATGCAGATGTAATACGAAATAGCTGCGGCCCATTTTCTTTTTGAGCAAATGATACTGAGTATAAAATCGATAACAGCAGGTGCAATAGTATTTTCATTTTAATTGATTGCCTTTACAAGTTACTAAAGTTGTTGTATTTTAAAAGCGTTATGCTGATACCGGTCACCAGAATAAAATAGGAATCCAACAATATTATAATTTAGTTTTTTTAATAGCTATTTTATACTAAGTTTATCAAAAAAAAATCATGAAAACGCTGGCAGAACTTGAAACGGATAAATCTACATTTTCTATAGGGCTGGCATTGTCGGATGGCTGGAACCTGGTATCAAAAAACCTGGGCTATTATATATTGGGAGGTATCATTACCATGGTCATCGCATTTGGAGTTGGTATTATACCTTTTGTGGGCGGTATTGTTAACAACCTGATTCTAAGCCCCTGTTTAATGGGAGGAGCGGTGTACGTTACCTGGCGCATTTCAAAAGGTAAGGGTTGGACGGATTTTGGAGATATGTTCAAAGGCTTTAATTTTCTTCAACCTATTGCCATAAGTACCCTTATCCAAAGTGTTATAACTACGGCACTTGCCATACTGGTGTTTTTCAATTTTTTACAGGAGCTGATAGATATTTTTAAATTATCGCAAAGCGCAGATATGCTTACCAGGCAGGAAGAACTGAGGGATGCTTTTTTAAAATTATTCCTCGATAGCAGGTTTGTAGTGTCTATGCTGATATTGATGGCTGCTTTATTGTTTATCTCTGCAATGTGGGCATTTAAGATCCATTTTATTATTATTTACAAAATGCAGGCCTGGCCTGCCATGGAAATGTCACGCCGCATCGCCCGCCACAACCTGTGGAATTTAATCGGTTTGTTTATAGTAATGGGTTGTATTCTTATGATCAGCGCTATACCATGCGGCATAGGGTTGTTGTTTACGGTACCCTGGTTAATTGGTGCTACCTATAGTGCATTTGCACAAATTACACAGTGCGACCGCCCTGATGAAATTAATGAAGAGATGTTTGATTTTATGGCAGATAATAAGGCAGACTAAGGCTGCGGTATCATTGCAGCTTTAGTCTGATGCCTTTAAAAACGCTGTCTTTATTTTTGAGTTATATTCAAATATTCTTTCAAAGAAATATTGATGATATGGTTCCAGCCCATTTCAAAATTTGCTGTTTTTAATGCTGTCACATTGCTATCGAAAGGAATGGTGAATTCGTGTAACAACGTAATTTTTGTTGTGACTTCATCTACTTTTAATAGATTCCGGCTTAGGGTAGAGGTGCCGGTGCCGGGTTCCCGGTAACAGTTTTCTCGATTTCCAGCATTGCCCCTGAAGCTTCTTGGTTCACCGGCGTCCATCAAAAGCGCCCAGTTTAAGGTTCATCAAAATCAAAAACCATTTCATTTGGTGTGTAGCTTCCATAAGTGGGTTTTTAAAGGGCATTTTTTTGAAGTGTTAGATTCAATCTTTCTTGGATGCCTCCAGGTGTTAACTCCTGCAAAACCACTTGGGCAGTTTTAGTTGATTTCATTTTTTGCTGATGCTTCTGTTGTGGGTAAGCTCAACGACTTTCATAATTTTTAATGGCTGCTCCATTCCCAAGTTCTGCTAAGCTTCTCGGCTATCGAACGCTAGCACTTCCGGTTAGACATTAGTTTAAATATTTCGTAGATTTTGACAAGTTTATATCCCCAACGTTAAGTTAACTCAAATCGCGCCTTTTTTTCTTTACTTCTTCAATAGAATTTTTATACCCCGAAGCAACCCCCCTTACAGTTTAAGGGGAAAGCCAAACGCTTCATGTGAACGGATTCGCGGCCAAGTGGCACACTGATCTCTTTTAGTGTGTTCCGTTGCCTTCTTTAGAGTGAATGGTGGAGGAGCATGCTTTCCTTTTGAATACCGATACCCCCTTGTACTTTGGACCACGTTGCTTGTCGGTAGCTAAGGGCCCGCCGTGGTAATCCGGCAGCAGCCACTGTGTTGGAATCCCGCGGCCCGGAAGACGTTTCCGCCCGTGCACGGTAAATGTTTGTGATAAACCCGTCCGTCCTGGGGCTAGGCCGCCCTTAGAACCAAAAAGTGGTAGACAAATTTGAAAGAAGGTTTTATAAAATACGGAGATTCAAGGGGATTAGTTAAGTTTCCTTTGCAGCGGAAGCCGTGTGTGCTTTACCTGGTAGGGCCGGCAATGTGTGAGGGTGTGGTTTAAGAATGTGTGGATGCTTGAGAGCGCCTGCGTTTTAAACAAAAAGGTCAAAACAAAAATTAAAGTAAAAGAACAAATGATATAAATAACTAGCAGAATATTTCCCTTAAAAACTTTATTCCAATTGGTGACATATTTTTCTTTAAATAATGGGAAGTCACTTTGTTTATACAGAAATGTCATAAGGAAATAAATTGGAATCATTACGACAAGAAAGGTAATATACTTGATTGGTTTTTCGGTAGATGAAGTGATTGGAATCAGTTTTACTTTGGCAATTATTATTAAGATTTGCATTAGGTGCATAAAACCTAAAAGTGTCATTGAGCACATTGTGCTGAAATAAGAAATGTTAGCCTTGGGCCCTTTAGAATAATAACGAGTGAATAAATAGCCTACGAACTTTATGTTTTCATTGATTAGTGTCCGACTTTAATACAATTTAGAAATTAAATGCTCAAAAAGCTTATATATAATTTATATGTAAGTAACTCTTTATGTATTTCTAAGTTGATTTTTTACACAAAATTGTTCAAATAAATTTCGATAAAAGCTCAATAAAGATTTTCTGGACAAGCGTACTTTGCCAATAAAACTCAATAGCATTACAATGCCTGGTACATAATGTAGGAACACGCCTTTGGCGTGTTCAAAAAGAATTCGCCACAGGCGGAATTCCTACAAAGATCCCGGCCTGAAAGAGCCGGGATCTTTATTTAAAAAAAATAATTCCTTAATTCGCTTCCGCCATATCCGGTATATCAACGGCTTTATAAGCACCGGCATCTAATTTCTTTTTGGTTTCTTCAAATGCTTTTAATGTTTCGTCAATATCCGCATCGCTGTGTGCGGCGGTGGGTATGAGGCGGTAAATAATATCGCCCTTTGGTATAACGGGGTACACCACAATGCTGCAGAAAATATGATAGTTCTCACGCAGGTCCATCACCATTTGTGTGGCTTCGGGCACATCTCCTTTCATGTAAATGGGCGTTACGGGGCTGTTGGTATGGCCAATATCAAAACCACGTTCTTTTAAACCGGTTTGCAGCCGGTTTACATTGTGCCACAATTTTTCACGCAGTTCGGGCATGGCTTTTACCATTTCCATGCGCTTCAGCATCCCTTCCACGATCATCAAAGGTAAGCTCTTGGCAAAAATTTGTGAGCGTGTATTGTAGCGTAAATATTTAAGTACGTTTTTTGGTCCGCTGATGAAAGCGCCAATGCTCCCCATACTTTTTACAAAAGTGCTAAAGTACAGATCAATATCTTTTTGGCATCCCTGTGCTTCATCTGCACCGGCACCGGTTGGACCCATATATCCAAAGCCATGTGCATCATCTATTAAAATACGGAATTCATATTTTTTCTTCAGTTCGCAGATCTCTTTTAAAATGCCCTGCTCGCCATCCATGCCAAACACACCTTCGGTAATTAATAAAATACCGCCGCCGTTTTTAGCGGCTAATTCTGTTGCACGTTGCAATTGTTTTTCGCAATCAACAATATCGTTGTGTTTAAATGCATAGCGGTTGCCCATGTGCAGGCGTACACCATCCACAATGCAGGCATGTGCTTCGGCATCGTATACAATTACATCGCGGCGGTTTACCAATGCATCAATACAACTCATAATACCCTGGTAGCCAAAATTGAGCAGCATGGTATCTTCACGGCTAATAAATTCGCTGATCACTTTTTCAAGTTCTTCGTGTTGTGCGGTATTACCACTCATCATGCGGGCACCCATGGGGTTACCCATACCATATTTGGCAGCGGCTTCGGTATCTGCTTTACGTACATCGGGGTGGTTAACCAGTCCCAGGTAATTGTTAAGGCTCCAAACGATCATGTCTTTTCCACGAAACTGCATTCTTGGTCCCAGTTCGCCTTCTAATTTTGGAAAAGTGAAATAACCGTGGGCCCTGTCCATATGCTGACCAATGGGCCCGCCGTCTTTTACTAATTTTTCAAAAACATCCATATTGTTGGTTTTGTGTTTTTAGTTATGTGTTTACCGGGTGCAAAAATAACGCATTGCCTGCAAAACTCATAACATTGGCATAACAGGCTAATCCATATCAATTAATGGGCTTATCGGTTATATTTGCAAAAACCGATCAACATGCTACGCAATTCTTTTCTACTTTTTACTTTTTACTTTTTTACTGCTGCTGTTTTTGCGCAAACACCCACACAGGGACCTAAAGGAAAACCAAAACTGGTAGTTGGTTTGGTGGTTGACCAGATGCGTTGGGATTACCTGTACCGCTATAGTGCGCTGTATGGTGAAGGCGGTTTTAAACGAATGCTAAAAGAAGGTTTCAGTTCCGAAAATAATTTTATTCCTTTTGTGCCTACTTATACAGCCGTAGGCCATACCTGTATTTATACAGGCAGTGTGCCGGCGCTTACAGGTATCGTTGGCAATAACTGGTTTGATAAAACTACCGGCAAGGGTGTTTATTGTACCGATGATTCTACCGTTTCTACTATTGGTAACAATGGCAAGGCAGGTAAAATGAGTCCGGCTAATATGTGGGTTACCACCATAACCGATGAACTGCGGCTGAGCAATAATTTTAAGAGTAAAGTAATTGGTATTGCATTAAAAGACAGGGGCGCTATTTTACCCGCCGGGCATAGTGCCAACGCAGCTTACTGGTACGATGCCGGCAAATGGATAAGCAGTTCGCATTACATGAACACCTTGCCAACCTGGGTAGAACAGTTTAACGCCAAAGACCTTCCCGCAAAATACATGAGTAAAGACTGGACAACTTTATTGCCCATGGATAAGTACGATTTAAGTACAGCTGATGATAAGCCTTATGAGAGTCCTATAAGAGGAGAGAAGACCGTCACTTTCCCCCATAAACTTTCATTGATCTCCGACAACGATAAATATGAGGCATTTCGTACAACACCTTTTGCCAATACTTATACTTTTGATTTTGCAAAAGCAGCTATAGAAAATGAGGCATTGGGAAAAAATACTGTTACCGATTTTTTAGCGATAAGTATTTCATCAACTGATTATGTTGGCCATAATTTTGGGCCCAATTCTGTAGAGGTAGAGGATATGTATTTAAGGCTGGATAAAGATGTTGCTGATTTTTTAATGTATTTAGATTCAAAGCTGGGCAAAGGAAGTTATACTGTCTTTTTGTCTGCTGATCATGCAGTGGCGCATATTCCGGCTTTTTTGGCTGAGCATAAAATACCCGGTGGCAATTTTGAAGACGGGGACATACGAAAAGAACTTAACCAAATGATAGAAACTGATTTTGGAGTTAAAAATGTAGTACAGAGTTTGCAAAACTACCAGGTATATCTTAATATAAACGAATTGGAAATGCAGGGTAAAGATGTGGCGGCAGTAAAAAAAACGGTGATCAAAATATTGCAGGCAAAGCCTTTTATCATCACTGCATTTGAAACCGATAAACTGGCAGCAACTACCTTATCTGAGCCTCAAAAAACAATGCTGAGCAATGGCTATAATACCAAACGCAGCGGAGATATACATTTTACTTTAAAGGCAGGTTATTTTGACGGCGGCAAAAAAGGAACTACACACGGGGCATGGAACCCTTACGATGCACATATACCCTGTGTGTTTTTTGGATGGGGTGTAAAACCGGGCAAGACCTATCGTGAAACCTATATGACAGATATTGCACCAACCCTGGCTGCCATGCTACAGATACAAATGCCAAACGGCAGCGTGGGTAAAGTGATCTCAGAACTGGTCAAGTAATAAATTAAATATTATATAAACGAAAAAAGAACTGAGTGATCAGTTCTTTTTTGTTGGGTTACTAGGATTCGAACCTAGACAAACAGAATCAAAATCTGTTGTGCTACCTTTACACCATAACCCAGCTTGATGCCCAAAAAATATTTGGAGTGCAAAAATAAGGGTTATGCTTTTACCTCCCAAATGCTTTTTAAAAAAGCTTTTACTCCATATCCTCCTTTTCCTTCAGTCCTTTTATTAAATCCAGCGCTTCGGTTACCACATCGCACATGATTGTTATTAATGAGCCTGGCTTTGCAGTATTATAAGCATGCATAATGGCTTCTTTTTCATTTAATATAATTGTAACAGGAATTTCCTTTGTTTTTGTTTCGTTAATGCCATCAAGCAGCAGTTGCACAATTTCTTCTGCGGTGCGGCCACGCAGGTGTTTGTCCTGCCGGATGATGATCTCATCAAACGATCTGCCCGAAATACGGCCCAGTTCTTTAATATCTTCATCTCTTCTGTCGCCTGTACCGCTGATGATACCCACTTTAGGTTCACCATCCAGTTTACTTACAAAATCACAAAGCAATTCAAGCCCGGCGGGGTTATGGGCAAAGTCAACCAAAAACTGAAAATGTTTAAACTGGAACATGTTCAGTCTGCCCGGTGTTTGTGCTGATGAAGGAACAAAAGTCTGCAATGCCAGCTTAATATCTTCAATTTCAATATCGCGCCAGAAATAAGTGCTCAACACAGCAGGTAAGCAGTTCATCACATTGTGCAGTGCTTTACCGCCATAGGTTACCGGTACCTCGCTTACTTTGATCACCCGTATCTTCCAGGTGCCTTTCATAATGGTGATATAACCATTCTCAAAAACAGCAGCATAACCTCCGTCCTTACAATGTTTTTTTATCCTTGGATTATTTTCATCCATGCTGAAGTAAGCAATATTGCATTTCAAACCTTCCTTCATGGCATACACCAGGTCATCATCGGCATTTAAAATGGCATAACCGTGGTTGAATACGGTTTCCGGTACTACCTGTTTTACTTTTGCCATCTGCTCCATACTATCAATACCGCCCAATCCAATATGATCTGCGCTGATATTGGTTACAATAGCTACATCACAATTTTGAAAAGCCAAACCATTTTTTAAAATACCACCTCTTGCACATTCCAGCACTGCAAAATCAACCGTGGGGTCTTTTAAAACAAAAGTAGATGATACGGGCCCTGTACAATCGCCTTTCATCATCATCTGGTTTTGAATGTACACACCATCGCTGGTGGTATAACCCACTTTATAACCGGCAGTTTTTGCAATATGTGCCGTAAGCCTGGTGGTGGTTGTTTTACCATTGGTACCTGTTATGGCAATAATGGGAATGGTACCGGCACTGCCTTTAGGAAAAAGCATATCTACAACCGGCTCGGCCACATTGCGTGGCAAACCAACGGATGGGTCAATGTGCATCCGGAAACCCGGTGCAGCATTCACTTCCAGTATGGCACCGCCATTTTCTTTAACGGGTGTACGCAAATCGGTTGCCATAATATCAATACCGCAAATATCCAGTCCAATGATCTTTGCAATGCGCTCACACATCATAATATTGGCAGGGTGTACTTCATCGGTAACATCAGTACTGGTACCACCGGTTGACAGATTAGCCGTTGGTTTAAGCAAAACCAGTTCACCTTTTGCAGGAATGGTTTCTAAAGTATAGCCCTTTTCATCCAGCATTATTTTGGTAAAATCATCGATGGTAATTTGTGTCAGCACTTTTTCGTGTCCGTAGCCACGGCGTGGATCTTTATTCACTTCATCCAATAAATACTGAATGGTATTTTTTCCATCACCAACCACGGAAGCGGGTGTACGCAAAGCCGCACAAATAAATTTGTAATTAATAACCAGTATCCTGAAATCAAACCCGGTAATATATTTTTCAACAATCACACTGCGGCCATAAAGTTTGGCAGCGGCAAAAGCTTTTAAAGCCATTTCCCAATCGGTAATATTGGTGGTATTCCCCTTGCCATGGTTGCCATCAATGGGCTTTATCACACAGGGGTAACCAATCCGGTCAATGGCATCCTGCAAGCCTTCTTCTGTTCTTACCACATCACCTTTAGGTACCGGAATTTCAGCAGCACCCAGCAGGTTTTTTGTTTCTTCCTTATCGCATGCAATATCAACGGCAATATTGCCGGTGGTACTTGCAATGGTTGCCCGTATTCTTTTTTGATTAACACCATAACCCAGTTGCACCAGTGAATGTTTGTTTAACCGGATGTAGGGAATGCCTCTTTTTGCCGCTTCATCTACAATACAACCCGTACTGGGCCCAAGCCTGGTATCTTCCCGTATCTCTCTTAATGTTTGTATATCTTCATCCATATTGTACTCTTCTTCAAATATCAATGCATGGGCAATTCTTACCGCAGCTTTTGCTGCATAAATGCCGGCATCTTCTTCCATATAACTAAAACATACATAGTACTCTCCATCTTTGCCGGTGCCTCTGGTGCGGCCAAAGCCGGTATCCATTCCTGCCAGGGTTTGAATTTCCAGTGCAATATGTTCAATTACATGCCCCATCCAGGTCCCTTCTTCCACCCGCTCAAAAAAACCGCCCCGTGTTCCCACACTGCACCGGTGTTCTATTAAGGAGGGTAACATGGCTTCCAGCCGCTCTCTAAAACCAGGAATGCTGTTAGTTGGCATTTTTTCTTTTTCCTCCAGGTCCAGTTTCATCTGTATCAGTTTGGTGCGGCGAACGCTCCAGTAGTTAGGTCCTCTCAGTACTTTAATTTCTACAATTTGCATAAATAAAACTTTTTTGAGTTTGGTGTTTTTTGTTTTGGGTTACCAGCATTTGTTTTTCATGGGCATCATCGTGGAGTTTATCCTGATCACAGTCGAAGGATCACTCACTTGTACTGTATACCGTTGGGCAACTCTTAATTTAGCGTAGAAAATTTCCGTGATTCTGTGCTTCTATGGCAATTTCCCTAAAGTTGGAAATTACCAAAATCATCTTGCTTTGCAAAAAACAAAATTTGTACATTGTATTCCGATTGTTTTCGGATTAAATTCAGGCATATGAGTAATCGTCGTTCTTTTCTCCAAAAAATGGGTTTGTTATCTGCATCAGCCATTACAGCCAATATGCTGCAACCCGCCTGGAGCCGTGAGCTGCAGGTTGCATTAAATAATGCGGCTTCCACTCCTCCATCAGACCTGGCAAGCGATGAAGAATTCTGGCATTATGTGCAGCAATCGTATACCATTGCACCCAATTTTATAAATCTGAATAATGGAGGCGTAGCCCCGGCGCCTAAATCAGTTGCCGATGCTATGAAAACCAGTTATGATTTCTGTAACCAGGCACCCAGCTATTTTATGTGGCGTATTGTAGACCAGGGCCGGGAACCACTGCGAAAAAACCTGGCTCAACTGGCTGGTTGCAGTGCCGAAGAAATTGCCCTGCACCGCAATGCATCTGAAGCACTGGAAACGGTGATCTTTGGTATAGAATTAAAAGCAGGTGACGAAGTGGTGCTTACCAAACAGGATTATCCCAACATGATAGGCGCCTGGAGACAGCGGGAGCGGAGAGAAGGCATAAAACTGGTTTGGGTCAACCTGGAGTTGCCCAGCGAAGATGAAAATTATTTGGTTAAGCAATACACCGATGCATTTACTACCAAAACAAAAGTGGTGCAGATAACACATATGATAAACTGGATTGGCCAGAAATTGCCCGTGCGTAAAATTGCAGATGCAGCAAAGAAAAAAAACATTGATGTGTTGGTTGATGGTGCACATACATTTGCGCAATTTGAATTTTCAATTCCGGATCTTAACTGCGATTATTTTGGCACCAGCCTGCACAAATGGCTGGGAGCGCCCATTGGCACAGGTTTGCTGTATGTGCGAAAAGAAAGAATAAAATCTGTTTGGCCCTTATTTGGCGCCGGCGATAAGGAAGATGATAATATCCGCAAGTTTGAACATTTAGGCACCCGGCCATTTTATATTGAAGAAGCCATTGATAAAGCCATCGATTTTCATGACATGATCGGCAGCAAAAGAAAAGAAGAAAGATTGCTGTACCTGAAAAATTACTGGATGAATAAAGTGAAAGATCTGCCCGGCGTAAAATTGCACACTTCATTTAAAAAAGAATTTGGCTGTGCCATTGGTTTGGTAAGTGTTGATGGTAAAACACCATCGGAACTGGAAAGTTATTTATGGGATAATTATAAAATTCATACCGTGGGTATTATTTGGGAGAATATAAAAGGTGTACGAATTACCCCCAATGTGTACACCAGTACCAAAAATTTAGACAGGCTGGTAGAAGGGATAACCGCATTTGTAAAAATGTAGGAACATGCCTTTGGCGTGTTCAAAAAGAATTCACCACAGGCGGAATTCTTACTTTATCAACATTCGTTAACAACAACTAAGGCCTATTCAAACACGATTTCCCTTATTTTTGCGTTAATCATAAAAATGATGCATGCAATTTGCTAAAGGAAAACTAATTGCGATTGGAGGAGCAGAAGACAAGGGTACTGATTTAGAGACCGGAAAGTTCCAACGCAACAACCTCAATTTTTTTGAACTGGGCATCCTGTCCCGTATTGTAGAAGAAGCCGGCGGACCGCTGAGCCGTATTGAAGTGATCACCACTGCCAGCATGATCCCTTACGAAGTAGGCGACAATTACCTGAATGCTTTTGGAAAAATTGGCTGCACCAATATTGGTGTACTGCACATCCGCAACCGTGCCGATACCGCCAATCCTGAATATCTTGAACGCATCAGCACCTGTAATATAGTCATGTTCAGTGGTGGTAACCAGTTGCGCCTGAGCAGTACCTTTGGCGGCACTGCTTTTTTAGAAAAGATATTAGAACGTTACCAGGAAGAAACGGACTTTGTTGTAGCCGGTACTTCGGCTGGTGCTATGGCCATGAGCAATACGATGATATATGAAGGCAATGCTACCCGTGCACATTTAAAAGGCGAAGTAAAAATTACAACCGGCCTTGGTTTTATGGATGATGTGATCTTTGATTCGCATTTTGAAAAACGCGGCCGGTTTGCCAGGCTGGCGCAGGCAGTGGCTGCAAACCCATCCTGCATTGGTATTGGGTTGGGAGAAGATACGGGCATGATCATAACCAATGGTAATAAAATGGAAGGCATCGGCAGCGGACTGGTAATGATCGTTGACGGGCATGATATCCTGCATTCAAACATTGCCGATATTCCGGATGGCAATCCCATCAGTATCGAAAATTTGAAAGTTCATTTTTGCGAGCATGGCAATGGTTACCTTTTAAAGGAACGTAGATTTTTAATGCAGGCTACTGAAGGGGCCCTCATAAACAAGCAGGTTGACGTAGAATAATTCTAGTTGCTTCGCAACATTTTTCCACGAATTATACGAATGAGCAGAATTCTGCCTGCGGCAGAATTTTATTTGCCACTGAGGCACAGAAGCACGGAACTTAAAATGAATTTTCTGGGCTTCTGTGTTTCAGTGGCCGTTTTATTTTTGCCGAAGGCAAAAACTTTACTCCTTTTATATCTCCCTGTTGTTCAGCACAGCGATTTTCTTTTTACCTTAACGGTATGAACCGGAAAAAATTCATCCAGCAAACCTCGCTTGCTACTGCAGGTATTTTAATGAGTAAATATTCATTCGCAAACCGGCATACTGATTTTCCGGTGGTAAGAGTGCCTGAAAGCCAGCGAAAATTTAAAAGCCCGGCTATTGAAAAACTGATAAGCGAAATAAAAAATAAAATAGGTAATAAAGAAATTGCCTGGTTGTTTGAAAACTGTTTCCCCAATACATTAGATACCACAGTTGACTTTGAGATCATCAATGGCAAGCCCGATACGTTTGTTATTACAGGCGATATAGATGCCATGTGGCTAAGGGATTCATCAGCCCAGGTTTGGCCTTACCTGCCATTGATGAAGGAAGATAAAAATCTGCAGGAGCTGATCAAAGGTGTTATCAACCGGCAGGTAAAATGCATTTTAAAAGACCCGTACGCCAATGCTTTTTATAAAGATGAAACAAAGATCAGTGAATGGAAAGATGACAAGACATTAATGCTGCCTGGAGTGCATGAAAGGAAATGGGAGATTGATAGTTTGTGTTATCCGATAAGGCTGGCTCATGGTTACTGGAAAGAAACAGGTGATACTTCTCCATTTGATAAAGACTGGAAAGAAGCGATGAGACTTGTTGTAAAAACCTTTAAAGAACAGCAACGATTAGAAAATAACGGACCTTATAAATTTGAAAGAACAACCAGTTGGGCAACTGATGGGGTACCGTTGGGTGGTTATGGTTATCCCACAAAAAAGATCGGTTTGATACATTCAATGTTCAGGCCGAGTGATGATGCGACGGTATTTCCTTTTAATATTCCTGCAAATTTTTTTGCAGTGCATTCAATTGGCCGTATGGCTTCTATTTTACAGACTATTGATCCTTTGCACCCTTTGTTAAAAAATATTGATGATTTTCACGTAGATATTTCCAAACTGATTCCAAAACACGGTTATATTAATCATCCTGTTTTTGGAAAAGTTGTGGCATATGAAATAAATGGTTTTGGTAGTCATCTTTTGATGGATGATGCAAATGTGCCTTCTGTTCTGTCGCTCCCATACCTTATTGGAGAGATGTTTGGGCAAACCATAGAATATAAGAATACGAGAAAATTACTTCAATCTGAAAACAATCCCTTCTTCTTCAAAGGCAAAGCAGCAGAAGGTATTGGCGGTCCGCATGTAGGTATGGATTATATCTGGCCCATGAGTATTATCATGCGTGGATTGACAAGCACGGATGATAAAGAAATAAAAAGTTGTTTGAACATGCTGCAGCAAACTCATGCAGGTACCGGCTTCATGCACGAGTCTTTTCATAAGGATGACGCCACCAAATTCACCCGCAAATGGTTTGCCTGGGCCAATACCTTGTTTGGCGAATTTGTATGGAAGGTTTATAAAGAACGCCCGCATTTATTGAACTAAAATTTAGCAGATGAGAATTTCAGTGATCGTTTTATTTTTTTGTGTTCCGATAATTATCGGGACTGCATGTATGCCTGTTACTAAAAAGAAGCGGGTTATTATTTTTGGCGACTCTATTACGGAAGCTGCAGTAAAGCCCGGTGGATATATTGTTAAGCTGGATTCCCTGATTACTTTGCAGGGTAAAACCGATCAGTACGAATTGATCGGTTCCGGAGTAAGTAGTAATAAAGTATATGATCTTTATTTACGTATGGAAGAAGATGTGCTGGCTAAAGATCCGGACATGGTGGTTATTTATATCGGCGTAAATGATGTCTGGCACAAGCGTATATTAGGTACCGGTACTGATCCTGATAAGTTTGAAAAATTTTACCAGGCCATCATCAATAAACTGAATGCAAAAAATATCAGGGTTATTCTTTGCACGCCGGCAACAATAGGAGAGAAGACGGACCTGAGCAACCCGCTGGATGGTGATTTGAATGAATACAGTAAGATCATCCGGAACCTGGCACAAAAGAACAGCCTTTCTGTGGTTGACCTGAGAAAGGCTTTCCTTGATCATAATCTTAAAAATAATCCTGATAATAAACCCAAAGACATACTCACTTATGATGGTGTTCATCTGAATGTTAAAGGCAATCAATTGGTGGCAGCTGAAATATGGAAAGTGATACAGGTATTTTAGTGATCAACTATCGTTTAACAAAACATTATACATCCCCGTAACCGTGGATTTTTGTTTTGTACAAAAAGATATTATCTTGATGTTTCGTTCCCGCTGACTGCTGCAAACTTTACATCCAATCCTTTATTTACATTTTTTAATTTTTTAAAACTAACTGATTATGATTAAATTAAGGCAGACACAATTGTATGTACTACTGGCATTATTACCCCTGCTTTTTGCGGCATGTGGTACAAAGCCGGAAGAGAAAGCCCCTAAAATTGCAGTAGAAGAATTTTTTAAAAATCCCGAGAAATTCAGCTGGCGTATTTCACCCGACGGGGAATACATTTCTTACCTGAGTCCGCACAACGGGCATACCAATGTGTTTGTAAGAAAAATTTCAGACAGCACGGCCATTCCGGTAACCAATGACACGGTGCGTAATATTTACCGCTACCAGTGGAAAGGCAGCCGCATCATTTACCTGCAGGATGTTGGCGGCGATGAAAATTTTCAAATGTTTTCGGTTGGCAGCGATGGCAAAGACCTGAAAGCATTAACACCTTTTCCCAAAGTGCGTACCGAAATACAAGACGACTGGCGTGATATAGCCGGTAAGGAAAAAGAAGTAATGATCTTATTAAACAAGCGTGATGCCCGTTTTTTTGATCCATACAGTATTAATATTGAAACCGGTGAGTTAAAAGTGCTGTTTGAGAATGATAAAAATTACGACAGCTGGGTTACAGATCATACCGGTACCATCAGAATAGCCGGAAAAACTGATGGTGTAAATACAACTTATTTCCATCGTGCAACTGAAGCTGCTCCTTTCGATTCATTTCTTACCACTACTTATAAAGATCAGTTCGCCATCCAGTTCTTTACATTTGATAATAAGAATGTTTATGTATCCAGTAACATTGGCCGTGATAAAACTACCATTGTAGAATATGACCTGGCTGCAAAAAAAGAAATAAAAGAAATATACGCCAATCCGGACTATGATGTAGATGGATTAAGCTATTCGGAAAAACGTAAAGTGCTTACCCATGTTTCCTTCACATCCTGGAAAAGAGAAAATCATTTTTTAGATAAGGAAACTGAAGCGGAGTATAAAAAAATGCAGGATAAATTTAAGGGGTACGAAATAGGTATTTACGGGAATAATAATGCCGAAGATAAATTTGTGGTTTGGACCGGCAATGATAAAGTGGCTGCCAAATATTATTACTACGATAAAAAAACAGGCGATACTAAATTTCTTGCAGATGCTTTCCCCTGGCTGAAGGAAGAGCATATGGCAACGATGAAACCTGTTGAATACAAATCAAGAGATGGCTTAACCATTCATGGTTATCTTACTTTACCCAAAGGTTACGAAGCTAAAAATCTGCCGGTAGTAATTAATCCCCATGGCGGCCCCTGGGCCAGGGATGACTGGGGTTTTAATAGCGAAGCTCAAATGTTTGCCAACCGTGGTTATGCAGTGTTGCAAATGAATTTCCGTGGTTCAACGGGTTATGGAAAAGAATTTTGGCTAAAGAGCCAGAAACAATGGGGCAAAACCATGCAGGACGATATTACTGATGGTGTACAATGGCTGATAAAAGAAGGAATTGCCGATCCAAAACGTGTAGCCATTTATGGCGGCAGTTACGGCGGCTATGCAACACTGGCAGGTGTTGCCTTTACGCCCGATCTGTATGCCTGTGCGGTGGATTATGTAGGCGTAGCAAACATGTTCACTTTTATGAAAACCATACCGCCATTTTGGGAACCTTACAAAGCCATGTTTTATGAAATGGTTGGCGATCCGGTAAAAGACAGTGCATTGCTGGCAGCTGCCTCGCCGGTATTGCATGCGGGCAATATAAAAACACCGTTGTTTGTGGCACAGGGTGCAAATGATCCCCGTGTAAATAAGGCCGAAAGCGACCAGATGGTGGAAGCTTTAAAGAAAAGGGGAGTAGCCGTTGACTATATGGTTAAAAACGACGAGGGGCATGGCTTTGCCAACGAAAAGAACAGGCTGGAATTTTACAATGCCATGGATAAATTCTTTGATAAATATCTTTCGGGTAAACCGGTTGAAGCAAAGAAACAGTAAAACAAAAAAATTAATAAAGTTATCAAGTTGGTAAAGGTGACACCTCTCGAAGAGGTGTCACCTTTATGTTTAGGTAAGTAATACTA
This sequence comes from Chitinophagaceae bacterium, assembly GCA_016710935.1. Taxonomy (GTDB): domain Bacteria; phylum Bacteroidota; class Bacteroidia; order Chitinophagales; family Chitinophagaceae; genus Ferruginibacter. The sequence goes on along the minus strand of JADJTY010000012.1, from coordinate 64,424 downwards.
AAAAATAATTCCTTCTTCCTTTTTGTATAAGTATGTATTTGTTATGTAGCAATAAAGAACTGTCAACTTTCAAAGTAAAATCTTCTACCTTTTTACGGTTTATACTTACACCACCACCCTGCACCATTTTCCTTGCTTCGCCTTTACTGGGAAAAATATTTGTTTCGGCTAAAAAAGAAACCACATCAATCCCGGCTTCAATTCTTTCTTTTGCGAAATCAATTTTTACAATGCCATCCATGCCTTCCAGGTCTTCTGCAGTAAGGCTTTCGGCAGGTGCGCTTTGGTTGGCAAACAATTTTTCAGTTGTTTCAATGGCTTTGTTGTATTCAGCTTCACCATGTACAAAAATGGTTACTTCTTTGGCAAGCGTTTTTTGCAACACTCTTTTTGATGCATCTTTTTTTGCTCAGCTATTAAATCATTAATGGTTGTTTCATCTAAAAAAGTAAAGATCTTTATCCAGGTTTCAGCATCGCTGTCGTTGGCATTTAACCAAAACTGGTAAAAATGGTATGGCGTTGTTTTCTCCCCATCCAGCCAGATGTTGCCCTGTTCTGTTTTTCCAAATTTACCGCCATCGGCTTTTTTTATCAGCGGACAGGTAAAGGCAAAAGCTTCGCCGCCACATTTTCTTCTAATGAGCTCGGTACCTGTTACAATATTGCCCCACTGATCGCTGCCTCCCATCTGCAGTTTGCAGTTTTTGTTTTGGTACAGCCAGTAAAAATCGTATCCCTGTACCAGTTGGTATGTAAATTCAGTAAAACTCATGCCGGCCTCTCCTTCCAGTCTTTTCTTTACACTGTCTTTTGCCATCATGTAGTTCACCGTGATGTGTTTACCCGTATCCCTGATAAAATCTAAAAACGAAATTCCTTTAAACCAGTCAAGGTTATTGGCCATTTCAGCAGCATTGGGTTTCGTTGTATCAAAGTCTAAAAATTTTTCAAGCTGAGCCTTTACACCTGCTACATTTTTATTTAAAACAGCTTCACTCAATAAATTTCTTTCTTCGCTTTTACCGCTCGGGTCGCCTACCATGCCGGTGGCACCGCCAACCAGGGCAATGGGTTTATGCCCTGCTTTTTGCAAATGCACCAGCAAAATAATGGGTACCAGGCTGCCAATATGCAGGCTGTCGGCAGTAGGGTCAAAGCCAATATAGGCGGTGGTCATTTCTTTGTCTAATTGCTCTTTTGTTCCGGGCATAATGTCCTGGATCATCCCTCTCCATTGTAATTCTGGTATTAATGGCTTCATTGTCTCTGTTTAATAATGGCTTTTTGGAAAGTATAATTTTGGCAAAAGTGCTTATAAATATTGATAAAAATAAAATTCTCCCCTGTAAAGCCTGCTAAATGCAAAAATGAAATAAAACCTGTTTATCTGCTTTCAACGTATATGCACAGGCATCTTTTTCAGGATAAACGGTGTCTTTTAACCTATAAATAAAAAAATCAGATAATGTATAAAAAATATACGATATGCGTAACTGATTTTGTACTTAATAAGCTTAATTTTATAATAATATATAAACACAATTTACCAAGTAATTTTACGTTATTGCTCTGTCTACCTATAAAATTCAATAACCAACCTAAAGTTATTATGAGATTCTACCAAAAAATGTGCATGGTGATGCTGTTGATCTTGCCCCTATCGTTGTTTGCACAACTACGCAAATATTCAAATGAATTTTTAAATATCGGTGCAGGTGCAAGAGGCCTGGCTATGGGCGGTGCGCAGGTTGCATCGGCAAAAGATGCTACAGCAGGCTATTGGAACCCGGCCGGATTAACCGGTATTAAAGAGAACGCTAATATTGGCCTCATGCACGCCGATTATTTTGGCGGCATTGCCAAATACGATTACATATCGGCCGCAAAACCCATACAAGATAATAAAAGAGCACTGGGTATCTCTATCTTAAGATTTGCTGTAGATGATATTCCCAACACATTATTTTTGGTGGAGCCAGATGGCAGGGTTAATTATGAGAATATTCAGAGTTTTTCTACAGCGGATTATGCTTTTCTTTTGTCCTTTGCACAAAAAATTAAAGAAACAGAAAAAACCAGGATCAGCTTTGGTTTAAATGCTAAAGTGATTTATCGTAAAGTGGGCAAGTTTGCATCTGCCTGGGGTTTTGGATTGGATGCCGGCCTGCAGGCACATGGGGACAAATGGCATCTGGGAATTGTAGCCAGGGATGTTACCACCACCTTCAATGCCTGGTCATTCACTTTTACTGAAAAAGAAAAGGAAATTTTATACCTCACAAAAAATGACATTCCGGTTAAATCTACCGAACTCACTGCGCCCCGTTTGATCATTGGTGGCGGGTACGATTTTAAATTGGGTAAATCATTGACCCTATCTGCCGAAGCTAATGTGGATGTGACTTTTGACGGTAAAAGAAATACCGTTTACAGTGGCAATACCATCAGCATTGATCCACATATTGGTTTGGAGGCATCTATCAGTGATGTGTTTTTTATAAGGGCGGGTATCACCAATTTTCAAAGAGGTACCCAGGATGGTGATACAACCAATAAAAAGAAAGTGTGGATCTACCAGCCAAGTGCAGGTGCAGGATTTAAGATCAGAAACATTATGATCGATTACGCATTTACAAATCTTGCCAATCAATCAAATCCATTGTATACGCATATATTTTCATTGCGTTTCAATATTGTGGGTAAAAAAGAAATTGAATAAAAATTTTTACAAAAACCGGTATGAAAAAACTTCTATTAGCATCCATTATCTTACTGCTCGCGTTTAACAGTAATGCACAGTTAAACAACAGCTGGATTGATTACAGCAAAACTTATTATAAGTTTAAACTGGCAAAAGATACCTTAACACGTATTTATCAGCCTGTTTTGGCGGCTGCCGGATTGGGTTCCATTCCTGCACAAAATTTTCAGCTTTGGCGCAATGGAAAAGAAGTACGGATTTTTACATCTGTACCAACCGGTGTTTTAGGTAGTGGTGATTTTATAGAGTTTTGGGGCCAGATGAACGACGGCAAACCCGATAAAGCACTCTACCGCAGTCCCGATAACCAGATGTGCGATAAATATAGCCTGGAAACAGATACTGCAACTTATTTTCTTACGGTTAATGCCACCGGCAGCAACCTCCGGTACCTGGCTACGGCTAATCCGGTTGCCGGTAATGTACTGCCTGCAGAACCTTATTTTATGCGCCGTATTGAACAACATTATAAAAATCAGATTAACAAGGGTTATGCAGCAGTAATCGGCGAGTATGTTTACTCATCTTCGTACGATGTAGGTGAAAGCTGGACAAGCGATAATATTTCGCCCTGTTGCGGATTGACAAAAGTGCTGGATAATATTAACAAGTACACTGCCGGTCCGCAAAATAATGTAACATTTACAGTTTCTGCTGTAGGTAATGCACTAAACCCCCGGGAACTGGTGTGCAGAATTCAGGGTACCCAGGTTGGAGGATTGATGCCCATGCCTTATTTTAATACCCGTAAAGACACCATCAGAAATTTGCCGCTTTCTATTTTAAACAGCCCATCTTTTATTGGCGTAAGTATTAATGGCAACTCAACCCTTGCAACAGACCGTATTGTGGTGAGTTGTTTTTCGGTTACTTATCCTGCAACTTTTAATTTCAATAATGAAAAGAATTTTTATTTTGAATTAAAGGATAACACGTTGGGTAATTACCTGGTGATCACAAATTTTAATACCAATGGTGTTGCACCAATTTTATACGATTACAATGGCGGGAAAAGAATAATTGGCGATATCGGTGTTGCAGGCCAGGTAAGATTTGTACTGGGGCCTTCTACTGATACTTTAAGAAGATTTAATCTCATTAGCGGAGATGCTTCCAACACACAGGCTGTAGCATCATTATCTTCAAAAACTTTTGTAAACTTTGCCAATGCGGCTAACCAGGGTAATTATATGATTATCAGTAACCCGGTACTTTATAACAACGGTTCCGGAGTAAATAATGTAGAGTTATACCGTCAATACCGCAGTTCTGTTGCCGGTGGCGGTTTTAATGCCAAAGTTTACAACATTGATGAATTAAATGACCAGTTTGGATTGGGTATTAAAAAACATCCATCGGCCATACGTGATTTTATTATGTATGCCAATCAGCAATTTAATCCGGCTCCAAAATATGTATTTATCATTGGCAGGGGATTAAGTTATCTTGATTATACAGTTAACCAGTCCAATCCAATTGCCGAGCAGTTAGATATGGTACAAACTTTTGGCTGGCCTGCATCTGATGTGTTGTTGGCAAGTGCTCCAGGTTTAAGTTATCCTGTAGTTCCTATTGGCCGTATCGGGGCAATTAACGGAAACGAAGTAGGTATTTATCTTGATAAGATGAAACAATATGAACAGGTTCAACAAACACCGGGGCAAACCATTGCAGAAAAAGCATGGATGAAAAATATGCTGCATACCATTGGCGGATCTGATAGTCTGGAAAATGCCCAGTTTGGAGTTTACATGAATGGTTATAAAGCAATAGCAGAGGATACCTTATTTGGCGCACATGTTGAAACTTATGCAAAAACTTCTGTGTCAACTATTGAGCAGCAGCAAAGCCAGCGTATCAGTGAATTGTTTCAGGAAGGGCTTAGCTACGTAAAATACTTCGGTCACTCATCGGCCAATGAATTGGCCATCAATTTAAATTATCCCGAAAATTATCAGAATAGCGGTAAATATCCATTCATGCATATCAGTGGTTGTACCGTAGGTAATTTCTTTACCTTCAATATTAACCGCCCGGTAAATTACTCGGGTATGTCATTATCTGAAAAATATGTTTTTCTCGATCGCAAAGGCAGTATTGGTTTTTTAGGCAGTACGCATTTTGGCATTGCACCATTTCTGAATTTCTACAATGATAATTTTTATAACAAGATTTCCAGAACCATGTATGGCAATACTATCGGTAACCAGTTAAAAGCCACCATGCAGGAGTTGGGTGGAAATCCCGGCAGCCTGGATTATTATACGAGGATACACCTGGAGGAAATTAATTTGCATGGTGACCCCGCCTTAAAGTTAAATACTTTTGCAAAGCCCGATTACGTGATTGAAGACCAGTTGGTGAAATTTATTCCCAATATTATTTCGGTGGCTGATAACAGTTTTAATATAGATATTAAGATGATGAATATTGGCCGCGCAATAAGAGACTCGATGTGGGTGACTGTAAAGCAAAGGCTGCCCAATGATACCATAAAGATCCTTTACAAACAGTATGTACGGGCAACGATGTACAAAGACTCCCTGTATCTTACTGTACCAATTAATCCATTAACCGACAAAGGGCTTAATAAATTAATCATTACACTGGATGATGGTAATGAAATAGACGAAAGCGCTGAAACAAATAATATTTTAAACAAAGATTTTTACATTTTTGAAGATGAAATTCGTCCTATTTCGCCATACAATTATTCAATCATTAATCAACAGAACATAACTTACTATGCCAGTACGGCTAACCCGTTAAGCAGCACCAGGCAATATGTAATGGAAGTTGATACAACCGAATTATTCAATTCGTCATTTAAAAAGACATACAATGCCAGTGGCGTTGGCGGTGTAATAGAATTTAAACCCTCCAATATTACATATACAGACAGTACTGTGTATTACTGGAGAACTTCAACAGTGCCAACCTCGGGCAATAACTATATCTGGAATAATTTTTCATTTGTTTATTTACCTAACAGCACGCCCGGATTTAATCAGTCGCATTATTATCAATTTAAAAAGAACACCTACAATAAGATATCGCTGGATGCGGACAGGGTTCTGAGGTTTGATAAACGTAACCGTGAATTTGATGTTCGTACAGCAATTTATCCTTCTGCCACACAAACCAATGATTACTCATTACGAAACGACGGATTGATAGAACAGGCAGGATTCTATGGTCCGGGGTTGGCTCCTAATTCTGAGGTTTTGCGTTTTTATATTATTGATACAGTAACCAATAAGGCCTGGATCAATACGGATAACGGAACCAGTGGTTTATATGGCAGCGTGAGGCCGATACCCATTAATGGTACAGTTAAAACCGGGTTTTTCCATTTTAAGATTACCACTTTGGCTCAGCGGCAGAATGTGATCAATTTCCTGGATAATATTGTTCCGGTTGGCCATTATGTTGTTATGACAAACAGCCCGGCAAATCCATTCACCAGCTTTCATACCAACTGGCAGGCAGACGATCCGGTTAATTCCCTATACCATAAATTAAAAGCTAACGGGTTTAGTAAAATTGATTCATTATACAGATTTATACCCTATGTATTTGTTTATAAAAAAGGTACACCAGGGGCAGTTTTACAAAAAGTGGCAACCAATGCCTCTGATATAGTGAATGAGAGTTTTTATACGATCGGCAACCACCTGCGTGGTGATATTACTTCTGATAGGTTTGGTCCGGCATTGCAGTGGAGCTCACTGCATTGGAGAGGAACCGCACTTGAAACACCAACAAACGATTCAGTAGCTGTGCAGGTTTTAGGTTTGGATGCAAATGGTAACTCCACATTGCTGGCAACTGTGCGCCCGGCTGTAGATACCTCATTAAGCTGGATCAATGCCCAGTTATATCCTTACCTCAAATTAAAGATGCTCAGTACCGATTCGGTAAAAGCAACGCCTAACCAGTTAAGGTACTGGAGAGTGAACGGTTCGTACATACCCGAAGGAGCGGTTGCACCAAATTTGCTTTTTGTAATGAAGGATACTGCAGAGCAGGGAGAAATTGTAGACTTCAAACTGGCATTTAAAAATATAAGTCAAACTGCTTTTGCAGATAGTATGAAGTTTAATTTCATCATCACCGACAGAAGCAATGTACCGCACAATATTATTTTACCAAAAGGCAAAGTGTTGATTTCGGGAGATACGATGGTGATCAATTATAAAATAGATACCAGGAATTATCCAGGCATGAATACAATATTTGTGGATGTTAATCCTGCAAATGCACAGCCCGAGCAATATCATTTTAATAATATTCTTTACAAAAACCTCTTTGTTAAAGCAGATAACTATAATCCATTGCTGGATGTAACATTTGATGGTGTACATATCCTTAATAAAGATATTGTAGCAGCCAAGCCACATATTCTGGTAAACCTTAAAGATGAAAGCCGCTTCCTTGCTTTAAGCGATACCGCTTTTATAAAAGTGCAGGTTCGTTTTCCTGATGGCTCATTACGCAATTATAGTTTTGGGGATAGTATGCGTTTTACACCGGCTAATTTATCAAGCGGTAACAACACAGCTACCATCGACTTCCTGCCTTATTTCCCGCAGGAGGGAGAATATGAGCTGATCGTATCGGGCAGGGATGTGGTGGGTAATACGGCTGGTGCTATTGATTATCACGTAACCTTTACGGTGATCACGAAAGCCATGATCTCTAACCTGCTTAATTATCCCAATCCGTTTACCACATCAACAGCTTTTGTATTTACCATTACAGGCAGCGAAGTGCCGCAGAACATGCGTATACAGATATTGACCATTACCGGTAAAATTGTAAGGGAAATTACCAAAGATGAACTGGGCCCCATACATGTTGGCAGAAATATTACCGAGTTTAAATGGGATGGTACCGATATGTACGGCGCCAAACTGGCCAATGGTGTTTATTTGTACAGGGTGCTCACCAACCTGAATGGTAAAGCACTGGATAAATATAAAGCGGAAGGTGATAATACCGATAAGTACTTTAATAAGGGATATGGTAAGATGGTGCTTATACGATAGTAAGTAATTAGTAATCTATACCAGGCTGTCCCGTACATTCGGGACAGCCTTTTTTATACAGGGGCCAACTGGTGAAATCAATTTATGGTACATCGGTGTTACCTTTGTAAATAAAACAATCATTACATGGCTAAAATCGCTATCAACATAGCAACAGGCAGTTTGCAGCAGGAAGAAATAATTGTAGGTATAGACCTGGGAACTACAAACAGCCTGGTAGCGATCATTCATCCTGAAAGCAAAAAGCCGGTGGCATTAAAGGAGCATAACAGCAGCTCACTGGTTCCTTCCGTAATTCATTTTGGAAAAAATGCCGGTATCACGGTTGGCAATGAAGCAAAGCCATACCTGGTTTCTGATCCTGCAAACACTGTTTTTTCTGCCAAGCGGCTGATGGGTAAGACCTATAATGATGTAAAAAATAATTCAACTTCCTTAGCGTATAAAATCATTGATGATGAAAATAAGCTGGTAAAGGTACAGGTTGGAAATATTTTTTATTCACCTGTTGAACTTTCTTCATTAATATTAAAAGAGTTAAAAAAACAAGCCGAGCATATTTTAAAAACACCCGTGTCTAAAGCAGTCATTACAGTGCCTGCCTATTTTAATGATGCTCAACGCCAGGCTACAAGGGATGCAGGTAAATTGGCAGGGCTTGATGTACTACGTATAATTAATGAACCAACCGCAGCCAGCCTTGCATATGGTTTTGGGGCCCCCTCTAACTCCCCCGAAGGGGGAGGACAGGCCAAAACAATTGCTGTGTATGATCTAGGTGGTGGTACTTTTGATATTTCAATTCTGAACATAGATGGTGGAATATTTGAAGTACTGTCTACCCATGGAGATACTTATTTAGGCGGTGATGATTTTGATGCAGCTGTTGTTGATTACTGGATGAAGGAAAATACATTCGCAGGTGAAGTTTCGATACACAGGCAGGTGCTCAGGCTTAAAGCAGAGGAAGCAAAAAAACACTTGTCATCAAATGACCTGTTTAAAACTGTTTATGAAGGAAGCGAAATTTCATTAAGCAGGGAAAGCTTTGAAAACTTAATAAGGCCCATCGTTGAAAGAACGATCGCGTCCTGTAAGCATGCGTTAAAAGATGCCGGCTTAAAACAGCATGAAGTTGACGAAATTGTAATGGTGGGCGGAAGCACCAGGGTGCCGTTGGTAAAAGAAATGGTAAGTGCTTTTTTTGAAAAAAAATTGAATGACTCCGTAGACCCGGATGAAGTGGTTGCGTTGGGTGCGGCTATACAGGCCGATATCCTGGCAGGCAATACAACCGATATGTTGCTGCTGGATATTACACCCTTATCGCTTGGTTTGGAAACCATGGGAGGGTTGATGGATGTATTGCTCCCACGCAATGCCAAAATACCAGCAAAAGCCAGCCGGCAATACACAACTTATAAAGACGGACAAAGCGGAATGAAGATTGCCGTTTACCAGGGCGAAAGAGATATGGTTAAAGATAACCGCAGGCTTGCTGAATTTAATTTAACGGGCATACCCGGCATGCCCGCGGGATTGCCCAAGGTTGAAATTAGTTTTTTAATAAATGCTGATGGTATATTGATTGTACATGCAAAAGAATTGCGAAGTGGTGTTGAACAATCTATTGAAGTAAAACCACAGTATGGATTAACAGATGAAGACGTTGAAAAAATGCTGCTTGATTCTATGGAGCATGCCAAAGAAGACATGGATCTGCGTGCATTAACTGAAGCTAAAACCGAGGCTGAACAATTGCTGCAAACCACCGAAAAATTTCTGCATAAGAATTTTGAAAAACTTACACCGGCTGAAGTAACTGCTACTTCGCTTGCCATGCAGGCACTGCAGCTGGCACTGGATCTCAATGAGAAGAACCTGGTACAGACCAAAACAGAAGAACTGAATGATATTTCCCGCCCTTATGCCGAAAGAATAATGGACGAAGCCATTCAAAAAAACCTGGCAGGAAATAAAATTGACTCGGTGTAATGAGTAGCAGCTCAAAATACTATTTTCCGCAGCTTGACGCTATCAGGGGTTTATCTTTTCTGGCAGTTTATTTTGTTCATGCCTATCACCCCGATTTTGGCACCGGATTTTTTTTAGAGTTGTTGCAGTATCTGTACAACAACCTGGCTTTGTCAATTGATGTATTTTTTATCCTATCTTCTTTTTTACTTACCTGGCTGGGCATAAATGAATATAAGGTAAAAGGTAATTTCTCTTTTGGGAATTATTTTATCAGGCGGGCATTGCGTATCTGGCCGCTCTACATTTTGTTAATGATATTTTCTTTTATAGTGGTGCCCTATGCTGCGGATTATTTCCAGGTGCCGGTTACACTTCCGCCCGCTTATTATTACCTGTTTTTTATATCAAATTTTTACCTGGAGGGGCATGTATATTTCCTCAGATTTTTATGGACACTTTCTGTAGAAGAGCAATTTTATTTATTGTGGGGAGTATGCCTGTTATTATTTCAAAAAAGAATGATGCTTTGTGTAATAGTTTTGGCCGCTGTAAGTATTGCCTACACCCTATATGCAGCACAAACCAATGGCGATGGATATTACAACACCCTTATATACCTGTTTGATTTTGCCGTTGGCATCCTGGCTGCACTTTTACTGCATAAAGAAAGTTATGTAGTTGCAGCATTTAAAAAAATGACAACAGTAAAGAATATCTTATTTCTGTTGTTGTTACCGCTTCTTTTTTTAATGATGTTTTGCATCAATTACTTTTCAGCTGATTTTTTAAGCATTTGGTCCGATATATTGATGCGGTATATCTTCATCATGTATACAGGTCTTTTTATCATTGACCAGATGGTGAATGATAAAACTGTTTTAAAACTTAACAAACAACGCTTCCTGATCTATACAGGAAAAATATCTTACGGCTTATATTGTTTTCATGGCATTGTGCTCACTTTCGGATTGGTATTTTTGCAAAGATTTGAAATTGATACACCTGCTGTTGTACGAACAGTGGTATTTCTTATTGCCAATTATATAATTGCCGCTATATCTTATCAGTTTGTAGAAAAGCCTTTTTTGAAATTAAAGAACAGGTTGCGAAGAATTTAATTATTTCAATGACAGTATACGGCTCACATATTTTCCTATTACATCCCATTCAATATTCACCATATCATTTTTTGAAAGAGCACTCATATTGGTATGTTGAAACGTATAAGGTATGATGGCTACTGTGAAACGATCAGTTGTTACATTAAAACAGGTTAGGCTTATGCCGTTTACCGTTACTGACCCCTTTTCAATAATACATGCAGCAAATTCAGCAGGAAAAGTAAAAACGAATTCACAACTTCCATCTTTAGTTGTTACTTCAATGCAGGTAGCGGTACAATCAACATGTCCCTGCACCATATGGCCATCCAGGCGCCCATTCAGCTGCATACAGCGTTCTAAATTAATGACAGCATCCTTTTGCCAACTTCCCAAATTAGTCTTTACCAGGGTTTCATCTATGGCTGTAACCCGGTGCATGCCATCTTTAATTTCTTCAATGGTTAGGCAAACGCCGTTGTGGCTAAGGCTTTGGTCAACTTTTAATTCTCCGGACAGGGGAGAGCATACCCAAAAACTCTTGTTCGTTCCTGTAATTATAATTTCTTTAATTACACCGGTATTCTCTATTATTCCTGTAAACATTTGGCAAATTTCGGAATTTGTTGCAAAGTTTTTCATTATTTAAATAATTCTGCTATCTTTGCGCCCTTAAAATCACCTAAAGGAGGTATATATTATATGTTAATTATTGATTCAAAAGATTGCGAAAACATCGACAAAGCGCTCAAAAAGTACAAAAAGAAATTTGAGAAAAGCAAAATTCTGTTACAACTGAGAGAAAGACAGGCTTTCATCAAGCCTTCTATCCGTCGTCGCAAGGAAGTATTGAAAGCTGTTTATAAAGAGCAGGTTTCGGCTGGTAAGTTCGATTAAGATTATTTAAATCAGCAATATATTAAACTGATACCCGGTTACCATAACTTTGGGTATCAGTTTTTTTATGCAGCAAAGCGTAGCCCCACACATTCAGCAATTTCTCGATTACCTTAGTTTCCAAAAAAGGTATTCCCGTCATACTATTACATCTTATCAAAACGACCTGACCGCTTTTTTCGATTTCCTGCTCACCCGGTTTGACGAAACGCAGCCAACAGCAATAAAAACAACTTTTGTAAGATCCTGGCTGGCAGAACTAAAGGAAAAAGGGATGGAATCTAAAAGTATCAACCGAAAGATATCCACCCTTAAATCGTTTTTCAAATACCAGCTAAGGCAGCAAACCATTACAGTAAGCCCGATGACGGCGATCATTTCTCCAAAAGTAAATAAGCGGCTGCCACAGTTTGTTGATAAAAAAGATGTGACTACTTTATTAACGCATGTTGAGTTTCCGGATACCTGGGCAGGCAAAACCGATCAGTTGATCTTACATCTTTTTTATAACACCGGAATGCGCCAGGCTGAACTTACAGGTTTAAAAGAGACGGATATTTCTAAAAGCAATGGTACCGTTAAAGTTTTAGGAAAAGGTAATAAAGAACGCATCATTCCGGTGAGTAATCAACTGATACAGAAAATGTATGATTACATGGAGGATAAAAGAACTGCGCTTGAAAATTTTGACAGAACTATTTTACTGGTAACTGCTTCCGGGAAAAAATTATACCCCAGGTATGTTTACAGCACGGTTAATAAATACCTGGCAATGGTTACTACCATTGATAAAAAAAGTCCGCATGTGTTGCGGCATAGTTTTGCCACTCATTTGATGAATAACGGGGCCGATCTAAATGCTGTTAAAGAACTGCTGGGACACAGCAGCCTTGCTGCTACGCAGATATACACCCACAATACCATTGAAAAATTAAAGGATATACACAAGAAGGCCCATCCCAAAGCTTAACGGGCAAAAATGATCACATATGTTATAATATTTCTGAGCTTAAACCGTTATAAATTTTACCAGATGATTACAACATATTTTTTTGAAAAATACCCTTAATGCCTTAACTTCATACTGTAAATAAAATTGAAACTACACCCTCTTAAATTAGCCTATGACATATTGATCTACCTAGTTCTTTTACATTATTTTTCACAGATTAAACCCAGACGTTATGAACGTAAACATTCAGACAGTGCACTTTGATGCAGACATTAAGCTAGTATCTTATATCGAGAAAAAAGTTGAAAAGTTAACACAGTATCACGACAGGATTACGAAAGTTGATGTGTATTTAAAGCTGGATAATATAGTGCACACCATTAAGGATAAAGTGGCCGAGATTAAAGTTCTGATTCCCAGACACGAGTTTTTTGTAAAGCAATCTTCTAAATCATTTGAAGAAAGTTTTGATGCGGCTTTGGAGTCAATTATCACACAAATAAAAAGACAAAAAGAGAAACAGGCAGCATAATAAAATGAGCCCCAAAAACAAGCCCCCCGATAAATCGGGGGGCTTGTTTTTTTAGTTTATTCACATTTTATGGGATACCGTTAAAAAAATCATTTCAAAGTTTTGGTATTAAGCATTTTCTCTTACCTTTGCCTTCCCAAAAAAAGGGGTATGTAACTAATACCTGTATTTTTTGAGAATCAGTTCTTTATAAAAAACGCCGAATCAGCTCAGTTGGCCGTAGATTTTCGCTTTGAAGTATAAAAAGCAGCAAATCAAGGTCCCGAAGCATTTCGGGATAGAGCATTAAAACGCCGAAGTAGCTCAGTTGGTAGAGCAGCTGATTTGTAATCAGCAGGTCGCTGGTTCGACTCCAGTCTTCGGCTCAGTAAGGCAAATGGGCAGATGGCCGAGTGGTTAAAGGCGACAGACTGTAAATCTGTTCACGTAAGTGTACGTAGGTTCGAACCCTACTCTGCCCACTTTTCAACAGGCAATTGGCAAAAATCAATTGGCAAGTGCCTCTTGATAAAAACGAGTTCTTTTAAATGGTAAATGGGTGTTTGCTGATTGCAAATTGCCTGTTGCCAATTGAACATGCGGAAGTAGCTCATTTGGTAGAGCGATAGCCTTCCAAGCTATAGGTGGCCAGTTCGAGCCTGGTCTTCCGCTCATTTTTAGTCTGGAGTCTTTAGTCTGCAGTCAGAGTCAGCGCGTTTTAAGGACTAGCGACTACCGCCTCCCGACTAATAACTCCCGACTACTATTAGCCGTCGTAGCTCAGGGGTAGAGCACTTCCTTGGTAGGGAAGGGGTCGTGAGTTCGATTCTCACTGATGGCTCAACAATGCGAACTCGCCGAAAGGCGAATTCCTACAAAAAAATAAATTCAGGTCTATGGTTTACAGACTTTAAACGACAACCATTTTTTCAAAACAAATATTAAAATACAAACAATGGCAAAAGAATCATTCAAAAGGGATAAACCCCATTTAAACGTTGGAACCATCGGTCACGTAGATCATGGTAAAACAACACTTACAGCCGCTATAACCGATGTTTTGTCAAAAAGAGGTTTGGCGGAGAAAAAAAATTATGATGATATTGATGGTGCTCCTGAAGAAAAAGAAAGGGGTATCACAATTAATACCGCTCACGTAGAGTATGCTACTGACTTACGTCACTATGCTCACGTTGACTGTCCGGGTCACGCCGATTATGTAAAGAACATGATCACCGGTGCTGCCCAGATGGATGGTGCTATCCTGGTAGTTGCTGCTACGGATGGTCCTATGCCTCAAACAAAAGAACACATCTTGCTGGCCCGCCAGGTTGGTGTACCTCAGATCGTTGTTTTCATGAACAAAGTAGATCTGGTTGATGATCCTGAATTACTGGAACTGGTTGAAATGGAAATCCGTGAGTTGTTAACTTCTTATGGTTTTGATGGTGATAATACACCGATCATCCAGGGTTCTGCAACCGGCGCTTTAGCTGGTGATGACAAATGGATCGCAAAGATCAACGAATTAATGGATGCAGTTGATAGCTACATTCCTTTACCTCCACGTTTAGTTGATTTACCATTCCTGATGAGTGTTGAGGATGTATTCTCAATCACTGGTCGTGGTACTGTTGCTACAGGTCGTATCGAAAGAGGCCGTATCAAAGTTGGTGAAGCAATGGAGATCGTTGGTTTAATGGAAAAGCCATTATCAACAACCTGTACTGGTGTTGAGATGTTTAAGAAATTACTTGACGAAGGTGAAGCTGGTGATAACGCAGGTCTTTTATTACGTGGTATTGAGAAAACCCAGATCCGTCGTGGTATGGTAATTTGCAAGCCAGGTTCTATCACCCCGCACACTGAGTTCAAAGGTGAAGTTTACGTATTAAGCAAAGAAGAAGGCGGACGTCATACTCCATTCTTCAATAAATACCGTCCACAATTCTATTTCCGTACAACAGACGTAACTGGTGAAGTTACCCTGAATGCAGGAACAGAAATGGTGATGCCTGGTGATAACACTTCATTAAATGTGGTGTTGATTCAGCCAATCGCCATGGAAAAAGGTTTAAAATTTGCGATTCGTGAAGGTGGCCGTACAGTTGGTGCCGGCCAGGTAACTGAAATTGTAAAATAATAACCCCCCAACCTCCGCCGCGGCGGAGAGTTTGTGGATGTTTTTTTATATCTTTGCAGAGTACTTAGGCCAAAAGCTTAGGTACTTTGCTTTTTTTAAGGGTTTCTAAATCTCGAAAGAGGAATTTTAACCTCTAAAATTTAAAAAAGTTCTTTTAATATTTATACGCCCAGTTCTCCCTTTAGGGGGCGGAGGGGGTTTTTACACGGGCATGGTGCAACGGTAGCATACGGGTCTCCAAAACCTTTGATCTGGGTTCGAATCCTAGTGCCCGTGCTAATACACGGTTAATCCGTTTAAACGTTAATCCGTTTAAACGTGTTGACTAATTAATGGATTAACTAATTAACGCCCGCCTGAACGCATTCGGGCAGGGATTAACAACTTAACAACGGAACATGAATAAATTTACTGCATACCTTAAAGATTCTTACAAAGAATTAGTGTACAAAGTAACCTGGCCAAACTGGGATCAGCTGCAACAATCAACTATGATTGTATTGGGAGCTACCCTCATTATCACCGGCATGGTTTGGGTTATGGATTTTGTAGCCAATAACGCCATGAAATTTATTTACCAGCTATTTAAATAACAGATTATGGAAGCAACAACACCGATAGTTGAAAAGACTGAGAAAGCTGAGAAGGAAAGCAAATGGTATGTGCTCCGTGTAGTAAGCGGGAAAGAACGTAAGATCAAGGAATATCTTGATAAGGATATTGTACGTAATGGCTGGACCAATATTGTAAAACAGGTTTTTTTACCGGTTGAAAAAGTGTACAAGGTTTTAAACGGTAAAAAAGTAATGCGTGAGCGTAACTTTTACCCGGGTTATATTATGATTGAAGTGGCCGATGGAAAACTGAATGATGATATGATCCAGTCTATGAGTAATATCAGCAACGTTATGCACTTTTTAACTGATGGTAAAGGATCAAAAGGGAATATTATTTCTTTACGCAAAGCCGAGGTTAACAAGATGCTGGGTAAAGTAGATGAAATGAGCGATGCCGGCGGAATGACCATGAGTGAGCCTTTCATCATCGGGGAAACCATCAAGATCATCGACGGGCCATTCAATGACTTTAATGGTGTTATTGAGGAAGTGAATGATGAAAAGAAGAAACTGAAGGTTCAGGTTAAGATATTTGGCCGGGCTACTCCGGTTGAACTTAGCTATATGCAGGTTGAAAAAATTGTTTAAATTGCAAGCCACGTAAGTGGCTTTTTTTAATTATTTTAAAATAAATAAAATGAAAAAATTATTATTAACTATTCCGGCGTTATTGTTAGGCTTTCTTTTAATGGCCCAGCCTCCCGAAGGTGATGCAAATGCAGGAATGATATTTGGCGAAAAAACAACCGCCGATGGTGCTATCCCGGTAAGTGAACTGCCAGGAAAATTAAACGGTTCAAAACCTGCAGATGTGAAAGTTACCGGAAAAGTAAAAGAAGTTTGTAAGGCAGAAGGTTGCTGGCTTAAAATGGAAACAGCCGACGGAGCCATGATGATCAAGATGAAAGATCATAAATTTTTAGTGCCTTTATCCATGAACGGTAAAACCATTGTTGTTGATGGAACTGCTACACTGAAAGAAACTACCGTGGATATGCTTAAACATTATGCAGAAGATGCAGGAAAGAGTAAAGCTGAAATTGATGCCATTACTCAACCTAAAAAGGAAATTACCATGCAGGCCAAAGGGATTTTGGTTCTGTAAGGATAAATTATATTTTTATTTTGTCCCCCCGATACATCGGGGGGATTTTTTTTGAGTTTACAGCTGTCATCAACAATCTGAATACGCTAATAAGTTTACATTTGAACATAAAACCAACGCACTAAAACTTTCATTCATGAAAAAGCTTTTTATTATTATTGCTGCTATATCATTTGCGCTCACTTTCTCTGTTACTTCCGCAGCGCAAGTTATTACTTCATTACAAATAGATTCTCTTACAGAACTTACGCTAAAAACCTTTGATGTGCCCGGCATTGCAGTTGGGGTAATAAAAGATGGTAAACTCATTCATGCCAAAGGTTATGGTGTACGTTCTTTGCGTACCCTGCAAAAGGTAGATGAAAATACATTGTTTGGTGTGGCAAGTAACAGTAAAGCATTTACCAGCGCAGCTTTGGGCATGCTGATAGATGAAGGTAAACTGAAGTGGGATGATAAAGTAACCGATCATATACCCGAATTTAAAATGTACGACCCCTATGTTACAGATGCATTTACCATCAGGGATCTGTTAACACATCGCAGTGGTTTGGGATTGGGTTCCGGTGACCTGATGATGTTTCCCGACTCTAATAATTTTACAAAAAAAGATATTATACACAACCTCCGCTACTTAAAACCTGTTTCGGCCTTCAGAACAAAATATGATTATGATAACAACCTCTATATTGTAGCGGGCGAAGTTATAACAAGGGTAAGCGGCTTAAGTTGGGAAGATTTCATAGAACAACGTATTATGAAGCCGCTGGGCATGACAGTCAGTAAAGCATCCATAAGCAGGGTGCCTGACAGAAATAATATTGTAATGCCACATGCACCTGTTAATGGAAAAGTAACTGCTATTGATATTGAGTGGAGCGAAACAGCCAATGCTGCCGGCGGTATTGTAAGTAATATCACCGACCTGAGTAAATGGCTTATTATGCAAATGGATAATGGAAAATATGGCGATGGTAAAAAAATGTTCAGTGAAGAAGTGCACCAAGATTTCTGGGCACCTCAAACTATTATTCCTGTTGGTGGCCCCGGAGCATATAACACACATTTTGCGGCTTATGGCCTGGGTTGGTTTTTAAGCGATGTAAAAGGGTATAAGCAGGCATCGCATACGGGTGGCCTGGCAGGTATTGTAACACAGATCACTTTGATACCTGAATTAAAACTGGGCATCATTATATTAACCAACCAGCAATCAGGTGCTGCTTTTACAGCCATCACCAATACGATCAAAGACAGCTACCTGGGTGTGAAAGGGGCTAACCGGGTAAAGCAAATGCACGACCGGGTGCTTAAAAATGAAGCGGACGCTAAAAAAATAACCGATTCTATCTGGGCGGGTATTGCGGCACAACAAAAAAGTACTGCACCCAAAAACGATATCAATAATTTTATCGGAACATATACTGATCAGTGGTTTGGAGCGGTAACCATTTCCATTAAGAACGGACAACCCTGGTTTGACAGTAAGCGTTCTCCAAAGCTCAGCGGCATACTGCTTCCATATAAAGGGAACACGTTTGTTGCCAAATGGAACGACCGCAGCATGGATGCAGATGCTTATGTAAAATTTACCCTGGATGAAAACGGCAAAGCATCCGGGTTTACCATGGCCGCTATTTCACCTTTAACTGATTTTAGTTTTGATTTTCAGGACCTGGATTTGAAAAGGTTAAAATAAGAATAAAAAAAGAATGCATTATTACAGCGTCTATTGATTTACCATCGAATCAACTTAATATATATTCAGATCATGGAAATAAATACAGAAGATCTTACGATAAGATTTGCCGATAAAGATGAATTTGATAAAATATTCAGATTAAACCATGTCGTATTTGCTGATGAGATTCCGCAGCATGAAAAAAGGGAGGATGGTTTATTACAGGATGCTTTTCATCAAAACAATACCTATGTAGTGGCCTTATTAGAAGATCAATTAGTAGGAATGGTTTGTTTTAATCCTACAAGGCCATTTTCCCTGGATAAAAAAATGAGTGGTCTGGATGCCTTTCTGCCTGCACATACAAGCCTGGTTGAGATCAGGTTGTTTGCAGTAAAAAAAGAATTACGAAAACAAGGTATAGCCATCAGCATGTTGCAGTTTCTTATTCCGGAATTAATAAAAGCCGGATACGACCTGGGCGTTATATCAGCCAGTTTAAAAGAACTGGAGCTTTACAATAATATCGGCGCAAGATCATTTGGACAATTGGTAGGTACCCGGGAAGTGCCGTATCAACCGATGTATTTTCATATCTCCAATTTAAAAGGAGCTTTTCAACAATGATTAACCTTACCACCGGACCGGTTAAAATTACAGACGAGGTTATGGCAGCATTAAACGCTCCGGCTATTTCGCACCGGTCTGCAGCGTTCATGCATACATTTAAACAGGTGGAGCAGGAGCTCTGTGCACAATTGCAGGTAAAACAGGCTTATGTATTAACCGGTAGCGGCACCTTGGCTAATGATGCCATGCTGGTTCAGGTAAAGCAAACAGGTAAAAAAGGCCTGATATTGGTGAATGGTGAATTTGGTGAACGATTAAAGATGCAGGCTTCAAGGCTTGGTGTACAGTACAACTGTCTGGAAAAAAACTGGGGCGACAGATTTAGTATGGATGAAATAAGAGCGGCCATTATTCATCATCAGGCGAAATGGGTATTGCTCTGTCATTGCGAAACCAGTACCGGTCAAATCATCATGCTTGAAGCGTTAAGTACACTTTGTCAAAGTCTGGATGTAGCTGTTTATCTTGATTGCATGAGTACATTTGGTACCATGCCCATCAATCTAAAAAACGTGGCTATGGCAACAGCCTCTACGGCCAAAGCCATTGGTATGGTTGCAGGGCTTGCATTGGTTTTTTCCAATACAACTGTATTGCCTGCCGGAAATATGCCGGTTTATCTCGACCTGTATCATTACCTGCAATATAACGGAGTGCCTTTTACAATATCTTCCAGCCTGGTAAACGGGCTGCTATCAGCACTGGATATACAAAAACAACAGGTTGCCTGGCACAATGTTAAAACCAATGCATACTTGATCTTTGAAAGGTTGCACCCTGCCGGGGTAATACCATTTGCCAATGCAAATACCCTGATCTTTACCCTGGTATTGAATAAGCGATTCGCTTTCGACCTGGGGAGGATGCTGGAATGTAATGGCATATCCACTTCCTTTGAGAGTTATTATCTGATGGAACGTAACTGGCTACAGATAGCGTTGTTCAGTACATGCGGGGAGGCAGATATACTGAAGCTACTGGATCTGATCCGGCATTATTTGAGTAAAAATCGGTAAAGTCAGGCTCCAAGGGCGTTTATCAAAAAAAAATCTCAAATCTGCACTCCAAAATCTAAAATAAACACGTACCTTTGCCGTCCCAAAATAGTTCTTAAAGAAATATTATTGAATTGGGAGTCCTGGTAAATGCCCGGACGTTATCACCAAAAAAAGTAAAAAAATGGCAAAAGAGATCACCGGCTATGTCAAGCTCCAGTGTAAAGGAGGACAAGCTAATCCGGCACCGCCAATAGGACCTGCCTTAGGTTCTAAAGGTATCAACATCATGGAGTTCTGTAAAGCTTTCAATGGCAGAACCCAGGACAAACAGGGTAAAGTGCTTCCTGTATTAATCACCGTTTATGCTGACAAATCGTTTGAATTTGTCATTAAAACCCCACCCGCAGCTGTGCAGTTAATGGATGCAGCAAAAATCACCAGCGGCAGTAAAGAACCAAACCGTGTTAAGGTTGGAAAAGTTACCTGGGCTCAGGTAGAAGAGATAGCCAAAGACAAAATGGAAGATCTGAACGCTTTTACTATTAACAGCGCTATGAAAATGGTTGCCGGTACTGCACGCAGTATGGGTTTAACCGTTGAAGGTACAGCCCCCTGGGAAAATTAATTATCAACCTCAAATTTGTAAAAAATGATTACGAAAAAAAGAAAAGTAGCAAATACTAAGGTTGATATTAATAAAGCATATTCCTTAAAGGAAGCTTCAACTTTAGTAAAAGAAGTAAACACAACAAAATTCGATAGTTCTGTTGATCTGCATATCAAACTGGGAGTAGATCCTAAGAAAGCCGATCAGGCCATCCGTGGAACAGTTTCTCTGCCTCATGGAACCGGTAAAACAAAACGTGTATTGGTTTTATGTACACCAGAAAAAGAAGCCGAAGCTACTGCAGCCGGTGCTGATTATGTTGGTCTGGATGAATTCATTACCAAGATCGAAGGCGGTTGGACAGATATTGATGTAATTGTTGCCACTCCATCGGTTATGCCGAAGATTGGTAAACTGGGTAAAGTGTTAGGTCCACGTAACCTGATGCCGAATCCTAAGACAGGTACAGTTACCAATGATGTGGCAGGTGCCATCAATGATCTAAAAGGCGGTAAAATTGCTTTCAAGGTAGATAAAGTGGGTATCATCCACGCTTCTATCGGCAGGGTAAGCTTTGCTCCTGAAAAGATCGCTGAAAACAGCCAGGAACTTATTAATGCTGTAGTTAAATTAAAACCATCTTCCTCTAAAGGAACTTACCTGAGAGGTGTTAGCATGGCCAGCACAATGAGTCCGGGTATTATGGTAGACACAAAATCTGTTCAAAACTAATCACCTCACCCATCCTCTCCAAAGGAGAGGGGTAGGCCAAAAAAATAATTAACATGACAAAGCAGGAAAAAAATGAAGTGATTGAAGTGCTGAAAGGCAAATTTGCCCAGTACAACAACTTCTACATAACCGATACAGAAAGCTTAACAGTAGCACAGGTTGGCAAATTACGCAACCATTGTTTTAATAAGCAGGTAGAAATGAAAGTGGCTAAGAATACACTTATCCGCAAAGCTTTAGAAAGCTTAGATGCTGAAAAATACAGCGGCGTTTTTGATTCACTGCACCAGGTAACAGCCCTGATGTTCAGCGAAAATCCAAAAGAGCCGGCAATGATCATCAGCAGCTTCCGTAAAGAGAACAACAATGAAAGGCCTTTACTGAAAGCCGCTTTTATTAATGGTGATGTATTTGTTGGTAACGATCAGCTGAAAGCATTAACCCAGATCAAAACCAAGAATGAATTGATTGGTGAAGTGATCGGTTTATTGCAATCACCCATACAACGTGTATTGGGCGCTTTACAAAATAAAGATGCAGCAAAAGAAGTAGTAGCTGAAGAAGCTGCTGCACCGGTTGCAGAAGTTGTAGCAGAAACACCAGCTGCTGAAGCAGCCCCGGTTGCAGAAGAAGCTGCTACTGAAACACCAGCAGCAGAAGCAGCACCGGAAGCACCGGCCGCTGAAGAAGCAACAGGTGAAGATGAAGCACCACAGGCTTAATTTAAAATGGCTTGTAAAAATTTGAAATCAGCTAAGCAATTAGCTCATTAAATAAAGTAACAATTTTTTAAAAACTATCCGACGGATCCTTTAAGGGTGTGAAGCCGGAAAAAAACAAACATTATGGCAGACGTAAAAGCATTAGCTGAAAACTTAGTAGGCTTAACAGTAAAAGAAGTACAGGAATTAGCAGAATTCTTAAAATCAGAGTACGGTATTGAACCAGCTGCTGCTGCAGTTATAGTAAGCGCAGGTGGCGATGGCCCGGCTGCTGCTGAAGAGAAAACATCTTTTGATGTTATCTTAAAAGCTGCAGGTGCCAACAAATTAGCGATCGTTAAGATCGTTAAAGAATTAACAGGCTTAGGACTGAAAGAAGCTAAAGATTTAGTTGATGGCGCTCCAAAACCAGTTAAAGAAGGTGCTGATAAAGCAACTGCAGAAGAAATTAAAGCTAAATTAACAGAAGCAGGTGCTGACGTTGAGATTGTTTAATTAATTCCTTCTTGTACTACGTAGCTTATCCTTTATTTAATCTAGTATTCAAATAAAATAGCGAAGTAGTAAAAAATAGATTTAAGGCCGGTTCGCATAAAGCGGACCGGCCTTTTTTTGAAATGTTGTATTATATAAACAGTTCTCCCGTTACTTTGCAGATCTGAATAAATCAGTGTTTTTCTAAAAATGAATTCTTCCCAAAGTTTATTGCCTGCCCCCCAAAAAGTACCGGTTACTTACGTTACTACTGCCGATGCTTTGGCAAGTTGCCTGTACCAGCTTGTACAGGCACAGAAAATTGCATTCGACCTGGAGTTTGACCGGGATAATTATACTTACGGCTTCAACCTGTGCTTGATGCAAATTGCCAGTCATACACACTGCTATCTTATTGATCCCAAAGCCGAACTTGATATTACTTTAACTTTTCCGCTTTTGGAAGATCCGGCCATACAAAAAGTTGTTCACTGCTCTTCTGAAGATCTGCGTTTGCTGCACTCTTTAAAATGCTACCCCACAAACCTGGCAGATACAGAAGTGTATGCCAAACTGCTAAACTACGAACGAACATCACTGGGTGCTATGATACAGCAATTGTTTGGTATGGAACTGGATAAAAAAATGCAGAAAGTAAATTGGGTACTAAGGCCATTAAAGCCGGAACAACTTATTTATGCAGCCAACGATGTACTGTATCTTCTGCAAATGAAGGATGCACTGGAAGCGCAGGCAGCAGAAAAAAATATGCTCACTTTTTTGGAGGATGAAAACAACCTGCTGTCCACCACTATCCACAGCCTGGAGCCTAAAGATAATTTTCTTAAAAAAAGCGATCTGCTTTACCTAAGTGCTTATCATCAGTATGTGCTTAATGGGTTATTTAGTTACAGGGACAGTATTGCCCAACAGCAAAATAAACCTGCACATTATATTATGAATGAAGAAACTGTACGAAACCTGGCATCCAATAAAATAAGCCACGCTGAATGGCAAAGTATACAAGGTTTACATCCTGTAGTGAAAAGCAAAGCCGGACAGGATATGGTGTTTGGATACTTAAAGAAACTACGTACCGATGCAAATGATCAAAAACTATCTCATAAAAGAAACAACAGAGAAACGCAAAACCGGGATTTTGAATCTGAAAAAGAAAGATTTGACCTTGTAAAAGCATCTGTTTTTGTCCCTATTCAAAATGACATTGCTGCAAACTTTGGCGAACATGCCATGCGCTTTATTTTTAGCACTGCTACCGTAAATACCATAGTGCAGGACCAGTTAAAAATTGGGGAAATGAAAGCTCCGTACAAAAAATTGCTTGTAAAAAATGCTGCTCAAAAACTCGGGATCGATCTATCCGGATATGAGCAATAAAAAAATACCTGTTGAGTCAGTTACTTTTTATTTAATTTGGTTGCTAAAACCAACCTGCTAAAACCTTTCAAATCTAAAATACGCTACTGATTAATAATTAACTGATGGGAAAGAAAAATAAAAAGGCTGCAAAAGATATAGTACAACCTGAGCCTACAGCCATACAGCAGCCAAAAACATCGATCAAGCCCCGGAGTTATATGCATATATGGATAAAGGTGGTGCTGGTGGCAGCTGTGTTGCTGATGTATGGCAAATCGGTTAATTATGATTTTACTATTGATGACAATATCTTTTATGTAAAGCATAGTTCGGTTCAAAAAGGCATAGCCGGCATACCGGAGACTTTTACATACGGCAGTCTCGAAAAATTCAATGGTATGAAGGGGTTGCAGCCTTACAGGCCGGTTACCTTAAGTTCCTTTGCCATTCAAAAGCAGCTTTTTAACAACAGTGCTGCCAAGGCACATTTAATAAATGTGGTGCTATACGCATTGCTGGCATTGGTTTTATTTAATGTGCTGCTGAAATTATTACCTGCTGCACACCCGTTGGTTTGTGCAACAATTGTTTTATTGTTTGCCGTACACCCGGTGCATACCGAAGTAGTTGCCAGTGTAAAAAGCCAGGATGAACTGCTATCAGTTTTATTTGCTTTACTGGCGCTTTCTTATGCTGCCACTTTAATAAAAGGCGATAAGTTTTCTGTAAAATATGGTGTACTCAGTATTGCCTGTTACAGCCTGGCGTTGCTCTCTAAAGAGGGTGTGTTTGCTATGATATTAATCTTCCCGCTGGCATTCCGGTTGTTGTTATCACAATCAATAAAACGTTCCCTGGTTTATACTTTGCCCTACCTGGGAACTGCTTTGTTGTTCCTTTTTGCCAGGCAACTGGTGCTTGATGGCCAGGTGCAGAATTACCAGAATACCATTATGGAAAACGTATTGTATGGTGCAACAGGTTTTGCAGAGATTACAGCTACCCGGATGGAGATACTTTTCCATTATCAACGCTTGTTTTTTGTTCCCTGGCCTTTGTCGTGGGATTACTCATATAACCAGGTGCCGGTAGTAGACTGGACTTCAATAACCGCCTGGGTATCGGTCTTATTATATGGAGGCATGCTTGTTTTTGCTTTGCTGAAAATAAAAAAGCAACCCGTAATCTCATTTGGTATTTTGTTTTTTCTCATCATGCTTTCGCCAACCGCTAACCTGTTTTTTTTAAATGGATCTACTGTGTCAGAAAGGTTCCTGTTTTTTCCTTCGCTTGGTTTAATAATGGCTGTTGTTTATGGGGCAGCAAAACTTTTAAAAGTTGATATTTTAAACTTTACCGGTACAGGAATAAAAAAATTCAAGTGGATCTTTGGAGTGGTAATTGTTTTATTCTTGTGCCTTAGTTTTATACACAGTAACGATTGGGAATCTAATTTTACTATTTATAAAGCCGGTGCAGAAAATGCACCCAACAGCAGCAGAACCAACCTTAGTTTTGGAAACCAATATCTTAAACTGGCCGATATGGAAACGAACCGGCAGGCAAAAATCGAGTACTATACCAATGCGCTCAAATACTTTAAAAGAAGCACCGATATTCTACCTTCCAATAAAGATGCATTGTATAATATTGGATTATGTTATGCAGGTTTGGGCGACAAAAGAAAGGCTTATGAAAGTTACCAATACGCGCTGACATTTTACCCTAAACACAGAAGCGTACTCAATAACCTGGGTACCGCATTTTTTGAAGAAAAAAAATACGATTCGGCCTATATGTATTTTAAGCGTAGCTATGATGCAGACAGCAGTTTCCCCAAATCATCACAAAACCTGGCTATTTATTATTTTACACTGGGTAATTATAACCAGGCCATTCAATATGCATCCAATGCCGTAAAGCTTTTTAAATACCAGGTTATAGCTTATGATGTACTGTCAAAAGCTTATAAAGCATTGGGAAACGAGGCTGAAGCAACCAAATACCAGATGCTGTATTTTGAAATGAAAGCGGAAGCAGATGCCGCACCGGAAATGAATTATATCCCGGAGGGCTAAAAACCAGACTTTTTAAGCTCCAAAAAGTGAAAAAAGCTATAAAACCCCACTTATCCACAAAAACCTTTCCAATTCGCCAAAAAATCGTATATCGTAATCACTAAATAGGAAAATTATCCCTACCTTTGCCCTCCTTTAATTTAGGGGCAGTGGCGCAAGTTGCTCCAAAGCCCTGAAATAAAGGATCTTCTGCACACTTAAACGTCTTAATTACAATATGTCTGCAACAAAAACACCCGCTGCTAAACGTTTCAATTTCGGTAAAGTTGAATTTTTAGCGGAAACACCCGATTTGCTGGGAATCCAGATCCAATCATTTAAAGACTTTTTTCAGTTACAAACCACTCCCGACAAACGTAACGTGGAGGGCTTGTTCCGTGTATTTAAGGAAAATTTTCCTATTACAGATACCCGTAACATCTTTGTACTGGAATTTCTGGACTATTTCGTTGATCCTCCACGCTACACCATTGAAGAGTGTATTGAAAGGGGCTTAACCTATGCCGTTCCCTTAAAAGCAAAATTGCGCCTGAGTTGTAATGACGAGGAGCACGTTGATTTTCAAACCATCGTTCAGGATGTATTTTTAGGAAATATCCCTTACATGACTCCACGTGGTACATTCGTTATCAATGGTGCTGAAAGGGTAGTAGTTAGCCAGTTACACCGTTCACCTGGTGTATTCTTTGGCCAGTCTGTTCACCCGAATGGTACTAAAATTTACTCTGCAAGGGTTATTCCTTTCAAAGGAGCCTGGATGGAGTTTGCAACAGATATCAACAATGTGATGTTTGCTTACATTGACCGTAAGAAAAATTCCTGTAACTACCTTATTACGTTCTATAGGTTTTGAAACTGATAAAGACATCCTGGAATTATTCGGTATGGCAGATGAAGTTAAAGCGGATAAAAAAAGCCTGGAGAAATGCATTGGCAAGCGCCTTGCTGCACGTGTATTGCGTACCTGGGTTGAAGATTTCGTGGATGAAGATACCGGTGAAGTTGTTTCTATCGAAAGAAACGAGATCATCCTGGAAAGGGATACCGTTTTAGATGAATCAAATATTATGATGATCATCCAGATGGAAGTGAAGAGTGTATTTATCCAGAAAGAAGAAGTGAGCGGTGATTACGCTATTATTTACAATACTTTAAATAAAGATACCTCTAACAGTGAACTGGAAGCAGTACAGCACATCTACAAGCAATTGCGTGGTGCTGATGCCCCGGATGATGAAACTGCACGTGGTATTATTGATAAATTATTCTTCAGTGATAAGCGTTATGACCTGGGTGAAGTAGGCCGTTACAAAATTAACCGTCGCCTGGGCCTTGATTTCCCGATCACTAAAAAAGTATTAACTAAAGATGATATCATCGCCATCATTAAAACATTGGTGTTATT
This sequence comes from Chitinophagaceae bacterium, assembly GCA_016710935.1. Classification (GTDB taxonomy): domain Bacteria; phylum Bacteroidota; class Bacteroidia; order Chitinophagales; family Chitinophagaceae; genus Ferruginibacter. Next base: position 36,604 of record JADJTY010000012.1, on the reverse strand, counting down.
AACCAATGGTAAAAGTGAAGTGGATGATATTGATCACTTAAGTAACCGTCGTGTACGTACCGTGGGTGAGCAATTATATGCCCAGTTTGGTGTTGGTTTGGCCCGTATGGCCCGTACCATCCGTGAAAGAATGAACGTACGTGATAACGAAGTGTTCACACCCGTTGATCTGATCAACGCCAGAACATTATCTTCTGTTATCAATTCATTCTTTGGTACATCACAATTGTCACAGTTCTTAGATCAAACCAATCCTTTAAGTGAGATCACGCACAAGCGTCGTATCTCCGCACTCGGACCCGGTGGTTTAAGTCGTGAAAGAGCTGGTTTTGAGGTACGTGACGTTCACTATTCTCATTACGGCCGTTTGTGTACTATTGAAACTCCGGAAGGACCAAACATTGGTTTGATATCTACACTTTGTGTACATGCCAAGATCAATGACATGGGCTTTATTGAAACACCATACCATAAGGTAACTGATGGTAAGGCTGATATGAAGAAGATCACTTTCCTGAGTGCTGAAGAAGAAGATACTGCAAAGATCGCACAGGCAAATATTGAAATGGATGCGAAAGGAAACTTTGTTGACGACAGAATCAAGAGCCGTCAGACAGGTGATTTTCCGATCCTTGATAAGAACGAAGTGGAATACATGGATGTGGCGCCAAACCAGATCGTTGGTTTAAGTGCTTCGTTGATTCCGTTTTTGGAGCATGATGATGCTAACCGTGCCCTGATGGGATCGAACATGCAACGCCAGGCTGTACCATTGATCAAACCGGAAGTGCCGATCGTAGGTACCGGTTTGGAAGGTAAAGCAGCCCGTGATGCAAGGATCCAGGTTCATGCAGATGGTGATGGTGTGGTGGAATATGTAGATGCAAACGAAATTCATGTACGTTATAAACGTAACGAAACGCAGCAGTTGGTAAGCTTTGATGAAGACCTGATCGTTTATAAATTAACCAAGTTCGTTCGTACCAACCAGGAAACCTGTATTAACCTGCGCCCTGCGGTGGTTAAAGGACAAAAGGTTAGCGAAGGCGATTTCTTAACCGAAGGTTATGCAACCAAAGGTGGTGAGATTGCTCTGGGTCGTAACATGAAAGTGGCGTTCATGCCATGGAAGGGTTACAACTTCGAGGATGCGATCGTGATCAGTGAGAAAGTGGTTAAAGAAGATCTGTTCACTTCATTGCATATTTCTGAATATGAAATTGAAGTACGTGATACCAAATTAGGTGAAGAGGAACTGACGCCGGATATTCCGAACGTTAGTGAAGAAGCAACCAAAGATCTGGATCAGAACGGTATCATCCGTATTGGTGCTCATGTAAAAGAAGGTGATATTATTATTGGTAAAATAACGCCGAAAGGTGAGAGCGATCCTACACCGGAAGAGAAATTATTACGTGCCATCTTTGGTGATAAAGCCGGTGATGCAAAAGACGCTTCTTTAAAAGCATCCAGCGGAACTGAAGGTGTTATCATTGATAAGAAATTATTCCAGCGTGCCAAGAAAGATAAGAATGCAAAAGTGAGAGAGAAAGCGCAGATGGATAAGATCGAAAAAACGCATGAGAAGAATGAAGTTGATCTGCTTGAATTATTAATTAACAAACTGCAGACCTTATTGAAAGATAAGAGCAGTGCAGGTGTTAGCAATAATTTTGGTGAAGTGTTGATTGGTAAAGGTGCAAAATTCAATGCAAAGAATTTAGCCAACATCGATTATCAAAACGTAAATCCTTTGGGATGGAGTGGCGATGAAACAACCGATCAGCTGATCAATGTATTGTTGCACAATTACAACATCAAATTCAACGAAGAGTTGGGAAGATACAAGCGTGAAAAATTCAACATTTCTATTGGTGATGAATTACCAGCAGGTGTATTAAAACTTGCAAAAGTTTACATGGCTATTAAACGTAAGTTGAAAGTGGGTGATAAGATGGCGGGTCGTCACGGTAACAAAGGTATAGTTGCCAAGATTGTTCGCCAGGAAGATATGCCTTTCCTGGAAGATGGAACACCGGTTGATATCGTGTTGAATCCATTGGGTGTACCTAGTCGTATGAACCTGGGTCAGATCTATGAAACAGTTCTTGGCTGGGCCGGTGAAAAATTAGGCGTTCGTTTTGCAACCCCGATTTTTGATGGTGCAAGTGTTGAAGAAATTGATGCAGAGATCACCAAAGCAGGATTACCTAAATTCGGCCATACTTATTTATATGATGGTGAAACAGGTGACCGCTTTGATCAGAAAGCAACGGTTGGTATCATCTACGTAATCAAGCTTCACCACATGGTTGATGATAAGATGCATGCCCGTTCAATTGGACCATACTCTCTTATTACTCAACAACCGCTGGGTGGTAAAGCGCAGTTCGGTGGTCAGCGTTTTGGTGAGATGGAGGTTTGGGCACTGGAAGCTTATGGTGCATCTAACATTTTGCAGGAATTGTTAACGCTTAAATCTGATGATATCATCGGAAGGGCTAAAACATACGAAGCAATTGTAAAAGGTGATAATATTCCAAGAGCCGGTATTCCTGAATCATTCAATGTATTGGTTCATGAGTTGAGGGGATTGGGATTGGATCTGAAATTTGATTAAGAAAAGCTGTTAGCTATTAGCAGTTAGCTTTTAGCCTCAGCATTCGGAATTGAAAAGTATTAATTAAAAATAAACGCCTTTCAGCTAACCGCTAAAGGCTAACAGCTAAAAGCTACATATAATATGGCATTCAAAAAAGAAAACCGTCCAAGGCCAACATTTTCTCAAATCACAATTGGTTTGGCTTCTCCAGACAGCATTTTGGAAAAAAGCTATGGTGAAGTTTTAAAGCCGGAAACCATTAACTACCGTACGTACAAACCTGAAAGAGATGGTTTGTTTTGCGAAAGGATCTTTGGGCCGGTAAAGGATTACGAATGTGCCTGCGGTAAGTACAAGCGTATCCGTTACAAGGGTATTGTGTGCGACCGTTGTGGTGTGGAAGTAACAGAGAAAAAAGTACGTCGTGAAAGAATGGGACACATCAAACTGGTTGTGCCTGTTGTTCATATCTGGTATTTTAAATCATTGCCCAATAAAATTGGTTACCTGTTGGGCATGAGCTCTAAGAAATTAGAAAGCATTGTTTACTACGAACGTTATGTTGTAATTCAATCAGGTATCCGTGCCGATAAAGGACAGAATTATTCTGATCTGTTAACAGAAGAAGAATACCTGGATATTTTAGATACACTGCCAAAAGATAACCAGCATTTGCCGGATGAAGATCCGAACAAATTCGTGGCTAAGATGGGTGCAGAAGCTGTACATGATATGTTACAGCGCATTGATCTTGATCAATTGAGTTTTGATCTGCGTAACGCTGCTGCCAACGAAACATCTCAGCAACGTAAAGCAGATGCTTTAAAAAGATTGAGTGTTGTGGAAAGCTTCCGTGATGCAAATACAAGGATCAACAACCGTCCCGAGTGGATGGTTATGCAATACATTCCTGTAATTCCACCGGAATTACGTCCGCTTGTTCCATTGGATGGTGGCCGTTTTGCGTCTTCTGATCTGAATGATCTGTATCGCAGGGTTATTATCCGTAACAACCGTTTAAAAAGATTATTAGAAATTAAAGCACCTGAAGTTATCCTGCGTAATGAAAAAAGGATGCTGCAGGAAGCGATAGATTCACTGTTTGATAACAGCCGTAAATCAAATGCTGTAAAAGCAGAAGGTGGACGTGCGCTGAAATCATTGAGTGATGTATTAAAAGGTAAACAAGGTCGTTTCCGTCAGAACTTATTGGGTAAGCGTGTTGACTATTCTGGTCGTTCGGTTATCGTGGTAGGTCCTGAGTTGAAAATGCATGAGTGTGGTTTACCAAAAGATATGGCGGCAGAATTATTTAAGCCGTTTATCATCCGTAAATTAATTGAAAGAGGTATCGTTAAAACAGTAAAATCTGCCCGTAAACTTGTTGATAAGAAAGAGGCGATCATCTGGGATATCTTAGAGAATATTTTGAAAGGTCACCCCGTTATGTTGAACAGGGCCCCAACGCTTCACCGTTTGTCAATACAGGCTTTCCAGCCAAAATTGATTGAAGGTAAAGCAATACAATTGCACCCGTTGGTAACTACGGCCTTCAACGCGGATTTTGATGGTGACCAGATGGCGGTTCACGTGCCTTTGAGCAGTGCTGCAATTTTGGAAGCCCAGTTATTAATGCTTTCTTCTCACAACATTTTGAACCCACAGAATGGTACACCGATCACCCTTCCTTCACAGGACATGGTACTTGGTTTGTATTACATCACCAAGGGAAAAAAATCAACACCGGAAGAAAAAGTAAAAGGCGAAGGCAAATCATTTTATTCTCCTGAGGAAGTGATCATTGCATACAATGAAAAAGTGATCGACCTGCATGCCAACATCAAAGTAAAAGTTGACTTCCGTAACCCGGATGGAAGCTTAACAAATAAGTTATTAGAAACCACAGTAGGCCGTGTAATATTTAATCAGCATGTTCCAAAAACTGTTGGTTATATCAATACACTTTTAACGAAGAAGGCATTGCGTGAAATTATTGGCGACATTATTAAATGGACCAGTGTTCCCATCACGGCTAAATTTTTGGATGATATTAAAACACTCGGATACCGCATGGCATTCCGTGGTGGATTATCGTTCAATATCAATGACCTGATCATTCCTGAAATTAAAGCGATGTTGGTTGAGAACGCACAGGGCGAAGTTGCTGAAGTGTGGGACAACTACAACATGGGTTTGATCACCAATAACGAGCGTTACAACCAGATCATCGATATCTGGAGTCGTGTGGATACCAAAGTAACAGAAACATTGATCCAGGAGTTGGCTGCCAATAAACAAGGTTTCAACTCGGTGTATATGATGCTTGATAGTGGAGCCCGTGGTAGTAAGCAGCAAATTAAGCAGCTTGCCGGTTTAAGGGGATTGATGGCTAAACCACGTAAATCAGGTTCATCAGGTAGTGAGATCATTGAGAATCCAATTCTTGCCAACTTTAAAGATGGTTTGAGTGTATTGGAGTACTTCATCTCTACGCATGGTGCCCGTAAGGGTCTTGCGGATACGGCTTTGAAAACAGCTGATGCCGGTTACTTAACACGTCGTTTGGTGGATGTTAGCCAGGATGTGGTTATTAATGAAGAAGATTGTGGAACACTGCGTGGTATTGCAACATCTGCATTAAAAGACAATGAAGATATTATTGAAGCATTAAGCGACAGGATCGAAGGCCGTATGTCATTGCATGATGTTTTTCACCCGGTAACTGAAGAGTTATTAATTGCAGGTGGAGAAGAGATCAGCGCAGAAATGGCCAGGCTGATCGACGACAGCGGCATTGATACTGTTGAGATACGTTCGGTATTAACCTGCGAAAGCAAGCGTGGTGTTTGTGTAAGATGTTATGGTAAAAACCTGGCATCGGGTATGCTGGCACAACGTGGTGATGCAGTGGGTATCATTGCAGCACAATCAATTGGTGAGCCGGGTACACAGTTAACGTTACGTACTTTCCACGTGGGTGGTGTGGCTGGTTCTGCTTCAGTAGAATCTACATTACCTGCTAAGTTTGATGGTACATTACAGTTTGATGGTTTGCGTACGGTACATACCGAAGATGCACAGGGCAAAAAGATAAATGTAGTTATCGGTCGTACCGGTGAGATCAGGAATATTGATGTGAAGAGTGACCGTTTGTTAAACACAGCGCATATTCCTTACGGTGCCATTCTGAATGTAAAAGACGGACAGAAAGTTACCAAAGGCGATATCATTTGTACATGGGATCCGTTTAACAACGTAATTGTTGCGGAAGTGAATGGTAAGGTTCATTTTGAAAGTCTGATCGAAGGTATTACCTACCGTGATGAGGCTGATGAGCAAACCGGTCACCGTGAAAAAGTGGTTATCGAAACAAAAGATAAGACCAAGCTGCCTTCTATTATCATTGAAGGAAAAGAAAAGAAGACATACAACTTACCTGTAGGTTCTCATATCGTTATTGAAGAAGGTGATGATGTAAGAAGCGGACAGGTATTGGTTAAAATACCTAGGGTATTAAGCAAGCTGAAAGATATTACCGGTGGTCTGCCTCGTGTAACAGAATTATTTGAGGCACGTAACCCAAGTAACCCTGCGGTTGTTTGTGAAATTGATGGTGTGGTTGCTTTTGGAGCTATTAAGCGTGGTAACAGGGAGATCATTGTTGAAGCAAAAGATGGGGTGGTTAAAAAATACCTGGTTCCATTGAGCCGCCAGATCCTGGTTCAGGATGGTGACTTTGTAAAAGCAGGTGCTGCACTAAGTGATGGACAAACTGCTCCCATTGATATCTTAGCCATTAAAGGACCATTTGCTGTTCAGGAATATGTTGTGAATGAGATACAGGAGGTTTACCGTTTACAGGGTGTAAAGATCAATGATAAACACGTGGAAGTTATTGTTCGCCAGATGATGCGTAAGATACGTATTGAAGATGCCGGTGATACTAAGTTCCTGGAAGGGGATACAGAGGACCGTTTAGACTTTAACATGGAGAACGATTACATCTACGATAAGAAAGTTGTAACGGAAGCCGGTGATAGTACTAAATTAAAATCCGGTCAGATCGTAACCCTGCGTGAAATACGTGAAGAGAATTCTGTATTGAGAAGGGCTGATAAAAAACTGGCTGAGTTCCGGGATGCAAAACCTGCAACCTCTTCACCGTTGTTGCTGGGTATTACCAAAGCATCACTGGGTACACATAGCTGGATATCTGCCGCTTCGTTCCAGGAAACAACCAAAGTATTATCTTCTGCCGCTATCCAGGGTAAAACAGATGAAATGCTTGGCCTGAAAGAGAACGTAATTACCGGGCATCATATACCTGCCGGAACGGGCTTGCGTGAGTTTGAAAACATGATCGTAGGAAGCAAGGAAGAATACGAACTGTTGATGACTACCAAAGAGGCGATGAGCTTTGATGAGGAGGAATAATAACACGAATTAAATTCACGAATTTAAATACAGGAGTAAGTTAATAGCTTACTCCTTTTTTGTGCCAGTTTGTATAAACAGAAAACCAGGCTAAGCCTGGCTTTTTTCTGATATGATTTCGGGTTTTATTTGTGGTGCAAACTCAGAGGTTATTATGCGGTTTTTCTGATCATTTCCTGCAGCCTTGTTTTGGAACGGTACAATTGCGATTTGCTGGTTCCTTCGCTGCAATTTAAAAGAACAGCAATTTGCCGGTGATTGTAACCTTCTATAGCATATAGCATAAATATTTTACGGTAACCCGGAGGTAATTTTTTAACCAGGCTGATGATATCTTTTTCAGCAAGCTTATCCTGTATTGATATCTCCGTATCTTTTATAGCATACTGCAGGTCTGTATTAAAACTGATTAATTTTTTATTTTTATCCTTTATTTGGCTTAGTGCTGTTCGGATAATTATAGTCCTTATCCAGCCTTCAAAAGAGCCATCGTGACGGAATTTGTGCAGGTTATTAAAAACTTTTATAAATCCGTCCTGCAAAACATCTTTTGCATCATCTGTATTGTTATTGGTATAGCAAAGACAAACCCGATACATTTTAGGGGCAAACCTGTTGTACAATGTTTTTTGCATTTTGGGGCAACCATTTATCGATTCCTGTATCATTTGTGATTCGGTAAAATTGGCTGAAATGTAATCCTGCATTTTTTCGCTTTTAAAAGCTAAAATACCGGGGTTAGCAGCAGTCTATTAATTAATTCGACGAAGTAGATAATTTTACTAGTTAAAACAGTATTTCAAGGGGATTAATAAAATTGCATTATGAGACAGCAAGTATTAAACAGCAATTATGAACGATTAAGCGGATGATATTTTGCGTTGGTTGGCAAAAACGAAATACAAACCAAGCTTGCTGTTTAAGCGCTTTTTAATAATATTTTTTGAAGCCGGGTTCTGGAACGGTAATATTGAGATTTACTCGTGCTTTCATTACAACCAATGATGGCTGCAATTTTCCGGTGATTATATCCTTCTATCACATGTAGTATAAAGATCTTTTTAACTTCCGGCGAAAGCTTTGTTACAAGCCGCTTGATATCTTTCTCGGCCAATGTATCAAAAATATTGGCCTCTTTAATTTCCTGAATGTCCTCAATATCTGTATGGCAATTGTACTTTTTATTATCTCTTAAATAGGAAAGAGCACTTCTTATCATGATCCTTCTTACCCAACCTTCAAAAGAGCCTTCATTTCTGTACTTGTGCAGATTTGCAAAAACCCTGATAAATCCTTCCTGTAGCACATCTTCAGTATCAGCTGCGTTTTTTATGTAACGTAAACATTGATAGTACATGGTAACAGCAAACCGTTGATATAGTATTTCCTGCATCTGCCTGTTGCCAAGTATGCATTCGCTTATTAAATGTTGCAGTGATATTTTTTTATGCTGTTCGGGTAACATCTTCAGGTATTAGATAAATGGAATATAGTTTATTGCTCTTTGATATCGTCACCGGTAACGGGCTTAGAAAAGGCAGATCCGATACTTTGCATTAAGCTGGATATAGGACCTTCCATTTTGTTTGTATTATCATCCAGTGTATTGTCGTCTAATAATTCACCCATTCTTAATTCGGTGGGTAAATACAACAGGATATGGTTTCGCTGATCACTAAAAAAAAGTTTTACTTCTTTAATACCGGCATCTGCAGCCAGGTTTTCTTTAGTAACTTTTACAGCTTCATTTGCAATCGCATTCATCTTTGCTGCAGGATCTTCATTGGATTGATGTGCATAAACCGAAATGGTTTGTATGGCATCTTTACTGTGATCATCAAATATCCTGCTAACCCAGTTGGTGTTGCCGTTTTCGTTCAGGACGGCAGCAGCCCCTTCGTCAGATTGTGCATACCGGTACATGGCGGTGAGCACCGCGGGTATAGCGGCCTGGCTGAATTTATTTTCTGAAACGTCATGTACATCGGTAACCGGCTGCTCTGAGGCAGGATCAATTTTTTTTAATTCCGGGTAACCTAAATTTTCCTGTATTGTTTTAATAAGATTAACTGACATGGTATTATTTTTTAGTTATAAATTTTGCTAGCAGTATTAAACATGTTACCGGGCAACACAATGCTTATTTAGTACTAAACCTGAGTGTGTTCAGTAATCTGATCTTCATAAAAGAGAACCGGGTTGCATACAACTGGAAAGTAATGATATCTTTAAAATTTTTCAGCGGCAGATATTCCATCAAAATGTCTTCATAGTATTTAGTGAAATAAATCTCACAATTATTACAGAGTGCAACTATTTCTCCTCCCTTTGAAAATCCTGCCTGTTCATGAATATCTGACTCTATTTTTTTCCACAGCTGATCTGTAGCTGTTAATGGAATTGTAATATTTAATTCTTCCATTTTGGCACTTATTTCTTCCGCATACTGCCTGGCTTCAACCGATAAGGTAAATATGGCTGTTTTAAGATTTGCACATTCAATATCCACAGCAATGGTTTCAAAACCTTTTGTTACCTGACATAGATACGACACCAGGCTTTGTAATTTCCCCTTAAGTGATTCATTGATGATCTCCATGATTGCTTTCATATTATGCTGCTCTTTAGATCAGTTATACATTCTGCCGGTATATTCCTTGATAGTGTTTAAAACCGTTCTTATTCCATTGGCCTGTTGCAGTAGTACCATCCGCACCTCGTAATTGTCTTCCAGTTGATCTATAGCGTGGCTGTAGTTTTTTAATGCGGTTTCTTCTGCCTTTATGCAACCTTCAATGATCTGCTCTTTTTTGCCGTACTTAAATGTACTTTTTAAATCCAGCCAGGTACGTTGCAGCATGCTTAAAGTGAACTGGTCAACCAGCGAATCAGTTCCCATACTGCTTACCAATATCCTTAACTCGCTGCTGTACCTCCCGCGCTGGTAGCCAAAGCGTTCCAATAGCAGCGATAATACACTGTCTTTAATTTTTTCTGATGCATGTAAGTATCCGTTTTTTGCATCTTCTAAAACAGCAATAAGGTTGTAAATAGAGCCGCTCGTGTTTTGATTAATATTTTTCATAACAATTTATTTTGTGTTCTTAAAAAATGCCTGCAATATCTGTACTGTAACTGGTAGTAAAATTTTGGTGTATAATTTTTATGGCAGCCAGCTCATACTTTTTATTTCAAAACAACCGCGGCAATCAATTCTGCCTGTTAATTATGCAGGTAAGATATCCGGCTTTTTTGATAAATAAATATTTGCAGATAGTTATTTACAATTAAGTGGGAATGATGTAAAAATCCATATGAATTGTGTAAAAAAACGGCATTGAATATTGGGAAAAAGTCACTTTTTTTCTGCCAATAAAGTAAAACGTATCATCAACCAGGTCCAAGTGCGAGGAGCCAGATATATTCAAAATGAAATAAAGCAAATATTATAAAGGGATCTTTGTTGCGGGGGTTGGAAATTATTTTTCGACCATTTTGCTGTCAACGAAATACAAATATTTGTGAACACGTAAAGAAGAGTGGAAAGCCCGATAGCTAAAATTTTAAAAAGATGGATCAGTTTAAAACAATTGTGATCCATAATAACCCACCAGGGTAAAAGCAATACACCTGGCAAGTACCGCAATACAGCACCAGGTAACCAGTTTTTTAATATTGGCATTCAGGCCAACACCAACTGCAATACTTATGGGGGCACCAACAGCCATTGTACCCAGGAAACCCACTCCAATAACACCATATTTATTCCACAGGTTTAATAAGCGGGGGTGTTTTTTTTCAGCCGCTTCTTTGGTGGGTTTATTTTTATGAAAGAATGACCTGATCTTATCACCCAGGAAAGCTGCAACAAAAACTCCAATCAGGCCCCCCGTAAGACTGGCAAAAAAAATGGTCCATGGTGATAGGCCAAAAACAAAACCTGCAGGAATAGCTGCATAAATTTCAACAGTTGCAAGACCGGCTACGGTAAGGATTTCTAAAAGCATAAATTAAAAGGTATGGTATATTTTATATTGCGTTGCGGCGAAATTAACTGAATAAGCGGGAAATTAAACATACCTGGTTTTATAACCCGGCAAACATGCTTTTTCGGAGGCGTTAACCCTTTCCTAAAAAAATCCCAAAATTATTGTCCTGTTACCGTTTGTAAGTATATTGCCACCAAATAAAAGAGTACGATGAAGAATTTATCCCTTGTATTGAATATTGCATTGCTGATAGCTGTTGGATACCTGTATTACTACAATTTTTCGGGTAAAAAAAACAAAGATGCTGCGGCTAATTTAAGCAGTAGCATCAAGTCTGCAGATACCAACGGTTACAGGCCACCACTTGCTTACGTGGAGCTGGATAGCCTGAATGAAAGAATAACTTTTATAAAAGATAAGCGTAAAGAGCTGGAGGCAGCCATGAAAGTTATTGAGCAGGAGCAGGAATCCGGCTATCGCAGCTTACAGGCGCAAAAGGATAATTTTTTGAAAAAGGGCGCTGCCATCACACAGGAAGAAGCAGAGATCTTTCAGGGTAAACTGATTGACCAGCAGCAAAAGATCGACAGTAGAAAACAGCAACAAAGCCAGGCCCTTAATGAAAAGAGTTTTGGCATTATGGAAGGCATACAAAGCAAGCTGAAAGATTTTTTAACGGAGTATAATAAGGATAAAAAATACATGTATATTTTTACCACCGGTACCGGGCTTGATTATATGGTGTTTAAAGACAGCACCCTGAATATTACCAACGATGTAATAAAAGGTATGAACGCAAAAATGAAAGCCGAAGCAAAACAATAAATTCCCACAATTTCTATATCTTGTTCTGAAAATTATAGGGTTGCCAACCTTTTAAAGGTTGGCAACCCTTGTAAACTATATAAAACAGAATAACATGTCTGAACAAACTGCTGCTTTTAAACCAACACTTGGTTTATTCGATTCCACCATGATTGTTGCCGGCTCTATGATAGGTTCTGGTATTTTTATTGTTAGTGCCGATATTACCCGTAACGTGGGTAGTGCAGGCTGGTTGATTGCAGTATGGTTAATTACGGGCTTTATGACGTTAACTGCTGCATTGAGTTATGGTGAGTTGAGTGCTATGTTTCCCAAAGCAGGTGGGCAATATGTTTATTTAAAAGAAGCATTTAACCCGCTGGCCGGTTTTTTATACGGTTGGAGTTTTTTTGCTGTGATACAAACAGCAACGATTGCTGCAGTGGGTGTGGCATTCAGTAAATTCCTGGCTTATATGGTGCCCGGCCTCGGCCCTGAAAATATTTTAGCCGATCTTGGTTTTATAACAATCAATGCGGGCCAACTGGTTTCAATAGTGCTCATCACTTTTCTTACTTACATTAATACCAAAGGTATAGAGGGTGGAAAAATGATACAGACAACTTTTACTGTTGTAAAATTACTTTCCTTATTTGGCTTAATAATCTTTGGGCTTTTATTGGCTGCAAAAGGTAGTATATGGAATGCAAACTGGACAGATGCCTGGCAAATGACAAGCAGGAATGGGGAAGGCAGCGTTATCGGGGGGGTTGCTGGCTCTGCCATTTTAGGAGCTATTGCCGCTTCCATGGTAGGTTCTATTTTTAGCAGCGATGCCTGGAACAATATTACTTTTATAGCAGGAGAAGTAAAAAACCCTAAACGAAATATTGGCCTTGCTTTATTTTTAGGCACATTGGTTGTTACCATTATCTATGTATCAGCAAACCTGATGTATATAAGTGTATTGCCATTAAATGAAATAGCTTCTGCTCCGCAGGATAGGGTAGCGGTTGCTGCAAGTAAAGCTATATTCGGTGATATCGGGACTTATGTAATTGCGGTAATGATCATGATATCAACTTTTGGCTGTAACAATGGTTTAATACTTGCTGGTGCAAGGGTGTATTACACTATGGCAAAAGACGGATTGTTCTTTAAAAAAACAGGCGAACTAAATAAAAATGATGTACCGGAATTTGCGTTGTGGATCCAATGTATTGTTGCTTCTGTATTGTGCCTCAGCGGTAAATATGGCGATCTGCTGGATATGATCTCATTTGTAGTGGTGATGTTTTATGCACTCACCATACTGGGTATTTTTATTTTAAGAAAAAACAGGCCCGATGCCGAACGTCCTTACAAAGCATTTGGCTACCCCTTGTTGCCGGCCATCTATATTTTAATGGCCATTGCTTTTTGTGTACTGCTCATCATTTATAAGCCTGCATTTACATGGCCCGGTTTAATCATTGTATTGGCGGGTATACCTATTTATTACATGGCAGTTGCTAATAATAAAAAAGAAAAAGCCTAATGGATTTCGATAAACTATTTCATGATTTTACACAGCTGAAAGTTGCTGTGATCGGCGATGTAATGCTGGATACCTATTGGTGGGGAAATGTTGACCGTATCTCTCCCGAAGCACCGGTACCGGTTGTGGCGGTAACTAAAAGAGAGCATCGCATTGGCGGTGCCGGTAATGTGGCTTTAAATATTGCTTCATTGGGCGCAAACGTAAGTATGATCAGTGTGTTGGGGAAGGATGATGATGGCGATCAGTTGACTGCATTGTTGCAACTAAATAAAATTAACACCAAATACCTGGTACACAGCGAACACCGCATTACCACCAACAAAATTCGCATTATAAGTCGTAATCAACATATGATGCGGCTTGATGCTGAAATGGCCGAAGATATGGTTGCTGCTGATGAAGACAGACTATTGTATGCTTTTGAAAATTATATAGCTGCCGAAAACCCGGCTGTGGTAATTCTGGAAGATTATAACAAAGGGGTGCTTACCGAAAGTGTAATTAAAAAAATTATTGTTTTGTGTAAGCACCATCATATACTAACAGCAGTTGATCCAAAACGGAAAAATTTCTTTGCCTATGAGGGCGCTGATATTTTTAAACCCAATCTTAAGGAAGTAAAAGACGGATTGAATATCCTGCGTGATGATATCAATATAAGTGTGCTTAAAGATATGCACCTGCAGTTAGAGCAAAGACTGCATCACCTCATTTCTTTAATTACGTTATCGGAGAAGGGGGTTTTTTATGCACAGCATCCTGTGGATCAGCAGGAAGATGAGGCGGCTATTTTGCCTACACATATCCGCAGCATTGCCGATGTTAGCGGTGCCGGTGATACAGTAATTGCTGTTGCCGCATTGGTTTTTGTGGCCACCGGCAATGCCAGGCTGATGGCCGAAATGGCCAATATTGCAGGAGGGTTGGTTTGCGAAGAAGTAGGTACAGTGGCTATCGATAAAAAACTGTTGATTGAAGAGTGTAAAAAATTATTGGCTTAGGATTTATTCTCCCGCTCATTTTTTAGTTGCTGTCTTTTTTCTGCAACAGCCAGCAACCTGTTGAAGTTTACAAACAGTTCAAAAAATATTTTTGCAATAATAAATATCAGCATAAAAATTTTGCCTGCACCAAACCCTAAAAAGATACCGCCCAGTATAACCACAAACTGCTGCACAAAAATCCGCATATAGGGTTCAAACATCAGTCTGCCCATAGATATGGTTTTATATTTGCCCGAAAGAAAAAAATCAAAAAGATTTTGAAGCGTATAATAGGCAACAAATATCAGCAGCATCAGTTTGCCGTTATCGCCCAATAGTTCGGGTATTTTTGCATAGTTAACAAATAAAGAACCATCAGGTATCAGCCTGCTTACTGCAAAAAAGATCTGTGTTTGTACAAAAACAAAAAGGCCGTAGTGTACTATAAAGAAGAAAATAAAGAACCAGCCGCTTTGTTTAGTACTGGCACCTCTGTTTTGCCAGTCATCTGTCTTTTTTACAAACAGCGTAACGCAAGCCATTTTAATTACATTGATGATACCAATGATCACCGTCTCGAGGCAATACACCAGAAAAACTTCAGATGCATTCCACCCCTCAAACCACACACAGTAAAGCGGGAAAAGGTTTACCAGCACCAGCAGCCAGTCGCCTGCAGATAATTTTCTTTTAAACATGCAAAAAAATTGTAGATGGTTTATGCATGAAAATTAGATATTTTTGAGCAATATTAAATACCCACTAACACGTATGCAAAAATTCTCGTTAGCTATCCACGGCGGAGCCGGAACAATACTTAAAGAAGACATGACCCCCGAACTGGAGAAGGCTTATTTAACAGGGCTTGAAGATGCTTTGGGAGCCGGTTATGCCGTACTTGAAGAGGGCGGCTCGGCAGTAAATGCGGTTAAAGCAGCTATTGTTGTTTTGGAAGATAACCTGTTGTTTAATGCAGGCCGGGGATCGGTATTTACAAAAAAAGGTGTGCAGGAAATGGATGCCGCCATCATGGATGGAAAGGATCTGTCGGCAGGGTCGGTTGCCGGAATAAGAAATGTACGAAACCCGATTGAACTGGCTGCCGAAGTGATGCTGCACAGCAATCATGTTTTTTTAAGCGGTAAGGGTGCCAATGATTTTGCCATTAAGCAGGGAATAAAACTGGAGCCCGATGAATATTTTTTCTCACAGTTTAGGTACGACCAATGGAAGGAAATTAGAGACAGTGATAATTATTCATTGGATCATACCCACAAAGGTGTGGAAGAACTGATGAAGGATAAAAAATTTGGAACGGTTGGTGCAGTTGCCTGCGACAAAGATGGAAATATTGCAGGTGCTACCAGCACCGGTGGTATGACCAACAAAAAATATGGCCGCATTGGCGACAGTCCATTAATTGGCGCAGGTACTTATGCAAACAACCTTACCTGTGCCATCAGTTGTACCGGCCACGGCGAGCCCTTTATTTGTGCCGTAGCCGCACATGATGTTAGCTGCCTGATGGAATATAAAGGCATGAGTTTACAGCAGGCCATGAATGAAGTGGTACATGTAAAACTGGTGAAGCTGGATGGAGAGGGCGGCATGATTGGTGTGGATGCACAAGGGAATGCAGCGATGATATTTAACAGTGCAGGTATGTACCGTGGCATGAAGAATAGCGATGGAGAAAAAATTATTGGAATTTATAAAGACTGAATGAAAGGGTTAAGTCGTTTAAAGGTTTAAGGGTTTCTGCCTATGCCACAAACATTAAACGACTCAAACGCTTCTTAGAAACACATGAAAAAATTTGTCGTAATAGTTGCCGGGGGTACCGGAAGCCGTATGAACAACACAACGCCCAAACAGTTTCTGCTGTTACAGGGCAAACCGGTTTTGTATTATACCATACATGCTTTTTTACAGGCCTACGATGATCTGCAGATCATATTGGTTTTGCCCGAAGAGCATGTTGCTGCAGGCCAGGAGATCATTGATGCATTCTTTGATTACGACCGTATTCAAATTACCATTGGTGGCCGTACAAGATTTCATTCTGTACAAAACGGGTTGCAGCTGGTGAATGATGAAGGAATTATTTTTGTGCATGATGCCGTGCGTTGCATGGTTAGTATTGATCTGATCAAAAGATGTTATGATGCTGCTATGGAAACAGGCTCTGCAATTCCGGTTGTAGACAGTAAAGACAGTGTGCGCCTGATTACCGAAGATGGCAATGAAGCACTGGAACGCAGTAATGTAAAACTGGTACAAACACCACAAACCTTTCACAGTAAAATATTATTACCCGCCTACCAGATAGATTATAAAGATAAATTTACCGATGAAGCAACCGTGGTAGAAGCGTTTGGTTTAAAAGTACAATTGGTAGCAGGAGAGGAGAATAATTTTAAGATTACCAGGCCGGTTGACCTGGTGATGGCAGCGGAGCTTTTATCCGTTAATTAAAAATTATAATAAGTTTATAAACCCTACGTACCGGGGGATAAGTCAATAAATGTGCAAAGGGGAAATCGACAAGTGATCCCGTAATCATTACGATTTTAATTTAATCAGTTGGGAAGGGTACACTTGCCAGTGGATTTTGTTATTGCTTCTTCACCTCTTTAAGTTGCTGCCATTTTTGAGCGTTCATATTATCATCCAGGTTAGGATTATAGTCATTAAGTTTGGTACTGATGTATTCGCCATTGCTGTTCATCCAGTATTGATTGGCACCTGCCTGTACTTTATATTGCTGGCCTGTTTCTGTGTTCTGTACATTGGAACGTTCATAAATGCCGTCAATGTAATTCTCCTGGTTCCTGTCGCTGCTTGCATTCCTTTCCCGCCAGCCACTCATGATAGCATCATTGACAGCATTGCTTTTATTTACAAAAGCACGCTGCTGAGCTTCAAAGTTGGCCTGGTTTTGTGCCATACGCTGGTTATGTGCTGCCCAGCTTTGTCCAACACGCTGTGCTTCCTGCTGGTTATAAGTCATAATAGGCTCCAGGTTATAACGGGTATTGGAAAGGGCAAAAATGTATTGTTTTTTAGCATTTTCAAAATAGTTGGGTTCGGCTTCCAAACCCGATACCCTGTAATACCATTGCTGCATAGCATCGCTGGTACTAATATTCAGATGCAGGAGCATAAAATAAGGATTGCCATCATTGTTCGTCCAATCAATACCGATAGCTACAACTTCTGAGCGGCTGGGCATGGCCTTATACAATTGATCGCTGTACCATTTATCCATCCTTGATATTTCCGGTATCTCATAAAATTTTACCAGCTGCATTCCATTGTTTTGTGCCCAGGGTACAAGGTCTTCCTGTATCAATTGCTCCACGCCTGGCATACCACGCATTTGCTGGCCCGCCATGGCGTATGATTGTTGTAATTGTGGATTATAGTTATTCATAAAACTGCGTATCGGGAACTCGGTAACTTTTATGCCATTGGGCCCGGTTATTGATGCGCCAATTTTCCAGGAAGCAGGAAAGGGCATGATGGCTGCAATAACGCCATTGGCATCTTTCAGTTCTACCATCACAAGCTTTTCCCAAAAACCGCTTCCTGTTGCGCTGTTTTCATTTGTATTGTTTGCTGATTTACGTTGAACAACTGTTCCATCGGCGAGCGTATCATTTATAGTAATTGATTGATTACTACTGTTGCTGCCACAGCCCACTGTTGCAAAAGCGAGCAATGCTATTAATAATTTTGTCCACATAGTATTTGTTTTAGGTTTCATTTACACATGAAATGCACTTAAATTTAAAAAGAAAATCTGAATCTTTGTATTATCCAATTGGATTAGTGTAAGCTTATCTATACTGTTTCTTTTAACAGCAGATAACAATCGGTAGCAGGAGAGGAGCATTATTTTAAAATTTCCAGGCCGGTTGATCTGGTGATTGCGGAAATCCTGCTTGGATATAATATATCATTTAGCTGAATTGGTTTACTAGTTTGTTCCAGCCTGAAAGTTTGCCCATGATGTTTACAATAACTTTCATGAGTATATTCATGGCAGGCGGTTGAATAGCAGAAAATTCCTTCCATCCAAGTTTTGGATAGATGTAAAAGTATTTCATCATATTGATTATGCTATCTGGCGATTTCTCATCCAAAGATGAAAACACCTGAAACATTCGGTGAGTGTCTGCACAAGGACTATACGTTACAGTCATTATGACCTGCTCAGTACCTGTATTGTTTATAGCATGTGTCTGCCCTTTCGGAACAAAAAACTCCTCTCCGCTTTTCTTTACAATTTTCTTTCCGTTTAGCATAAAGGTCATTTCGCCCTTCTGGATAATAAATCTTTCGTCCATGTGTATATGAACATGGGGGGGAACACCACCTTTTTTTTCCAATGTGTACAGCATGATAAATGTATTATCATCATAAGATTGAGGATGAAATACTTCTTTGCCTAATTTGATCGGTCTGAATATATTTGCGTTCATCGGCGTTCAGTTTATAAATAACAAAAACTATAAAATGGGAAAAAACATGGCCATGATTTCAATCACAAAATACTGTTTTTCTCAAAAATCTTTGCACTGCTTCGCCTATAGTCCATCTTGAAATGAATAAATATTGAGCTAAGTGGTATCGGCCGGTTGATCTGGTGACGGCGGAACATTTATTATTTTTTAGAATTGAGCTAACATTTCTTTAAGTATACGCTCCGAATCAGCTGATATTTTGAGCGATGTATTAACCAGGTTTTCAAGAACATCAATATTATTCGCTTTAACAGCTTCTTCTATTTTGATGAGTTCTTCTTTCAGGCTATCAATGCCCATAAAATCGGCCTGGGGTTTTAAGGAATGTGCATTAATACGAAGTTGCTCCCAATCTTTATTTGCAAGGTTGCGTTTCATTTCATCAAAAGTTTTTGGCGCTACATCAAGGTATAACGATAGGTAGCGCTTCATTTTTTTGGGATCGTCTTTTGTGAACTTTTTTAAAAAGGTTAAGTCTACCATTTACACATTGGCTTTAATCAGTTTAAAGATCTCTTCAAAAGCATCCTGGCTTTTTATTACATAGTGCACCGCGCCGTACATGATGGTTTGTGCGGCGGTTCCATAGCTTTCCTGGCTTGATAGAATGATCACGGGTATAGCTTTGTTTCGCTTTTTTATTTCTTTCAGTATATCAATACCATTGGCTGCATCTTTTTCTTTTGAGTTCAGATGATAATCCAGCACTACCGCATCCGGTTGTTCATCTAAACTTTGTAAACAGGCTTCGCCGGTAGGAAAAGATTGTATATTGAAACCCGGATGTTGCTCCTTCAAATAATCTGTTAGCATTTCGGATAATAATGGCTCATCATCTACGATGAAAATGGTTGGATTGTTATTCGTCATGACTTTTTATGTGTTAAGGTATAAATCTTTTGTATCAATTCGCTGGTATCAAAGGGCTTTCCAATAAAATCATTCATTCCGGCCTGCTGGCATAGATCAACCTCTTCTTTAAGTACATTGGCCGTCATGGCAATGATGGGTGTGCCGGCTTTGTCGTTATTGAAAGCCCTGATGGCTTTGGTTGCTTCGTAACCATTCATGGTTGGCATCTGCACATCCATCAAAATAATATCAAAAGCGGATGATCTTAATTTTTCAACAGCAATGGCACCATTTTCGGCAAGTGCTACTGTAACGCCTTCAATAGCATCTTCTAATTCTTCCTGGGCCACCACTGCATTAAACTGATTGTCTTCTACAATCAGTATGCTAATACCTTTCAGGGCTGCAGCAATACTGGTATTTGTAGTTTCTGCAAGGTTGGTTTCAACTTTTTGTGTTGCCACTTCATAAGCTATTGTAAAATGAAACCGGCTGCCTTTACCTTTTTCGCTCTCTACCCAAATTTTGCCATTGTGCAGTTCTACCAGCTTTTTAGAAATGCTTAGTCCTAATCCGGTACCACCAAATTTTCTGGAGGTATCGCTGTAAGCCTGCTCAAAAGATTTAAATATTTTATCTTCATGGTCTTCATCAATGCCAATACCAGTATCACTCACTGTAAAATGCAGGTTTATGTTGTCATCAACCTTATCAGATATTATTGTTGTAGTTACCAGGCCTTTTTCCGTAAACTTAATGGCATTGCCAATTAAATTGATGAGGATCTGGCGCAACCTGGTCGCATCACCCATCACATGTATGTTGCCTGCCGGAATCTCTTTTAGAAGTTGAAGGCCTTTTTCTTCGGCTTTAAACTGCATGATGGTATGTACATTATCTACTAACTCGTTTACAGAGAATGGTTCGTTTTCTAATTCTATTTTGCCAGCTTCAATTTTTGAGACGTCAAGAATATCATTAATAATAACCAATAACGAATCGGAAGATTGCTTAATACCTTCCAGGTATTCTTTCTGATCTTCTTTAGGGTTGCGTCTTATTAGAATATCAGTCATACCTTTTATGGCATTCATGGGTGTACGGATTTCATGGCTCATATTGGCCAGGAACTGATGTTTGGCTTTTTCACTGGCTTCAGCTTTTTCTTTTTCGGCCTCGATGATCTCGTTTTTTTGTTGCAATAATTTTTGGGTCTTTCTGGTATAGCGAAGCCTGGCAGATAATCCCAGGGCAAGCAACAAGGCTGAAATACCTAATATCAGGATCCAGTTTCTGGTGGCCTTTTGTTTGTTCATCTGACTTTGAAAATCGAGTTCAGATTGTAGTTGTTTTTGGGTGAATTGGTTCTCCAACTCCAGTCTGGTTACTTCGCTGCTGTTTCTCCATATGGCTAAAGTATCTTCTGCCTGTATATGTAATTTATAATTTTTCAGGGCATTATTGTAATCTCTAATGCCTTCATAAGCTTTGGAGAGTATTTTATAGTTATCAGAAACATCTTTATTATACGTTTGCTCTGCTACTTTCACCAACCTGATTGTTTGAATGGCACTATCATATTTTTTTAGCCCCAGATAAGCCCTTGCTCTTTCAGTGTAAAAAACGGGTTCAGGCTTTTGCCCTTCACCTTTATTATAAAATGCTTCTATCTCTATCAGTTCAGCTAATGCTCCGGTATAATTACCTGATAAATTCTTAATAGCTGCGTTTAATGTTTTTGCAATATTATAACAAGGCTCACAGTGTTTAACATTTTTCATAACGTACATAGCAGAATCTATATATCGTTGGGCTTTGGCTTCATCTTTTAATTTCAGCATTAAATTGGATTTGCCCAGATAGGAGCTGCCCAGTTGAAACGTATCTTTTCGTGAATGACTAACCGCAATGCTTTTATCTATGTATTTTTCTGCTTCTTTATAATTGCCTATCTGGGTATGAATATTTGCAAGTGACTCGTTGTTTCGACTATAGGTATAGTCTATTAACTTCAATTCTTCCGATAAACGCTGGGTTTCCAACAGATAGACTAACGCTTGTGGATACTTTTCATTCTGTGTGTACCAGGTTCCTAATTCTAAATTTGCATCCCTGAGTGTTTTAAGGTCTGAAGGTTTATTTGAAAGAGCGTTTTTCAATTTATTGAATTCATTGGTTATCAATTCGTCTTTTACATCTTCTTTACATTGAATTTTTAAAATACTATATGCCCAAAAAATGAACGGTAATTTGGAAGCATTGGCAACCTTTGCACTTTCTATCGCCTTTTTGGCATTAGTACACATACATTCGGTATTGCCGGCACAATCCTGTACCGACATCATATAAAATAGTGGCAAATAGCCCTTTTTATTATTTTTTAAGGCCAGTTCAATGGCTTCTTTAGGTTCATTTTGCCATTTCACCCACCAATCCGGTTCTTGATTGGGTAAGGAATCTAAATCCATTCTCTCCCAAATTGCTTCTAATCTCACTGTTTCAGATTTCGATGAATCTTTCCAGATGGCAAACAGTTCAGCATCAGTTCTGGTTTGCCCGAAAAGGAAGGAGGAAAAAAGTGATCCCAAAACAATCAGAAAGTATTTTAAACGAATTTGCCTGTTGAGTATCTCCATTATGTTATTGACTGGTTTTATATGCTTACATTATTGTTGAATAAAACTAAAGCATATTACTAAAAGGAACCTCATTTGGCTTATCCTGAGGTAATAGTAATTATCAAACGGTTTTAAATACTAATGTATATTTACTTCACGTTTATTTATGAAACCAGTAAAAGCTTTAATTGTTGAAGACAATGTCTTTATGGCAACAGTTTTGCATGACCTGCTTAAGGAACATGCAACTGATATTGTTGTTTTAGATACAGCTACTACCGGCAATAAGGCACTGCAGTTAATTGCTTCCGAAAAGCCCAATGTTGTTTTCCTGGATATAGAATTACCCGATATGACAGGTTTTGAACTGCTTCAGCAGGTAGATGATATCAATTTCCAGACTATTTTTACCACATCGCACAGTCACTATGCGATAAAGGCATTTCGGTTTAACGCCTTAGACTACCTGATCAAACCCATTCAAGAAAATGAACTTGATGAAGCGATCAAACGTTTTCTAAAGTCTGCAGGTAATACAATGGAAGTTAAGCATGCGTTGTCAAATATTCAATCGCAATCGGTTGACAATCAAAAACTGGTATTAGCAACGCAAAATGGAACATTGCGGTTACCATTAAAACAAATTACACACATAGAAGGAGAACGCAATTATAGTTATATTTATTTATCTAAAGGTTCCCGGGAGTTGTCATCTAAAAACCTGGCATACTTTGAAGACATACTCACTGATAAAAATTTTTTCAGGAGCCATCGTTCGTACCTGGTTAACAGATACCATATCGATGCATTAAAAAGGGATCATTTTGTTTTAAAAAACGGGGTTGAAATTCCAATTTCAAGGCGAAAGCGGGCAGAAGCTGATGCTTGGTTTTTTAACCAGCGTGGTTGACCTGGTGATTGCTCAACAGCTTTTGTCGAAGAATTAATCATTCCTTAATGATCGAAACTTTCATCCGTACATTTTCTTTTGGCCTGTCGTTCTTGTCAGTTTTAACAGCTGCAATTTTATCAATTATATCAAGGCCTTCAACTACCTCGCCAAAAATAGTATAGTTCATATCTAAATGCGGCGTGCCGCCAAGAGTAGCATAGGTTTTCTTTTGCTCAGCCGTGTAGGTAAAGTGAGGCGTTCTTTCATATTCAGTAATAGAGACAGGATCAACCAATTGACGCCTCACAATTTTCAGGCTGTCTGTTTTTCCTTCAATATCAAGGCGCATATAATATTTTTTCAGCTCAGGGCTTTTGCCGCCATAAGCAACGGTGTAATTTATTTTTTGTACGATGTCTTTATTTATTCTTATCTCGGCTTTTCGCAAAGCAAGCGAATCATAGGGTTTACCCATCACTATATAAAATTGGGAACCAGATGATTCTTTGGCAGGATCAACTTCATCATCTTCTCTTGCTGCTGCCAGCATACCTTTTTTGTGATAAATTTTTTTATTGAATTCGGACGGTATCCAATAACCGGTATCTCCATAACCTAAGGTGCTGCTGTCGTTTGCCAACTTGCTATCAGGATCACCGCCCTGTATCATAAAATGATTGATCACTCTGTGAAAAAGCAGACTGTCGTAATAACCCTGTTTGACCAGCTTAATAAAATTTTTACTGTGAAGCGGAGTTTCTTTAAAAAGTTTCACCTTCATATTTCCGAAAGGAGTGCTGATGAAGATCGTTTCTTTGCCATAAGTTTGAGCAACAGCAGTATTGGTTGCAATCAAGATCAGGAAACCTATTGTTATTAAGTATTTTGTCATTGATTTGATAGGTAGTTTATAAATGTATTACAGGTTTATGTTTTCTTCATCCACTTCAAATAAACAGGCAGCTTGTTTAACCGTATTGCACTATACTTTTCCTCCACCGCCCCAAAGCTGCTGTAAAAAAATGCCAGGCTGGGTATATCGCTTCCTTCAAAATCTAAAATAATATCTTCTCCGGCATGGTCTTTTATAAAAGCATTGATAAGTGCATGTGATGCGCCCAGTGTCTTACCATCGGGATGATTGCCCACCATAATATAATAAGCCCTGCTGTGCGAAAAAAAGAAAACAGCCGATGCAATCAACTGCCCTTCTTTTGTGTAAACACCGTAGGTGGTGGCTTTTTGTTTGCTGTACAATAACTGAAACAGCTTTTCAAACCTTATAAAATCATCATCCGCAACAGCCGCAAAACTATTGGCCTGTTCTTTTGCCAGCCTGATAACAGCTGAAATGGCAATATCTTTATTGATGCTTAATTGAAACAGCTCACTCTTTTTAATATTGCGTTGCACGTTTTCCCGGTAAGCAGCGTACAGGTTTTCGTAACTGTTGTTCAGGCTTAAAACATAATTCATCCGCTGGTACAGATCAAAATCGGGCAGTTTAAAAAGATTGCCGGGATTAAAATATAGATCCCAGTATTTGAATTTTGAAGGAATTGCCAATAAGAACTTATTTACAATTTCAGCTGTCAGCAATTTCCCAAACACACCCAGGCAGGCAGTAAACGGCGGTTGGTATAGATAATGAATGCTGTATTTTTTGTTCCAGGTAAGCGGCATCACGGCTTCATAATCATTTCCACCGGATCCTGTGGACAGCACCAGCGCATCCCAGTGCTTTGACATAGCATCTAAATAAAAAGAATAGCCATAGATCAAACCATTATCTGCCTTGTCTATACAGGCATCCCATTTGGTTTTATTGATCTGCTGATATGTGAGGTAATTAATTTCCACCATCAAAAAGGAATTTGCGGAACCAGTTTTTTAAGACTGATATTTTGAAGGTCGATACTGAAAGCAATGTTTTTTAAAAATCTTTTTTCGGTAATGGTAGATTTAAAATAGTCCTTGTATTCTTTACTATATAAAAGCGGTATATAAATATTTACCGTGTTACTAAAGAGAGATAATTGCAGGCCTGCATCGTAGACAAACCTGCCGGTAGGCGCATTTTTTTTCCAGGCTTCTGCATAAGTGCCAATATCTACAAATAGTTTTATCGGTAGTTTAAATGGCAATACTGCAAAAGGGTTTATGATTTTAGGTATGGTAGAAGTAAAATTTAACGCAACCAGCCAGTCATCTGTTTTTCCTATTTTATTGCTTAAATAATCGGTGCGTACTTTAAAGCCACCATCACGTATCATAATTTGTTGTGATGGAAATTTTTCAAACTCATTGCGGCCAACAAAATAATTGCTGTACGTATAATCTTCATTGCCTTTCGGCCCTGTCATGTTTAAATGATAGCGGTCCGTTTCAAATTGTTTTATAAACGTCTTATCACCCAGGTAGAAAAACTTGCCGGCAAATAATCTTACATCCATTCCGCCGCGTTTTGCATAATTGAAGAAGTAATTTCCGGTAAAAGCAAGCCTGGCAAAGCCTTCGCCCTGCTCAACCTGTAACGCTCCTTTATAGGGATATAAGACCCGGTTGTTTTCAATTACAAACTGCAATTGATTTACATACCTCGATTCAGTCGGATACGTGATCACATCAACCTGGTTCACGGTATCTCTTGTAAATAATAAACCCTGTTCCTGTATTAAAAATGTTTTCCACTGAATAAACTTTGTGATACTGCTGCGTGGGTTTTTATTGGCAAAAACATATTTAAGTGAGGGTACGATTTTAGAAAAACGCTGTGCACGTGTGGTATTGGTTGAATCAGTATAATTATCGCCGGAGAATGTGGCACCCGCAACAGCTACCTCAAACTTCTGCCCGTTTCCGCCGGGGTAGAAGGTGTAACTCGCCCTGCCCATACCATTTAACTGCTTGCTTTTGGTAGCATACAAAGGGGCAACTAAAAACTGAAATTTAGTAAGTGGCAAAGTATAATTGTGTACCAATGCGCCAATCATAAACTTATCGTAAAAATTATAGCCAATGGCAGGCGATGCAAAAATGTAATGGTGTTTGTCTGTTTCTTTAAGGCTGAAAAAAGAAGCGAAGCGGATATCTTTTTTGGATGCCGGGTTTTTCAACGCTCCTTTTTTATTCAGTAAAGAAAAGGTGGCATCCAGGTTTTTGCCGCTTACTTCTTCCACTACTTTTTTAAAATCTTCGGGGTAGGGGTGTTTAAACTGCCAGCGTTTGTAATATTCCTGCATGGCTTTATCAAATGTTTCTTTGCCCAGTTCCTCTTCCAGCAGTTTCATCCAGTCGCCGGCTTTAATATAGGCCACCATGTTGTAGTTAAAGGCACTGAATTTTTCAGATGTTGTTTCAATAGGCTGATCTTTTTTTACACCTATAACCGTTTGCAGTAATAGGTGCTGTATGTCATCAGGTACCCGGTTATTTATAAACTTCGATCTTGTTTGTATAATATCCAGGTTGGCAGTACCATACTGTTGTAGTGAGTAGCGGTTATCATAATACGTGTTCATCCCTTCATCCATCCAGGGATGTGTGCGCTCATGGGTGCCCAAAATTGCCTGAAACCAGTTGTGGCCTACTTCATGATTAATAACAAAGTCCAGCATTTTTTCCGATCCGCCATCATCCAGCAAAGTAATGGTTGGGTATTCCATGCCGCCGCCATTACCACCATCAACAACGCTTACTATATTGTAAGGATACTCCCCAAGCCACTTGCTTTTTGTGAGTATAGCTCTTTTGATCATGGCAATACTGTTGTTCCAGTTTTCTTTGTTCTCACTGTAATAAAAAGCATTGGTTGTAATTATTTTGCCCGAGGGTAATTGGAGCGTATCCGTTTTTACAGTATAGGTCTTATCTGCAAACCAGGCAAAATCTGTTACATTATTTTGCTGGTATTGTAGTGTTTTTGTTTTTCGTGAAGCAGGAGTTATACTTTCTTCAATTACTTTCTTTTTTTGCTGGGGTTGTTTTTTTGCCTTTGGTTCCCTGGTAAATGGCTTCCTGTTTTTTAACCATTGCATTTCACTTTCGTTTTGCAGATCACCGGTTGCAGCTACCACATAATTATCCGGTAATGTAATCTGTACTTCGTAATTGCCAAACTCTGCATAAAATTCTCCCTGGTCTACATAAGGCATAGGGTGCCAGCCTTTACGGTCGTACACTGCAGGTTTGGGGTACCATTGTGTGATCTGATAAGCCTGGTCAATATGCCCGCCTCTTGAAAAATTATAAGGCAGTTTTACATGAAAAGGCGTTTCAATTTTTGCAGTTGAATTTGGAGCAATGGGTTTGGGTAAAATAAGTTTAACAATATCCTGGTGTTGCGGATGATCGGTTGTTTTAGCCAATTCGCCATTTACTTTAAAATCAAGCCGGTTTATGTAACCACGTTTATCTGCGTTGCTGAAATAAAAATCAGTACTTCCGTTTTCAAGGTCCTGGTCGGTAAAAGCAGTCTTATCATTTTTAAATGCATTTGGCCAAAGATGAATCCAGATGAAATACAAAGTATCGGGTGAATTGTTATGATAATCCATCTTAACAAAACCATCCAGTGTATGGTCTGCATCATTAAGGGTAACGTCTATTTTGTAATTAACCTGCTGCTGCCAGTAAGGGAACTGGCAATAGGCAATGGGCAATAAGCAAAAAGTAAATGCAAAAAGCAGTAATTTTTTCAAGACGAAGGTTTGATCAAAAATAAACAAAACGCTTAACTACATTAAATTTATAATCAACGATTCACTCCTCAACTCCATTCTCCCGCCTCCCGTCTCCTGCCTCCCGCCTTTCTACTTACCTTTTCCTGATAGAATTATACGAATGGTATGCAGCATAATTTTAAAATCAAGCGCCAGCGATACATTCTCAATGTACATCAGATCGTATGGCATGCGTTCAATCATTTCTTCCACCGTTTCGGCATAACCAAATTTAACCATGCCCCAACTACTTAGACCGGGCTTTACTTTCAACAGAAAATTATATTCGGGATGTTTCTCTGTAATCTTATCAATATAAAATTTCCGTTCGGGCCTTGGCCCAACCAGGCTCATTTCTCCCTTAATAATGTTCCATAATTGTGGCAGTTCATCAAGCCGCCATTTACGCATGGTTCTTCCCCAGGGCGTTATACGAGGGTCCTGGTCGCTGCTCAGTTCGGGGCCATTCTTTTCAGCATCGGGTATCATACTTCTGAATTTGATCATCGTAAAAGGATGCCCTTTATAGCCAATGCGTTCCTGCAAATAAAACAGGTTCCCTTTAGAAGAAAGTTTTACCCGGATGGCAGTGTAAATAAACAGGGGGAGCAGTATGATCATGCTGAAGATGCCGGCCACAATATCCAGCAACCGTTTTATATGCTGTTGCCATTGCGGCATTAAACCCGATTGCATTTCTATCAGCGGAATACCCAGTACATTGTTTGTTTTAACCGAACCGCTGATGATATCTACTGTATCGGCGGTTAATTTAATATTCACTTCGCAGTTACTTAATTGCTGCAGTATTTTTTCAAGCTGATCTCTTTCTTTTTTTTCTACAGCAATAATGACTTCTTCAATTTTATTATTGGTGATGATGGCTGTTGCATCTGAAGCATTGCCCATGTTAATAATACCCGGCGGCAAAGCATGGTTATTGTTGCCATTGGTATTGGCAAAGCCGGTAATACGATAGCCTGTTTTTTCTTTATTGTGGATGATTGTATTGTACAGGTTCACTGCATTGGTGCTGGAGCCCAGGATGAGGGTATTAAAAAATACGGTGCCTTTATTCAACTGTGTTTTGGCATGGTTTAAAAAAAACAGCCTGATGCAAAAAGTAAATAAAGTCTGTAAAAGCCAGAGTGAGATAAACTCTTTGTAGTAAATGGTATAATCCCCCGTTACATCATACAATAAAAACAAAAAGAGAATACAGATACTCGCAAAAAAGGTATAAACAAGGGTGTTAAAAAATTCCGACAGTCTTGATTTATGATACAGATTGCAGTAGGTGCCAACCAGGTAATACACCATCAGCCAGATAACCGGAAAAAGTACCAGGCCTACGTAAAATCTTGCGCCCACTACAAAGTCCTCCTGTATAATATATTTTCTTGCAAAATAAAAACATACCCACGAAAGAATGGCTGCAATACAATCGCCTAAAGCATACCAGCTGATATGTATCCTGGGTTGATTCAATGATGCGGTTCTGGTTAGCTTAAAATAATTTTCATATCAAAATAGCGTTCTGTCTATGTTTCTGCAGGCTTAACATGACCTATAGCTGTCAGTCTGAGCCAGTCGGAGACGCTTTACGGATTGTTATTCATGGAGCGTAGCGTTCCCGATCTTTTCCAGGATCTGGTGAGCAACTTCCATTGCACGGAACCCATCCAGCACACCAACAGGCGTATCCGTATTATTTACAATGGCGTTCCTGAATTCTTCCAGTTCCATCTTTATTGCATTTACATCCTGTACCGGCGGATTGGCGATGGCAACCGTTTTTTTGCCGCTATTGGTTTCAATATCAAAAGTAAAAACGTTGCTGTCGCCGGGCGTGTTTAAACGGATGATCTCGGTTTTCTTTTCCAGGAAATCAATACCGATGTATGCGTCTTTCTGAAACAAACGCATCTTGCGCATTTTTTTCATGGAGATGCGGCTGCTGGTTAGGTTGGCCACACAGCCATTATCAAACTCTATACGAACGTTGGCAATATCAGGCGTATCGCTCATTACGGCCACGCCATTGGCACTTATATAATTGACATTGCTTTTAACCAGGCTTAAAATAATATCAATGTCATGAATCATCAGGTCCAGTATCACACTCACATCGGTACCCCGTGGGTTAAATTGTGCCAGGCGGTACCTCAATAAACATGGGTTGCAATACCTGGTTTTTTAAAGCAAGAAAAGCAGGATTAAATCTTTCAACATGTCCTACCTGGAATTTTATGTTGGCTTCTTTAGCAAGTTTTACCAGTGTTTTTGCTTCTTCCATGGTATTGGCCAGTGGTTTTTCAACAAAAACATGTTTGCCTTTTTTATTGCCAGTTCACAAAGTTCAAAATGGCTGGTTGTAGGGGCTACAATGTCCAAAGCATCGCATGCATCAATTAATTTTTCAACATCAGTAAAACGGGGGATGTTATATTTTTGAGTAACCTGTTCTGCATTTGCATCGTCCGGGTCAACAAAGCCGATCAATTGAACACCTTCAATGACTACCCAGTTATTTAAATGAAATTTACCTAAATGGCCGGCACCGATAACTCCTATTTTAAGCATAATATTTTTACTGAGGTTGAAAATTCAAAAATCAAAACGTACAATTCAAAATTTTGGGGTCCTGCTTTTTTACTTTTGAATATTGGCTTTTTAATTAGTTCTATACTTCTTCCCAAAAACCCATCTTCCCAAATTTTTCAATGCGTTGTTCCACTCTTTTATCAGCATCAATAGCCTTTAATTCTTTAATTACGGGTAACAGGTAGTCTTTTAAAATATCGGCGGCCTGCTGATAATCCCAGTGTGTGCCACCCAATGGTTCGGTATCACACCATCTACCAATCCAAAGCCCAGCATATCTTTACCGGTAAGGCGTAATTGTTCGGCTGCTGTTTCTTTTTTATCCCAGCTGCGCCATAAAATACTGCTGCAGCTTTCCGGCGATATTACTGTGTACCAGGTATTCTCCATCATGAAAACCCCTGTCACCAACACCAATGCCCAAAGCGCCGCCGCTGGCACCTTCGCCAATGATGACGCATATTACCGGTACTTTAAGCCTGATCATTTCATAAATATTCCTGGCAATGGCTTCACCCTGACCTCTTTCCTCTGCCTCCAGGCCGGGGAAAGCACCGGGGGTATCAATTAAAGTAATAACCGGTTTATTAAATTTTTCAGCCAGTTTCATCAGGCGTAAAGCCTTGCGGTATCCTTCGGGATTGGCCATTCCAAAATTGCGCATTTGCCTGGTTTTGGTGTTTGATCCTTTTTGCTGACCCAGTATCATTACGGTTTCACCTCCCAGTTTGGCAAATCCGCCCACCATGGCCTTATCGTCTTCACATTCCTGTCGCCATGCAGTTCAATAAAATCGGTACACATATTCTCAATGTACTTTAAAGTGTATGGCCTGTCGGGGTGACGGCTAAGCTGCACTTTTGCCAGGGCGTAACATTAGCCGTAAGGTGTTTTTTTGTTTCAACAATGCGTTCTTCCAGCATGGCAATAGCCCCGCTCATATTGGTTTTCGACTTTTCTGGAAGTTATTTTCAGCTGTTCAATCTGGTCGTATAGCTCTTTAATGGGTTTTTCGAAGTCGAGGAACTGACGTTTTTTTTATTCAATCATTAGTTTTAGTTACAATTTAAATTAACAATTAAATGTTATTTGATCCTTTAGGAACTGTAAGATAGTTTGTAAAATTAGTGCTTACAATTTTTTTATAAAAGTTTTGGAAGGGGAATGTAAGAAACCTATCTTTGCCGTCCTGAAAAATGAGGCAAAAAGCCGTAATTGGTTTTTAAATCAGCACCAGGTAGTTGGATCGGTAGTTCAGTTGGTTAGAATGCCGCCCTGTCACGGCGGAGGTCGCGGGTTCGAGTCCCGTCCGGTCCGCCAACAATAGACCAGAATCGCGCAGAACTGAGCAGGAGTGGGAACTCCAAAATTCAATTGCTCAATAAAACGCAGGAACTCAATAAAATGCTCAACGATAACCGTTGAGCTTTTTATTGAGTATATGTCAAGTTGGCAACCGTCACCAGGTACAAACTCAATAGATTTTTACAAGCTTCCCAAAAGCGCAGGTCTTCCCCATCAGTTCAGCAGGGAAGGCCATGCATTTAAGAACTTTGTAAAATCTATTGTATGACATACAAACAAAACAATACCGCCAACCAACCTTTCTGGTTTATCCCAAGCGGAAATCTTCCGACAACCCCTCAGCTGACCTGTATATGCAGTTTAGCTATCAGCTGAATAAGATCAATAAGTGCCTGGGGATCAAAATCAATTTTAAACAATGGGATCATGCAACCCACTCAATCATTAGCCAGCCTATGCACAACCAGCTGCTTTTTTCAGAAAGTTGAGGAGTATAAGCAAAAAGTCATGGGAGCGTATTATATGCTTGTCCAGAATGGGGGGAGAAGTAACGCCCGTGAAATTGTTGATATGGCATTTGGCAAAGAGGGCGGTAAAATCTACTCCCTGTTCAGTGTGTTCGAGGATTTGATATTAAAAATGGAGAAAATGATCCAGCCAGGTAAAAGCAGGGCCAACCTTATTAAACACAGATCCTGCCTGAACCATTTAAAAAGTTTTGTACGGCAGCGCTACCGGTCAAATGATATGCCTTTCGCCCGGATTAACCGGCAATTTATTGATGACTTTGACAACTATCTAAAATCGGAAGGAGGTAATGCTCATAATTCTGCCAATAAAATGATGCAGATATTTAAAAAGGTTTATAAAATCGCCGTCGATAACCGGTGGACGGCTTATAATGCATTTGCAGGAAGGAGGTTGACCTAAAAAAAGTTGCCCGGCCATACTTAAGCAGCGCAGAGTTAAAAACAATAATGGATTTTGAGTTTACCTGCGACCGGCTGTCCAGGGTAAGGGACTGCTTTGTTTTTAGTTGTTATACAGGGCTGGCCTATATTGATATTTATACGTTGAGAAGAGAGCATATAGAATACAATGCCGCTAATGGTCAATACTTTATCAGGAAAAATCGAGAAAAACAGGCGTGGAATCAATTATACCGCTATTTAAACCGGCAAAAGAAATACTAGATCTTTATACACCTGGGTGGATAAATTGCCCTTCTGAAACTGTTTTATTACCTGTAATTTCAAATCAGCGGTATAATGCATACCTGAA
Source organism: Chitinophagaceae bacterium (assembly GCA_016710935.1). Taxonomy (GTDB): domain Bacteria; phylum Bacteroidota; class Bacteroidia; order Chitinophagales; family Chitinophagaceae; genus Ferruginibacter. Next base: position 3,453 of record JADJTY010000012.1, on the reverse strand, counting down.
ACAGGTGGCAGCATTTTGCGGACTGCAGAAATTATTGTCGAGTCATGTTGGGCGTCATTCTTTTGCGACTACCGTGACACTGGAGAATGGAGTTTCAATTGAGAGTGTATCGAAAATGTTGGGACATTCTAAATTGAGCCAGACACAACAGTATGCGAAAGTTACCGAGATCAAGATAGAGAAAGATACGCGGCACCTTTATGCATTACTCAATTGTAAAAACAATTAAATTAATACTCAATGTTACACGCCGAATACGAGCCAGAAAACAAATTTGAAAGACATCAGTATGATTTGGAGTTAAAATCTCTTCTCAGAAATTATGAAGCAGGAATTTATAAAGTTGAATTGATACCTAATGATAAAACTCCAGGATATTTTATCAATCTTATCAAGTTTGTAGTAGATGAATATTGTAAATCAAGAAAAATAATTCTGGATAAAGAAATTCAGATATTGATCACCTGAATGATGAGGAATATTATAAAACATTTCTTGGCCTTTCACTAGTCTTTTATGATTTACATAAGATAAGACAGTACTTAAACTATCATGAAGACATTTACAAGAAACAATCCAATTCAGTAAGTTCATTTATAGGATTAATTGAATTTATACTTAGTGAACACACTAAGTATTCGAGTCCTTTTGATAATTCGAAAAGACTCGGTGAAATATTGAAATGGGTAGAAGATAAAAGAACTGCTGCTCAAACAAAAGAACTTCTTGAATCTTCTATAGAAAAAGTGGAAGAATTACCAGCTCAAATTATTGAAGAAGAAATTGAAACCCAAAACCAAAATTGAAATGGGATTCAAAGATTTCTCCTTTACTACTCAGACTCTCGCAGAGAGTTAAATAGAAACGAGTATACTAATAATGAATTCGATTTTAGGGGATATATTTCATTCACAAAAGAAAATTATTTGGAGAAAGCGGACAGACTCACTTTATATTTAATAGATAAACTATCTAAAACTGTCCTACAAATACATAACTGCCAATAAAGGTAAGCCCCCTTATTATACAGTTATCCCGGAATACTTTATTTTTTGCGATGATCGCAAAACAGGTGACGATAAAAATTAATTACTCCTCCAAGTTGTATAATCTTAAAAAATCCAAAAGCTCCGGGGCTCTCAAAATGAGAAAGAGTATAGATTCTATGATTCTAGACGTCTTTGGCGATGTCAAAAGCAAGTAGTCTTTATTTCCTCTTTTGCGATGATCATGCGATAATAAACCAGTTGTGATTGTAACGCCGCAGATCTCTTAATAACTTGCATCTTTAAAAGCAAGAAATTATGCAAAATTCCAAATTTAGCCTAGACATCATTGAAACCGACAATGAAGAACAAATTAAAAAATTAATTGAAAAGTACGCACGTCCGGCATCTGAAATTATTCTAGATGACGTTGACCTCCGAAACCTTTTGAAGATTTCACGTCGTACAAGTCTTGAATACCGAAAAAAAAGGGTGTATAAATTCTACAAGCTTGATGGTAAAATATTTTACATCCTAGAGGAAGTTATTGACGGTATCAAAAACGAGGAGGTCAGCATGAAAACTAAAATCTGCCCTTACTGTGGTGAAATCTTTGTGGAGCAACATGGTAATTCAGTTTATTGTCCCGTAGAAAGATTGTGAAAATGAAGCAAGAAAAATACGATCTAAACAACGATATGCGGAGATAAACTTGAAGGCAGATCCAATTTGGCTCAATGAGAAAATCTTGCGGGATTGCTATAATAAGTATGGCTCAAAACTGAATTAGATCCAAATGAACTCGATGCACTTGGCTTTGATTTTGAACTTAGTTCAGAGGAAAGAAATGTTGATGGGATTTTGATTTTTTGCATGAGAAAATTCGGTTTCTCCTTTTTAAAAAATAAGAACATAATGATATGGAAACTCAAGTAAGTACTCCAAAATGGCAGGCTAAATTCGAAAAATCCTTTCCAGGCGAAATTATTAATATTGTTAATGATGTTCCAAAATCAGAAACTATACAAGGCAGTTCTAACAATGAAGGATTTAATATCTGGTTAGTTATAGGACTTTTAGCGATTGCTGGAATTACTGGCTATTTTATTTGGAAGCATGATCAAGAGGCGAAAAAACAAAATATAGTAACTGGGCTCAATTATAATCAAATCAGAAAACTCTAAATAAAATCCCTCTGCAATTTCAATTCATATTTGTATTACTTGATAATTTAAAGACTCATTTTATCTAACTTTAGCTGAAAATCTATCACCTGCTAGAATAGTAATTTATATGAATGACTTGTAATAATTATTTTAATAAAGCGATTTAGCAAGCTATATACTATAACCAATGCAAAAAAATGACATAATCGGTGATATTCACGGTCATGCTGATGCTCTTGAAATGCTACTTCAAAAGTTAGGGTATGTGCGTGAGCTTGAGTTACACTCATCCGCAAAACCGAAAAGTCTTTTTGTTGGGGATTTTATAGATCGTGGGCCTAAGATCAGAGAAACCCTTACATCTGTTTAAAGATATGTGTCTCAGTGGTAATGCCTAGGCAGTAATGGGTAATCATGAGTTTAATGCCATTTGTTTTCATAAACCGCACGTAGAAAGCGGTGGATTTTTTCGCAACCATTCATACACTGAAATAAGCCAGCACCTGGAGACATTAAAGCAGTTTCAGCATTACCCAAATGAGTGGGAGACATTCTTGCAATGGTTTGAAACACTGCCTATGTGGTTTGAAAATGATGATTTCAGAGTGGTACATGCATATTGGGATGATGCTTATATTCAATTTCTGGATCAATGTGATAAAACAATGTCCGCTGATTTTCTTAAAAAGGCCACCGATAAAAAAACTAAAACCAAAGAATATCTTGCTGTGGAAGCCATATTAAAAGGTATTGAGGAGGATTTGCCTGACGGAAGATCGTTTAGCGATAAAGACGGCAACATACGTAAAGAGTGCCGGGTCAAATGGTGGGCATTGCCGGAAAACAGAAAAACGATGAATGATTACTTGCTGGAATGCCCGGAGGAAATTAAATCACACGAACTGTCTGATGGAGTGAAAAATAAGTTTACATATACTGTAAATAAGCCTGTGCTCTTTGGGCATTACTGGCTAAAAGGAATACCAACTGTTGAAAATGAAAGGGCAATCTGCCTGGATTATAGTATTGCCAAAGGGGGTAAACTGTTAGCTTATTCAATTGATAGTAAAAAGCTTACCTATACATAATCGCGATAACTATTTGCATAACCATTTTTATTTAAACTTCAGTTACATTTAAAATATGTTTAATTATATTTGAATGCAACCAATAGATATAGTTTCTAAAATTAACTGAAAAAAAAAGCCCTAGAACCAAATGGACTTAACAATAGGCCAGCGTATCAACCCGGGGTGAAGATTTTATCATTACCACAATTCCAACACCAATTTTGATGGCAC
>JADJTY010000011.1 GCA_016710935.1 Chitinophagaceae bacterium | reverse complement strand
TAAACTTTTGCCCATTTCATAACTCACGAGTTGGCCAAGGTCCTGTTTATATTTTCTGAGTTCTTCGCCAACCTGGCGTACAATTTCGCCACGCTTTGGTGCAGGCCAGCTGCGCCATTCGGCAAAAGCGCTTTGTGCTTTTTTAATAACTACTTCGTAAGCTTTTGCATCGGCACCGGTAACGGAGCCTATTAATTTCCCATCAACAGGGGAGAAGGATTGCAGTTTTTCTCCATTACTTTTTATCCAGTTTATTCCGGTAGAAACACCATTATTATTGGCTTGTATTTTTAATGTTTTTAAAAATTTCATATAGCTGATTTTGAAAGAAGTTTTTTATTGAGGTCTGCAAGTTACGAAAGACCGGGATACTTGATACTGGATGCTTGATACTGGATGCTTGATACTGGACACTGGATACTGGATACTGGATGCTGGATGGGGCATTAAAAAGCAAAAGTTTTTCAATAATTGAGCTGCTATCCAGTATCCGCTATCCAGCATCCGGTATCGGCCTTTAATACTGCTCATTTTCGTTGGGAAAATCGCTGCTTTTTACATCGCTGATGTATTGCTTAACGGCGCCATCTATCTGCTCATATAAGTTGAGATATTTTCTTAAAAACCTGGGTTTGAATTCAACATTGATGCCCAGCATATCGTGCATTACCAATACCTGGCCATCGCATGCGCCACCGGCTCCAATGCCAATGGTTGGTATGTGCAGACTTTCACTAACTTCTTTTGCCAACGCTGCCGGAATTTTTTCCAGCACAATGGCAAAAGCACCGGCTTCCTGTAACAGCAAGGCGTCTTTTTTTAATTTAGCGGCTTCGTCAGTTTCTTTGGCCCTTACCGTGTAGGTACCAAATTTATAAATGCTTTGCGGTGTTAAACCCAGATGCCCCATTACCGGTATGCCGGCACTTACAATTTTTTTAACCGAATCAAGGGCTTCTTCACCGCCTTCCAGTTTTACCGAATGGCCGCCCGTTTCTTTCATCATTTTAATGGCAGATGCCAGCGCTATTTCTGAATTGGATTGGTAGTAACCAAAAGGCATATCTACCACTACCAGGCATCGTTTTACACCACGTACCCCGCTTTGAGCATGGTAGATCATCGCTGGCGCTATCGCCAACAAGGATGATATCAATACCTGCCGCATCAAATATTTTTGCAAAGGAAAAGTCGTAAGCGGTTATCATGGAGATCTTTTCTCCTGCGCTTTTCATCATTTGCAACGTGTGCGTGGTTACTTTTTTAATTTCTTTTTGTACCGACATGGTTATTTGTTTTAATTAACTGGGATGCTGGTGGAGTTGGCTCTGCATTAGAATAAAACAAATCCGGGGAGCAATTGATATGTAAATGTAGAAAGAAAATGAATTGGAAATGATTTTAAGTTTTGTATTGTGGGAGGCATACCCGCCACCAGGAAACTGCTTAACAAAAATAAAAAACTCACGGAATGATTTCGTTCTGCTTTACCGGTAACACCCGGGAAATCCTACCTGAAAACGAATCGCAAAACCGGCACAGCTTCATGATCATCTTTTTTACAAACAAGATCATTTCTTTAATATTGGAGTACACCTTATTTCTTTTGCGGTCGTAATGCCAGTCCTGCAACAATTGTACCGCTGTAAAGCTTTTCATGTCAATCGGTTTAGCCGATACTACATATGAAATAACGGATCCTACCGAATCATAAACAGGAATAAGTACCGGTTCATTAATGGCTAATGAGATATCCGATTCTTCAGGCTTTAATTTCCGGTTATCTTTAATTGCAAATACATCCAGTTCATTATTTAATACATGTGGCCAAAGGGTTTCAACTACATTCTGACCGTACAGTTCTTTAAGCTGATCTGTTTTTTGTCTTTATAACACTGATCATTTTTTTGTTTGCGTTAAAAATATGAGCTTGCTGTTGTTGCGGGGCTTACTGTTGTACGTATAATTAAAGCAGCTGGTAAAATAAAAGCGTTCACCAATATACCTGCCTGAAGACATCATGTATACGGGTAAAGTAGGCGTAATGAAAGGGATATAGATTTTTAATTTTCCTTTTTCAATGTATAATATCTGTGTTACTTCGGTACCCTTAAAATTTGAACTGTCTTTTTCAGGTACTTCCCGTTTAAGATAATATTGTGTGCCGGTAGAGTCCATTAAAATATCTATGCGGTCTCCGTAAAAAGCCTGGTCTATCGAATCAATTGGGCTGTATGTTATTTTATAAGTTCCACCTGTTCTGCTCTCCACCGGTATTGATGCTTTGATCTCATTTTTGCTGATGCGTTTTAACAGCAGGTTATTTAAATCTATGCTGGTAAAGTTTATGGTATCGCTGCCATAAGCTGCCCATTCAATGCCGGGCTTATTTACAAATTTATCAAAAGGGGTTGGCTGGGGTTTATATTGAGCAAACGAAATCTGGGTGGCTAAAACTAATATCAGGGTGAGTTCTTTTTCATGCAGGTGTAACGATGAGAACCTGAAGTTATTGGAAAAAATGTTAAAGAAAGCTCAATAAAATTAATGAAGGGGGCGTTAAAAAAATACAGCGTTAAGTTTACCGTACTTCGACTTCGCTCAGTGCAAGCTGCCCATCCTTCGGCTCCGCTCAGGATTATTTTAACTCCTCCCACATATGCTGCACCAATCCATCTACCAAACCAATTTTTGGTACATACATTTCAGCGGCGCCGGCCCAGCGCATGGCATTGGTATAGATTTGTAAGGCGGGTACAATTACATCGGCACGGTCGGTTCTTAAACTATAGAGCCTGATCCTGTCTTCCAGTGTCACGCTGCTTAATTCCCTGAGGTAGTCTTTAAGTAAATCCAATGTCAGGGGCTTGCCATCCTTGCGTTTGCTCATGCTGAAGATCTTGTTGATGTTTCCACCACTACCAATGGCCACCACTTCTTTTTGTCCTTTGGTAACGGTCTTTATGACTTCCTTCATCAGTTCCCAGGTTTTTTCATGTACCTGGTTTTGTAATAAACGGATAGTGCCAATATTAAAGGATTCTTTAAAAGTGAGTACGCCATTGCTGAAGAATGAAAGTTCGGTACTGCCACCACCCACATCAATGTACATGTAGCTGTGTTCTTTGTCCAATGTTTCGGCAATATGGTTTTCAAAAACAAGTCCGGCTTCCATATCGCCGCTGATCACTTCAATGGCAATATCGGTTTCCAGTTTTACTTTGCGTATAATGTCTTCGCTGTTTTTTGCATCCCGCATGGCACTGGTGGCGCAGGCTTTTACATGTTTAACCTCGTAAGCATTCATTAAATGCTTAAATGCTTTCATGGTTTGTATAAGCATACCTGTTTTTTGTTTGGAGATCAAACCGGTCTCAAACACTTCAAAACCCAGTCGCAGCGGCACCCTGAAGAGATTCAGTTTATTAAAAACCGGGACATTATTTTCATCAGGGATGACTTCTGTAATTAATAAACGGGCTGCGTTACTTCCTATATCTATGGCTGCTAATTTCAATATTGTTTATTGGTTTACTTGTTTAATGGTTAAATGGTAACGCAATTCGTACGAATTTACGGATAAACAAATAAAACAGTAAACCAATAAACATTTATGAAGATTTACGAAACAAATAATTATACGTCTCTACCTGGCTACGTATCTTTTTGGTGTTACGTGGATTTACATATTGGTTACTGAGGTCATTATCCAGTATCCTGGCTTTAATATTGTCTTTCAGTTGTATTTGTATAATGTCTTTGATCTCCTGTTGAATATCTTTTTCAAAGATGGGGCAGGCAACTTCCACCCGGTGGTCAATATTACGTACCATCCAGTCGGCAGATGAAATAAAAGTCCTTTCCTTTCCCCCATTGTGAAAGATCATGATCCGGGAATGCTCGAGGTACTCATCCACAATGCTGATGGCCTGTACGGGAATTTTGAATTTTTTATTTTCAGTAAGCATACAAAATATACCCCTGATGACCATTTTAACCTCAACACCCGCTTTGGCAGCTTCGTATAATTTATCAATGAGCATTTCATCACTCAGAGAATTTAACTTCAGAATAATGGACGCAGGCTTTTTTAAGCGTGCCATTTTTATCTCCCGGGTTACCAGTTGCATTAAATGCCTTCTCATGCTAACCGGACTAACCAACAAGGTTTTGCAGCTTTTCAATAAAAGCTCTCTTGTTTTTGGCTGCTCCAGGTAATTAAAAATGCGGTTTACATCGGCCATAATATTGCGGTCGGCTGTAAGCAGGCAGGCATCACTATACACCTTTGCCGTTTTTTCATTGAGGTTGCCGGTGCTTACAAAACCATAATGAATGGTACGGTTGTTAACCCGTTTTTTTATCAAGCATATTTTAGCATGCACTTTTACGTTAGGTACGCCCAGTAATACTTTCACGCCATTTTCTTCCAGTTCGGTCTTCCATTCCAGGTTGGCCTCTTCATCAAACCTTGCACGCAACTCCAGTACGGCTGTTACCTGTTTGCCATTGCGTACAGCATTGGTAAGTGCATTGATGACCTTTGAGCGGTCGGCCAGTCGGTAACAGGTAATTTTTATGCTTACCACTTCGGGGTCTATAGCTGCTTCACGCAACAGGTCAATGATACTGTCGAATGAATGATAGGGAAAATTAAGCAGCACATCTTTTTGTAAAACAATATTGGTAACGCTGGTTACATTTTTTAATACGGGATGTAAGAACGGTTTTTTTCGCAGGCTTTTTTTAGTGAAAACTGAATCAGGAAAATTCATGAAATCAACAAAGTTATGAATGCGCCCGCCGGGTATCAGATTATCTTTTTGCAATAAACCCAGGCGGCGTACGAGGTAGGTGAGGAGCGACGGGTCGATGGTTTTATCAAAAACAAAACGAACCGGTTTACCTTTTTTGCGGTTCTTTAAACCCTTTTCAATTTTTTGGATGAGGGAGGTGGAAATGTCATTATCAAAATCAATTTCAGCATCCCGGGTTACCTTAATGATGTGTGCAGAAAAAGTATCGTATCCAAAGAATGAAAAAATATTGGGTAAACAAAAACGGATGATATCTTCCAGTAAAATGATCTGCTTATCGGCATTCTTTGAGGGCAGAATGATGAACCTGGGCAACCTGCGGGAGGGTACCGACAGCAAGGCATATTTCTGAGGAATTGATCTGTCTTTTTTAGAAAGCTTACAGGCGAGGTAAATAGACCGGTCATTTAATACCGGAAAATTCTGGATACTTTCAATCATCAGCGGTATCACATTGCTCCGTATCTCTTCATTAAAATAATCCAGGATAAAAATCTGCTGTGTTTTATTTAACTGTGTTTCATTTACCAGGTAGATCCTTTCTTTTTTAAGCTCCCGTAAAATTTCGTTCCAGATGCGTTCAAATTCTTTTTGCTGTTCTATAACAATCTCCTGTATCTCTTCAATAATGGCGTCTGGAGTCAGTTCCAGGTGCATTTTAGATTTCTTGCCAAACTCGATCATGCGTTTAAGTGCGGCTACACGCACCCGAAAAAACTCATCCAGGTTATTGGAAAAAATACCCAGAAAACGGATGCGTTCCCGTAAAGGCACTGCTTCGTCTGCCGCTTCCTGTAAAACACGGTTATTGAATGAAAGCCAGCTTATATCTCTGAATATGATCTTTCTTTTTTGCAAGCCAATTGAATTTTTGGGTATGAATGAAGCGAATTTAAGGGCTTGCGTTTAATTGTAGTTAAAAACAATATTAAGTTTTTGTAAAAATGAAGATCTTATTTACCGGAGCTTTTCATTCTTTCAATGATACCGGTGGTCGAAAACCCTTCCAGGATCGGAACAATTTTTACCTCACCGCCATTGGCCATCACTTCTTTGGCTCCAACGATCTGTTCTATGGTATAATCGCCACCTTTTACCAGCACATCGGGCAAAAGGGCTGTTATCAGGTTTAAGGGTGTATCCTCTTCAAACAAAACAACCGCATCTACCATCACCAGTGATGCCATCAGTAATGTTCTGGACCCTTCATTATTTACCGGGCGGCTATCACCTTTTAATCTTTTTACGGAAGCATCTGCATTTATACCAACAATTAAAATATGGCCGTGTACTGCAGCTTCACTTAAAGAGGCAATATGCCCTTCGTGCAGTATGTCAAAAACGCCATTGGTGAAAACGATTTTTTTGTTGGTTAGCCTCCAGCGTTTTACCTGGTGTTTCAGTTCAGTAAGTGTAAAAATTTTATAAGGTATGGCTTGTACTGTTTTCATTTGTTTGTTTGTTGATGTAAGGAAGAAGCAACAGGCAAATAAAACCTACCACTAAAATAATACAAGTGGCTACTCCCCAGATGAGCCAGCCAAATGCCGTGCCATAGGCACTTTCTATACCGTATAAGATCAATGTCTGCATTACAAAAATGGGAAACAGGCCGATCCCGTTTGGTGTAATGATCATGGCAAAGGTTGCCAGTACCAATACACTGCAGGCTGCTTTCATATCTAATGCTATGGTATGTTCCATGGCTTTAAAGCCTACATAGATCTGTAACAGGTACATGGCCCATATAAACAACGTATGTGCAATAAACTGGTTGCGTTTCTTTAAATTTCTTATCGCAATAAAACCCTGGCCAATGCCTTTAAAAAAATTATTTATTTTAAGAATGGTTTTGTTTTCCGGAAATTTTTTAACCAGAAAATTTAAGCCAAAATAAATAAGTGCAATTATGGTTACAACAATTAATCCTTTTGCCCAAAGCGGCATACCGGCGTTGTCTCCAAATGCTGCTATCTTTTCTTTTATAAAACCGCCGATCTTATCTACCTGTATCAGCACGGTCATGCCAATAAAGAGTACAAAGCAGAAGAGGTCAAATGTGCGTTCAATTAAAATGGATCCTACCAGTTTTTCAACTTTAATGTGTTCGTACCTGGATAAAAAAGTACATTTTAAAATTTCGCCAAGGCGGGGTATGGCCGCATTAGCCAGGTAACCAACCATGGTTACGGCAAATACGTTTTTAATTTTTGGGTAGTAATCCAGCGGTTCCAAAAGCAATTTCCACCGGTATGCACGGCTTAAATGGCTGAGCAGGCTCATAAAAACAATAGGAATGATCAACCAGTAATTGGCATTGCTTAACGCAGATGTGAACTGTGTTTTCTGCGCTGCAGTCATTCCTTTAAGCTGCCACCATATCAAAAATATACCGGCACCTAAAAAAAGGGTGTATTGTAATATGGAGATCAGCCGCTTATTCATAATCGGTTACAAAATACGAAGGGAAAACAGGAATGTCAAAAAAGAAGATGCCGGATACTGGATGCTGGATACTGGATGAAGCCTGAAACCTTAAAAGCTTTTCTCAAACTTAAGCTCTTTGCCAGCATCCAGTATTTAATGTATTTCTACAAAAGCATATTGTCAATCAACCTTACATCACCCAAAAATGCAGCGGCTACAGCAAGCAGTTTTCTGTTTCCATCCCAATGGTTAATAATATCAAGATCACCGGCAGTTGCTATTTCAACATAATCCACTTTAAAACCGGCATTGGTTAAAAGGTTAACAGCGGTTTGTTTTAATCCGGTCAGATCACCGGGTTTAATATTGTTTTTTAAATAAGATAAGGATTCAAATATTTTAAGTGCCTGTTCCCGGGCTTCTGCTGTCAGCCTCATATTTCTGCTGCTCATGGCCAGGCCGCTGGTTTCTCTCAGGGTGGGGCAGATATGGATGGTTGTAATAAGCTTCTCCAGTTCAACCAGCTTTTTTATAACCATACATTGCTGGTAATCTTTCTGGCCAAGGTATAGATCATCAGCAGGTACAATTGTCAGCAGCCGGTGCACCACCAGGCAAACCCCCTGAAAATGTCCGGGCCTGTATTTACCTTCCAGTACGGTTTCCAAATACCCCAGGTCATAGGTTTTTGCATTTCCGGTTCCCGCAGGGTATATTTCCGAAACTGAAGGCAAAAACAACACATCGCAGCCGGCTTTTTCCAAAGCATCTATATCTTTTTCAATAGTGGTGGGGTAGTTATCAAAATCTTTGGCATCGTTAAACTGTGCCGGGTTTACAAAAATGCTGCAAACCGAAATGGATCCGGCGTGTTTTGAAGCGTCGATCAACGAAGTATGCCCCCGGTGCAGGGCCCCCATGGTGGGGATGAAACCGATCTTTTTACCTGCAGCTTTGCTTTTCAGCAGCCAGTTGTTAATGTCAGCAGCTTTCTTAAATAGTATCATATTGGTATCAATTACACGTCAAGTGCCTGTTGAATCTGATTTTCCCGAAAAAATAACGTACTTTTGCAGCCGTTTCTTAAATATTACAGCAACAAACCAAGTGTAAATGAGTACAAAGAAAAGAATTTTATTTATTGCAAATGAAATGTCACCTTATCTGGAACTTACTGATTTTTCGGAGATTGTAAATAAGCTCGCCGTTAAGTCAAATGACACAGGCATGGAAGTACGCTGCATTATGCCCCGGTTTGGTGTAATAAACGAAAGAAGGCATCGTTTGCATGAAGTTGTTCGCTTATCGGGTATCAATGTAACGATCGACAATGATGATTATCCTTTAATTATTAAAGTAGCATCGCTTCCCAACGCAAGACTGCAGATCTATTTCTTAGATAACGATGATTATTTTAAAAGGAAATCAATTTTTACAGATGAAAAGGAGAACTGGTTTGATGATAATGGCTTAAGAACGGTATTATTCTGCAAAGGTGCATTGGAAACAGTGAAGAAATTTGGATGGCCGCCCGACATCATTCATTGCAGCGGCTGGATGACAGGCTTAATACCCATGTTCATCAGGAACGCATATAAAAAAGAACCGGTTTTCAGTAACAGCAAGATCATTTACACCATTGGGCAAAATACTTTTAAAGAAAAGCTTGAAAAGGATTTTTTGAAAATGGCCACCATTAATGATTATGTTACCAAAAAAGAACTGGAGCCTTTTAAGGATATGAACAACTCGGCTATGTTTGCAGGTGGTGCCACGTATGCTGATGCCATTACTTTTGGTGCCGAAAAAGCAGACAAAAAACTTGTTGAACAATTTGCAAAGGTTAAAGGAAAAAAAGTCTTGAAATTTAATGCAGAAAGTGATTTAACAGACTATTTGCAATTGTATTCCGAACTTGCGAAGTAGAAATCTAACCGCATTTCATAAAATTATTATTGTGCAAAAACGTATTCTTCCCCTGGCAGTAACGGCCGTTTTACTTATTTCATTAATTAGCTTAAACTGTACCAAACTCGACACAACTGATATTGGAAGCGACCAGCTACCGCTTGTGGATAATGTAAACACCTTTGCCGATACCCTTCTTATTAACACTACCCAGGGCTATTTTAACGATTCTACTACAATTGGTAAATATGATGATTATGCCGTTGGCAGTATTACCAATGACCCGCTTTTTGGCCCTACCACTGCTAACATATATATGCAGCTGAAGCCCCCGTTCTATCCTTATCATTTTGGAAACCCGGGAGACACTATTGTAGGTTTTGATTCTGTAGTACTGTGTTTAAAATATGCCGGCTTTTGGGGCGATAGCCTTTTGCCGGTTGGGCTGCAAGTAAGGGAGGTGAGTGATGGAGCTTTCAAGGATTCTGCAAGTAATTCAAAATTTATAGAAAATACCACTGCATACCGGCCAAATGTTTCCGGAACCATAATAGGCTCTGCCAGTATTGATCCACGGAAAATGGGGGACACCATATCTTTCACTAACGGAAGAGATAAGGTTATTAATCAGATCCGCATCAAACTATCGGCTTCCTGGGCTTCACTGCTGTTTAACCGTGACAGTATTAAAGCAAATTCGGTCAATAACGCTTTTTACAACGATTCTATTTACCGTAGTTTTTATAATGGTATAGCTGTAATGGCATCCGGAGCCGGTAATGGCCTTTTATACGTAAGTCTTTCTGATACTGCAACCAAACTTGAAGTTCATTACCGGAAAAAAAACGGGGGAATAGTTGATTCGGTTTATAGCTCATTAAGACTTAATCCTTCAAGAGAAGATCGTATAGCAAACAAACCGGTATCCAATACAAGTAATTATATTTCCAGGGGATGGAACGGATTTCCCGTTAAAAACCCTGCTGCAAGTGAACATTATATACAAACAGCACCCGGTACATTTGTAAATCTTAATATTCCGGGTTTGGCTACTTTATCCAATCGTATCATACACCGTGCAGAGATCATTGTTGAACAAATTCCAACTGATCCGGTACTTGATGAAACATTCTCGGCACCCAATTTTCTCTTCCTTGATTTAAAAGATACCGTGTCTGTTAAATGGAAAACAATCTATTTTGATCTGAATACCTCTGAAATATATAACCCGGATAATCCTTTCAACTATATACCAACACAGATAAACTACCAGTATTTTGGAGGTTACAGAAGAAGTAAAACCGATCCTTTAACAGGCAAACTGATGAAATTTTATACCTTTAATATTTCCAGGTATGTACAGCAGATCGTAACAGAACGTACGCCTGTATATGATATGAGATTATATGCACCCTTTAACCTGAATTATCCGCAGCACTCATTAACCTTTATTCCCTTTGGTAATAATATTGCTTTTGGAAGGGTAAGGGTAGGTAGTGGTACCAATCCAAATTACAGGCTAAGGCTGCGGATTGTTTATTCAAAACTTTAAGTTTTACACAATATTTAAAAGTCCTCCCCATTTTCGGGGAGGACTTTGTTCTTTAGCATCTACAACCTTATCTTTGCAATCTTAAAAAAAAAATATGCCATATTTATTTACATCAGAGTCCGTAAGTGAAGGACATCCGGATAAAGTTGCAGACCAGATCAGCGATGCGTTGATCGATAATTTTTTAGCCTTTGATCCGCAGAGCAAAGTAGCCTGCGAAACACTGGTAACAACCGGCCAGGTTATACTTGCCGGTGAAGTAAAAAGTAAAGCGTACCTGGATGTGCAGGAAATTGCACGGGGCGTGATCCGTAAAATTGGTTATACCAAAAGTGAATACATGTTTGAAGCGAATTCATGTGGTATCCTTTCTGCTATTCATGAGCAGAGCGGCGATATTAACCAGGGTGTAGACCGTAAGAAAAAAGAAGAGCAGGGTGCCGGCGACCAGGGTATGATGTTTGGTTATGCCACCAGCGAAACAGATAATTATATGCCTTTGGCTTTAGACCTGGCACATTATATTTTAATTGAAATGGCGGCAGTAAGAAGAGAGAATAAAGAGATCAAATACCTGCGCCCGGATGCTAAAAGCCAGGTTACTTTAGAATATGATGATAATAATAAGCCTGTAAGAATTGAAGCGATCGTGGTTTCAACCCAGCACGATGATTTTGCAGCAGATGAAAAAATGCTTGCAAAAATTAAAAAAGACATTATCAATATTGTGATACCAAGGGTAAAAGCAAAATACCCCAAATACGATCACCTTTTCAATAATAAAATAAAGTACCATATTAACCCAACCGGCAAGTTTGTTATTGGTGGTCCGCATGGCGATACAGGCTTAACCGGCCGTAAAATAATTGTAGATACTTATGGTGGTAAAGGTGCACATGGTGGTGGTGCTTTTAGTGGTAAAGACCCCAGCAAGGTAGACCGCAGTGCTGCTTATGCAACACGCCATATTGCCAAGAATTTAGTGGCAGCGGGTTTGTGCGACGAGGTTTTGGTACAGGTTTCTTATGCCATTGGTGTGGCACAGCCAACCAGTATCAATGTAGTAACCTATGGTACTGCTAAAGTAAATTTAACCGATGGACAGATTGCGGATAAAGTAATGAAAATGTCTTGTTTTGATATGCGTCCTTACTTTATTGAGCAGCGTTTAAAACTGCGTAACCCTATGTACAGCGAAACTGCTGCCTACGGACACATGGGTCGTAAGCATGAAACTGTTGAAAAGATATTTACTTCACCAGATGGTAAAATCATTAAAAAGAAAGTTGAATTATTTACCTGGGAAAACTGGATGCAGTGAAAGAAGTGAAGAAAGTATTTGGGTTGAAATAAGGCCTCCCCAAACCCTCCAAAGGAGGGGTTTTAGAGACCATAAGTTTGTAAGAGCTTATGGTTTTTTATTTCTGTTTATACCAATCCTTTTGATCTTTTAAATCACCCAATCCACGTTCAGACAATAATAAAACATAAATTTGCATTGTGAAAAATTTCCGCCAACAACATCAACATCATCGCCCCAAAAAAAGTAGCCTGGTTATTGGCCGCAAAGCGGTTACTGAAGCCATGCAAACCGGTAAACAACTGGAACGCATTTACCTGCAAACCACGGTACATGGCGAAGCCATTGATGAAATAAAAAAGCTGGCAGAGAAAACACAAACACCCATCAATAAAGTGCCGGTTGAAAAACTGAATAATTTCAATGTAAGCAATCACGAAGGTTGTGTGGCACTGATTGCCAAAGTGCAGTACCAGGACCTGCAGGACGTGATCTCTTTTGTAGTGGAAAAGGGTGAAGTTCCTTTGTTTTTAATTTTAGATGGAGTTACCGACATCCGCAATATAGGTGGTATTGCACGCAGTGCTTATTGCTTTGGTGTTCATGCCCTCATCATACCCGATAAAGGCGTTGGTGCCTTAAATGAAGATGCGGTACTAACTTCTGCAGGTGCACTGGAAGAAATTGCCGTATGCCGTGTTAACAGCCTGATGAAAACAGTTGATGACCTGCACATGAATGGTATAAAAGTGTTTGCCAGCGAAATGAAAGCTGCTAAAAAAGTATATGAACTGGAACTGAAAGAACCCTGTGCCATTGTAATGGGAGGGGAGGAGAAAGGAATTTATCCTGCGCTGTTGAAGATATGTGATGAACAGTTTCAAATACCCATGACCGGCGATTTTGATTCATTGAATGTATCGGTAGCCACGGGTATTGTTTTGTATGAGGTGGGAAGGCAAAGAGGATAACTTTTCATTTTTATTTTTTGCAAAGCGAACCCGATAAGCAAAAGCTACCTTGATGTAAAGATTGTCATTCACTTTAGCATCAACTTTCGAAATATTTTTTCTCCTGTTCTTATCTTTCTGAATAAAGAATGCCCTGCTTCAATATTCAACACCAGGTTTTTATTAAAGTAGGTATCCAGGTATAACCCCAGCTGGTTTTCATCAATACGCCAATAACTGTTTGATTTTGCATAGGAGTTGGTTATGGCTCTGAAATTTGCCCCATAGTAAAAATGATCATTTATTTTATGCTCGTAGGTAAGATTTCCCGGTAATATGCCAAAGAGATTGTTTCGTGCATTTATTCTCCAGTCAATACCCGACAGTGGCATCACAAATAAACCAAACAGTTCATTGTTTACATAAATACCCAGTTTCCAGGTAAGGTTTTCATTTCTTGTATTGCTTATAATGAAAGCCCCTCCAACCTGCATGGTTGTTTTTTATGATGCTGCTGTCATTCATTCTTACAATGCCGGTAAGTAAAAACTCCATTTGGTATACGGGATTGTTTTTGAAAGCGAAACAGGCAGCGCAACACTATAATAATTTTGCCGCGTATTGTTATTGATCTTTGATGACCAGGTTTCAAAAAAGGACTGAAAGATGACGGCATCTTTTTGTTTTTAAACTGCACCGGAAGATTTGTTCCAAAACTGAAATTCTGAATTATTATATCGTTTTTATTTTGGTTTATCATACCAATCTTCGGACTGTTTGAATATTTCAGGTTTACTATATCCAAATAGGGTTGTGCAATGGTTTTATTTGAAAAAAGACAGGTACATGTTATTGCAATAAACAAAACTCTTACAGGTTTTAAAAACATGTATACTTCTATGTATAAATGATACTTCTTCATAAATATATAGTTTTATTAATTGTTCCTTTTTACGTAAAACTCACCATTGGTCACAGTTTTAAAAGTATTTGTCGGAATATCAATGCCTGTAATAAATTCAAAGGTACCTTTTACATATTGAGCACTGATTTCGGTGATTGTAACATAGCCTGATCCACTATAATTCCTGAGGAAAAGGTCCATTCCGGCAACATATCTTACTGCACCCGGACTCTTTGTCCATATAGTTCCACTATGCCATTTAGCTGAATTAAATGTATAGGTACCGGTAGTTAACAATTGTTGATTCCCTGATACCTGAAGTCTTATATCTGCAATATTTGATGCACCAGCGATCCATATTGAAGTATCCGGAATTAAAGGCAAATAACTGGCTGAGATCTGTGCATTGCATTCGACCGGTACATTATCCACTTTAAATTTTATATAGCTTTGAAAAGCCGGGGGGGTAGCCGGGGGATTAGTTTGATTACTATCTTTTTTACAACCGGTAAAGAGCAGTTCTGAAAACAGAATAATGATAATAATTGCTTTTTGCATGACATTAATTTTAACGTAATTGTATATTGTTTATTCCGGTATCAACAGGACCCAAAATATTGAAGCAAACAAATTGTTATGTTGATGATAGTTTGATTTGTGTTGATACATCAATTTCGAATTTGTTGTCTCTCGTTTTTTTCATGATCTCCGGCCTTTCCAACTCTTTCAATTTTGTATATTTCATAAACGTATACCAGGCCGTCATGCTTGCACAAACAAATCCTTTCCATCCATCCCTGAAACCCATTTTAAAAATGTAGTTCTGCAGAAATGAAAAGAGTGGTGATAAATAGATTTTTATAAAAGATGAATGCCTGCCTTGCTTAATATATTTATCTGCTGAGAGCGATGCATATTCCATGGCTTTACAGGCATAATCAATACTGTTGCTTACAGTATAATGTCTGATAAATCCATCTAATGTTTTTATATGAAGTCCCGGTTGCAGAAAGAGTTTTTCATGAACAATTTCCTGGTCAATTTTAACCGTATTGCGGTTGGCCATGCGTATGTGCGAATCATTGCCCCATTCACCAAATTTAATTTCGGTTGAACCATAATAATTTTTATAACGCATATTATATACAAGGTGTTCATTGGTAAGATCTGCATTTAAAATAGCCTGTTTCAGGTCTTCATCCACCACCTCATCTGTATCAATCATCAGTATCCAATTGTACTGAGCCAATTGCGATGCTTTGTATCTGTTTCGTCCATAACCTTCCCAGCTGCCTGTCTCAATTCTGGCGCCATACCTTTTTGCAATTTGTACAGATCCATCGTCACTGCCCGAATCATAAAGTATGATCTCTTCACCAATACCCTGTACACTTTCAAGTGTTTCTGCAAGATGTGCTGAGCCATTCTTGCAGATAATTACCACAGATATGTTCATAAAATTTAATTAAGATGTGAAGACAATTTATTTCCCCAACGGTATTTGTAAAGTAATTCCAACAATATCCTTACCCACATTGGCAGGCACACCAAAACCTGTTTTCTGGCTGCTTATCATTGCTTTTGCTTTGTGTTTATAGCTGGTTGCCATAATCATAAAGGGATGCTTGTAATACCCGAAATTGCACCTACCAGGAACAAGGCGGCAGCTGCGTCATCATTACTATTGTTGTAAAAATCGTTACTGGAATTGGTTGCTAATAATAAACCAGCTCCAGAAGCAATTAATCCGGCGCCAAGTGTGGACCAGCCTACTATACGATAGTTTTTACTTCTGCGCATATAAAAATCTGCATCCTTATCGGGGCCGCTGTAAGCCTGCATTGAAAAGAAAGTGGTTTTGTTACAGTGAATCTGTTGGCAGCTATAAGCTGGCCTGCTGGGCTTTGATTCTGTATTAATAAGGAAGATTATACCCAGCATTAAAATTGACTTTTCATAATTTTGTTTTACGGTTTAGAATATGATTAGAAAAATGGAAGGTGCTTGCTATAATTATTGCAGCAATTCCAACTGCACCAATTACAGCACCCGAAACTCCAATTATTGTACCTGTAACATGACTCTTCTTAGTTTTAATTTTATCTTTTCAATTATTTCTGCTTTTTGTATATTCTCCAAAGCCAGGGTATATGCTCCTGTTTGTGTTTTACTGCCCGGTGTTATATAAATATGTACTTCATTTAAAACACCGGTTTCATCTGCAACTTCAGAGTTTTTGTATTTCATTTTACCAACTGTACCGTTTTTAATATATAGCTGGTGATCAGCGGGTAGCTCCTCTAATGTACATATCACATTTTTACGGTCATTGCTGACAGAGATGCTTTTCATAGCAAATACTTCGCTGCCATTTCGGAGGATGTAGTACTTTTTGGTATCCCGAAAGTCACTGAAACTCGCCGCTTTGGTTGGTTCTGAAGCGGTAATTGCCTGATAGTAATTGCTGCAGGACGGCATGCCAGGATTATAAGCAGGGGAATAGAAACTTTTTCATAATTATTTATTTGAATGATAAAAACTAATTGCTGGTAAAGTTATTTTTTTCATGGTAACAGTTGCTTCATTGTACTCTGTTGCGCTATATACTTGCTTCCTGTAAAATTTAAGGTCTGTTTCTGTTAATGTTTGTATATCACATGTCTGTGTTTATGTCAATCCACATTTTTGTGTCGCTGATTTTAGCATAGGCAGCTGTGTCATAATCGTTATTTACAAATGAATACAGCTTTCCATCTGTTCTGGAAATCGGCATAGTCTGCTGAAGTCCAGGTGTAAGTAATATGGGATGTACCTGAATAAAAATCATTGGTAACTGTTGATACCAATTTCCATTTACCCAAAATTTTATCAGGCAATGGGTTATTGGGAATGTTGTCTTTTTTGCAGGAAACGATTTGCATTATGGCGGCAGTTAAAAATAAAACGGCAAGTGTTTTTTAATTGATTTCATGATTTTTTTGTTTTATGGTAATGAAATTTTGATTGACAATCCAAAACTATTGTGCAGGTAAAGCGATTCCTAATTGATAAATAAGCCTGCATTCGTTTTATCAATAATTCCAACTTATTGTTGCCTGGTTGTGGTATTTTTATTTTAATTGCAAAAATGCAAATTTGATTATTTACCTTAGTATTTAATACTAAAATAAATCCAGCCAACGGCAATTATTACCAAACAAACTGTACTATGGACACAGCAAGCACCCGGCAATTACTTTTTCAGCACTTAAAAAGAAGATTGCCGCCAAATGATTTCCAGCTTTCCTTACTACCTACAATTTAAAATTCCACAAATCATAGATTGCTTTTTCATTTTAAATATTTCTTCCACTAAATTATTCCCAACAGCATCTAAATCAAACCGCCAATTTGCAGTTACACCTTCCGGCTTGGCAGTTGTTGAATTTATGAGGTGTACATCAGGTGATTTAAATTGCCCAAATCCCATTTGAAGCCTGGGGAGCCCTATAGACTGATTACTCGTGGTTGTATAGAATGCAAAAGTTTGGAATTGTAATAAACCAGGCCAGTTATCAATGCAAACCCACCTAATTGCCAAAAGGCATTATTAAAAG
>JADJTY010000010.1 GCA_016710935.1 Chitinophagaceae bacterium | reverse complement strand
TTTTTTCTTTTTGAAATTCAGTGTAAGAAAAACTATAGGCACAATTACAAGTAGGAATATTATTGCACTGAACACTATAGAATATATATGATTGTCGCTAATGAAAAAGCAAGAATAGCTTATAAGTATCCCGCCCATTATCCACAACCAACCTCCTAAGCGATGAGCATTCTTCCACACTTGCTCATTTTTCACAAGGTCCAGTGGAGTGCGAATTCCAATGAAACACTCCATTCTTATTGTTTGAAAATAATTGCCATGGATAGCGAATAACATACCTATTAAAGCAAGTAGCATATTGGGATTTTTTATACTTCCTGTATCACTTAAATATAAAAGATATGTTGCTAAGAGGAATAAAAATTGTTAGTATAAAAACGCAAGGAGTAATACTTGTCTCCCATTTGTTGAATTTTCTTTTTGGGTCTATCTTGGAATTAGGAGCATTAAAAAGTAAATCCCAATCCCTAAAGCTCCAGGAATAAATAGCAAAGAGGTTTTGCTTGACTCATTCATTCGCAACTCCATCTATGGTGCTAAGGCTAATTTGTTCGGGCAATTTGTTCCAGACTGTTGCAAGGTAAACGTAGGGGAATGCCATAAAAGCCCATAATATTAATTCTTTAAGATATTTGTTCATGGTTTCCATTTTTTTTAATGTTAGTACATATATTGAAGTAAATTGCCCACAATTGTTGTGTTAATTGAATAAAGAACAAATTGTCCTTGTTTTCTTTATTGTTACTAGCCCCGCTCTTTTTAGTTTGTCAAGATGATGCGAAATACCCTTGGTGCTGTCATATCAAATTCTGGCAAAAATGTTCCCTGCTGTCATGTCCCGTTTACGTAACATTTTAAGAATTTCCTTCGTGCTGGGTCGTTCAAGGCTTTAAAATATCGTTCATTTATTTATGTTTAATAAGTATATTAATTATATAATTAGACAAATGTCTAAATATCTAATTACATTACCAAATATTTTTCGAATTATTTTATAACATGCTCAAAATAAGATACTAATCAAGCAAAATTCTTATGAAAAGTAGAATGTTGTGGAGAATTTGTTTGAGAAGGGTTCGATGGATATTGTTGATGTCGATTTGGATAAGCGCCTCACCGTATTACATTTGTCCTTTACATTGGCACTAACGGGCAGGGGCTTTGCTGCAGGGCTGGAATTCATTGCCCGTCCGCCCCGAACTGCCGTTGATTAAAAATATAAAAGTACAGGTTAACAAACAAAAGCCCAGGAAATGTTGGTCCAGCCCAGATGAAGCACAAAAGCGATAAAATGACCATTGCTCCAATGTCCGGCCAGCCTTTGCTGGAAACCCAACGTTAGCGTATATTGTTTTTCTTCGCTGCTTCTACATAGTCGTCTTCGCCAAAATGCAATCTCAATCCAACAACTTTTCCTTTGTCGTCCCTTCTAAATCTTATAAAAGTGTTACTAAAAGACCACGACTGAACTCGTCTTTTAGCATTCCATCCAAGCTCGATAAGTTGATAAAATGATAACGTCATAAAACAATTGGTTTTTTTTATGAGCTATCTCTAAAGTCAAAATTAGTTACCTCAATGCCCATTGCTGTTTTCATAAACTTCTGCATATCAAATGGAGCATTTTTTAAAGTATATTTTCCTGATATACTCTTAAGTACTTTTTCAGGCAGACTACCTTTTGAACTTCATCTAAAGTAATATTGAACTCAACTAGCTTTATATCATCTTTGTCTATTAGTGGTCGGGTAATCAGTTGTTGTTCGTCATGAGGAAATGAACTTAAATAAAATCCTTGCTATTTCTTGCTTCCCTTCAAAAATAGTTGTGTTGTGCTCATGATAATTCCTTTTTAGAAACTTTTATAGTGAATGTGTCTCGTTCTTGAACCATACGGACTCGGATATATTGTCTTGAATTTATACTCTCCCAATTCATTTGTAATTGCTTGCCCTTAACCTTGAAAATTTGGGTCGTCTTGCCGTCTACTTTATCATACTTATGATGATATTTTCCATAGTGATTGGCTGACCATATTTCTACAATAGCTAAATGTATTGGTTTGCAATTTTGTCTGTTATCTTTCCATATACTGTTATAACTTATCCAAATGCAACACCTGCATTCCCGTTTATTTGTGTCAAATCAATATCGTGGTCAGCTTGCTTTCGGTATTTCATTACCGCAAATGGCCCTAACTCTAAAATAGGTGTTATCTTACAATCTTCGGCGGTAAGTTTGAATGTGTTTATAAAGCTTTTGGACCTAATACTCCTACACCGCCGTCAAGCCCAAATTGGTAAGAAATTTTTCTTCATTTTGTTCTTTTGTCCGCTATGCCGTTTATGATTTTTAGGATGTCGCTATAAAATAACCGCTAACGTTCAGGGCTTTCTGCTGTGCTGGAATTCATTGAATGTCCAGCCCGGAACTGAAGCCGATTTGAAAAACGAAAGTTGAAGATAACAACAAAAAGCTTAATAGAATTACGTCAAGCCCGATAATAGATGATAGCGATATGCAGCTCATTGTTACTACGTCTGCCAGCATAGCAGAAAACCCCATGTTGGCGGTTCGTGCTTATCTTTTTAGTTTTCGTGTGCTTCAATTTCTTTCTTAACAGAGACTGCGAAAGATTCGGCTTGTTTTTCTGTAACAATAGAAACTTGAATTTTCTTACTTTGTCTATTTTAAAGTGTCTTCAATAAATTTCTTAATGGTTCTATTTCTACTTGAGAAATAGTTAAGAAATACAAATGAAGCTTTTCAGAAGAATTTTCTAATTCACTAAGAATACCGCTCCATTTATATACTTTGCTTTTAATTGAATCTGTCCGCTTAAGGTCAAAAGACGAGTTTGATAGCAATTCCAAGTACCATTTTTCCATGCTTTGTCAAACTGAATAACGTCATGTTCGGTTTTTACAGTATGTTCTTTTAGTTTGTTTGTTATGCCATTGTCGTCGAAATGCTTTTTATAGACTTTACGCCAAACATATTTATCATCATGAGAATCTTTGTCAGCGTCGTGGTTATATTTATCTATGAGTCTTTCAAATAAGTCATTTTAAAGCAGCTTGTCCACTCAAGTCAATTCCATAATTCATAGAGCAGCATTCTAAAGCGCTATCATCTTTTGTCAAAATAGAATTAGTTATCTCTTCGATAGATGAAAAACTTTCAAAAAGGTCATTACTTGATAATCTTTTGATACGATATTAATTTCTTTATCAAATTGTTTCAAGGCACCTAATAAAGAATGTCCATTAACGTCAATAAAAAATTGAGAGATGCGACTAAATTTATTAATAAATCTAGATTTTAAGAATCGGGATTCGGGCATATAAACTATTATGCCCACATTCACGAATTCTCCGGTGATTCTGTCGTGAATGTACCGAACGATTTGAAACTGATACTTTTCATGACAATGATTTATAAAGATGTTCTAAAAAATGATTCCTATTCTTAACTAGTAATTCAAGGTTAGATTGAATTTCATTTACTTGGGAAGTTACCCATTCTTTCGGTATTAAAACATTTACTTTAGACCAAAAGTTCGAATCTAGAACGTTAAAACTCTCTACGAAAGTATCAAAATTGTGCTTATTTTGCTTTAGGATACTGTAAAAGTAGTGATTTTTTATCCATGAGAGGTCAGCAGGCCCTATAAGCCACGGAGTAGGATTTTTTATAATGTCCATGACAAAGGAAAAGCTAGTTCGTGGTCGAATATGAGTACTTTATCGCCATCCGTAAGCATATTTTGCTTATCTACACGTCTATCTGGGTTTGCAATGAATATATCAAATGCATATATTTTTTCAGCTTCTTCGTATTGATTGTCATTTGGATTTTGACCTTTTATGAACTCCCAATATCCTGTAAAATACTTGCAAACCGAAATTTAAACCTATACTATTACTAGCAAATTTATATCCATCTTTACCTATTAGTGTCTCAACAAATTCCGGTGTTACATTCACTAAAACTGGCTCTGCAACATGTAATTCAAGTTCCATAGCAATAAATGCAGCAATCAATTCTCTACTTGAGGATTCAATTGACATCCTAGGAGAATTTTTGTATTTGGCGACATAGTCAGATTTTTCGCCTGATGTTGTACAAACACCTCGAATTAACATTGGTTTAGTTGTCCCGGTACCTAATAATGTGTCCCCGAAAGAGCTTGAATTGTAGGTAGGAAATATTCTTTGTCAGTTATTTTGGTCACAGTATTGTTCTATTGAGCAAATATAATGTTAGAATTTCAAATACGGATGGTGCAGTAGCATGACCGCCAACGTCAGGGCTTGCCGAAGTACGGGAATTAGTATCCCGTCAGCCCGGTACCGATAATGATTGAAAAACAGAAGATGAAGATAACAACAAAAAGCTAAATAGATAATGTCAAGCTGGATATGAAGCTCAATAGAATTACAAAAAGTTGAAGATAACTTACGTTAGCCCGTATTTTGGCAAACCCCCTGTTGTACGCATACCCTTCCTCCTCGGTCATCTATAATGTCGGTCTGTGTCGCACCGCAAGATGGTTGCCGTGTGTAGGGCAAGGCAGGCTCTTAGGAAGGTTGGCTTCTGTGATGTGGGTTTGTGCGCCTGGCCATGTGCCTGACTTGCAGCGTTAGCTTCTTAGTGTAGTCATATTGCTAGGTTGTCTTTGGGTTTCCAAAGATGTTAGTCTGTGTCCAACTATTGAGTAAACATATAGGTTTTGGTAATGAATAATTTTTTTCCAACCAATTTCAACTTCCCATTTGTTGTCAGAGTAATTGTTGCATTTATTTCCATACTGTTTGTTGGTGACGTTAGTATACCCGTGTAATTATTATCGGCGGTATTGAATTTTATTTTTGACAAAAGCGTTTTGCCAATTTTCTTACTGTCAGCTGATTTGATAATATTTGCATACCAAAAACCATCGGCGGCTTTATAAACATTTATGGTTGATTGGTCTAAGTCCTGGCTGTACCAATTGCCAGCAATCTTATCAGCTGTATTTTGCGCATTTATGGAAAATACAAGCAAGACTGTTAGAATTAAAAGCATTACTTTTTTCATAGTTAATTTGTTTTTTTATAGTTAAAAATTGCCCAGCCATTAAATAAGGCTGCAAAGCCAATCATCGCCAGAAATTGATATTTAATATCGGTAAAACCACTTCCTTTTAAAACCACCATTCGCATTACTTTAATGAAGTGGGTTACAGGGTTGCAATTAGATATGAACTTAGCCCAGTTGGGCATACTATCAAGAAGTAAACAAACCACTCATCAGCATGAAAATCATCATAAAGAAAAATGCTACTGACATGGCCTGTTGCTGTGTTTCGGAATAGGTAGAAATTAATAAGCCGATGCCAAGCAATGCGATAAGAAAAATGGAAAGGAATAAATAAAGTAATAAAATACTACCCTGTGGAACGATGCCATACACCAACCTGCCAACAAGAAACAAGCCTATTGAAAATACAAATACTCCGATTATCCAAAATGGAATGAGTTTACCTAAAATAAAAATGTGCTTTTTAATGGGTGTTACATTTATTTGTTCTATTGTGCCAATCTCTTTTTCTTTTACAATATTCAAAGCACACATATAAGCCCCAATCATTGTTACTAATGTTACTAATATGCCAGGCACCATAAAAAATCGGTAATTTAACAATGGATTGTACCAGTTTATAGATGTTGCTTGAATAGTAGGTGTGTTATTAATTCTGTCGGGTATGTTCCATTGCAAACGAACATCTGCATTAAACTCTGCTATTACACTACCTAAATAAGAGCCACCAAGTGTAGCTTTGCTTCCATTAATGGCATTTACTGCAATGAATACTTTTTGCCTGTTTTCTCTTATCAAATTTTTCTCAAAGCCCTGTGGTATTTCTAAAATTAAATCAGACTTGTCTTTTTCTATCTGCTTAAAGGCATTGGGGAAAGAATTGCCATAATCTGCCAACTTAAAATATCCTGATGCCGTAATTTTTGAAATTAGTTTTTGAGAATAAGTAGAATGGTCATTATCTACAATGGAAATGTTGATATTCTTTACCTCAAAATCTGCAGCCAAAGGCATTACCAATAATTGAATGATTGGGGTAACAAAAATCATGGGTAGTAATCCCTTATTGCGAAAGATTTGTTTAAACTCTTTCCGTAATAAAAAAAGTAGTGTTCTCATGCCAAGCGTATTTTAAATTTTTTAAAACTGATGGTTAGTAAAACGGCAGTCATGCTAAAGAGTATCAATGTTTCCTTCCAAATAGCAGAAAAGCCCAATCCTTTTATCATGATTGATTTTACAATGATATAATACCATTTTGAAGGAACTATGTTAGCAATTACCTGTAAAGGCATTGGCATATTTTCTAACGGAAATAAAAAACCTGTAAACATCATTACTGGTATCAACATACCCATTAATGAAATTAGCATGGCAGATTGTTGTGAGTTTGTGCTGTTAGAAATTAATAATCCTAAAGAAAGTGCTGTAAGAATTAACAGACTGCTAACTGCAAAAAGCAGCAACACACTTCCCTTAAAAGGCATCCCCAATAAAAAAACACTTAATATTAAAATGAGGGTAAGATTTACCATCGATAAAAAAAAGTAGGGAACAGCTTTTGCGATGATTACTATAAAAGGATTGAAAGGCGAAACCAATAATACTTCCATTGTTCCTAATTCTTTTTCCCTAACTATGGAAACAGATGTCATTAAAACACAAACCAGCAGCAGTACCAAAGCCATCACCCCGGGTACAAAGTTGGTTGCCCCTTTTAATTCTGGGTTGTATAACATTCTTATTTCTGAAATTATTTGATAAGGTGCTTTGTTGTTAACCATCAATTCATTTTGATAGCCGTTTACTATATTGTTTACATAGCTTGTTAGCGTGCTTGCTGTATTGGGGTCGGAAGCATCGGCAATGATTTGAATTTGTGCTTTGTTTAAGTGTAACAAATCATCGTTCAAGTTTGCAGGGAATACAATTGCCAGTTGTATTTTACCACTTTTAAAAGCTTCTTCAATTTGATGGTGGCTTAGTACTGACTTGTCAATAGAAAAATTATTGCTTACTGCAAGCTCATTAATAATACGTTGGCTGGCTGCATCTTTAGCAAAATCACACACTACAATATTTGAATTCTTTATTTCATTGGTCAATGCAAAACCGAACAGCACTATCAATAAAATTGGCATCCCAAACAGAATAAGCAAAATTTTGGGATCACGAAAAACGTGGTAAAATTCCTTGCGTACAAATGATGTAAATTGTTTCATGATGATTTTGTTTAGTCAGCTTTACGTTTTGCTCCTCTTGCCAGTTCAAAAAATACTTCGTCCATTGAGGCGGAGTTAAATTGTTTTTTTAAATTATTGGGTGTGTCCAATGCCTTTATTACGCCGTCCACCATCATAGAAATGCGGTTACAATATTCTGCCTCGTCCATGTAATGCGTGGTTACGAAAATGGTAATGCCACTATCGGCTGCTGCATAAATCAAATCCCAAAATTGCCTGCGGGTAACAGGGTCAACGCCTCCAGTGGGTTCATCCAAAAAAACTATTTTTGGTTCGTGCAATACGGCAACGGAAAAAGCCAGCTTTTGTTTCCACCCCAAAGGCAGTGAACGCACTAATTTTCGGGCCTCTTTTTCTAAACCCAACTGCTCAATAAGTGTATCGCTTTTTTCTTTTAGTTGCTTATTGGTTAAGCCATAAATACCGCAAAAAATTGTATATTTTCAATGATGGTTAAATCTTCGTACAGCGAAAACTTTTGGCTCATGTAGCCGATGTTTTTTTTTATACTTTCGCTTTGTTTGTACACATCAAAACCTGCAATAGTTGCAGCACCCGATGATGGGGTAGATAAGCCACAAAGCATTTTCATGGCAGTAGTTTTACCAGCACCGTTAGCGCCAAGAAACCCAAATATTTCTCCTGCATACACATTAAAAGTTATCTCGTTGGTGGCAATAAAATCACCAAAACGTTTGGTGAGTTTATCTGTTTTTATTACTATTTCTGTTGTCATTAGTTGTTCATTAATTTAATAAAACAATCTTCAATGGTTGGAGTGATTAATTTAAACTCTACACCATTTTGTTGCTTTGAATTGAGGTAATTGGTCAATTCTGTTTCAGTACTATCATCTTCATGTTTAAATGTGATGTGGTGGTACTCCCGAATGCATAACAACTGCTGATGTTTTCGTTACCCCTTAAATCGTGTAACAAGGCACTCATCCTGGATGCTTTAATAGCATACAATTTTGAAGGATATTGTTTTGTAATATTTTCGGGTGTATCAATAGATAATATTTTGCCGTCCTGTATCAATGCAATCCGTTCACATAAAGTGGCTTCATCCATGTAAGGTGTGGATACTAAAATAGTAATGCCCTGTTCGTTTAACCGTTTTAGCATTTCCCAAAATTCCTTTCTGCTTACAGTATCTACGCCTGTGGTTGGTTCATCTAAAAACAATACAGTTGGTCTGTGAATTAAGGCACAACATAAAGCCAGCTTTTGTTTCATGCCACCAGAAAGTTTGCCAGCCCTGCGTTTTTTAAACGGCTCTATCTGCACATAAATTTCTTTTATCAAATCGTAATTGGCTTCAACTGTTGTATTGAAAATGGTGGCAAAAAAATTAAGGTTTTCTTCAACTGTTAAATCCTGGTAGAGTGAGAATTTTCCGGGCATATAGCCAACCCTTTTTCTAATTTCTTTATAGTCTTTCACCACATCAAATCCATTCTCACTTGCTGAGCCACCATCGGGCAAGAGCAGCGTTGTTAGCACACGGAAGATGCTTGTTTTACCTGCACCATCGGGTCCAATCAAACCAAACAATTCACCTTGTTCTACTTGAAAAGACACATCGCTTACAGCCACCACTTCCCCTTTGTTGTAGGTCTTTTTAATATTTGTTAGTGTTACATCATTCATTGTGTTACAATTTTATTTCGCCGTACATACCTATTTTATAAGTGCCGTCATTTTTTACTTTTACTTTTATGGCATACACCAAATTTGCCCTTTCGTCTTTTGTTTGAATGGTCTTTGGGGTAAATTCTGATTTGTCATTTATCCAGGTAATAATGCCTTCTGTTTCTTTAAAGCCTCCCTTGCCATCATCTGTATGCACTTTTACTTTTTGGTTCAGTTTTACATTGGGTAATTGATTACCCGTGATGTATGCCCTTAATGTAATGGTAGAGAGGTCGGCAATTTTGTAGAGTGGTTTTCCGATGCTCGTGTATTCACCCGCCATTGCATATTTCGTAAGCACTGTACCTGCATATAAGTTTTTAATTTGCCCACGGCTAATTTGTTCATTCAAAATGTCTATGCGTTTTTTTGTAGGATTTAGTTCGCTTAATATTCCCCTATTTTGAATATTTACATTTGCTCTTGCAGATGTAATCTGCGAATTGAGTACACCAATTTGTTCTTGTGCTGCAGCAATTTGTTTTTGTAAAACAGATTGTTGCCCTGTTAAATCATCTAATTGCTTTTGTGTGGCAGCATCGGCATTCACTAAGTTTTGTGTTCGGTTAACTTCTTTATTTAGTACTGCCAGTTGCTGTTTGAGTGTTTGTATTTGTGCCTTTTGGGCAATGATTTGCGATTGCAAAATATCTACCTGTGGGGCAGCATTGTTTACTTTTTCGCTGATGGCATTTACTGAAGCATTGGTTTGTTCTTTTTGGATATTTAAAGCGGTAACATCTATTTGTCCAATGATAACATTGCTGTCCAATACTTCTCCTTCTTCAATACTGAACTGGATTATTTTGCCTGATTGCTCGGCACTTACCACTACTTCTTCTGCTTCAAATGAACCTGTGGCATCAAAAGTATTTTTATTGTTGTTGCATGATGCTGCTGCTATAAGCATGACTGAAACTGTTACTATTGTTACGATTGATTTCATTGTATTTTAATTTTTGAATGTTTATTAATTTCCTGATGTAGTTTGATAATTATATTGAGCAAGGCTTAATTGTACCTGATGCAGCAGCAGGTTTTGCCTTGCCTGGTCTTCTGCATTTACATAAGTGAGGTAATCATTGGTAGTGATAACACCATTTTGTAATTGTGCCTGTGCGGTTGATTTTACTTTATTCCTTAATTGTATTATCTCATTATCGGTACCTATCAATTTCAGAAATTTATCTACTTCACTGTTTTGTTGGGAAAGGGAAAGGTTGGTATTGAAAAGGAAAACTTCCTTTTGTACATCAATGGTTTGCTTATTTAATTTGAGCAGTGACCTATCATTTCTTGCATTGTACAAACCGCCAAAATTCCAATTGAGTTTTAAGCCACCAATGTAGTAAGTAGCAAAGACATTACTCAATTGGTTTAGCCCCGGTCTGCCATAACCACCCTGAAAAAACAATCCTACTTTTGGTAAATTCCTTGCTGTGATTAATTTGTTCTGAATGTCATAACTTTTCTTTTGTGTTTCGTACATTTTTAATTCTGGTCGGTTAATAGTTGGTAGAATAACTTGTGTAACGGGTGTAATCAATTTGGTATTTTCAGTTACGTCCTTTGCAATAAATAAAGCCAACATATCTGTATAGCCTTTTCGGTTTGCTTTTAACTCAATGGTTCGCTGGTCGGTTTTTAATAGTTCTGCTTTTAAATTATCTGCATTGCTTTTTAATGCCGTACCGTTTGCAATAGCTGCATTTGTTTTGTCAATGCCATTCTGAATGTCTTTTTTTAATAATTCAGTTTGTTCAATTTGTGCATCAATCAGCAATATGCCAAAATAGATTTGGTTAATGCGTTCTTTAAGTTTGTACAACTCAACTTCAATCTTTTGCTTTTCTGTTTCTGCATTAGTTTTTGCCAATTCTTTTTGTTGTCTGATAATACCAAAATCAGTAAGAGATTGGGTCACTTCACCATAAACTTTATATTGGTCTTTGCTAAGCGTTGTTGTGTTTACCCCAGGAATGCTCAAAGAAGTTACATCTGATTGATACGTTCCTTGCCCATTAATACTAAACTGTGGCAGGTAGCCTTTTGCTGCATTGCTTATTGAATAGGCTGTTGTTTTGTCAATCAACGCCATTTGCTTTACTAAAGGAAAATTGGTTTGAGCTAACTTGTAACATTCCTCAATTGAAATGGTGTTAGCAGTTTGAGCAAATGAATGTGTTGATACTGCCAATAAAACAACAATCAAAAAATGTTGCAATCGCAGGGCTTGATTTTTCTTTTCTTTGTTCATTTGATTTATTTATTTGTTTTAAACATCTGATTAATAGTAGTCCAAAAAAATTTACTTTGCTTTTAGGGAAGCGTTAATCCATTTAGGAATGAGGGTTTTACGTTCTTGCATTAAGGCTTCAAACTGCTGCTGCGAAAGATCGCCCAGGCCTTTTATGATAGGACTAGCCACAAAAGGAAAAACGGTGATGCTGATGATATTGACAAAAAAATGAAGTGGATGAATGGGCGTAATTTTACCATCTTTAACACCCTGTTGGAATTGTTTTATAAAATTAGAGTTCATCAATACTTCTCTCATACCCATTTTCTTTACCAGTTCATCTGGTTGCATTTTTAACTCATTTAACAGAAACAAAGGAATATTTGGGTTGGTAATTAACATGTCAATATAGTTAGCTACAATCACATCAATTTTTGTAGCCAAACTTGTTTGTTCATTGTTAACCACCACAGCAATTGATTTAAAAAAATGTTGCATTGTTTCAAACATTACAATGTCAAACAGTATTTCCTTGCTGCGGAAATAGTAATTTAGCAATGCAAGATTAATCCCTGCTTCTTCGGCTATATCCCTTGTCCTTGTAGCTGCAAATCCTTTTTTATGAAATACGATACGAGCAGCATTCTTTATCTTTTCTTCTGTGGAAGTGTCTGTTTCTATCTTGCCTTTTTACAGCCATTGTGGTCAATATTTTTTGTCGGGACAAATATAAAAACTAAAAATTGATTTAACCAAATATTTTAATCATTTGATTAAAAAAAATTTCTTGAAAGTCAAATTGTGAACAAAGGGCGAAGCCCTACTTGTTTTTCAATTGGGTGTTTTCTTTTTGTGTCCACCGAAAGAAGGTTGTAAATGCTTAGAAAGTTTGTGTTATCGTGTCGAACCGCAGAGTATTTGACGTGTGTTGGCAATTGCAGCTCTTTTGCAAGGTTGGCTTCTGTGCGGTGGGTTTTGTGTGGCTTGCAAATGTGCTGCAATGTGCGGTGGGCAGTTAGGGTTTTCGCTTTGAATGTCCTGTCACTTGTAAGGGAACGGAATTTTGTTTTAGGGTTGCGTACAACGTTCGAGGCTTGCCGCAGGGCTGGTATTTTATAACTGTCTGCCCGGCAACTGAAGCTGATTGAAAAACTGATGCTGAAGTTAACAACTAAAAGCCAAATAGAATTCGGTCAAGCCCGATATTAGCTGATAGTAGTGCAACTGCCGATTGTTATTACGTCCGCCAGCCTTGCGGCAAACCTTTTGTTGTAGGCAGCCTTTGAGCGGAATGTAAACTGTTACTTTTTCTTTTTGCTGATTTTGTCAAGGTAATATTGCCGACGCTTACCAAAGCGTTCAACTTCTGATTTTAAAGTTTCATACTGAGTGCTAATTTCTGTCAATTTTACATTTAAGTCTTCGGTAATATCATCTTTAGTTTCTAATTCTTCAATAAACGAATCCATCTCTGGTAAATTTTTGTAACCTAGTTTTTTTGCATCTTTAAGAAGAGTGAAAAACTTTTGTAACTTTTCGTTCTGATTTAGTTTTCTATTACCAAGGTCAGATTCGTCAACTGCGGTATTATTATATGTCGCAATTGACTCGTGAAGAGTTTCTTGCAAATCCCAACGTAGTCTTGGTATGCTTTTGCCATCAAGGTCAATACCACTTTTAACCAACATCTGAACATCTGTCCAACATTGATCTACACAATATATCAAAAGTGGATTATCCATTAATTTGATATATTCTCGAGGGTGAATTTCAACTTTTCCAACTAAGTCTAAAAGGGTTGCTAGCGTTTGAGGCTTTGCTGTTACAATGTCAACTAAACCTACATCCTTTGCACATTTTAAATATTTCATAGATTGAGTTAACAAATACGCCTTTCCTCCAAGTACTTTTCCTGGATTCAATTTTTGTCTATTTAAATAATAGCAGGTTAAATAAAGTAAAGTATCATTTGTGGCTAGCTCTTTTGTTTGTTCCTCGGTTCTGTATTTTGCTTTTTCTTGTTTAAGTAGTTTTTCATGTAATTTATTTTTGAATTTTTCAAAGTCAGCCGGAGGTATAGTTATATTAAGAGTCGCCAAATCTATAATTTCGATTTCACTTGGTAGGACGTCATAAATTACATCTTTAAAGAATGAGACGGGATTTCGGTCATCATAATAATTTGATAGATAATTAATAAAATTGGTTTTATGTCTTTTGTAATAATGAAAGTAACCCTGCACAAACAAATTTTTCACTTCATATTCAACGAATTCTTCGTTTAGACCATGTAATGATTCTCCAAAAAAAGTATAGCTTCTGTGTGAAATCGAAGCATTTTGTAAGCATTCATCGAAAACATTTGTTGGGATAATAACCTTGCAACCTAATTTCAAAAGGTCTTTTAATATACGACAATAATATGCCTGATTGGGTCTTTCTTTTACTATACAATTGAGTAGAAAATCAGTATCAATAACAAATATTTTTCTTGAAAATTGAGAATGTTGAAGCTCTTTTAAATTAGGGTCAAAGTTCATTATTTTCACTGCTAGATATGCTTTTGCCCAGTTAGCAATTGTATTAGCCTGCGAAATAGTTGGTGATTTTATTATTTGACCAATAGTTGCTATAAGTAAATCCCCAATCTTGGGCGACAAATTACTTTTAGCGATTGATGCAAAATGTTCTTTTAAGCCTATATCAAAAGTACTCGGCAAGTTCTGGTCTAAATACTGATTAGTTAATTCAATTCCATATAATTTGAACACTTCTAGCAGGACTTCCAAAGAGTTCTTTTTAATTCTATTTTTTTCTTGTTTTGAAAATGTTACAGAAGATACTGAAGAAACATTGCTATAAATATCCTCTAGAAGGGCATCTGTATATTGGTTAGCTAGAATTGTTGACGCTTCTAGTTTTTTGACAGCAAGACTTGTTAATGAAAAAGGATGTTCCATCTTGTTCAATTTGTTTTTCATTTTTAAGTCTTTGTATTGTTGCTTTAATTTGATCTTCATTAAAGGATGTATTTCCAATATTTGCTTTGTAAATATTTAATATTTCATCAATCGTGAGAGGGGATTTTTTTGAATCGTAAATAAGGGATAATAATAAGTTATCAAAAATATCTTTTCTAGCATTCTTTGCATTTTTGTTAAAAGTAAACGCAATAGAAACTTTAAGCAATGAGATTTCTAGACTTTTGTTTGCTTCTTCCGAGATTCTTGGCTTATTTGATTTAAGAGCAGCAATCTGACTTTCGATTTGAGGGAAGTGCCTTGCAAATAGACCATTTGATAAGTCAGATAGTCTACTAATAAATGTTTCCTTTTCAAATATGGTAAGTGGAATTCCAAAATCTTTCCTTACTATTTTTTTAAGTTTTTCTTGATTTTCACCGCTTATCATTTTATTAGTTACATAGACAAGTTCTGAAAAATCAATGCCCACTTCACGTAACCTAGCAATTGTTTTTTCTATTTTACCTTTACTATATCCCTGAAGACTGTATTGAAAAACTGTTCTGATTGACCCTTCTGATTCGTAAAATTTATCTTCAATTGCATCTTGTCCGAAGTCATTACCACCGGGCATTGGTTTTATGTCATAGTAACCTTCATTGTAAAGAACTTCTGTAGCTAACTTTTCGAACTCTTGGTCATCAGTTATTTTGTCTAAAGCTATTTCAATGATGTCTAAACCCATTTTTTATTTAAAGTTAAGAAATGAAGATTAATTTAAAACTATTTGATTTTGGTATCTTATAAGGAAAGTACTGCTGAATAAGGTTGCCTACAACGGGCAGGGCTTGCTGCAGGGCTGGAATTCATTGCTCGTCCGCCCGGAACCGCTGCTGATTAAAGATATAAAAGTACAGGTTAACAAACAAAAGCCCAACGATGTTTGTCCAGCCCAGATGAAGCACAACAGCGATAAAATGACCATTGCTCCAATGTCCAGCCAGCCTTGCAGCAAACCCAATGTTAACTGCCGTATTTTTCATTAATGTTGGTCAGTCGCTTAGTTGTCCGAAGGCAGTCTAAGATTTTTTTATTCGTTCGAGGGTCTTGGCCTTTAAAACCATATTGAAAATTAATTTCGTTTTGATTAACAAAGGCATTTACCCCAAAAGGATTGACAGAAACATTTTTATATAGAAAATGTCCGCCATAAACAATTTGTCCATTTACTACCAATGCAAATTGCTTTGCTAGCTTAACTGACAGATTTAATCGTTCCATTCGTTGGTCTAAGGAGTATTGGAACTCAGCAACATGGTCTTGTTTTCTATATCTTTTCTGTCCTTTGTTTTTTATAGAGTACTTTCTAACAGCGTAGGAAACAAGTTCTGAGTTTTTGATAAAAGCAGTGTCCTCCAGATCTTCAAGGGTCGGTGTAAATGGAATCATCTTTTTAGTAACTGTGTCATACAAAGGATAGCTTTTTTTAAGCAGATATATTTCAATGCGACAATCTTTCATTTCCTTCGTTTGAGAAAATGAAACTTGTGAAAAAAGCAAGAGAAATATTAAAAAGGGCTTAAACATTAGTTACTCAATTTTGGAAACGGAAGCTACTTTAATATGGCAGTTAACGACCGAGTATTGCTGCAGTTGGGGAATTGACCAACTGTCCTTTAGGTTTGCCTTTTCAATTTATTATTAAATGTACTACTATTACTACCTTTTCTTTTTTTGCTTCTTTTTTTCTTTTACAATCCACATTTTTGTGTGGATAAAACATAACCAGCGGCGGCAGCTCCTTTATTAACTGTGAGGGTTAACTACCCATGGGCGGATGAAATCTGCCGCCGTTTTTTCCCTTAGTGTTCATATAGTAATTAGGGCATTACCCACTATTAAGGACTAGAACGATGGGGCAAAATGGTTATGCTTTTTTAATGTTTTAAAATCTAATTTATGCAAAAAAATTATCTTGGCATTGATGTAAGTAAACTTTGTTTTGACGTTTCGCTTATCGTTACTGTTAACCAATGCAGGCAGCCGATGGTTATTTCCCAGTTCGACAATAATTCATCCGGCCTGAAAAGTTTTAAAGCCTGGTTGGAAAAGCACCAGGTGTCTTTTGATGAGAACAGTCTGCTGGTAATAGAAAATACCGGCATTTATCATCGGCTTATCTGGAATTTTTGCACTACCAATTTATTACCTGTTTTTATTGGCAATGCAGCGGATCTCAAATGGAGTTTTGGCATAGCCAGAACTAAAAATGACAAGGTGGACAGCATGCGTTTGTGTGAGTATGCTTACAAAAATCATGAAGAGATAAAACCCACGACTGGCCTAAATAAATCCCTCATCACCCTGAAAGATCTGTTGAGCAACAGAAGCAAATTGTTGAGGCAAAAAAATGCAATTAAACAAACACTTGGGGAACTAAAAGTGAGTAATGATAAAACTACACAACTGCTTTTAGAAAACCTTAATAAAGCAGCTCTTGATGGGCTTAAAACATCTATCAAACTCATAGAATCCGAAATGCTTCGCCTGGTAAAACAGGATGATGCCGTTTCAGCAAACTATAACCGAATGATTACAGTGCCAGGCATTGGAAAAATAACCGCCATTTTTATTATTTGCTGCACCAACAACTTTGCCATAAAAATAACAGGTAAGCAGTTGGCAAATTATACAGGTGTAGTACCGCATGAACATAAAAGCGGTACCAGCGTAAAAGGCAGAAACCGTGTGCACTTTATGGCTAACAAAGAACTGAAGGCCATACTCACTATGGGAGCATTATCAGCTATCAGTGCTTACCCGGAGTTTAAAGATTATTATAACCGAAAAATAAATGAAGGCAAAAAGCCTCTACAGGTACTAAATGCTATTAAAAATAAAATGTTGTTACGGGTTGTAGCAGTTATCAATCAACAAAAAAATTATGAGAATAAATATCAGTCAGCATGTGCATAACTAAGAAAATAAATGGGAAAAAACATTTGGTTAAATCATAGTAATCCGCCCGGTACTGAAGCTAAATTAATAACTAAAAGCCGAAGTTAAGAACTAATGACCGGCAGAATTCCGTCCGCCGAAACTAAAGCTTGGATATGCACTGCTGATGATTGGGCTTCCGTCCTGCCCCAATTGCAGCAATACTTTTGTTGGTGGCAGGCTTTCTCTTTGCCCTGTTAGTTTTTCTGATATTGTTTAGATAATTTGTAAATGGCTTAGTATTAAATTTTGTATTTTTTTCTGCATTTGCCTTTTCAATTATCTTTTCTGGTGCGTCAATTTTATTTAAAAAGACATTAATTCCAGTGATGGTCTGATTGTCGCTATATTTCGTTTTTCTATAACTAAGTTTAAAACCGCCAGATGTAACGATTTGTAAGATGTCATTAAGGAGATGACGAAAATCCTGTTGTGAAGAAAAGGTCAAATCATCTACATACCTGGTGTATGTTATTCCGTTTTTGTTACAAAGGTCTATTAACTTAATATCAGTTTCAAGGAAGACAAGATTTGCAATATGAGTACTTGTCGGTGTACCTTGGGGTAATTCATATTTCCATGTCGTAAGCTTTGTCAACCAATGAGCATAATGCGGTGAAAACTTTAGACCAATAAAAGTATTATAAACCCTTTTAAAGTCTATGTTTGGATAGAACTCTTGAAGGTCAGTTGTAAACTGATACTTATTTCCTTGATGGGGCTTTGCGTTAGAAATATTGCTCCTTTTCTTTACACCACCATGCACAGAGTTAGGCAATGCTATTGGAGCTAAAATTCTAGTCTTAATATTTGTTTGAATTACCTTTAACTCCTTTAAAGATGGTCTTATCGTCCGTTGTTTGATTGTTCCGTCTTTATATCTCTTAAAGTCTCCCGTTTTTTTGTCAGTCTTTTGCTCAACCCACTCTTTGTAATATGTGTCCAGTTTAGAAATGAGTTCTTCAACTTGTGCAGGTTTGAAGCCTATAGTTGCACATAATTTTTTGAACTCATTTTTTTTAAACTGCGAAGAATTCATTGACTAAAGATTTTACAGACGGACTAACGATTTCAAACGCCTTTCTTTTGCTCGGTTGTACATCTTCTTCAGTCATTGACAGAAAGAACAAAATAGGCAAGGGAATTTTTAGGTTTTCGCTAATTTCCCGAAGAGTTGAAAGATTTGGCTCTTTAGAGTTGCTTTCAATTTGTGAAAGATAAGTTTGTGTTATACCACACAAAGAGGCAAACTCGTTTTGAGTAAGCCCTTTTTGCTTTCTAATATTTTTTATGATATTTCCTAAGTCCATTTTTGTGTATTTGAAAAAATTAAGGAGTGTTCGGATTTCAATTCAGCATCTTATGGCTTCTTTTCTGTTTTAAACAAAAAACTTCGTCAATAACTCAATCACTTTTGCAATTTCTTCAAGAATTTGCTGATTGGTCTTGCCTTTCTTTTGTTTCAGTTGTTGAAGTCTTTCTAATGCTTCATCTAAGACTAATTTGTCCTGTTCCGAAAGAGAACACTGGCCCTTTGTGATAACCGTGATACTTTGTATCAAGTTATCAATGTTTTGATTTTGTTTTAATCTAGACATATTACTTGTTTTAATGACAACGACATTGTTGCCTGCTTTTTCAACAACGTCGAAGTAAAATGCCTAACTTAAAGTCTATACACTTAATGTGTAATCAATGTTCCCATACACTCACTTAAATTTCCTGCTTATAATAAATAATAGCATTATAGCGACAAGAACAATTCATATCAAGTCTATGTCGCAACGAGGGACAACGTGACAAGATGAATGAATGTGTGCCGTTAATTTACCCGTTAGGGTTGTCTTTTCAGACAGTCAAGTGAACTCCATTAAGAGCATAGACACCAAAACACTTCTCAAAGAACTATTACAATGCAAATATAGGGGAATATTCCTGTGAGTTAATAAATGTCCTAATTTTATTTTTCCACATTTTTAGGGATTTAGTGGAAAAAGAGTGGTTTTGTCCAACTGTTTGTGTTAGCAGAGTGTTGCTGATAAGCTTGCCACCAACGAGCAGGGCTTTGCTGCAGGTGTGGAATTAGTATTCCGTCCGCCGACAGCCGCTGCTGATAAAAATTACTTAGTTGAAGTTAAGAACTAAAGTTCAAAGTTGTTTGTCAAGCCCGAACTGAAGTTTGGCTTTGCAATTAGCTGAAGTTTGTTTGTCCAGCCACACTTGCGCAAAACCCAATGTTACCGGCCGTTTTTTGTCACGAAAACAGATTTAAACTTTCGGTCAACCACTCGTCATACCATTCAAGAAATGTCAATCGTCTGCCAGTTGATTTTGAAATAGCAGGATAAATTCCATTGTCATTCGCTCTGTCGTCCACCCAAATTTGTCCAGCGTTGTTACCTGTCACAACAAGCAAGTAGTAAATTGCACAACCATAATGGCGATTCATATATCTAATGTGATGTCTCTGTTGACAATGTTCTTCTTTTTCTGAAACTCTTCCGTTTCTGTATAATGCCTTTGTCTTCCAATTGTTTTACAACGCTTGAATGACTACCCAATCTGTGTTTTTTATAGTCCCAAATTGTATTGCTATTAAAGTCACCAATAAACATTGTCGGTTTGTCTGTCAATAATTCGTCATAGTGGTTTATAGCTTTCCAAACTTGAGTTATGTATCTTCCATCGTTGTCATCCGGATTGTACGCCCAAACCAGAAATAAGTTAAAATCAAATGTCCACCTGTAACTTCTATTGGGATTATCATTTTAAAGTTCTCATTGTGGTTTTCATGAATTTAAAGCGGATAGTCTCCATAAGAAAATATTGCAAGCCTTTATGCTGATTTTTCCGAACCATAAACTGTCTGTCGGTTTTGGTATGTCACCTTATTTAGTAGTTTGTCTGGATGCTCACATTCGCAATAATAAAAATGTCTGGCTTATGTGTCATAAATTCGACCTTTTCTGAAAGCCATATTGCAGTTCCAAGTTGCGATCTCATTTATCGGAATGTCTGTATAGGGTGACGCACAACCTAATCTATTAAATGCTATGGAACGTTATAAAGAGCAAGAAGATTATTTGCAGCGAATAAATGATTGGATGCTAAAATGTTTTGGCGAAGAAATATCAAAAGATGTAGTTGAGCGTAACCATAGATTTTTAGAAGAAGCATTAGAACTTGTTCAATCATTGGGTTG
Organism: Chitinophagaceae bacterium; assembly: GCA_016710935.1. Lineage (GTDB taxonomy): Bacteria > Bacteroidota > Bacteroidia > Chitinophagales > Chitinophagaceae > Ferruginibacter. The sequence continues at coordinate 41,444 of JADJTY010000010.1, read as the reverse complement.
TAAAAAGGCGGAGGCTTACCAATTAGTTGACTAGTATATTGATGTTATTATGCGCTGTCTAACCAATTAGTTCCACATTGGTTATCAATACTTTAATGTTATGGATTTTGTATTGTTTATTGCGCAAATGACAGTTAAAATTAATTATAATATTTCCCGGTTTTAGCATGTTTATTTACCGTTAAATTAAATCTTTATTTGTTAAAACTGATTAATAATGTAAGGTATTTACCAATCAATCTGCTCATTTTTCCAGAGATCATCAAAAGGACTAACAATATTTACCAGCTGCTGCTTACTAACATGGAGGTAACGCTCCGTTGTTTTTATATTAAAATGACCAAGAAGATCTTTGATATACTTGATATCAGTTCCTTTATCAAGCAGGTGCGTGGCAAAACTGTGACGTAAACTGTGAACACCAACATCCTTCTTTATACCTGCTTTATTCTTGGCATTGGTAAATATCTGTTGAACAGTACGGGTAGGATAAGCTCCCCCTGTTTGATCCGACTCAAATAAATAAATTTTTGGTTTCGGCCTGTACTCTTTCATGTAATTCCTTAAAATATCAAGTACAACAGGGCTTAAATTCACATACCGGTCTTTTTTGCCCTTTGCCCGGGCAATAAATATCTGCATGCGCCGGCTGTCTATATCTGCAATTTTTAAGTGTACAATTTCACTCACCCTTAGCCCTGCACTATATGCAGTAAACAACATGGCCTTATGCTTTTTGTTGGTCAGCGCATTAAACAACCTTTTTATTTCTGTTTCATTCAAAAGCTTGGGCAATAATGTTGGTTTCTTTGGCCTCGGGATCTCCCAAAAAAAACGTTCCCTCTCCAAAACCTGCTCAAAATAAAATTTTAGCGCATTAAGCCTGCTATGTGCCGTGTTTTCACTGATACCCTGATTTTCCATCGCAAAAACCATGTACCTTTTCAGATCGGCAACCGTTAAACTGTCAACCGGCTTATGTTTTAACAACTGCAGTAACTGCATGAATTCATTTCGGTAGGTTTTTATGATAGAAGCACTGTATGATTTTAATAGTAATACCTCGATAAAATTTTGCAGTGCATGTAAATTTTCATCACACAACTGCCAGGCTGTTGACCTGGAAACAGGATTAACAGGAACTGCCCGCATTATGTCTGCGCCTGGCTGGCTTGCAGGTAATACTGCTGGTGTTGCAGATGTGGTAATTACCTTTTTTCTTTTTTCTAAAAACACTTTCAATGCAGTAAAATCAACCGATGCTTTTGCTTCCAGGTCTTTCATGAGTAAACGATAACCTGTTTCAGTAAGCGGTATGTACCAGCATTTATGTGTCTGGCTCCACTTTACATCCGGTTGTTTACGGACGACCTGTTCTATTGCAGTATTTTTTCGAAATAAATGCCGATGCATTCACTGCCTCGGTGAATAAGGGGGTAATACGGATCGTTTGCATACCCTTAAATAAATAAAAAAATTACAAAAATTATAATTTTTGATAAAGATTTTTTAAACGCTCCCTCGTCATCTGCTTCTCCCAATCGGGCCCCAGCGCATTTTCCCAAAGCGGCTTCATGCCCAGCGATACGTCGATCATCTTATTAAGATCTTCATCGCTTAAACCTGCACAGATATTTTTGGGGATATCAATATTGTTCTTCTCTACCATGTATTTAAATTCCTGTACACCTTCGGGATAAAACTCCTGCAAATGATCAAACACAATACAATTGCCAATGCCATGCTTGGTGCCCAGCAAATAACTGAGCCCGTAACTTACCGCATGCGCCACACCCACCTGGCTGTAGGCAATGCTCATACCGCCGGCATAAGAGGCCATCATCAGTTTATCATCACTGTCTGCATCCCAACCATCTTTATTTACATACACATCCCTGCAAAGCTGCAAAGCTTTTTCTCCATAACTTTTGCTGAACTCGTTTAAAAAAGTTCCGTTCAAACTTTCAATACAATGTATATAACAATCCATGCCCGTATAAAAACGTTGGTTGGCAGGCGCATCAGCAGTTAATTCAGGATCCAAAACGATCTGGTCAAAAGGCGTAAAATCTGAATTCATACCCAGCTTTTTGGTAGGGCCCGTTAGCACCGTAGTGCGGCTTACTTCGGCACCCGTACCACTTAAAGTTGGTATGCCCACTTTATAAACGCCGGCATTTTTCACCAGGTCCCAACCCTGGTAATCGGCAGAAGACCCGGGATTGTTCATCATTAAAGAAACAGCTTTGGCCAGGTCCATGGCACTGCCGCCACCAATGCCAATAATGCCACTCACGATTCCAAATTCTTCTTTAAGCTGGTTAGCCAGACTATCTACATAGGTTGTTTTGGGCTCGTAGGTCACATCCACAAAAATTATTTTATCCTTACCACGAACGGGAACACGGTTGGCGAGTTCTTTACCATCTCCACCGGATCCTGCGGAAAAAAAATGATCTACCAAAAATATCATGGGAGCATCCGATTTACGATGCGGAGCAATGATCTCATCTAACTGGTTAAAAGAACCACGGCCATAAATTACATAGCCAACCATTTTAAAATTTCTGAATGCCATAGAATGATTTTTATACTTGTACGAAATTACAGGAATTTGTTTTGCCTTCGGCAAAAAGGGAGTGGCCCGCGGATTTCGCAGAATACGCAGATTTAAAACCTCTGTTCTGCGTACTGAGCTTGTCGAAGTATCTGCGACATCTGCGGGCAAATTAATCTGTGCAATCTGTGGCTAACTACAGCAGCGCAGCTGCTCTAACTAAATCTTCCGGGGTATCAATCTCCACACCCATGTATTCGGTAACAACCATTTTTAAGGGGATACCATTTTCGAGGTAGCGCAGGCATTCAATTTTTTCTGCGGCCTCCAGCGGCGTAATAGGCCAGGCAGTAAAATTCAATAAAGCCTGTTTGCGAAACGCATACACACCAATATGCTCGTAATAAACAGGCGTAATGGTTTTATCACGGTGGTAAGGTATGGGGCTGCGACTGAACATCAGCGCATTCATATTCTTATCTACTGCAACTTTTACATAGTTGGGGTCGGCAATAAATTTTTCTTCTGTTAAAACCTGCATCAGCGATGCTACCTGCACGTTAGCATCAGTAAAAACTTCCAGTAATTTTTCAAGCGGTTCTTTTTGTACAAAGGGCTCATCGCCTTGTACATTCACCACAATATCTACCTGCATATCAGCAATGGCTTCTGCAATCCTGTCGCTGCCGCTTTCGTGCTCTGCAATACTCATGACGGCTTTGCCGCCATTGTTTATAATTTCATTAAAGATGATCTCGCTATCGGTAACCACCATTACTTCATCAAATAAATGAGTGGCAACGGTATTGTTGTAGGTATGAAGAATAACGGTTTTATCGCCCAGCATCTGCATCAGCTTGGCCGGGAAACGGGTGGCAGCATAGCGTGCCGGGATCATGGCAATTTTTTTCATACTCAAATAAACGAAATAATTGCCAAGGAGATGTGGAAACCGGGAAAAGACAGGGGCTTTTGCCTTCGGCAAAAGGGTTTTGCCACGGAAGCACTGAAGCACAGAACTTTTTTGCCTTCGGCAAAAAGGGGTTGCCACGGATTACACGGATTTGCACGGATTGTTTTGCCTTCGGCAAAAAGTGATTAGCCCGCAGATTTCGCGGAATACGCAGAATGTAGATGCTTAAATCTGCGACATCTGCGAATTCTGCGGGCCATTGTTTCCGTGGCGAAAAAATTCCCGGAGGGAATAAAATAAAACTTTAGTGGAAAGGTTTCTTTTATACGCCTGAGCTCCAGTAAATAACAGCCTGTGTATCCAGCATAAATATTTCAAACTCGGTAATGGCTCCCTGAGCCGAAACAATTTTTATTTTACGCACCGGGCCTGGTTTCGCATCATGTTTTTCCCGTTCTACCTCAATGGCTTTATCTCCAATTTCATTTTTAATGGTTGAGTTTTTTGTTGGGAAAGCATCTTTCTCCCCGATAAGATCGGGATATTGCCCCAGCAACCGCACCAATAAAAAACATTGCTCAATGGTAAAGTCGGGCAACATATACAGGTTGGAGCCAAACTCGTACCCCTGCGCATGGTGCCACTCCATCCCGTTCTTATAGAGTTGTTTGGTTAGGGTGAATTCACCCGTTTCGTTAAGTACGGGATCAGCTCTTTTTATTACCAGCGGGCTGCCGGCTTTGGTACTTACCTGTGCAAAATAATCGCTCACTGTTTTTGTGCCGGCCTTTGGTGCAGGCATGGGTAACAAATAACTGTTTACAATATAACCGGTCTTGTTATTGTATTTCACCTTCCACCAAAAACCAGTAAAGCCTTCGGTGGAGATAGCTACCTGGGCGCCTTCTTCTGCAACAGTGATCAGTTTTTCGCCGTAGGCAATTTTTTCTAAAACCTTAGCACTGGTATTGGGTTGCTCACGCATGCTTAACCCTGCTTTAGCAGCAGCATAATAAGTGTATTGTGAAAATGAGCTGCTGTAAAAAAACAGAATAACAATTGTTACAATAATTTTTTTCATCAGTACATTATTAAAATGAAGGAGGAAGTTCTGCAAAATATTTTTTACAGGCTGTACAGCGGTAACCTCTTGCTGTAGGTAGATGTTTGGCCAAACAAAACCTGGTTCTTTAATTTGCCCCAAAAATCGGCGGGGTTATTTGTTTTTTCTTCTACGGTCAAAGTATCCCTTTTGCAATTTGGACAGGGGATGGTTTTTAAATACTCATTTTCGGCTTCCAGCATTAACGCAAGGGCACGGTCATGATCCTTTTCTTCAACCAGTAATTTAATGCCGCCCACCGCCGCATTCAGCAGCGGGTCCATGGTGATGATGTTTTCGTCTTTCAACTGGCATTTGATATCGTTCTCTGTCATCAGGCCCATGGTCATATTGGCCAGCAGGTAATTATCGTAGGTTGCTATCTGTTTAAAATTCATGTGTTATTGTTTTCCGTCAATAATGATCGGTGTATTTCCTTTACCCATTACAATTACTTTTGAGTTGGTGCTGAGTGCCAGTTCTTTCATGGCTTTTATCTGCTCGTACTGCAACTGCTGATCGGTAAGGCCGGTGTTGATGATACGCTGATAATCGGCAATGCCCTGTGCTTCCACTCTTTTACGTTCGGCTTCCTGCTTTTCTTTCAGTAACACAAACTCCATTTTCTTGGCGTCCTGCTCGGCATTTATTTTTGATTCGATGGAGGCTTTTACCGAATTGGGTAAAGTAATATTTCTTACCAGCAACTGCTCCAGCATCAGTCCACGCTTTTTAAAATCTTCTTCAATACTTTTATAAATGCGCTGCTGAAAAACATCTCTCTTGCTTCCAAACAGATCTACAGCCTGGTAATACACGGCATTGTCGCGGATCTTTGTACGGGTAATGGGGCGTACAATTTTATCGCGGTAATCATCACCCGTTTCTCTTAACAACCTGGGCGCATCGGTTGATATTACCCGGTATAAAACGGTGAGGTCAATGGTTACTTCAAGCCCATCGCTGGTCAACACCCGGATGGCATCATCTGCTGATTGGTTTCCTTCATCATTTACACCGGTCATGGTATAGTTCTGGGTTTTTATGTCTAGCTTTTTTACCTCCAACAATGGATTTATAAAATGAAGCCCGCTACCCATCACTTCATTCTGTATGCTGCCAAACAAAACTTTTACACCCACTTCGCCTGCATCGATCTGTTTTACACAGGCATTAAAAATACCCAATATAATAAAAGCGAAACCAGCAATACGGCCAATGGGTTTAAATTTAGCCAAAGCAGGATTGTTCTTAAGAACCACCGCAGTAATAATGAGGAGGATGAAACCTATTACGATTAAAAACATGATTAATTAGTTTAGAACTGTAAGTTCAATAAAAGAATTAATAATTGAGGTATTGGTTTTGCACATAGCAGAAATAAAAAACCGCATTCCTAAAAAGAAAGCGGTTTAAATTTATGAGCTCCAGTTCCCCCTTCAGGGGGCGGAGGGGGTATGGGTGTTTAATTATTCAACATCAACGGCATCACCAGCATCAGCAGCTCTTCTCCTTCACCCTGCTCAGTTGGTTTTATGATACCTGCTTTGGTAGGTGTACTCAGTTCCATATTAATATCACCGGTATCGGCACCGCCCAACATTTCAATTAAAAATTTTGCATTGAAGGCAATTTGAAGGTCTTCACCATCATATTGACAGGCCATGCGCTCGTTACCTTCAAAACTAAAGTCAACATCCTGTGCGGCCAGTTGTAATTCGCTGCCGCTGATGCTTAACGCAACCTGGTTGGTGCTTTTATTACTAAACACACTCACGCGGCCCAAGGCATTTTGAAAATCGTGTTTGTTAACCGTCATCTTGTAAGGATTATCAACCGGTATCACCACTTTATAATCCGGGAAACGGGCGTCGATCAACCGGCAAACCAGTTCGGTTGTACCATGTGATACAAACAAATGATTGCTGTTGTAAGAAATGTTCAGCTCATCTTCATTATCAGGCAAAGCACTCTTTAATAAGTTCAAAGGTTTTTTTGGAACGATGAACGAATCCTTTTTAGGGCAGCTTACATCTGTACGGGTGTAACGTACCAGGCGGTGAGCATCGGTGGCAACAAACGTGATCGACTTTTTATCCAGCTCAAAAAATACGCCGGTCATGGCCGGGCGCAGGTCATCGTTACTTACAGCAAACAAAGCTTTGTTGATGGCGGTAACCAAACCTGAGGAGGTCATGGTAAAAGCATTGGCATCATCTGCAGCCGGTTCTTTGGGGAAGTTGTCGGGAGTTTCGCCCATTACCTTGTACTTACCATTATCGCTGGTAATTTCAACAGCAAAGTTTTTATCTATATTAAAAGTAAGCGGCTGCTCAGCAATATTCTTCAAAGAGTCCAGCAATATTTTTGCGGGAATACATACTTTGCCGCTTTCTTTTGCTTCAATATCCAGGTGCACCTTCATCACGGTCTCCAGGTCGGTGGCAACAACGGTCAGCTTGTTTTTTTCTACTTCAAACAAAAAGTCTTCCAGTATGGGTAATACAGTATTGGCATTAATTACACCGCTGATCTGTTGCAGTTGCTTAAGCAGGGCCGAAGAGGAAACGATAAACTTCATAATTATATCTTTAGTTGGCAAATATATAAAATTAACGGGGCTAAAAATACAGGGTATTTGGCAAGAAAGGCCGTTTTAATTTTCCGTGGTAGTGTGTCAGTTTGAGATTCGCATTAATAATTTTACCCTAAGTCTGCCTGCCCCGATCATTGGCTATCGTGTGGACACATCTTCGATGTGAAAAAATTGGAACACAGATGACACTGATTTGACGCCTGCCTGTCGGCAGACAGGGATAAACACTGATTTTTTCTGCTTTGCAGAAAATTTGGATTATTTGGTAATCCCCCATCCTGCGAAGCAGGATAATCCTTTGTTTATCCAATTATAAAAGCTGATTTTTGGGTTAGCAAACAGCTAATCCTAAACCCTGTAAATCCATCTAATCCGTGTCATCCGTGTTCAATTGGTATTTGTGTACACACGATAGGGTCATTTCGGGGAGCCGTCGAAGACGGGTTAGTTAAATATAGCCCTGGTTTCCACAATCGCAGTACAGGATGGCAACCAGCCGCACTTATACAATTAACCCCGCATCTTATACAGCAATGCAGTATATATTGCTTTGCTTTTTTTATATTTATGACGGATGCCAAAATTAACCCGTCATATATATTTAGCCTGCTGCCTGTTGGTATGGTCCGTAGCGGCTTTTTCGCAATCCACACAAACCATCATTTACACCACCAAAGATGGCCTGCCATCCAACTCTATTTACAAAAGCATTTTAGATAACCATGGTTTTTTATGGGTAGCCACCGACAATGGTATTGCAAAATTCGACGGCAAGAATTTTAAAATCTACACCACTACCCAGGGTTTGCCGGATAATGAGATAACCGACATCTTTATAGACAGCAGCAACCGCATTTGGGTAACACCCTTTAGAAGAACAGCGGCCTACTATAACCCGGTAAAAGACCGTTTTGAAAATGAAGATACTGACCCTCAACTGCTAAAGGTAGAACTGGGCAACACCAACCGCGGCAGTGTATTGCAATACGGCGGTATTGCATTTTGTAATAACCTGCGTGATTTTTTCATTTATAAGAACGGGAAAGTAACCGTATATAAAGGGCTGATGGATGTTAAAAGATCGGGTACACCCGAAAAGATCATTGAATTCAGGCCGGAAAGATACCTCGTTATAAGTCCTGATTCGGTTCGTGTATTTGTACATGGCCGTTTTACAAAATCCTTTCCGCTGCAGACCGATTTCTTTTACAGCGAATACTTTGGCAACGCCTTATACATCGCTACCGGCAACAAAATAAAAAAATATAGGGTAGACGATACCGGTAGTATCAGCCTGGTACTGGAAAAAACATTTCCCTTTGTGATACGCATTTTTTGTAAGTCTGGTAAAAACCTGGCTGTGGCCACCTACAACAGAACCACCTACCCGGTTGATACCGCTACCCTGGAACTGAAAGACCCTTTATTGTACAATATTGCCGTAAGGAATGTATTGGAAGATAAAAATGGCAGCACCTGGATAGCGAGTATAGACAAGGGTTTGATAAAGATCCAGCAAAAAAGGATCTCCTCCTTTACCATTACTGACAAGGCGCTGAATGATGAAATAACCCAGCATTTTACCGCGCTGGCTGTTATCAATAAAAAAATATTTGTGGGCAATAATTATGGCGAAGTGTTGATCTACGACGGGGTGTATGATATAAAAAGACGGGCCCTATCCGATGAAAAGAACATGGATGCGGTGGTAAGAAAGATCATTGAACTGAAAGATAAAGTGTATGTAGCCTGCCAGATGGGTTCCTTTATGCTGAATAAAAGAACAGGGCAGATCGAACAGCGGTTTGAAGGAAGGGATAACCTGTCGACCAAAGCCGCCTTATTACTCAACGACTCTGTACTGTTGCTGGGCACACATGCCATGGCTGTAAAATATAATATAGTTGCAAACAAGGGTATGGATACCATCCTGAAAAGAATAACCGCATTGGGTGTTAACCAGGCTAAAGAAATTTATCTTGGCTCAAACGATGGCCTGTACCGCTGGGATAATGATTCACTTTTTTATTTTGGCAAAAAATACAAGGCTTTAAGTTACCGGGTAAATACCATTTTTAACACGGCCGATGACCTGTTGTGGGTAGGCCTGGGTTCAGATTCGTTACTGGTTTTAAAGAACAATATGCTGGTAAGATCGATCGCACTGGGCGATATCATACCCGGAAGTGTTTGCAGATCCTTGTACAGCAACAGGCCCGGTATCATCTGGCTGGGCACCAACAAAGGCTTACATAAAATTCAATACCAGCTCACCAACGGACAGCTTTCTTTTTACAACACATCTTTTGGTTTATCAGACGGGTTGATTGGAGAACAGGTAAATGACATAACCATATATAACGACACCGTATATACTGCCACAACAGGGGGCATCAGTTATTTGCCTGCCAGTTTAAATTTGCCGGTAGCCAACATAACAACATTCATAACCCGTGTATCTATCAATGGCGTAGATACCCTGGTAATGAAAAATTATACCCTCGGGTATGATCAGAATGATATCAGCATCAGTTTTTCCGGCGCCGATCTTACCGGGTATTATCCGCTGTTTGAGTACCGGGTTAATGAAGGAGCCTGGCAAAAAACAGATAAAAATACGATTGAACTCAGGCTGGCATCGGGTAATTATGAAATTCAGATACGGGGTATGAAAAGAGACGGTACGCCATCATCGCAAACAGAATCCATTTCCTTTAATATTAAAACACCATTCTGGCAGAGCGGCATTTTCTGGACCGTGGTGGTTATTTCACTTTTCATCATCAGCCTTTTTATTTTAGAAACACGCAACAGGCAAAAGCGGAAAGCCGAAGTAGAAAAAGTGATCACCGAAAAGAAATTAACCGAGCTGGAAATGCAGGCACTAAAGGCACAGATCAATCCACATTTTGTTTTTAACTGCCTGAACTCTATTAAAGGATTTATTTTTGACAGGGACTATAAACAGGCAGATAAATACCTGGATAAATTTGCAGACCTCATGCGGAGTACCATCGACAACTCTGATGCATCCATCATTTCTTTAAAAAGCGAGATCAGTTATTTAGACAACTACCTGCAACTGGAAAAACTGCGCTTTGAAGATAAATTTAATTATACCATTGTTGTAGCCGGAGATATTGATAAGGAACAGGTATTTGTGCCGGCTATGCTGCTGCAGCCTTACGTTGAAAATGCCATCAGGCATGGAATGCGTTTTTTGGAAAACAATAACGGGCAGATAAATATAAAGGTAAAAAGAGAAAACAATTTCATAGTTTGTGAAATAGATGACAATGGCATTGGCCGTGAAAAAGCTGCGGAACTGAAAAGCAACATGCATGTAGAATACCAAAGTAAGGGAATGAGTATATCAAGACGTAGGGCCGAATTGTATAATATTGAGCAAGGGGTAACGGATAAAAAAGATGAGCACGGCATGGCAACCGGAACAACCATAACGGTAAAAATACCGGTAGACTTTAAATGATGATCAGTTGTGTAATTATAGACGATGAAGCAAAAAACATTAAGCTGTTGCAGAACATGCTGGACATGTATTGCCCGGCGGTTAAGGTTTTGGCAACGGATAGCGAAGCAAAGAACGGATTGTTGCTGATAGATGAACTGCAGCCACAGCTTGTTTTTTTGGATATAGAAATGCCACACCTGAATGGATTTGACCTGCTGAAAAAACTGGAGCCTGTACATTTTGAAACCATTTTTGTTACGGCTTACAGTCATTATGCAGTGGAAGCGTTTGAGCACCAGGCCACCGGTTATATTACCAAACCCATCAACAGCGAAAAACTAATTGCAGCGGTAAATACCGCAACCAAACGCATTGAGGAAAAGAGCATCAATAAAAACTTATTCTCGCTGTTAGAAAAAAATACCCGGGCTGCCGAGCCCGATAAAATTCCTTTATCAACCAGCAACGGGTTGGTTTTTGTAAAGCTGGCCGATATTTTGTATTGCGAAAGCAGTGGTAATTACACCAACTTTTTTTTATGTAATGATAAAAAAATAATGGTAAGCCGCCAGCTGGGCGAATATGAAAAGCTGCTGCCCGAAACAAACTTCACCCGCATTCATGATAAATACATCATCAACCTTTCTTTCATCAAAGAATATATAAAAGGCAGCGGCGGCGATGTGGTTTTGGAGAACGGAAAGGAATTACCCGTTGCCTCCCGCCGCAAGGAAGAATTTTTAGCCAGGTTTGAAAAATGGCTGAGAAGAAAATAAATTTAAAAATTCTGCACTTCAGATGACACAGGTAAATTACCGGTAAACCTATTCCCCCTGGCCGGTGTACCATCGGCCGGAACTAAGTGATTTTATTAGAAATAATTACATTTTTACAAATTCCACCCTTCTGTTTTCTGCTTTACCAGCTTCTGTTTTATTGTCTGCCACAGGTTGTGTTTCGCCTTTGCCATCGGTACTCAGGCGGGTATTTTTTATACCCATGCTTACCAACTTTAATTTTACCGCATTAGCTCTTTTCTTGCTTAGCAATAAATTTTTCGCATCATCACCATCGCTATCTGTGTGGCCAATAATTTTTAAATTGAGGCCGGCATTTTCTTTTAAGGCATCTGCAAATTGCTGAATTACCTCATTGCTGCTTGTCGTAATTACATCGCTGTTCGTTGCAAATTGTATGGCCGTAGTGCTTGTATTTCCTTTTTCCATTAAATCTTTTATTACCTGGCTGCGTTTATCAACACCTGCTTCGGCTATTACCAAGTTACTTATGTAAAAATAATTAAGCTTGCTGTCGACACTGCCATGTGTGCTGGGGCAAAAGAATAATGATTTTCTAAACTGCGGATTGAAGGCGGTTGGCAAATCAACCATTTTTTTACCATCTACAAATAATCTTATTCTTGTTTTATTTACCGCAATGGCACATTTAATAATAGTGTTTAGTGGGGTTGAATACTTTACAGTTCCTAAACCTGGTTCTGTATTTCCACCAAACCTGGTTCCAAATTTTATACCAGGAGAATAGTTTTTATCGTTGGTATGAAAGGAAAAAACAACAGACTCTGCCGGACGTAATAAATAATGAATAGAAAGGGGTTTTGTACCAAACGCAAAACTTGCCATACGTAAGGGCACATCGCCGGGTACAATAAGGTCGAACTGTACAGTAAAATGCTCTGGCAGCGGTTTGGTTAATTGTGGATATACAACTGAGCCATCGCTTATTTTTAAAAAATTATTTTCGAAGCTTTTTAGCTTTTTTACTTCGCCACTTTTGGTGCTGTTCCACTTTGCCGGAAAATCGCCGACAGCATCTTTACTAAAATTGTCACTAAAAATAATCCGGGTGCCTGCTACAAACCCTGTTTCTTCTGTTGTTGGTGACTCTTCTAACGAGCCAGGTTTTTGCGCCTGCGCATTGAAAACGGAGATTACTGCAATTAGCAGAAAAAGTATTTTTTTCATGATTATTTTTTTCATTTTAATAAAATTGGTTCTCCGTTAGTAAAGCGTACAACTTTGGAGCCGGTTGCCGGGCAAATACCGGTGCCATGTTTGAGTGAATAGCTAATGCGGTACTTTACCCTTTCCGTTATTCTAAGTTGAATTTGCGATTGGGGAATAGTAAAAATTCCGGCTTGCTTTGGCCTGCGCACTTACCCGCCCTATTGACAAAGTTACACTGTTGCTCACATGTGCCAAGGCGAAATTTACAAATAACACAGTTAAGGCCATTGGTGTTAATATTTTATTCGTTGTATAAATTTATAAATTTATGATTGTATTAAATTAAGTATTTAATGTAATAGCCACTGCCTACCCAAATCAATTAATCCATCCACCACTTCTCTTGTTTTCAAATTGTGGATAGCGAGGGTAATAGTATTCTTCATGTACACTATAGATTAATGACATATTATTTACCTCTAACGGCAACTACAGCATTTTTTATTTAAACAACGATAAAAAAATTATGGTAAGCCGACAGTCGGGCGAATACGAAAAGCTGTTGCCCGATACCAACTTCACCCGCATTCACGGTAAATACATCATCAACCTCTCGTACATAAAAGAATACATAAAAGGCAGCGGCGGCGATGTGGTGCCGGAGAACGGAAAAGAATTACCCGTTGCCTCCCGCCGCAAGGAAGAATTTTTAGCCAGGTTTGAAAAATGGATAAAGAGGAAGGGTTAAACCCAAATTGCAGCCTTTACACTTATACACTCATTCCCCCCACATATACATTTCAGCAAAACCCACGCTTTCTTCTTAACATTTTTGTATCCGTAAAAAAAGGCTTGTTCAGGAGCCAGCTAAAATTCCGGATATGAAAAAAATTAAACTGCTTTTACTGTTACTGATGCTTGGTACGGCTTCTGCCTACAGCCAGTTGCAACAGATAAAAATTGTAAGCTTTACCGTAAAAAACCAATTGCCGGCTGTAATTGATAACTGGGGCAATACGCCCGGATCATTGTTATTGGTGGCACAGTTACCGCCCAATGTAAGTGTAAAAGGTATCAGGCTGATGGTTCAGATAAAAGGCGGCGGTGCGATCATCTGCAGCAACAATTCTGCCGGCGGCATGCAGGTGGATGAGTTTACCACCCGTACATTTTCTGCCAATGAACTTACGGGTACTTTGCAGGGCTGCCCTTCTTTAAAAGAGGGAAGCTATTCCATTTGTGTACAATTTTTTAATGTTGACCGGGTAGCCATCAGCAATGAAGTGTGTAAAGAGTTTAGCGTGGAAGCGCCCAGGGAAACAGAATACAATCCGCCCACGTTAATAAATCCTGAAAACGGAAAAGTATTTACAGAAGCAGAACTAAGCAGGCCCGTAACTTTCCGGTGGACACCATTGGTGCCCAAACCCCGGGAGCCGGTTACTTACCGGTTAAAAGTTTGGCAGCTCATGCAGGGGCAAAGCAGCGCAGAAGCCATGCGTTCCAATCAACCAATTGCTACCAAAGATGCAGATAATATTACGCAAACTGTTGTTAACGGTATTTATACAGGCCCGTGCAGGCCACCTTACCTCTGCGAATTTGTGTGGCAGGTGCAGGCCTTAAACAGGGAAGGTAAACCCATGGGGAAAAATGAAGGGAAAAGCGAAGGGTATACTTTTAAAGTTGAAACCAATACATCAACGGCTACCCCACCTCAATTGGTTGCTCCTGTTGATGCAAAAACATTTGCACAAAATGAAATGGCGGCACCGGTTACTTTTAGATGGACTCCGGTTGTACCCAAACCACAGTCGGTTAAATACCGATTAAAAGTTTGGCAGTTAATGCAGGGCCAAACCGGTGCACAGGCTATGCGTACAAATCAACCAATTGTTACCAAAGATGTAGATAATATAACCCAGGTTGTTGTAAACGGAATTTACACAGGCCCCTGCAGGCCGCCTTATTTGTGCGATTATGTTTGGCAGGTGCAGGCTGTTGACAGAGAAGATAAACCAGTGGGTAATAATGAAGGGAAGAGTGAATTGTGGTCTTTTAAAATTGGAGATGCAGTAACAACATGCACTGCACCAAAATTATCGGCACCTGCCGATACAAAATCATTTGCGCCAAAAGATATGAGCGCCCCGGTTTTATTTAGGTGGACACCAGTTGTACCCAAGCCACAGGAACCGGTTACTTACCGTTTAAGGGTTTGGCAATTGATGCAGGGGCAAAGCGGTTCGCAAGCCATGAAAACAAACCCGCCGATTATAACCAGGGATGTAGCAGATATTACAGAAGCTTCAATCAGCGGTATCTACACCGGCCCATGCAGGCCACCTTATTTATGCGATTATATTTGGGAAGTGCAGGCATTGAACCGTGAAGGAAAACCAATTTGCAGTAATGAAGGTAAAAGCGAAGCCTGGAGTTTTAAAATTCAAAACAATATTGATATACAGATCGACAGTTTAAAAGTTGGCTGCTGCGAAAAAGGAAAGCAAACGATCTATATAAAAGTTAGAAACAACCTGGCTACGCCTGTAAATATCATTGCCATAAAATACAAAGTAAATGGGGTTGGAGCCTCCATTACGCTTTCTCCCACCAGCCCGGTAATACCACAAACAATTGCAGGAAATACTTTTAAAGTTTTTACAGCAAGCATTGAATGTAATCCTGCCATCAACTTCCTTAAATTTTTGGTAGATGCTGAAGATGTGGCCGACCCGGATAACAAAGAAACAGAAGTTAAAAGTGATACACTCCGTTGCGCCTGCACAGCATGCGATGAAAAGAATTTTATATTAAATGCACCACCGCCGGGTAATATTACCATCAGCAACAATACCATCACCTTTAATCAGCCAATTACGGTAACCACTACACCGGCAAAAACAATCAAATCAATAAAGGCAGAACTGGTGTATTATGAAATGGTTCCCGAAAATGATATGTGCATTCCCTGCAATAAAGATGCAGCAACCTACGGGCATTTTACAAATGGTATCAACAGCCTGGATTGGAATGGTCCGCAACAATCTTTAAACATCAATATAACCACACCACAGCTCACGCCTTGTTGCAGCGCTGTGTTTAAGTGGTGCATCAGGTATAAGATCGAATTTAAGGACTGTACCACCTGCAATAAGCTGGTGTGTTACGAAAAGAAAAAAGAAGGATGCGAAAAAGTAAACCCTGATAAAAACATAAAATAAACTGCCATGAAGAAGATATTCAACATACTTATTGCATTATTTGTTTTTGCCAGCGCTGCGCAGGCACAACAAACAGCATGCTGTCCCGAATTTAAAATGGTTTTCAAAAGAGATTTTGATTGTACCCGGGAAGGCCCTTGTTTGCAGGGGCCAATAGGAAACGAAGAACACTTTACCGCAAGTATGTGTAAGTACAGTACCAATACTTTTTTGGTTGTACCCAATTTACCCGGCTATACGTACGCATGGGTTATTACCGGGGGCACACCAACAGCTGCCACCGGTAACCCGGTAAGCATTACCTGGGGCGGCGGAGGTACCGGTACCATTACGGTAACCATTACCAGCGCAGACGGTAGCTGTAAAAAAACCATTAAGGAAACAATATGTTTACGGGATGCGCCGGTTGCTTCATTTACATTTACCCAAAGCAGCCCCTGCGCAGGAGGGTTGGTCTCTTTTTCAAACACATCCACAGGCGCAGCAGGTGTTTCCTGGGATTTTGGAGATGGCAATTTTGCCGGAAATGTAAATAACCCAACTCATATTTATGCTTCGCCGGGTGTATATAATGTAACGATCTATGTTACCAACGATACAGCCGACTGCAGCCCTTCAACCCCACCGGGCCAGGGACAAAAACCCTGTTGCGGATGTACCAGTTCTTTTACACAGCAGGTAACTGTTGTAGCAGGTAGCCCTTTATTAATTGTACCCAAGGAATGTATTAACCAATGTTTATGTGCCGGAGATACAGCAGAGTATTGTATAACAGTACCCTGTGCCGGGCCAATTACCTGGACGGTCTCACCCGGATCAACCATTATTTCGGGCCAGGGAACGCAGTGCGTAAAAGTGGTATGGGGTAACACCTATCCTACAACCATTTCGGTAAGTGCACCCAATTGCGGCAACCCTTGCGGCAACACGGCAACTTTAAGCGTTCCGGTGCTGGTTAATAATATTCCAATAATGCCGCCTAATAATCTCGTCTGTCAGTTTAGTACACAAACCTATTCGCTACCAGCAATGCCCGGTGTGTTTTACAATTGGACAGTAACCGGAGGAACCATAGTTGGGCCAAACGTAAATACCTCTGTAATAACCGTAAGCTGGGGAGCCGGCCCAACAGGTCAGATAACCTGCACATATACTAATCCGCTGAAAAAGAATTGCAGCGGAACCAGTGTTAAAAATGTAACGATTAAACCGGTATTAAAAATAAACGGCCCTTCGCAAAGTTGTGTTGGCTGTACCGCTTTCTTTTCTACAGCAGGCGGCCCGGTTACCTGGTCAGGTTCTCCCGGATTAACTTTTTCTCCTCCGGCTGGCCCAGGCACAACCGTTAGTTTCCCTGTATCGGCTACTACCAACACCTATACCATTACCGGAACCGGTGGAGCCGGTGCTTATTGCAATTCTCCGGTATCGGCATTTATTGTAGTTGCGCCCAGGCCGGTATTAACTATTCTTCCTGCATCAGCTATTGCATGCCCCAATACGCCGGTAACATTTGTTGCAACGTCTACTGTAACAACCACGCCCATTAATTGGGTGTTGCCGGGCGGAGCAACGATGATCGCTAACAGTGGCCCGCAATTAGATACGGCTGTAATAAGTTTTGCAAGTATTCCCGTTGGTGGTGTTACGGTAACGGCTACGCAAAAATGTGCATTTAATTTATCCTGCTCACAGGGCACAGCATCTGTAACAGTAAAAAAACCTCAGGCGCCCATTTTAGCCACACCTCCTAATCCCTGCATTGATCAAACATCCTCTTATTCAATTTCAAATTATATTCCCGGCATCACCTATACCTGGACTATCAGCAATAATTTAGGCACCATTACCTCGGGCCAGGGCTCAGGAACCATTAATGTGCTATGGCATGGAAACAATGCGGTAGCCAATATGGGTACCATAACAGTAAGTAATTGCGGAGGTTCAGTTTCAGTGCCTGTAACAGTTACACTACCTGTTTATCCAACGATAACGGTTGGGGGTACCTGTATTACAACCGGCATGACCCTAACCTCCAGTACCGCCGGGCCTTATTTATGGAACGGCCCCGGAGTAACGGGACAAACAACACAAACGGTTACTATCAATCAGCCGGGTACTTATTGTGTAACCATTAATCCGGGTTCACCGGGCAGTTGCGGACAAACAAAATGTATTACCATTCCACCCAATCCTTATTGGGTAAAAATAATACCGCCCTGCAGTGTTTCTTCCTGTAACCCGGCAACATTAAGTGTGTTGTTAACTGTAGCAACAAATATTCCTTCGCCCACCAATTGCCAGTGGCTTTACCAGCCACCGGGTGGCGGGCCGTTTACAGTAGTGTCAACCAGCTGCGGTAATTATACAGCAACTTTGCTGGGTACTTATTATTTGGTGATTCTTGACCCGAACGGATGTAGAGACACGTCTAACATTATAAGAATACCACAGGATATTAATATCTGTTGTACCACACCGGTGTGCAGTGCATTATCCGGTGTTCAGTTTAATTTTACACATGCCGGTTGCCAGCCCACCGTTTTTACCGGCTCACCATTAGTGTTACCTCCGGGATGGACAACAGGTACCCTGCATCCAACCATTTGTTATGGTGATGGCACATCAGATGATTTTATCAGCCTGAATACAACCCACCAGTATGCAGCAGCGGGGTTATATACCGCCTGCGTTGTACAAAAAGTAGTAAAGATCAGCAGCAATGATACCTGTTGTATTACCAGTTGCAAACAGGTTATTATTCCTGTGGTAACAAAATTCACCGCATCTTATAATTGCAATACAGGATTTTTAACCATGACAGATGGATCCAGTTATTATCCATCGGCTGCAGGAGCTTCTTACAGCTGGACATATTCAGGGCCTTACACAGGAACTTTAACCAATGGTCCCAACCAAAATATTACACCCACAGCATCAGGTACATATACCATCACATTAAGTATCACGCTTAACGGATGTACATCAACCTATAGCATGCCCATTTTGGTGGTACTGCCGGTTGCACCCATCAATATCAATCCTAACCCAAGCTGCGATGGCTCACCGGTATTCTTTTCAACCACGGCGGGCATGGCCAGTTATAACTGGCAGTTTGGTGATAACAGTTTTTCATTGATGGCATCGCCACAACATATTTATCCTGGTCCGGGTACGTATACAGTAACACTTACTGTAGTTACACCCGAAGGTTGCACAGTTGTAAATACAGCTACGGTTACCATTCAACCTAAACCAATAGTTACCATAACGCCCAACCCGGTAACCATTTGCCCGGGCACATCGGTAACATTAACGGCTTCCATCAATGCCAACGGCAATACCATGTGCTCAACTTTTTCGTCTTATACATTTCAATGGTATAATAATGGTAACCCGGTAGGAACAAATACAACCACATTAACCGCAACAAACTACGGAACTTATTATGCAGTACTTACAGGCAATAGTGCTGCCTGCAATTGTGTAATAACAACAGATACGGTTACCGTAAGCTGGTATCCCAAGCCAATCGCAGAGATCAATGGCAACTCAACGGTTTGTATAAACGCAAATACAGGTACAGGAACAATAAACCTGTCCAATACAGTTAGTGGTTATCCAACTTATAACTGGAGTGCCAACAGTGGCAGCATTACTTTCGATTTTACCAATATATACAACCCCGTTGCTACGGTAACAGCTGCCGGTAATTACCAGATATTTTTACAGGTAATTGATGCCAATGGATGTATGGCTTATGATACACTGTGTATTTATGCCAGCAACAGCCCAACTGTAATTGTAAATGCGCCGGGAGGAACTTTATGCTCGGGCAATGTATATTCATTACAGGCTGTGCCTACACCGGCAACAGCGCCACCTGCAGGGTATAATTATTTGTGGAATAACGGTGCAACCACCAATACTATAAATGTATCTGCACCGGGAGGTTATAATGCCATTGTTACAAATATGAATACAGGTTGTTCGGCCATGTCTAATACTGTATTTATTAATGAAGGCCCCGATTTAAGCCTGTTCCCTTCCTGCTGTGATACCATTTGCAGTGATGCACCGATCAATATTATTCCACCATTACCACTGGGTCCGGGTCAAAATGCCTGCACCGTTTATTCGATCGTATGGCTGGATAACGGAGTTCCAATATCTCCTCAGCCATCACCATGTAATACACTGAATACTGCAACCCTTGTACCCTTATTGGGCATGCATAATATTTCTATTGTAGTAACGCTGAATGGCTGTACCGATACTTCTAATGTGTTTCAGTTGTTCATTAAAGACTGCGCGTGCGATTGTAAAGAAAGCAAGTGGGATAAGATCACCTTAACCAAAGGCAAAACCGAAGCAGATCCTAAAGACCCCAAAGATGATCCTGCCCTGGCAAAATCCGGCAAGGCGGTGGTTATTGATAACCCCAATACCATCAGCATAAACTGCGATAAAACCTATAAACTGGATTGCAATAAACCTTACACAATCAACGCAGGTTATATATGTAAGGATACCGCATGTCCTGCAAAAGTTACCTATAGTTTACAGCCCCCAAGCGGCGCACCCATTACAGGTACCATGCCACCTGCATTTAATTTTACACCTACCCAAAATGGTACTTATGTGCTAACGATGTATGGCTGGTGCGGCGATAAAATATGTGATACCTGTATCATTAAATTTGAAGTAAAATGTGTGGAGTGTGAATGTAAGGGCAGCAAGTGGGGAGAGCGTACAGTTACGGTTGATAATAATACCAAATCATTTACATGCGGGCAACAGTACGATGTAAAATGTAAAACACCGGTTACGGTTAACGCCAATTATTTATGTGCCGATCCAAAATGTAACGGAGCGGTAACCTATTCTTTGCAGGGGCCAACCGGCGGACCAACAACCGGAACCTTACCGCTTACATTTACACCCATTCAAAACGGCACCTATACACTAACCATGTATGGCTGGTGCGGCACAACACTTTGTGATAGTTGTGTAATTAAATTTAAAACAGATTGTAAAGAAGAGGATTGTTGTCCGTATGATATTAAAGCTACAACCGGAACCGTTAAATATGATTTTACACAGATACCCAATGCAACTGTTGCGGCACAAACATTTACCATTAATGGTTTGGCACTGGCAACCATTACCGAAGTAAGGGCCAATGTGATCAGCTACGACATCACCGATAATTTTGGTAAGGAATGTATGAAGTGTATTAACCTTCCGTTTACCTGGGCAAGCATTGCATCGGCAGCCAATATGGGTGCAGCGCCGGGCCTGATCACCATGTATGGCGGAACAACCGTCGCGTCATTTAGTGGCAGCGGAGCAGATGCCTATAAAAATCCCAGGGAAGTGATCTGGAATGACGGAAGCCCGATTGCTATACCCAACGGCACCAACATAGGCATGAACTTTATTTTACCACCGGTACCCGCCATTGATTGTTGTGAGCTGAAAGGAAAGATATGTGTGAAGTTTACTTTCCGGGATAAGGATTGTAAAGAGTGTGAAGTGATCGCTTGTTTTGATTTTGTGATCAGGAAGAAATAAAAAATAAAAACAGTAATAATAACAGGGTTCGTAAATTTATGAACCCTGGTTTATTATAAATCAAATAAGTTGCAAAAAGTAAAAACTAAATTATTTATAGGTGCCTGGTGCTTTATTTTTAATATTAACTGCTTTGCACAATCTGCAATTGATTTTAAACACTACAATATAAGCAGGCTTACCCAGGACAACGGCTTATCGCAGTGCAGTAATTATTTTCGATTTGAAGATAGCAAAGGCTTTATGTGGATTACAGCCAATGATGCAATAAACAGGTATGATGGAAGCTCTGTTAAAGTTTATAATTTAAACAGGTACTTTAAAAACTGCCCAAGCCTGCAGCAGGGGTATGGCTTTGCTGAAGACGACAAAGCAAATGTTTACATAGGATCTGAAAAGGGCTTATATACTTATACAAGAAGTACAGATAAATTTACACTAAATAAAGTTTTTACAAAATCAGTTGATGATGTGGTGATGCCTTTTGCTTTTGAAAATGATAAGGTATGGTGCTTTAACAGGTTTTATCAACTGGCTACATACAACGTAAAAACAAAAGAAATAAAAACAGAAGCTTCTGTTAATTTAGATACCTTAAGCTCAATCCACATTTACCAGATTATAAACAATGTTTTTTACTACAGATTTCCTGCCTTGGACAAGGAGGGTAACATCTGGATGGTTGGTAAAAATAAAGTGGCTGTTTATAATATAGCATTAAAAAAACAACGTATCCGGTTGTAGCAAAAAAGTCGGATATACAAAATGAATTTTTTTGTGCATACTATGATACTGCAAACTTAGTATTGAATATTGGAACAAACAATGGGGTATTGCAGTACTATAAACAAACAAATAATATAAAAAGTGTTTCGAGTATTAATAATATAAGACCGGGCCTCGTTCACCAAATAACGGCGAATAAAAATGTTATTGCACTGAATACTGCTGCCGGGTTAGCCTTTACTGATTATGATTTCAAAAAAAACTATTGGCTAAATGACAAGGACTTAAAAAAATATTTTAGTTATGCTCAGCTTTCATTTGATAAAAGCGGCAATCTTTGGATTACAGAAGACGGAACAGGCCAGATAGTTTTTAGCTTTAAAGAAAAACTGTTTCATAAAATACCTGATGAAAAAGGAGAGATACCTTTTTTAAAAACTCCTGTGGTGGCTAATATTGCTGAATTGCCTGATAAGAATATTTTATTTCACAGCCAGTGGTTTTTGAATAAGGCAGATAATGGTATTTACAAATTCAATAACAAAGAGTTTGAAAACAATTTTTACAGATCTGTAACTGATACCTTGAGAAAAGGTAATTGGTTTTTTACAGAATCAAACATACGTAGTCATGGAATACAGTTTAGGAATGCAGACGGGGTGTTTGAGAACTATACAGAAAAACAGGAAGAAATAAAAAACAGCCAACAACAGGATTTGGTTGTGCTAGAAAATGGCAGTGTGCTTACAAGCTTTTCTAATGGATTATATTGGTTAAATGAAAAAGAAAAAAAACTACAAATAGCAAATGATATTACTGCTGCTTTTAAAATAAACCTACTTAGCAATAACAGAATAGCAGTAAGCTACCTGAATAAGGACATGCTTTTATTTAAAGTAAATAATGATAAAAGTCTTACTCAGATACGAAATATTTTGCCTTCGGTACAATCATTTTATATACAGCAAAATATAAAAACAAACCAATATTGGGCAGGTACTAACCGGGGAGTCTATTTATTAGACCGGAATTTTAAAATACAGGAACATTTTGATGCCAATAACGGCCTGGCTGGCACAAATATTTATGGCCTTTTGCTGGATGATGAAGGCAATGCATGGTGCAGTCATCAAAGAGGCTTAAGCAGCATTAATGCAACCAATCACGTTGTTGTTAACTACGACAAAAGCGATGGTATTCAGGACTGGGATTTTAACAACCGTAGTTTTTATAAAGCCACAGATGGTACATTGTATTTTGGTGGTGTAAATGGAGCAAATTATTTTAAGCCCCCATTACAAACTAAGGCATACTACAAGCCTGAGATTTATATTGATGAAATATTGGTAAATAACAATATTTTTTCCCCAGATACGAATGCAAATCAATTGCAAAAAATATCGCTGGATTATAAAAATAACAATATCTCTTTCAGGGCTGTTATTAGAGACCTGGAAAATGCAGCTTACCAACAAATAATTTTCAGAATAAAGGAACGAGGTGATGTATGGAATTATTTACCCAATAAAGGCTCTGTTAATCTTACAAACTTAGCGGCAGGAGACTACACCCTTGAGCTTGGTATATTTGAAAAATTTACTAACAGTCATATCATTCAGAAAACAATACGTATTCAGATTTCTGCACCATTTTATTTTAAAATATGGTTTTGGGCTCTTGTAGCAATCGTCTCTACTGGTTTTCTGTTTTGGATTTACAATCGCAGGAAATTAGCACAACAAACCCGTGCTTTTCAGCAAAAGTTAGCACTGGAGCTGCAACGCAATAAAATTACCGCTGACCTCCACGATGATATTGGCGCAAGCCTCAGCAGCTTACAATTAAACAGTGCAGTGGCTGGTCAATTAGTAAACCAGGATGCAAAACAGGCAAAGCTGGTATTGGATAAAATTGAAAATCAGGCTAAAAACATAGCAGATAAAATAGGGGATATTATCTGGAGTATGAAACCAGGGGAAGATGAATTTATGACAATCAGCAGCCGTATTAAAAACTTTGCCAACGATATACTGGGCGCTACCAATATTGATTATACCATCCACATTGACAAAAGAGCCGATGTAGAAATAAAAGACATTGATAGCAGGAAAAATATAGTACTTATTACAAAAGAGGCTTTAAATAATGCAGTAAAATATAGCAAAGCATCAAAAATTACCATTGATTTGAAAATAGAAAACCATAAAATAATGTTATCAATAGCAGATGATGGCATTGGCTTTATTTCAAACGGTACAAATGGAAATGGTCTTGTCAATATGAAAAAGAGGGCTGAAGAATTAAAAGGCTTGTTTGCTATAAAAACAACAGAGGGAAAAGGAACAGAAATACATTGCGAAATCCCTTTGTAAGAATTTGCCTTTTGGTAAACTTGTGTTGCGTGTCCCTAAATTTAACGACAATGCTTAGTGATATTGGTATTGTAACTTTGCAAAATGGCCATACGTGTTTTTATTTATGACGACAGCAGCGAAAGAAGGGATAGCCTTAAAGCCCTGATAAACCTCAATGATAATTTAAAATTTACCGGCGAAGCGGCCAACTGTAAAAATGTTTTAGCAGACGTAGAAAAATTTAACCCTGATGTGGTGCTGATGGATATTAATATGCCCGAAGTAGATGGCATTGAAGGATTAAAGCTGATTAAAACCAAATACCCTGAAGTAAAGGTGCTGATGCAAACCGCTTACGACGATAGCGACAAAATATTTACGAGCATTAAAAATGGCGCCAGTGGCTATATACTAAAGAACGATAAGCCGCAGCGCATACTACAGGCTATTGAGGAAGTATATGAAGGCGGGGCTGTAATGAATCCGGCCATTGCACAAAAAGTACTGGATTATTTTAAACCGAACGAAAAAAAATCTCCCTTAAGCCCCAAAGAAAACGAGGTATTGGCCTTGCTTGCCGAGGGCCTGAGTTATAAAATGGTGGCAGATAAATTGGCCGTAAGTTATTCTACTATTAACACCCACACCAAACGTATTTACGAAAAACTCCACATTTCTTCTCTTGGCGAAGCCATTGCCTATTATTATAAAAATATAAGATAATACCACAAACAGGTAACGCTATATTTAGGGGTTTTTTAATCTGTTTATCTTTTCATTTTTGTTGTGTTAATAAAATCGTTATCTCAACAAACCAAAAATGAAAACTTATTACAAATATATAATACTGCTGGCAGGCTGTTTTTTTGCACTGGCGGTATCTGCACAAAACCTAAATCTGGTGTCACCCATTACCATCAGCATGCCCAATAACCCGGTTGCAAATACCGATGATTGGGGTAAAGGGGCACAACTTTTTGTTATTACAGCCAAAAAAAATACACCCAACGAGCTGCAATCATGGATGCTGGTTACAATAAAAAAGGGCGGTAGTAAAGTTTGCGGCAGCAATACGCTGCAAACAGCACCCGAAGTTTACTTTGATATCCCTTTAAAAACATGGGTTGGGGCAAATGCCGTATCGCTGCTTGGCAATGGTTGTATTTTACAGCCCGGCGATTATGAGTTGTGTGTACAGTTTTATCTTAAAGACCGCCGCACCATCATTGGCGAAAACTGTAAGTCTTTTACTATAAAAGAAACCAAACCCGAAAGCTACGCCCCACCACAAAACATATTGCCTGCTGCAGATAAAATATTAACAGCGCAAGAGGTAATGCAACCTTTACAATTTAGATGGACGCCCATTGTACCAAAGCCAAAGGCAAAAGTAAAATATACAGTACGCATTTGGGAAATACCAATCAGCTCTTCTAAAAGCCAGGTAATAAAAACCCAACCCCCTATTGTTATAAAAGAAACAATTGAGCTAACCCAACTTACTATAGCTCCCAGCGAGTTTAAACAGGGCAAAAGTGAAAATAATGCTTATGCATGGAATGTAGAGGCAAGTAAAACATCTGCTATGGGCGATATAGAAATGCTGGGAACAAGTGAGGCAACGGAATTCTCTGTAAGAGCGGGCGATGCGGATCCGGTAAAATACAGCCCGCCGGTAAATCAATTGCCTTCCAATGCAAAAATATTAACGGATAAAGAAGCTGAGCTACCTGTTCAATTCAAGTGGACGCCGGTGCTGCCGAGGCCTAAGGAAGACATTATTTATATTTTGCGGATTTTTGAAGTTTCAGCAGTACAGCCAAAAATTGGATCTCAATCAGGAGGTTATAAATCAAATGTTAAAAGAAGTGATGGGTCATCATACAAGGTAATTGAAGTAAAAAACGAAACCGAAACTACCGTTCAATTATCAAAAAACATTAAAGGATTGTATTGGGAAGTAGAAGCCATAAGCACTCAAAAACAGCAGGGCGAAAAGCCGCAAAATTTTGGAAAAAGTGAAGCCACGAGTGTGTTTATAAAAACTCAATCATTCACCTTACTGACAGCGACTCCCGGCACTTTTGGTGAATACCCTTGTAATACTCAAACAACGTTTGGATCCTCTCTTATCTGCGGACAAGGATATCCATCTGCCTATGTAAATTACTCAGTTTACACAAGTTCAAATATATTGGTTAGTTCTGTTAACGTTGCCCCTGGTGCTGCGGCAACCTTTACTACACCAAATATTGCGGGCGACTATAATTTTGTAATTACAGCCATTTGTGGAAATGATACTTGCCACAAAATAGCACGCATCTTAAAAATAAGATGCACGCCAAATACTGTAACTAATTGCTGCAAGGAAAGTAGCTGGGGTACAATGCTGCAATATACCAATGGCGGGCTTTCAACCGAACCATTGCCGCCATGTGGAAGGAACTTAGGTTTATTAAATTGCGGCTCAATAAAAAAACTAAAAGTTTGTTACAATTGTAATGCTGATTGCAAAACAACTACTGCACAAGTTAAATATGAAATATTTAAAGCCGGAGTTTTACAAAGTACTTTAACTGTATCATCATGTTCACCTGCTAATATTAATATCCCAAATGTATCCGGCAGTTATTCTTTGGTAATTACAGCTATTTGCGGCGATAGTGTTTGTAATACCTGCACCTACTATTTTCAAACAGCCTGTGCTTCAGGTTGCAACTGCAAATTTGTACAATGCACAAAAAAACTATGGTACAGAGATGTAAGTACCGGAATAATAAAGGAGTTCGCCTGTATTAACCAAACACCCATTGTTTTAAATTGCGATAAAAATTACCAGTTTTTCGCCGATACAAAATGTAGTCCCGATACCAATTGCAAAATGATTGTAAAGGGAGAATTTAGAAATGCAGCAGGAGCATTGGTGATTCAGCAAACCCCTTTTAATTCAAACAGCTCTGCTTTTAATATTATTTCAGGCACTCCGGGCAATTATACATTCACTATAAGGTACTATATAAATGATGTAGAATGTGGCAATTGTACCATACCAATTACAATAAATTGTACTCCTTCTGTGGATTGTTGTAAAAATAGTTCCTGGGTACTTAAGTATGAAAATTCAAATGGAAGAATAGGCGTACCAGTTGTTTTACCAGCTTGCGGCACAAAACTCAATTCGGTTGAATGTAATATTGAAAAGGAATACTTTATTACTTATGCCTGTGCACAAGGCTGCGGCCCGGCACAAGCAAGATTTCAATATTATAATGCAGCAACCAATGCCCCGGTTGGTATAGCAGTAAATGCACCAACTCAAAACCAGACTCATATTTTTACTCCGGGTACAGCAGGTAATTATTATTTAAAAATAGAAGTGTTCTGTGGCGGTAAACTATGTGATAGTTGTAAATATCCGGTTGAAGTAAAATGTACACCGCCAGTCAACTGCTGCCAGAACGCTACACAAAAAGACCCATCAGTGTACGATACGGCAGGTTCAAACCTGGCTACATTCAGTTGTACACAACCTAAAACTTATTACATCAATGCGGCAAATAAAAATTGCGATAAAGATCTTGTCATTAAAGCTTCTACAAACTGTGGATCAAATGCAAATTGTCAGGCAAAGATTGTATTTACATTAAAAAATACAGGTACAAGCGCAACCATTACCGGTACAGGTATTTTTAACCATTCCTGCTTCTTTGGCAAATGGCACTTACACCTTAACTGTAGATTATTATTGCGGTAATAGTATTTGTAAAACTTGCAAATTTGAGATCATAAAAGATTGCCCGCCGGTAGTTGATGATTGCTGTAAAAACAGCAGTTGGGGCGAAAAAATACATTACACAAGCGGAGGCTTTACGGGTGGGGCCGTTCCAAAACCATTACCCGCAAGCGGAAGCAATTTAGGGGTTGTTAATTGCGGAAGTACCAAACAATTTAAAATTTGTTATAACTGCGCCCAGGGATGCGGAGCAGCACAAATAAAGTATGATGTTTACATGGCTTATTCGTTAGTACTGGTAAGTAGCACAACAGTAGCTTCATGCAGCGTTGCCAATATTACAATGCCGGCAACAGCGGGTAATTATCAAATACGCATTGCTGCAATTTGCAACGGAAAGGAATGTAATGCTATGGATTATTTCATCAATACTGAATGCAAACCCGTTGATTGTTGCAAAGGAGGTAAATGGACAAACAAATCGCTTGACTGGGATATTAAAATAAAAGTGGAGCAGGCCGAAGGAACAGAGTTATCAAATGATCCTGTAAAAAAATCAATTCCTCAAAATAAAAAAGACAAGAAAACACCTGCCGGAGCAAAAATAAAACCTGTTGATGTAAGTGGCGGGCAACTCAATCCTTTAAGCGGTTCTTTAAAAGTAGCAAAATGCGGCGATACCCTTAAAATAAACGAAGGCAACGAGTTTACCTTCAACGCAGCCTATACCTGTAATGCAGCATTGGCTAATTGCACAGGCAAAGTAATTGCCAAAGTAAAAGACCCCAATGGCGTTACTTATGGCACCTGGCCTTTGCCACACTTGTTTAATTTTGCAACCGCAGGTGTTTATACCGTTACTTATTATACCTACTGCGGCGAAACCGTATGTGATAGCTGTACCTTTTATGTGAATGCTGCAAAAGACTGCTGCAAAGACAGCGAATGGAAAAAAGCCCAATACCAGGTAACCAATAAAAAACCGAATGGCGATTGGGATAAAACAGACAAGACCTATTATTCCCTGCCATTTACAATAACAAGCCCTATACCTGTTATAAAAGCCGATGTGGCCATCGACCTGGAAAAATTAGAGTTCAGTTGTGCACAAGGTTGTACATCTGGCTTTATTTTAAAAAGAAAAAATATTACTACCGGTGTAGAGGAAACACCTGAAATAATTGCAGTGGGTGGTACACCAAGTTTGTATGCTAAAGCTTACCCGCAATTGATAACTATTATACCAACCTGTGGTGGTATATCATGCGGCAAACCGATTGTTTTTAGGCTGGAGTGTTTGAATAAGGATTGTTGTGTAAGCGATACGATTGTATTTAGTACAGGAATCAGTGCGAACGGTACTGTTGCAACAGGAACAGAGCCACAATGGTATGCGCCATACCCATTAAAAATTTTATCTCCTGGAATAGCACCATTTTTTGGAAGCGGTGGTGCTGCAACCATTCTTCAGGATGTTGTGGATGTTGACAATATTACTTCTTATACGGCAAGCAGAAATATTACCGTTTCGAAAAACTGTAACATTAGTTTTTCCGGTAAACTGGGTATTGCAAAATATAATCTTCACACTTGGGGTTCATTATTCAAATCATTTAAACTTCATAAAGGAAGTGCGGCAGGGCCAGTTGTTTGGACTCATGTTTCAGGAACACCAGGAACAGTTGGAACCTATGTAACCAATAATTTTAACGGAACTGTAGCGGCTACTCCGGGTGTGTACACTTTTGTGTTTGAATATATTAGGGCAAGTCCCAGTTGGAAATTTAACTCAATGTTTGTGACCGGTATTATTGTCGGCAATATATTGCCCACAAGCAAAGATTGTTGCCCCTCACAAAATACAGGAAATACAGGCATCAGGGAATACAACAACCTATTCAGGTCCTTCAGGAAATGTAAATGGTTTGAATTTAGATATGGACACATGTAGTTGTAATGGAGGAAGATGGGAATATGGTTTTGAGTGGAATGGGGTCACTCAGGTTGGCAAATGTTAAATTATTCACCACCGTATACTTTTAATCAACCACCTAATGTTCCATTCAAGCTTGGCTTAGTATACATATGCAATCAAAATTGGAATTGCACTTTTAATGTGAAACTGATCAAAAAAAATCTAACAACAAATATCGAAACAGTTGTTGTTTCAGAAAATGATATCATTTCTGGTCCCACTTCACTTTTTAATCATAGCGCATTGCGTACATGGCTATACCCTGAAAATGATATTTGCCAGTATACAATAATCCCATATTGCAACGGAAAGGTATGCGGAGACAGGTTGGTTTTTAATATAAAGAAGATGATTTTTCCAGGTGCAAAGCAAATCGGAGGAAATACAACTGCTGACAAAGGTTGGGACGGCCATATTAGTGCTGGCAAAATTACATTCCCTCCAAATTGTTTTGCTATTTTTTGCCCTACTGGCAGCGTTGGAGTAGATGGGAAATGCGTGCCGCTTGTTACAACACTGGATGGTAGTTATGCAATATCGGATGGTATGTTGAATGGTAAAAGAATTGATGAGAAGCGAGGAACTAAACAATATTGTTGGAAGGTATTTACAGTATGGGGTAAAATATCAATTTAAAGGCGCTGTTATAAAAAATATTGATGCTGTACCTAATGTAGTAGCTGTGTATTATAATGAGGCTGAAAAAACTATACAAACCATTGTTATACCACTCATAAATAAAAAGGGATATTTAAAAATGCAAGGCATAAGCACATTAATTACTCAGGTGGGTGATAAACAAACAATATCAATGGGGCCAAATTTTTCATCAAACAAACAGAAACTTTCTATTTCTGTTGGTCATAGTGTTGCTAAAGTAAATTTTAATAATAAAATCTATGCACCCCAAACTATTCACTATACCGCTCCCCGATTTTTTATCCAGGCTGCTTGGCGTAATCAACATCACCATATACACCTATGCATTTTGCATTGTATTGGGCGCTGTAATTGCCAGCCTGTTAATTAAACGGATGAGTAAAGCAGCATTAAATGGCCTGGTATTACCCAATTCATTTTTTTACAAAATATTTTTAGCCGGTTTTATTGGGGGTAAACTGTTTTGTTACCTGGAGGCTCCGGTTTTTTATATAAACAATCCTGCAGCAGCTTTAAATATTTTTTCGGGCGGCTTTGTTTGTTATGGCAGTGTAATATTTATAGCCTTGTTTGTGATTTTTTATTGCCGTAAAAATAAAATAAATACCTATGGCCTTTTAGATATAATAGCCATTGCTGCTGTAATACCCCAAATACTTGGGCGGCTCGGCTGTTTTTTTGCAGGCTGCTGCTACGGCAAACCAACTGATAGTTATTTGGGAGTAGTTTTTCCCAACCCGGCTGCAGTACACGTACACCCAACACAATTATACGAGGCCGTATTATTGAGTATTGTTTTTATCAGTATGCTCATAGCCAATAAACACAAAAAGATAAACGGACAGGTATTTATGTTTTATGTATTTGCCTATGCCGCTGTAAGATTTTCACTTGAATTTATCAGGGGCGATTTCAGAGGATCGTTCTTCAACGGGCTTATCTCTCATTCGCAAGCTATTGCCATTGCCACTTTATGCCTGGCCTCATTTTTATTTTTCAAATTAAAAAAAGAATATCAACCAATCACTTAAAAAACAAAGTATGAAAAAAATATTTTTAACCACAGTTCTGCCAATGTTCATAATACTTGCTGCTGTTTTAATTACCGGTTCTGGTTGCCCGGCTCCCGTAACGCCAACATTACCATTACCCTGCGATACAACCAACAGCAGGTATATGACACTGTACAACGCCTATGCCGGTACCAACTTTTACTCTTTTGATATGCAGGTGTATGAATATACTTTTAAAACAAATGCAAACGGAAACATTTGCTCAGTTGGATACCAGGGAAACAGTAATCTGGCTGGCATTGCTGCTTATAGGATAGAACTGATAGATGCGACCACAAATGTTGTGTTATATACAGGCACTTACGCATTTAACAGCAGCGCAAGAAGTTATCAAAGTATACCCAATATAGCAATCACTGCCAACCAACCTTATATACTCAGGCGTACCGTAGTAAATAATTTAGGCAATGTTGCCAATACGAAGTCGCATTTCAAACAGATTCCATCGCCTTTTGTACCAATTGTAAATGGTTCATTGACAATTACAGGCACTAAAACATACGAACAATATGGCGCAGCATCACCCTATAATATTACTACCAATGGTGTATTACCGTGTATTGACTTTGTTTTTAATTAAAATAAAATTGCACGGCACTTACTACACAAAAATTAACTGGTTATTTAAACAACATAAACCAATCACTAAAGCATACAATATGAAAAAAATATTTTTAACCACCGGTTTACCCATGTTCATAATACTTGCAGCCGTTTTAATAACCGGATCAGGTTGCCCGGGCACGGTTACCCCAACCTTGCCTGCCGTTGCATGCGATACAACAAATACAAAGTTTAATCAATTGTACGGTTTTGCTAAATTAACTATGGTTGGCGCTACAGATATTACAAACATGGATTTGCTTACGCATGAATACACATTTACAACAAATGCTAACCAGGTAATTTGCAAAGTTGGTTATCAGGGAAACCCTATTTTATTTGTAAACAATATTCCGTACACAATAGAAATTGTAAACTCAGCCAACGTAGTGCTGTACTCAGGCAACCATATTTTTCAAAGCACAGTAATTAATTATAAAAGCATAAGCCCGGTAAATATCACAGCTGGGCAAAGCTATACCATCAGAAGAACGGTGACCAACTATATGGGCAATCTTGCTACAACTCAGGGAAGAATGCTTTCCTTTAATGTACCAGCCAATCTTTTTCCGGTAACCAATAACGGTTTAACCATTACAGCATCAAACTTTTATGGTACAGGCGGCCCGGTGCCAAATATTGGCATTCCATATATAGAAATTGTATTTCAGTAGGGATATAGCCATTAATGCACACCTATACAACCAACTGCCACATCTATACAAAATGATTAAATGCTGCCCGTAAAATGCTAAAATTTGTAAACTGATAAAAATATACCAAAATGAAGCATATACTATTCTGCTTTTTTTTACTAACCGGCTTTGAGCTAACAGCACAGGAAGTAACAGATTCGTTACTCCTTAACAAAGCAAAAGATAAAGCAAAAGAAAAATTACAGATCAGCGGCACCATGGGCGTAACCTACGAAGGGTATGGCCTCAGCCGCAGCCCATCGGGCTGGACAGGCTACCAGCCACGCAGGCCATGGAACCAGGTACGCTTTAATTTTACGCCAACATTTAAGTTCAGTAAAAACTTCAGCCTGCCGTTTAACTTTAATTTTGCAGCCATACCCACCAATTTTGCGGGGCCCTATGCAGGCATTAAAAAACCAAGCTTTGGGCAGTTCATTACCAATCCCATGAACAGTTTTGGCCTAAACCCAAAATACAAATGGGCCGAACTGCAGTTGGGTACACAGTATTTAAAATATTCTGAACTTTCAACAGGCGATATCGGCGTGTTTGGTGTGGGCGTAGATCTGAGGCCCAAAATATTCAGGTTTAAATTTTTTACAGGCATATCACAACAGGGTATAAATTATGTGGCAGGACCACCAACAGTAACCGGAGCTTACAAACGTAAAAACTGGATGGCACAAATTGGTGTTGAAAAAGAAGACAGTTATTTGTTTGCATTAAATATTGCCAAAGGAAAAGACGTACCCACATCTGCTGCGCCACCGCCATTAACCATCAGGCCGCAGGAAGGTATTGTGATAAGCCTCGTATCTGATCTGTACCTGGAGAAAGGCTTTTATTTTAAAGCTGAAGGGGCACAATCAACTTTTACTAAAGACCTGGCAACGCCACTTAGCCCTAATGTAAAAAGCCTGAAACCTTTTATTGAAGCACACACGTCTACACTTACCGATTTTGCCGGGCAACTTGCCGTTGGAAAAAAAGGTAAGAACCTCGACCTGGGGGTAATGGTAAAATACCTGGGTGCCGGGTTTCAAACAATTGGCTATCCTTTTTTACAAAGCGACAGACTTGATTATCTGTTGAACACCCGTATCAATACCTGGAAAAACAAAATGAATATTGTTGCCAGCCTGGGCCAGAGGGTAAATAATGTAAAGAACACAGCATTGAGGGCAAAACAATTCATTGGTAACCTCAACTGGTTTACACAGTTCAGCGATAAGTTTAGTTTAAATATCAACTATAACAATTTTGGTTTTCAAACCGCCAGCGGTCTTAACCCTTTCGGCATAAAAAATGTAAGTAACGACCTGGGTATAAACCCAACATTTACATTTACCGGCAAAAAGATCATTCACCTGTTAAGTATGAGCTATAATTACAGCAAGTACGATGAACGTGATGTGATGACCGGACTTACCACCTCCAACAATACCCACACAGGGGTGCTTACTTATGTGCCAACTTATCTTGAAAAAGAAATATCGCCAGACTTCAGCATCCTGTATTTTTATAATGATGTGCCCGGTGCTAAGATAACCCTGGCCACTTTAAGCGCTGCATTAAGTATGCAGGCTGCTAAAAAGAAGATGCGGCTCAGGGGGCAATTACAGTATACCTTGGGAAAACTTAACAGCTTCAGCAACAATAACAATTTAATTGCCAGCTGCAATGTTGATTATAAATTAACAAAGAAGTTAACCTGGATTACTTTTTTGACCACCAACTATTTTAAATACGGAAACGAAATAACACCCAACGGTGCCAACTATGTAGAAACAGGTTGCCGCACGGGATTTCAATATCGTTTTGACACAAAAAAACAAAAATGAAAAAGCTAATATCAACCGCCATCGCAATCTTTATTGTCGCCACTTCAATGGCACAGGTAAAATTCAATTTTGCAATACTTAATACACAGCCGCCTGCACAATTATCTGAATGGGGCAACAGGCGTGAAGTACTTACACTGATCGTTACAGGAGGACAACCTGGCGCTCCAGGAGGTCAGTTTAAAATAAAAACGGAGATCAAAACAACGGACGGAACCGTTGTAGCCTCGGCCGACCTGGCTAAAACACCTGTGTTTACACTTAACTCAACAGGAACACCGTTAATTCTTTTTGCCAACGATGTAATGCCGCTGGAGTTTATGGTGTTTACCGGTAAATACAAAACATCTTTACAAAGAACCGGTAAGCTGCCTGCTGGTAATTATATCCTTTGTGCAAGGCCGGTTAATATTATAGACTATACCCCACAGGGCGAAGAGCAATGCAAAACCTTTTACCTGGCTTCAACACAATTGCCCATTTTAATGAAGCCGTATAATGAAGAAGTGATGGATGCAAAGCAGGCGCAAACAGCCATCATCTTCAGGTGGAGCCCGGTAGTGCCAACACAACCATCGCCGGTTACCTACCGCATACAGGTGTTTGAAGTGTTGCCAACACAAAGCCCGGTGCAGGCTTTGCGGAGTAACCAGCCTTTGCTGGATAAAGAAGTTGTAGCTGCCACGCAATTCATCTGGCAGCCGCAATTATCTTTTTTACCGTATGATGAAGAAACAAAAAAACTTCCCACATTTATATGGACCATACAATCGCTGGATGCAAGTGGGAACCCCGTAACACAAACCGATGGTAATGGAGAAGCCAGAAGTGAACCACTGATCTTTTTTGTAAACCCGGATAAAAACAAGAGGCCTAAAAAAGAGAATTAGAATTCAGAAGCTTCGCTCCTGAATGATATTTGCCACAGAGGCACGGAAGCACAGAAGGGAACATCTGTTGTTTCCGTGCTTCTGTGCCTCTGTGGCAAATTAATTTTGCCGAAGGCAAATCAATTCCTGTAAACCTGCCTGCCGGTAGGCAAGTTTCGCTGAAAACGCAGACTAAACAAACAATTTTCTGCGACATCTGCGACATCTGCGGGCCCATTATTTTGCCGAAGGCAAAACCCATTAAATCATTTGTGGTATTATGTTTTACTTTTACTTCAATGAACAATAAATATCATTCAAAAGAAGAAGCCCTGCAGAAAGCAAAACAATATTGTGCCTACCAGGAGCGCTGCCACAGCGAGGTAAAAGAAAAGCTGTACAGTCTCGGGATGAATAAAAATGAAGTAGATGAATTACTGAGTGAACTCATCAGCGACAATTACCTGAATGAAGAACGCTTTGCCATTCAGTTTGCGGGCGGAAAATTCAGGATAAAACAATGGGGCCGGGTTAAAATTAAGTATGGCCTTAAACAAAAACAGGTAAGTGAGTATTGCATAAAAAAAGCTTTGAAGGCTATTGATGAAAATGATTATACAAAAACAGCAGAAAAGCTTTTTGAACAGAAATTAAAAACATTGAAAGCAGAAAAAAATAGCTTCATTAAAAAAAGAAAATTACAGGATCACTTATTGCAGAAGGGGTTTGAAACAGATTTAGTGCGCAAGCTTATTGGCAAAGTGTAATAACCCGCAGAATACGCAGTATACACCGTTCTTTCTGCGACATCTGCGTATTCTGCGGGGCAAATTACTTCAGATTATAAAAAACAGTTTCCGCAGCCCTTATACCCAGCATAGTGTTTTTGTAAATAGAGCCCAGTGATTTGTATTCCGCAGGAACTACGAGCTTACCTGCTTTATTTATAAGCCCATATTTATCATCGAGCATCACCACGGCATAACCATTTTTAAAAGACAGGGCACCATCGTACATAAAATCAGTAAGCGCTTTGCCCGTATTGTCAAGCAATCCCCATTTCCCGTCTTGTGAAGCCCAAGCCCGTTCTTCAGACATATACAAAAGGCTGTTGTAGCTTTTTTTAAAATCAATAAGGGTATTTCCTTTGCTGTCTATCAGGCCGGTCAGACTATCTTTTTGAACAGGAAAAGTACCGTTATCAGGTGCACCGGCTGCATCATATTTATTGCTGTTAATGGGTTCTCCTTTTTTATTGATCAGAAAAAACTGATTATTTAACTTAACAATGGCAGCACCTTTTGTAAACCCGCTTCCTATATCATACTTCGTATCAATAACTTTATTTCCCTGTGCATCTATATAACCCCATTTTGAATTGTTTTTCACCAAAGCAAGGCCATCAGAAAAAATGCCAATTGCGTCCCAGGTTAATGAGTTTACGGGTTTGCCTGTTTTGTCTACAAGAAAATACCTGTTGGTTTTATCTTTAACAGTGATAAGACCACCCACACACTTGCTGCCTTCTTTAGCACTTATACTGAATACCTCGTTTCCCTTTTTATCCAGGTAATAGATGTTTCCTGTCTGGAGGTTATTGGCATAAGCAAGTCCTTCGGAATACGGCCCCTGGAAATTAGTATTGAGGTCTTTTATCTTTTTAAAGGTTTTGTCGGCCAGCTGTGGTGCCGATGTACTGCTTACCTGCAAAGCACAAATACCATCACTGAAGTTTACTACCGAGTAATAACTTTCTGTGTTTAATTTTTACCGGTATGATCATAAAAATCATACAATTTTGTTTGCCGATAAAAATACCTTCTTCATTAAAGTCTCCGGCTTCGCCAAAAGGCATGCTTTTTTTTGTGTTGGTGGCCAGGTTAATGAGTTGCACGGTATTATCAAAATTAAGTTTCACAGAATCTTCTGTTTCGCTTAGACTATGGCCAAAGCTTTTTAAATTAAGACCGGTAAAAGTTTTTTGCGGGTTCCCGTTCAGGTCAAAGATTTTCACTTTGTTGGTGTAGTGATAAACAATTCTTTTTTTACCAAGTATTACACCATTGGCACTGTCGGGCTGTATGAAAATATTGTTGTTTACATCGCCCACGGTATACTTACCATTTTGAATTACATAAAACCTGTTGGCTGTGGTAGGCGAAACATAATCATAATTAGCAGCAACGATGGTTGAACCAACATTGTTCATCATGCCATATTTTTTTGTATCCACGGTTTTAAAAACAGTGTAGCCGGCTTTGTCAATGGTTACATCAGTATATTCCATCGGTAGTATGGGCATACCTTGCGTGTTCATCGTTCCTTTTTTGCCATTCGATTCAATGATGAAAAGACCGCCGGCATTTAACGAAGAAACCCTGTCAAAAGATCTTTCCTGGATTTTTTTCCCGGTTTTATTGATCACTACCCATTGGCCCGGTATAGTAACAGATCCTTTACCTGCACTGCCCGTAGTGTAGCCTTTCTTTTTGGCAACAGATGTAAAACCACCGTAAAAAGGGTTTGCATCTTCATATTCAGCAGGAATGACCAAAGTATTCGTTTTATCTATGTAACCATATTTGCCCGTTTCCGAAACCTTTACAGCCGCCAATCCATCACTAAACGCAGAAAAATTATAGTACATGGCAGGTATGATGACCTT
Source organism: Chitinophagaceae bacterium (assembly GCA_016710935.1). Classification (GTDB taxonomy): domain Bacteria; phylum Bacteroidota; class Bacteroidia; order Chitinophagales; family Chitinophagaceae; genus Ferruginibacter. Next base: position 2,842 of record JADJTY010000010.1, on the reverse strand, counting down.
ATTATTTTTATCCAGGAAACCCATCTTATTTTCTTTCTGAAAATTTATCAGCCCTTCACTTAAAAAACCCAGGTAATCGTACTCAACAGGGATAATTACAGAACCATTAACATCAACAGCGCCCCATAAAAAACCAAAATCACCCTTTCTTTTTTTTACTGTTGCCAGGCCTTCGCTAAAGCTTTCTATTTCATAATACTGCGGCTCAACAATAATTTTTTGTGCAGGCACTGAATATAAACCAACATGATCTGCGCCATCTTTAATGATAAATATTCCGTTTTCACCGCTTGACATGATCTTTTTATACAGCATGGGTACCACCAGTTTTTTTTTTTAAAATTACAAAAAAACAGCGGGCAATGATAAGGGCCGGAGGGTATTTTGGGTTTAACAGAGCTAAATTTAATATGACTGTAAGCGGTGTCACCTTTTATTTAGAACCTTATAGTAAAATGCAGGAATTAAAAAGGTGACACCTCTGTCTGATCCTTTAACAGTACATAAACCGCTTCAAATAATTTAAAACTACCTTCGCAACATATATTTTTAGTATGAAGTTTAGCGATTTAAATTTAAATACCGCATTGCTCAATGCGCTGGATGAAAGAGGCTATACAACCCCCACTACCATTCAGCACCGGGTTTTTCCGGTTGTAATGAGTGGCAGGGATGTATGTGGCATTGCCCAAACCGGCACCGGTAAAACATTTGCTTACCTCTTGCCGTTACTGCGGTTGTGGAAATTCAGTAAAGATAAAAACCCACAGATATTGATCATTGTACCTACCAGGGAGCTGGCGGTGCAGGTGGTAGAATCGGTAAAGGAACTAACCACCTATATGAGTGTGGTGGCCATACCCATTTACGGCGGTGTAAATATTAATACACAATGGAAGGATCTGCAAAGCGGTGCAGATGTATTGGTGGCAACACCAGGCAGACTGTATGACCTGATATTGAATGGCGCATTTAAAACCAAGGCCATTAAAAAACTGGTGATTGATGAAATGGATGAAATGCTGAACCTGGGTTTCAGAACACAGATAAAAAATATACTTGACCTTTTACCGGACAAGCGCCAGAACCTTTTGTTTTCTGCAACCATTACCGATGAGGTGGAATCTTTGATGGACACTTATTTTAATGAACCGGAACGAGTGGAAGCCTCACCAACCGGTACGCCACTTGAAAATATTGAACAGGCATTTTATGATGTGCCTAATTTTTACACCAAAGTAAATTTGCTGCACCTGCTGTTAACTGAGGATGAAAGCATGACCAAGGTGTTGGTTTTTGTGGGCACAAAAAAACTAGCCGATGACCTGTATGAACAACTGGAAGCAAAATTTCCGGGCACGGCCGGCGTGATACATTCAAACAAAGAACAAAATCACCGGTTTAATACGGTTAAGCAATTTCATGAAGGCGTTTACCGCTTTATTATTGCAACCGATATTGTTGCAAGAGAGAATTGATGTGGCTGAAGTAACGCATGTAATTAATTTTGATGTGCCCGAAGTGCCGGAGAATTATATACACCGCATTGGCCGAACGGGAAGGGCCGATAAAAAAGGTATTGCCATCAGCTTTATTACCGAAAAGGAAAAACCTTTGCAGGAAGCGATTGAAACATTGATGAAACAACCCATAACCAATGCTGCACTGCCTGGCCATCTCGTGATATCTGAAGAACTGACAGAAGACGAAAAGCCAAAAGTGTTTATGAAGACGATCCAGTTGAAGATCCCCAAAGCGGAAGAACGTGGCCCGGCCTTTCATGAAAAATCGGCCAAGAACAGCAAAGTGAATTTTATTGTAAGAAAGAAAGACCGGATGATGAAAAAATATGGCAAGCCTATAAAAAGAGCGCCTAAAAAATAAAAATCACTGATTTCTTTGTATGCAAACAATACAAATACTCATCCTCGGCATTTTTATACTGGCAATTTTTATGCGGTTAAATTCCTGCAAAAAGAAAATAAAAGTTACAGAGCCGGTCCCCCTTGCTAAAAAATATTCTACAGGAAAAGATTCCCTTTTATCAGCAATTGAATGAGAATAAGAAAACAGAATTTGAAACAAGAACGACTCATTTTTTAACGCAGGTGAAAATAACCGGTGTTAAAACTGTTGTTGAAGATGTAGACAAAGTATTGATTGCAGCCAGCGCCATCATCCCCATTTTTAATTTTCCGGTTGGGAGTACCCAAACCTGAATGAAGTGTTACTGTATCCCGATTCTTTTGACCATGAATTTGACAACAGGGCGAGGGTAGAAATATTTTGGGTATGGTGGGCAGCGGTGCATTAAACCAGGTGATGATCTTATCTCAGATTTGAACTGCGGCAGGCGTTTATAAACGAAAAACCGGCAAAACAATACAGCCATCCACGAGTTTGTACACCTGGTTGATAAAACAGATGGAGAAATTGATGGAATTCCGGAATCCTTACTGAACAGGCAATACATAAAGCCATGGCTGAAGTTGATGCAGGAAAAAATAAAAGAGATCATTGACGATCAATCAGACATTAACCCATATGGCGCTACCAATGAAGCCGAATTTTTTGCCGTGGTATCTGAATATTTTTCGAACGACCCGACCTGCTGAAAGAAAAACATCCGGAGCTGTATGAACTGTTGCTAAAAATATTTCATCCGGCACCTGCCTCAGGTTAAGTATTTTAACCGGCAAAAATCTTTAGATAATTTCTGCTACATGCCGGTGAATATTTTTTGCCAGTAAACCTGTTGGTACATCATTCTCATCTCCTCCAAACGGGTCTTCAATCCTCTTCGGCGATCAGTTCAAGACTGGCCAAAACATAAAACACAAAT
>JADJTY010000009.1 GCA_016710935.1 Chitinophagaceae bacterium | reverse complement strand
GAATTCATTATAATAAATGATGCATCAACTGATAATTCCGCTTCAATTATCGTTCATTCAATGACAACAGGATTGTTACTGTATTAAATGAAACCAATTCTGATTTGGCAAGGTCTTAAACAGGGGAATGGCTATGGCAAAAGGTGAATTTATTGCCAGAATGGATGCAGATGATATTTCCTTGCCCGGGAGATTTGAAACTCAATTAAGTTTCTTTAGGGAAAATCCTGATTATGGAATATGCGGAACCTGGATAAAAATAATAGACAACTTATTTGAGCCTATGAAATTTCCGGAATCCCATCAGGAGATTAAGTTTAATATGCTCTCCGGAAATCCCTTTGCCCATCCAACAGTTATGTTTAGGAAAGCTGATTTTTTGAATGATAATTTTTTATATAACGAAAGTTTAAACACAGCACAGGATTATGAGTTGTGGAGCAGGGTAGTACAAAAACTAAAGGCTAAAAATTTAAATCAATATCTCCTGGAATACAGGGTTCATAAAAGCCAGGTCAGTCAAAAAAAACTGGACAATCAGAATTCGAATGCAATAGATATTAAAATCAATCAGTTACAACTGCTTGAATAACACCTACGAAGATGAGCGTATTACACATTTATGCCTTTTTGACGGATGGTTCAGAAAATACAGAGATGCAAAAAGGTAGAATCTGCAGATTTATGGATGTATAAACTGGTTTTACAAAACCGGGTGTATAAAATTTATGATGAACAGATAATGCTGGATTTCTGGAAGAACAAACTGTTTGGGCATAATTTGTATTCATACAATATGAAAATTTGGAAAGTATTAAAAAAATCTAATTATTTACAGCTTTGCAAAATTCCACTGCAACAAAAAATCAGGCAATATTTAAAATGCGTATTAAAATGGACAATTTCAAAAGATTGAAAATCATTCATTTTTTTCCATGGTCCAGTTGGGGGACCTTGGGTGGGACAGAAAAATATATTTTAGAAATAGCCAGGTACCAGTCGGAAATACATGATGTTTCAATTGTTTACCCACTCCAGAACCAACAACATATAGAAATAATCAAGAAGGAATATTTCACAGAGATCATACTTCCGGATTCGAATCCCACAGCAAATAAATGGATTGCATACGGTATAAAGTATTCTGAAGCCGCAGCATCATGGGAAAAATTAATCACCCTCAATAAATATGACCTGGTTCACTTTCATTGTTATGAACCATATCAGCTTCCCTACATAAAAGCAGCCAGAAAACAAGCTTTAAAAATTATTTTCACTCCACACATTGTCAATTTTACGTGTACAAATGGCAACCTGATTAATGGCCTGGATAAGTCGGTTTGTGATGGTGAAATATTGGTGAATAGATGTAATAAATGCCTGAATTACCGGGAACAAAATACACCGGTTGGGAATTTAAAGCAAATAATAAATTTATCTTTTAAAAAGTGGAACTTTAAAAAGGCAACTAATAACTTTGACAAAATAATGGTTTTAAATGAGCATTACGCAGGAGTTTTGGTACACAATAAAATAATGAAAAAAAAATTATTTTAATCAGGCCGGCTGTTAAGGTAAATGATAAAATAAAAGGTGGATGGGCTTGATGTAGAAAAGTTAAATGTAGTTTATATTGGCCCGATTAACCAGGTTAAAAGGTCTAGATATCTTGATACAGGCATTTGAAATGCTCGATAAATCAGGTATCTCGTTATCAGTTTTTGGTCCACCTTTGGAAATTGACTTAGAAAAATTAGATACTAGTAACATTAAATACAGGGGTGTTTTTTTGTTTGATGAAATAAGTACCATTTTAAAAAATTATGATGTACTGATTTTGCCATCCGTAGCATATGAAATGATGCGATTGGTTATCCAGGAAGCAATTACTGCAGGATTGTATGTTATTGGAACAGATGTACCGGGTTTACAGAAATATTTCAACAGGGAGTTAATGGTCAGTTAATTAAGGCACAACACGCCATCAGCTATTGTCGAAGCTTTAAAGAAGGCAAAAATAATTACAAAAGAAACGACCATATTAAAATGGAAACTTTTGAACATTTAACAACACGAATTACAGCAGTATATGAAGATTTATGCAATTAGTTTAGTTAAGAATGAGGAAGATATTATTGAGAAGAATTTGCCGCAGCTGCCAAATGGTGCGATAAAAATTTATGTCTTTGATAACGGGAGCACAGACAAAACCTGGGAAATTGTAAACCGCTTGAAATCGGCGGAGATCATTCCATATAAATGCAGTGATGTTCCTTACAGGGATGCTTTGCGCCAGGAAGTTTTTGAGTATTTCAGGCATGAACTTACTGATGGCGATTGGGTTTGTTTTAAAATGGATGCTGATAAATTTTATATTGATGACCCCCGTGATTTCCTGGGAAGTCTTAAACCCTGGATTTCAATGGTTTTTGGCGCCAATATTGAATACCAGTTTACAAAGGATAATATATACGATACTCAGTTTGAATTTGATAATTTCAAATACGCATTAATCCCATCTTGCGAACAACGGTTTATTAAGTATCGGAAAAAGCTGGTTTGGAATGTAGGAGATTCCATTCCTTTACACCCGGGAATTGCTACAAAAAAATTTATAAAGTTTGCCCATTATCAATTTAGAAATCGGGAACAAATAACAAGAAGGCTGAATACCGGAAAATAGCACTTGATTCGGGTTATTCAATGTATTGGGACAGGGACCTGGGGAAAAAATGGGAGTCCAAGATCATTGAAATTGACGGATTAATTAAAATTAATGAGGATACTGATCTTGATAAAATAATAGCGAAAACGGGGTTGACAATTCATGAAAACGCTTTTAAAGAATGGTAAAATTTATTATGCATGGTCTTGGAATCTGGCCATAAACAAACTGTTTCGGTTGTTATACCAACCAGGAAGCTGAATGAAATAACGAGAAATAATCTCCTCCTGTTAATATCGATATTTAAAGAGTTAAATATTGAGCATGAATTAATACTTGTTTCAAATCGTGCAACTGACCCCAAAATTGACGGAGTAAATAGTTATTATGATGATAAAAACAATGCTGCTTTTTCCCGGGATGCCGGAATCAGAAATTGTAGCTTTGATAAGTCAACTTATTTTTTTCTGGACGATGATATTATTTTGGAAAACGGCAAAATAAAAATTTACTGAATTACGTTGCTGAAAATAGAAACCAGAAATTCTTGCACCATACTTATCCGGTTTCTATTTAAAGGAAGATTATCCGTTTAATAAAGGTATTAAATGGTACTATTCCTGGCTTTCGGGGATGCAAAAGAAGTCGTATAAAGATATTCAAGGGAAAAGCTTTTGTTCCTATAATTTCCCTCCTTTATATACCGATGAGATAAATTCAGTAGAATGGGCAACTGGTGGTTTTTGGTATTTAATAATTTTCAAAAAGAGGGATATCAGCTTTGTTTCAGGAATATTTCAGGAATCGTATTTTCTGGAAGATTTTTTTATTACTCATGAATTGTTCGTGAAGGGAATTGAAATTAAAATTTTACCGATCATATTTACACATTCCCAGCTTTTGGAGTATCATCAAAACGGGTCATTTAAAAAAGCGTTCAGGGATTGCTATTATCTGGAATTGAACAGACTTAAAATAGAGTCCATTAACCGTAAACGGTCTGGGGATAGCCAATTAAAATTCAAATCAAGTTTACTGTTTTTATATTTTTACCGGTTAAAAGCATTGAAATTAAAGAATATTGCCGGATTAATCGCTGTTATTTATTTATGTATATGGAAACGCCAAAAGTAGTAATCGGAATTGCCACAAAAACAGGGTAGTCAGGCTTTGTACAATGTTTAGACAGTATCCGGAAGTTAAACTGTCAGAATATGACTGTGAGGATATTTTGTGACGGGTGTACCGATAATACAATAGCGGCATTAAAAAATTACCCTGAATGTGAAATTGTCATCAATGAGCATTCGGTGGAATTATAAAAAAGCAAGAAATCTATTAATGCAAAAATTGGATTTCGATTATTTTGTTACACTGGATGACGATACTTGTTTTGTTTATGCTGATTCATTAAGCCAATCAATTGATTTCCCCGAAAAAATGAAAACGTTGGTGTGCTTTCATTGGATATCAGAGATGGTGAATATGAAAGTTCAAAGGAGTTTACAACTGTTAACCCTGCACCATTTCAGATTTCAGAATTTATTGGATGTGGGAACATAATAAGAGCATCGGTATTGCGGAATTGTGGATTTTATAATGAAAGCAATATGGCATACGCTTTTGAAGAACAGGAGTTTTCCATAAACTGTTTAAAAAAGGGTTATCTTATATTTTATCTCCCTGGTACAATCCTGATACAATGAAGAGAAAAATAACAGGTCTTATAAAAAGCAATGGAAATCCTGTGTAAATAATATTTTGTACATATCGTATTTTTATTACCCAAAATATTTGTGGCCTTTTTTGATTTTTGCTAAAACTTTAATCATTCTTAAATATGGGGTGCTTAATAAAAGAGTAGTTCCTTCTCTGCAGGGAATATGGCATTTTTGGATTATCCAAAAAAGGAATCTCCCGAGCATTATTTTGGACGATTGACAAATGCTGAATTTTCTTATTTCAGGGCATTGAAGAAAATTGAATTAGTAAAGAAAAAATCTTTTAAAATTTGAGTAAAAGACTTGCCATAGTAACAACTCATCCTATTCAATATAATTCTCCCTGGTTTAAATGTTTAAGTGAATCAGTTAATATTGAACTTAAGGTATTCTTCACTTGGGGGCAATCTGAATCCAGAGTAATCAATGACAATGGGTTTGGTATTCCAATTGAATGGGACATACCCTTATTGGAAGGTTTTGAGTATTGCTTTATAAATAATATTTCAAAGCATCCAGGAAGTCATCATTTTAAAGGTATTAAGAATCCCACTTTAATTAATGAGATAAAGAACTGGGGACCTGATGTAATACTAATTAACGGTTGGAATTTTACAAGTCATTTGTCGTGTATGCGGTATTTTAAAGAAAAGTTACCTGTTTTATTCCGGGGTGATTCGAATTTGCTGGACGAGAAAGGCTTCTTAAAAAATGTTGCAAGGTATATTTTGCTGAACTGGGTATATCGATTTGCTGATTATGCATTATATGTAGGGAAGGCAAATAAGCAGTATTATTTAAATTACGGTTTAAAGGAAAGTCAATTATATTTTGTTCCACATGCAATCGATAATGAACGTTTCGGACAGGAAGATTGTACGATGTATGAAAAAATCCGTAAAAAAAAGCAGGAACTGGGAATAAATGAATCTGCATTTGTTTATTTGTTTGCCGGCAAGCTGGAAAAGAAAAAAAATCCTGAACTATTAATAAAGGCATTTCAAAAATTAAGCAATAATGCACACCTGGTGATTGTAGGTAACGGGATATTAGAACCGGAATTGAAACGGAAATACACAGAAGGAAATATTCATTTTTTGGATTTTCAAAATCAATCGATAATGCCGCTTATTTACCGGATTGGAGATGTATTCATACTGCCATCATCTGGCCCTGGTGAAACCTGGGGATTAGCTGTTAATGAAGCAATGGCTTGCGGCCGGCCAGTCATTGTAAGTGATAAATGCGGATGTGCTGCAGATCTGGTTGAGGATGGTAAAAACGGGTATGTTTTTAAAAGTGGGTCTGAGTCAGACCTGTTGAATAAAATGAAATTAATGAATGATAAAAATAGAATGCGGGAAATGGGTCAACAATCAAAAAGATATATTCAAGACTGGTCCATATTAAAAATTCGAAAAAATATTGAAAATGTAGTGTTAACTAAATGCTGATGGAAAATAATACAAATTCTATAAATACGATATTCAGGTGGTTGCCTGATTTCACGGGAAAACAACGGTTAGGCAGATTGTTTTTTAAAAAGCAAATAAAACAGATTGAAAATGTAATTATAACCGGAGGTTTCGGTTTAAAATACAGGTTACCGAATATAAAAGAAAATATCGGCTATGAAATATTTATCAATGGCATTTATGAAAAAGAAACTTCTGATTTCATAATTAATAACATACCCGATGGGGGAATTTATGTTGATATCGGTGCCAATATCGGCAGTATTGCAATCCCGGGTCTGACAAGAAAGAAAAATGTTAAGGGAATTTGTATAGAAGCATCGAAAACAATTTTTTCTTATTTAGCTGAAAATATAAAGCTTAACAACTTGGATAATATTTTATTGGTCAATAAGGCAATTTCAAGTAATGACGATGAACTGGTTCATTTTTATAGTCCAAAAAATCAATTTGGGAAGGGGCATTTTTCAAAAGATATTAAAGAGGAAATTGAAAATGTAGTAACAATAAAATTAGACAGCTTACTTAAGAACAATAATATTGCTGTGCCTAATATTATTAAAATTGATATAGAGGGCTATGAGTATTATGCTTTTGAAAGGCCTGAGAATCTCTTGGATTCGAACCGCCTCCTGATATTCTTTTTGAGTTTGAAAACTAAGTGAAAACAGGGCAGAAGGATTAAACCGGGCGATGCTCAAAACCATTTGGTCACCAAAAGGATACAAATTATTTGTTTTATCAAAGGGTAAACTAGAAAAATTATACATGCTCCCAGGTTAACGGGTTCTGTAATGATCTGGGCAACTAAAAAAGAAATGTGAATACGTTATTCAGGGTAAATATCAATTGGACTGTATTCCTGGTTATTGCTGTATTGGCAGTATTAATACCGGGCATTACTGTGTACACCTATCTGGCCATTATAATTCGCTCCACCAGTTTTTTTACTGTTCTATTCAATTGGATATGTAATACCTGTGCGTTATCTTTTGGATCTCTCATGAGTTTGCAGCTTTTATTTGGACCCACCTTAGCCTATAATGTTGATGTTGCAAAAATATACATGAAAATTTCATCAGACGCTTATTTTAGCTATGCCATACCGGCCGTTGTCAGCTTTATTTTGGGTCTTCATATTACAAGTAAACGACTTCAGGGAGAAGTAATTGATATTGATAAAATAAAAAAATATGTTGCATCTCATCAAATAATTCCTTTTTTATTAATCGGAATCGGGTTTACTTCAAGCTTAGTTTCAAACCAGTTTTCTTCAGATCTGGCCTTTGTTTTTTATTTATTGGGCGGCTTAAAATTTATAGGAGTATTTATGATCCTTTTAGGGAATCAAAATTAAAACCATTGCCATTGGCAATAGTGTGTACGGCTCTATTATTGCTTCATCTTTAAGTGGGCCATGTTTCATGATTTAATTACCTGGTTAATATTTTTAGGTGTAGTATTTGCTCTAAAGTATAAACCTTCTGTATATACAAAAACACTCTTGCCACTTTATTTATAATATTAACATTAATCATTCAGGGATTAAAAAAACTATCGGGCAGCTACATGGGAAGAAGGAAAGTTGGGGTTTAGAAACATTGGCAAATGTTTATGAAGAAAATCAGAAAGAGGAGGGATACTTTAGCTCAAAGACCCTTGCAAAGAGTATTGTGCGTATTAACCAGGGGTATATTGTAACTAATATTTTGAAAACAGTTCCGGCTGTAGTGCCTTTTTCCTATGGAGAAGAGTTGAATCAAATTATTACCGCAGCTGTTTTACCCCGGGTTATTGCACCTGGTAAACTAAAAGCCGGAGACCAGGAATTATTTAAAAAATATACCGGGCTGCAATTGCGAAAAGGAACCTCAATGGCCCTCAGTTCAGTTGGAGATGCATATGTAAATTTCGGGATTACTGGGGGATGTATTTTTATGTTTTTCTTAGGTCTTTTATATAGTGAATCACTGAAAGTATTTTATAAGTTAAGTAATATTTTCCATTATTGTTATCTTTACACCACTTGTTTTTTATTACCCAATACGTCCTGATTGTGAATTGCAAACAATACTTGGCCATTTTGTAAAATCTTGTTTTTAATTTTTGTTATTTTCCAACTTTGGAAAAAATATTTCATCGTTTACCCACAACCTCCTGAAAAAGATATTCATTCCACCCTGGTTCCAGCCAGCCTATAAAGCCGGTGGCCCAATACAGTCTGTTGCTAATATGGTGAGTGCAATGGGCAATATGCAATTGGCAAAAGGGCAAGAGGCAATGGGCAATAGTGCGATGGAATTCAAAATCTTCTGCAGCAATAAAGATTTGGATGGCAGTTTATTGAAGGGCGTTGCATTTGATGAATGGGTACAATATAATAAGCAAACAAAAGTTTGGTACAGCAGTGCCAATAATATTTTACCGGTATTACAGCAGGAGATAAAAAAAGAAAAACCCGATCATCTTTTTATAACCGGTATTTACGATTGGCAGTTTAATGCAAAGCCTTTGTTGTTTTGCAGGGGTGTTAAAAAAATAATTTCGGTAAGGGGTATGTTGCATCCCGGAGCATTAAGCCAAAAGGGTTTTAAGAAAAAGATATACCTGGGGCTTTGGAAAATACTGGGGCTGCAAAACCAAATTGTTTTTCATGCTACGGATGAGGCGGAGAAGAAATATATACAGCAGGTTTTTGGAATTCGGTAAACGTAAAAGTAGCTGCAAATTTTCCCAATGTGCTGTGCAGCCGGTGGTGCAAAAAGAAGTTGGGCAGTTGAAACTGGTTTCGGTTGCGTTGGTAAGTGCGATGAAGAATGTTTTGTTTGTCTTGGAATCGTTGGCCGTAAGTGAAGCATGGCTTCGTAGAGACACCCTTCGACAGGCTCCCCGCAATGAGCGGGACTGGCAGGGTGACATCCTTCGACAAACTCAGGATGACAGGCTCCGTGGGGAGTTGAGCATTGAGTATAATATTTACGGGCCAATAAAAGATAAACAATACTGGGAGGCCTGTGAAGCACAAATAAAAAAACTGCCTCCGAATATTACGGTGAACTATCATGGTGATATTGCACCGGATAAGATTGCAGCTGCACTGGCAGCAAGCCATGTTTTTATTTTGCCCAGCAAGAGTGAAAATTTTGGCCACGCTATTTATGAAGCACTGAGTGCAGGCAGGCCGGTGATCACCAGTAACAATACACCGTGGAATAAACTGGAAGATGCAAAGGCAGGTATGAATGTTTCATTGACAGATACAGCAGAACTGGTGCAGGCCATTGAACGATTTGCCGGAATGGGCCAGGAAGAACTGGAAGCATGGAGTAAGGGCGCAAGAGCATATGCAGATAGTGCAGTGGATGTGGAAGGGATCAGGAGGCAGTATGAGGAGATGTTTAGCCCCCACCACCTCCCGATAGATCGGGAGGATTTAACCTAAGCGAATGGAGGCTTCTGTGCCACAGGGCTAAATAAAGCCTCACATACGGGAATTGCCGCTTTTATTCACCATTGTTAAAGTAATATGATCCTAAAACAAAATCTGAAAATAAAGTTTACCTTTATAATATGAATTTATCATCTAAAGATATGTTAATACTGCAACATTTCTTTTCCGTTCGTCCGGTTAAGAAGGCATACCTGTTTGGTTCTTATGCCAGAAATGAAGCGAATAAAAACAGTGACCTGGATATATTGGTAGAACTTGATCACAGTCGACCAATTGGTATGAAATTTTTCGGTTACCAGGTAGAACTGGAGGATCTGCTAAAATTAAAAATAGACCTGGTAAGTGCGGAAGGTTTGTCTAAATATGTTAAGTCATTTGTTGATAAAGACAAGATACTGATCTATGAAAGGAAAGCTGACTGATTTTGAGAAGGCTTATTTTTTCTTTATATTTGACGTATGAATACGCTAAAAGTTAATATAATTAATCCTAAAGCAAGAAAACTGCTGAATGACCTTGCAGATTTAAAGCTTATTAGTATTCAGGATGTTTTCTAAAACAGGGTTTTCGAGTGTTCTGAAGAAATTGCGAACAAAAAATAAATCTGCGCCCTCCTTAGATGTGATTACCAAAGAAGTTGAAATGGTAAGAACCAAACGATATGCGAAATAAAGTAAAGCGCATAATATTAGACACCAACCTATGGGTGAGTTTCCTTTTAAAAAACGATTTTTCTAAGCTTGATACGTTACTGTTTGAAAGAAACTGTATATTGGTTTTTAGCAATGAACTTCTTGCTGAATTTATAGAAGTAACAAAGCGTCCTAAACTCAGGCGTTATTTTGCTCAATCTGATATTGAAAATCTTCTGGAAACAATTGATGAGTTTGCCGATTTTGTGAATGTGCAGTCCGAAATCACTGTTTGCAGAGACCCAAAAGATAATTTTTTGCTGGCTTTGGCAATTGATGGTAATGCTGATTTTTTAATAACCGGTGACAAAGACCTATTAATATTGAAGAAATTTGGCGTAACTAAAATAGTAACGTTAACTGACTTTTTTGAAGAGGTTTATTAATTAAATAATCATAGTTAACTCATTGCTGAACAAACACATCCTAACCTTCTTCTTAAATTTGCCTGTGCATTTTGTTTTTGCTATTTCGGTACACTGGCCATCTTTGGCTTAACTGCACCTGTTGTGTTAATTTGCTGATCTGCTCATGTAAAGCTGATTAATCTTTGAGTTTATTTTCTGCAATTAAAGCAGTTAAGCATACATATACGGAGCTTATAAAAGAAATAAGGAGATGCAATACGCTCTTGCTTATCAAAAATGGCAGGCAGTGCACGCCAAATTGCACTATCTTTGATACTATCATATGATACTATCAACATGGACCCCTTATGATATTACCCCATTAATAATGCAACTGGTAAGTTCCATTTCTTTAAAACTGGGAGCAGTAAATGCCAGGAATCTGGAAAAGCATTCGCCGTTGTTGCGAAAACATAACCGGGTAAAAACAATTCATGCATCGCTGCAGATTGAAGGTAATACGCTTACAGAAGAACAGATAACCGCCCTTATCGAAAATAAACGGGTGATTGGTCCGCAAAAAGATATCAGGGAGGTGATGAATGCTGTTGGTGTTTATAAAGATCTGCCGCAATTCAGATCAACAGATGAGCACTCATTTCTGAAGGCCCATAAAATACTGATGGAAAGGTTGGCGGCCAAACCAGGGAAATACCGGGTATCGGGCGTTGGTATTGTAAAGGGTTTGCAGGTAACACACCTTGCCCCACCTGCAGATAAAAGTGCCCGGTCTTATGAAAGACCTGTTTCAATATCTTAAAAAAACAAATGAACTGGTATTGATAAAAAGCTGTGTTTTCATTATGAAACGGAATTTATTCACCCGTTTTTGGATGGTAATGGCAGAATGGGCCGGCTTTGGCAAACATTAATTTTAATGGAAGCGTACCCTGTTTTTGAGTACCTGCCATTTGAAACACTAATAAGCAAAACACAAAAAAAATATTATGATGCCTTATCAAAAGCCGACAAAACAGGAAAGTCAATAGTATTCATTGAATACATGCTTACCCTGATTGATGAGTCGTTGGGCAATATGCTTGCATTGAAGAATGTAACGATGAATGACAGCGACCGGGTTGACTATTACTTATCCTTACATAAAACCGAATTTACCCGGAAAGACTATATGCAGGTCTTCAAAGATATTTCTACCGCCACCGCAAGCAGGGATTTAAAAAATGGGGTGCAGCAGAAAAAAATTATTAAAACAGGTGAGTATAATAAAGCAATATATAAGCCTGTGAAAACAGGTTAAGGTTAAGCAGGTTACTGTTAATTTAAAAGATTCTATTATTTCGGGCACCGCTTAACCCTGCCTGCAGGCAGGCAGGCTCAACCTTAACCCCGTCCGACCGCGTCATCCGGGCGGGCTCAACCTTAACCTCAACCTTATCCTATTATCACTGTGTCTTTTAACCAAATCTGTGGTTAATACTTTTTTGTTAAATTTGCATATCAATAAATACTTGTGACAATACTCGATACCCATATAACTGATATTAGAATGCTTTGTTCAACACACAAAGTCAAACAGTTGTATGCCTTTGGATCTGTACTAACCAACAAATTTAACAATGAAAGTGATGTTGATTTAGTTGTTGACTTTGATCCGATAGATATTGCCCAATATGCGGATAATTATTTTGCCTTCAAATTCTCTTTGCAAAAGATACTCAATCGCCCTGTTGATTTACTGGAAGAAAAAGCGATTAAAAATCCATACTTCAGACAAAATTTAAACCGGCAACGACAACTGATTTATGGACATTGTTGAACCTATTTGCCTGCTCTGAACTAAGAAAACCTGCTTAATAAAATCAGCAAAAAGAAGTAAATTTAATTTATAAAATTATATCAATGAAACGACAGGCTATAATAAACCGTACTGTTGAAGTAATTAATCTGCTTCCACCCGACAAGGCTTCTGAAATATCAGATTTCGCCGATTTTATAATCAAAAAATATGAAGAGCAGTTGCTCACAGAAAATATTCAAAATCTTGTAAGTGATAGTGAAGTGTTTAATTATTTACATGAGGAAGAAGAACTTTATAATGTAAAAGACCTGAAAGAGCGATACAATGATTAAAGGAGATATTATTCTTATTCCTTTTCCATTTACGGATTTATCCGGTAACAAACTAAGGCCTGCTGTTGTACTGATTGTATCTGATTATGATCTTACCCTCTGTTTTATTACAGCACAACTTAAGTGGAAAGAAGCTACTGATATTGAAATATTGCCTTCAGCTTTTAATGGTATCAAAAAGCCATCGCTCATCCGTTTATCCAAAATTGCTACTGTTGACAAAACTTTAGCCTTAGGGAAATTAGGAGAACTCCGGCAAACGGAAGTAGCAATATTGAATGAAAATCTAAAAAAACTTTTGCAGCTTTAATCAAACAATTATTTCAGATTACCTCTAATAGTTAGTAATTATTAATCAGTAACAAATAATACGACTGAAATCTTTTCTCAATAACCGCATCCTAATCTACCTCCTTAAATTCATTGGAGCATTCTGTATTTTATTTTATGGAACAGAAGCCATCATTGGTTTGAGTGCACCGGAAGGGCGGTACATCAGCTTTGTAGATAAGTACCTGAATTTTATACCTGCTTTCAGGAACAGCCTGTTGCAGAGCTCAAAATATTTTCTGCAGTTGCTGGGATACGATGCTTACCAGAACGGCCCTATTCATTTAAGCCTGGTTGGCGGCAGCAGCGTGCAATTGGTATACAGTTGCCTGGGTTACGGGGTTACCAGTTTCTGGATCGCTTTTATTTTTGCCAATAATGGCAGCTGGAAAAAGAAATTGATTTGGATGATCGGGGGAGCAGCGGCGCTGTACATCATCAATGTAATACGCATCAGCCTTACCCTGTTGGCCAACAGTCAACAATGGCGCTTTCCTTTTGGCTGGGATAATCATACCTGGTTTAATATTGCTGCATATCTTGCTATTTTTGCTATGATTTATTTATTCGACAGATCGCAAAAACATAATTCTGCAAATAACAAATTAAAGAATGAACACAGTAAACATGAATAAATTTAATAATGAATGGTATAAACCGGGTTCTGGCTTTAAGAGATTTATCTGGCATTATGTAAATGGTTTGTTTTTTAAATCAGGGATATTCCGTTTTATGGTGTTAAGGTTTTTACTCTAAGAATATTTGGTGCTAAAATTGGTAAGGAGTGCTGATAAAGCCATACGTTAATATCAAATATCCCTGGTTCCTGGAGTTGGGGATCACGTGTGGATTGGGGAACAGGTTTGGATTGATAATTTAGGCTTGGTTAAAATTGGATCTCACGTTTGTATTTCGCAGGGCGCTTATTTATTAACCGGAAACCACGATTATAAAAAAACAGCTTTTGATTTGATTGTGAAACCAATTACCATTGAAGATGGAGTATGGATTGGAGCCAAATCGGTTGTTTGTCCGGGTGTGATTTGCAAAACACATTCCATATTATCCGTTGGTTCAATTTTGAGCAGCGATATGGAGGCTTACGGAATCTATCGTGGAAACCCTGCCTCTAAAACTGCAGACCGGATTATTGCAGATTAATATTTACCAATATCTTTTGTTTAACTGGCTGTTGAAAATGAACCGATTGTGAACCACCCGGCTGAGGCTTTGGACTGCTTTTTGCGTACAAATATGGATATGCTGGCCATGGAAAATATACTGGTTACGCGTTAACGGGCATAAATATATTTTTATTAACTAAGTGAAACTACCTAGTACCTTTTGGAGTCTTATTAAATAAATTAGCTATTTTTACATTGTTAAAGAATCGAATGATTAAAGTTACCCTCATAACAGTTACACTCAATTCCGAAAAGTTCCTGGAAGACGCCATTCAATCGGTAATGGCACAGGATTACCCAAATATAGAGCACATCATTATCGACGGCGAATCAACCGACGGTACGCTCAACATAATCAGCAAATACAACGGTCATATTGCCAAATGGGTTTCGGAAAAAGATTACAGCATGTACGATGCCATTAACAAAGGCATGAAAATGGCTACCGGGGATATTATCGGCACCTTAAACAGTGATGATATGCTGGCTTCACCAGATGTGATCAGCAAAATAGTGCAATGCTTTGAAACGAAAAAAGTAGATGCCGTGTATGGCGACCTGTTATATGTTGAGCAGGATGATATCTCTAAAGTGCTGCGCAAATGGAAGGGTGGAGAATTTAAACGCCGCAATTTTCGTTATGGCTGGATGCCGGCACATCCTACCTTTTATTTCCGCAGCAGTTTACTGGAAACCTGCGGGTATTATGAAACACATTTTTTTACGGCCGCCGATTATGAATTCATGACCCGCTACCTGTATTACTATAAAGTGAGCGCTGCCTATGTGGGCAAACTGATCGTACGAATGCGCAACGGTGGTATGAGCAACAGCAATATTTTCAGCAGGTTGCGTGCCAACCGCAGAGATTACCTGGCCATGAAAAAGAACCGGGTACCGATGCCCTTTGTGGTTTCTTTTTTAAAGCCCTTAATAAAGCTGCACCAGTATACCAATATGGGGTTAGTCAGATTCTTTACCTGATACTCCTGCGTTTCATTTGTATTTTTTGTGATAACCTGTAAGGTTTTTGTTTTTCTGCTACGCAGTAAAAAAAATTTAACCACGAAGGCACAAAGGATACAAAGGGTAATTCTTCCACAGGGTCCTTCGGGCGATACTTTTGGAGTCTGGAATTTTACTGCTGTTTTTGTTTGTCAAGCTGACTGATTTCTAAAAAATGGTATACCATTTTCTTTGTGTCCTTCGTGCCTTTGTGGTAAAAAAAAAGGAAATCCGAAGGATTTATTTTTCCTGCTTTACAGCAAAAGAAATTTAACCACGTAGGACACAAAGGGTAATTCTTCCCACAGGGTCCTTCGGGCGAATTACTTTTTTTCTTCGTGTTCTACGTGCCTCTGCCCGCCAGCAGGTTTGTGGTAAATTTTCTTTTGGTAAAAAATAATCTTAATAAATCCATTTTTATGTACCCACAATTATCAGAAAAAGAGGAAAGATTAGGAAGAGAAATAGTAGATGCTGCATATAAAGTTCATAAAGAATTAGGCCCAGGATTGCTTGAGAAAATTTATGAAGCTTGTTTTTGTTATGAACTCCAAAAGAAAGGAATACCTTATAAACGCCAATGTGAACTTCCCATATTTTATGACGGGCAGAAACTTAATGAAGGATTGGTAATGGATGTATTGGTTGATGAATTGGTAATATGTGAATTAAAATCTGTTGAATTGGTCAATGCATTGTGGAAAGCTCAGATTATCAGTCATCTTAAATTATCAAAATTAAGATTAGGGTACTTAATAAATTTCAATGTAGAACTTATCCGTGATGGTATAAAAAGGTTTGTAGTTTAGAGAGGTGATTGATTTCTAAAAAATGGTTTACCATTTTCCTTTGTGACCTTCGTGCCTTTGTGGTAAAAAAAAAGAAAATCCGAAGGATTTATATTTTTCCTGCTTCGCAGTAAAAGAAATTTAACCACAAAGGCACAAAGGACACCAAGGGTAATTCTTCGAATTACTTTCTGGTGCAGCTTACTGCTAGCCATATAAGAGGGGTGTGTTATCGTGAGTTAATTTATTCCATTAAAATGGTTTACCATTTTCCTTTGTGTCCTTCGTGCCTTTGTGGTAAAAAAAAAGAAAATCCGAAGGATTTATATTTTTCCTGCTTCGCAGTAAAAGAAATTTAACCACAAAGGCAAAAAAGGACACCAAGGGTTCTTCGAATTACTTTCTGGTGCAGCTTACTGCTAGCCATATAAGAGGTGTGTTATCGTGAGTTAATTTATTCCATTAAAATGGTTTACCATTTTCCTTAGTGACCTTTGTGCCTTTGTGGTAAAAAAAAGAAAATCCGAAGGATTTATATTTTCCTGCTT
Source organism: Chitinophagaceae bacterium (assembly GCA_016710935.1). Taxonomy (GTDB): domain Bacteria; phylum Bacteroidota; class Bacteroidia; order Chitinophagales; family Chitinophagaceae; genus Ferruginibacter. The sequence continues at coordinate 306,658 of JADJTY010000009.1, read as the reverse complement.
CGCAGTAAAGAAATTTAACCACAAAGGCACAAAGGACCTAAGGTAATTCTTCGAATTACTTTCTGGTGCAGCTTACTGCTAGCCATATAAGAGGGGTGTGTTATCGTGGGTTAATTTATTCCATTAAAATGGTTTACCATTTTCCTTAGTGACCTTTGTGCCTTTGTGGTAAAAACATTTCGCCGTAGGCGAAACATATTCTTCCCGGTAAACGATGTTTAATTTCTTTAAAAAAAATACAGCGGCATCTATACAGCATCTTCCTGTAACGATAGATATGCACAGTCATATCCTGCCCGGCATAGACGATGGTTCGCCCGATGTGGAAACCTCTCTTGTATTGGTACGTGGACTGTATGACCTGGGTATCCGGAAATGTATTGCCACGCCGCACATTATTGGCGACCTGTACCGCAATACCAATGAAACCATTGAACCCGCATTGGCTACACTGCAAAAAGCCCTGCTTGCTGCCGATATACCCATGCAGGTAACAGCAGCGGCCGAATATATGCTGGATGATTATTTTATGGAACTGCTGCAACAGCCACAGCCCCTGCGAACCCTGCATAAAAACTTACTGCTTACCGAAATACCCTACACTTCCGAACCGGTAAACCTGCCGGAGATCGTATTCCACATCATTACCAACGGCTACCAGCCCGTGCTGGCACACCCCGAACGGTATTTTTATTTTCACCATCATTTTAAAGGCTATCATAAGCTGAAAGACCTGGGTTTTATACTGCAGGTAAACCTGTTATCACTGGCAGGCTATTACGGCAAAAACGCGGCAGAAGCCGCCCGTTATCTGCTGGATAAGGGCCTGGCCCAACTGGTGGGTACCGACCTGCACCACGGCCGGCATTTAAGTGCATTTCAATCGCAAAAAATTTAATGCTATTTAATAAATATGTGAGCAATGATATTATGCTAAATCAAACATTGCTCGGTTAAATAAATATCAAAAAGCGTTTATGGTATAGCATTATCTTAAAGCTGTTCGTGCACAATAATAAAGTGGTTAGTTAGGCAATGGCCCGCGGACGTATTGATGGTGCAGAATAAGTTATAGAGAATAGATTGTAGGGCCCTCCGAAATTCCGGGGGGCTTTTTTTATAATTTGCTAATGAATGCCGGTTAAAGGAGCATTATTATTTAGATAACAGCAATTGAAGAAAAGTGATGTGAAAGTTTGCCGCATAGAGTGAAGTGCTTCTAAATTAAAAAGCAGCTACGATTTTTTTAGACTTCTGATAAAATCTTAAGAATCAATATATTATAAAATAAAAAGTAATTTAGTCAATACGAATTCTAAATTTTAAGTAATTTAGTCAGCATATTGACTTATTTACTATGAAATTGATTCAAAGAGAATTAGAAAAGAAGTATCTGCTTTGCTAAAAGCAATAAAGTGATTCTGATAATGGGAACACGTAGGGTCGGCAAGACAGTGTTGATAGAGACAATTCGTAAAAACTATACAGGAGAATCCTTGGTATTGAATGCTGAGGATTTTGATGTACAGGAAATGCTCCGTAATCGTGCGATTGCTAATTACAAACGCATTATAGGAAAAGCAAGTTTGCTGATCATTGACAAGGCGCAGGTGATTCCGGAAATCGGGCAGATCCTCAAATTGATGATTGATAATATTAATGGTCTCACTATCCTGGCTACAGGATCTTCTTCATTGATCTGGCAAATAAAACCGGCGACCCATTAACTGGCCGACAATTCCAGCTTCAATTATTTCCATTGGCACAAGCCGAGATCAGTACTTGGGAAACTTATCGGGAAACACTTCAGAATTTGGAAGACAGGCTGATATTTGGCAGTTACCCGGAATTGTTTCAACTAACAACTTATCAGGAAAAATCAGCCTATTTGCAACAATTGGTTCAATCTTATTTATTGAAGGATATTTTGGCCTATGAAGGTATCCGGCAATCTGATAAAATTGTAAAATTACTTCGGCTGATTGCTTATCAATGTGGGGCTGAAGTATCCTATACAGAACTTGCAGCGCAATTGGGTCTCAGTAAGAATACCGTAGAGAATTATCTTGACCTTTTGGCAAAAGTTTTTATTGTTTATAAAGTTGGGGCGTATAGCAGTAATCTGCGAAAAGAAATTTCTAAAAGTTCCAAATGGTTTTTATGATAATGGAATTCGCAATGCGATCATTAATGATTTTCGTCTGCCATCTCTTAGAAATGATATGGGGCAACTCTGGGAAAATTATCTCATTGCTGAAAGGATAAAAAGAAACGCCTATTCCGGTAAAATGTACAATATTATTTCTGGAGAAATTATAATCAACAGGAAGTTGATCTGATTGAATTTGAGAACGGGCAAATAGCAGCTTTTGAATTTAAATACTCACCCACAAAAAAGGCAAAGGCACCGGCGGCATTTACAACTTCTTATCCCAATGTTGTATTCACCACTATTTCAAAAGATAATTATCTGGATTGGATTACACATGAAAAATAAGCAAGAATAAGACCATTGATACATGCTTAATAAATAAGCATCGGGATGTGCTATTCAGTTTTGCCCCGGACAATAAATTGTTTGATACGTAATTTACTTTTCCAGGATTTAAACTCCTTTTCATGAAAAATAGCTTCTTTTTTAGTGTTAAATTTTCTGTAAAGGCTATATCCCAATCTTTAGCCCGGGCGGTATACCCCTTATGTTCGCTATGATGCTTTGTCAATCTTTTACTTATAACATCTCCCGAATACCCAATGTAAAATGAATCGAGCCTTTTTGAATAAAGGATGTATGTAGTAAATTTTGGCATTATTATCAATTTCTTTTTGTGATCCCGTTTGAAAGAATACAATAAATTCCTATCTTTGCCGTCCGAAAAATGGCTGCGTAGCTCAACTGAATAGAGCATCTGACTACGGATCAGAAGGTTTTAGGTTTGAATCCTAACGCGGTCACTTAATAAAGAGATTACATAAATGTAGTCTCTTTTTACTTTTATTCATAACCCGTCGAACGGCTGAAAGGAGTATCCCAACCAAAGGTCGGGAAGGTTTTAGGTTTGAATCCTAATGTAGTTACTAAATAAGAAAAGCTGCTCAATGGCAGCTTTTCTTATTTAATTATATACTTCCATTCTTACAATCCCCTTAAAAATTGGGTATGGATCAGGTCCACCACATTTACCAGGCTTTTGGTTTCTTCAAAAACTTTAAGCTGCCTGTCGGCCCCGGTGCCCTGCTCCAGCATTTTATGCACATTGTTGATGGCGTGGCGGCTGCCTAATTCGGGTAACACATCATCTACAAAGTCGAGTAATTCATAAATAAGTACCCTGGTATTTACTTCCATTTCCTTTCCAAAATCTATCATACTGCCATCGATACCGTAGCGGCCTGCCCGCCATTTGTTTTCATTAAGCAATGCCCTGGAGTACATCATAAAATTCAGGTTCTGGCTGCGCAGCTTATACAACTTGGCGCAAATGGCCTGAAACAATGCTGCAATGGTGATGGTTTCCTGCACGGTCATGGGCACGTCGCATATCCTGAACTCAACGGTGTTGAAAAACGGATGCACCCGGAGGTCCCACCATATTTTCTTGGCATTATCAATACAATTGGTTTTACCAGCAGCTTAATATAATTGTCGTACGCTTCAATACTGTCAAAATAATCGGGTATGCCTGTACGTGGGAATTTATCAAATACCTTGGTACGAAATGATTTGTAACCGGTGGTTCTGCCTTCCCAGAAAGGAGAGTTGGTACTCAAAGCAAAAATATGCGGCAGAAAATAACGGGCCGAGTTGGCAATGTGAATGGCCATCTCCCTGTTTTCCATACCCACGTGCACGTGTAATCCAAAAATTAAATTACTGCGGGCTGCTTCCTGTAATTCATTTACAATTTCATTATAGCGAACATGTTCGGTTATCAGCTGGCTTTCCCAATGGCTGAAGGGATGCGTGCCGGAAGCTCCTACCCAAAGGCCCAATTCATCGGCAATACCGCTGATGGTTTTGCGTAAAGTGCCTACATCTACAAATGCTTCGTCAATGTCGCGGCAAATATCGGTACCTACTTCCACCACGGCCTGGTGCATCTCGGCCTTTACTTTGTCTTTAATAACTTTTTGGCCTTCGTGTACAATTTTCTGGTCATGGCTTTTCAGCTCCCGGGTTTCGGGATCAATCACCATGTATTCTTCTTCAATACCCAGTGTAAATTGTTTGTAAGATAGACTTGCCATATTTAATTGAATAAAAATTTACAGTTTAAAAATATCGTTTGTAGGAATTTTTAGTCCTTTTAAAACAGTTGATCTGATATTTTCATTGGCTTCATAAATAACCGGCTTTCCATATGCATCATTTTCATTTAAAAGAAAAACATGGATCTGTTTAAATTCCGGGTAAACTACCCAGTATTCTTCCACACCATTTTCTTCATACAAATCAAATTTGTATTTGGTTTCGGTTCTTGTATTACCAGGACTTAAAATTTCCACTACCAATTCCGGAGCACCATCCACACTTCTTTCATCTCTCAGTTTTTCTTCATCACACACAACTATAATATCAGGTTGTACTACAGTTGTAATTTCATCATCCCTTAATTTTTTCTTTCGAAAAGGTTTGCCTTTAAGCCTTACATCTACCGGTGCAATAAGTACTTTGCAATCCTTGTTTTTAAAAAGCATACATTGCTGCAAATATGTTACCGACTATTTGCTGATGTTTAAAAGTAGGCGCCGGGCTCATCTTAAATATCTTACCCCTGATCAGTTCAATCCGTTCTTTAAAATTCCAGGTTAAATAATCGGCATAAGTAAAGCCTATCGGGCTTTCCGGCTCTTCTACCTGTGTTTCTGAAAAGTCTTCGTTTTGTATGGTTAAATATTTTTTCAACCCTTATTTATACAGTTTCTTTTTAGCGGCGCTGTTCTTAATATAATCGCCCCAGGTTAAATTATCAACATCGTCTTTGTGCTCCATTGCTTTTTCAATGGCATAGGTTGCAGCCGTTTCTACCACCCAGTCAAAATTTTCCTGTCCCACGCTGCTCACTTCTGCATCGGGTGCGGGGTTGCAAAAATCAATGGCATAGGGTACGCCATCACGTAATGCCAATTCAACGGTATTAAAATCATACCCCAGGTAATGACAGATGCGCAGTACGATGTCTTCCATTAATTTATAACGCTCTGGTGAGGGACTAAAATCAGCTACATAGCGCAGGTGGTGTGGGTTACGGGGTTCGTAAGGCATGATGCGTACATATTTGCCACCAATGCAGTAGCAGCGGTAATATTCATCAAACTTTATTTCTTCCTGCAGCATCATCACCAGTTGTTCTGTTTCTGCATGCTTTTCAAAAAACTCTTCCATGCTGTTTAGCTGGTAAACACTTTTCCAGCCGCCGCCTGAAAAAGGCTTCATGTAGGCCGGAAAACCAATATAGTTAAATATGCCCTCCCAATCCATTGGGTAAGCCAGGTTGCTGAATGATTCTTCACTGGTATCAGTGGGCAGATCCCTGGAAGGTAGAATAACCGTTTTAGGAACCGGTACATCAATCTTGGTTGCCAGGCAGTTATTAAAGAATTTTTCATCAGCGCTCCACCAGAAGGGGTTGTTAATTACCGTGGTGCCGCACAAGGCTGCATTTTTTAAGAATGCCCTGTAAAAGGGTACATCCTGTGAAATACGGTCAAAAATAACAGCGTAGCCCGATGGCTCTCCCTGCATTACTTTATCAATGCGGACAGGCTCAGCCATGATGCCATCAATATTTTTACTGTTTACCCTTTCGATAAACGCTTCCGGAAAGCTTCTTTCCTTGCCAAATAATACGCCTATTTTCTTCATAATGCAGTTTTATATAGTTTTTAATTTTGTTTTACCAGCCAAAATTTTAGGTAATCCAAATATATTTTGTAAGCACCAATAAAACAAATTATGTTTCATGTGGTTTCTTTTATTGGATTTGATCATCCAGATAAAGCCTGTCATGTGGACACATCTTCGATGTGAAAAATCGGAACACGGATGACACGGGTTTGACGGATGATGCTTCGACAGGCTTAGCACAGATTTTTTTCTACCCTGCCTGCTGGCAGGCAGGGTAGAAAAATTTAGATCATTTTGATGATCCACCATCCTGCGAAGCAGGAAAATCCTGTGTTTATCCATTTTTAAAAAGCGGATTGTGGGTTTAGTAAACAGTTTAAAAATAATAAAGTCCAATAAATCCATCTAATCCCCGCCTGAATGACTTAGTCGGGCAGGTGTGTCATCCGTGTTCCAATTGTATTTGTGTCAATACGATCGTAAAAGCCGGGGCAGGCCATGTAATGCGCTAAGGCTCCTTTCATGTTGTTTGCCAAAAGAATGATGGCATATAAAATTGCTTTGGGGTAAAGTGAAACAATAAGTTCGCCGGTATTTTCTTATTTTTGGGTATATGTCAGAATATAAGACAGTCAATATCACTGTGGAGCAGCATATTATTTCATCGCAGTTTTTGAAACGTGAAGTCATCATTGATTTTTATTATCCTCCCAAATCAACAAACCCATCAAACCTCAGCCTTTTATTGGTTAACGACGGTCAGGACCTGGTGACCATGAAATATGAAGAGATCCTGGCGGAATTGTACGAAGCAAAGTCAATCAGCAATCTTTTTTGTGTAGGTATACATTGTTCCAAAGACCGGAAGAATGAATACGGAACAGCCAAATACCTCGATTATAAAGGCCGCGGCGCTAAGGCCGCTTTATATACCCGGTTCATACTGGAAGAGTTGATGCCCTTTATCAGGAAAACCTTATTTATTTATTCGTTTAAAGAAAAGTGTTTTGCAGGGTTTTCGCTCGGCGGCTTGTGTGCATTGGATATCGTTTGGAACCATCCCCGGGAATTTAATAAGGTGGGTGTTTTCAGCGGATCTTTATGGTGGCGTGATAAGGACCAGGATGAGGAAGATTTTGATGAAGATGTAAACCGCATCATGCACCGCCAGATCAGCCAGGATAAAAATACCTATCCCTGGCTTAAATTCTTTTTTGAAGTAGGTACCCAGGATGAAACAGCCGATCGCAACAATAACGGTATTATAGATTCTATAGATGATACCCTGGGCCTGATCGATATACTGGGCAACAAAGGTTACAAAGAAAATGAACATATCAGGTACCTGCAATTAAATGATGGCCGCCATGATGTACCCACCTGGGCAAAAGCATTTCCTGATTTTTTAAAATGGGGATGGGGGGGAGAGGCGGGTGGCGTGAAGCAGGAGTTCCGAGTCGGGAGGCAGGAGATGGGAGGCGGGAGATGGGAGGCGGGAGGCAGGAGTTAGGAGACGGGAGTTAGGAGACGGGAGTTATAAATTGGGGTATAAAATATAAGCATAAAAAATCCCGGTCAATGGACCGGGATTTTTTTATGTAAGCATTTGCCTGGCGGCTGATGCTGTTTTATTTAAAGTTGAATCTTAAACCAACCTGGCTAACCCATCTGTTTGCATAGCCCGGTGATGCCGAGTTATTAAAGTTATAGGGAGTAGTGATGGTTGGGTTAAAACGAAATGTTGGTGTTAAGTTTGAAGTAGCATTTACATATCCGGCAAAATTGATCAAACCAAACTGATCGTTACCGGCAAAGTATTGTTTACCCCAATCCCTGTTCAACAAATTGGTGAAGTTGTAAACATCCCATGTAAATTGTAACTGGTATGTTTGTTTACCAAGCTTAAGTGTAAAATCCTGTGTAAGTCTTAGATCCAGGTTATGCGTAAAAGGAAGCCTTGCTCCGTTTCTGTCGGCAAATTTGCCCCTGTTCTTACTCAGGTATTTATCTTTGGTTATATACGCTTCCAAAGCATCTTTTTGTTGCTGTGGAGTGTAAGTAGTTGAACCAACTGTATTGTTTACGAAAGTTTGTGCCTGCAATTCAGCAGCAGTTGGAATGTAGATCAGGTCATTACCACCGTTCGATGCGTCATCACGAGTCATACTGTTAGTGGCATAAACATAACTTAATGGAGAACCGCTTTGGCCAATATAGGTTAAAGCAATGGTTGTAGCCAGTTTACCTTTCAGGTAGGTAAATTTCTTGCTGAGTGTACTTAAAATACGGTGAGCCTGGTCAAAATCAGAAGAACTTAATCCCAATGTATTTCTTCCGTTAACCGACTCAATGAAGCGCCACTGGCTTAAGTTTACAGAACTGGTTCCCTCATTACCCACCATTGAATTACCGAATGCATAAGATGCACTGAAATTGATTCCTTTTACGCTTCTTTTATCAATACCCACATTCAGGTTATAAGCAAATCCTTTTCCGCCGGTTGTATTATTAGAAACCAGGATAGCATTATCGTACGGGTTAGTTCCTGTACCGTTATTGGTAATAGGTACAAGATTGGTTGTATTACCGGTTACACCATACACAGAGCGGGGGCCTGCTCCTAAAGAAACTCCAGTGGGAGGAAGTATATTGATATTGGTATAATACACTTCATTGATGTTCTTGCTTACAAGCACTTCAAAGGTACTGCTCCATCCTTTGCCCAGGTTCTTATCAAATGCCAGAGAAGCTCGTGCAAGTTTTGGCATTCTGAATTCTTTGGATATCAGGTTCAAAGGTCCTTTTGTAAAGCCCTGTCCAACCTGGCCTGCTGTCCAAACACTTCCTGGAATATCGTTAGGATTCCACCTGAAACGGATGGTATTTAATGAAGTGGCAGAAGCAGAGTATCCACCAACAAAATATCCGTTATTGTTGTAAGTGCCACCTGGCCATACTAATGGCATACGGCCGGTAAATACGCCAAAACCACCACGAACGGTAACTGCATATTCAGGTATTTTGTATGTAAATCCAATTCTTGGTGCAAGCGATATAGGGAATTTTGGTCTCTGGCCAGAACGGGCACCCTTTAAATCATAGTATTTGGAAAACTGTACAATAGCGCTGTCATTGGTAAAAGCATCTGTATAAGGTTGAGTAGGGAAACTCCATTTATCAGCTCTAACACCCAGGTTTAAAGTAAAGTTATTACCAATCTTAATTTCATCTGCTATGTAAAAAGCCAGTTTTTGCGCTTGAAACCTTGCACCTGCACCGGTTCCATCATTCAGGTTCTTATCTGTATTAGGGAAACCCAGGTTATACGAGTTGGCATTTGCATTGTTAGCCAAAAACTTTTGAACACCGGTAGTAGTAATACCTCCAACGGTATTTGTACCATAGTTGTAATTACCGTAGCTGTTCTGTATAAAAACATTAAATACTTTAAAGCGCTCATAATCCACACCTAATGTTACAGAGTGGTTTTTGATATTGATCCTGAGGTTATCTACAATACTTAAGTTCTTTTGGGTTAGCAGGTTTTGGGTAGAACTGTTATCGCTGCCGAAATTTATGGTACCACTTCCGTCATTTAAAGAAACACGGGGAAAGGGATCGCCAACAATACTTCTGTCATCCAGTACATCGGAATAGGTGGCCAGTAATTTGTTGCTGATATTTTTTCTTAAAGTACTTTTTAATTCAAAAGCAAAGGCAGTTGTACGGCTAGGGAATTTAACACCTCCATTTACAAAATTGATGGAAGTTGCAGAACTTATAGCGGTAGAATTTGAAACCGCTTTATTGTAACGGCCGCTTAAGGTAAGTCTGTGTTTGCTGCTGATGTTCCAGTCAATTTTTGCAGCAATCCTGTCAACATCCAGCTTTCTGGCTGTATTCAGCCATTCGCCCATATCATAGTTGTAAGTTGTTTTTACAAATGATCTGATTGCTTCTACACCAGCCACAGTATTGGTATTGCCACGGTAGGTAGCAAAATCGTAAGGCTGAGGAGTTTCATCACGCTGCTGTTCTGCACTCAGGAAGTAAAATAATTTGTTTTTAATGATTGGGCCACCAACACGGAAACCATAGGTTCTGTTTTTGAAAGCAGGAAAACGCTGAGCCGTGTCTTTACGCTGAGCCGGGTTTTTTCCTGCTAATTTTTCGTTACGTAAAAAATAGTAAACAGAACCTTCAATTTTATTGGTACCCGATTTTGTTACCGCGTTAATACCACCACCGGTAAAATTACCAATAGAGGCATCGTAAGGCGAAATAAAAACCTGGAACTGGTCAATCGCATCAATAGATATCGGCGCAGCACCTGTTTGTCCGCCATTTACACCAGAAGCAGCAAGTCCAAAAACGTCGTTGTTAATGGCACCATCAATATAAAAAGAATTATACCTGTTATTCTGGCCTGCAATGGCAATAGCACCTTCAGATCCATTCAGTGTTTTGGCAAAAGGGGTAACTCTTATATAGTCCTGAATATTTCTGCCTACAGATGTGGTTAATTCTATTTTGTCTCTGCCAATAGAGGAAGAAGTACCCCCCTTGGAATCTAAATTAATCCTGCTTCTTGCAGCCACAGTAACTTCTGTAATTGTTACAGAAGCAAGGTTCATGATAAAGTCATAACGGAAAACCTCACCAAGCGACAGGTAAACATCCTCTTTCGACTCTTTAGTGTAATTCACATAGGAAACCTCAATCTTATAAGGGCCGCCATTATTCATGTTTGTAATATCAAACCTTCCGTTTGCCCGGCTCTGTACATTGTAAACTGTACCGGTAGGCATATGGGTTGCTGTAATGGTAGCTCCGGTCAATGCCTCATTTGTAGCATTTTTAATAGTACCCGATATACCACTAGTCGTTATCTGCGCATGTACAGTAAATTGAAATGCAAGGGCAGCTAGTAAGGTGAACAGAATTTTCTTCATTCTCATAATAGTTTGTTTTACGCTGGCAAAGAAACTAAATAAAAGCCGAATTCTGTTAACTTTTATTAACAAATTATTAGGAATTGCCAAGTTCAGTTTTAAGCCCGCTCACCTTTAAAATCACTTAACCTTAAAATAACTTTAAATACGCGCTAAAAAAGTCTTAAAGCCCCTTGCAGCACTGAAATTTGATTTCCCCAAAAACTATATATTTTATCTTCTAAATGTATTTTGGTTCTTGTAAAACCCTGCAGGGCAAAAAAGACAAAGATTACGCAATGACCCTTTCGAAAATCGTATTTTGAGGAAGTATTCTGTTCTTTAAAAATCAGTTTAAAGTGGTGAATTAAAGTTTTACCAAAACCGAAAGAACAGGCGCTTTAATTCTTATTAACTTTGCACCATAAATTAATTATATGCTGGATAGTATTGAAAGTGCCATTGAAGACATAAAAAAAGGAAAACTTATCATAGTAGTAGATGACGAAGACCGTGAAAATGAAGGTGATTTTATTACCGCTGCAGAAAATGCAACCCCCGAAGTGATCAACTTTATGAGTACGCATGGGAGGGGATTGATTTGCGCTTCCCTTACTGAAGAACGCTGTGCTGAATTAAAACTTCAACCGATGGTTGTTGATAATACATCACTGCACGAAACTGCCTTTACTGTAAGTATTGATCTGTTGGGAAATGGCTGTACAACGGGCATTTCGGCACAGGACCGTTCTAAAACTGTAAAGTCGCTCGTTAACCCCAATACCAAACCCGAAGATTTGGGCAGGCCTGGACATATTTTTCCATTAAAGGCAAAGAAAGGGTGGTGTACTGCGCCGTTCCGGGCATACCAAGGCAACCATCGATATGTCCCGCCTGGCAGGTTGTGCACCCGCAGGCGTTTTGGTAGAGATCATGAATGAAGATGGCAGCATGGCCCGTTTACCGCAACTGAAGGAGATCGCAAAAAAATTCGATTTAAAATTAATTTCCATCAAGGATTTAATTGAATACCGCCTGCAACAGGAAACCCTTATAAAGGAGGAAGTACGGGTTAATATGCCTACCAAATATGGCAGTTTTGAATTGATTGCTTTTGAACAGGTAAATACCGGCGAAATTCACCTGGCGCTTAAAAAAGGCGATTGGCAAAAAGACGAACCGGTTTTGGTGAGGGTACACAGCAGTTGCATGACGGGTGATATACTTGGATCGTTGCGCTGCGATTGTGGCGACCAGTTACATCATGCTTTAAAAATGGTGGAGGAGGCAGGTAAAGGGCTGTTGCTGTATATGAACCAGGAAGGCCGTGGAATAGGATTGCTGAATAAACTGAAGGCTTACAAACTGCAGGAACAGGGGCTTGATACCGTGGAAGCCAACCTGGAACTGGGCTTTGATATGGATGGCCGTGACTATGGTGTGGGTGCCCAGATATTGCGCCACCTGGGTGTAAGTAAAATGAAACTGATGAGTAATAATCCCCGTAAACGTGCCGGCCTGTTGGGTTATGGTTTAGCAGTTGTTGAAAATATACAGATAGAAATAGCTTCCAATCCGCATAACGAAAAATACCTGCAAACTAAAAAAGATAAGATGGGACATGAGATCTTGAATGGAGTCGGGAGTCTTGAGGCGGGAGGCGGGAGTTGATAGTCGGGAGTGGGGAGTTTGGAGTCTGGAGACTGGAGTCTGGACAGGAGCATTCTAAAGTATACAACTTGCATATTATTCACCATTCTAGACTACTGACTACTGACTACTGACTACAGACTCCGGCCTCCTGCCTCCTGTCTCCCGCCTCCCGCCTCCCGTCTCCCGCCTCCCGCCTCCCGTCTCCCGCCTCCCGTCTCCCGCCTCCGAACTCCCGCCTCCGAACTCCCGTCTCCGAACTCATCCTTTCTGCTTCGCTTCCAATCTCAATTGCCTTCTTCTTTTTTTCTCTTCGCTGGGGGCAAAAATCTCTGATAGCCTGTCAAAATCCTTCCGGTAAGATAGTTTAATACCCGAGCGGTTTCTTTGCCCCTGGGTAAGATCAACACTGGTGCGGTTAAAGCCAATTACTTTTAAAGAACCATCTTTATTCAGCGACCATTCTATATTAATATCAGGTGTTAATAAACCCTTTTTATTCAACTGGGCGTAAGGATTATTGTAGTCGAGTGTACCACCTATTAATACTACCAGCCTGCTGGTTAACACCAGTTTTAAACCGGCACTTAAATTAGCCTGTAAAAGGGCAGCCCTGCTTTGCAGGTCCAGGCTGGAACTGATATCAAAATAGGTAGAAACAACCCCATTGGTTGCCTTCTCCAGTTCTTTATTAAAAAGACTGGTTAACCAGGCCGAAACGATACCGCCAATGGTACTGGTGGCTATACCGATCGTATTTCCGCCGGTAACAAACCCCTGGTTTTCATTGGTAGAAATAAAACTGTTAAAGATCAACAGGCTGGCTACCTGCTTGTTCATTTCATTTTCATCATTTTTAAGTGCCTCTAATTTGTTTAACACAAAAAAATCTCTGCTTACCTCACTGGTTGCCGGCAGGCGGAATTCGAATTTGATGATAGGTTTATTCAGTACACCCGACATGCGTGCAATAATGGTAACATTTTGTTTTTGTTTGGTTGTTGAACTTAAATTACTCAGGTCAACATTTTTTGCAACATATTCTGCATTGATATTTATTTGCGCCAGGTACGGATCTCCATTCCAGGTAATTGAAGAGCCATCCATGATGTTGAAATATTTCTGCATGATTGTTTGAAAATTAAATTTGTATTCGCCGTTGGTAATATCATAACGGCCCCTGATGCTTAATGGCTCTTTACTGCCAACAGTTATATTCAATAACCCATTACCACGGCCCTTGATCACATCGCCGGTTGTTTCATCCAGGATCACATCAATTTTACAGGCCGGGTTTGCTTTTAAATTCATGCTCACCAGAAAATTAGATTCCTTTTTACCTTTGTATTCATCATCCATCTTGCTACCGTACTCAATAAAATCAATGTAATCGATCTTCCCAAATTCCTGGCTGCTGCTGCCGGTGGGGATATAAATATGGCTGCTGTCAACAGCAGACGGTTCGCCGTTTATATTCATACGCATATCAGTTACAGGGCCATTTAAAGTCATCAATGCCCTGCCTATAACCTTACCATAAAACTGGCTGTTATCTTTACTGGCTGTATTCAGTAAAAGCATTTTTCCTGTTTCAAAGCGAATGTTTTCAAAACCAAAATCATCAAAAAATTCGTGGTGTAATTTACCACTGGCGGTACCGGTATTATTCAACGTATCTCTTAATTGCAACATGCCAAAATCAATTTCATCCTCATTAAATATGATGGTTTCCCTGGTGAATTTATATTTCACCTGGGTATAAATTATTTTCAATTCACCTTCAGTAATATTCACCGTACCGGTAACATAATTATGGTCTGCGCCGCTGTAAACCCGCAGATTTTGTGTGTTGATGTCTCCTTTTATTTCGCTGAAAATACCACCCAGGTAATTATTTAAAATGCTGATGTCGAATTTTTCTGCACGTAGTGCAAAATTCATTTTATTAACAACCGAATCTTTGTAGTTATAGGTACCATCGATGTCAAATTTGTTCTTATCATTGTCAGCTTTCCCTTTTGCAGTTATAAGCCCCGTTGTTGTGTTCACATCCCCTTTTATTTTTACCGTGCCTATCTCTTTATTATCCAGCCTGAAATCTGCTGCTTCTGCATCAAATTCTATGATCTGTTTTCCAAAGGGGTCTTTTAGTTTAAGCGTTCCCGTTAAAATACCTTCCAGCCTCGGTTGTTTTAAAATAAGCGACGTAAAATCATTGATGTTTACTGTTTTTAGTTTGGCCACCAGGTTTGCTTTGCCACTCTGTTCATCCGGTTCGGTAGAAATAATGATCTCCTGGTTGCCTTGCGTAAAGCGTACATCGGTTGCCTGAATAACAGATCTACGCAGTGTTATTTCGCCGTCTTTAGCCAGGCTCCATTTTTTGTCGTTCAATATAAATGACGATGGCGCAAAATTGATCTTAACCCCATCAGTAAATGTTTGCACCCTTGCATTTAACTGTGCATCGCTGATGGTTTTACTGGCACTGGTTGATAACTGAATAGTTGAAATATCGTTGCTGGAACTTAAAATGAATTTTGTATTGGGAAAATGCAGGCTATCAGACACGGAAAATTCTCTTACTGTTACAATCGTATTCAGGCTATCGCGGTTTCCTTTACCGGATAATTCTATACTTTCAAAACTTTTGCCATCATAACTGAACTGCGGTACCGATGCATTGATATTGAATTCATTTAGTGCAAGCCGGAGGTTACCGGAAAAAACGGAATTGTCAAATCCGCTTAAACGGTTTTCAAACAGTTGTACATAATCATTAACGGCTCTTGTTTTTATCAGGAAGGAAAAATCCTGGTCGCCTATATTATAACCGGGATCTTTGAAATAAGAGGGATAATAGCGGTTAAGAAAAACACTGAATGCATCGGGCAGTTCCAGTATTTTAAACCGGCCGGTTATGTTACCCTCCACTTCATTGCTTTGAACAGAGAGCGTTTTTCTGCCGCTGTCCATAAATGAATTAAGGGTAAGGTAATCGAATGACAACTGCGTGGTATCATGCAAAAGGGTTGCGTTATACATTTTTGCGGTTCCCAAAAAATTATCAATGTTATTGCCTTTAAAATCGAGGTTTAAAATACCCGATAAAGTAAATGCCCCCTTCGTTATATGGAGTTGCTGCAGGTTTGCTCTTTGCAGATCGGCAGTAAAACTAAATTTAGTACTGTCTCCCAGCAAATTCAACGAACCATTAAGGTTAACGACCTTTAAATTGGGGTCATCAATATCTGCCTGGCCTGTAAATAAGGTTTTTACAAATTTTCCGTTCAGTGTTATATTTTGATAGTTGTAGCCTGAAAAGGAGACCTGACGGATCTTTCCATCAAAATCTACATTAAGGGTGTTTGCGGTAAACCCCGATCCTTTAACCTTACCATTTAATGCAATATTTCCTAGTTGGTTGTTGTTGATGAGCCTGCCCAGGTTAAATCCTGCAGAAGAGATCTTACCGGAATAAGACGGCACTTTTCCGGTGGGCAATTTCATATTCAGATCGGCGTTTAAATTACCCAGGGCGGTATTGATATCGCCATAAGCAACAAAGTCATTGATAAAACCCGTATAGTTGCCTTTAAAACGAATATTGCCCAAACTGTACAGCTGGCTTAAGCCTGCGCCTTTTAAGGAAGGCACAACCGCCACAATATCTTTGTAATTTGTTTGCGAACCGGTTGATTTAAAATTGATGAATGTATTGTTAATATCCGGCAACCCTTTTAAAGTGATATCGCCGTTAATAATGCTGTTATCTGTTTTTAAGGTGAACCTGCTGGCGGCCATGTTATCAATGGTTCCTTTTCCACTCCCGTTAAAATAGATCAGCCGTTTCCAGGTTTTTAGGGTGGGTGCAAAATGGGCTATGTCATCACTGTGTATCTTACTGTTATCAAAAAATGCTTCCAGTTTTACACGATGTAAAAAATCGCTCATGTCGGCATTAAAATTTTCGTACCGCATCACATAATAATTACCGATCCTGCTTTTATCTGTTAAAATGCTGAGGTCTTTAAACTCCATCATGTCGGGCGTAATTTTCATGGAAGCAAGCATTTGCTTCACTTTAAATCCGCTTTTTTCATGGGCCGACAGGTCAACCTTAGCAGATATAGTATCTTTTGCAAAAAGGATATTGCTGAGTTTTCCATTGATAACGGAGAAGCGTATGTGTTGTCCGTCGAAATGATCGGTATAAGCAGCGCGTTCGGTTTCTTTTTCGTTGATAAAAGTTCCGTCTTTTACAATCAATTCAGCAATACTAAGTTGCCAGCCATCGGGGTTCCATTGTAATTGCCCCGGCGTGGTGATCTTTGCTTTAACAGCGCCGGGGATGGTGATATCTGGTTTTTTGCCTGTGTAATCATACAAGCCAAAAACAGGGCGCTCAATATCGATCTGTTTAATGGCTATGATCCTTTTGGAAAGATCAACTTCATCGGTGACCAGGTACATTTTTTTTAAAGAGCCTTTCATATCCTGGCCTAACCATCCATCAACCCGGTTAAAAACTATGTTGTTAAGATCCAGGATTTTAAGATCAAGTTGTAAATTATTTTTATTGCTGCCCGTTTTTTTGGGGGCTGCAAAATAATCAATCAGAAACTGGTAGTTCCAAACCGAATCGGTACGGTTCATGTTTACCAGTGCATCGGAAAGACCAATATAATTGAGCACCGGTTTATCTTTAAAGAAGAACCAATCGGAAATATTAACTTTTAAAGTACCTGCATACAGAAGGGTGTCTTTCTTTTTATCTTCAAGTAAAACACCTTCAACCAGCATCTTGTTAAACAGGCTGAATTCCACATGCTTTACTTCTACTTTTGTTTTTAATTCTTTTGACAAGGTTCGGGAAACGTTGGTCACCAGCCAGTTTTGTACCCGGGTTGTTTGCAATAAACCCCAGGTTGACAGCATTATCAGGAATAGGATCAGGAAAAAACTGATCTGGTACTTTGCCTTTTTAAACAATATACCCCAAAACAGTGCCCATGCAAGCAGGCAAACCACAAACAGGATATTGGAATAAGGCAATACATATACAAAGATGGCAGCAAGTGCCACCCAAAAAAGCAGGGTAAGCAAAAACCATTTTAATATGTTTACAAGTTTGTGCAGAGTTGAGTATTAGTTGTAAAAATAGTTAATCGGCCTTGTAAAGGCAAATACGATACCAAACTTTAAATAAAATTTACAGGTAAAAATCAGCAACAATCAGGGTTTTGTATGCATTTGCTTATTAAACTGATTGGAATGCCCTTTTGCTATAGAAAGATTTTGCCAATCTTCATTTTTAATGACTTTTGCCAGGTAGATGATTTGCCCCACATGATAGGGATAATGCGCCATTTGCCGGTTGATGGCATCTATTACCAGTAATCCTTCGCTGCGTATGTAAATTGTTTTCAGCAGGTCTTCTTCAGTTAACGTGTGTAAGCTGTTAAATAAACAATCCCAGCCTTTCTGCCATAAAATTATCAGTTCCGCCTTTGTTAAATGTTGTTCTTCAAATTCCGTATCCCGGTTTCGCCATTCTTTTTCGCCATCGGTGGTTAAAAAACCGGTCCAGCGGCTAAGCATATTGCCGGCCATATGTTGTATGATGAGGGCAATGCTGTTGCTTTCGGCATTGGGTGTAAAATGAAAATCTTCTTCTTTGAGTTGAGCAAATGTTTTATCACCCAGTTCCTTGTAATAAGCTAACCGTTTAACTGCACTTTTTAAAAATTCGTTTTCCAAATTCATAATAAAAGGGTTGTAGCATAACTAAAAACTAATAACTCCCGCCTCCTAACATCCTCCTCCCTAATACCCCCTGGCATCATCATCACCTCTTTTATCGCCAACGGCAATAATAGTGGTTTTAGAAGATGAAGTTCTTTTGATCTGTATGATCTCCAACCTGCTCCAGGCACCCCTGGGTTTAAGGGTGTATCCCATTGCCTCCAGTTGTTTTTTTACAGTTTCCGGAAAATCTTTTTCAACCGAAACCCAATCAGGCAGCCACTGGTGATGAAACATAGGACTGTTAATGGCATCATTGGGGCTCATGTTAAATTCCAGCACATTTACCAGTGCCTGAAAAACGCTGGTTGGAATGGTAGTGCCGCCGGGTGTGCCTACAACCAGGTAAGGTTGACCGTTTTTTAAAACAATGGTGGGCGTCATACTGCTTAACATTCTTTTACCGGGCGTAATGGCATTTTTTGCGTTACCAATGGCGCCATACATATTTGGTGAGCCAGGCTTTACGCTAAAATCATCCATCTCGTTATTCAGCAAAAAACCTGCTCCGCCAACAACCGTGCGGCTGCCATAACCTCCATTTAAAGTAGTGGTTACCGATACAGCATTGCCATAAATATCCAGCACACTTAAATGGGTGGTTTCTTCGCTTTCCTTTATCATGCCTGCAGTAGTTGTCTTGCTGTTGCCTGCTTTGCCGGGTTCATAATCTTTCATGCGTTCATTTAAATACGCTTCGCTTACCATTGTTTTTACCGGCACTTTTACAAAATCGGGGTCGCCTAAAAATTCGCCACGGTCGGCATAGGCCCTGCGTTCCACTTCGGTCATCAGCTGCACCGATGCCGCTGTCTGAAATTGCATGTCTGCTATATTTCTGCTTTCAATCATCTTCAGCATTTGTTGTATAATAATACCGCCGCTGCTGGGCAGGGGCATGGTAATGACCTGGTAACCTTTGTAATTAAAATCAAGTGCTGTTCTTTCTTTAGCCTGGTATGCTTTAAGATCATCTAAAGAAATAATTCCTTTGGAAGGCCTTTTCCTTTCTCCATTTCTGCAACAATAAGCCTGGCAGTTTCTCCTTCATAAAATCCTTTTTGTCCGTTATCACGGATTCGTTTTAAAGTGTTGGCCAGGTCTTTTTGTACCAAAATATCACCAGCCTTCCATTCGGTTTCTTTTACAAATGCAACTGTAGTTGTATTCAATGCCAGAAATTCTTTTTTCATATAGTTGAATGATGCAGCCTGTGAAGCTGTTAGGGCAAACCCTTTTTCGGCCAGTTCAATAGCGGGTTGTATCAATATTTTAAATGGCAGTTTTGCATATTTCATACTGGCAAATAATCCGGCAACTGTGCCGGGTACGCCTGCGGCCAAATGTCCGTCCAGCGACAAATTCTTTACCGGGTTACCGGCTGTATCCAGGTACATATCACGGCTGGCTTTGGCCGGAGCTTTTTCACGATAATCCAACGTTATGTTCTGCCCGTTTTTTAAATGCGCCACCATAAAACCGCCGCCACCAATATTACCGGCACCAGGATATACAACAGCCAAAGCCAGTTGCGTGGCAATGGCTGCATCAACAGCATTGCCTCCCTTTTTTAAGATAGATAAGCCCACCATACTGGCCAACGGATGGGCAGAAACAACCGCTCCTTTGCTGCAGTTTATATTTTTTTGAATTGAATAATTCCTGCTGTCTATCTTTTGTGCCTGGGTGCAGATTGTAATGCCGGCAAGCAAAAGAAGAAGGGGAGTAAAAAATAGTTTAGTAAACCGCATGATATATTTTTTACCGAATTTACCTGATTAAAGGCAGATATGCTAAATCGGTTGACAGTTTTGTTATCTGAAGCTAAAGACTGATTTTTAAATAATGGATAAGTGGAAGGTGCAAGTCGGTTGCTTTCTTTATTTTCACTTATATTTCAGCTTATTAATTACCATATTTGCTGAAATTTAAATATTTAACAGAACCAACATCACAAAATGAACATAAGACTATTTTCTTTGCTGCTGCTTTTTACAGGCAACGGTTTATTTGCACAGTTAAAATCGCCCGATGAATTTCTGGGATATACCCTTGGAAGCAAATTTACTCCTCATTACAAAATTGTAAATTATTTCAACCAGGCGGCAGCATGGATGCCGCAGATGATGAAACTGGAGAAATACGGCGAAACCTATGAAGGCCGCGATCTGTTGCTGGCCATTGTTTCTACACCCGAAAACATGTCCAGGATCGAAGAGATCAGGAAAAATAATTTACGGCTTACCGGTATGTTGAAAGACAAACCGGCTGATGCCGCCTCACCGGCAATTGTGTGGCTCAGTTATAATGTACATGGCAACGAAGCCAGTTCTTCCGAAGTTTCGATGAAGACCTTGTATGAATTGTTGAGTACTTCCAACACACAAACAAAAAGCTGGTTAAAGAATACTGTTATTATCATTGACCCTTGTTTAAATCCTGATGGAAGAGACCGCTATGTAAACTGGTTTACTCAAATGGTGGGCAAAGATGCCAATGCCAATCTCAACAGCCGGGAACACAGTGAGCCCTGGCCGGGCGGCAGGTTGAACCATTATAATTTTGATCTGAACCGCGACTGGGCCTGGCAAACACAGGTAGAGACACAGGGCAGAATTAAAAAATATAATGCCTGGATGCCGCAGATACATTGCGATTTTCATGAGCAGGGAATTAACAACCCCTATTATTTCGCACCGGCCGCAGAACCTTTTCACGAAGTGATCACCAAATGGCAAAGGGATTTTCAGTTTACCATCGGAAGAAATCATGCCCGGTATTTTGATGCCAATGGCTGGTTGTATTTTACCAAAGAAATATTCGACCTGTTTTATCCGGCTTATGGAGATACGTATCCTACTTACAATGGCGCCATTGGGATGACCTACGAACAGGCAGGCCATAGCCAGGGCGGTTTGGCTGTTGTAACAAACGATGGAGATACGCTTAGTTTAAAAGACAGGATCGCCCATCATTTTACCACCAGCATGAGCACCATTGAAATGGCATCGCAACATGGGGATAAACTCATCATCGAATTCAAAAAATATTTTGATGAAGGGCTTACCAATGGCACGGGTGAATATAAAACCTTTGTGATCACAGAAACCAATGCAGGCAAACTTGAAGCGCTGCGTTCATTTTTTAAAATGAACGGCATTAATTATGGCAGTGTAAGCGGAACCGTTATAAAAGGCTATAATTATTTTACCGGTAAAGAAGAAACATTTACTGCATCAAACAGCCTGGCAGTGTCAGCTTTACAACCTAAATCGGCATTGATAAAAGTTTTATTTGAGCCCCGGTCAAAATTGAGCGATTCGGTTACCTATGATATTACTGCCTGGAGTCTGCCTTTTGTATATGGCGCACAAACTTATGCAGTAAAGGAAAAACTGGTGCCTGGCAATTACAGCAATCCTGCAAAAAATGCAGCGGTACCCGCTACCGCATACGGCTACCTGGTAAATTATAATTCGTTTGCCGATGTAAAGTTTTTAGCAACCCTGTTAGAGGCAAAAATTAAAGTGCGCTTTGCCGAAAAAGAATTTACAGCAAATGGCAGGTCTTTTCAAAAAGGGACCCTCATTATTTTAAAGAAAGGAAATGAAGATAAATTACAGCAGATTGCCGACCTGGCCCAGGCCCACAATGCAGCTGTAACAATAGTAAACGGTGGCTTTATGGATACCGGCTTTGATTTTGGCAGTGATAAGGTACATCTTATTAAAAAGCCGGCGGTAGCGTTATTAACAGGAAGGGGTGTTAATCCCAATGCTGCAGGCGAACTGTGGCATTGGTTTGAGCAGCAATTGAATTACCCGGTTAGTTTAATTAACGCTGAGGAAGTTGATGGAAGTGCTTTAAAAGGTATAGATGTATTGATCTTGCCAGATGGGAATTATAAATTTTTAAGGGATAAAGATGCAGCAGCTGAAATTAAAATGTGGGTGCAGCAGGGTGGAAAAATGATTGTGCTGGATAATGCCGCTGCACAGGTTGCAAGAGCTGATTGGGGCATCAAGCTTAAGAAGGCAGATGATGAAGAAAAGAAAGACGATAAAAAAGACGATAAAAATATATACGCTGATGTAAAACGTTACGAGAACCGCGAACGGGACGGTATTATAAATAATATTCCCGGTGCTATTTATAAAGTAGAGCTGGATAATTCGCATCCGCTGGCTTTTGGATACGACAACAGTTATTATTCACTTAAACAAAGTGGCGATATGTATGAATTTATGAAAGACGGATGGAATGTAGGCATCATCAAGAAAGAAAATCAAACGGCTGGTTTTGTGGGTAGTGCCACCCGTGAAAAAATAAAGGATGGTACAGTACTGGGTGTATTGCCCATGGGTAGCGGTTCTGTGGTGTTGTTTGCAGATGATCCCATCTTCCGTAATTTTTGGGAGAACGGGAAGATGATGCTGGCGAACGCAGTGTTTTTGGTTGGGAATTAAATGATGTCGCTTTGCAACATGGATATTGCCACTGCGGCACGGAAGCACAGAAAATAAAATAAAGAAATTTATTTACTTATGTCATATAAAGATGATCAAATAGACTATCCTTTGCATGATGAAACAGAAAAAATAATTGGGCTTGCTATTGAAGTACATAAGATTTTAGGCCCCGGGTTTTTAGAAATTGTTTATAAAGATGCATTGGAACACGAGTTGAATTTAAATGATTATCTTTTTAGAAGAGAATATGAATATCAGGTCCCTTACAAGGAAATAATTTTAAAACATAAATTTTATGCCGACTTTGTTGTATTTGATAAAGTGATTGTGGAAATAAAGGCAAAACATGGTGGTATAGCAGATGAAGACCTGGCTCAGGGAATTAATTATTTAAAAGTATCTGGTTGTAAAGTAGGCCTGGTATTGAATTTCTCCGCTTCAAAACTTCAAATCAAAAGAGTAGTATATTAAAATATGAAAAACAAATTTCTGTGCTTCTGTGCCTCTGTGGCAAACCTAAATTTGCGCAAGCAAATTCTATTTATTTTTTTTGTTGCTTTCTTTTGCGAAGCAAAAGCCCAGGCTCCAAAGTCGTACACTTCCTCAGAAATATTACTGCAGCTAAAAAAACTGAATGTGCTTGGCTCAGTTTTATATGTAGCTGCACATCCGGATGATGAGAACACGAGATTGCTTGCATATTTAGCCAACGAAAAATTATACCGTACCGGTTATTTAAGTTTAACCCGTGGCGACGGCGGGCAAAATTTAATTGGCGATGAGCAGGGTGTTGACCTGGGTTTGATACGTACACAGGAATTACTGGCTGCCCGCCGCATTGATGGTGCCGAGCAATTCTTTACCCGTGCCTTTGATTTTGGCTACAGTAAAAGTCCGGATGAAACCATGAAGTTTTGGGGCCACGATAAAGTTTTAAGTGATGTGGTTTGGGTGATACGCAAATTCCGTCCAGATGTTATAATTACAAGATTTCCTGCAACAGGCGAAGGCGGACATGGCCATCACACCGCATCGGCCATACTTGCCGGTGAGGCATTTGATGCAGCGGCAGATCCAACAAAATTTCCGGAACAATTGACTAACGGAGTAACCGTGTGGCAGGCCAAAAGAATTTTATGGAATACATTTAGTTTTGGCGGTAATAACACCACCAGGGAAGATCAGTTCAAAATGGAGTGTGGCGATTACAATCCCATCCTGGGAAAAAGTTATGGAGAGATAGCAGCCGCAAGCCGCAGCCAGCACAAAAGCCAGGGTTTTGGTGTGCCTGCACAAAGGGGTAGTGTCATTGAGTATTTAAAGATCATCAAAGGAAGTGCACCGGTTAATGACCTGTTTGATGATGTGGACATAAGCTGGAAAAGAACTGCTGATGCTTCGCTTGCCAATACAGTAAATAAGATCATTGAGAAATTTGATGTATCGCATCCTGAAAGAGCTGTTGCGGCATTGGTTGACCTGTATAAGAAGATAGAAGTTTTGAAAGACGATTACTGGAAAGAACAGAAACTACATGCTGTTAAAGAGATCATCCAAAATTGTAGTGGTTTATTTATGGACGCTACCACCAATACCCAGTATGCAATACCGGGCGATAGCCTGAAAATAAACCTGGTAGTGAACAACCGGTCCGGGGCCAATATTTTAAGCGCCGATGCCCATATCAATAACGACTTTATCATTTTTGACCAGCTAAAGAAAAATGCAAATGCGGTTCAAACCTATACCATGTTCCTGCGGCCCGGTGCAAAACTTACACAACCATACTGGCTGCAAAATCCCATGGAGAAAGGTAGTTTTAATGTTACTGATCAGCAACTGATTGGAAGGGCAGAGAATGATCCTTTCAGTATTGTATTCAGTATGCTGATTGAAGGAAAGGAATTTAAGTTTACAAAACCAGTCCGTTATAAATATACCGACCCGGTAAAAGGGGAATTGTATCAGCCGGTGAATATTATACCTGCCTTTTCGGTAAGGTCTGTTCCTAAACTTGGAATAAATAATTATAAAAATGATTGGGAAGTAAAATCATTTAAAGATAAAAATCCTTTTAAAAGCTATGTAAAAACTGAAAAAACAAGATCTGTTGTTGGATACAATAATGATACTGTACTTGCGAAGGGGCAAATGATCAGGTTGTTAGACAAACCTATGATTACCCGGGTTCCGGTTTATGACAGCCTGGGTAACAGGCTATATTTAATATATCACGATACCTTGTTCCAGGAAAATGGAAACCCTTATCTGGGGCTTCATCAGATAGATTACGATCATATTCCTTCTATTATTTACACGCAACCGGAGGTTTTTACATCCAAAGAGTTTGATCTGAAAACCGAAGGTAATTTTGTTGGCTATATTCCCGGCGCAGGCGATAAGGTTCCGGAAGCCTTGCTGGCGATGGGTTACAAAGTAATAACGCTGCAGGAAGCAGATATTAAAGCTTCTAATTTAAAACAATTTGATGCCATTGTTACCGGTGTTCGTGCATACAACACCAATGAGTGGATGAATAATGTTTACAGCGAACTGATGGACTATGTTAAAGAAGGTGGTGTGTTGCTGGTGCAATACAATACCAGCAACCAGATAGGTCCGGTTAAAGCAAAAATATCGCCTTATCCTTTTAACATCAGCCGAAACAGAATTACCGATGAAGAAGCGAAAGTTAACTTTTTAATTCCCGATCATCCGGCATTGAATCATCCTAACAAAATAACTGATGCCGATTTCAATGGCTGGATTCAGGAGCGTAGCATTTATCATGCAGAAAAAGCAGACACCGCTTACAAAGCTATTCTTAGTATGAAAGACCCCGGTGAAAAGGAGCAGGATGGGAGTCTTATTATTGCCAATTACGGTAAAGGAAGATTTGTGTACACCGGGTTGGTATTCTTCCGGGAATTGCCTGCCGGTGTACCGGGTGCTTACAGGTTGTTTGCTAATTTGATTGCCAATAAAAGGACCAGGTATATAAAGTAAAACCCCTCCGCCTCCCGCCGGCTGGCGGAGGAACTGCCGAAGTGAAGATGATTGCGGAGATCGAAATGTCTGTTGGGTTTTCCAGCTCAGAATAAAGAGATAAAATTATGCAAAACGAAAAATCATATTGGAACAAATGGTACGTGATTGTGCTGCTTTTTCTGATTGTCCAGATAATTATTTTTTATTGGATTACTAAGTCATTTTCATGAGCGTTTTAGACTGGATCATATTATGTGTAACGCTTGCGGGTATCGTTGTGTACGGTATCTATAAAAGCCGTACCACTAAAAACCTGGAAGGTTATTTTTTAAGTAACCGTTCCTTACCCTGGTATCTTGTTTTATTCAGCATTATGGGTACGCAGGCAAGTGCCATTACTTTTTTAACGGGCCCGGGGCAGGCATTCAGCGATGGGATGCGTTTTGTGCAATATTATTTCGGACTGCCACTAGCCATGATCGTTATCTGTATATTTTTTGTGCCGGTGTTCAGCAGGTTAAAAGTATTTACCGCGTATGAGTTTTTAGAAAACCGTTTTGATCTTAAAACCCGAACGCTCACTTCTTTTTTATTTTTGTTGTCACGCGGCCTCAGCACCGGCATCAGCATTTTTGCTCCATCCATAATTTTAAGTTCTTTAATGGGCTGGAATATTTATTACACCAACCTGGTGATGGGTGGGATACTTATTATTTACACCATGAGTGGCGGTGCAAAAGCAGTGGCACATACACAAAAGCTGCAGATGATCATTGTGTTTATTGCCCTTTTTATTGTAGGGTATTTGGCCGTTAAGTTACTACCTGATGCCATTGGCTTTACCGAAGCATTGCACAAAAGCGGTGAGTTGGGAAAGATGAATATCATTACTACCGGCTTTACCGATAAGGGTTTCGACTGGAAGGACCGATACAATATCTGGAGCGGATTGATCGGCGGTTTCTTTCTTGCGCTCAGCTATTTTGGAACAGACCATAGCCAGGTGGGCCGTTATCTTACCGCAAAAAATGTAAAAGAAAGCCGCAAAGGGTTGCTTATGAACGGGCTGGTAAAAATACCCATGCAGTTTTTTATTTTACTGCTTGGTATACTCATCTTTTCGTTTTATCAATACAATAAGGGGCCTGTTTATTTTGACCAGGTAACTTTACAGGAAGCGAAGCAAACCGTGAAGAGAGATTCTTTAAACTTGCTGGAGGCCCGGTATGACGAATCTTTTGCAAACGGCAACGTAACTGAGGCTAATGCTATCCGAAAGGATTTTAAAGGTGTAATGCAGCGGGCATTGCCTGATCAAAAACCCAACGATACCAATTTTATCTTTCTCTGGTTTGTGAAAGAAAATTTACCGGTGGGATTGATCGGATTAATTTTTGCCATTATTTTTTTGGCGGCCTGGGGCAGTATTGCTGCGGCTCTTAATTCGCTGGCAGCCTGCTCGGTAGTAGATTTCCATAAAAAGTTCTTTGTAAAAAAGGAAACAGAACTGGAGGATTATAAAGTGGCGCACTGGTATACCCTGGGCTGGGGTATTTTCTGCATTATCATTTCTATGTTTGCCTACAACATCGGCAATAGCCTTATTGAAGCAGTGAATATATTGGGTTCTCTTTTTTATGGCGTTATACTGGGTATATTCCTGGTTGCATTTGGAATGAAGTTTATACGAGGGCATGCAGTTTTTTATGCAGCCATCATTTCAGAAGTACTGATCATTATTATTTACAAAATGGATGTTGTTTCGTTTTTATGGCTAAATGCCATTGGTGCCATACTGGTTATTGTGCTGGCTTCGGTACTGCAGCTTTTTATAAAACAAAAAGCGCTGCAGTAACGCAACGCTTTGTAAAAATATTTATGCCTGATTTATTTTAAGGACTTCTGAAAGTCTTTATTCATTTTTACATAATCATCGTTCTTTGCTGCTGTTGCAAGCTCAAGCGATTTTTTTGAACTCTCCATGGCTCCGGCTTTATCCCCCAGCTCTTTCTGAATTTTTGCTTTGTAGATCCACATCCAGAAAGCTTCTTTATTGCCTTCAATGGCCTTGGTTGTATGCTCTAAAGCCAGCGGTAAATTCTTATCGTATTCATTGTAGAATTGGGCAGCCTGCCAGTAAGGTTTTTTTTCGGTTTTCATTGCGGCATCTATCTGGGCCCTTACTTTATCCAGGAAGTTGGCAACAATTGGAATAGAGACCATAGTTTTTTGCCACTTGATTTCCAAAGAACAGTTGGTGGCTGTTACATCTGTAAACTCCATGGTAAATGATTCTACTTTCTTTTTGTTTTTAAAAGGCTCAATATTAAAGCGAATGACATCTTCGCTTTCCTTGTATCCATCAACACCCCAGTTTTTAAGCCCTTTATTAATGATCACTTCCCAGCTATCCATCCCTGGAATGGTATACAAAACATACGTACCGCTGTCCAGTTTTTTACCGCCCATTTCCACCGGTTCAGTAAAAACAATTTTGGTTGCAGCATTGGCACCCGTACGCCATAGTTTATTATAGGGAACCAGGTCGCCAAAAATTTTGCGGCCTTT
The DNA here is from genome assembly GCA_016710935.1 of Chitinophagaceae bacterium. Classification (GTDB taxonomy): domain Bacteria; phylum Bacteroidota; class Bacteroidia; order Chitinophagales; family Chitinophagaceae; genus Ferruginibacter. Next base: position 278,399 of record JADJTY010000009.1, on the reverse strand, counting down.
GGTTGCAGGCCTTGAATAGGTTAATTCTATGGAACCAATACCAAATTCCTGCTTAACGGTTTGTGTGGGCGAAGGGGCAGGCATTTTTACCTGTGCAGTGCTTAACATGGCTAAGCCTGCAATTGCAAGTGCTGACAATATTATTTTTTTCATATAAAGTTTTTGCACCCAAGGTACAAAATCTAAAAGAAGGTCAGCAAGGATAGTGATGCGAATTGGATCAGAATTGAACTTTAATACTGGCCGAGGTTTTTTTGCCTTTTTTCACTTTCCACTGCGGACCTTCCTGCAGCAGGCGTTTGGCTGCATCATCATATTCAGCACCCAGCGATTTGTTTACCCTGATGTTGGATATGGTTCCGTTTGATCTAACATCAAAACTTAATTCAACTTCGCCATGCAGATCACCTTTTACATTCGAAACAGGAATATCCAGGTTGTTGGCAACATACCTGTTGTAATTATCCCAGCCATCAGCCGGTTCTACGTTTACAACAGAATCTTTAAGCAGGGTAGCCCTGCGTATGCGTTTGTTGGCTGCCATGTCAGCATTGCCTGAAACGGGTTTGTCTTTATAAACAGGTTCGTCTTCCTGTAATATGATTTTTGTAGATGCCTGGTTGCTGCGTAAGGCAAATGTTTTTGGCTGGTAGCCAACAGATTTCACTTCTACCTGTAAAATACTGTCGGTAGATACCAACCTGACCATTCCTTTTGCATCGGCATAAGTTCCAAAATTCTCTTTTTTAATAGAAATATTGGTGAAGGGAAGCGGTGAATTATCCGGCGACACTACTTGTGCGGTAAAAAAATTATTCAGGGTGGCTTCTCTTTTAGCAGGCAATTTGCTTCTTTGCCGGCTCAAAACTTCTTCCTCATTTTGTTTTGATGCTGATCTGTTTTTTTCTGCATTTATTTCTTTGGCTACATCATCCGGGTTATTGCCGCCTGCAGCAGAAGGACTATTAATTACCGGAGGGGCTGACACAATGGAATTGTCATTTTGGTTAGCGTTTGTTGTGGCAACAGGGGTTACCGGTTTTAACTGCGGACCGGATGGATCCGGAATATATTTATCATCAGTTTTAACAGCTTCCTCCAACTTTGCTATTGAACCAGGTAGCGCTTTCTTTTCTTCAATTGTTGCTGCGGCAGAAGGATTCAGATTCTCTGTAACCGAGGCTGATTGGGTATTTTCAGGCAGTACCATACTGTCAATTCCGGTAGTTTTTGCCTGGGCAATTTGTATGTTATCAGTTTCTTCTTTTTTATCGTTGTTAAAAAGAATTGTGAATATAGTACCGCCGCCAATAATGACCACTGCCGCCGCTATCTTCCACCAGTTGCTTTTTGATTGATGCAATGGAATTACTTTGGCTACTACGGTTCCTTTGTTGGCAATTTCTTCCCGTAATGCCACCAGTTGATTGTTCCATTCTTTGTTTTGTACGGCAGCGTAACCTTCCATGGCTTCTGCCAAAAAAGGATCGTCAAGCGCTGCTTTTTCCATGGCATGCATTTGTAAAGGCGACAGCTTTCCTGCCAGGTACTGTTCAATATCTCCTGCTGTGTAATTAATATTTTTTCCTTTATCGCTCATTAATAATTGTATATATTTCTTTCTCCAATCCTCCAGCCTCCTGCCTCCAGCCTCCCTTCTCCCGCCTCTAACTCCTCCCGTCCATACAGATCTTCAAATTCCGCTTACCATTCTGAATATAACTACGCACTTTACTCCATTCGAAACCGGTAATTTCTGCAATTTCGTTGTAACATTTGCTCTCCAGGTAAAAGAGTTTTACAGTTTCCTGCTGTTCTGTTGGCAATGTTTCCAAACACAGTTCCAATTTTTTATAATTTTCTTCTTTTTCCAATGCCTCGTTGTTCAGATGCAAATTTTCTTCAGAATACACAAAAACCGGGTTAAATTCTGTGGTTTTTATGTTTTTGGGGCTTCTCAGCTGCATCAGGCAGTGGTTTCTTGTCAAAACATGCAGCCAGCCTTTAAAATTATCTACTTCATGTACCCTCAATTTAGTGTTTAATTCTCCAAAAATATCCATTACCGCATCTTTGCATCGTTCGGTATCTTTAAAATATTTAAGGCAAACACCATATACCAGGTCCATATACCGAAGATATAAAGTACTTAAATGACTGATGTCGCCCGTGCTTTTAAAAGCAGTAAGCAACTCTTTGTCGGTGGAATTATCCGCAGATATGTTTTTTATAAATGCCAAGCCCCTGATCCGCCGCGGCGGAGAATTAATTGTGTTATGTTAGTGATATTGTTACAGTCATTTTTGTTTTTAGTATTGAAAAACGCTTCCAATAATTATTCTCCCAGGTTTCCCGATTAATCGGTACGTAGGGGCTTATTCAAAATACACTTTTACAGTTTGATAAAATAACCGGCTGTTCATATACTGGCTTTGTTGTAATTGTTTTTCCGAAAAGCCCTGTAAGCCCAGTAAGCCTGCAGCATTACCCTTGTTGATGGCTATCTCCAGGTATCCGGCTGCATTAAACAAGGCCAGCTTTTCGCCTTCGGGTACATCAGCATAAGTATCACTCATCTTATCAATTACTTCATCCCGTTTAAACACAATTTTAAAACTTCTTCCTTTCCGCTGTTCTTCAAACTCGTCTTGATGAATGTTTACGATCACGTTCTCAAAATTGTCTATAAAAATGATCTGCCCTTCAATATAATCGTTGCCCAACAAGGGCCTCAAAGGATTTTTAACGTGAATGGAAACACCGGCATCACCTATCTCTTCAATCTTTTTACCATTATGCAACCCGTTAAAGGCATGGGCGAATACCGAAGCACAGTAAAGGGTATTTTTCTGCTGATTTTTATCCAAAGCAAGTGCCACTGTCTTTTGTGGTGCTTCTTCCAGTATCATAGTTAGTAAACCATTATCGGCACAACCAATAAAATGGCCATTGTGCTCTGCCATTAACAGGTGCTCTGGTTTTTCATCAAATAAATTAACCAGTATCAAATGAAAAGTGCCCGATGAAAAGTTTTTGATGGCATTGCGGCAAACATAGGCCGACTGCGGATAATTAAACGGAGACAGGTTATGTGTAATATCAATTAAGGAAAAGGCCGGGTTTATTTGTAACAATTGTCCCTTAACAGCGCCAATCAGAAAATCCTGCTGGCCAATATCGGAGGTAAGGGTTAATACAGGCATTATTTTGGTTAATCCGTTAATTTGTTAATTAGTTAATCCGTAAATACGTTATACAAGTTAAGGTTTAAACGGATTAACGTTTAAACGGATCAACGGATTAACGTATGAGTTCTCCATTTTTAAAGAAGAAGTTTTTTACCAGCCTGTCTGTCAGAGAAGGGAAAAACCTGTTTAATAAAACAGTTTGCTTTCCTTTGAAAGTAAGTACTATGGTCCTTTTTCTCTTTTCTATGGCTCGTAAAATAAGTCCGGCACATTTTTCCGAACTCATCATCCTTCCTTCATCCATGGGGCTTTGGCCCTGGGAATTGCCTTTTTTATTTAATGCCCGGTAGCGGATATTGGATGAAGTAAAGCCAGGGCAAACCCACATTACATTTACCCCGCTATCCATCATTTCGGTTCGCAAGGCTTCTAAAAATCCGGTTACTGCATATTTACTGGCCGAGTAGCCGCTGCGTCCCGGTAACCCCCGGTATCCGGCAATAGATGATACACCCACAATACTTCCTTTGCGTTCTATAATAGAATCGAGTGCCAGTTTGGTGCAATACAATGTTCCTTTAAAATTAATATCCATCACTTTCTCTATAACATCCACATCCAGGTCCTTTACCAGCGCCCTCATAGAAATGCCGGCGTTGTTGATCAGTATATCTATGCCGCCATAAAACTCAATGGTACTGTCAATAAAATTTTTGCAATCGTTGTAACTGCTTACATCGGCCACCATGGTATGCAGCGATTTGCCCGAATGCAGTAACTGCAGGTCGTATAGTTTATCCTGGTTACGGGCACAGGTAGCCACTTTGGCCCCCAACGGAATTAAGGTATCTACCAATGCTTTACCAATGCCATCACTGCCACCGGTTATAACAACTACTTTGTTTTTGAAAAAATCTGCACTCATAATATTAATTATTACAAAATTAGCCGGATTAGCCTGCTAAACAAATTTACTAAATAAAAAACCCCCGCAAGCGGGGGTTTTTGTGAACTGGCTGGGACTCGAACCCAGGGCCCATACATTAAAAGTGTATTGCTCTACCAACTGAGCTACCAATTCATCCTTTTTGATTTTTGGAGTGCAAAGATAAGGGTATTGATTCAAAAAATTCAGCCTTAAATAATTTTTTATCAACGGTTTCAAAAACATGTTGATAATTTTATATGGCCATCAAACTACACCCCCTTACATCACTATTGTCAACCCTTCCCCGCACTTCAAAACTTCCATTGGCGTGTAATCTGCCCACATCATCGGTAGCAATAAAACTGCAACTGTGTATATTGGCCAGGTCTATAACATTAATAAGGCCTGTTTTCGGCCTGTTTTGTATATCAGCACCGGTACTTATATGAAAAGGATCATCTTCATCTCTTAATACGATTTTCATCCAACCCGGACAATGGAAAATTCCATCGCCTTTTGAATAAGCCTGCGATAACAATTCCGTCATGCCATACTCTGAATGCACCAGGCTAACGCCCAGTTGTTTTTGAAGCTGGGCATGCACTTCGGTTCGGGTAAGTTCTTCCCGCCTCCCTTTCATGCCGCCGGTTTCCATCACGATGGTATGCCGCAACTGCATGGGGTAAGCCTCTGCAAAATCAAGCAGGGCATAGGTAACGCCAATCAGCAATGTAGGCAGTTTCAGCAATTCGTTGTGGAGTATGGTGCTGTGCAGTTTTTCGTGATCGTATAAATAAAATCCGCTTAATGGATTGTTGCTGGCTTGTATCAATTCATCCACCATCAGCACCAGCGAAGAATTTTTTCTTTCCAGGTAAGACGGCAACAGGCCAAGGATGCATTTGTTTTGTGGATGGCCGTAAAATTTTTCAAAGCAGGCATTAAAGCTTTTTCTGTAGAGTTCAATATCTTTTACAAAATGTCTGGCTGGGATAGCCTGTGTAGTTCCGCTGCTCTCAAATACAGTATCCGTTTCAAATTCAGTTGTTTTTACGGTATGTGTTTTAAAAAATGAAACAGGCAGAAAAGGGATCTTTTTTACATCGTCAACTTCGGCAGCATTTATTTTTAACGTATCGCAAAATTGCCGGTAAATCTTGTTGTGTTCGTATTGATAATTGAACAATTCAACAGCTAATTCGTTAAAATTATCATCACGGGCAGCTAATATGCTTTTTTCGAAGTCTATATTTTTAACGCCTTGTTTCAAATGCAATCATTAAATTTGAACTATTAAAACACAAAGATGCGATACAGTTTACTATTTGCAATAGCTATTTTGTTTTTTACGGCCTGTAAAAAGGATAAATACACTACTGCCCCACAAATTGTTTTTAAATCTTTTAATCCTGGGGAAGCAAGCACATACACCCGGAGCAGCGATCAGCCAATTATGGTACTTGAAATAACAGATGCTGAAGGTGACCTGGGAAATATAAGCCCAACAGAAATATCAAAAGTGTACATAAAAAATATGCTTACTAATAAAGAAGATTCCATTGATTTTCCGGATCTAAGAAGCGTTAGTAAATCAAATTTTAAAGCCAATATTGAGGTAGGGCTGTTTAGTGTACTCGGTGGCCGTGACTTGCCTTTCAGTCAGCGCCCTTACCAGGATAACCTGCAATTTGAAATTTATGTAAAGGATTTTGCCAAAAATAAAAGCAATGTGATTTTAACAGATAAGCCATTTATTTTTTATACGCTTCCTTAATGAAGTGGCTGCATTTCATCTTATCTCATTCTATTTTTATTGCAGTTTGCGCTGTGGCGCTTACTTTCCAGACAGCCCTGTTATTAAAACTCAACTTCAACCTGTTTGTTTACGGATTTATTTTCTTTTCAACACTCTGTAGCTATAATTTTTACTGGATATTGAGTAAATGCTCTTTTACTTCAAAAAAAAATATACCAGGCCTGTGGAAGAAAGAAGCAACAGGTTTATTGCTGCTGTTCATTTCTTCCATTGGTTTGCTGTATTGTTTATTGCAGTCTTCCATTCCTTTGCATTTTGTGATCACAGCTGCTGTATTAACCATAATATATGCGGTACCGCTGTTGCCTTTTCCTGATTTAAAATTTACCCGTAAAGCCGGGGTGTTAAAAACCATTCTACTGGCTTTTACCTGGACCTATGTAACGGTAATAATTCCCCTGGAAAAAGATTATGGGCTTTTAAATAGCACAGATATCTTTATTATCACCCGCCGGTTTCTGTTTATGCTGATGCTCTGTATAATCTTTGATAACAGAGATAAAGAAATGGATAAGATAAGAGGCTTGCGCAGCCTGGCAACCGACCTTCAGCCATTAATGCTCCGAATCCTCATTTACCTGATATTTGTTTTATTGTTTATCTCTAATTTCTTCTTCAGAAATTATGGTATCACGCTGCCGCAATCTATAGCCCTGCAGGTTTCAACACTTGCTTTGCTGGCCGTATACTTTTATTCTAATAAAAAACGCAGTTATCTTTTTTATTATTTCTTTGTAGATGGTATGATGTTATTTTCGGCACTTGCTACATACATTGCCAGTGTTTAAATAACTTTAAGGATTACAACTTAACCCATTTAAATTTTTTGCCACGATAAGTCGGCAGGCATAACATGAATTTTCAAGAATAGTACTGTATTATTCGTGTTAATTAGTGTATTCGTGGCCAAAAAGCTATGACATAGTTTATAAATACTGTTTTTAGACTGCTTCTAAGTAATTTTGCGGCAAATCAATAATTTTTATGGCAAAAGCAAAAAAAACAAAAAGTATACTTACCGGTAATTCTTACAGTTTTTTAAAAAACTACATCAACAACCCATCACCAACTGGTTTTGAAAGCAGCGGACAAAAATTATGGCTTGAATATGTTAAGCCATATGTGGATACAACATTTACCGATCCATACGGTACGGCTGTGGGTGTAATAAATCCTGATGCACCTTTTAAGGTGGTGATAGAAGCCCATGCCGATGAAATAAGCTGGTTTGTAAATTATATCTCACCCGAAGGATTAATATACCTGAAACGCAATGGCGGTGTAGATCACCAGATCGCACCATCCATGCGTGTGATCATTCATGGTAAAAAAGGAATAGTGAAGGCTGTATTTGGCTGGCCGGCCATACATACCCGGATGAATGCCGATAAAGAGACCCAGCCAAAAGTAGAAAACCTGTTTTTAGATTGCGGGGCCCGCAACAAAAAAGAAGTAGAAGCCCTGGGTATACATATTGGTGCTGTTGCCACTTACGAAGAAGGTTATGAAGAAATTGCTTACGATTATTTGATAGGCCGTGCATTTGATAACAGGGTAGGTGGCTTTATGATTGCCGAGGTGGCCCGTTTGCTTAAAGAGCACAAAAAGAAATTACCTTTTGGTTTATATGTGGTGAACGCGGTGCAGGAAGAAATTGGTTTACGTGGTGCAGAAATGATTGCCCGCCGGATCAAACCGGATATTGCCATCATTACTGATGTTACACATGATACCACTACGCCGATGATCAATAAAATGATACAGGGCGAATGCAGTTGTGGTAAAGGCCCCTCGCTTACTTATGGCCCCGCTGTACATAATAAACTGCTGGATATTATAAAAGCTACAGCAGTAAAAAATAAGATCGATGTGCAGTTTAATACCGTAAGCAGAAGCACCGGTACCGATACCGATTCTTTTGCTTATGCCAATGATGGCTGCCCCTCGGCTTTGATTTCAATTCCTTTACGTTATATGCATACAACGGTGGAGATGCTGCATAAATCTGATATAGAAAATACCATCAGGCTGATGTATGAAACATTATTGACGTTAAACCCAAAAACAAAGCTGAGTTATTTTTAAACTTATCATTTTTAAAACTGTTATTTACAGTAGCACAATAGAACAAGATGGAAGACCGGTTTATTAAATACTCCAAACTCTACGCACTTATATTTTTGCTTTTTCTTTGTGTGCCCGTGCTGCTGGGTTTGGTTATTGCCGCCTTTTACGGAATCTCCAAACTGGTTTCTTCTACGGTTGCCGATATTACTTTTGGCTTGGGGGTAGTTACGCTGGCACCAGCCATTTTTATGTCGGTTTATTTTATCTTTTTTAAAAGAACCAAAAAACATCCTGCCCCTGCAGTAAAAATTATATCTCAAATTATATTTGTTGCAGGGTTTTTAATAAGCCTCGCGGTTTTGGTTTTTGATATGATCTCGTTCTTTACAAAATTCAATACAGACATAACAGGTTACTATGGTCTTGGTCTTACCTACCTGGCTGGCAATGTGGCAATGCTTTTCTTAATTGCCATTGTGCAGGCATTTACTACAAAGAAGGAAGTGGATTGGATGGAGAGGCACAGGTAAATGTGTCTGGCCACTGCAAGTAATATTAAACTTTAAAGTTGTATTTACCAGTTAAGCCATGACCGGAATTAAGCGTATTGGTAGAGGCCTGACACATAAAAATTCCCTCCTGAGAACAGGAGGGAATTTCTTTAACCCTTAAAACAACCAACATGAAACCTGTTGATAGCTTAAACTGTCTTATATACGGGTAAACAATACGAATGGTTGTGTGGTTTTTATAAATTTTATGTTAAAGCCAGATCGAGCACCTGCTGCATCGTCTTTACATAATGAAATTTAATGCCTTTAATATATTGCGGGTTTATTTCTTCCACATCTTTTTCGTTTTGCCAGCACATGATGATTTCTTTTAGACCGGCACGACGTGCTGCCAGCACTTTTTCTTTGATACCTCCAACAGGCAACACCTGTCCACGTAAAGTGATCTCCCCGGTCATGGCCAGGTAAGGTTTTATTTTGCGACCGGTGAAGGCACTGGCCAATGCACTCAGCATCGTAATGCCCGCACTTGGGCCATCTTTGGGCGTGGCACCTTCGGGCACGTGTATATGCGTATCTTTTTTATGAAATAACTCCGGGGCAATATCTACTTTTTTACAATTGGCTTCCAGGTAGGTGAGGGCAGTGCTGGCACTTTCCTTCATCACATTACCCAGGTTACCGGTTAGCTTCAATTCACCTTTACCATCGCTCAGTTGGGTTTCAATAAATAAAATATCACCACCAACATAGGTCCAGGCCAAACCAACGGCCACACCAGGCATATTGGCGATCTTGTACAGGTCGTTACTGTACCTGGGCTTGCCCAAAATCTTCTCAACATCATGGTTGGTGATGGTGGCTTTTAATTTGCCTTTGATCACCAGTTCTTTAGCCTGGTAACGCATGATGCTGGCAAGCTGCCTGTCCAGTTCCCGTACGCCACTTTCCCGGGTATAATCCTGTATCATTTTCTCAAGAACAGTATCGCTTAATTTAAAACTAATGTCTTTTAGCCCGTGCATTTCTTTTTGTTTGGGCATTAAATGACGTTTTGCAATTTCAATTTTTTCCTCTACAGCATAACCACTTAAATCTATGATTTCCAATCTATCACGTAAAGGTGCTGGTATATTACTTAAGTTGTTTGCAGTGGCTATGAACAATACTTTACTCAGGTCATATTCCAACTCCAGGTAGTTATCGTAAAAGGTATTATTCTGTTCCGGGTCTAAAACTTCCAGCAAAGCTGATGATGGATCGCCGCGGTGGTCGGCACCTACTTTGTCGATCTCATCCAGGATCATGACCGGGTTGCTTGACTTTACCTTGCGTATAGATTGTAAGATGCGGCCGGGCATGGCGCCGATATAAGTTTTACGATGACCCCGTATCTCGCTCTCATCATGAAGTCCTCCCAGGCTCACCCGTACATACTTTCTTTGTATAGCTGCCGCAATACTTTTTCCCAAACTTGTTTTACCAATACCCGGAGGGCCCAGGAAACAAAGTATGGGCGATTTCATATCTCCCTTCAGCTTTAAAACGGCCAGGTATTCTAAAATACGCTCCTTTATTTTCTGCATGCCATAATGATCCAGGTCCAGTATCTTCTTAGCCTTTTTCAGGTCGTATGAGTCTTCCGTATATTCATCCCAGGGCAGGTCAAGCATCAAATCCAGGTGATTGTACACAACCGAGTAATCGGGCGTGGATGGATGCATACGCTCAAGTTTCTCGGCCCCTTTGGTAAACATCTCCTTAGCTGCTGCGGGCCATTTTTTGTTCTCGGCCTTCTTTAGCATGTCTTTTACCTCAGCTACATTATCACCACCCAGTTCGTCCTTAATGGCTTTCATTTGCTGTTGCAGAAAATATTCACGCTGCTGCTTATCCAGTTCGGCCCTGGTTTTATTGGTAACCTTATTCTTCAGTTCGGTGTATTGCAGTTCGGTCTGCATCAGGTTCATCAGCAGTTCGGCACGGGCTTTAATGCTGCTGATCTCCAGCAGTCGTTGCTTTTCCTTGATATCACTATTAAGGTTGCTGCTTACAAAGTGAATGAGGAACGAAGGATTCTCAATATTCTTTAAAATGATTGCTGCTTCGCTGGGCAGGTTGGGAGATAAATTGATGATCTGTCCGGCCAGGTCTTTAATGCTTCCGATCATGGCGTCAAAATCTGCGTCGTCTTTTAAAGCTTCATCGGTTAACACAGTGATCTTTGCCTTAAAATACGGATCGTCGCTGGTGATCTCTTCAATTTTGCAACGCTTACGGCCTTGTATGATGATGGTTGTTCCGCCATCGGGCATTTTGATCAGCTTGGCAATTTTTGCCACGGTACCAATATCTTCCAGGTCGCTTACAGTGGGCTCTTCAACGGTACTGTCTTTTTGCGCAACAACACCTATCAATTTGTCAGCCTTATAAGCATCAGTTACCGCCTTTATACTCTTATCCCGGCCAACAGTTATGGGAATTACAACACCAGGAAAAAGCACTGTATTTCTTAAAGCTAAAAGTGGAATAACATCCGGAATAGGTTGATCATCAGCACTTGCATCATCTTCTTCGTTCAAGGGAATGATGGGCATAAACTCCATCTCATCTTCTCCGCCCTGCAAATAAAACTTGTCGTTCATAATTTTCACAATATATGGTCAAAATGTCAAAGCACACGGTAAATTAATTGTTTTTTGTGTGAGCCTATATAAGGTCAATATTAATGCCAAGAAAGCTATTAGCGGTTAGCCTTTAGCTATTAGCTTAAGTGCTTTACTAATTGCAAACTGCTAATAGCTAATGGCTAATCACTAAATTTGCAGCGCATGTATATTGATTGTAACGATAAGGAACTGGAAATACTGGAAAAAATTGCCCTTTCGGCACAGGAAATTGGCTTGCCCTGTTACCTGATTGGCGGTTTTGTGCGGGATAAAATATTGGGAAGAAATACCAAGGACATGGATATTGTTTGTGTGGGAGATGGTATTGAACTGGCTGCAAAGGTTGCAGAAAAATTCAGCCCCAAACCCGAGGTTCATTTCTTTAAGAATTTTGGTACAGCACAGATAAAAATAGGCAATAGGCAATTGGCAATTGAAAACAAGCAATTGCCTAATAATCTTGATCCAATTCACTCCCCCTTGGATATTAGTTGGGATGGGTCTATTGAAATAGAATTTGTAGGTGCCCGTAAAGAAAGCTATGATTTTAACAGCCGGAAACCGGCAGTTGAAAACGGAACCATTGAAGATGACCAGAACCGCCGCGACTTTACCATTAATGCCATGGCCATCAGTTTAAATAAAGAAAATTATGGTGAACTGGTTGATCCGTTTAATGGCATAAACGATCTTGCCTTAAAGAATATTCAAACACCGCTGGCCCCGGCACAAACTTTCAGTGATGATCCGCTGCGTATGATGAGAGCCATCCGCTTTGCATCGCAATTACATTTTACCATACACCCGGATACCTTTGCAGCCATTATTGAAAATGCTGCCCGTATTAAAATTGTAAGCGGCGAAAGGATAGCCGATGAACTGAATAAGATATTGATGAGCAGTAAACCTTCAATCGGTTTTGAGCTGCTGTACAAAAGCGGCCTGCTTAAGATTATCTTTCCTCAAATGGTTGACCTGGCCGGTGCCGAGTATATTGACGGGCACGGACACAAGGATAATTTTTACCATACTATACAGGTGGTAGATAATATTGCACAAAATACAGATGACCTATGGTTACGGTGGGCCGCGGTTTTACACGATATTGCCAAGCCTGCTACAAAGCGGTTTGAAGAAGGCCATGGCTGGACCTTTCATGGACATGAAGTGGTGGGTGGCAGGATGGTGCCCAAAATTTTCACGCAACTGAAGCTGCCGCAAAATGAAAAAATGAAATTTGTACGGAAGCTGGTGGAACTGCATTTGCGCCCCATTAGTGTTACCAAAGAAAATATAACCGACAGCGCCATACGCCGTTTGCTCTTTGATGCAGGGGAAGATTTTGATGCCCTGATGACCTTGTGTGCAGCCGACATCACTTCTAAGAACAAAACAAAGGTTAAACGGTTTTTAGAAAACTTTGAACTGGTGAAAAAACGTTGTGCCGAGGTAGAAGAAAAGGACCACCTCCGCAACTGGCAACCTCCGATAACCGGCGAAATGATCATGGAAACATTTAACCTGCCACCATCCCGCCCGGTAGGGGATTTAAAAAATGCCATACGGGAAGCCATCCTGGATGGTATTATTCCTAACGAGTTTGAAGCGGCCCATGCATTTATGTTAGATAAAGCAAGGGAATTGGGGATTGGTCAGTAGTCAGTAGTCAATAGTCAATAGTCAATGGGCAATAGGCAAAGTCAATAGTCATTAGTCTTTAGTCAGTGGTCATTAGTCAATAAGTCATTAGTCATTTTGCTGTAAGATTATTTAAAGCGAATTATAAATAGAGGGGTTATTCCAATTACTTAATGACAAATGACTTTAAGCGTAACCGTTTTTTAAGTTTTAATTCTTAATTTTACTCCATGGCTATCTTACGTTTCAGAATTTATTGGGAAGATGATGACAGTGTGTACAGGGATGTTGCAATAAAGCATACCCAGAGTTTTTTAGATCTGCACAGTGCTATTTTAAAAAGCTTCGAGTTTGACTCCATGCACAAGGCAACTTTTTACCGCAGTAACGATAACTGGTTGCGTGGCAGGGAAATTTCACTGGAGAAATATGATAAGGATTACAAGGCCGAGCCATTTATTATGGCCGATACGCTTATTGGCTCCGAGATCACCAATCCCAACCAGAAATTTATCTACGAATACGACTTTAATAAGTTCTGGCATTTTATGGTAGAACTGATAACCGTTGATAAAACAGAAAACAGTAAACTGGTTTATCCCTGTTGTATACGCACCGAAGGTATTGCACCTTCGCAATACGGTACCAAGGGTTTGGTTGACAGCCGTCTTGCTGAAATGGAAGAAAAATATGATCTGCGCCCTGATGCTTTAGCAGATGGATTTAGCGAACAGGATGAAGATGGAGAAAGCCTGGAGGCAGAAGGTGAAGAAGAATCTTCAGCAGATGAGGCAAATGATGGATTTTAGTATCTCGTAAGTCGTGAGTATTTAGTCATCAGTAAGCACACTCCCGACTCCTGACTCCCGACTCCGAACTAATAAAAAGAGTTCTCTACAAACTCAATCGCTCTTATGAACAAAACCTGCATCGTTATCGTTGGCCCAACTGCAGTTGGCAAAACTTCCCTGGCTGTACAAACAGCGCTTCATTTTAAAACAGAAATTATATCGGCCGATAGCCGCCAGTGTTTTAAAGAACTGAATATTGGCGTTGCCAAACCTTCGGCAGATGAACTGGCGCAGGTAAAACACCATTTCATAAGTTCACACTCCATACAGGATGACATGAATACCGGCATGTACGAACAATATGCACTGAACAAAGCAACAGATATTTTTAAGGAGCATGATGTGGCAGTAGTAGTTGGTGGCACCGGCCTGTATGTAAAAACATTTTGCCAGGGCATTGATGAAGTACCGGTTGTGGATGAAAAAATACGCAAAAAAATAAATGCTGAGTTTGAGTGGGAGGGACTGGAATGGCTGCAAAACGAAGTGGAGAAAAATGACCCGCTGTATTATGCACAGGGCGAAATAAAAAACCCACACCGGTTGCTAAGGGCACTGGAAGTAAAACTCTCTACAGGAAAATCTATCATCGAATTTCGTACCCAGCAAAAAAAGCCACGTGATTTTAATATCATTAAAATAGGCCTGGAAATACCCAAAGAGCAATTGCATAAAAATATAAACAGCAGGGTAGATGCTATGATGAAAGCAGGCCTGGCGGATGAAGTAAAAAAACTGCTCCCTTTTAAAAAATTAAATGCACTGCAAACCGTAGGCTACCGGGAGTTATTTGGTTACTACGCCGGCGATCTTTTGCTGGAAGATGCGGTAGAAATAATAAAAATAAACACACGCCAATATGCCAAGCGACAAATGACCTGGTTTAAAAAAGATGAAGAAGTGATTTGGTGTGAGCCGGATTTTGAGAAAGTGCTTGAGGTGGTGGAAAGGCAGATAGCCCGTTCCGGTTTTTCGGGAACGCAAACTGGTGCTGATTAAAACGGATTTCCCCCTCCAGGAAATTATTATCAATGTTGAGGCTTACAAAATTTATCTACGCTTTAATTAAAGCTCCCTGATGGTATGCTGATGAAGGATTGATTCTTCTTTCATTTTCACAAATAAAAAAAGAACAGAACAAATTCGCAACGATGCTCCCATGAAAATATAAAGCAGGTATTCTAAATCTCAATTCCTGATTACACATTCCTATTTCCCTAAATAGTTCTGTTCACATCAAAATTCTCCAGCTCCTTACTCACTGCATTTAAGAAAGTAGAGCCAAGCGCACCATCAATAATGCGGTGGTCGTAACTAAGAGAGATGTACATCATGTGGCGAATGGCAATGCTGTCGCCCTGCGGGGTTTCTATAACCATGGGGCGTTTTTTAATGGCGCCCACAGCCATAATAGCCACCTGCGGCTGGTTGATGATGGGTGTACCCATAATGCTGCCGAAAGTTCCTACGTTGGTTAAAGTGAAAGTACCACCCGTGGTATCATCTGGTTTCAGTTTACCTGTACGGGCTGCATTGGCCAGGCCGTTCACCTGTTTGGTAAGGCCGGTTAAATTAAGCTGGTCTGCATTTTTTATTACCGGCACAATTAAGTTGCCGCTTGGCAGGGCTGTGGCCATACCAATGTTGAGGTCTTTTTTAATAATTATTTTATCCCCATCAACACTGCTGCTCAGCATCGGGTATTTTTTTATGCTCTTTACAATGGCTTCAATAAACAGCGGCGTGTACGTGATCTTTTCGCCTTCTCTTTTTTCAAAATCTTTTTTTACTTTTTCCCGCCACATTACCAAACCGGTAACATCACATTCGGCAAAGCTGGTAACATGGGCCGATGTGTGCTTGCTGTCTGTCATGTGTTTGGCAATTAGTTTACGCATGCGGTCCATTTCAATTACTTCTACGTTGCCGGTGTATACAGTTGGTGGTTGGTATACAGGTTGTTCGTTGTTTGTTGTTCGTTGTTCGTTGGAGGTTGCTATAACAGAAACTTCCTGCACCTGCTGGCTTGTCCCTTGTGGCTTATGGCTTGTGGCTTTGTCAGCTACATATGCTAAAATATCTTTCTTGCTTACTCTTCCATCCTGGCCAGTGCCTGGGATATTTTCAAGCTCAGCCATTCCAATACCTTCCTGCTGGGCAATGTTCAATACAAGCGGAGAGTAGAACCTGATTTTGTTTTCATTATTGCCTGTTGCCTGTTGCGTATTGCCTATTGGCTGGTATGGAATTTCTTCTACCACTTTTGCTTCTTCATATTCTTCCTGTTTTTGTACAGGTGCAGGCTGGGTGTTTGAGACAGCTGCATTGGCACCCACCCTTATTTTGGCAATCACGGTACCAATGGGCACCACATCATTCTCTTTAAATAAAACTTCTTCCATTACGCCTTCTGCTGTTGAGGGTACTTCGCTATCTACTTTATCGGTAGCAATATCCAAAACAGTTTCGTCCTGCTTAATGGAATCACCCGGTTTTTTATGCCATTTTAAAATGGTGGCTTCCATGATACTTTCTCCCAGCTTTGGCATTACTAAATCAACTAAACTCATATACTTGTTTGAAATTTGTTTGCAATCGTACTCAAAGGTAATTATTTCCGATTTAAGTAGTTGTAAGGCCGCTAAGAAAAGCCGGCGGCAATACCTGCTCTTTTTATAGTGGCCAGGCCGCTAAGCGGATAATATGAATTTTCGCAGCAAATTCAATGCATTGGTAGCAGTTAACTGAATATTCCTGGTCCTGTCGAAGCGAAAATAGAGTTTTTGAGCCTGCAGGTTTTCTTTATTACCTACCGCTATCCAAACAGTACCGGCAGGTTTATCGGTGGTGCCGCCATCGGGCCCCATAATACCCGATACGGCAATTACATAATCAGACTTAAGATGTTTTAATGCACCATGGGCCATTTGCAGCACCACTTCTTCACTTACAGCGCCTTTGGTTAGTAGTATATTTTTATCAACCTGTAGCAAATCTTTCTTGGCCTCGTAAGAGTAACTTACCACGCTGCCATTATAAAATTTTGATGAGCCAACAATAGAGGTAAGCAGGTGTGCAATATAACCACCGGTACAACTTTCGGCAGTACACATGGTTTTGCCTGATGCCAGCAGCAATTTGCCAACCACATTTTCCATGGGTTCGTCTTTATCTGTTACCAGGTAATCGGCAACAAGTGATTTGAGGTTTTCAAATAACAGGCTGATTGCTGTTTCAGTTTCAGCCGCATTAAAACCTGTGGCTGTTAAGCGTAACCGCACCATACCGTAATTGGGCAGGTAGGCCAGTTTTATATGAGCAGGCAATGTTTCTTCAAAATCTTTTATCAGTTCCGCCAAAAAACTTTCGCCAACACCGGCAGTTAATAATGTTTTGTGTATGATGGCCGGAAATTTAAATTGCTTTACCAGCGCAGGTATCACGTCATCCGTCATCAACCCTTTCATTTCGTGTGGTACACCAGGCAGGCTAACAAATACCTTCCCCTCTCCTGAAAGAGAGGATGGGTGAGGCTTATTGAAAAGCATGCCTGGTGCAGTCCCTCTTTTATTTTGCAGCACGGTACAAACATCCGGTACTTCTGCCTGTTTTAAATTGCGGTCAATAATGGGTCGGTTAAGTCTGGTAAAGATGTCGAGCACATTTTGTTTGGCTCCTTCATCAACAATTAATGTACCGCCAAAATATTTACAGAGCAACGGTTTCGTAATATCATCGGCTGTTGGACCAAGTCCGCCGGTTATTAAAATAATATCGGCATATTTCTGTTCTTCATCCAATGCGGTCCATATTTCATCCCACACATCACCAACAGCAACACGACGTACCACCCGAATGCCTGATTTGTTCAGTTCCTGCGCCATCCAGGCACTGTTGGTGTCTATTACCTGTCCTATTAAAAGTTCGTCGCCAATGGTGATGATGGAAGCCTGTGTCATGTATAAGAGTGTAGGGTATTTAAAATGTACAGATTCAGTTTATTCAAAAGATATGCCCTCATAAATATCTTCTAACAAAAAACTGAGCTGAATGGTTGAGATTGTGAAGGAATTTTCTATGGATTTGAAGTCGGTAAGCTGCCAGCTGTTATCAGCATTTCGGATATGTTTTTCAACATGTATCTTTTCTGTATCAATTAAAATATATTCCTGCAGAGAAGTTATATCTCTGTACAAAGTGAATTTTTCTCCTTTGTCGTAGTTGCGGGTTGAGTTAGACAGTAATTCTATAATAACAGAAGGATTGGTAACAGTATCTAATTTATCATCGGTAAATTCCATTTCTCCACAGATAATAGAAATGTCAGGATAAGTGTAAAGTGTATTTTTAGGTATATGTATTCTTAAATCGCTGCCATAGGGAAGACAACCTTTTCCTTTTAATTTAATACCAATATCAATAAATAAATTTGTAAATATCCTGTTATGCCTTGCAGATGCTCCGCTCATTGCAAAAATTTCGCCCTGGTAGTATTCATGTTTTTCCAAAGCTTCCCGTTCTGTTTCCAGATATACTTCCTGAGAAACATAATTATATTTAACAGCCGGGTCATCCACAATATTTTTCATATACCAAATTTAAATCTTTTAGTTTTGATAAATAAAATTATTTGACGATGAAATTATTTGCAGTAGCGGTCTTATGTTTTATTTCGGGTTTTGTTTTTTCGCAAAAGATTGAAGTAAAACTGGCAGATGCGGTAAAAAATTAGAAGCAGATACTCAGTTGAAGCATGCCATTTTTAGCCTGTATGTGGTGGATACAAAAACCGGCAAAGTTATATTTGATAAAAACTCGCAGCTGGGTTTGGCTCCGGCCAGTTGTTTAAAAGTGGTTACAAGTGCAAGTGCATTTGAAATGTTGGGTAAAGATTTTCGCTATAAAACATATATAGGCACTGATCCGCAGGGGGATAATAATTTTGATGCAGGCTCTTTATTTATTATTGGCCGTGGAGATCCTACTCTTGGCAGTTGGCGATGGAAAAATACAATTGACACGATTATTTTTTCTAAAATTGCTGCCATCCTGCAAAAGAACAAATTGATCCGTTTTGAAAGAAACCTGTATGTGGATGACCTGTATTATGGATTGTTGCCAATGCCTGAAGGATGGATCTGGCAGGATATAGGTAATTATTACGGAGCACCTTGTTTTGGATTTAACTGGCATGAAAACCAGTACGACCTTTACTTACAGCCAGGTGAAAAGGAAGGTTGGCCGACAACTGTAGTATCAACCAGCCCCAAGATGGCTGACATTAATTTGCGGAATAGTATAACTACCGGTGCAAAGGGGAGTGGCGATAATTCTATTATTTATTCATCACCATTTTCAAATCTTATACTTACAAAAGGAACAATTCAATTACAAAAAGGTAGCTTTAAAATAAGCGGAAGTATGGTAAACCCTTCTAAAATATTTAAAGATGACTTTGTTGAATATTTAAGAAAAACCGGAGTTTCTATCCGACCTGAAAGTTATGCTTATACCGAGCATGTACTCTCAAATAAATCAGTGTATAAGGCTACCGCTTTTATTGATTCTTTAATGTCTCCCCCACTTGATAGTATTAACTATTGGTTTTTGCAAAAGAGTATAAATTTATATGGAGAAGCTTTCTTAAAAGCAATATCCAGGAAACATTATCCTTTTATGAACACAGATTATATGTATGATTCATCAATTGCGATCATCAAAAATTTCTGGAGCAAAAATGGAATAGAAAAATCCGCATTAAATATTATTGACGGCAGCGGGCTATCTCCTGCAAACCGGGTTACAACCAATGCCCTGGTAACTGTAATGCAATATGCAAAAAAGCAAAGCTGGTATCCGTCTTTTTACAATGCACTGCCTGAGCAGAACGGCATAAAAATGAAGTCGGGTTATATAGGCGGTGTAAGAAGTTATACCGGTTATGTAATATCAAAGTCAGGAACTGAATATACTTTCTCTTTTATTATCAATAATTATAATGGCAACCCAGGAGCTGTACGTGAAAAAATGTGGAAACTGCTGGATATTTTAAAGTAACTTAACTTTTCAAACCTTTACCAAAACTATTTTATATGGCAGAGCAGAATTTTAAAAACCATTCACGTTATGTTCCCCTATATCATTTTGTTACTTCCACCGCATTGGTTGCATTAATAGTGGGTAGCTGCATTAATTTATTTGAAAACTGCAGTAGTTGTTCTAAAAATGGCGGGGGACTTTACAGTGCATCGCTTATTTGCCTGATGAGTTTGGTATTAACGCTGGTATGGTTCTTTGCCCGTTCATTTGCATTAAAGGCGCAGGACAGAGCTATACGGGCAGAAGAAAACCTGAGGCATTTTATTGCAACCGGTAAGGCATTAGACAGCCGTTTACGCATGGGGCAAATCATTGCTTTGCGTTTTGCAGGTGATGATGAATTTGTTAACCTGGCAAAACAGGCGGTTGATGAGAATTTAAACTCAAAACAAATCAAGATGGCAATAAAGAACTGGAGGACTGATAATAACAGGGCTTAAGTAATGAATAATTTTAAAATGTCGGCTTTCAGAAATTTCAGCAGGTTGCAATGTATTTGAAGAATTATCAATTATCCCTGTCTGCCGACAGGCAGGCATTTTTAAATTATCCATTAACAAAGTATCCGGCAAGTTTCTCCCTCAACACCTCCGGCATATCGCAGCGCTTCATCGTTTTTGCATCAACAAAAAACAAAGAAACCTCGCCGGTATTCAGCAATTCATCCTGCTCATTAAAAATTTCGGCATGAAAAACAATTTTAAAATGTGTGGGCATTTCCCTGAGCGTGGTTTTTACGGTGATCAGGTCATCATATTTTGCAGGGCGTAAAAACCGGCTGTGAATTTCAACTACGGGCATGATGATACCCAGTGCTTCTATTTCTTTATAGGTATAACCGATCTGCCTGATGGCTTCGGTACGGCCAATTTCATAAAACTGTGCATAGTGGCCATAATACACCACACCCATCTGGTCGGTGAGTGCATAATGGATGCGTATTTGTGTTTCGGTGATGAACATTAATCTTTGTTTGTTTCTGATATCTCATTTCCATCAAATGACTCTTCAATGCTTACAGGTTCTTCACTGATATTTTTTGCAAAATAATCTGCTATTGGCTTTGCAAACATTAATAAAATAAATGGCAATACAAGATTTAGTATCAATCTTGCCCATTGCACTGGTCTTTGATCTTCATTCAGGTCAGGTATGCCACGTGAACCACGTTCTTTAAAGAAATCAAAAACGGTTGTGAGTAGGGGTGTAAGATTTGAAAGTAACAGGTAAATACCAATAGCAACAAGAAGAACATGTAGCAACTCATTTGGTTTACTTACTATTTTAAACCCGTTACCAAGTTCTGAGTTTCGATAAAACCATGCAGCTAATTTACCCGATTTTGTGATCAATAGCCAGCAGCAAAGTGCTTGTAATCCTACAAGCGCAAAAATACTTATGGCACCAGGGAAATAGCCATCTGAGCCCATGCCGTCTGAAAAAAGCATTATAAAAACTCCATAAAGCGACGATAGTAAATATTGTACAGCAACAAACCCAAACACAATACCAATAAGTACTATTGTTAATTGAAGTACATCTGCTTTTTTCATATCCAGCGTTTTAGAAGGAATTATTTCCCAATCATACTATCCACACTTACCCTGCCCGGACCAACAAATAACAACACCAGGTACGCAGTGAGATACAAAGCCGCAGTCTCGCCATCGCCAAATACATCACCATTATGTGATTTAAAGACCATAACACAGGTTGCAATGATCAACGGAATGGCAGCAAGCCTTGTAAATAAACCCAGTATTAAAAACAAGGAACAAAAAAATTCAGCAAAAACAACCAATGCCAGCGACATGGTGCTGCCCATGCCCATAAAGTTCATAAACTTATGCTGTAATTCACCAAATTGTATCAGTTTGTTGTATCCATGCATCATCATCAGCATACCTACACCAAGACGTAAGATGAGCATGGCCGCACTAAAGGCACCTGCCGAATATTTGGTTGATAATAATTTTTTCATTTTTTTAAGGAGGTTAGATTTTTTAATTAACTGTCAATAAAAATATGCATCAAAGTTTATTTATCATTTTATTAACAGCAATGTAAAAATACATTCGTTTTGTTTACATCAATTATCCACTTATTAACAATCATTTGGAATGATGTTTGTAACTGCATAGGTAATCAAGTAATTTTGCAACCAGTATAAATGCACGAATCTACCACCATGATAAAACAAAAAATTGCCCTGTTGCTTTTTGCAGCATTGATATCCTTCCCAGCTTTTGCACAACCCACACATGCCGTTACCGATCCCGAAAAAAAATATAAAGACGCCAAAGAGCTTTTTGTAAGAGAGCAATTTGCACTGGCATATCCTTTATTTGCTGAGCTGAAGGCTGCAAATCCGGATAATACAGCCAGCGATCATACTTACCTGAACGATGATGTTAATTATTATTACATCGTTTGTGAGTTAAAATTGCAACAACCGATCGCTGAGCGGGAAGCCCGCCATTATATTAGTGTGGTAAGCAATGAGCCCCGCCGGCAGCTGCTAAGCTATCACCTGGCAAAGTATTATTTTCTTAAAGAAGATTTCAATAATGCCATTACTTATTACGAAAGGGCAGGACTTGAGAATTTGAGTAATGATGAAATTGCCGATGTAAAATTTGAAAAAGCCTATGCTTATTTTAACCTCAAACAATTTTCCGAAGCCAAACCATTGTTTGATGAGATACACCAGATGCCGGAAAATAAATATTTTATCCCGGCAAATTATTATTACGGTTTCATCAACTACAACGAGCGCAATTATACTGAAGCGGTTAAAGCTTTTAAAATGGTAGAAACGCAGGAAGCATACAAAGGCGTAGTACCCTATTATATAGCCGAGATCTATTATTTCCAGGGAAAAAAGGATGAAGCATTGCGTTATGGCGAAAGTGTATTGGGCAGGGCAGGCACTTTATTTTATCAAAAAGAAATGAACCTGCTGATCGGCCAATTGTATTTTGAAAAGAAAAATTATGCCAAAGCATTACCGCTTTTAGAATCTTATGTAAACAGCAGCGATAAAGTGAGTAAAGAAATTATGTATGAACTGAGCTACTGTTATTATGATGCCAATAAACTGGATAAGGCCATTGAAGGGTTTAAACAACTGAGCACTGAAAAAGACTCCATGGGACAAAACAGCATGTACCTGCTGGGCGATTGTTACCTGCGTACCAACCAGAAAGCCAATGCCCGTACAGCTTTTCAATACAGTGCTTACAACAGTTCCAACAAATTACAACAGCAGATCTCCCGGTTTAATTATGCAAAACTTTCTTACGAACTGGGTTACCAGGATATTGCATTAAGTGAAATGAAGAAATACCTGAATGATTATCCCAATAGTGAATATGATACTGAAGCGAAGGAGATCCTGGTAAGCCTGATGGCTAATACAAACAATTTTGCAGATGCCCTTCAATTGTATGAATCCTTTGAAAAACCGACAGCTTCCATGCAAAAAGTGTATCCACGCATATTGTATGGCCGTGCGGTGGAACTGATCAACGATCAGCAGTTAAAAAGGGCTGATGATCTGCTTACAAAAGTGTTGGCCCTGCCGGGTTCATCCGTAACACCTTATGCCAATTTCTGGAAAGGAGAAATTGCTTACCGTAACAAAGAATATGACAATGCTATTAAATATTTGAGCTTTTACTTGCTGGCCAATGTACCTGCGCAGGGCGAAGCCAACAGAAATACTGCCAATTATGACCTGGGTTATAGTTGGTTACAAAAAGAAAATTACAACAAAGCGCTTGGTTATTTTGAACAGATCACAAAAACAGTTGCGGTAACATCGCCTGCCATGGAGCAGGATGCTTATGTACGCAGTGCCGATTGTTATTTTATGGCTTCTGATTTTGCAAAGGCCAATACCATGTATGATAATGTGATCAACAATGCGCTGCCTCAAAGTGATTATGCCATGTTTCAAAAAGCCATGATTGCCGGGGTGAAAAGTTCTGCCAATAAGATCAGCACATTGAACAACGTGTTGAGACAATATCCAAAAAGTAACCTGGTGCCTGATGTAAATATGGAGATCGCACAAACTTATATTGCCGATGAAAAATTCATGTCGGCGGTCCCATATCTTACCAATGTATTGAACGATACTGAAGCGGGCGGATTGAAACCAAGGGCCTATTTAAAATTGGGATTAGTTTATTATAACACCGATAAGTATGATGATGCATTGGTAAATTACCAGGCCTTGGTTGCAAAATATCCGCAATCCTCCGAAGCAGACCAGGCAACCGATATCATGAAAAATATTTATGTAGAGACTGGAAGGCCCAATGAATACATAGAAATGATGCGCCGCAGCGGTAAAAATGTTTCAGTTACTGAAGCTGATTCGCTTACCTACACTTCGGCCGCATTAAAATACAATGCCAACGATTGCAATGCAGCCATTGCAGGTTTTAAAAACTACATATCCCGGTTTCCTGAAGGAGCCTATATTTTAGAAGCCAATTATTTCAGCAGCGAATGTTATAATGCCGCTAAGGATTTTCAGAATGCACTGGTTGGTTACGATTATGTAAACAGCAAAGGCATTAACCGTTTCTTTGAAAAAGCTACGCTGGAAGCTGCCCGTATCAGTTATTTTGAATTGAAGGATTACAGCAAAGCAAAAAAATACTTCGAATCCTTGACCAGCGGTGCTGTTAACCAGGATAACCTGCTGGAAGCACTACGTGGATTGGTACGTTCCTACTACCAGTTAAAAGATTATGCGCAGGCAAATGATGCAGCAAAAACTCTCCTGGCAAAAAAGGGGATCAGTACCGATGATAGATCCATTGCTTTCCTGGTGCTGGGGAAATCGCAGCAGGTTAACAATGATTGTGGCGCAGCAATCACTTCATTTAAATCAGCTGCAGCCATTAATAAAGCAGCCTGGGGCGCCGAGGCACGTTATGAAATTGCCCATTGCCAGTTTACCATGAATAACCTTACAGCAGCCGAAAGATCGGCACTGGCAGTAATCAAAGAAACCGGCAGTTACGATAACTGGGTAACCAAAAGTTATATTTTGCTGGGCGATATTTTTATGCAGCAGAAAGATTATTTCAATGCAAAAGCTACCTATGAAAGTGTGGCAAAAAATTCGGTGATACCTGAATTGAAAAGCGAAGCACAACAAAAATTAGATAAAGCAATAGCGGAAGAGAAATCAGTAAGTAAAGTGGGAGGTGAGTAGGAACATGCCTGTGGCGTGTTCTTTAGGATTTCGCCTTCTGGTATATACGTTCGGAACGAAAAATAAAACGACCATGCAAAAACAAAATAAAAAATATTCAATGATCAATATTCAATTCTCAATATTCAAAAACAGGAAAAGCAATATTGCTGTTGGCTTTTTGCTCATTGCCAATTGCTTATTGCCCATTGCGACTTCGGCTCAAAAAGACACGCTTAAAAAAACTTCTACGGTTGATATCAACTCAGCTTACAAACCGGTGTTGCGCAATGCCGTTAAAATAAATTTTTCGGCAACACATTTAAATGCTGATACTACGGCACCCAACTTAACCTATAGCATTCCGGCGCAAAATCTGTTTTATGCTTACCAGCCTATACCTTTATCAGCACTGGCTTTGCAGCAGGATACCAATCTGTACCTGGGTTTAAGAAATTATGTTAAAGCCGGTTATGGCAACCTGGCCACACCTTATGTAAGTGCAGGCTTTAGTTTTGGTGATGGTAAAAAGTTTTTAGCCAATGTGTATGCTGACTATATTTCTTCCAAAGGAAAATTGCTTTACCAGGATTATTCAAGACTGAACCTGAAAGCAGCAGGTAGTTTATTCTTACCAGCCAATGAAGTATATGCAGGCGTGCATATAAAGATGCATGAAAATTTTCTGTATGGCTTTGATACCGCGCTATATAAGTACAGCAAAAAAGATGTACGTCAGCAGTTCCAGGATTTTTCAGGAAACATCGGCATCCGCAATACCAAGACAGGAGAATTTGGGATCAATTATAACCCCAGTTTACAGGTAAGCAGTTTTACCAATGTGAATAAACTAACCGAAACCTCCTTTATATTGACCGCACCGGTGGAAAAAAAGTTTGGTGAAATTTTTGCATTTAAGCTGGAAGCAAAAGCAGATATGACATCTTACACAACAAAAGATGTAACACCCATCAATATCAAATTCAATAACAATGTCTTCCAGGTTTCACCTTCCCTTGTTTTTTCTACCCCACGTGCAAGTATCAATGCAGGTATAACGCCCACCTGGGATAACGGTAAATTTATCTGGTTGCCCAATGTGTATGCCGAGGCATTTATTGCAGAAAATAAGTTTGCTTTTCAGGCAGGATGGGTTGGACGTTTAACAAAGAATACATACCGTAACCTGTCGGAAGTAAATCCATATTTAAAAACATTTACAGCGCAACTGAACACCAAAGAGATTGAATATTATGGTGGTATAAAAGGTACACTGGGCAAGCATTTTAATTTTAATGCCAAGGCAGGCTATATTACCTACAACAATCTTCCTTTATTGATTAACGATACGGCTACTGATGGAAAAGCGTTTGTGATCAGCAATGAGACCAGGATCAATAATTTTAGAGTACACGGTGATGTAAGTTTTGTAAGTAAAGAAAAATTTACTGTCAACGCCGGCATTACCTACAATGGATATGTTGGCATGAAGAGCAATGCAAAAGCATGGAATACCCTTCCGCTGGAGTTTACCAGTTCGTTACGCTGGTGGGCATTTAAACAGGTATTGCTGAAAGCAGATTTTTATGCCTTCAGCGGCAGCTTTTATCTTGATAAGGGAAATGTGGCTAAGGCATTTAAGCCCGGCTCAGATCTGAGTGCCGGTATTGAATTCAAGATCAATAAAACCTTTAGTGCCTGGATGGATGTAAACAATATCTTAAATAACAAATACCAGCGCTGGCATAATTATGAAGTGTATGGTTTGAATCTGATGGGAGGGGTAAGGGTGAATTTTTAGAAGCCAGGCCTCACCCCAACCCCTCTCCAAAGGAGAGGGAACTTGATTGGGGGATATCAAGATATAAAGTCATCTTTGCTTTAATCTTCGAGATTTCCTCACCATTGGGGGAGATAGAGGGGTCTTTTTTCTCTATCTTTGCCCCAATGCAACATCAAATCGCTTCTTACCTTTTTCAGCATAAAACATGCCCCTTACCGGGCTTAGGTACCTTGTCAGTTCTGTATTCAGGAGCCCAGGCTGATTTTACAAATAAAACAATAGCTTCACCAAAATCTTTTATCGGGTTCAGCGAAACAGAAACTGATGCCACGGGTTTATTAAACTACCTGGCTGCAACATCGGGCGGCAGTATTTATGAAGTATCAGAAGCACTGGATCATTTTTGCGATAACCTGCGAAATGAAATGACGAAACAGCCGGATGTGCAATTAGAAAGTGTGGGCAGTTTTTTTGTAGATGCTTCCGGTAAAATAAATTTTAAACCCGAAGAGCTGCCTCCTGTATTTACACAACCGGTTTTTGCTGAAAGAGTAATTCATCCCGACGCTGAGCACCAGATATTAGTGGGCGATAAAGAAACCACCAATACGGTAATGACGGAATTGCTTGCACCCAGATCAGCAATCAAAGATCGTTGGTGGATTTGGGCCATTGTGTTAGCACTGGTTGGTATTGCAGCGATCGTTTTTTATTTTACAGCATATAATGGTACAACTGCATTTGGCAATGCTATAAATTACATTCATTCATGATCCATTATACCAGTTGCCCCATTTGCAACAGCAAAAATATAGAGCAGCAACACTCAGCAAAAGATCATACAGTTTCTCAAAATATATTTTCTATCTGGCATTGTAATGCCTGCACAGCAAGGTTTACACAGGATGTGCCGGGGCAGGAGGCCATTGGTGCTTACTATGCGTCTGAAAATTATATTTCGCACAGCGATACAAAAAAAGGAATTATCAACAGCCTGTATCATATGGTACGCAAAAGAACCCTGGGTGCTAAAAGAAAATTGGTGATCAATGAAACAGGAATTACAAAAGGAACGATACTGGATATTGGTTGCGGCACCGGTGCTTTTTTAAATACCATGCAAGAAGCCGGATGGAACATTACAGGATTAGAGCCCGACACGGTTGCACGTGCAAAAGCTGCGGAGTTGTATCATATTCAGCCGCAGGAACCGGGAAGATTATTAGAACTGGCACCTGCATCTTTTAATGCCATTACCATGTGGCATGTGCTGGAGCATGTACATGAACTGCATGCCTATATAAAACAAATTGAAAAATTACTGTCACCTGGTGGAAAAGCTTTTATAGCAGTGCCAAACTATACTTCAAAAGACGCAGCTATTTATGCAGCACATTGGGCAGCTTATGATGTGCCCCGCCACCTGTACCATTTTTCTCCGCAAAGTATGGAAACATTACTGGAGCAACATGGTTTAAAAATTACGACCGTTAAACCGATGTGGTTTGATAGTTTTTATGTGAGTATGCTGAGTGAGCAATATAAAAATGGTAAGGGAAATATTGTAAAAGCTGTGATTAACGGCTTTATGTCAAACTTACCCGCATGGGGCAATACCAGGAAATGCAGTTCGGTTATTTATGTGATCAGTAAATAGAACAATCAATTATTGTTGCCCGAAAATAAACATTATTTAAACCTTCAGTGTGCAATGCCCTCTCCATCAGGAGTTCCTTGCAAAGGAACGAGCGATAGCTCAGGGTGAGGTTAAAATTTCAACTCAAACATCTTCGGCCAACGCTTTCCGGTAACCAGGAATTTTTTTGTAGCAGAATCGTAGGCGATACCATTCAATACTTCAACACCTGCCTCCGGTAGATAAGCAGGTGCAAATTTTTGAATGACTCCTGCCAAATCCATTTTTCCAACCACAAATCCGCTGGAAGGGTCAATCTTAACGATGATATCTTTTTGATAAAGATTGGCAAATACAAAGCCATCTATATACTCCAGTTCATTTATCTGGTAAACCGGGCTATCGTTTTCAGTAATACCGATGGTGCTTTTTAAACGGAAATCATCAGGATTTACAAAATACAGTTTCGCGGTACCATCACTGATGATCAGGTCTGTGGCATTATGTGTAATCCCCCATCCATCATAGGGCCAGTTAAACGTTTTCACAGGCTTATCAATATTATTTACGTCATACACATACACAATATGGCTTTCCCAGGTTAGCTGATAAATTTTATTGTTGAAGATGGTGATGCCTTCGCCAAAAATTTTGTCGGTGCCCATCATGTGTTTCTTTTCAACCTTACCGGTTTTATAATCTGTAATTCGTAAAGAGGAGTTTTTAAAATCGCCCGTGCCTTCAATTAATTTTCCATTGTGAAACTCCAGGCCCTGTGTGTAGGCGCTGGTATCATGCGGGTATTCAGCCCTAACGGTGTATGCTATAACAGGAATTGATTTTACAATACTATTATCAATAACATCCGGTCCATCTTTATCATTTCCATTGCAGGCAGCAAGCACCAGTAAGGCAGCTAAGGCAAAAAATTTGTTCATAGTAAAAAGAGATATCAACAAAAGTAAGGAACTGTTTTGGTGCAACAGTCCTGTCAACATAAAAGAATGTAAATATTTAGTTAAGTATTCAGCATAATTTCTGTTTTTTGATAGTGAATATTTCTTTCGCTTAAATAGTTCAGTATAAAATTAAAGCAGGTTGCATCCCTGCCCACCAATTCCGGAGGAAAGACACCCTTTTCTGTAAACAGCTTTTCAATCAGCATATTCAATGCTGCTGTGCAGGTATAACCCGTGGTGCGGCTCATAGACGAAGTTTGTGTTACAGCATCATATTCATCATACAGGTCGTAACAGATTGTTTTTGCTACATCGCTTATTTTTATCTGCATCAATGTAAATTCGGCTTCTGTTTCCCCCAGTTTCCATTGGTCAAATAACAGGGAAGAGGTAAATTCCATCGGCGAAATTTGCTGGCCCTTAAAGTTTACCGGGGTGGTATTTAAAAACCCTGCTTTTATCAAACCCTGCATCAATGCAATATGGCCGGGATAACGCAAGGTTTTTTCTTTCATGTTGGGAATATGCCCCATGGTAAATAAAATAGAGCGCAAACCATCTGTATTAAAGGATTCCAGTGTGCCCACGTGTTCAAAGTCAATTAATTCTGCATCACTTAATGCTGGCTTCGTAACTATGCAACTGTTCTCTACATAACGGGCAGGCCTTGTATATTCTTCCAGCACATCAATAGGCGAGAAGGGTGCTTTGTATTCGAAAGGATAAACCCTTTTCTTAGGCAGTCCGCCAACCATACATTCAAAGTTGGTGATCTTCATTCGCTCATTATAATAGCCCAGTATTAAATTACTCATACCCGGCGCCACACCACAATCCACAATTGCCGTAACATCATTTTCTTTTGCAAGCGCATCAAGTATCAATGCATTCTCCGGAAAAAATGAAATGTCCACAACATTTTTTTTAGCGTTGATGATCGCTTCCAAAGTTTTGTATCCCATAAACCCCGGTACAGCACAAATCACAAAGTCAAACCCGGCAAGCATAGCATTATAATTGCTGTATTTGCTCAGATCAGTTTTCACTGTTTTTATTGAATTATTTCTTTGAGTAAGTATTTGCAGTGCATTTTCACTTACATCAAAAGAAGTTACGTTGTATTTTGCGGCCAGGTCAATGGCCATTGCACGGCCTACCATGCCGGCGCCCAATATTGCTATTTGCATAAAATTATTTTTTTGGAAATGAATGATGCAAGCATTAATCAACGCTGTCAGCCTGAGCCTGTCGAAGGCGGGTTGACTAAATGTGTTGCACCGGCTTCGACGGGCTCAGCCTGACACCCTGTTTAAGCAAGAGTGACTTAACTCACGAAGTTCCATTCATCATAATGGAAATATAGGCCGAGAGCCTGTAGAAATGTGCGTATGTATTTGATTGAGTCAACATGTATTTTAAAGTCATCAGCAATGTACATTGCCGATGACTTTTTACTTTTACTTTTTCCCTTTCTTACTAACAAACTTCATTTCAGCGATCAGATTTTTCGCCCCGGCAAATTTGTCAACTATAAACATCACATACCGGATATCAACCATGATGTTGCGGCAGATAGACGGATCGTAATTGATATCACTCATCGTTCCTTCCCATACCCGGTCAAAATTCAATCCTACCAAATTACCATCTGCATTCAAAGCCGGACTACCAGAATTACCACCGGTGGTATGATTGGCTGCAATAAAACAAACCGGCTGGCGGCCATTAACACCCCACCTTCCAAAATCCTTTTTATTGTAGAGATCGATCATTTTTTTAGGCAGGTCAAATTCATAATCGCCGGGTACATATTTTTCCATTACACCTTCCATGTAGGTTTGAAAATCATATGTAACCCCATCACGTGGCTGGTAAGTTTTTACATTGCCATAAGTTACACGTAGTGTACTGTTGGCATCGGGGTAAAAAGCCTTGGTGCTAAACACATCCATCTGCGCCTGCATATAAATGCGTTGCAAACGGTTGATGTCAGATTGTAACTCATTCAGCCTGGGCGATACATTGCTTACATATGTTTTCAGGATATCGCTGTATAACTGCCCTGCAATGTCTGCTTTAATGGCAGCCACTACTTCTGAAGGGCTTCCTTCGAGCAATTTTTTTATCTTATCAAAAGAATTAAATGCAGTCTGGCTGTACACAGCTTCTGATAAAGCTGTAAAAGACTTTCCTTTTTCGGTAAGCATGGTATTAAAAGCAGGAGAAATAAACTGGGATTTTTGATCAGCTACATACATGTCCATCATGACTTCAAATAATTTCTGATCAACACCGGCATGATATTCTTTAAAGGATTCCTCCAGCTTGGCTAATACATCCGTCTTTCGCTTGTTATAAGCTGCTTCATCTTTTGCATAAGCAGTTACCAATGAGTTCATATCACCGGCAATACCCCATAACTCAACCCTGGGTATGATCTCATTAAAGTAATCACGTGCATATCCATAGGGCTCAATATCCGTATACGCCTGCTTCAGATTTTTCAGGAGCTCAATATAAGCCAGGT
This sequence comes from Chitinophagaceae bacterium, assembly GCA_016710935.1. Taxonomy (GTDB): domain Bacteria; phylum Bacteroidota; class Bacteroidia; order Chitinophagales; family Chitinophagaceae; genus Ferruginibacter. The sequence goes on along the minus strand of JADJTY010000009.1, from coordinate 246,517 downwards.
TAAATTCGGGCTTGCTCAATACAATTTTTTCAAAATTGCTTTCATATGCTTTTCTATTGGCAACTGCATTTGTTTTGGTTAATCCCAGCACCTCGCCCTGCCATTTTTTCCAGGCGTTGGATATGGAGGCATATTTTGCAGCATACTGAATTTTTATGCCTTCATCTTTGCGCATAAAACCATCCAGTATCCCCAGTGCCCTAGTGCGAATGCCAATTTTTGCAGGGTCGCTTATTTTTACAGTCTGCTCAATGGCGCTGCTATGCAGGTATTCGTTAGTTCGGCCTGGAAAACCAAACACCATGGTAAAGTCGCCTTGCTTAACTCCATCTAAAGAAATATTTAAAGCACGCTTAGGTTTGTACGGAACATTCTCTGCTGAATAAGCTGCCGGCTTGTTATCCTTACCTGCATAAATGCGGAACATTGAAAAATCACCGGTATGCCTTGGCCACATCCAGTTGTCGGTGTCTTTTCCATAATTGCCGATGGAGGAGGGTGGCGCACCAACCAGCCTCACATCACGGTATGTTTCAGTTACAAACAGGTAATATTTATTGGCTTCAAAGAAAGGACGGATGATGATATCCTGGTACGTTTCTTTTTTTATGTTGCTTCTTAGTGCAGCAATATTTTTATCAATGGTACTTTGCCTTTCTTTTTCCGTAAGGCTACTGGTAACACCATTTAATACGTTTGGGGTTACATCATCAATACGGATGATAAAAGTAGCAAACAAGCTGGGGTTTGTGAGCTCCTGGTCTTTGTTATATGCCCAAAAACCATCCCGTATATAATTGTTTTGTAAAGAAGAATGATTTTGTATGGCATCAAAACCGCAATGATGATTGGTGAGGAGTAATCCCTGGTCGGATATTACTTCGGCAGTACAAAAACCGCCAAAACTTACAATAGCATCTTTTAAACTTCCTTTGCTGATGCTGTAGATATCGGCAGCACTGATCTTCATGCCCATCTTTTTCATTTGCTTTTCATTAAGGGATTGCAGCAGTTGCGGCAACCACATGCCTTCTTCGGCAAAACCTTTTGCAACAAATGAAATACCGATAATTAAGAGTAGAATAATTTTTTTCATATAAAGCGATTGTGGTGGCGAATTTAAGCAAATAATGAGTCTTATGCTCAACCTTAATTTTAATCGGAAACAGTAATAACGGTATTTTAACCCTTTCTTAGCAGCAATGGCTTTATTTTTGTTGTGTAAACATTTAAAAAATCAATGAAGAAAGTTGTACTCCTTTTATCTGTAACCCTCATTACTATACAGTCAATATCTGCGCAAACTATAAAAGGTTTGTTCGATAAAGTGACCAAGTCTACGACTTCAACATCTGGCAGCGGCCTTAGCAATGATGATATCATTAATGGTTTGAAAGATGCTTTACGTGTGGGTACTGATAGCAGTGCAAAACGGTTAAGCAAACTGAATGGCTTTTTTGGCGATGCAGCCGTTAAAGTATTAATGCCCGAAGAAGCCAAGAAGGTAGAGAGTACACTGCGGAGTTTTGGAATGGGACAGTATGTAGATAAAGCCATACTGAGTATGAACCGTGCTGCAGAAGATGCTGCCAGCGGCGTTGGTAATATTTTTTGGGATGCTATTAAAAAGATGAGCATTACCGATGGGTTACAAATATTGCGTGGCGGAGATTTTGCTGCAACCGATTATTTAAAATCAATTACTACCAAAGAACTCACCGAAAAATTCAGGCCGGTTATTGAGGCATCGCTGGTAAAGACAGATGCTACCCGGTACTGGAAAGATATGTTTACCACCTATAACAGGTTCTCCGCTAAACAGGTTAATACAGATCTTACCGCTTATGTTACTGAAAGGGCTTTAAATGGGTTGTTTCTGAAAATTAGTCTGGAAGAACAAAAGATCCGGAAGAATCCCGCCGCACAGGTTACTGATATTCTTAAAAAGGTATTTGGCGGAAAATAGTTACTCATTTTACTTTTCTATAAACGGTATTGCAATAAATTAGCTATCTGTGTATATTCACAGCCTAAAACTACCTGCAATGAGATCGACTTTTGTTACCTTCTTTATTTTACTTTCTTTTTCAGCATCGGCGCAGAATAATTCCGCTTATTTTATATCTAACCCCTGCCTTACACCCGACGGGCAAACCGTAATTTTCAGTTATGAAGGCGATCTGTGGAAGGCCGGCGTAAACAGCGGCCAGGCCAGCAGGTTAACTGCCATGCAGGGTTACGAAACCAGTCCAAGGGTTTCGCCGGATGGTAAATGGATTGCCTTTACTGGGCGCCAGTATGGCAATGCAGATGTGTTTGTAATGCCTGTTAATGGGGGAGATGTGAATCAGATCACTTTTCACAGCGGCAATGATGATGTGAGTAGCTGGAGCTGGGATTCGAAATTGATTTATTTTAACAGCGGCCGCGTTGGGCAAGTGGCAGGCTTTAAAGTAAGTGCCGATGGCGGTACACCGCAACGTGTATTTGGGAATTACTTTTTTCAGTTCGATCATAACCTGGTTGAACATCCCACAACCGGCGAAATATTTTTCAACGATACCTGGGAAAGCCTTAACCAGGTGCATCGCAAAAGATACAAAGGGGCATTTAATCCCGATGTTCAATCTTATAATGTAAAAACAAAGCAGCATAAAAAATATACCGAATGGCAGGGTAAAGATTTTGGTACAACCATAGACAGGAGTGGTAATATTTATTTTATATCTGACGAAGCCAATGGTGAATATAATTTGTACACAATGGATGGAGAAAGAAAAAAAGGGTTGACCAGGTTCTCTTCTTCTATTAAAACACCACAGGTAAATGCCAACGGAGGTAAAGTAGTATTTGAAAAAGATTACCAGCTCTGGATCTATGATGTGAAAACAGATAAGGAAAGTAAATTGAATATTGCTATTATCCGAAACAATACTTTACCAAAAGAAAAGGATTTTGATGTGAAGGGAAAAATTTCTGCCTACGATATTTCGCCAGATGGAAAAAAACTGGCGTTTGTATCCAGGGGAGATTTATTTGTAAGTGATGTAGAAGGAAAATTCATACAGCAGGTGAACCGCAGATCGGCCGAAAGGGTAACAGAGGTTATATGGCTGAGCGATAACAAAACACTGCTCTTTAATCAAACGCTGGATGGCTATACGAATTTGTACACGATTGCTGCTAATGGTAACGGATCGATAAAGCAACTGACAGCCGATAAAAAGAACAACCGCAGTATTGTCTTAAATAAAAAAAGAACGCAGGCTGTTTATCTCTGCGGCAGGGATGAAGTTAAACTGGTTGACCTTAAAACATTTGTTCCCAAAACAATTGTCAAAGATGAAATATGGGGATTTCAAAATAGCGCCCCGGCTTTTTCGCCCAATGATGAATATGTAGTGTTCACTGCTATCCGCAATTTTGAGCAGGATATTTTTGTTCATCATATCAAAGAAAATAAAACAACAAACCTGACGAATACCGGTATTACAGAGGCGGCACCGCTCTGGTCATCCGATGGAAAATATATTTACTTTACATCACAACGCTTAAAAGCTTCTTACCCTTTTGGGATGCCGAATGCCAGGGTTTACCGGGTGCCACTGGAAAATATTGATGAACCTTACCGAATGGATAAATTCAATGAACTTTTTAAAGAGGAGAAGAAAGAAGAAAAAAAAGACACAACTAAAAAAGCAACTCCCGTTGATTCGGTAAGATCAATTAGTATAAACACTGAACTGATCATGGAGCGACTTGACCAGATAACGCCTTCATTGGGAGCACATTTTCTGCAGGCGCTTTATCATAAAGGGGAAAAGACAACTGTACTATATACCAGCAATCATGGTGAAGCAAAAAATGCCTTGTGGAAAACGACAATAGAACCATTTGAAGAAAGAAAGACTGAAAAAATTGCAGGTACTGATAACAGCTTTGGTTTTGATATTGTTGAAGTTAATGATAAATTGTATGTGCTGTTCAACGGCAACATCCATAAACTTAACCTGGATGGAAATAAAGTGGAGCCCATCAATATCAGTTTCACTTTCCGCCGCAACCTTTCCGAAGAATTTGACCAGATGTTTTATGAAACCTGGGCGCAGGTGGAAGAGAATTTTTATGATGAAAATTTTCATGGCCTCAACTGGAACAAAACAAAAGATTATTACAGGCAGTTCTTACCCCACCTGAATAACCGTGCAGATATGCGGGTGATGCTGAATGATATGCTGGGAGAATTAAATTCCTCTCACCAGGGTTTTGGAACAACCGGCGATGATGAGACCATAGTATTGCAGAACCAAACTATGGAAACCGGAATTATTTTTGAAGATGGGGATGCCTATAAAGTGAAGTATGTTATAAAGCGCTCTGCAGCAGATAAGAAGGGCGTGGATATTAAACCAGGTGATGTATTGGTTAAAGTGAATGATGAAGCCGTAGATAAAAATAAGGACAGGAATTTTTATTTAACTATGCCCTCAAGAGATAAAGAACTGAAGCTGACTTTCAGCCGAAACGCCCGCCCGGATGACCCGGTCGGACGGGGCCAGATGGTAAACACAAAACTACATCCACAGCCAACTTTATTCAATAACCTGTACGATGAATGGATAGACAACAGCCAGAAACGTGTAGATGAAAAAAGCAAAGGAAGGATCGCTTATGGCTATATGAAAAACATGGGACAGGGAGAGCTGGACCAGTTCATAATTGACATGACACAGGAACTGAACACTAAAGATGCACTCATCTTCGATCTGAGGTACAACACCGGCGGAAATGTTCATGACGAGGTATTAAAATTTCTTTCTCAAAAAACTTACCTCAACTGGAAATACAGGGAAGGGAGTCTTGCCAGGCAATCTAATTTTTCGCCCAGCGACAAACCGATCATACTATTGATAAACGAACAATCATTGAGTGATGCTGAAATGACAGCGCAGGGATTTAAGGCACTGAAACTTGGAACCATTATAGGTAATGAAACGTACCGCTGGATAATTTTTACCAGTGGAGTAGGGCTTGTTGATGGGTCAAATGTTCGTATGCCCGGCTGGGGTTGTTATTCACTGGATGGTAAGGATCTTGAAATGTCGGGCGTGCAGCCGGATATAAAAGTGCTCAACACTTTTGAGGATAAATTAAATGGCAGGGATCCGCAGATAGACAGGGCAGTGGATGAGATATTGAGGCAGTTGGGAAGAAAATAATGATTTCACGCAGAGGAAGCAGGAGAGCGGAGATCGCAGAAGTTGTTTTTTTCTGATGCTTTGCGTTCTCTGCGTGAAACAAAAAAATATAACTGATCAGCTGTGTTAAGAAATTATTAAGTATAATTGCAAATAAATTGCCACTCCGTAGAAACGGAGTGACTTTTTAACGATTGCTTGCTATATGAAAAATTTATGTTCTTTTTATCTTTGCTGACCAGATCAGCTTTACGGCCTGAAAACGGCCTTCTAACGATTGATTGTTTCCTTTAGCGATTGACTGCTGTATGAATTAACCATCTTTGTTACACAAAACTAAGATGGTTATTATTGTATACCTAATCAACTTAATGTTAATTTTATCATGCTTACCGGTGTTAAATATGATCAAAACCTTTGTAGTAAAGGATTTTGATAAACAAAGTTTATGATGCCCAACCGTTCTACAGACATATTATTTCAACTGATAAAATCGCTTGAGAAGGCGGAGAAGCGGCATTTTAAGCTCTATATTAAACGAAGTTCATCACGTGAAGACCTGAAGATCATACAGCTTTTTGATGCCATTGACAAAGGAAAAGATTACGATGAGCGGATTATACTAAAAAAACTTCCCGGCATAGAAAAACCCCAGTACGCCAATTTAAAAGCACACCTGTATAAAGAATTACTGGCCAGTTTGCGCCTGCTGAAAAGTTCCGATAGTATTGACCTGCAGTTGCACGAACAATTAGATTATGCCCGTATACTGTACAACAAAGGATTGTACCTGCAGAGTTTGAAAATACTGGAACGGGCAAAAGACCTTGCAAAAAATTATAACCAGGAAAGTTTTTTGATACAGGTTATATCACTTGAAAAAAAAATAGAAACACTGCATATCACCCGCAGTGGCGAAGGCGCTGCAGACAGGTTAACTGCCGAAGCAAATGAAGTGAACAGGCAGCGTAACGAAATAACAACTTTATCAAACCTGGCACTGCAGTTATACCAATGGTATGTAAAGTATGGCCATGCACGTAATATAAAAGATGAGCAAGGCGTACGGGAATTCTTTAAACAAAATCTGCAGATAGATACAACGGATCTTAAAGGTTTTTATCAAATGCTGTACCTGTACCAGAGTTATTGCTGGTATGCTTTTATACGCCAGGATTTTTTGATGTATTACCGCTACAGTAAAAAATGGGTAGATCTTTTTAACAAAGAACCGTTGATGATTACTGTTGAAACGGGACATTATATAAAAGGTTTGCACAACTTGCTTACCGCCAATTTTGATCTGAGAAATTTTAAAAAATTTGATAAGTATATAGCCCGCTTTGAAAGGTTCACATTGTCTAAACCTGCAAACCAGCACGACAATTTTCGCATGCAGGCATTTGTATATTTAACCAGTGCCCGCATAAACCAGCATTTGATGAAAGGCACTTTTGGCGATGGTATAAAGCTGGTTCCGGCAATTGAAAAGGGACTGGAAGAATTTGAGATGTATATAGACAGGCACCGGGTGCTGGTTATTCAATACAAAACCGCTTTACTGTATTTTGGTAATGGAAATTTTGAAAAATCGATAGACCAGCTGCAGAAGATCATCAATGGCCCGGTTGACATGCGTATAGACCTGCAATGCTATGCCCGCCTGTTGCATTTGATGGCGCATTTTGAACTGGGTAACGATGCCATCATTGAATCGCTGATAAAATCGGTGTTCCGTTTTATGTCGCGTATGGAAAACCTTACCATCGTGGAGGAAGAGATGTTTAAATTTTTAAAGAATAATGTGTACGAGTCGGCCGAAAAATTAAAACCCGGATTAAAAATATTATTGCAAAAGATCAAGCAGTTTGAAAAGAACCGCTATGAAACCCGGGTATTCTCCTATCTCGATATCATCAGCTGGGTTGAAAGTAAAGTATATACCAAGCCCATGAGTGTTGTGGTGCATGAAAAATATTTAGAGAGCAGGCATCGGTAATTTGCAGTAAAGATTTTAAAAAGTTATCAGTTATGCTCTTTAAAAATATCAATGGTTTCTTTGTAACTACTGTCTTTTGTTAAAACAAAATCAAATAGCTGCTCAGCTTCTTTTGTCATTTTCAATTTGTGTTTTGTCATGCCCATGTTCAGGGAGTAGGAAATCATATCGGGGTAATTTTGGATCAGGTGTTCATAATGCAATGCTGCCTTTGTATAATTTTCCATGTTGTAATAATTCCTCGCAAGTACCTCTTCTATGATTCTGCCGCCATTGGTTTCAAAAGCTGTTAAATTATATTGTAGCGCTTTATCCAGGTCAGTATGAGCGGCATCGTATTCGCCCATGTATATAAGTCCCAGTGTATTGTTAACACTCATTTCATCGGGTTCTAAATCTGCAGCCCTTAACAGTTTGGCTAAAGCAACATCCGTTTTTCCTCTCAACAGATCAACATCTGCAGCATTTACCAGGTAATTGAAACTGTTTTTTTTGTAGCACTTGGCAGCAAGCGTAGAAAAATGAATAGCTGAATCTGTTTTCTCCAACTGGTTATAGGTTATGGCAATATTGCGGTAAATGGTTCCCTTCGATTTTTTTGTAAGCACCGGATTTTTAATGGCTTTTAAAAATGCCTGTAAGGCCTCTTCATATTTTCCAGCATTTATCAGTGCAATGCCTTTTTCATTTACACCAATGGCATTGTCTTCTGTAGGCGTTTGCACGCAGGAGGTGAGGAGTAACAGTAAACCGGAAAAACCATAAAGAAGTAATTTCTTCATAAGGTATTTAATAAAAGGTGCACTTTTTTATATAAATCTACACAGAAACAAAATTATCTGCAAATGTTTATGAGGATGCATTTCCGGCTTTAAAAAGGATACTCAGGATCCTTGGAATAGTATTGCAGTTTTCTTCATCAAAATATTCGTTGATGTGCACAATGGTAAAACCATATTTTTTTGCTGCCTGAGTAAAGTCAGATAGGTGATGAAGGAAACAGGTAACAACCTGCTCACCTTCTTCTGTGGTAAATCTTGCTTTGGAACCAGCGTATTGTTTAAAGGGGTGCAGTTCGCCAATATAAACGTGCCCCCCTTCAACAATTAATTTAGAGACTTTATCAAAAACCGGTTCCAGGTTTTCGATATGCTCCAGTACCAGGCTGAAAGTGGCGAGATCATATTTTGTGTGTGCAAAATCCCATTCCTGTAAAATATCAGCCTGTATAAAATTTACTTTATTGCTGTTAATTTTTTCTTTTGCCTTGGCCAGCATTTCAGTTGAGAGATCAACTGCTGTAATTGTTTTTGCTTTTGTAAGCAGCCAGCCTGTATTTTTTCCGGTACCGCATCCAATTTCAAGACAGCTTTCAAATGTAATACCAGCCAGTGTTTCCTGCAATGCCAATGCTTCCAGGTCACGGGTTTTGTTTAGGTTGGTATCGTATTGCACCGACCAGTCATCGTATGCTTTTTGTACGTTCATGGTTTACAATTCAATGTAAAGTAAATAAAAAAGGCAGTTTTTTTCAAACTGCCTTTGTACGTGTAAGCCTATGTAGTTCTTCATTTAAATAATCCTGCAAAAAATGTTTTCATCTCATTCCATGAAGCTGTATCTGCAGCTGCATTGTAGGCAATGGGCATCTGGTATTTTTGTCCCATGGCAGTTGCATCCGGGTTACTGAATGCATGGGTGGCACCGGGATAACTTTTAAAAGTATACTCAGCACTGATCGAATCCATTTGCTTTTTAAAAGCAGCTACTTCTGTTGCCGGTACAAATTGATCATCATCGCCATGCAGCACCAGTATTTTTGCCCTGAGTGCATTTTTATTGGCAGGTGTACCCATTAAGCTGCCATGAAAACTCACAATGCCTTTTAACGGTTCGCCCATGCGTACAAAATTCAGCAGCATACCACCACCAAAGCAATAACCAATGGCACCAATGTTTTCAGGGTCTACCTGTTTGTAGGTTTTTAATTTGTTTAGTGCAGTATCAAAATGTTTTTTGGCCATAACAGGGTCTGTATAAAATGGCGTAGCCAGTTTACCTGCCAGTTCGGGGTTATCGGCGGTACGGCCATTGCCATACATATCTACGGCCATGGCAATATAGCCCAGGGCTGCAAGTTCCCTTGCACGTCTTTTTGCATATTCATTCAGGCCCCACCACTCGTGTACAACCAGTACCGCCGGGCGAGGGCCTTCTATGTTTTCATCGTACACAATAAAGCCACCCATGTTCAGGCTGTCTAATGTGTAGTTAATATTTTCTTCTTTCAATTTGGGTGCTTTGGTTTCTGCTTTTTTGTCTTCTGCATTGTTACAGGCTGTAAAGCAAATTGCCGTGAGCAGTAAAGCTGCAATTATTTTTTTAAATTTCATTGTTATGTTTTTAGTTGGTGATAAACAACCTTACAGTTAAAAGGTTTAAAATTGATAAAACAAATGTAAAGTAAGATACGCTTACAATCATTTTGATTTGCATTAAAAATTGTAGCACGAGGGGTCACCTTTCTTTACAGGCTTCGAAGTACCAGAAACTATAAAAAAGGTGACACCTCTTATTACACGCTTATTTTGCAATTTTCTCCTTTGTATCCAACACTTCCACATCAAACACCAAAATACTGTTTGGGGGTATGTTGGCCGACCTTGTGCGTATGCCATAAGCACTGCCGGAAGGCAGAAACAACCGCATCTTTCCACCCACTTTGCAATGTACCAGGCCAAGCTGCCATCCTTTGATCAACCGCTCTAAGGGAAAGGTGGCAGGTTTATTTTTTGTTTGGTCAAATATACTGCCATCACTAAAGAGCGATCCTTTGTAATGCACCGTAAGTGTATCGGTAACTTTTACCAATTTTCCTGTTCCTTGTTTTAGAGTTTGGTAAAACATGCCTTCTTCATAAACGATACTGTCTTTCGGCAGTTTGCTACGCAGCAGTTCTTCTTCAATTTTTTGTTGTGCCAGGCTGTCGATATTACTCATCTGGCGCAGTGATGGGGGCTTTGTTGTTTGTGAGTCAAGTGCTTTCCAGGTACCGTTGCTACGTTGTAGCCAGCGGTTGCTGAAGAAAGCAGCAGGACTTTTATGGGATTTTGTTTTGAAGTATTTTAATGCAACGGTATCATCATAACAACGTGTGGCGATCAGTTTCCATTTTTGTTCAGCGGGTAAATAAACATACCCTGTGTATAATGTTTTATGTGCAGCAGAATCGCTAGCAGTTGCAATCAGCAGGGGATAAGTTTCATTTGCTTTCCAGTCATAATTCCAAATGATGTCATGGCTCGTGGTATCTGTGTCTTTACCATACACTTTATAATAACCGGGTTTTGCAAAATAGTTGAAGAAAAATATATTTTGTTCTTTTTTTCGTCCCAGCAGTACAGATATAAACCCATTTACCGATATGCCTGTATTACTTCTTTTTTTAACGATATCTTCATTCATTTTTATCTCTGCATAAAACCCGGTAGCTTTAATTGAATCAGGTATCGTATACAGTTTTTTTGAATTGTTTTTTTGGCAAAAAGCAACCAGACAAAAAAAGTTGAGGAGAAGTAATGTTAGGGAGTGTTTCATGAAGAATTTGGTTCTGTAAAAATAATATTAGATTAAGATGCTGCTGTTTTACTTTCTTTTTATTCCTTTTGAAATTAATGCTTGTTCAACAGCCTCAATACCGCCAGCAAAAGGATTTCCTTCAACAAGAGTCAGCGTATTTTTATTCCATTGTAATGCCAATTGCTTTGAACTGGATGTTAACTGCATTTTACGTATGAGTATAACCTGGTTGAGTGGGGCCATTATATTTTGTTGGTCATCAAGCAGGGTTTTGTTGTTAAGATCAATAATGCAGATACATTTCAGCTCGTTAACAGGTTTGGCATTTACTTTTTTTCTGTATACTAAAACTCTCCAAAAAATAAGTGAGAATAAAACGCCCAGGCCAAACAGTATCAATCTCAAATTTGGTGCATCAGGAATCTTCATTTCAAAAACAAATAATTGTGACACGCCATTTGCTAAAAGTATAAAAGCAAGCAAGCCGGTTACAAAAAGAAAAGTGCTTGTCCACTGCGCAGGCTTTTTGGTGATGTATAATTTATTTTTGTCCTCATAAATTACGGTGCCTGATGATGCTGCAAGTTTTGTCATAAGCGGTAGTTATGAATTTAGATGAATAAAGCTACTGCTATTTCTTTTGGTTTGAGGATAGAAGCCAGGAAAAGATTGCCCTGCTCTGTAGGAACGTTTAGAGGATTATACTATTATTCCTGAACAGAAATCATCATTTTTGCAATAATGAAATCTTTCAGTTTGGTAAACTCTTCAGGGTTCATCGACTTTGCCGGGATAATAAAAGCAGGCCCGTCAGATTTAAGCGGCATAATATAGATATCATTGATTTGTACAGATTTAATGTTCTCCCATTTCTCTATGCTGACTGTAGAATCCTGAATTAATTCAAGCGCTGCAGATGTAAGCTTTAACTGGTGTGATTTGTATTGAGCAATATCTTTTAAAAAACCCTCTACACTGCTTTTCCATTTTAGGTGTTGGGTAATGGCAGCAATTGCATAAACTAGTGTAAATAAAAAAGCGACAGCACCCAAAACGATAAGCCAGCTAATATCGGGTCTTTTAAAAGCGGTAAGATAAATGCCGAAAGTTACTAAGGCTGTTAAAAGGCAATAAAGGATTGCGTTCTGAGTTGGTTTATATTTTAAAATACTCCCTTTACTGTCATGGTAATACATTTCTCTGAAATGATCAGGATTGAAAGTTAGTGTTATATTTAAATCCTCCATAAAATTCTAAAGCTGAAATGTTAGCCTGTTACGAATTAAAAATAATCAATTGCGCTAAGATAAAAGCCTAATAAAGATTTTCTGTACAAGAGTGCCCCGAATGCGTTTGCGGTAAACTTAGCCAATGAAGCTAAATAGTAATTCCTAAACCTGGCCCCCCGAATTATCCGGGGCAGGCAAAAAACTGTCCTTCATTTTTCCTAAAAGATCAGTTTCTAACATCCGGTGTGCAATGCGTATCATATTTTTAAATGCCATGGCGTGAGAGATGCCGTGCCCGATGATCACCGGTTTGCTTACGCCCAGCACCGGTACGCCACCATATTGTTCAAAATTAAGGCGGTTAAAATATTCGTCATCCATATGGCGGCGCTTGCTGATGTCGTAAATGCTTTCGGCAAGTTTTAAAACCACGTTACCGGTGTAGCCATTACATACCAGTACATCGGCTTTGTTTAATAAGATATCGCGTCCTTCAATATTGCCAATGAAATGTATCTGCTTGTTTTCTTTAAGCAAAGGGTAAGTGGCCAATGTAAGTATATTGCCCTTGCCTTCTTCTTCACCCAGGTTTATTAAACCCACTTTGGGGTTTTCAAAATTTAAAATGTATTTGGCAAACAATGAACCCAGTACTGCAAACTGGTTCAGGTTTTCAGGTTTGCAGTCAGCATTTAAACCCGCATCTACCAAAAGGCCCAGGGTACCATCTTCCCTTGGCATATAAGCACCAATGGTAGGGCGTAGTACACCTTCAATTGCTTTAATGCTGAACAATGAACCTACCATCATGGCACCGGTATTACCCGCACTGATGAAAGCATCAGTTTTACCTGCTGCCAGCAACTGAAAGCCAATGGCAATGGATGAGTTTTGTTTTTCTTTAAATGCTTTGGTGGGATGTTCGTGCATGCCAATGATTTCCGGCGCATGTACAATGGTAAACTTATCCGCAGGGATGGGATGACTGGCAAGGTGTGCCTTGATCTGCACTTCATCACCAATTAATGTAAGATGAATACCGGCTGATGCTGTGGTTAAATATTCAGCTGCACCTTTTACTGTTTCCAAAGGAGCAAAATCACCACCCATCATGTCCAGTCCTATATTCATTTTAGTAGCTTTTTGTTAAGCAAGCGTTCAATCAGGGTGTCAGGGTGAGCTTGTCGAACCCGGTGCGTTCTAATAAACCTGCCTTCGACAAGCTCAGGCTGACAGACTTTTTAAAAATTGCATTTGGCAGACTTCTATAAATGCAAAATTCTAAGTCTGAAACTCGTTAAACGAATTTCGGACTTAGAATTGATACTTTGAAAAATATTATGCTTTCAGCGGAGCTTTCTCTGCAACTAATTTTCCTTTGTAGAATAATTTTCCTTCGCTAACATGAGCACGGTGACGTACATGTGTTTCGCCGGTTGTTTTGTCAACACTCAAAGTTGGCTCACTTGCCTTATAATGTGTTCTTCTTTTAGCACTGCGTTGTTGTGAGTGGCGCCTTTTTGGATTTGGCATATCGCTTGATTTTTAATTTTTAATGATTATTTTTTAGTTCTTTCTTTTTTTACTTTTTTAAACTGCTCCAGGCCCTTCCACAACTGGTTGGCGTTGTGTTCTTCTTCTTTTACTTCCATGGCCTTCAGTTTTTCCAGCACTTCCTTGTTGCATTGCGGACCGCCCATTTCTTCTAGGCTGCACATTTTCTGCAGCGGAAAGCTGAGCAACACAAATTCATAGATCCAGTTGCCAACATCCAGATGGCTTTCGTTACGGGAAATATAAAATACGTCCGGGTCTTCTTCCTGCGCATTCATTTCATCCGGGTTCTCTACCAGTTTAACCAACACGTTAAACTCGTCCCAGATGTCCATGCCCAGCGGATTTCCGCACCGGTCGCAGGTTATATCTGCTTTACCGCCAATTTCAAACTTAAGTAACATAAAACTGCTTTTTTTATCAAGCTGGAGCTTTATGTTTGCCTGGCAATTGGTAAAATCAGGTTCACCTTTTTCAACAAAGAACTTGTCGTCCACTACGTAGTTAAACTCATGAACTCCCTGCTTTAACCCTACAAATGCAATCTCAAATGTCCGTTTACTCGCCATACGTATGGTTTAAAGGACGGCAAAGGTAAGGTAATATTTGCAATTTTTAGGTTCAAAAATAGATTTTATACCCTTTACAGCTATTGATTACTTTTAGGGCCGATATGAAAATGACAAAATCGCTGGTTTTTACACTTGTTTTAGTGGGAATTGCTGTTTTTATACATATTTATGCAAATGATTCCACACGTGTGGAAAACCAATATTCCACCGGTTTTTACCCCGCTTTCAGCCGATTGTTGCGCTATAGTTTTGGCTGGCTTCCTTTTAGTATAGGCGATGTTTTATACGGACTGGTGATTTTATGGCTGATATGGAAATTGGTAAAGGGGATTAAGATCATTTTTAAAAGGCAGGCTACCCTGGCTGGATTTGCTGCCGGCGCAGGAAAAGCCCTGCGTATTTTTCTGGTTGTTTATATAATTTTCAACCTGTTTTGGGGTATTAATTACAACCGGGTGGGCATTGCCAGCCAGTTGCAGTTAAAAATGGAGAAGTACCAGCCTGAAGACCTGAAAATGATCAACGGGTTGTTGGTTGAAAAAGTAAATGAAGCTAAACAGGCACTGGTAAACCAGCATGTTGAATATCCTTCAAAAAAGCAATTGTTTGTAAAAGTGCAGGATGCTTACAAAAAGGCAGAGAAAATCTATCCCTTTTTAATATATCAGCCCGTTTCGCTAAAACCATCGGTGTGGAGTTGGGTGGGCAATTATATGGGCTTTACCGGCTATTACAATCCTTTTACAGGCGAGGCGCAGGTAAATACATTGGTGCCAAAATTTTTACAGCCTTTTACAAGTTGCCATGAAGTAGCGCACCAGCTTGGTTATGCAAAAGAAAGGGAAGCAAATTTTGTTGGCTTTCTGTCGGCCACTGCATCAAAAGATACACTCTTACATTATTCGGTTTACCTCGATCTGTTTATGTACAGTAACCGTAACCTGTTTGCAACCGATTCGGTTGCAGCAAAAGAATATAGAAATAAATTAGTACCTGCTGTAATAGATGATCTAAAAGAGTGGCGGGCATTTTATCAAAAGCACCGGAATCCTGTTGAACCTGTTTTCAGGTGGATCTATGGAAAATATTTAGAAGGAAACCAGCAACCACAGGGTGTTCTTAGCTATGATGAAGTTACCGGCTTCATTATTGCCTATTATAAAAAATATGGGAAGATTTGATGTGCATAAGCCGGTTTGTACTAAATAACCGGCTTATACAATCATTATTAATTCCGGCTGAAAACATATTGATTACGTTGAAAAAAATTGCTCTCCGCATCGAAATTAACCATTTTTGTTAATGTAAGTTTATCGCCTTCAATCAAAAATATGTGGTGAAAGGTAGCGGGTTTGTGGTCATTTCCATCTTCTCCTTTTTCCTCCAAAACAATTTTTAATGAACCATCAGGTTGTGAAGTTCTTTCTATAACTTTTTTCTTATTGATCGTCATTCCGTTTTTAGCAATAATGTATTTATCTTTTCCACCCCTGCCTGGCTCATTTGGGAAGTCAATGCTAATTACAAAACTATTTTTATTTCTTATTTTTATAACAGTTAATGCCTCAATTGTCTGGCTTTTATTGCTGCTGTAATCTTTATAAGTAAGTGTGCCTTTCCAGTTTCCTTCAAGGGGCTTAAAATCATTTATGCTCAGAGCGGGGCTTTGTGCATAGTTGTTCATTCCCAAACACAATAATGCCGAGACCATGGCGGTTTTAAAAACCGGTACAGCTTTTATTTTTATGCTTTTCACAATCAAATTATCTAAAGAATACCTGCCACCCCCACCAAAAGAAATCAATATAAATACCCAGAATAATAACTGCTGAAAATACATGCCGGTAAGCGGCTCAGGTTGATCATACCATAAAAAAGCGATTACAAAAAACTGGAAAGCCAATTGAATGGCTGCAAACCGGGTAAACAGCCCAATGGCAAGCAGGATACCGCCAATAAATTCGCCCCAGGCTGCCATGCCGGCCCAAAATTCCGGCGACGGAAAAGTGAACCCAAGGCCTGCTACCTGTTCGGCAAACCAGCCGGGAGCAGCAAGTGAATTCATTTTAGGCCATCCAGCGTGAATAGCAATACTTAAACCAGCATGAATCCGGAACAGAAGCCAGCCGATATTAATGACTTTATCGTTACCAATGCTGGTGCCAAACATAAACTGACGAAATAATATTTTCATAATATGAAATTTTTTGTTGTGAATAATTTGTTTGCACAAAGATGCGGCTACGTCCCCCCCCCGGTCGCTGCAAAACATGATTTGAAACTGTTTTTGCAGTTTCAAATGATAATATGCTACATGATTACATTAATTAACTGCATCAAGTGCATCCATAAATTCTTTAGGGGGTTTACCGGTTATTTTTTTAAATGCCCGGTTAAAAGTGGCTTTGCTGTTGAACCCGCAATCATAAGCAATACCCAGCAGGGTTTGTTTTTGCTGCTCACCGGCTTTTAGTTTTGCTATTACTTCCTGTACACGGTAAGCATTAATGAAGTCGTTGAAGTTGCGGCCGGTGCCGTCATTAATAACTTTGGATAGTACAGAACTGTTTGTTTTAAGCTGTTTGGCAAGATCGGATAATGTAAGTTCTGCCTCCAGGTGAGGTTTTTTTTCAGCCATATGTATAAACAGTTTTTCCTTCCAGTTTTGCAGCGCTGGCATTTCTTCCTTTTCATTGATTATTTTTTCTTCTGGTAATGCCTGTTGTTCACTTGGAGTAAAATGAAGTTTTTGCAGCAATCTGTGTTTGGTATAAAAGCCTGCAATGCTTAAATAATAGGTCACCATACCCAGAAAGATATAGGCATACCAGTCGAAAATATAAGAGTTGTTGCCAAAGGTTTTAAACTGTGCTATGAGGTTAAATAAAAAAATGATGAGTACCCCTGCACTGATTGCATATAAAATGTTACGAAGCCAGTTGAAACGGATATCTTCTGTGGTAGAAAAATTTTCTTTTACATATAGCTGGTACGACCTGAATGATCGCAGCGTAATAAAAATGTAATAAAAGAAAGATGCAAAAGAGATAAGGCCCGTCCATTTGTTTTTATCCAGATCGGCAAAAGGCCCTTTGGTACCATATTGTGTGTTTTCAATATCTGGAAATGGGTAATGCAAACAATAATCAAATATAAATTTAGCCAGTATCAGCAGCAGCCATAAGGCCGGTAAAATAAAATGTTTTTGATGTTTACGTTCAATTGTAAAATCAGCATTGGTAAGGCTCAGGAAATAAAAATAGAGTAAAGGCCCCATACATATCACATTATCAAAAGGGAAGTAAAACATAAAGCTGGTATAGGCATCATGTGCATCATACCAGCCGGCAAAGCCAAGCATCCAGTATGCAATTTTAAGGGCGTTTAGTAAAAGCAGGAACCCAAGCAGTTTATCACTTAATTTTTCTTCCTTCCAGCCCCTGTAAAGCAGCAGGCAAAAGAACAACATGCCCTGGATAAATGCCGGTATTAATAAGGCACTGTATAAATTAAAGTTGAAAAGCATTTATAATGAAGTGTTTATTTTGGAAATTACGGGTATATATCCGTTCAGGTTATTTATTTAGCGTATTAAATTATGATTTGAAACCTGCATTTTCATTTTTTGCACCATCAGCCAGTTGCCTCTTCACCAAACTGTGCTTTAGGGGTTAAACCAATAAAGTTTTCATTTTGTTGTTGCAAAAATCTGGTATACAATAGTTCATTTTAAATCAAAAAACAAGCAATGAAACTTATAATATCCATCTTAATTCCAGTGCTGGTTGGTGCAAGTGCCGGTTTTTTTACATCATCCGGCGTTAATGGCTGGTATGCAGTTGCCAATAAACCCTGGTTTAATCCACCCAACTGGATATTTGCGCCAGTATGGACCACGTTGTACGTCTTAATGGGCATTGCCCTTTTTTTAGTGTGGAGATCTGATGCAGCTGCGGGCATAAAAAAAACAGCCATCGCCCTGTTTGCCGTTCAATTGCTGTTGAATTTTTTCTGGTCCTTTATATTCTTTAAACTTCAACAACCAGGTTGGGCATTTGCAGAGATCATTTTGATGTGGATAATGATACTGCTAACCATTTTGTGGTTTGGTAAGATCAATGCTGCAGCAGCATGGCTGTTGGTTCCGTATATCTGCTGGGTAAGTTTTGCATCCGTATTAAACTACAGTATCTGGCGGCTCAATTAAAACCGCACTTTACTTCTGAAAACAGGGTCTGAAAGATACACTGCCTCAAAAGCCGGGTGCCAGTCCTCTAATTTTTTTTCTTCGGCAGGTGAGAGGCCATTAATGAAAATGGCCGATTCAATCCGGGTCTTATCTTTTTGTGTAAAATAAAAGACCCGTGTAAATATGTACGAGGTTTTACCTGTTTTTGCTCCGTAGTGTTTATATAGTTTCTGATTTTCTTTTTTCTCCATCGGTTGTTCAAGTACTTCACCAATAGGAAAATAGGCGTCTTCGTCAATCACTTCCCGGTTATTTAAAGCCTGGGCTATCATTACATATTCTTTGGCGGTGGAAGCCGGTAAATTATCGTTCCACATTTTCATGAGCCTGGGCGTAAATTTTTCGGGGTTAAAAGTTTCTTTAAATGTACTGTCCTGTTTTATATCCAGGTGGTTGTAATAAGCCTCCATACTGTATTTCTTATCGGAGTATTTACTTAATGATTTTAGTAATTTATCTTCTGATGATTTTTTAGGTATATGATACGTGAACAGGGAGCCCGCGAATGGGTAAACCGCTGTATGTTGTTTTAATTTAAAAGTGGCTATATTTTCTTTCACACTGTCAAAACCCAGCAGGTCCATTAAATAATCGGCAATAGTATAACTGCCAAACGTTATCAGGGCACGGGCTATATCAACCAGTTTTATGCTCCCATTTTTTATTTCATTATGGGCTTTGGCATCTGCAAGCCATGAATTATAATTGGCACTGTCAATAAGCGGAATGTAGAATTTCTCAATTTCTGTAAGACTTACATAAGCATTTTCATTGATCATTTCATGCGTTGATTGCTGTGCAAATTCAATGGCTATTAAAATACCTACTGTGCTGGCCAATGGCATCAGTTTGTTTTCATTCAGGCGGGCAATAACGGTGTCGTTGCGGGTAATATAAACAGCGGAACGCTGCGGGTTAGCTTTGATGAAATTATAAAAGGAATCGGCTTTAACAGGGTCTAACTGTGCATTAGCCGCATTGCTCAATAAAAGGGAAGTTAATAAAATGAACAGGCCTGATTTTATTTTCCGAAGTGAAAGGATCAGTTTCATAGTATTTGTTTGTACAGCAAAATACAATTTTTTACATTAAAACTTATTCTTCCACATCATACTTTCTACCGGCTTATTATGCTGGCCGCTGTATTTGGCATTTTTTTTCTGGTTGTATTTAACTTCAATTTCTCCATCAACCGGAAAATAGATCAACTGCCCGATAGGCATACCCGCATACACTTTTACCGGCTGCTTTACTGAAATTTCTAAAGTCCAGTTACCGCAAAAGCCCACATCGCCTTTACCCGCTGTAGCGTGAATATCAATACCCAGGCGGCCCGTGCTGGATTTACCTTCCAGGAAAGGAACATGGGCATGGGTCTCGGTGTATTCCTCCGTTACACCCAGGTAAAATTCGTGCGGGTATAAAACAATGCCTTCTTCCGGAATATCAAAATGCTCAATGGTATTGTGTGCTTTCGCATCCAGTTCTTTGTTTACATATTTGGCAAGATGTTTACCCAAATGCACATCGTAACTGTTACTGCCCAGGCAATCCCTGTCGTAGGGAACAATTTTAATGGTACCTTTTTCAATTTCTTCTAAAATGCGGCTATCGCTTAAGATCATGTTTTTATTTTTTTGTACCAGGCATTTGTACTTTTGGCGACATCGCCTGCCTGCCGGTAGGCAAGTTGCGTCGCACTCTTTTACGTCATACCTTTATTCAACAATTTAATTCATGCGTTAATTTAAATTCAACAATCTGCAATCTAAAATCTAAAATTGTCTTAATGCCCCTCGTTTATCAACAAAATATTAACGCCACAACCAAAATCGCCATGTGGCATATAACCGAGCCGGAAGATTTCTTCCTGTCAGTTGTGCCCGTACAACGGGAGATAAAACACTGGCATAAGCGGTTGCAACACCTGGCAGGACGGCTTTTACTAAAAGAAATGTATCCTGATTTTCCGGTTGAGTTGATACAGATTGCTGATACAAAAAAACCTTTTTTGGAGAATGAGCCCTTTCATTTTTCTATTTCGCATGGTGGCGATTACGCCGCTGCCATGGTTAGTAAAACACACAGGGTAGGAGTGGATGTGGAACTGCTGAATGAAAAAATTGAGCAGTTACAGCATAAATTTATTTATGAGGATGAATTGAACATGCTCAATGTTCAATGCCCAATGCCCAATATTCAATGTTTAACGCTTTACTGGAGCGTTAAAGAATCTGTTTTTAAATGGTGGGGCAGGGGGCAGGTGGATTTCAAAAAAGACATTAAACTACGATCTATAACAGGCTTGCCGGAACAGGGTACTGTACAATGTATTTTTAGAAATGAGTTTGAACTGGATATTCATTACTTATTTTACAATAATAATTTTTTGACCTGGGTGTTAACAGCGCATTAATGAGCCATGTCATCCTCATTTCCATCCAGCAGTGGAATATCGCCAATGGATGCTCCGGCAATTCCTTTTACTGATCCGTACATACCGCTGGTGCTGATCAAAACTTTTTCCAGTTGTTTTTCGCGTTCCTTCCAGATCTTTTCCATCTGGATGCGCTCTTTGGTGATTCCCTGCTTCATGGCCATAAAGCCTTCCATAATAGCTTCTACCTGTCCACGAAATTCATTGCCGGTAAGGTAATCATAGAGCATCTGCATTTTATCGCCTTTGCCTTCCTGTGCTTTTTGCGCTTCGTACACTTTTATAATTCCGTTGCGGAGCAAATGAGCAACGCCGCCAACTTCACTGAAATTACAGAGCCATATACCATCTTTTTCACCAAAGCCATTCATATCTTTCGGAAAGGTTTGCGTTACCAGTATAGCTACGTCGGCACCTGTATTTCTTTTATCTGCTTTTAATTTATCTACCCAGTTATTACTCCATCCTTTGGTTCGTTTACTTTCATAAATAATTTTACCACAAACGATCCCAATACTGTTTCTTACTGTTTGAATACAATCAGCGCCTTCTACACCTTTCCCAACTTCATCAATAAGGTCAAATGGAAAATTCTCTTTTATAATTTCCTCCAGTAAGATCTCCTGGCTTTCACCCTGCAACTGCATACTGCCTTGTTCACTTTTGCGTTTTAGTTCCTCGATCAGTTTTTGTTGCTGCTCCATCTGCAGCTTATATTCTTTTGTTTTCAGGTCAAATAGTTCCTGTTCACGTTTAATGGCGCTATCTTCAATTTCTTTCCTTTTTTCAAGGAATCTTTTTTCGATCTCTACCTCCAGGTTCTTTTGTTTTTCTTCCAGTGCATTTTTATCACGCATCAGATCGAGTTCTTTTTTCTGCAGATCCTGAAGCTGTTGTGTTTTAATTTTTGCTTCTTCTTCAAGCGACTTCATTTTAGCGGCTGTTTCTTCGCCTGCTTTTTTCAATGCATCTGTAAGTAAAAGATTCTTTTGCTTTTCAAATTCTTCTTCTTTTTTCTTCTGCCAGTCTACCATTTTACCACGCAGTTCTTTCTCAACCTCATTTTTCAGACTTTCATTTAGTTCAAACTGGTGGCCACAACTGGGGCAGGTAATTTCGGTTCCCATTATTTATTTTTTTACAAGATAAGCATATGTAACAAAACAGGATGATACAATTGCAGTATCATCCTGTTAACTTAAAATACCGATGTATTGTGATAAAGCATCCGCTTCTGTTTGCGCTATAAACTCAATAAATGCACTGTAGCTTTTTTTTAGTTTGTACTTTTTCAAGTGCTTCATAATATGCTATCCGGCTGCCGGCATCGCCTTTGATATTGGCAATTACAAAACCATGCTGCAGGAGTATCATGTTCATCAAAAGCCTTGCCGTACGGCCATTTCCATCAATAAACGGATGAATGGTAACCAGCTTTTCATGCATTTCGGCTGCTAACATTACCGGGTGCAGCAACTTTTTATTTTTTTGATACCATACAAAATATTCTTCCATTTGCCTGGGTACCAGAAAAGGCTGCGGCGGTGTATGTTTACTTCCTTTTATCATCACCTGAACGGAGCGGTATCGCCCTGCATTTTCATTATCAATACCCCGTAATATCAGGTTATGAATTTGCAGTAACAGCCGCTCATTAATTACCGTTTTTTTATGTACCAATTCTTTTATAAACTCAATAGCATGAGCATGATTAATGGCTTCCAGATGTTCTCTCATACTTTTACCGCCGATGGTTAACCCTTCATTTACAACCAGGTCGGTTTCTTTAAGGGTTAACGTATTGCCTTCAATACGGTTGCTTTCAAAAGTATATTCAAGTTCAAGGGCCTGCGTAATGCGATAACTATCCAAATGCCTGAATTTATTTAACTGCTTTTTTAAGGCATCAATTTTCTGCAGATCATCTTTTGCAATTTGTGCTGTGGCAGTCTTTTGCCTGCCTGCGTTATACTGTACAATGTCATCAGCAAGCAACAAAGCCTCATTTCCATATTCTTCTCCCAGCAATTCATAAGCAATTTTTTCACTTAACCATGGGATAAGTATATCCTTTTCATTTATGTCATACACTTCTGCAAATTTTACAAGCTGTTTCCGGCTGGGTTTTCTAACTCCTGTTTCAAATTTGCTTATTAAGGCCTGATCTATTCCCACTACATGAGCTACTTCCCGGGTAAGCATACCTTTTCCCGTTCTGGCCTCTTTTAGTATATCTTTTAAAAATTTCATGAAATGAATATAAATGACATGACAAAAATAGTCATAAAATTCAAATTTTCAAGAATTTTTTAATAGAGGGATAATAAAAATAAAAAAAGCGAAGTAAAAACTTCGCTTTTGTGCCCGAGACTGGATTCGAACCAGCACGCCGTTTCCAGCGCCACCACCTCAAGGTGGTGCGTCTACCAATTTCGCCACCCGGGCTTAATAAGAATTTGCAAATGTAAAAGATTATTTCCTCAATACAATTCTAAAGGTGGTGCCTTTACCAGGTTCAGATTGTTTAACAAATAATTCTCCATTATGATACTGTTCTATGATTCGTTTGCAAAGTGTTAAACCCAGTCCCCAGCCACGTTTTTTGGTAGTAAACCCTGGTTTAAAAACCTTACTTATATTTTGTTTGCTGATACCCTTACCCGAATCAATAACATCAACCATAACCTGGGCAGTTTCGTTTTTTATATTTACCTGTATGGTGCCTTTGCCTTCCATGGCATCCAGTCCGTTCTTTAATAAATTTTCAATCACCCAGTCAAACAGCGGACCGTTTATCATTGCTTTTACTTCGCTCTCGCCATAGCTGTTAATATTGAATGCAACACTTTCCGGTGATCTTCTTTTTATATAGCTTACCATGTTTTCAACCTGTACAATAATATCATTCAGTTCCAGCTGGGGAGTACTGCCTATTTTTCCAAACCGGTCGCTAACCAGTTTCAGCCGGTCAACATCTTTACTCATTTCGGGAACAATTTTTTCCATGCCGGGCGTTTCTTTCAACATTTCCACCCAACCCTGCAGAGAGGTGAGCGGAGTACCCAGTTGATGTGCAGTTTCCTTTGCCATACCTGCCCAAACCTGGTTTTGTGTAGATTTATTACGGGTAGAAATTGCGATCAACGTAATAATGATAAATAACGCTACGATAAATAGCTGTACAAGGGGGAAGTATCGTACCTGTTTTAATAAAACAGATTCACCATAGAAAACCTTGTTGGTTTGCAGCGAATCATATGGGTTCTGCCAAATGATAGGCGCATTTAATTTTTTAAATTCATTGAATTTATCAACCAGGTACGATCTGTTCCTGAGGATCTCTGCCGAATCAAGATTGCGGTTATCCATGATACTGTCTTTTTCATTAGTCAATATCATAGGAATCTCTTTACTGTTTTCTGTAAATACCAGGTTCACCAGATTTGAAGGGGTACTCCCGGAATTTGCAATGTCTTTAGTTGCTTCAACCCACTGCTCAATTTTTTGTTTCTCTTCTGCAGCAATCTTTTTTGCCAGGTGGTTTGAGTAAAATACGGTGCCCGTTACAATGGCAATTGCAATTACAGCCAAAACAGTACGCCAGTTAAGCAGAGAATTAAACATGCAGTAAAAATAAGGAATAACTGAGATGCACTGCCATCGGGCATTAAGAAATATAGTATGTTTGTGCAAAACACGGTAAAGCTAAATAGTGGCACTGAAAATGAACGATCAGGTAACTATGGCTGGTATTAAAAATGCAAACCCCAACAGTAGCAATTGTTATTTTAAACTGGAATGGCAGAAATTTTTTAGAGAAATTTTTGCCATCTGTGCTTGCATCAACTTATGGGCACAAAAAAATCATTGTTGCTGATAATGCTTCAACAGATGATTCGATCGCATTTTTAAAGGCACAATATGCCGGAATTGAAATTATACAGAACAACAGTAATCAGGGTTTTGCCAAAGGCTATAATACGGCATTACAGCAGGTGGCTGCAGATTACTATGTTTTATTGAACAGCGATGTGGAAGTAACGCCGGGCTGGATAGAACCTGTGATTGAATTAATGGAATCTGATATGGCCATTGCCGCCTGCCAGCCAAAATTGCTGGCATATAATAATAAAGAACTGTTTGAATATGCCGGAGCCAGCGGGGGTTGGCTGGATAATTTTGGATATCCCTTTATGCGGGGCCGCATTTTTGACTACTGCGAAAAAGATACCGGGCAATATGATGATGCTGCTCCTTGTTTTTGGGCCAGTGGCGCTGCATTCTTTATACGGGCTGCTGTTTTTCATGAACTGAAAGGATTTGATGCATTCTTTTTTGCACACCAGGAAGAGATCGATCTTTGCTGGCGGGCACAACTGGCTGGCTATAAAATTTATGTACAGCCGGCATCGGTTGTATATCATGTGGGCGGTGGTACTTTACCAAAAGGTAACAGCCTGAAAGCCTTCCTTAATTTCCGGAATAACCTGATAATGCTTTGTAAAAACCTTTCATTGGGTGCGGCTTGCTGGAAAGTACCCATTAGAATGCAGCTTGATGCATTATCTGCCTGGCGGGGTTTGTTAAGTGGCGACCGGGGGTATTTTTTTGCAATATGTAAGGCGCATCTGCATTTTACGGGCTGGTTATTTTCTGGTAAAAGGCAATCTGTATTTCCGGTGAAAAAAGGTGGAAAACCAGCAGGGTTCTTTAAAGGCTCGGTTATATGGGCTCATTTTCTGAAGAAGAAAAATACCTTTTCAGAAATTATTGGCAGTAAATAATTTTTTTTAACGCTTACCCCTTATTTTTGCAACGCAAACTATAATAAAATGAATCAGGAAGTTATAGACAATTCACATAAGGATTTTACACACAACTGGGTATCAACATCACGTTTTATCTGGTTTTGTCAGGTGTTTTTGGTGTTGGCTTTTGTTTTGGGCGGTTGTTACAATTTGTACACACACCGGTATAAAGGCCAGCCAAAGGTAGAAGTACCAACCAATACCCTGTACAATCCAACTTACAAATAAAATTTTTATTGTAACAACACAACGCTTATTTTTGCCGTCCGAAAAATAAGTACAGTTCTTATCATTATTGCGGAAGTAGCTCATTTGGTAGAGCACGACCTTGCCAAGGTCGGGGTGGCCGGTTCGAGCCCGGTCTTCCGCTCAAAAATCAATCCCGACTCGTCGGGATTTTTTTTCTATCAACGGCTCAGTTTTCTGGGTTTTTGAAGTGTTTACTCGGGTGGTGGAACTGGTAGACACGCAGGACTTAAAATCCTGTTCGCAGTAATGCGAGTGACGGTTCAATTCCGTTCCCGAGTACAAAAAAAGCGACAATTTCTTGTCGCTTTTTTTAATTTTATAATTTGACAGCGCCTATTTATACTTATACTCCACCGATCCCATAATCCTCCCTTCCTTAGAATAACAACGCTCATTAATACGCAACCCATCTTCATAAACATAACGCCAGGTAAAAAAGTAAGCCCCTTCTTTTTCTGAAGTGACCATTTTTGCCAGTTGACCAGCCTGGTTATATTGAAACGAATATTCAGTAAAAAGATTTTTCTGGTAACTGTAGCGGTGTACTATGTCAGTGAGGCGGTTTTTAGCATCGTAATAATAATAATATACTTCTGCTGTTCTTGCATTTTTTTCAATGATGATATTGCCGGCTTCATCAGCTTCAAAAAGGAATAAAGTGGTATCCCTGTTATTTTTTATAAGAACCATTTGTTCTAAAATACCCGCAGCACTGTAATTGTACAAATGCTTTTCCAGCACAACGCCGGCATCATCTTCTGTAGCAAAACGTTTTGAAGAATTGATGGATATTAATCTGCCGGCTGCATCATAAGTATAATCAATGGTGGTAGCACCGGCCTCAGATGAATCAACGGTTCTTTGCAGCAAACCGGTTTTGGTAAAATATGATATGAAAGTGTTGGGATACGTTTCGTTGGTTGATGTATAAATTTCAACTTCAGTAAAATCCCTGTTTATCTTTTTCTGGCAGGTAAATCCTTCGATTTCTTCACCGGTGGCTTCAAGCGAAGTAACTTTTACGCCGTTAATTTTTTTCTCCTTCAGCATAGCCAGTTCTGCCAGCACCTGTTTATTGTTAATAATATCATTGTAATAATATTGCGCACACAGATTGGACGAAGTTGTGAACGTTATAAGAAAGATAATGGTGAATTTAATCATTACTGTTTATTCGATTTCAAATGTAAGATGTCTTTTTATAGCCTAAATTATACCAATAATGGATAAGCCCGTAAACTTTATTATTTTTAACAAAATTAATGTAAATGAGCCGGCTAAAAGAAAGAAAGCAAAGGAACTGTCTTAATTGCAATATCGCTGTTAAGGGCAGGTTCTGCCATCGCTGCGGCCAGGAAAATATTGAACCAAAAGAATCTGTATGGGATCTTATCAGCCATTTTTTTAAAGATATTACGCACTTTGATGGCAAATTTTTCAGTACATTAAAATTCCTGCTTTTCAAACCCGGTTTTTTATCAAGGGAATATATGATTGGCCGCAGGGCCAGCTATGTAAATCCTATACGTATGTATATTTTCACTTCGGCCTTTTTCTTTTTGATATTTTTTAGTTTTTATCAGAAAAATGAAGATATCATTATAATTAATGGCACACAGGCAGAAATTATTGCAAAGCTTGAAAATAAGAAAACCACTATACAGGAAAGTTTAAAAGTATGGTCGCAGATTCCGGAAATTGCTGGTGATGACTTAAACCAAAAAAAAGACCTTGAAAAAAAGCTGCAGCAGGTAGAAGAAGATATCCAGTTAATTAAAAAGGACAGTACTGCAAAAAACCGTTTAACATCATTGAATACGTTTAATGTAATTTCTTTTAAAAAACAGGATAGTACGCACTCAGGATATAAAAACCTTCATGAATACGATTCTATACAAAAAGCACTGCCGAAAAAAGAAAGAGATGGATTTATTAACAGCAGGATAGAAAGACAGAATCTTCACCTCAAGGAAAAATATAACAATAACGGAAGGGCAATATTATTAAGTATTGTTCAGAATTTTACAAAACGGTTTCCGCAGATGTTATTTATCTCTCTGCCTTTGTTTGCTTTATTGTTAAAATTATTGCACTTCAGGCGTAAAGATTTTTATTATGTAAACCATATCATTTACTCAGTGCATCTTTATTGTGCAAGTTTTATTATAATCCTTGCCGGCCTTTGGTTAAGCAGTATATTCGGATGGTTTAATACAGTTATGCCCGATTGGCTTAATGTGCTGTTTACCCTTACCGGATTTTTCTATTTATACAAGGCGCAAAGAAATTTTTATAAACAGCGCAGGGCTAAAACTATACTCAAGTATTTTTTGCTTTTGTTTATGACTATCATATTAATGGTGCTGTTATTTGGGTTTTTCTTTATTTTTTCAACTTTCTCACTTTAATATTATATGAACGATAATAACCTTGCAAAAAGTTTTTTGCGGCTAAAGGGTATCATGGACGAACTCCGTGAAAAATGCCCATGGGATAAAAAACAAACCATACAAACACTCAGGCAGCTAACCATTGAAGAAACCTACGAACTGGCCGATGCTATTACCGATAAAGACTGGAAAGGCATTAAGGAAGAACTGGGCGACCTGATGCTGCACCTGGTTTTTTACGCCAAAATAGGAGCAGAACAAAATCAGTTTACTTTAGATGAAGTAATAAACGGCGTTTGCGAAAAGCTGATTCACAGGCATCCGCACATATACAGCGATACCCATGTTAACGATGAAGAGGATGTTAAGAAGAACTGGGAAAAGCTGAAACTGAAAGAAGGCAAGACTTCTGTATTAAGCGGGGTACCCAAATCTTTGCCATCAATGGTAAAAGCCATGCGCCTGCAGGAAAAAGCCAAACAGGTAGGCTTTGAATGGGATACCAAAGAACAGGTTTGGGAAAAAGTGGAAGAGGAGAAAGCCGAGCTGTTTGAAGCTATAGAAACGGGTGATATTAACAAAATAGAAGACGAATTGGGTGATGTTTTCTTCTCTTTGGTAAACTTTGCAAGGTTTTTGCAGGTAGATGCTGAAAATGCGCTGGAACGGACCAATAAAAAATTTATCGACCGGTTTACACGTATGGAAACAGAAGCATCCAAAGATGGGAAATTCCTGCACGATATGAGCCTGGAAGAAATGGACCGAATCTGGAACCGCATAAAAAAATCTTAAACACTTTACAAGTAATTGCAAAAGAGTTATACCTATAAATCGCTTTTATTTAAAAACAGTTACCTGTTGATTTTGGCGGTCTGTCTTGTCATCTTTTCTTTTATAGCAGATAAATACCGGTCGGGCAATTCTTCGCTGGCCGCGGTAAAGCAAGCAGTTGAAAAAAATGTACAGGCACATGAAAAGGATTTTATAAAGCTGTTGAACGATTCTGCCCTGGTAAGGCAGATGGATGATAAATCATTTGATGAACTGCAATTACAACAGCTTACCGACAAGCAATATTTCATTTTCCGGTATTTTGTAAACGATATTGGCCTGCATCCTACCATTTTCTGGAATACGCAAACTGTATTACCAACTGAAGAGATCATTAATATAAAAGATAGCAGCGGTTTTGTGAAACTGGATAATGGTTATTATGTTTGGCGTAAGCACCATACGGCCAACAGCATTACCATTGCTTTGATACCGGTTAAGTGGAATTATTTTGTAACCAATACTTATCTTGAAAATAGTTTTGTTGCCGGGAAATGGTTTGAAAGAAATTATGATATTTCTCCGCTGGTATCTTCCGCCCCGGTAAAATCCATCAGCGGCAGTAATTTGTTTTACCTGGCCGAAAAATCAGCTAACGTAGTACCGGATAATAACGGGTTCTCTATATGGTTCAGGATTTGTGCAGCATTTCTGATCTTGCTCTTCATTCATTTGCTGGCAACAGATATAGCAGCAAAACGGGGGCTTTTAAAGGCTTTACTTTTTTTAATTCCTGTAGTTTTATTACTTCGTTTACTGAGTTACTATTTACCACTTCCCTTAAATTTCCGCCAATTCGAATTATTTGATCCCGCTGTTTATGGCTCCAGCTTTGTATTGCGTTCATTGGGAGATCTGCTTATAAATGCTCTTTTATTTACCTGGCTGGTCTTATTCGTTCATAACCAGGTACACACAAAGAACATTAAATTAATCAGCCCGAAACCCTGGTTCAGATGGGTATTGCTGGCTGTAGTTTGTATTTCATTATTGGCTGTAACGTTTACAACCGGGCAGATCATACGCAGTATGGTGGCCGATTCGCAGATATCATTTGATGTGATCAACTTTTTCACGTTAAATATCTACAGTGTAATCGGCTTCATTGTTTTGTGCTGTATTGCCATTGGGTATTTTTTGTTGAGCCAGATCCTTTTGTTCCTGGTAAAACCTATGTTCCCGGATTTTTTTTGGGGACTGTATCTTGCTATTGCAGTAGGCGGACTGGCCTACCTTACATTGAAACTGAGTATAGGAAATGCCGGTTTTGAATTATTTACGCTGGCCTGGCTTCTATTATATCTGCTTGTATTAAGCAGGGATCATGTTTCAAACTCAGTTCAAAAGATCAGCTCGTCTAAATTAATTTTCTGGTTATTCTTTTTCTCTTTATCCATTACCGCAGTCATCGTTTTGGAAAACAGCGAAAAGGAATTGAACAAAAGAAAACACTATGCCGAAACACTATCCTCCAAGGCAGATCCACGCAGTGAAACCTTACTCAATACCTTTCTGACCGATTTTCGTAATGATTATCTCTCAGCAAATTTTTATCGTTTTTTAAATGACAGCAGTAACCGGTTTTTTAAGGACAGCCTGGTTAGCGGTAACTTCTCGGGCTATACCAATAACTACGATACCCGCATTTTTACATTTGATGCAAACGAACATCCGCTTTTTAATAAAGAAGATGCGGGTTTTAATGAGCTTAACACCGTTTTAAAAACACAGGCCAAGCCAACCAATATACCCGAACTTTTTTATTATGATGAATCCTACGATCGGTTCAGTTACATAAGCCGTAAAACAGTCACAAATTTTGATGGCGATACACTTGGATATGTTTTTGTGCTGGCAAACCCCAAAAAAAATAAAACCCATGCGCTAAATCTTGAGCTGTTTTCAAGAGGTAACAGCAATGCCATAGAAAATTCATCACTGTATGCATTTGCTGTTTATAACAACCTGCAGTTAATTGACAGTCACAACGATTACGCTTTTGCCACAAGATTAACAGCAGAGCAGGTACCCAAAGAAGAATTTGTGATCTTTAAGAAGAACGGTTATAGTGAACTCTGGTACAGGGCAGGCCCGCAAAAAGTTGTCATCATTACTAAACCCGGCAACCAGTTTATAGAAACGATCACGCTCTTTTCTTATTTGTTCTGTGCCTTTTTACTGGTTTCTGCAATTTTCTGGCTTTTAAATATCAGCATACTTGCCAGGTTTAAGCGTGAAAGGATCAACTATTACTGGCAGCTCAGTATCCGTAACCAGATTCATGGAACTGTTATATTTATCAGCGTGGTTTCTTTTCTGGTAATTGGTATTGCAACCATCTTATTTTTTATAAACCGGTACGAAAACACCAACCGTGAAAAACTCAGCCGTGTGATCAATGTAATGGAAAATGAAGTGCGGGGTTCTTTATCGCAATTACTGGTGGCAGATACCGCTATTAAAATGAACGATGATACTTTCCGGGAAAAATTGCAAACCGTTATTGATCAGGTATCAGAGATACATGCTGTAGACGCCAATCTTTACGACCTGGATGGTAACCTGATGGTTTCTTCTTTGCCATTACCTTATACCAAGGGAATTATCAGTAAAAAGATGGACCCCGCGGCCTTCTATCATCTGAACAGAAAAAACGAAGTGCAGTTTTTTAAAGAAGAAAAGATAGGGAAACTGAACTTTGTAAGTAATTATGTTCCGGTAATTGATGCAGCCGGCAGAGAGTATGCCTACCTGAACATACCCTACTTTACCAGCCAGAGTAAACTGCAGGAAGAGATCGCCAATTTCCTGGTAACCATCATCAACCTCAATGCATTTATATTTTTAATTGCCGGTATCATAGCCCTATTTATAACCAACCGCATTACACGTTCTTTTTCTTTTATCAGCGAAAAAATGAAAGCCGTTAACCTGGGTAAAATGAACGAAGCTATTGACTGGAAACGAAATGATGAAATTGGTGACCTGGTAAAAGAATATAACAAAATGGTAAGCAAGCTGGATGATAGTGCCCTTGCCCTTGCAAAAAGCGAACGTGAAGGTGCCTGGCGTGAAATGGCGCGGCAGGTAGCGCACGAAATAAAAAACCCGCTAACACCCATGAAGCTGAGTTTGCAATACCTGCAAAAATCAATTGCGTCCAGATCGCCTAATGTAGAAGAGCTTACTTCGAATGTTGCCAAAACACTGGTTGAGCAGATAGAGCACCTCAACCATATAGCGGGCGAGTTTAGCCAGTTTGCAAACATCGGCAATCCTGCCAATGAAATATTTGAGCTGAACGAAGTAATTAAACAGGTAACGCTGTTGCATGCTGTGGATGAGCACACACAAATAAACCTGCATATTGATGATAAACCTGTAATGATAAATGCCGACCGTACGCATATCAATCGCCTGTTCACTAACCTTATTTTAAATGCCATGCAGGCCATACCTGCCGACAGGAATGTGCAGATAAACATTGATGAAATAGTAACCGGGAACTCCGTTTTAATAAAAGTAAGAGACAATGGCAGTGGTATTAACGAAGCCCTGCAGTCGAAAATATTTACACCCAACTTTACAACCAAAACATCGGGTACCGGGCTGGGGTTAGCCATGAGCAAGGGTATTGTAGAGCAGGCCAAAGGAAAGATCTGGTTTGAAACAGAAGCTGGTGTGGGAACTACTTTTTTTGTAGAGTTGCCGGTGGTAGGGTAAACCTGAATTTATTTTTTTATTTTCTGTATATAATGCTCAAACTCCATCAATCCCATGCTACTTAAATTCTGTTCTTTAGTAACCATGGCTTTTTGCGCAACCAAAACTCCATAACGGATGTCTTTAAATCCTTCAATAAAATGAGCATCCGGGTCAATGGAGATGAGCACATTTTTTTCAAGTGCATAATCAATCTGCCGCCAGTCAATATCCAGGCGACTGGGATGAGCGTTCAATTCAATCACCACCTTGTTGGCTGCGCAGGCATCAATAATTTTTTTATGGTCAACCGGGTAGCCCTTGCGGCTAAGCAATAAACGGCCGGTCATGTGACCAAGTATGGTGGTGTATGGGTTTTCAATTGCAGTGATCAGGCGTTGCATGGATTTCTCTTCAGTCATTTTTAAAATGCTGTGTACCGAGGCAATCACCAGGTCGAAAGTTGCTAATACCGCATTGGAATAATCAAGACTGCCATCATATAAAATATCACTCTCAATACTTTTAAAGATCTTGAAGTCTTTAAGTTTACTATTCAACGCATCTACCTGTTCATGTTGAGCCTGTATTCTTTCTTCGGTCAGGCCGTTTGCATAAAATGCACTTTTACTGTGGTCGCTTATCACTAAATATTCATATCCCTGTTCTTTGGCGGATTTGGCCATTTCTTCCAGCGTATTGCTGCCATCGCTCCAGTTACTGTGACTATGTATAATACCTTTTATATCTCCGGGCTGAATCAGTTGGGGCAGGGGAACAGTTGTTGCCCGTTCAATAATTTCGGGTGTTTCTCTCAGGCAATAAGGTATATAATTAATGCCGGCTTGCGTAAAAACAGCCGAATCATCCGGTTTTGAAGCTGAAGAGAAATCAATATCCGGAAACCGGAATATAAAATCATTGATAAATTCGGCGCTGCCGGCCGTGAAAAAGCACTTTTTTTCAAAATTTTCAGTAGCGGAATATAGCCTCAGTTTAAGCCCGTTAAGCAGTTTGTACAACAGGCTATCGGTATTTTCTTCCAGCAATTCGGGTGGATTGGCTGATTGAAACTTAGGTTTTATGTTTTCGATGGAACTGTTAACCACATATTCCAGTTCATCAACAATTTCCAGCTGCCTTTTAAAACTGCCGGTGAGGAATACATTTTCGGGAGAAAAAAGCTTTTGTAAATAAGCAGTGATTTGTGGTTCTACTGCTTCCACCTGCGGGTAAAGATGACTACCCTGGCTGCTTAAATAAAATTCGATGGTCTCTGTTACGCTCTGCTGTGTTTTTTCACCAAAACCTTTGTAAAGTTTAAGCCGGTTCTCTTTACAAGCGTATAAAAGTTCACCAATACTTTCTATTTCCATCTCTTTCCAGATGGTGGAAATTTTTTTAGGGCCGATGCCTTTTATGTTCAGCATTTCTATCACACCAATGGGTGTTTTTTCAATCAGTTCCTGCAATACTTTTAAAGAACCTGTTTCTAAAATTTCAATTATTTTTTTTGCAGATGATTCACCTATGCCTTTTATTGAAGCAATTTTTTCTCTGGGAATTTCACTTAATTGCTCTGGTAATTTTTCAATTTGAAAAGCGGCAATTGCATACGATTTTGCCTTAAAATTATTTTCTGCATGGATGTCTGTTAATTTGCTTAAAAGGCTGAAATTTTCGGCAATTTGATAATTATCCATTTTTTTAAATTGTTACGGTAAATGTAAGAAGAATAAAAAACTGCCTGCTGAAAAAAAATATTTTTGAAATAAAAATGACAAACCGGTTAATTATATTTTATAAAAATGAAAATATTTTTTCAATAAATCCGGGTAGTAATTTTTTCTGTAACGCTAAAATATTTTTAAAACTAAGGAGCAGATTTATAAAATTGCCTTTGTACAAAACAAAAGATAATCCTTACTATTGATAAATATGGGCTGCCAGCTGAAAATAACGGTGGTAAAGGGTTTTAACGAAAAAGTCTCCCGAATTTCGGGAGACTTTAATGATATTCTGCTTTATTAAAAGCGAAGAATTACTTCTTCTTTGCAGCTTTCTTTGCAGCTTTTTTAGGAGCAGCTTTCTTTGCAGCTTTTTTAGGAGCAGCTTTTTTTGCAGCGGCCTTTTTTGGAGCGGCTTTCTTAGCAGCGGCTTTTTTTGGAGCAGCTTTTTTTGCAGCTTTTTTCTTTGTTGCCATTTTTTAAAATTTAATTGGTTAGTAAATAATACTTAAAAATAAATACATTTTTTAAACTACCAAAAAAAATATTAAAAAAATTACGCACTTACCTCAACGGCAGCAACTGAAACAATGGTCTTATCGCCTCTTGTTTTTTTGAATTCAACCAGCCCATCTGTTAATGCAAAGATGGTAAAGTCTCTTCCAACTCCAACATTTTTACCAGGATGAAAAGTTGTTCCGCGTTGACGGATAATTATATTTCCGGAAAGTGCAGGTTGACCACCGTAAATTTTTACACCTAATCTTTTGCTGTGTGAATCACGACCGTTTTTTACCGAGCCTTCACCTTTTTTGTGTGCCATTTTTTTTTGTTTATAAGTTTATAAAGTTAACCGGTTGATAAGGACGAAAGCAGATACCTGATCAACTCCGTCAACACATCAACTCAATTAAGCAATACCTGTTACTTTAATGTGCGTGTACTGTGTACGATGTCCGTGCTTTTTACGGAAACCTTTCCTTCTTTTCATTTTAAAAGCGATCACTTTTTCGCCTTTAACGAGGTCGCTGATAATTTCAGCTTTAACTACTGCCTGTACATCTGTACCTGCAACAACGCTACCGTTGTTATCAGTCATCAATACATCAGCGAATTCTACTGAATCGCCGGTTTTGCCCTCGATGTGAGGTACGTATAAGCTGTCGCCTGCTTTAACTTTAAATTGCTGACCCGCTATTTTTACTACTGCTAACATAAAATTCCCAAATTTAGGACGGCAAAGGTAAGGGTTTAGCCTGAAATTTAAACCTCATTTTATAAAAAATATACACCAAAATTAGCAATTTGGGGAAAACAGGGTCGTACCCCGTTGAAATTCAGTTGAAACCTGCCCGTTTAACAGCATATTCTCTTTACATTCGCCCTTAATTATGAACTATATACGCCGTGTTATATCCATATTTTTTACAGTTTATGCCTTTTTGGTCTTTATAAGCTACCTGCTGTTGATATTTCTCCTGGTAGTGATTGCTTCCTTTTTTGGCAAGATCGGGGGAGGCAACTTTATATATATGCTTTGCCATTTCTGGGCAGATTTCTTTTTATTTATGATTGGCATCCGTCACCGCAATATATATGAAGCTCCCCATGACCGGTCCCGGCACTACGTATTTGTTTTTAACCATATTTCATATATGGATATTCCCATTTTGCTAAAAAGCATCCGGAGGCAAAAAATAAGGATACTGGGCAAGGCCGAAATGGCAAAAGTGCCCTTATTTGGTTTTATCTATAAAAGCGCCGCCGTTTTGGTAGAAAGAGGGGATCCGGAAAAAAGAGCAAAGAGTGTACAACAACTTAAATCTGTCCTTAGTAAAGATATTTCGATAGTGATCGCCCCGGAAGGTACTTTTAATATGACGCACAAACCATTAAAGGAATTTTATGATGGCGCCTTTAAGATCGCTATTGAAACCCAAACACCCATCAAACCTGTTTTATTCCTGGATGCTTATGACCGGATGGGGTATGAATCCATTTTTTCAATCACACCCGGCAGGTCTCGCTCGGTTTACCTCGAAGAAATACCTGTTGAAGGGCTCACTTTAAATGATGTAGATCTTTTAAGAAAGAAAGTTTTTAAAATAATGGAAGAGAAATTAATTGCTTACAGGGCAAGTTGGATAAAGCCGGCCGCAGAATAATACAAGAAGTGGATTAACTTTAGGGATAATAGATGAACGAAGGAAACGAAATACAATTTACAAATGATTCATCTGGCTTTTGGGCCGAGATCATTCTTCCGCTGGCACTGCCTACCACTTATACCTACGCCATCCCAACACAATTTTTACAAAGAGCTTTGCCCGGCTGCAGGGTTGAAGTAGTTTTTGGTAAGCAGAAAAAATACGCCGGTATCATTAAATCGGTACAGGATAAGAAACCTCCCTATCCCACAAAAGAAATATTAAATGTGCTGGATGATGAGCCGATCCTGTATACCCAGCAATTGCAGCTTTGGCATTGGATGAGCGAATATTATATGTGCAGCGAAGGGGAGGTGATGGCTGCAGCATTACCCACGCATTTTAAACTGAGCAGCGAAACCATTTTAATTTATAACGAAGAGATAGGAGAATACTTTACGCATTTGAATGACGAAGAGTTTTTAGTAGCAGAAGCTTTACTGTTAAAAAAAGAATTGCGCCTTACCGAAGTACAGCAGATACTGGATATAACACAGGTGTATCCGCTTATAAAAAAACTGATTGATAAGAAAGTTTGTTTTGTTTGGGAAGCCATGGATGAGCAGTATAAAGTAAAGAAAGAAAACTATGTTATCCTGAATCCTGAATATGGCAATGAAGAAAAACTGGGCGAACTGTTGAATAACTGGAGCCGGGCACCTAAGCAAATGGAGTTGCTATTGGCTTACCTGCACCTGCAAAAGACCGAAGGTGATGTTATACAAAACGATCTGCTTAAAAAAGCCGGTGCTTCAGTTGCCCAGTTGAAGGGGCTTACAGAAAAAAATATTCTGCTTGTAGAAAAGCGGGCTGTTGACAGGATAAAATTGTTGCCCAAAAATGTGGAGATTGATTTTGAGTTCAGCGCAGCACAACAGGAAACCTCGGATAAAGTTGCAACTGCATTTGAAACAAAAAATGTTTGCCTGCTGCATGGTGTAACCAGCAGCGGTAAAACACAGGTGTATGTTAAGCTGATTGAAAAATATTTTAAGGAAGGCAAACAGGTTTTGTATTTACTGCCCGAGATCGCTTTAACCACACAGATCATCCGCCGGCTGCAAAAACATTTTGGCGGCAATATCACCATTTACCATTCACGTTTTAATAATAACGAACGCATTGAGTTATGGAATAAGATTCGCACAGGTGAAGTAAAGATCGTGCTGGGTGCAAGGAGTGCCCTTTTTCTGCCCTTTAAAGACCTTGGACTGATCATAGTGGATGAAGAGCATGACCCTTCATTCAAACAGCAGGATCCGGCTCCCAGGTACAATGCAAGGGATGCTGCCATTTATTATGCATCGCTTTTCAGCGCCAAAGTTTTATTGGGGAGTGCCACACCTTCCATCGAAAGCTATTTTAATGCCATGCACGATAAATATGCACTGGTAGAATTGAATGAACGTTTTGGTGGCATTAAATTACCTGAGATCGATATCATTGATACCCGCCAGGTTGTACAAAAGGGCAAAGTGATGATCAGTCCGCAATTAAAAGAAGCCATACAAAAGGCATTGGAGAACGACCGCCAGGTAATACTCTTTCAAAACCGGCGGGGCTACAATCCTTATCTCATCTGCGGTACTTGTGGCTTTATTCCACAATGTACCCATTGTGATGTATCGCTTACGCTGCACAAGTTCAGCAATAAACTGCATTGTCATTATTGTGGCAGTGTTTATCCAAAATTAGTTACCTGTCCGGCTTGCGGCACCAATAACTGGCTGGAGAAAAATTTTGGTACCGAAAAAATTGAAGAACAGCTGGAAGATGATTTTGCAAAATATAAAATTGCCCGGATGGATGTGGATAGTGTAAGAGGTAAGACGGCCCATGATAATTTAATTCAGTTGTTTGAACAACACCGGCTGGATATTTTGGTAGGAACTCAAATGGTGGTGAAAGGTCTGGACTTTGATAAAGTTAGTTTGGTTGGTATTTTAGATGCAGATGGCTTATTGGCTTTCGCCGATTTCAGGGTGAATGAACGGGCTTTTCAATTGATGGAGCAGGTGAGTGGCCGTGCAGGCAGGAAGAAGGAACAGGGCAAAGTGATTATACAGGCAACCAATGTTAAGCACCCGGTTTTGCAATTGGTACAGCAGCACAATTACAAACAATTGTATGCAATGGAAATAGAAAACCGCAAACAGTTTTTTTATCCACCCTACAGCCGCATTATTTTACTAACTTTAAAACACAAGGATAAAAATATTGTAACTGCTGCTGCAGAAAAATTAACGCAACTACTCAAGCAGGATCTGAAAGATTATATTGTTGGTCCGGCAGCGCCTGTTGTAAACCGCATTCGAAACCAGTATTTAATGGAGATACTGATTAAGCTACCTAAAGAACCGGGCATGAGCATGCGGTATAAAGCGGCCATCAGAAATCACATTAACCTGGTAACAACAGAAAAGCATTTTAAAACAGTGACGGTGGTAGCTGATGTAGATAAGATGTAACCCGCGGTCTTTTAACATATGAGTTGTCAGCCTGAGCTTGTCGAAGGCGGTTTAGTACTACACTCGGTTTCGACATCCCGATAGCTATCGGTAAAACCTGACAGTTCGATAATTTACAAACATGACAGTACAGGAAAATATATTAATCAAACAGTACAATAGCTTTGGTATCAGTGCTTACGCAAATCTATTTGCTAAATTCAATTCGGTTGATGAGCTGGAAGAACTGCTTGAATTTAAAAAGTTTCCCTTTGCCAATTCCCCATTGCCAATGCTGATCTTAGGCGGCGGCAGCAACATCCTCTTTACTAAAAATTTTCCCGGACTGGTTTTAAAGAATGAGCTCAAAGAAATTAAAGAGATCAAAGAAGATGAGCATCATATATATGTGCAGGTGGGTGCAGGGGAGAACTGGCACCAATTTGTGTTGCATTGTATACAAAAAGGTTGGGCCGGGGTTGAGAATCTTTCTTTGATACCGGGAAATGTGGGCGCATCGCCTATGCAGAATATCGGGGCTTATGGCGTAGAGCTAAAAGATATTTTTTATTCGCTGGAAGCATATCATATCCACGATAAAAAGATGGTGAATTTTACATTGAACGATTGCGAATTTGGTTACCGCGAAAGTATTTTTAAAAAGAAGTTTAAGAATGAGTTTGTAATTATGGATGTGACCTTCCGGCTGAACCGCATTCCTGATTTTAATATTTCTTATGGCGCCATCGGGCAGGAGCTGGATAAAATGGGCGTGAAGGATCTAAGCATACAGGCAGTATCGCAGGCAGTCATCAATATCCGTTCTTCTAAATTACCCGATCCGGCGGTAATAGGGAATGCAGGGAGTTTTTTTAAAAATCCTGAAATAAGCAGCTCGCAGTTTGCAATGCTCAGTTCGCAATTCCCCGGTATAGTTGGGTATGATTTGCCAAATGGTAATGTAAAACTTGCTGCCGGCTGGTTGATTGAACAAAGTGGTTGGAAAGGTTACCGTAAAGGCGATGCTGGCTGCCATGAAAAACAGGCATTGGTATTGGTGAATTATGGCAATGCAACAGGTAATGAAATATATAATTTGAGTGAAGAGATTTTGCAAAGTGTGAAAGAAAAGTTTGGGGTGGGATTGGAGAGGGAGGTGAATATTGTTTGATTTTTATGAAGAGTTAACCTCTTTAATAGAAAAAATAAATTTCAATAAAAAGTAAAATTGCCATAATAATAACAACAAATAAGAATTTATGTGTGTATTTAAAGTCATTGTCAAAGTCTTTGTAAATTATTGAAACGATGTCTGGCGTAATTAAGTAGCGTAAGCATTTTTTTATTTCTTTAAAGGAGCCTAGGACTAACTTGAGCAATAAAATAAAGATTGAAACATTCAACAATAAAAGAAAAGCTAGTTTTGAACTCATGTTATATCAATTAAATAATTTTCATCTCCCTCAAAACCTCCTTCACTTCCTCCGGCGCCGTACCCAACAAAAATAATTCCATCTGCCTTCCTTCATTTTTTTTAGAAAAAACCTTTTCCTTTTCATAAAAGAAACACAGCCATTGTACAATTGCCAATGGCTGTGTTCATCATATTGTAATTTGCAACCGGTATAACCTAAAATAGAAGGTTGTTCTACTGCTATATTACTTACAGCAGCTTGTTCCCAAAGTTTCATCCAGCTTTGTTGCTGTTCAACGGTAAGTTCCCAATCCGGGTTTTGCCTGCCGGAAAACAGCAGTGCCGTTGCCTTCCATTTTGTATTATCCGGTATCAATGAATTTATTTTATTTTAAAACGTCCGTGAATTACCTGCATAAAAGTACAGAAATTGGTATAAGGGCCACGGTCAGCTGTGCGTGGGTCGGTAATTATATTGCCCGAATTATCCAAAAGTGTGGCCGGTGTTTGGCCTGGTTTGTGGCTCCATCTTCCATTGGGGCCTTTGCGGTACCAGTGATAATCATAGTTTGGTGCATTTACCAATGCAACCAGGTGACCGGGCGATATACATTTATTATCCTGGTTGGGTTTGTCCACCAGGCCATCGGATACTGCACCCATTTTGGCACTGATGCTGCCAGCAGGAACATTACAGGCCGAAAGGTTGTTCCATTGCTGGCCGGTAGCTTTACCCGGCTGTGCAAAAGTATCGGTGCGGTAATTGGTGCCATAGTTGTAGCAGTTATTATTTGGTGTTACTGCAGGGCTGCTGTTCCATGCGGCAAGATCGGCTGCTGGTGCACAGGGACAAACCGGCCTCAGAATTATAACATCATCCCTGAAAATCTCAATGTTTTTTAAATAATTTTCAATGTACAGTTTCCTTTTATCAAGATATTCTTTTAACTGCATTTCTGTTGTTCTTCTAAAATCAGGAAGATCTTTTACATCTTTCAGTTTTCTAAAATTGTCGAACAGAAAAGATTCAAGTCTGCCTTCTGCTTTTGCTGCTTTTCCATCCGCATACACCATATCATGTGCATAGTGCAAAACCTGTGGCATATCAACATTTAATTTTTTGCCTTCCTGTTCAATAATGAGGCCCTGGTAACCAAGTACAGATGGCAATGGTGCAGTTTTTTCGGTCTGCCTTTTTAATGTACCAAACGAAAGTTTTTTAAAAAGATCCTTTGCGCTTGCATCATCCAGCATCATGGTAGGGTTAGGCCTGCCGCTGAATATGCTTAGCGTTAATTTAACTGGCATAAAATAAATTTTTGAGGTTAATTAATTGCCTCAAAATACACAGTTCAATGAAGGCTTGCAATACCCTATTAGTGGTATGGATGATCTTAAACTTCTTTTGGTTTGTCTTTGATTTTTCTTTTCAGCAACCTGTCCATCAATCCTTTTCCCGAAGCAGTAAGCCTGTTATGGGTGGTAAGATAATGTATAACCTTATGCTCAAGCCAGTGATGGAGTGG
The DNA here is from genome assembly GCA_016710935.1 of Chitinophagaceae bacterium. Lineage (GTDB taxonomy): Bacteria > Bacteroidota > Bacteroidia > Chitinophagales > Chitinophagaceae > Ferruginibacter. Next base: position 204,396 of record JADJTY010000009.1, on the reverse strand, counting down.
TAATAAAATGGCTGCCAGCAATATCATAAAGGCAAGATCTTTCCAGGGTTCGCCATAGGTAAAACTGTAGATATTCTTTTTAAAGATGAGGAAGATAAATTCGAAGAACATAAGAAATGTAAAGAAGCCAACCATTTTAATGGTGGTAGCCGAAACCTTGAACATGCCGAGCATGACCATAAAAATGAACAAGCTGGCAATTCCTATGGTGATGAGCATGTACTGGATATTGTCGCGCTTTTGCTTCTTCTCTATTTTTTCTTTCTCAATTCTTTCCTGCCGCTGCTGCTCATCGGCTACTTCAATTTGCAAAAGATCTTTTTCTTTTCCCAGTTTATCAATACTGTCTTTGTATGCATAGTTAAGCGATGCATAATAAAAGGCCTGCTTAAAATCCCCTTTTAACTGGTAGATGGAATCCAGTTCCGTTACTACATAACGCTTGGTTTCCAATTGTCCCATGCCCTGGGCAATTTGCAGTGCTTTCAAAAAATATTCCAGCGACTTATCATACTCTTTTGTTTTCTTGTAAAGTATACCAAGCTGATAGTTATAACTGTATTGATTGGTGCTATTTACACCCTGCTCAAAAAAGGGCGCTATTTTGTTGTAATAATATTTTGCCGAGTCGTAATTGCCCAATTGGGAATAAATGTAGCCATACGACTGATCAACAAAATGACCAAAATTCACCGATTCCAGATACCTTTTCAATTGCGGTTGTTCGTTAAAATATTTCAAAGCTTTTTGTGGCTGATCTGCAGCCAGGTAATTGCTTACAATGCTCCGGTAAGCCATAGCCTTAATGGGTTCATACTTTATCGAATCTGCCAGGGCTAATGACTTTTCGTACCAGGTCATAGCCATATCATAACTTTTTTTTGCAGTGTACAGGTCACCAATACGGGTAAGGTCCTGCACCCGTGCATATACTGTTTGTCCTGTTTTTATCAGCTTAAGTTGCTCGTATGCTTTTACCTGGTAATCAATTGCTTTATCATAATCTTCTATCGATGCATAAAAACCCGATAATTTTGTATATGCTGCCCGAATGAGTTGATTATTCTTCAGGTCTTCTGCCATGCGTATAGCAGTCATTAAATTTTTAAGCGCCAGTATCTTTTCATTTTTTAATAAATAAACAGAACCATACTCTAAATGAACCCGGGTAGCAAGACTATCGTTTTTTACAAGGCCGATATGGGCAAAGGCCTGGTTATTATAATTCAAAGCTTTCTCTGCGTCAGCATTAACCCTGGATACTTCTGATAAGTACAGGTAAGCACTGATCATCTGTTCATCTATTTTATTCTGGCGGGCCAGTTCCAGTGCCTGTGTATAATAACTGATCGCCTTATCGAGGTTGTCTTTTCTTCCCGCCAGGTAAGAATAACGTTCACCATTGGTAAGGAGGGCCTTCACCATCAGTTTACGGTCGCGGCTCATTTCAGCAACCTCAATCATTTGCAGGCCGTACTTATCAGCTTCGGGTAAATTGCTGTTCATGAGCGTACGGCACAGATAGCCCAACGCATCTATTTTCTGTTCGCTGGTTTGGGCCTTGGCCAATTCCCTTTTAAATGAATCTATTAGTGCGGTTTGAGAGCTTGCAGTGCTGGCAATAAATACAAGCAGCAGTATGAAACATAATTTTCTCATGCTTCAAATTAATCAATTTTGCCAATAAATCTAAGGGGGAGTGAAATTACATTGCCAAAGTTTTAAGCTTTGGCAATGTTTGTACAATCAGTTAAAATCATCTTCATTAAAATCATCTTCACTAAAATGCTGTGAACCGATGTTAAGCATACTGCCCATCAGGTCTTTAAATTCAATCTTTCCCTCAAGTATTTTTTTGCTGATAAGCGAATGTGCTGCCAGGCCATGTAAAACAAATTCCATCAGTAAAGCATTTTCTTTATCGTTTGCCGATTTAAAATGTTTTTTTACCAATGCATGAAGACCATCAACTTTGTACAATAACTGCACTTTGTCTTCATCTTTTGTTTCAAAGAAATTATTGAGTGTATTGCCTGCGTCAAACCAGCGGGTGATGGATTTGTATGGATTTTCTTCCGGCTCCGCTTCCTTTTTACCTCTTTTCTTTTTTAAAGTATCAGGATTTGGGAAGTACTGGCCAAATTGTGTACGGATTGAACGCTCCAGTAAATTAAACGCAACCTGGTAAGGTCCTTCCTGCTCACCTTCATACACCAGTTCTATTTTACCGGTTATGGAAGGGATAATGCCTATAAGATCACTCAACCAAACCTGTGTTTCTGTTTCATTATTAATTAAAGCTCTTCTTTCTGCAGCGCTGATGGCATTTTCATATGCGCTGATGCTGAGCCTGGCACTTACACCACTTTTTTTATCAACCAGTTCACTGCCGCGGGCTTCAAAAGCAACCTGCTCGATCAAACGTTTTATCAGATCGCTCACTTTTACTTTTTGTTGCTGTGCTTCATTGATGGCCGCTTCCTGTTCGGTTATTTCCAAAGCAGTTTCCAGTGTTTTTGGATAGTGCGTCAGTATCTGGCTTTCAATCCGGTCTTTTAGCGGCGTTACAATACTTCCCCTGTTTGTATAATCTTCAGGGTTGGCTGTAAACACAAATAATACATCAAGTGGTAATCTCAATTTAAATCCACGTATCTGCAGGTCGCCTTCTTCTAAAATATTAAACAGCGATACCTGTATCCTTGCCTGCAGATCGGGCAATTCATTAATTACAAAAATGCAGCGGTTGCTGCGGGGGATGATGCCGTAATGCAACACCCGTTCATCTGCAAAACTTAATTTAAGATTAGCCGCTTTTATGGGGTCAATATCGCCAATCAGATCTGCCACACTAACATCAGGTGTAGCCAGTTTTTCGCCATAACGCTGACTACGGTGCAGCCAGGCAATAGGCGTATCGTCTCCTTTTTCTTCAATCAGATCCAATGCGTAGCGTGATATGGGTTGCAGCGGATCATCATTGATCTCACTACCGGCAACAATGGGAATATATTCATCCAGCAGGTCGATCATCTGCCTGGCCATACGTGTTTTTGCCTGTCCACGTAACCCCAAAAACAAAATATTGTGTTGCGATAATAATGCTCTTTCCGTATCGGGTATCACCGAATCTTCATAACCCAAAATGCCGGGAAAAGGATTTTCTTTTGCCTGGATCTTCTTGATCAGATTTTCACGTATCTCCTGCTTGATGCTTTTTGAAATATAGCCGCTCTTTTTTAATTCGCCTAGTGTTTTGATTTTCGTACTATCCATTTTTATTTTTTATTAATCACTAAATATTTTTTAAACAAGTTAAATACCAAAGTGCCTTCTGTTTTTTACTTCGTAAAAAAGGGTTAGCCACAAAGGCTCTAAGGCACAAAGGAAAATGGCAAGCCATTTTTAAAAAACTCAATAATTTAAAGAATGAATCTTTTTATTCCGTCTTTAATAATTGGCACATTAAAATTGATCAAATAGCCCAGGCGTAGATTTGTGAGTTTTAAATGACTTTTAAGTTGTGCTTGCCACAGAGGATTTAATACTTCTCTTGATTTTAATTCACAAATAACCAAATCATCTACCCAAACATCCAATGTCAGTCCTTCGTCAAATTTTCTTCCATCATAATATATTGGCAGGTTTACCTGTCTTTTGTAAGGAATGCCTTTCTTTTCTAATTCATAACAAAAACAAGCTTCATAAATTTTTTCCAATAATCCCGGCCCTAATTCTTTATGTACTTTATATGCAGCATCCACAATCTCTTTACCTAAAAATTCTTCTCTTTCTGATAATTGGGAATACATGTTATAGCTTTTTTATTTCGAAGAAATAAAACCTTTGTGTCTTTGCGCCTTTGTGGCTAAAATTTTTGTGCCAAAGGCACAGAAAAAAACCTTAGAGTTAATACACCGTCTTCCGCTTTCCACTCTCAAAATCCTTAAATATAAATGATCCCAAATTATCCAATCCTGCAAAGAATGCCTTACCATTATTTGTTTCAGTAAACTCCTGTACAAATTTTTGCAGGTAAGGGTCGGTTGCTATCATAAATGTGGTAATAGGTATTTTTAATTTTTTGCATTGTGTCGCTAAACTCATGCAGCGGTTCAATATCTTCCTGTCTACTCCCCAACTGTTTTTGTAATAACGTGTTCCCACTTTTAAACAGGTTGGCTTACCATCAGTGATCATAAATATCTGTTTGTTGGGATTGCGGCGGCGGCGCAAAATATCCATGGCCAGTTCAAGTCCGGCAACGGTGTTGGTGTGATAAGGCCCAACCTGCAAATAGGGCAGGTCCTTAATTTCAATGGGCCAGGCATCATTGCCGAATACAACAATATCCAGTGTGTCTTTCGGGTATTTGGTTTGAATCAGTTCACTCAGCGCCATCGCCACTTTTTTTGCAGGTGTAATTCTGTCCTCACCATATAATATCATAGAGTGAGAGATGTCGATCATTAACACCGTTGATGTCTGTGATTTAAAATCTGTCTCCCTAATCTCCAGGTCATCTTCCTGCATTTTAAAACTATCAATACCATGATTGATCTGTGCATTGCGGATGCTGTTGGTAAAATCAATCTGCTCCATGGTATCACCAAACTGAAAAGGCCTTGTCTCGGGATTAATTTCATCGCCGCCACCGGGTTTAAAAGTTTGATGATTACCGGATTTGGTTTTCTTCAGCTTGCCAAAGATCTCTTCCAGGCTTTTTTTACGGATGCCCTGCTCGGTTTTGGAAGTAATTTTGATTTCACCTTTTTCATTCTTATCATCAATGTATCCTTTCGCCTTCAGGTCTTCAATAAAATCGCCAATGCCATAATCACTATCAGTTAGTTTATATTCTTTATCCAGTTCATTCAGCCATTGCATAGCTTCATTGAAATCACCACTGGTGTAGGTCAGCAGTTGCAAAAAAAGATTCAGCAAGGTCTCAAAAGGAGATTTGCCGTTTGTATTGGGGTCGAATTTTGAAAAGTTATATCCTAACAAAGACGTTAATAGTTAATGGTTAATACTTGATACTTGATACTTGATACTTGATACTTGATACTTGATACTTGATACTTGATACTTGATACTTGATACTTGATACTTGATACTTGATACTTGATACTTTAAAGTCCTGAACGACTAAATTACGAAACATTCAAGTGCTATGATTTGTTCGTTTGTTAAATAAATAAATCCCCCCGGTTTTAGCGGAGGGATTTACAATTTTCACTATTTCAATATTCATTACTTCGGTGTATCTGCAGGTTTAGTGGGATTGGTATTTATTGCCCCGGGTAATTCCAGCATACCATTCTTTTGTGCTTTGTATTGCTGTTCCAATTGCATGATCCGCATCAGGAACTGTTCAGCCGCATTTTTATCTCCACCTCTCCGGCCGGATTGATCAGCTATAAAATCAAAAGAGCCTGCTTTGTTTTCATCCAGCGAATTATAATAACTAACCTGCTGTTCAAGGTCTTTCTTCAGGCTTTTGGTTATTTTGGCAGCCAGCACCGTGTCTTCTGCTGCGTAAGATGCCTGTAACATCAGCAACGAAATATAATTCTGTTGCTGGTTGCGGCTTACCATACCATAAGAGAAATTATCTTCCAGCATCATTTTATCGGCTTTATTCAACATTTTGCGGGCAGAGTCTTTGTAATTATTTTCAGCAAGGCTTAAAGCTGCCGTTGCATAGGCCATACGGATGCTGTTTAAATGACGTCGGTTCTCTTCATCAAAATAAACTCCTGGCTTATCTGCATTGCCCGAAGCAAATTTGGTCATCATCTTATCATATACCCAGGGATTGTTCACCTGGCTGTTTGCAACAGGTACCAGGCGGTAGGTAAGTCCATCCTGGCGTATATAGTTTTGCAAACCCAGTCCTCCCGCATCCTGCGATGTAAAGTAAATAGGGCGTTTCCATTTGTTTGCAGCAATGATGTTTAAGATAGCTGCATCATTCTTGAATAAAGCAGATTTTGGAATTTGAAAAACCACCTGCGATACCACGCTGTCGGATGTATTAACGGTTCCGTTCTGGCGTACTAAATTGGCATCAACCGGAATGGAAACCAGTTTAGAAGGGAATATATTAATGTTCCTTTCGTCTCTTCCAACTTCGCCTTTATTGGGGTCATCACTTCCGGCAAAATCCTTCATCATGGTGTACAGGTCCATGGGTTGGGCCGGATCGCCGGTGACACCTGCTTTAGCCCTGTATTTGTTCAGGAAAGTAGGGTTGTTGCCATATATCCCTTCAGGTGAATAAATGATATCACGATTTGCACCTTCAATTTGTGCTGCAGACCAGATCGCATCGATTGGATCGCTATCATTAATTTTATAGCGAAGCTGATTGATATACCAATCGGTGCCCAACAGGCTTGAGTTAATAACACGGATATCTTTACGGATACCCTGCACTTCCTGTGCATACCAAAGCGGGTAGGTATCATTATCACCAAAAGTGATCAGGATGGCATTGGGGGCACAACTTTCCAGGTAATCAATGGCAAGGTCACGGGCCAGTGTTTTATTACTCCGGTCATGGTCGTCCCATTCCTGGCTGGCCATTAAAACGGGTACTGCCAGTAAGCATAATGCACCTGCGGTTAAACCCGCAACCATCCTGTTTTTTATAAAAGAGGCAAACAATTCCTTTACATATAAAACACCCAGGCCAATCCAGATGGCAAAAGCATAGAAAGAGCCTACAAAAGCATAGTCACGTTCACGTGGCTGATTGCCGGCCTGGTTTAAATAAAATACAATGGCTAATCCTGTAAAGAAGAAAAGTAATCCTACGATCAAACCATCTCTTCTGTCTTTCATTACCTGGAACACCAATCCAAGCAAACCAAGGATCAAGGGAAGTGCAAATAATTTATTATTGGCTTTGTTGTGTTTTAAACTGTCGGGCAGCATTTTCTGATCGCCCAATCGCCAGTTATCATAAAAGCCAATGCCGGTTTTCCAGTTCCCGTCTCTTACATTACCCATATTAACTCCCTGGATATCGTTTTGTTTGCCTGCAAAATTCCACATGAAATACCGGAAATACATCCATCCAACCTGGTATGCCGTGGCAAATTGTATATTTTCACCCACGGTAGGGGCCCTTTCCCAATTGCCTTCCTGGTCTTTTCCGATCTGCATCCAGTTGGCATAGTAATCGGCATGGCCCTGGTCATTGCTTTGGTCCCACATGCGTGGAAACAAATGCTTATCCTCCGGTGCATAAACATATTCTACTTTCTGGCCGTTCTTTTCATATTTGCCATTACTTTTAATATATGTTTCTGTTATTTTGGTGTCTACCGGTTGTGCGGTAAAATCCTGGCCATATAAAATGGGCCAGTCGCCATATTGCTCACGGCTTAAGTAACCCACCAAACTTACCGGGTTATCTACGTTAAACATATCAACCGAAGGATCGGCGCTTGACCGCACCAACGTGGTGAAGTAGGTTGAATAACCCAGCAACATAAATACAAAGCTCCAAAGACCCAGTTTCAGAAAATTCCAGTTTCTTTTAGAAGCTATCTTTAAACCGAAGAAGATCAAAAATCCAATGAAAATAAAGAAGAATACAAAGCCTGAATAATAAGGAAGTCCAAAACTGTTAACGAATAAGATATCAAAATTACCGGCACCTTTAATGGTCCAAACCACTACCGCTTTTTGTACAAGCCCGGTAATACCACAACCGATCAAAAAAGCCCAGAAGGTTCCCCATTTGGTGATCTTTTCATAGCGCTTGTAATAATAGATCATTACAATAGCTGGTATGGTTAATAAGTTCAGTAAGTGAACACCGATGGATAAGCCCATCAGGTAAAATATCAGGATGATCCAGCGGTCGGCTTTTGTAAAATGGCCTTTGATGCCTTCTTTCTGTTCTTCATCCACGCTTTGTTCCCACTTTAATATTCCCCAGAATACTACTGCAGTAAAGAAAGATGATAAAGCATACACCTCACCTTCAACAGCACTATACCAGAACGAATCTGAAAAAGTATAAGCCAAAGCACCAACGATACCTGCAGCCATTACGCCATAGATCTTTTCATTGGTAAATTCGCTGCCATCTTTTGTTACCAGCTTACGGGCAAAATGGGTAATGCTCCAGAATAAGAACAAAATGGTAAACCCGCTGGCCAAAGCACTCATCAGGTTAATGCCGGTTGCCGCATGGGCAGCATCAAAAGGCACCATAAACAGGCGGCCTATCAATACAAATAAAGGGGCCCCCGGTGGATGGGGAATTTGCAGTTTATAGGCACTGGAAGCAAACTCGCCACAATCCCAAAGACTGCCTGTGGCTTCCATTGTCATAATATACACGGCGCATGCAATAATGCAAACGGCCCATCCGGTAATGTTGTTGATGCGTTTAAAGCTCATAATATAATTTGGTTATAGGTTGGCAAATATAAATTAGTTTGAGGTTAGAAGAGGTCCGTTCGTAGATTTTTTTAAAGCACAGTACTTTTACTTATAATGAAGTTACGGAGAGGGTAATATTTAACCGACTTGGTCCATTTCTGCATCTCATAAAAAATAATCTTCTTTTTCCACCATCGCAAAGTCCCCCTTTAGGGGATAGGGGTATCTTTGCTGCAATGAAAAAGGCCCTGGTACAACTTCATGTTGCTGTTTTTTTAGCGGGTTTTACTGCTATTTTGGGTAAGTTAATTACACTGAATGAAGGTTTGCTGGTTTGGTTCAGGCTCTTAATTACGGTGATTATACTGGGAACAATATTATTTTTTAAAAAACAATTGATCCGTATTCCTTTTAGAGACCTGTTGAAAATTATTGGAACCGGAACGATCGTTGCGTTACATTGGGTTACTTTTTACGGCAGTGTAAAATATGCCAATGTTTCAGTTGCTTTGGTTTGTTTCAGTGCCTCGGGTTTCTTCACTGCTTTTTTTGAACCGCTAATAACAAAAACTAAAATCTCGTTTGTTGAGCTTGGCCTTGGTTTAATAGCCATTGCAGGCATCTATGTTATTTTCGATTTTCATCCGCAATACACGGTAGGCATTATTTTTGGCATGGTTTCGGCCATAGGCAGTGCCATTTTCCCTATTTTCAATAAAAAATTATTACTTACGTATTCGCCCAAAATTTTAACCTTGTATGAATTGGGTGGCGGGTTGCTGGCATTAACTGTTTTAGTTCCGTTTTATTTATTACTTTTTCCTGCAACCTATTACATCCCCTCCACTACAGATTGGCTTTTGTTGGTGGTCTTGGCGTGGCTATGCACCGTCATCAGTTTTGAATTGCAATTAAATGCCCTGAGGAAAGTTTCGGCATTTACTGCCAGTCTTACCTACAATCTGGAGCCCGTTTACGGCATTATACTGGCTTTTATTTTTTTTAGAGAAAATGAAAACCTGAATCCTGCGTTTTATTTTGGCGTAGGATTAATCTTACTGGCAGTGGTTTTACAGATGCTGCGTATAAGGCGGCAGTATAAGCAATCACCGGGATCCCATAAATAAAAAAAGTTTACAGGTAATCAATTTCGGTGTCCATTTTGGCAAAGGTTTTAAACATGGCAAATACACCGCAGTATTTTTCTGTTGATAGGCTTACTGCCTTTATCATCTTGCTTTTATCTTCTTCGGCCAGTTTTATTTTGTAAGTGATCTTTACATGGTTATAAATTTTTGGGTGTTCCGTACTTAAAGCTGCATGTACCGCAATGGTTAAATCGCTGAACTCCACTTTCATTTTATTTAATATTGAAACAATATCAATACCCGTGCAGCCGGCAAGCGAAGCCAGCATCATGCGTTTGGGGCTGGGGCCGCTGTCTTCTCCGCCATCTTCTGCAGTTGTATCCATCAAAACTTTGTGACCATTAATTTCGGCTGTAAAAGCCATATGATCGTTAAAAACGGTTGTTACCAGGTGTGTTGTCATAATTTATTTTTTAAAGGAATTAGTTTAAAGATAAGGGTTGCGTAGCCGGAATTCTCTACCTGTTCAATTCTTATGGTATGTTTTCCGTTTAGTTGCAGGGTTGCCGTATGATGCGTGTCTTCATCGTATTTGTATTTAGACAGCTCCCAAAAGTCAATAATTAATCTGTCATCTACAAAAACTTTTACCAGGTCATCGGCAGTAACATGAAACTGGTAAAGGCCTTTTTCAACTTCCAGCATACCGGTTGCTACTATTGCAAAAGAATCAGCCGGTAAATTCTTGCCAATAGCGCCCCACCAGGTATAATCAATTTTATTTGCCTGTTCTGATCTTACAGGCCTGTTGTTATAAACCGTTTTAAACTGTTCATAATTTTTATTGGGATCATGAGTGGTATCCCAACTGTACCAGTTTACGTTCCAGTTAATGTTGGGTTGAAAATCCCTGAAAGAAAAAGTATATGGCTTGCCTGCCGGTTGTTTTTTACCAAACTGATCAGTAAATGCTACGCCGGTATATTCCAGTTCTATTTGTACATCAACCCCTTTTTTTTGTGCAGTAATTCCGGCTGGAAATGTTCCTGCATTCAAGGTGATATGCTGTATATCTTTCGAATTTTTTATTTTCCATTTTCCCTTTGGTCCCAGCACATCAAAGTGATACACCTGGTTGCTGTCGATCTTTTTAAGAAAGAGGATGGGGTACCGGTAATCATAGGGGCCCCATTCTGTAATGCGCATCTGGCTGCGGCCACCTGCAAAACCCAGGGATGGAATATCTTTCTTTTGCCAGGTTTCAATAATAGCAGGAATAATACCTGCGGTATCCGAAACACGCGCAGGGTTGATCACCAATTCCTCCACTGAACTGTCTTTTTTGATTTCCGTCCTGGTGTTTTCATACCTGTTCTCATACAATACTATACCGGTGGTTAAAGTAATATCTAAAGCTGTGTTCTCATTTTTGAAACGGTTCTGCCAAAAATTGTAATTCATGCTTTTTGTGTTTCTTTTTTTAGCATAACCCCAGTCGGCAGGCTGCGACTTGCGTGCCCATATTTTGATGGCTGCCTGTTTATTGCTGTCGAATGTATTTCCACTTATATTATTATGCTGTCCGTGCTCTATGGCAATACCAATGCGGTTTTTATAAAACAGGTTACCATAAATCGAGGTATTCCAGCTGTAACCACCCCAGATGCCATGGTCACATTCTTTAATGATGTTCTCCAGGATATTATTCTTACTAAAAGTAACTTCCACACCGTTGGTAGGGGCATAACTGAAATCATTCTTATAAATATAATTATCATTGCAACCGCCTTCTCCTTTGTCCATGGTTGTTTGTCCGGCCCATAAAAAGAAGCCGTCTCCACCATGTGTTACACTATTATAAGCAAACACATTGTCATTGCACTGTTCAAAAACCAACAAGCCTGCACTATCCTGGCCACGGTGATAAAAACCATGACTGTACCCACGAACATTAAAATCCAGTTTATTATGTAAAATATGATTGCGGCTGCTGCGGTACATGCCAATGCCGATAGCCGAGTTGAATGAAAAATCATTGTCCGTTATCTCACCGTCATTGCTCCGCATCATCATCAGGGCACATTGTCCGCCGGTAATGGTATTGTTACGTATGGTAGATCTATTACAATCTTTTAAATAAATACCTGCTCCATATCTCAGCCACTCGTCATTTTCATTATGATGATAACTCATCCAGTCGCTAACATCTTCATGCAGCCAGTTACTTTGTAATTGCTGGCGGTAGTTATAGCTGAAATCAGAATTTTCTATAGTAAGGTTTTTACAACCTTCAGCCATCACAGCTACTTTAAAACCACTTATCCTGGCATTTTTAAGGGTGATATTGTTTCCTTTTATAAGGATGGCCAGGCCATAAAAAGCATTGGGCAATTGTTTATCATTACTTCCCTGTAATAAAGCATTATTGAAATCTACTGTAATGTTATCTCCCTTAATTAATATAACAGGCCGGGATAGCGAATCAAAGCCGTTGATCCGGTAAATTGCTTTTTTTACCTGTAGGGAGCTGGTTATAACCATGCCTGGTGTAAGTTCAACGGGTGGGGCGGTAGCTTTTAACTGTAAAACGGTTAATAGCAGCGTAATAAAAAAACAAGTACTTTTAAGCAGTTGCATATTGGTAAAGGTAGATTTATTAACAGTTTCCCATTAATTGTGGGTAGATTTCCCTGAAAAATCAAAATTTATTGCATTTCAGGCATTGATTATTAATATTTAACCTTACCTTTGCCGTCCAAAAATAAGCACTATGGCTAGAGTATGTCAGGTTACAGGAAAGAAGCCGATTACAGGAAATAAGGTTTCTCATTCGAATATTAAAACAAAGCGCAGGTTTTTACCAAATTTGCAAACCAAAAGATATTTCCTTGCAGAAGAAGATAAATGGGTTACCCTTAAAGTATCTTCAGAAGCGATCAGAACCATCAATAAAAATGGTTTACTGTCGGTTGTAAAGCAGTTGCGTGCTGCCGGTGAAAAAATCTAATGCCCCTAATCTCTGCCCCGGCGGGTAAATAGGATAGACTAAGAAGAAGATTAAAGTAATAAATAAATAAACAACAATGGCAAAGAAAGGTAACAGGGTACAGGTTATACTGGAGTGTACCGAGCACAAAACAAGCGGTATGGCCGGCACAAGCCGTTATATCACCACAAAAAACAAAAAGAACACACCGGAGCGTTTAGAGTTAAAAAAACTGAACCCTATTTTAAAGAAGGTTACTGTTCATAAAGAAATTAAATAATTAACCGGTTTGAAGATTTGATGATATCCCGATAACGGTAATCCTCAAATCAACTAATTTTCAAATCATCAAATAATACTACCATGGCAAAAGCAGCTAAAACCGCGATAAAAACAAAAGATCAGAAAGCAGCAGCGGAAGCAAAAAACTGGACTAAAGTGATACGTACATTGCGTAGTCCTAAAACAGGTGCATACACTTTTAAAGAAGCTATTGTACACAAAGACAAAATTAAGGAACACTTAGCCAGCTAAGTTTTTGCGGCAATAAAATAATTTAAAGCTTTTCGATTTATCGGAAAGCTTTCTTAATTTTCGGGATACCGGAAAGCCGAAACTGGATCCAGTATCTAGCATCAAGTATCCAGCATCAATCAACAACCATGGGATTATTCGATAAAATTTTTGGAAAAAAGCAACAGCAGGAATCACTTAACCAGGGGTTGGAAAAAACCCGGGAAGGTTTCTTCAGTAAAATAACAAAAGCCATTGCCGGTAAAAGCACGGTGGATGAGGAAGTGCTGGACGACCTGGAAAATGCACTGGTAAGCGCTGATGTAGGAATTGAAACCACGGTGAAGATCATTGAGCAAATTGAAAAGCGTGTTGCAAAAGATAAATACCTGAATACAACTGAACTGAATAAAATCCTTAAGGAAGAGATACAACATATGTTGGTTGCTGCTCCACAGGACAGCAGTTATGAGCACTACGAATTGCCCACCGGACATAAACCCCATATCATTTTGGTGGTGGGTGTGAATGGTGTTGGTAAAACCACCACCATTGGTAAACTGGCGCATAATTTTAAACTGGCCGGTAAATCAGTTTTACTGGGCGCTGCTGATACTTTCCGTGCTGCAGCTGTTGACCAGTTAACCATCTGGAGTGAGCGTGCGGGGGTTGCCATTGTAAAAAAAGAAATGGGCAGCGATCCGGCTGCTGTTGCATTTGATACCGTAAACAGTGGTGTTGCAAAAAATGTGGATGTAATTATCATTGATACTGCTGGCCGTTTGCATAACAAGGCCTATTTAATGGATGAACTTACCAAAATAAAAAGGGTCATTCAAAAAGTGGTACCCGATGCACCACATGAAGTGATGCTGGTGTTGGATGGCAGTACCGGTCAAAATGCACTGGAACAGGCCAAACATTTTACTGCGGCCACGGATGTTACTGCATTAGCCATTACCAAATTAGATGGCACTGCCAAAGGCGGCGTGGTACTCGCTATCGCCAATCAGTTTAAAATACCGGTAAAATTTATTGGGGTGGGCGAAAAGGCAGAAGACCTGTTGGTTTTTAATAAGCAGGATTTTGTTGACAGCCTTTTTAATTTATCAAATTAGAATCCGTGTAAAATTATCCCGCAATCTTTCTAATAATTCAATCGCCAAATTTACAACTTACAGATCAACAGTACACAGGCTGTTATGGAGCAATCCGTGCAGCTTTGTGAGCTTTTTGGCAAAAGAGAAGCCCCTGTAGAAACAGGGGCCGGTTACCAAAACTAACTGCTTATGAGAAAATCTTTATTGTTTAATTTTTATAACACAAATATCCATACATTTTAATTGTGCTGCTGTTAAGAAAATACAAAACCCAGTTAAAGTAGCGTTAAAACGATTTCAAAAAGCAGCCTCCATTTTACAATACTGTGACAAACAAAAGCCGCTCCGATTTTAATCGGAACGGCTTTTGTTTTACGGGCAGCAAACTTAGCTTCCGCCCATACCTCCACTGTTTTCTGTTCTTTTATTTTCTTCTTCAATACCAGATTTACGCTGACGAGCAGCTTTTATCTGCATGCTGCCAAAACGCATACTGAAGTTTAATTTAAACTGACGGCTTTCGGGCTTGCCATAGAAAGAATTTTGCTGGCCACTAAAATCTGCATTAGCTATGAATTTTAATGAATTGAACACATCACCTACAGCAGCTTTAATGGTTCCTTTTCCTTTGAAAAGTGTTTTTTGAAGTCCGGCATCAATACTATAGATCGATTTGGTCTTGTAAGAACCCTGCCAAACAGATGGCGAATTATAGAAACCGCTTAACTCAGCAGTAAATCCTTTGCCCAGTTTAAAACTGTTTTGCATGAAAAAGCTAAGTGTATATACCTCTATGTTAACCACACGATTGCCACCACCAAAATCGGCCTTGTAGCTTGACCATGAAGCGTTAGTATTGGTAAAGAAACTGTACCATTTATATTGAAATGGATAGCTTATGTTTAAACTTACAATATCCTGTGTAGCCAGGTTCTTTTTTGTAAGCAAACTTTTTGAGCCAGACACATCGGGCAGCATCGTAAAAATATCTTTTACACGGCTATAATTAAGCCTTGTATTTAGTTTGTATTTAAAGGTATTGGTAATACCAAAACTGTTGGTGTATTGAGGCCTCAGCTCTGTGTTGCCCTTCATATAAGAGTAATCATTCAGCCTGAATTCAAATGGGTTCAGGTCCTGGTAAGCCGGGCGGTCGATGCGCCTGCTGTAGGTAATACCCCATTGATTTAATGGATTTTTGTTGTAGGTGATAGCTGCACTTGGAAATAAACCTACATAATTACGGTTTATAGATGAATCAAAATTATTGGCAGTGCCATTATTAATAGTACCTGTAGAACGCCCTTTTGAATTGGTATGCTCAACCCTGAGGCCTGCCTGGATCATAAATCCTTTAAAAGCACGGTTGTAATTGGCATAGGCAGCATTGATGTTTTCGTCATACGAAAAAAGATTATTTTCACTTGAAACCTTGTTATTCTCAACACTGGTACGACTGAAATTATTATCTGTATTTACAAATCCGATCTTGCCTCCATATCCCAGCTTCCCTTTTTTAAAGTTTTGTTCGTAATCAATTTTAAGAGAATAGATCTCAATATCGGTTGGTGAGATCATTTGGTTTGATGTGCTGTATTGTTTTACCGTTCCGGTTCCATTATAATAATCGTTGGGCTGCAACTGGTTATTGCGCATGTTAAATATGCCGTAATCCACATCAATGTTCAATTCACTGCCGCCGGTTACTGCATACCTGTAATTTGCATTGAAATTTACATTCGCCCGGTTCGTTTTATTGTTGCCTGTAGCAATTACCAGGCGGTCAACAATATTCGTGGGTGTATATATGATCTTCATCGGCCCGTCGGTAAGGGTTTTGTTGTCGGCAATATTTCCGTTTACCACCACCCCAATGGTGCTTTTTTTATTGATGAAGTAATCCATGCCGGCCTTAAAATTGTGCGAGCCCAGGTTATGGTTGGTGATGGTATTTTTCTGATCAAATGAACTGTCGGGCCCGGTGCGGAGCGATTTTATACTGAACTCATTCATGCCATTATTGAAATTGTAAGTTCCAAATACATTCACTTTAGTATTGCGGTAGTTCAGCGAAACACCGGCATTGTACCTGGCATAAATACCAACACTGTATCCGGCATTAACGGATCCGTTGGTACCAATGGTTAAATTTTTCTTCAGTTTAATATTGATGATACCTGCATTACCTGCAGCTTCGTATTTGGCAGATGGGTTGGTGATAATTTCAATTGCTTCTATCTGCGATGATTGCAGTGACTTTAAATAACTGGCAAGATCAGACCCTGAAAGCGGGCTTGGTTTACCATCAATATAAATCCTTACACCATTTTTTCCGGCAAGGCTCAGGTTATCGTCCTTATCAACCATTACACCAGGTGATTTGCGTAACAGTTCCAGTCCGTCATTACCCACTGCATTAATGGTACCTTCTACATTTAAAATGGTTTTATCGGCCTTTACTTCTACCATGGGCTTTGTGCTGGTAACTGTAACAGCCTCCAGGTCTTTGGTGGCGGGTTGTGCAGTAAGCAATGGCAACACTGCATTTTCATTTTCCTTTACTTCAAAAACGGCCGAACTGGTTTTTTTCATGCCGGCCGCAGTTGCGCTTACAAAATAACTTCCGGGCTTTACCGGAGTAATTTCGTAATTACCGGTAGCATTGGTAACAGCTGTTTTTACCAGGGCTGAGTCTTTGGCCTTCTGCAGCATCATGGTGGCAGCAGCAATGGGTTTTCCTTTGTTGTCGTTGATCTGGCCGCTTACTTTAGAAGCAGTTTGTGCGAAAGTTACGCTTGTTGTAAATACACCGATAGTTAATATCAGCAGCAGTTTCTGTTTCATGGTTATACTTAAAGTTTCTGTTTAAAAATTTCCGCCGCAAGTTAATCAAGCTCATTTGTAATGAGCGTGTCATAATTAACAAAAGCGCTTTTATAATGATGAATGGTAAGGATTTCGTATACATTTCAGCCGAAGACGTATTAAAACACATGATATTTTAAATTCCACGAAAATTATTCGCTAATGCTTACTTGTTTTCAGCATCACTCACATATTCCAGGATATCTCCGGGCTGGCAGTTCAGTACTTTACAAATGGCTTCCAGCGTACTAAAACGTACTGCTTTTGCCTTACCGGTTTTTAAGATGGAAAGGTTAGACAGTGTCAGATCAACCTTTTCAGAAAGTTCATTCAACGACATCTTTCTCTTAGCCATCATTACATCCAGGTTTACGATTATTGGCATAGTTTATACAGTTAATTCATTTTCGGTTTGAATTTCCACTCCTTTTTTAAATATTTGAGAGATAACAAAAACCAGTCCTGCATAAATTATTAACTCTGTTGAAAGCATTTTGCCATCCAGGTCAGCCACATCTTTTGCAAGCCATTTTAACTGACCATTATAAATCAATATTGCTACCCAAACCAGTACCAGTGTGTAGGCAATATTTTCCAGCTTCTTAGCCACTTGCATAGTAAACGGGTTTGTCATTTTGATAGTACTAAGTACTTTAATAACCATGTATGCGGTGTAAGCCTCCAGGATCAATATTGCAGCCTTAAGCGAAATGATTCCTGAATAATACCAAACATCATATTGCCTCAGGTTAACCCAATCCATCCCTTTGTATAGTTTAGGTACCATCTCTGGATTTGCCAAACCTATCCCATAGGTAACAAGTATTGCTCCTGCTTCAATCATCAGACCAATAAAGGTTATCCAGGCTATCACATTCATCACCACCAGGATTGTTTCTGTTTTTGTTTTAGTACTCATATCAATTGTTTTTTAAGATTGAACAGCAAAAATAGATAAATATTTATTGATAAACAATAAATAAATAACCTTATTTAATAAATATTTATCCACATTAACTTTTCGTGACAACCAATGGATGTAAAAAATAGCTGTAATAACTGCTTATCTAAAGACTTAACTTTGCCGCCAATTATTATGAAGACAAAATCGATCAAAAAGGATAAAGTAAACATCATTACACTGGGGTGCAGCAAGAATATGGTGGATAGCGAAGTGTTGAGCGGACAATTAATTGCCAATGATATAGATGTGGTACATGAGAACGCCGCAAAAGACCACAATATCGTAATTGTAAATACCTGTGGCTTTATTGAAAAGGCTAAGGAAGAGAGTGTGAATACCATTTTGCAACAGGTAGAATTAAAGCGCCGTGGTAAATTAGATAAAGTATATGTTACCGGTTGCCTGAGTGAACGTTATAAAAATAACCTGGAAGAAGAAATACCTGAAGTGGATGCCTATTTTGGCACCATGGAACTGCCCAATATTTTAAAAACCTTTGAAGCTGATTACAAAGCCGATCTGATGGGCGAAAGGTTATTGTACACACCACAGCATTATGCTTACATGAAAATAAGCGAAGGCTGTAACCGTACCTGCTCATTCTGCGCCATTCCTTTAATGCGTGGACAGCATGTAAGCAGGCCCATTGAATCGCTGGTAGATGAAGCAAAGCGCCTGGTTGACCGTGGTGTAAAAGAAGTGATGTTGATTGCGCAGGAACTTACTTATTACGGTCTGGATATCTACAAAAAAAGAGAATTACCAAAATTACTACATGCACTTGCCGATGTAAAAGGATTGGAGTGGATACGTTTACATTATGCCTATCCATCAAAATTTCCCTTGGAAATTATTGATGCCATAAAAGAACGGGATAATATCTGCAATTACCTGGATATGCCTTTGCAACATGCAGCCAACAACATGTTGAACTTAATGAAGCGCCAGATAACCCGTGAAGAAATGGAAGACCTGATTGGTGAGATAAGAAACCGCATGCCGGATATTTGTTTGCGCACTACTTTAATTGCCGGTTTCCCGGGGGAAACAAGGGATGATGTGGAAGAATTGAAAACCTTCTTGCAAAAAATGCGTTTCGATAGGGTGGGTATTTTCACTTACAGCCATGAAGAAGGGACAACTGCACACGACATGGTTGATAATATCCCTGCAGCAGAAAAAGAAGAACGGGCACAGGAAATAATGGAAGTGCAGCAGGAGATAAGTCTGGAAAAGAACCAGGAAAAAGTGGGCAAGACCTTTAAAGTACTGATCGATAAAAAAGAATCCGGCCGTTATTTGGGGCGTACGGAGTTTGACAGTGTGGAAGTAGATAATGAAGTGATCATTCAATCTAAAAAGAAATTAACGATTGGCGATTTTGTGAACGTGAAGATCACCAAAGCTTACGATTACGATATTGAAGGAGAAATAAGCCCCCTCTAAATCTCCCCCAAAGGGGAAGACTTGGAATAGTTCAATAATTCAATTTGCTTGATCCATATTACCAGTAAGCCAGTTATTTTGCAACAGGGTATTTATCAATGTGGTTGTTTACAGCCGGTACGGTACGCAGGTACCGGTAAATGGCTTTTATGTCAAAATCATCCATGTTGGCATACATGCTCCAGGGCATGATCGAATTATTTTTACCCGGATTGGTAGAATAAGCTGCTTTGTCACGATACAATTTAAATTTCTCTACAAACATGGCTTCGCTCCATTTGCCAATGCCGGTGGCGCTATCGGGGGTAATATTTGGTGATGTAACTACAAATAAACCCACATCAAATTTTCTTCCGCCGGCCATATATTTCGGCATCACAAACTGCCCTTTCTCCATGGGCGTGTGGCAATCCATGCAGGCAGCACTGTTCATCATATAGGCACCATATTTTACCATATCACTTACATCGGGTTTACTGTTTTTATCGGGCGATTCACTTCGTAAGGGTGGATATGCCATTGCCATCGGGATCATCAGTTTTCGGTCGGGTACTTTATTGCTATTGGGTTTTATGGTGCGTATGTAAGCAACTATACTGTAAACATCTTCTTTGCTCATACCATTATAATGCGGGTAAGGCATCAATGGAAAGAGTGTGTCGCCGTTTTTACTGATACCTCTGGTAATGGCCCTGGCAATTTCATCATCGGTCCATTTGCCAATACCGTTCACTGTATCGCTGGTTATATTGCGGGCATAAATAATTCCCGGAACATCCAGTTTCTCATTAAATGAATCACCTCCCATGCCTTCAGTTCCTTCTTTTGGCGGGCCAGAGAATTGGGCAAAGTCACGCTGGCTGTGGCAGTCCATACAAAGTGCTACATGATGGGCCAGGTATTTTCCCCGTTCAATTACTTTTGCTACCGAATCTTCAGGAGTCGTTTTAGTATTGGTGGTACTGTCGTCACCATTACAGGAAATAAAAACAGGCAACGAAATACAAATCAAAAGCAGGCATACTGCCGGCATTGCATAATTCTTAAACATAAGCTGAAGTTGTGGTTAATAATTTCTGTTTGGGATACAAAAAATGAAAAATAATTGAGAAATGCAATAGCTATAAAATAATATTTGCCTGTGCTTTGGCAAGTGGCTGCTATGGCATGTTTACATGAAACCGGTGTGGGCTCCGATTGATATGTTGAAAGAGAAGTATTATAACAGCAATGCCATTGAAATTCAATGGCATTACTGTTGTGGTTACATTTATTTTGGATACTTTTCTACCGCATGTTTTACAGGTTTTACAGTTCGCAGGTAACGGTAAATCGCTTTAATATCAAAATCATCCATTTTTGAAAACAGCGACCAGGGCATAATGGAATTTATTTTACCCGGATTTGTAGCAAAACGTGCAGGATCTCTGTAACCTTTAAATTTTTCTAAAAACATTTCTTCCGTCCATTTGCCAATACCGGTTAAACTATCAGGAGTAATATTTGCCGTATTGGCAACAAACGTACCCAGGTTAAAGGTGAATCCGCCTGAAAATACTTCATCCATTTTGTATTTACCATTTTCCATGGGGGTATGACAATCCATACAGGCTGCACTGTTTACAACATATGCCCCGTATTTTACTATGTCTGAAACATCGGGTTTAATATTGCTTTCCAGTGAATTACTCTTTAAAACAGGATAAGCAAATGATACCGGTGTTGAAAGATATCTTTCTGGAACTTTGTTATTATTGGGCTTTAAAGTGCGTATATAAGCCACAATACTGTAAATATCTTCCTTGCTCATTTGGTTATAATGTGGGTAAGGCATGATAGGATAAAGTGTGTCGCCGTTTTTTCGGATACCCATTGTTATTGCTTTAACGATTTCTTCATCTGTCCATTTTCCAATTCCCTGTGTGGTATCCGGTGTTATGTTTTTAGCAAATACAACACCCGGAATTCCATAAATTTCATTAAATACTTCACCGCCTTTTCCTTCAGTGCCGGGTACAATATGCCCCGAAAATTTATTATAGTCACGCTGGCTATGACAGTTAATACAGCCACTCACATCATGGGCAAGATATTTACCCCTTTCAATCATGACTTTTAAAGAATCTTTATCAACAGTTTTATCTGATGAACTTTCATTACTGTTACAGGAAATAAAGAAGAAACCTGTTGCAAAAATGGCAACCAGGCTTACGGTAATCCAGTTGATGATATTTTTCATAAGTAATAATTTATAATGTTATAATAACTTAAGCTTGTGTAAAAGATGAAAAAAAGGA
The DNA here is from genome assembly GCA_016710935.1 of Chitinophagaceae bacterium. Classification (GTDB taxonomy): domain Bacteria; phylum Bacteroidota; class Bacteroidia; order Chitinophagales; family Chitinophagaceae; genus Ferruginibacter. The sequence continues at coordinate 182,737 of JADJTY010000009.1, read as the reverse complement.
TGAGAAATGCAAATGAAATTATATGATAATAATCATCGGTTAGCATAATTGTACTATGTGATATTATTTAATAAAATAAACTATATCTTACTGAATTAATTTTAAGGATTAACGTAAGTTTGTTACTTAAACTTGGCACTGGTAAAATTTATTAATGAACGTTACATCTACTGCAATTACTTATAATGAAACAGGTTATTACTCCGGATTGATACTGGATTACCTGCAGGGCAGCGAAGCACTTGAACCCTTTTATACGCACCCCGTTTCTGCAGCAGGGATAAAAGCAAGTATTGAAAAACGGAAATCATACCCAACAGACAGAAAATTACTGGTTGATACATTACAAAAGCATTATGCAGGGCAAAGCTGTACAAGCCGGCAACAGCTTAACATCGGGTTGTTAAGCAACAACAACTGTTTTACCGTTACCACTGCACACCAACCCAATATTTTTACCGGCCATCTATATTTTATTTATAAGATACTGCACGCTATTAAGCTTTCCGAAAAACTGAAGGCCGACATGCCGGAAAATGATTTTGTACCCGTGTATTATATGGGCAGCGAAGATGCCGACCTGGAAGAACTGGGGCATATGTATATTAATGGTGTTAAACATGAATGGCAAACAAACCAGACCGGTGCGGTAGGCAGGATGAAGGTTGATAAAGCACTGGTACAAATGCTGGATGCAATTGCTGGAGAGATCATGGTGCATCCGTTTGGTAAGGAAATAATTGAACAGATGAAAACCTGTTATGTGGTAGGAACAACCATTGAACAGTCAACTTTTACATTGGTAAATGCTTTATTTGGTGAATATGGTCTGATTGTGCTGTTACCCGATGATCCGGATTATAAAAGGGCTTTTATACCGGTAATAGAAAAAGAGCTGAAGGAGCAATTCTCACACCCTATTGTTGAAGCCACGGCAGTAAAATTCCCAAAGCAATATAAAGTGCAGGCCGGTGGCATGGAACTGAATATGTTTTATTTGAAAGAAAATGTAAGGGAAAGGATTGAGAAAGTAAATAGTCATTGGTCAATAGTCAATAGTGGTGTTACATTCACAGAGCCTGAGATTTTAAATGAGCTTAAAGCATACCCTGAAAGATTCAGCCCGAATGTAATACTCCGACCGGTTTTCCAGGAAATGATATTACCCAATATTGCTTTTGTTGGTGGGGGAGGAGAGATTGCCTACTGGCTGGAATTAAAAAATGTTTTTGAGGCAGTACAGGTTCCGTTCCCGGTTTTGATTTTGCGTAATTCTTTTTTACTGGCAGCAGAAAAGCATGCTGAAAAAACCAGGGCCTTAGGCTTTTCTGTAAAAGATTTGTTTAAGGCGGAAAATGATTTACTGAATGTGCTGGTAAAAAGAGACAGCGAAGTACAGCTAAGCTTGCAAAAGGAAAAACAGGACATACAGGCCTTTTACGCAGGCTTGCAAAAAACTGCGGGTGCAGTAGATAGTACCCTGCAGCCACATACAGCAGCATTGGGCAAACAGGCTTTACGGAAAATAGAAGCGCTTGAAAAGAAAATGCTGCGTGCCGAAAAGAAAAAATTTGAAGCACAGCAGCGCCAGTTACATAAATTGAGATCACAATTATTTCCACACAATAATTTACAGGAACGTATTGAAAACTTTATGCCCTTTTATGCAAAATGGGGTAAGGATTTTATAAAGATCATTTACGATAACTCATTAGCGCTTGAGCAGGAGTTTGTGATTTTGGAAGAATCGTAAATCTCTTATTCATTATTTTATTAAAAGCTAATGACTGGTTTGAAATTATGCTTGCGCATCCCACTCACAGTTTTAATGATATTACCTAGAACGATGATTAAATTGTAAAGGTAAATCCCTGTGATAATAGCTTTATAGTTAAAATTTGTTGGTAAAATAGGTTGTGAATTTAAAATCTTCAGACAAAAAATGTATAAGTAAACTGCTGCAAGTACACTCAGCCAATAAATCTGGGACTTAATAATTGTTATACCCCTTGCCCGTACATCGCTTATTTTGTCTTTAAATAAAAGCCATAATATCAATGGAAATATTACTCCCAGCAAAGGGAATATTAAGAAAGCCAATACCGAAAAATGTAGCAACAGTATTATTTCTGTGTTTTGCTTTTGAACAGGCTGTTCATTTAAATCTGCGATCTTAAAATTTAAAACTTTTGATATTCGTTGCAGCGAATCACCCCTGGGTACCGTTTCCCTGTTTTCTATTCTTTGTATTGTCCGCAGGCTCAGCTGAGTTTTACTGGCCAGTTCCTCCTGGGAAAATCCAGCCTGTATCCTTAGCGTTTTTATCCTGCTTTCCGGTTTTAAGTCTTTCATTTTGTAAAAATTTCGGTTTAGCTAAGGTAGATAAAGAATTGAGGCTTTATTACGGCATTTTGGCGACATGTTTACGACATTGACCATTTGAAGGAGATTTTGCGTTGCAACAAAGATTTAATTGCGACTGTAAATTTTAATTTTCGCTAAAAGTGGGTATATTGAGTAAAGTAATTTTAACGATTGATAAAAACTGATTAATTATGGCAGCCGTAAATAATATATTATCAACCAAGGGAAGTACCATCTATACCATCACCCCGCTCACATCTGTTTACCAGGCACTGGAACTGATGGTGGAAAAAAATGTAAGTGCCCTGCTGGTTATGGAAAACGATACACTGGCCGGCATATTTACCGAAAGGGATTATGCACGTAAAGTAGCGCTGAAGGGCAAATCATCAAAAGATACCGTGATAGGCGATATCATGACGAGAGACCTGATCACTGTTACATCTGAAAGTAGCATTGACGAATGTATGGAACTGATGACGGGTAAATACATCCGGCATTTACCCGTTGTTGATAAGGGTAAATTAACCGGTATCATTTCTATTGGCGATGTGGTGCGTAGCATTATACAGGAACAGAAATCCATCATCGGGCATATGGAGCAGTATATTGCAGGATCATAATTTGGCAACAGGTCATCCTTTTAAAATGGGCTGTCAGCCTGAGCTTGTCTAAGGCGGGTTACATACAGAAGCATGCCGGTGCCCTATCAATTCAAAACTTTCTATTCAGGCTTTCTATCAGCAAGTATTTTTCCGTTGGTTGCCGATACCTGCAACTCCCTGCATTTAATTTCGGGGCAGGCAGTGGTAACCACCCACCTATATTCCGTTTTACCTTTAAATTCAGTTACCTGTGATTGATTTTTTAGATCAATACTTACCGGTTCAATTTTCATTTGCTGTAAAAGGCCTTGCAGTTTTTTATAACTGTAATTAATATCGCCCTTCACCAATGCCGAATAGGGTGGCAGCATATCGCCATGCCGGATCGGGTTTGAAGGTGTACCCAATGCCATCATATTTTGCATGGTATCTAACCTGCAGGCCGGAAAACGTTTAATGGTATCGCCTTTATAAACAAAGGCAAAAGTGAGGCTGAACTCATCAAATGTGAATGCATCATCGGCCCTGGCAATGGATATTATTTTTTGCATACGGGAATTAACGAGGTAACTTTTCTCTTTATCAAGTACTACATATTTATCAAGCAGGCTGCTGTCGAAAAATAATTTGTATTCGGAATACACTTTTTGTACGGCTTTTGAAACTTTGTTATTAAAGTTTTGCGCCCGGGTGTTAAAAGCAAAAGCAATAAGGGTAAAAAAAAGTAAGGTTCTCATCATGATCAAAAATGTGATGGTTAAAGTTAAGTAGAAAATTACGGAAATGCATATAAGTGAAATTCGGCGCTGTTTAGGAGACTAAGTCTCAAAACCAGGGCATCCTCGTCGGAGACGAGGACGAGCGAGGAACATTGAGCCAGTGGGGATAATAATGATAGCCTGCAATTATTGCTGCATACCAGAATCGCCAACATGTTTTGCTGAACTTGCTGTAACTACGCAAGGGCCGGAAGTTGTTATAGAGCCTGTTATGGGGAACTTCCATTTATCAGCACCCGTTGTAATATCAATAGCATAAATATTATTTGTTCCTCCACCACCAACGTAAACAATGCCATTCATTATTACCGGGCTGGCGCCATTCGAATAGATAATCCTTCTCCATAACTCAATCCCTGTTACCGCATTAACTGCTACCACATCACCATCTTCTGTTGTTATCACTAATTTTCCATTCTCTATTACCGGGCTTGAATTAAAACCGGTATTTGAAAACCGTTCCCAAAGAAGGGCGCCGGTAGTGGCATTAAATGCATACAGACTTCCTCTTAAAGAAGGAGAAGATATATTTCGGTAGCCTCCAATATAAACAACATTATTTACGACCGTTGCACTGCTATGCTCAAGTGAAATAAAATTCAGATCGTAACTCCAGGCCAGGGATCCGTTATTACTGTTAATTGCATACAAAAATCCACTTCTGCCTCCAATATATAATATACCATTGGCCAAGGCAGCACCACTGCCATTGATGAGTTGCCCGGTTGCATAAGACCAGATAAATCCACCGGTTGAAGCATTTACCGCATATACTTTAGTATCATCGCTGCCAAAATAAACTACATTATTTTGTACTACCGGGCTGCTGCTAACATTGGCACCGGTAAGGTAGCGCCATTTTAACGCACCGGAATTTGCATCCAGTGCGTATAAATAATCGTCAACTGCTCCAAAATAAATGGTTCCGTTATCGTAAACCGGGGGAGATGATACACCTATCCCTACCTGGTAACTCCAGATCACACTACCATTCAGGGTGTCCAGGCAATAAAATTTACCATCCAGCCCACCACCGGTGTAAACTTTTCCATTGGCAAAACAAGGGTCAACATAAGTGAATGAGCTTGGGCCTGTGTATTCCCATTTTTTTTGCCCGGTAAGTGCATTCAGCGCATAAAATTTATTGTTATTAACGCCAATAAAAACAGTGCCTGCCTCAATTGTTTTAAAACTAATTTCATTACCATATGCTGTGCCTACTGTGTTGGTTGCGTATGCCCTCACATAGTATGTTGTTAGTTCAGTAAGTCCGGTAAGGTTGCTAGCAAAGGTTCCTGTACCTGTTCCGTCGCTGGTTTTTAAATTAAGCGTGGTTGGATTTGGTGTTGTACTCCAGCATACGCCACGGGCAGTAACTACAGAACCGCCATCCGAATTGATAACCCCACCGCTTACCGCATTGGAACCAGCTATAGAAGTTGCTTCCAGGGTACCAAGTAAAGGTAAAACAGCTCCTGCCACCGTGGTAAAACTTATTTCATTTCCATAACCCGTACCAGTGTTGTTGGTAGCATAAGCCCTTACATAATAAGTAGTAGATGGATTGAGCCCTGTTATAATGCTTTCATAAGCGCCCGGCCAAATACCCGAACCATCGTTGGTTTTTGTATTTGCAATAGTGGGATTTGGAGTTAAGCTCCAGCATACCCCTTTTGCAGTAATAGCAGAACTTCCTTCAGAAGAGATAGCCCCACCACTTCTGGCACTGGTGGCATAGATAGCGTTGATAGCAACTGTGCTGCTAAGTATAGGAACCGAACCCGTTGGTGTGGGAGCAGGTGTAGTACCAGATTTTCCACAGGCTGCAATGATCAATATGCAGGTTATTACTGTTAAATAGTACGTAATTTTCATAAAATAGTTTTTGGGGAATTTAAAATAAATACCCAAGAAATATAAGTGAAGATACAGTACATTGTAAAGTATATTATAAAAGTGGAAACCAAAGACTTTTTTTATGGACTTATAGCGGGGAACTTCTCCGCCTTGTATTTCGTGTCTTCATGACCCATTTTTAAGATCCCCGCAATATCTTCTCCATCTTTCTTCCCTTCGCTAATTCATCTACCAGCTTATCCAGGTAGCGGGCTTGTTTAGTTAATGGTGTTTCAATGTCTTCAATACGGTAGCCGCATATCATTCCGGTAATAAGATATGCATTGGGGTTTATCGTAGCCTGCTTAAAGAATTCTTCAAAGGTTACCTTGTCTTTAATAAGTTGTTGTAGCTTTTTGTTGTTGAAGCCCGTTAACCATGCTATTACCTGCTTCAGTTCTTCTTCTGTTCTGCCCTTTGCCTCTACCTTTTTTATATACATGGGATATACAGATGCAAAGATGAGTTTTGCAACGCGTTGGTCGTGTTCGGGAGTTGTGGTCATTGGTTTTTTTTTTATCAACATAGCCTTCCCACAGGCAGTACTAAATTTATAATTAAAAATTGAAGTTTGGAAATAGCGTTGGGAATTTACCGATGGGATAAAGCTTTTTTGAAAACCTATTTTATAACAAAACACGGGTAAACATGCTAGGCTATTCTGCAGGCAGGTGTTTCAAAGTGTCTAATCTTTTATGCAACGTACAGCCATGCCAAAGGCGCTTAATTCCGGTGTGATGGAAATATATTCGAGATCGCTAAGTGCGCAGGAATATGCATAAACTGCCGGTGCGACCTCAAAGCCCCACCATGTTGTGTAAATACCAATGTATCCGAATTTGCCATTACTGTCTCTCATGCCCGAAGGAAGCCCGGCAAATCCAGATACCTGCTGTGTGGGATTGGTTAGCCACCCGGTTACGTTTTTCATTTTTATTGCCGCTGTTTTTTCGCTGCCTAAATAATTTGTGAGTTTCTCCCATTCCGCTTTGGTAGCAATATGCCAGCCGGCCGGAGCCAGTAATTCATTTACAGCAAAGGCATTATAAAGTGTACCATATTTGCTCCCGTTAGTTTCATCATGCTCATAATAGCATGATGCAGGCTTACCGTTCTTTCCGGCTTTTTGCCAGTCGCCGGCAGATTCTACCCTGGGTATTTTTTCGCCGGATCTGTATATGTCTACATTCAGGTTTTCTGACATCCAAATCTGTGAGCCGATCTTTATGGTGCCATATACTTTGTTGTTTCTTACATCTGTAAAAGAACCTATTGCGGCTTCTTCCCGAATGATATTGCCGGTAAGTATATCTGTTTTTTCGCTTGCGGCTTCGCCGCTTATACTAATCTTATATTTTGCTTTATTTTTTATTACTGTTGCTACCGGCGGTGTAGGATTTTGGCCATACGTGCTGTACGACCTTTCTTGCATAGAAACCGGTACATTGAAGCTGCTGACAATGTCATCAAACAGAAAATCTATTTTTGTATTATTGCTCCTTCCAACAAATCCCCATAAGCCTTTTAATTTTACAGCAAACAGGTCGTGTTTTATGGCTTGCTCTAATTCTAAAATATGCATGCCTTTTATTTCGTCGTACATAACCGGTATGATCTCTTTACCTGTATCATCTAAATAGCCATATTTGCCGTTTAGTTTTACTTTTGCTATCTTAAAAGAGAAATTATCAACGGCGTCGTATTGTATGGGGATTACTGTTTTGCCTGTAAGATCGATAAAGCCCCATTTCTGGTTCAATTTTACAGCAGCTCTTCCATAAATAAAAACGGAAGCATCGTCGTAGATGAGTGGAATACCCACATCCCCATTGGTATTAATGAAACCATGTTTGTTATTCAGGGTAGCCCTTTTGGCACCCTCTGTATAAACAGTATCCACACGATCATATTTAGCAATCTTTCCGTCATAAACTTTCTTAAATTCTTTTTGTAGCGAATCTGCTCTTTTGCGTAACTGAGTTTCTCTTGCTATTACGGCATCGATCCTGCGCCTTTCTTCCCTTTTTTCTTCAAATGTTTGAGGAGGATTGTATTTGCCTGCAGCAGGTTTTACCGGTGTGACAGCAGGGCTTACAATTTGCCTGTTCCTGGCTTCCTCTGCCGATTTACTAGCTGCCGATCTTTGCCCGTTCTTATCATAATTGGGTACATATTGGGCTTTTGCGGTATTGCTTAAAACTATTGACAAAGATGCTAATAATGTGAAGAGGAATCCAGGCTTCATGTAAGAAATGGCAGAGGTTAGAAGATATGTTTTTAAAATGTCTATAACTGCTGCGGTACAAGGTAAACTATAAAAACTTTAATTAGTTTAAAATTAAAGAAGGTATGCAACCGGTAAATGGGTTTACGTAAGCGTCTGCCGGTATCGGAGAGTCGCAGCAAGTGAATGCTGAAATAAAAGATCAAGTTGCGAAAACCCCACTAACACAGTTTTAATTCTGTTAAGGATTTTTATATCAACTTATCCGGCGTAATCGGCAATTGCCTGATACGTTTCCCGGTTGCATTATACACCGCATTGGCAATGGCAGGCGCCACTCCCACCAGGGCTATTTCGCCAATGCCTTTGGCGCCGGTTGGGCTGATGATATTATCGGGTTTGTTTACAAAGAGCACATCAATAGGAGGGGTATCGGCATTAACGGGTACATGGTAATCGCCAAAATTGCTGTTGGTGTAACGGCCATATCGGTTGTCTAAAACCACTTCTTCGGTTAGCGCCATACCAAGGCCGCCAACGGCACCGCCAACCATCTGGCTGCGGGCGGTGTTCTCTGCAATTATTTTACCTGCATCGGCAACAGAAACAATTTGCTGTAGTTTAATAACACCGGTAACCGGGTGTACATGCAGTTTTACAAAATGTACCGAAAAAGAATTCATGGCATATTTCTGTGCTTCGGCAGTGGCACGGCCTGATTCTTTTACAACTTCTATCTCGGGTTTGTTGGCCGCTTTTAAAATATCGGTGTAGGAGATATTGATGGATGCATTATCAGCAACAGAAATAATGCCCTGCTCATATTTTAATGCCTCGGACTTAAAGTTTGCAAATGCAGGAACATTTGCAATGGCCATTTCTTTTAAAGTTTGTTTTAAAGCGGTACACACTACATTGATGGCGGTGCCAATGGCAGAGGTGGTGCCGGAGCCACCCTGCGTGGGGCCGCTGGGCAGGTCGGTATCGCCCAGCTCGAAACTTACTTTGTTTGTGGGTAATTGCATAAACTCGGCACCCATGGTAACCATAGCGGTGGAAGTGCCTGGGCCCATATCGCTTACGGCGCTTTGTAATGTTAACGTTCCATCTGCTTTTAAAATACCTTTGGCAGATGCCTGTCCACGCCCGGCACCAAACACACCGCCGGCCATGCCATAACCAACCAACATTCCGTTTTCAGTTACGCTACCGGGAACGGTTGGGCGGTTTTGCCAGCCGATTTTTTCTTTACCCAATGCATAACATTCTTTCAGGAACTTGGTGCTCCACGGAAGTTTGTTTACGGGATTAACAGTGGCATGATTGATGACCCGCAGTTCGATGGGGTCAATATTTAATTTGTAAGCAAGTTCATCCAGTGCAGATTCCAGTGCAAAGCAACCGGTGGCCGGGCCGGGCCCACGCATCCAGGTGGGTGTGTTCACATCAAGCGGTAATAAGCGGTAACTGGTATTTACATTGGGGCAGGCGTATAAAAACTGCGATGCGTTTACAATGCCTTCGCCAAAGTCTTCGTAGCGGGAAGTGTTGCTAACCGCATGGTGTGTAATGCCGGTAAGCTTTCCATTTTTATCTGCAGCGATGCCAATTTTTTGCCAGGCATGCGGCCTGTAACCAACGGTGGTAAACATTTGCTCACGGTTTAGAACCAGTTTTACCGGGCGTTTTATTTTTTTTTGCAGCAATACATGCGGCAACAACATGCGGCCAACTACGTAAGGCACTGCCAAATGCACCGCCAACATATTCGGTAACCACCCGTACATTTTTTTCATCAAGGGCAAAGTTTTTTGCCAGATTACTTTGCACTCCTTTTGGCCCCTGCGATTTATCGTATACCGTTAATTTATCATCGCCATCCCACACCGCAATGGTGGCATGCAGTTCCATTGGGTTGTGCGTTTCAATGGGGATGGTATATTCGGCTTCTACATTTACCTCGCCATTTTTGTAAGCATCTGAATCGCCACGTTTATATTCGCCTGGTTTTTTTAATTTTTTTTCATCGGCTTTTGCGTTTTCAAAATCGGTATCAAATACATCTTTTACATATTCGGCCTTTACCAGTGAAGCTGCATGCACAGCCCTTTCCAGCGTATCGGCAATAACCATGGCAATTGGCTGACCATTGCTGTATACCAGGTTATTATTAAAAACTTTTAGTCCGCCCCATTCGTAACCTTTTTTGTTTGGGTCTTTGGCGTAAGGGTTATAACCCGGTACAGCCGGGCAGTTGCCGTAATAAATAATATCCAGCACACCGGCTGCTCTTTTTGCATCAAAGAGCAACATATTTTTTATTGAGCCTTTGGCAATGGTGCTGCAAACAAAAACAGCATATACCATATTGGCCAGTTGATGCTCGGCTGCATAAGTTGCTTTGCCGGTTACTTTATCAACGCCATCCACACGGTCATCGGCAAAGGAGGTTGGTATTAAAAGATCTTTATCCATGATAATTATAAAAAGAGATGATTAAATTTTTTGTGCTGCCTGTTGCAATGCTTCTGTTACTGCAGCTTTACCCATTTTAATTTTAAAATTGTTTTGGCCGAAAGTGTTGGCACCTTCCATGGCCATGTTTGCCGCTGCGGTAAATGTTTCTTTGTTTGCAGGTTTGCCGGTTAAGAATTTTTCAACCGCAGTTAATCGCCAGGGCTTATGTGCAACACCGCCCATGGCAAGTTTTGCATTGTTAATGGTGTTGCCACTAATTTCCAAAGCAGCAGCAACAGAAACCAATGCAAAGGCATAAGAAGCACGGTCACGTATTTTCAGGTAATGCGTTTTATTAAATGCATTGGCAGGAATATGAATACCGGTGATTAGTTCTCCTTTTTGCAGATTATTATCCAACTCGGGTGTATCGCCGGACAGGCGGTGAAAATCGGTGAACAGGATTTTTCTATCGCCTTTTGGTCCGCTGATGTGTACACTTGCATCCAATGCAGCCAGTGCAACACACATATCGCTGGGATGAACGGCAATACATTTTTCTGATGTACCGAAGATGGCATGCATGCGGTTTTGGCCTTGCAGAGCACCGCAGCCACTGCCGGGTTCACGTTTGTTACAGGGCATGGTAATATCATAAAAATAAGAGCAACGGGTGCGCTGCATCATATTGCCACCAACAGTTGCCATATTACGCAACTGTGGAGATGCACCTGCATTTAATGCTGCAGCAAGTAAGGGATATTTTGTTTTGATGATGGCATTTTCTGCAACTTCACTGTTCAATGCAAGTGCACCAATTAAAATGCCTTTGGCATCGGCAGTAATCTGTTTAAGCGGTAATCCGTTTATATCAATTAATTTATCAGGACTTGTTACCCCTTTTTTCATCAGGTCAACCAGATTGGTACCACCCGCAATAAATTGTGATGAAGCACTTTTTACCTTTGCATCAACGGCTGCTTTGGTCGTGAAGGTTCTTATGTAATCGAAGTTTATCATAATGATTGCCCTCCTTTTTTTACTTCTATAATGGCATCTACAATATTTGGATATGCGCCGCAACGGCAAATATTGCCACTCATGTATTCTCTTATCTCATCTGCGTTATTTGCATGGCCTTCTTTAACACAACACACGGCCGACATGATCTGTCCAGGTGTACAATAGCCACACTGAAAACCATCATGCTTAATAAATGCTTCCTGCATGGGATGTAGTTTATCGCCGATGGCAAGGCCTTCAATGGTGGTTATTTTTTTTCCTTCGTTCATTACTGCCAATGATAAACAGGAGTTGATGCGTTTACCATCTACATGCACGGTGCAGGCACCACACTGGCCATGGTCGCAACCTTTTTTGGTGCCCATAAGATGTAATTGTTCACGTAGCAGATCAAGCAATGTTACTCTTGGCTCTACTGATAAAGTATGCGCTACACCATTCACTTCCAGCCGTAGCGGCATTTGTTCAAAGAGGGCTGCTATCTTCTCATCATTTTCTGCTGCTTTTACCAATACCGGCGAGGCGATGGTAAGGGCGGCGAGGGCTGTTGATTTTTTTAAGAAATCCCTTCGGGATTTGCCCGCAGGGCCCTGTGGGTTGTTGTCTTGATTTGGCATAGTGAAGATATGTAAACTAAATTTACCGATTTTTTTGGAGAATGGGAAGGAATGTTTGTGGTTGGAGGTTGGTTGTTGTGCAGGCAGATAGAACAGCAAAAGGGATTAATCTTCTATGCCATGGACTATGCCTGCATTTTTAAATAACTTCTTAAGCATAGGAAATTTTTGATTGCATTTGTCTCCGAACTTGATATTTTCCGAACTAGATCTGAAATCTTCACACTCAAAACATAATTCCAGAAATGCAAATTGTTTTCCTGAGGCATTTAAAAAAAGAATTGCATTTCGTGGACTATAACAATTCATTTCTTCTATTAGTAAAATAGTTCCACCAAAACCAACATTATATAAAATGTCTGTCAAGGTATCTATTTGTTTTAGATTCAGGGTTTTTACTTCACTCAGTTTTGAATAATCAACTGAGTCATTCAACATTGGTAAATATCGATCGGTAAAGGAAACCAATTGAATTTGAGAAGTCTGATTGTAAGGATATTGTTTACTTATTTTCGAAAAGCTAATCCTGTTTTTATGGATGCAATTGTGATTTTTCTTTTCTTGTGCAAGCTCTGCTTTTGAATATGTATTAGGGCCAGGTGGTTTTAATGTTAATTTTATCTTTTGTCCCTGAATATTGGATAGCGAAAGAATTGAATAAATAAACAGCGTTAAGTATTTCATTCTTTATAAATGAATTTTTGAACAAAATAATTCAATAAAACACAATTAAAGTTACTCAATGGTATGCGGTAAAAGTGAGTGACACAAAGATGAAGCCATGAAAAACTTAAGCTGGTAATCAAAAGATTTTCAACTATCCATTTCTCGACTTCGCTCGAAATTAGCAGCATACATCCTTCGACTCCGCTCAGGATTTTCTAATCAAACTCATTCCTGAACCCAAAGCTTTTTACATTCTTCACACTTTCCATTACAATATCATCCTGGTATTCTTTAAAGGCTTCCAGTTTGCCGGCAATAGAGGTATCGTGCAGGGCCAGTATTTGTGCGGCAAGGATACCGGCGTTTTTTGCACCGTTTAGTGCAACGGTTGCTACGGGTACGCCATAAGGCATTTGTAAAATGGAGAGTACAGAATCCCAGCCATCGATACTGTTACTGGATTTTACGGGAACACCAATAACGGGTAAAATAGTTTGTGCGGCGATCATGCCTGGTAAATGTGCGGCACCGCCTGCCCGGCAATGATCACTTTTAATCCACGCTCTTTGGCCTTGGTTGCGTATTCACGCAGGCGCTCAGGTGTTCGGTGTGCCGATACGATGGTTAACTCGGGTTCTACTTCAAACTGGCGAAGCATTTCGGCGGCGCCTTTCATAATGTCGAGGTCGCTTTCGCTGCCCATTACTATACCTACTAAGGGATTGCTCATTTTATTTATTTTATGCAAGATAATTGTTTCGGGCAAAGCCGCAAAGGGGTTTCACGCAGAGCGGGCAGAGGAGCAGAGAAACGCAGAGAAATTATTTTACCAGATCACCTTTTAAACGCAACAGTTCTGTTTCGGCAAGTTTGGTGTTGTACCGTGCCGCAATTAACCGGTCGTAGGCGAGCTCTAAACTTTTTTGCGTTTCTCTCAGTTCAAGATTAGTAGAAATACCGAGCCTTAATCTTTCCAAAGCGATGTATACATTTTCTTTTGCCAGTAAAATGTTTTCTTCTTCCAGTGCCAGTGTTTTCTTTTGCAGTTCGTAATCTTTAAAAGCATTGGTGATGCCGAGATCTACCTGGGATTTTTGATTTTGATAGCTGATGTTCAGGTAATCAATATCAAGCTGGGCCTGCTGTATCTGGCGTCTTACTGTAAAGCCATTAAAGATCGGAATGGTAATACCCAAGCCATAATTAAAACCGTTATTTCTGTTAAACAAGGGCGTAAAAGGATTAATAACGGTTTGATTATTTGTTTTCGAATAGTTATAAGCCGAGTTAATACTTACAACCGGGTAACGATCAGCTTTTACTTCCTTTAAGGTGAGTTTACTGATGTCTATATTTTTTTTGATCAGCTGCAATTGGGGGTTGGTTGTTTCAACAGTTCCCATAATATCACCCAGGATAATTTCATCTTTAAAAACAATGCTGTCCGATACTTCGTAACGGGTATTCATGGCCACGTTCATCAATTGGTTGAGTTGTTCTTTTAGCTGATCAATTAATGTTTGCTGTTTAAGACGTGCTGCTTTTTGTGCATTCAAATCAACTTTGCCCTGCAGTATATCCGGTTTGGCACCTACACCCACACTGAATTTTTTTTCGGCAAGTTTTACACGTTCTTCATTAATGCTCATCTGCTCTTCAATAGCTTTCAGCTGTTGTTTTTGCCTTACTATATTGTAATACGTATTGATAGTGTTTGCAACAGAATTTACTACCTGGTTCTTTATAGCCATTTCGCCCAGTTTTACAAACTCGGTGAGTTTATCCCTGGTAGCAAACATTTTAAAACCGTCAAATACGGTCCAGTTTAATTGTAGAGCGCCGTTCAGGTTATTGGAGCGGATGGCATTACTTTCCCTTTTGCTGCCATCTGCAAGCTTTTGTTTTTGATTATTGTTATTAAAAACCAAACCTGTTGTTGCATTTAAACGGGGTAAAAATGCTGCACGGGCATACTTTTTATCAAGGGCATAGGAGCTGGAATCGTTCCGCAGCAACTGAATATCATAATTGTTTTCAATGGTGGCTATAATGGCCTGTTCAACGGTTAATTTGTTTTGGGCAAACAGCGGTTGACTGAAAATGATAATCAGCAAAAAGGAATTCAATATTTTAAAACAACGATTCATCAATTTATTATTTTAGCATTGAAGCTTTGGTTTTTGTAATATCAGTCTGAGTTTGTCGAAGACGGGGCTATTTGAAAAGAACTTCTTTTTTTTGTAAACCCGCCTTCGACAAGCTCAGGCTGACAACCCATTTATTACAGAAATTATTCAGCTTCTTTTTCTTTATCAACTTTATTAACGGTATTAACTCCCGCTACCGTATCAACCTGTTCAACTGTACCCACTGCTGCTGCTTTCCCCGCCGCTTCATCCATTGCTTCCAGTGCATTTTTCTTTTTCTTGGTTGATAAGAAAGAGTACATAGCCGGTATAACAAATAAAGTGAGTATCAATGAAAACATGATACCGCCGACCACCACAATACCCAGTGGAATGCGGCTTGTAGAAGCATCACCCAAAGACAATGCCAATGGCAGTGCGCCCAGCGCCATGGCAAGGCTGGTCATTAAAATAGGACGAAAACGTGCTACCGCAGCTTCCATTACAGCCGGTATTTTCTTTACACCGGTTAATTGTATTTTATTGGCAAACTCCACAATTAAAATTCCGTTCTTGGTTACCAGGCCTATGAGCATGATCATCCCAATCTGAGAAAAGATATTGAGGGTTTGTCCGAATAGCTGTAATGATATCAATGCACCGGCAATGGCCAGTGGTACCGTAAACATGATGATGAGCGGATCAATAAAACTTTCGAACTGTGCTGCCAATATAAGGAAGATCAAAATGAGGGCAAGGATAAATGCAAAACTGGTATTGCTGCCGCTTTCAGCATAATCCCGGGATGAACCGCTGAGTGCCGTGCTGAAACTATCATCCAGTAATTTTTTAGCAATTGTTTCCATTTCCTTAATACCATCACCCACAGTTTTACCCAGAGCTAGCCCGGCAGAAATGGTAGCCGATTTATACCTGTTAAAATGGTAAATGGTAGGAGGGCTGTTGTCTTCTTCAAAAGAAACGAGGTTATCTAAGGGGATCTGATTACCCATGTTATTACGAACATAGATTGATTTCAGATCAGATGGATCATCCCTGTCATCACGGGATACCTGTCCCATTACCACATACTGCTTTCCGTCTTTCATAAAATAACCAAGCTGACGGTTGCTTAATGCCAGTTGCAAAGCCTCGTTAATATCCTGCACAGTAATACCTAATGTACTTGCTTTTAAGCGGTCGATAATGATCCTTAATTCGGGTTTATTAAATTTAAGGTCTACATCCGGTCCCTGAAATACATCACTCTTATTAGCTTCTTCCAAAAACTTAGGAAGCACTTCTTTTAATTTTTCAAAATTTACATTCTGCAAAACAAACTGTACCGGCTGTCCGCCACGGCGGTTAACAGCAATGGTTTGCTCCTGTATGCTGGAAGCCCGGCCCTCGTTATATTTAGGCAGGTTCCTGTTCATCATATCCACAATTTGCTGCTGCGATCTTTTTCTTTCGGAAGGCGGAACCATGGTTACCCTGATAAAACCGGAGTTAACAGAACCACCCGAAAAACCAGGGGCCGTCATCGAGACCATTACCTCTTTTTCGGGAACAGAATCAGCTACTAATTTAGCCAGCTTATCCATATAGCGGTCCATATAATCATACGCAGTTCCTTCCGGCGCACTCACCTGTAAACGGAACTGGCTTCTGTCTTCCATAGGTGCCAGTTCAGATTGAATATTGCTGCCAATTAAATAAATGATTGCAAAACAGATCCCGATAATGACAAAGGCTGCAATACGAATCCTCATAAATCCTTTTAATAACCTGCGGTAACCATTTTCCATACCACGGAAAAACGGTTCGGTTCTTTCATAAAACCTGGAATGCTTTGGTTTCTTTTTCGTCATCAGCACATTCAAAACCGGCGTGAGTGTGAGCGAAACCAATGCTGAAATAAGTACAGCGCCTGCTACCACCAATCCAAACTCACGGAAAAGCCTGCCTACAAAACCTTCTAAAAATATAATGGGTAAAAACACCACGGCCAGTGTGATGGAGGTTGAAATAACCGCAAAATAAATTTCTTTGGAACCTTCCCTGGCAGCCTTCCATTTTTCCATGCCGGCTTCCATTTTTTTGTAAATATTTTCGGTAACCACAATTCCATCATCTACCACCAGTCCGGTTGCCAGTACAATGGCCAGCAGGGTTAATACATTGATGGTAAATCCAAAAAGATACATAATGAAGAAAGCGCCGATCAACGAAACAGGGATATCTATAAGCGGCCGGAATGCAATAAGCCAGTCGCGGAAGAAAAGATAGATGATGAGGATAACCAGCACCAGTGCAATGATAAGGGTTTCCTTAACTTCTGAAATTGATTTTTTTATGTATTTTGTCTGATCCAGTGCAACCTGCAGCTCAATATCATCGGGCACGTCTATTTTAATTTGTTCAAGCCGTTTGTAAAACTCATTGGAAATGGCAACATAATTTGAGCCCGGCTGCGGAACAATGGCCAGCGCAATCATAGGCACACCACTTTCCTTTAAAACCGATTCTTCATTTTCGGGTCCCAGCACCACATCTGCAACATCCTGCAGTTTTATATCAGCGCCGTTTATATTTTTTACAATAACATTATTAAATTCTTCTTCTGTATTTATTTTACCAAATGTTCTTACAGAAAGTTCAGTTGCATTGCCTGAAACTTTCCCGGAGGGCAACTCCACGTTTTGACTGGTGAGCGCCGATTGAATATCTGCAAACGTAATGGCGTATGCGCTCATTTTGGAAGTATTG
This sequence comes from Chitinophagaceae bacterium, assembly GCA_016710935.1. Classification (GTDB taxonomy): domain Bacteria; phylum Bacteroidota; class Bacteroidia; order Chitinophagales; family Chitinophagaceae; genus Ferruginibacter. The sequence continues at coordinate 165,211 of JADJTY010000009.1, read as the reverse complement.
AACCAGATACGCATGGCATATCTTTTTTCGCCCCAGATATTGATACCGCTAACACCGGGTATGGTTTGCAAACGCTCCAGCAGGTTATTGTTGGCATATTCGGTTACCTCCAGTTGATTGCGGGTATTGCTTTGTACCGTCATGGAAATAATAGGGTCGCTGCTTGCATCGGCCTTTGATACAACCGGTGGTGAAGGAATGTCATCAGGCAACGAACGGGTGGCCTGTGATACTTTATCACGTACATCATTGGCCGCACCTTCCAGGTCGGCACCCAGTTCAAACTCCACATTAATATTGCTGCTGCCCTGGCTGCTGGATGAAGTGATATTTTTTACACCGGCAATACCATTCACAGCTTTTTCCAGGGGTTCTGTTATCTGCGATTCAATGATATCTGAATTAGCACCGGGATAGGATGTACGTACGCTGATATTGGGTGGATCAATGGCAGGATAATCTCTTACCCCCAGAAATTTAAAACCAATAACACCAAACAAAATGATGATGATACTGAGTACCATGGCCATTACAGGCCGCCTTAAACTAACCTCAGATATATTCACTTAGTAGCCTTTTATGGTTTATTTACTTTACTGATTATTACTTTTGAACCCTGCTTGGTGTTTAACAGCCCGGTTATTATAATGGTATCGCCCGCTTTAAGGCCCGAGGTGATCTCTACCATGGAAGAATCCCTGATACCGGTTGTAACAGTTGCCATATTTGCAATACCACCGCTGTAAACAATTACCTGCTTGTTTCTGGCTTTTGGAATAACAGCCTGTGAAGGGATCATCAATGCAGCATCATTTTTACCCAGGTCGATCTTTACTTTTACAAATGCGCCGGCAATAAGATCTGCATTGGCTTTATCTACAACTGCCCGTACTCTTAAACTCCGGGTCTCTGCGGCAATATTATTTTCAGTTGCAATGATCCTGGCGGCATAGATTTTTTCATTATTATCCATGCTGAACTGAATTTTGCCGCCCGGTTTCATGCCGGTACCATATTTTTCCGGCACGGTAAACTCCAGTTTTAGCTGGCTTATTTTTCTTAAAGTACTGATCGTAGTGGCAGGTGTTATATAAGCGCCGATGCTGATATTGCGTAAACCCAATCTTCCGCTGAAAGGGGCTCTTAAGGATGTTCGGGCAATGCTTGTTTGTACAATATTCATATCGGCCTGAATATTATTGACCGAGAGTTTATATATTTCGATCTCCTGCACACTTACACCACCGATCTTTAAAAGCGACTCGTATCTTTCGAGTGTTTCCTTTGCAACTTTTAACTGTATTCTTAATTTACTGAGTTGGGCCTGCAGGTCACCATCGTATAATTTTACCAGCATGGCACCCTGTCCCACGTTGCTGCCTTCGTTAAAATAAATACCGGTAACCCTTCCCGATACTTCGGGATGCAGTTCAGTTTCTTCGGCAGGCATCAAACTGCCAGGCATTTCAATATCCTGGGACAATGTTTGGGGGGTTACCAAAAAAGCCTCTACTCTTGACGGGGGTTTTTTATCACCACCGGCGCCGGGCTTCTTTACATCTTTATCGGATGATTTGCATGCGGCAAAAGACAGGGGTATTACAATCAGTAAAGTAAAAGCTAATTTCATTTTATATAACACGTGATGTTGTTTTAGTTAGACGCTGTTTTAACACAAAACGGTCGCCTAAGTTCCTGAATAATAGCCGAAACGGTAAAAAAAAGGTATCAGCGGAAATTATACAGGATAAAACACATTTTATATTCTGGCTAAAACTTTTACAGTTTGTTTTACCCGGTTGGCCTGGTGTATCAGTTCCTGCTTTTCTTTACTCAATATGGTAATATGGCCCATTTTACGGCCCGGCTTGGTTTGTTTTTTACCATAAATATGTACAAAAACGTTCTCGATCTGCAGAATTTCATTCAGGCCCTCGTACACGGCTTCTCCTGAATGGCCCTCAGCACCCAGGAGATTTACAATGGCTGCGGGTAAAATATGTTCTGTACTTCCCAGGGGGTAGCCCAGCATTACCCGCCATAACATATCAAACTGAGAACTGAAGTTTGCTTCGATGGTATGATGACCGCTATTATGAACCCTGGGGGCGGTTTCGTTTACAAAAACATTGTCATCCATATCTACAAATAACTCTACTGCAAAAATGCCCGGGCTTTTTAGATCTTTAACCACTTTTAAAGCCACGGCTTCTACCTTCCACAATATTTTTTCGGGGATATCGGCCGGGCTTATCTGGTATTCCAGTAAATTAAGCCGGTTATCAAACACCATATCCACAGAAGGGTACAGGGCATTTTCGCCATTATCGGCCACTGCAATAATTACAGCAATTTCTTTTTTTATGGTAACCATTTTTTCTAAAACTGCCGGGGCATCAAATGCCCTTATAAGATCATCTTTGCTTCTCAGTAATTCAACACCACGGCCATCATACCCGCCCATCGCCAGTTTATGTGCTGCCGGTAAAAACCCCGTGTGGTGGTTTAAGTCTGCTTTATTTTGTGTGATGATAAATTCACTGGTTGGGATCTCGTTGTCTTTGTAAAACTGCTTTTGTAAGATCTTATTTTTAATTGTTTTCAACGCCGCCGGTTTGGGATAGATGCGTACACCTTCATTTTCCAGCTTTAGAAGCGCATCTTCATTCACCGCTTCAATCTCAATAGTTAACGCATCCAGGCCTTTTCCAAAATTGTAAACATCATCAAAATTGCTGATATCGCCCTTTGTAAAATGATGACAGAGATGCGCTGCCGGGCAGCTGGCATCATTTTCCATAACAAATGTTTCAACGGGGTAGTTGGCAGCGGCCTGTAATAACATCCTGCCGAGTTGCCCACCTCCTAAAATACCGATACGTTCCATTTGGCAAATATAGAATGTGAAGCTTGAACCAGCGCAAAGTTTCATTATCTTTGTTTTAAGACATGATTCCTGATTATCCACATAAATTATTCTCCGATAAGCGCAACAACTACTCCCTGTTGATGTTGACGCTTGCCATGGATTCGGTAAATTAATTTGAATTATCTCCCGCAGATATCGCAGATGTCGCAGAGGAGATGATTTAGTCTGCGCAATGAGCGAAATCTGCCCGCAGGATCCTTAGGACGGGCCCATTTTCCTTCACTTTTAAAATAATACAATGGAAACAACAACCATACAACCTGCAGTTACCAGTAACAATGCAACCGATTTTTTACCCTTACAGGGTACCGATTATGTTGAATTTTATGTCGGCAATGCAAAACAGGCAGCGCACTTTTATAAAACGGCCTTTGGTTTTCAGTCGCTGGCCTATGCAGGGCCGGAGACAGGTATGAAAGACAAAGTGAGTTATGTGATCAGGCAAAATAAACTCACTTTTGTTTTAACTACTCCCTTGCGTATTAATAATCCCGTTGCCGATCATATTTACAAACATGGCGATGGTGTAAAAGTGCTTGCATTAAAAGTAGAAGATGCTGCCAATGCTTTTGAAGAAACCGTAAAACGTGGCGCAAAGCCTTACCTGGAAACAACCGTATTAAAAGATGATGATGGAGAAGTAGTATTGAGTGGTATTCATACTTATGGTGATACGATTCATCTGTTTGTAGAAAGAAAAAATTACAATGGGGTTTTTATGCCGGGCTTCAGAGCATGGAAATCGAACTATAACCCTGCTGAAACGGGTTTATTGTATGTAGATCATTGTGTGGGAAATGTGGGCTGGAACCAAATGAATCCCTGGGTATCTTTTTACGAGCAGGTGATGGGCTTTACCAATATCCTGAGCTTTGATGACAAGGATATTTCAACCGAATACTCGGCATTGATGAGCAAAGTAATGAGTAACGGGAACGGGTATGTAAAATTCCCGATCAACGAACCGGCCGAAGGCAAAAAGAAAAGCCAGGTAGAAGAATACCTTGATTTTTATAACGGTGAAGGAGTACAGCACGTGGCCATAGCTACCCATGATATTGTAAAAACAGTTACCGAATTGCAGCAGCGGGGCATTGAATTTTTAAGCATTCCTGACAGTTATTACGAAACTGTTTTAGACCGTGTGGGTACCATTGATGAAGATCTGCAACCGCTGCAGGAATTGGGAGTACTGATTGACCGTGATGAAGAGGGATATTTGTTACAGATATTCAGCAAGCCGCTTGAAGACAGGCCAACTTTGTTTTTTGAGATCATTCAGCGCAAAGGAGCAAAAAGTTTTGGCAAGGGTAACTTTAAGGCTTTGTTTGAAGCTTTGGAGAGAGAACAGGATGCCCGGGGGAACTTATAAAAGAAAAGCGCTACGATAACATACTGTAAAGCAATTGATTAAACTTTTATTAAGAGGTGTCACCTTTTCTATAACCCCTTTTTTTTTTTTAACCTTGGTTGGGGGGGAAACCCCCTCCTCCAATTTTAAATGAACCATTATTGGTTTTATTCTCAATAAAAGTTTTTATTTTGCACTACTATTTAAATTGCCTCTTTTCATGAAACTGTCACATTGCCTCAGTGGAATACTGGTTTGTTTTGCTATTTTTTGTGTAAACAACCTGTTTGCGCAAACAGCTTTTACAGAGCCACAAAAAGGGTTTGCTAAAAATGCCGGTTCCAATAAACTGGAGGATTCTTTAAAACAGCAGTTTAAAGTAAAGAAACTAAACTGGCCCCCACAATCAGTTTTTATCCGCTCTTTTAAATATGATAAAATGCTGGAGATATGGGTAAAAAATAAAAATGTAGACAGTTTTACACTCTTTAAATCTTATAAAGTGTGCATGCAAAGTGGCAGCATTGGCCCTAAACGTTCGGAAGGCGACAACCAGGTACCGGAAGGTTTTATTACATTAACGAATTTAATTCGAAGAGTATGTATCACCTGGCACTGGGTTTAAATTATCCCAATGCATCTGATAAAGTATTAAGCGATACTAAAAAGCCGGGCGGCGATATTTACATACATGGCAACTGTGTTTCTACCGGTTGCATCGCTATCCAGGATTATCCGATTGAAGAAGTGTACACGCTTGCGGCTATTGCAAAAACAAACGGACAGGATTTTGTTCCGGTTCATATTTACCCCGTAAACTACGGTGTAAAAAAGTCGTTGGATTATCTTACTGAATCCATTAAGGGCAAGCAGGCCATCAACAAATCGATCTTAAACATAAAATCGGTTTATGATTATTTTGAGAAAAGAAAAAGGCTGCCCATCATCATTGTAAACAAAAAAGGCGATTACCTGCTCAACTAATCAATTTTATCTGTAGTTTTTTTACCACTCTTGAATGATAATCCCAACCTGGTTATCCTTTAATGCAAATTCTTTAGCGCCCCATGGACGAAGCGTAATTTTCTTAAGGTTTGGATGAAGAAATTCCCGATGTGATGCAGAAACCTTTTCATAAACTTCCTCAATATTTTTAGTCACTAACCTGAATTCAGGATAATGCTCTTTGGCAAGTGTTGCATTTTCAAAAAGATTTATACGTAATCCATCTTTCTCCAAAACACAAAAGGGCTGGCTTGATTTTATTTCATCATGCCCGATGGTAAAACCCAGGCAGTCAATAAAGAATTTCAAACCATCTTGAATATCTATGTAACATTGGGAACTAATTTTTCAAATTTCATTGCCTGTTTTTTAATTTTATATGAAGTGCAGGGTTATAATAATTACTGCTTAACGCATCAATACCTGGATAGTTTCCGTTGTCTTCTGTTCCAGCACAATTGTTTTCCCTTTGGTAAGTTCCTGTATCTTTTCAGGTGTATAATGCCTGATGGTAAGCAGGGTAAGATTTTTTTCTATCTGCACATCAAAAATTTCAGAAGCAGCTAATGCCAGTTTTTCTATTTTTTCAGCTTTATCATCCAGGCAACATAATAAACTGATGGCGCCGTTTTGCGAAAGGTTGGGCCGGATCTTTATGGTGGCAAACATTTCATGCAACTGGCTCATGGGCTTTTCTTCTACAAAAGAAAAATCTTTTGAGCTCAGTTCCATCAATACCTGGTGTTTCTTTAAAACGATGATTGGTGGCAGTTTGTGTACGGGTTTATTGCTGATGACCGTACCCGGTAATGAAGGATCTAAAAAGCAACGTACATGCAGGGGAATATTTTTATTCTCCAGCGGCTTAATGGTTTTTGGGTGAATTACCTGGGCACCATAATAGGCCATCTCAATCACTTCCCGGTAACTTAATGCGTATATATTTTCTGCGTCGGGAAATTCTTTGGGGTCGGCATTCATCACCGCTTCCACATCTTTCCAGATGGTCTGGCTTTCGGCATCCAGTATGTTTGCAAAAATAGCTGCGCTGAAATCGCTGCCTTCCCTGCCCAGTGTGGTACTTTCATTTTCATCCGTAGCACCAATAAAACCCTGCGTGATCACTATATCAAAATCGTTAAATAAAGGTTCAATATCCGCCTTTACTTTTTGTTGTGTAAACTCCCAGTTAATGTATGCATCCCGGAAATTATCATCCGTTCTCACAATATCCCTTACATCAACCCACTTGTTCTTTACACCCACTTCGTTTAAATATATGCTTACCAGCGATGTGCTTAATAATTCTCCGCAGCAAACGATCTGGTCGTAATAATAATCGTATCCCCTCACTGGTTTATCGTGAAGCAACCATTCTACTTCGGTAAAAAAATCCTTTAACTGGTTTTCGGCCTGCTGCCAGTTTACAGTGATCAGGTATTTCAGTGTACTTAAATGAGATTCCTTTACCTGTTCAAACAATTGCAGCGCATCTTCTTTTCTTCCGGCAAAAAAAGCATCCACCACTTTTTCAAGTGCATTGGTGGTTTTGCCCATGGCAGATATAATGATGAGTATTTTTTCGCCTTTAAACGATTTGATAATGTTACCGGTATTACTAATTCTTTCTACGGTGTTGATACTGGCTCCTCCAAACTTAAAAACCTTCATTCGTTGTGGGTTGATTGAGTAAATTGGGTTAATTTAGCCCGGATAATTTGATTGCAAAAATCGGAAATCCCGGGCAATAAATTAATTATTGTCTCCTCAATTGTAAAAATATGAATACGAACCGCCGGATACAGACCTTGGATGAATTTACTATTCAGCAGATGCGTGATTTTCCGCATGCAACGGGTGAACTGGCCGGGCTTTTGCGTGACCTGGGCCTGGCTGCAAAGCGGGTTAATGTAGAGGTGAATAAAGCCGGACTGGTTGATATTTTAGGCGATGAAGGCAGTGTAAATGTGCAGGGTGAAGAAGTAAAGAAGCTGGATGTGTATGCCAACAACCAGTTTATGGGTGTGCTCAAGCATGGTATAAGCTGCGCAGGTATTGGCAGCGAAGAGATGGATGATATTGTGGTTTTTGACGATCCGGTAAGTAACAAAAGCAAATATGTATGCCTTTTCGATCCGTTGGATGGCAGCAGTAATATTGATGTGAATGTTTCCATTGGCACCATATTCAGCATTTTTCGCCGGGTAAGCGAACTGGGAAAACCTGCTACGCAGGAAGATTTCCTGCAGCAAGGCAATATGCAGATCGCTGCTGGTTACGTAATTTATGGTTCATCAACCATGTTTGTGTATGCCACCAGGCGTGGCGTAAATGGATTTACATTAGACCAGTCCATTGGAGAATATACGTTGAGTCACCCGGATATTACCTGCCCCGAAACCGGCAAAATGTATTCGGTAAATCATGGCAATTTTTTCCAGTACGAGGAAGGTGTAAGACAATACATAACCGTATGCCAGAAAAAAGATAAAACTAACGGTGGCCCATATACGCAACGTTATATAGGCAGTATGGTGGCTGATGTGCACCGTAACTTAATTAAGGGCGGCATTTTTATGTATCCCGGAACAACGGGCAAACCCGGTGGCAAATTAAGATTGCTGTATGAATGTAATCCACTTGCATTTATTGTAGAAAAGGCCGGCGGACTGGCAACCGATGGAAAAATACGTATACTGGATATACAACCAAAAGAACTACATGAAAGAACGCCGTTTTTTATTGGCAGTAAATTGATGATGGAGGAGATGGATAAATATTATAAAGGGGAGCTAAAAGTAAATAAAGAATGAACACAATTATTTCAGTAAAAGACCTGGTTAAAAATTATGGCGCTTTTCATGCAGTAAAAGGTATTTCCTTTGATGTGTATGAAGGTGAGATATTTGGTTTGCTGGGCCCCAATGGTGCCGGCAAATCTACCACGCTGGAAATCATTGAAACCCTGCGCCAGAAAACCAGCGGACAAATTACTGTTTGCGGACTTGACCTGGATAAGGAGGCTGATGCAATAAAAAAACAAATTGGCGTTCAGTTGCAAACCTCGGGTTATTACCCCGGCCTTACATTGGTTGAGTTAATTAACCTGTTTGGTGGTTTATATAATGAGGATGTTAACCCAACGGAATTATTGCAACTGGTTAATCTTACGGATAAGGCAAAAAACAAGTTTAAAGAGTTAAGCGGCGGACAAAAACAACGTTTTTCCATTGCTACCACGCTCATTAACAAACCAAAGATCATTTTCCTTGATGAACCCACTACCGGTCTTGACCCACAAGCCAGGCGTAATTTGTGGGAACTGATCAAAAATATTCGTGCCAAGGGTACCACTGTTATTATTACCACGCATTATATGGATGAAGCGGAGCAATTATGCGACCGCATTGCAATTATGGACGAAGGAAAGATCATATCGCTGGATAGTCCCGATAAAATGATCGATGACCTTGTTAGTAGTGGTTTTGAGCGCACCAAACAGGTAAAATCCGCCAACCTGGAAGATGTTTTTATACATTTAACAGGCAAGGAAATGCGGGATGAATAAAAATCCGTTTATTTGCATCCCGATAGGGATCCGGACAATTTTACAATAAAAATAAACATTATATGAAAAGAGTATTACTTAGTTCAATTATTTTATTAGCAGTTTCGTTTTCGGTTTCAGCCCAAAATACTGCTAAAGTTGCAGCAAAACCTGCAACTAAAGGAGCCGCAAAAACACCAGCAACAGGTGCACCCAAATTTAAAAATTTATTGGACAGTTTTAGTTATGCTGCAGGTTTTAATGTGGCTACCAATATGCAGGCGCAGGGTATTAACCAACTGAATGCAGCCATGATGAATAAGGGTATTGAAGATGTGTTTAAAAAGAACACCCCGCTTTTAAGCCAGGAACTGATCAACAGTACCATGCAAAAGCAACTTGATCTTTTTGCTTTGGCTAAAGGTGCAGAAGCAAGTAAAAAGGGACAGGCTTTTCTGGATGCCAATAAAAAACGTCCGGGCGTTATTACCACGGCAAGCGGTTTACAATACGAAGTAATTAAAAGCGGTGATGTTAATACGCCAACTGCAAAAAGTATAGATACCGTTGTTGTAAATTACAGGGTTGCATTATATGATGGCGAAGACATTGAAAATAGTTTTAAAAGTGGCCAGCCTGCTGTTTTTCCGGTAATGGGTGTAATAAAAGGCTGGATTGAAATTTTGCAGTTAATGCGCAAAGGCGATCACTGGAAAGTATATGTACCAAGTGAACTGGCTTACGGTGCCGCCGGTAACGGCCAGGCCATTCCTCCATTTTCAACATTGAAGTTTGAAATTTCACTGGAAGATATCAAGCCTGCTGTTACTGCCAGTAATTAATGTAAGTTAATTATGAATGAAGATTTAAGATACCCGATAGGTAAATATATTGCTCAGCCATTCTCCGAAAAACTTTTAGGAGAATGGCTGATCGATATTAAGAACCTGCCACAGCATTTGGAAAATGCTATTTTGAATTTAGATGAAGCACAGTTAAACACAACATACCGTGATGGCGGCTGGACGTTGAAGCAGGTAGTACACCATGTGGCCGACAGCCATATAAATGCCTACACCCGTTTTAAACTGGGGCTTACAGAAGATAACCCCACCATCAGGCCTTACGATGAAAATGCCTGGGCCGAAATGAACGACACTAAAAACCTGCCCGTAAATATTTCTTTAACCCTGCTTCATGCTTTGCATGTAAGGTGGTACGAAGTGTTGCGAAACATGACTACTGCCGACCTGGATAAAATTGTTTTTCATCCCGAACATAAAAAAGAAATGAGCCTCTGGTTCTTGCTGGGCATGTATGCCTGGCATGGCAGGCACCATACGGCGCATGTTACTTCGCTACGGGAAAGAATGGGCTGGTAGTTTATTTGTTTACTGGTTTACTAGTTTAGTGGTAAGCCTGTGATAACATTGTCCCTACCAATAAACCAATAAACAGGTAAACCGATAAACCAAATGCACTGGAAAAAACTTTCTTCCGAATACATCAGCAACCACCCATACTTTACTGCACGCAAAGACGTTTGCGAAATGCCCAACGGAACCATGGTGCCGGCATATTATGTTGTAGAGATGCCTGAGTCTGTTTGCGCCATGGCCCTTACCGAAAACAATGAAGTGATACTCGTTAAACAATACCGCCATCCTATTGAAGCAAGTATTCTGGAATTACCCGGCGGTTTTGTTGATTCAAACGAAACCGCTGAAACCGCCATAAAACGTGAGTTGCAGGAAGAAACAGGTTACCAGTTTTCTGATTTGTATTATTTGGGCCGTACAGCAGCCAACCCCGGTGTGCTGAATAATTTTACAACGCTTTACCTGGCAACCGGCGGAAAAAAAGTAAGTGAGCAACAATTGGATTACAATGAAGAGATTGAGATAAAATTATTCCCGCTGGAAGAAGTAAGAACCATGCTGATGAATAATGAAATACCACAGGCCATGCACGCACTCTGCATGTTTTATGGGTTTAGTAAACTGGATTCATTAAAATAGCCGCAAACTACCATTGGCAGGTCAGCTAATATTTGCATAATTGCCACTTTCCATCAATCATCCCTTCTAATGAACTAATTTAGCTTATGCTGCCAAAGCGGCCTTTAATTTTTACCTATTTTAAAGCTGGTTAACACTTAATGAGAGCGTTAACCTTTTTTTATTTAATCCCAAATGATGGAAACAACAAAATTACCCCTGTACGCAAAACTGACATTGGTTACAATAGGCTTACTTGCCTTTTTTTATATCCTCTATATTGGCCAGGACATCCTGGTGCCACTCATCTTTGCAACCGTTATTGCCATATTGCTGAACCCGGTCATAAATTTTTTATGCAGGAAAGGCATGAATAAAGTGCTGGCTATTCTCCTGGTGTTAATTGTTGCTTTAGTTACTATTGGTGCTTTAATGTATTTTATAGGTTCGCAGATAAGTTCCTTCACCGAATCGATGCCGGCATTAAAGGAAAAAATTGCTGCCATGTTTAAAGACCTTACAAATTGGGTATCGCACAAGTTTAATATTCCCAAACTAAAAATTGCTGCGTGGGTAAATAAAACCAAAGGAGAGGGTATGGAAAACAGTTCGGCAGTTATAGGAGAAACCATTGGTACCCTTGGCGGCGTACTGGTGCTTGTTTTTCTACTGCCGGTTTACACATTTATGATACTATTTTACAAACCTTTGCTGCTAGATTTTATTGCACAGCTTTTCAGCGGGATAAGCATAAAGTAGTTGCCGAGGTATTAATGGAAACAAAAGTTTTGATACAAAGCTACCTGGTTGGTTTGCTGCTGGAAGCTGCGCTGGTTGCAGCACTTAACTCTGCAGCCCTGCTAATTATCGGCATAAAATATGCTGTATTAATAGGTATTATTGGTGCACTGCTTAATGTTATACCTTACATTGGTGGCCTTGTTGCCATTGCCATACCCATGCTGCTGGCCATAGCTACCAAAGAGCCCATAGCTGCATTGTGGGTTTTTATAGCCTATATCATTGTACAGTTTATTGATAACAATTTTTTTGTTCCCAAAATTGTAGCCAGCAAGGTAAAGATCAATGCACTCGTTTCTATTATCGTTGTATTAATTGGCGGGGCACTCTGGGGCATTGCAGGTATGTTCCTTTCCATTCCGCTCACAGCCATCGTTAAAGTTATCTTCGATAGAATTGAACCGCTTACTCCCTTTGGATTTTTGCTGGGCGATAACCAGCCGGAAATAGGGAAATCTGTTTTTAATTTTAAAATTCCGATAAAGAAAAAAGCAAAGCCTACGGTGGTGAAAGCCGGATAACCTGAATAAATGCCCTGCTTTTTACTTTCATGCTCAGGCATCCATTGTTTCTGTCATGCTGAGGAACGAAGCATCTCACAAAATGCAGCCACATTTAGTTTACAGGCAAGTCCTGAGCCAGGACACATTTACCCGGATAAAGATCAGGCTGAGAACTCATAGAAAGAAATGCCAGCGTTTTAAAGTATTTCCTTTTGTACTTCTGCCACCACAAAAACACTTCCGCACACAATAATAAAATCAGTTGCAGCAGCATTATGTTTGGCTGATCGGATTGCTTCGTTCACCTCATCAAAACTTTCGCCATGCAGGTCAAAAATTGTTGCTTTTTCGAGTAATTCTTTGTGAGGTAAGGCCCTTTCAATATGTGCATTACAAAAATAATATCGGGCATTTTTTGGTAAGATTGAAAGTACTTTTGAAATGTCTTTATCCTTTACCATCCCCATTATAAAGTGTAATCCTGTCTGCTCCCGACTCCCGACTCCCTTCTCCCGACTCACGAGGGACAACTGATTCAGAAGCTGTTTAACGCCGTCTTCATTATGCGCCACATCCAGGATAATCGTTGGGTTGCTGCTGATAACATCCCAGCGTCCATAAAGTCCGGTTAGTTTTTTTACATTTTTAAGTGCCTGCTTTTCGTCTTCATTTTTTATGGGGAAACCAAGTTTCGTTAAAAGTCCTTCGGCACATAAAACAGTGCAAATGTTTTTTGTTTGATACAAACCGTTCAGATCAAGCTCAAAGTTTTCGGTAATATGATGTTTGGTACTTGTTACATCGCAGCTAAGCAATTGCATGGTATAATGAATGTTTGAAACTGCATATTCATCCTGCGCAAAATATATGGGCGTATGACACTGTGCTGCCTTTTCCATGAAGATGCTTTTTGTTTCGGGCAGGGATTCACCAATTACAACCGGAACACCAGGCTTGATGATGCCTGCTTTTTCTGATGCAATTTTTTCCAGCGTATTACCCAGCAGATCCATATGGTCGTACCCAATGTTAGTGATGATGGAGAGGAGTGGAGTGATGATATTGGTACTGTCTAACCTGCCGCCAAGGCCGGTTTCAATAACAGCAATATCAACTTGCTCTTTTCAAAATAATCAAAAGCCATGGCAACGGTGAGTTCAAAAAAAGAAGGCTTGATCTCATCTGAAACTGTTTTTGTCCGCTCAACAAAATCAACCACAAATGCCTGGCTGATCATTTCGCCGTTAATTTTTATACGCTCCCTGAAATCTTTTAAATGTGGTGACGTGTATAAGCCTGTTTTGTAACCGGCCTGCTGTAACATGGCAGCCAGCATATGGCTGGTACTGCCTTTGCCATTGGTGCCGGCAATATGAATGCTTTTAAATTTTGTTTGCGGGTTGTCAATGGCATTGCACAAAGCAATGGTGTTGTGCAGGTCTTCTTTGTATGCAGCTGCGCCAATACGGCTGTACATGGGCAGTTGGGCGTAGAGGTAATCGATTGTTTGCTGATAGGTCATTTAAATGTAAGATGTACGATGTTAGATGTACAACAGCAAATGTAGGTAAAGCTGAATAATGGTTTGCGACACAACGATGTTGCTATGAAAACAAATATTTGTAACAAAAAAATTACTGCACCTTGAATCTGAAAGGGACTGTTACATCGGATGTGTGATCGGATTTATCGAATTCGATATTGGGCAAGTAGCCCCTTATAGCATCGGCATATTTTGAGTCGGTACTGGTTGACCCTTTATCGAAACCAACAAAAACTCCACGGCCCTCGGGTGAAACTTTTATTTTAGCATTGATAGTATTAGGAGGGAGATTGCCCATAAAAATATAATTGTTTACAATGGTGCGGTCGCCTTTACTAACACGCAAACCACCGCCGCCGGTTTTTCCACCAGGCTGATTTCCATAACTGTCGGGTTTGCCATTAACGCTACCGGCATCACCTTTACCACCGGGCTTGTTGCCTTCATATTTATAACCATTATCTTCGGTAGCTCCATTACCGGTGCCACCTTTGGGCCCATTGTAACCGGCAATTTTTGGTTTCTGCGGTTTGGGTGCAGGAGGTGTAGGAGTTGGAACTACTTTAGGTGTTGTAACTTTAGGTGTGGTCTTTATGGGTTTGGTTACCGGTGCCGATTCGGGATCTGAATTGTCATCAGTTTTTATTTCTTCGGTGGTTTCATCTTTTACCGGTGCTGCCTGCTGGTCTGCGGCGGTTTCATCATCGGGTGCTTTTTCGCCTTTTATCAAAGGCTGCACTTCACCAAAACCTTCAATATCATTGCCCAGGTTTATTTCAATAAATTCTTCTACAAGTTTTGGTGGATGTAAAACGGGTTTCCAGGAAACCAACAGGGCTATTAAAAGAATAGCGCCGCATATAAGCGCTGTGTAAATAGCTGCCTTCCTGTTTTTTTCTGTTTCAAATGTTGCCGACATAAATGTTGTATTACTCATCTCAAAGTTATCTATTTAAACATCCAATAACACAAAATTGTGCCGCATTTTGATTTGATTGTTAAGGTTTTAACAAATCAGCAACTTTATTGTATCAGGCAAAGTCATAATTAGCTTGACATTGGATAAAATTAACCGTACATTTCTTAAGGCTTTATATCCCGCAATGGCCTTATACATCAGTTACGTTGTGCCCTTTTGTTAAACTGCGTATTTTAATATTTACTAAAATCGGTTTCAATGAAAAAGTATTACCTGCTATGCATGATGCTGTTTGCAGCATATATAAATTCCGGTTTTGCACAAACCGTTTCAAGTCAAAAAGGATTAACAACCACGGTGTTTAATTTACCGGCAGGCACAATAAAAGTTTATTTGCCTGATGATATCAGGCCGGGAGATATGATATCGGGATCAGTTTTGGCAGCGCCATTTGGAAAAAATACAAAGCAAACAGCAAAGAACCTGGCGGAGTTAAAAAAATTTGCTGTTGAATTTAACGGGCAGAAAATTCAGGTTGCCAATGTAAAAACTCCGGTTCAATATAATATAAATGCATCATCTGCTGCACAGCTTCCGCTAATTTTAATAGATGAAACTGGCAATACAGCAGCACAGTTAAATATTCCATGTGCCACAAATAATCAAACACAAACCCCTAACGGCATTGATTGTAAAATTCCAACACATGCCATAACAGCAGCGCCGTTAAGAATTAAGGGTTCATTTGATGGCAACAGCAGTAATACGAATTGTACAATTGGCGATCAGCCTGCTACTATACTTGCAGAATCACCCAGACAATGTATCATTCAATTTCCGGATAACAGTAATGGAATGCAAAATGTACAGATACAGGAAAATGGACAGCAAAAATGTTCACAACCAGTATCAAGTGTAAATATGGAACTGAGTGCCGGTAAATTAAACCTGATGAAAGGAGAGAAGACACATTTAAATGTAAAGATCACCGGATTACATAGTTTACCCGACACTGCATTACTCACAGTTATTAATGTAACTCCCACCGTTGTAAACATGCAACCGGCTAACCAGGTAGTTATAGCACTTGCACCCGATAGTATGGAAGCGGGCACTTTTGAACGCCGGTTTGATATGGTAAGTGTCAAAACCGGCGGGTTTACTGTAAATGTAAATCTTGAATTGCCTGATGTGATGTTAACTCCTTTTCCTGGGGATAAAAATGATGGAAAATGTGGATGCTCAATTACAGCAGATATTGCAAACCGCAGTTCTAAAAATCCAAGGGGCACTTATGTGGCGCTTGTAAAAAGAAGCTGTTCGGGTAAAGATTGCAATGAGAAAAGTGTTACTTACAAGTGGGAAATTGTTTCAGGAAAAGAGAATGCCGATATTTTAGACAAAACCCATACCAAAAGTATAGTAACAGTACAACCAAAAAATGCCGGTACATTTATACTGAAACTTATAACAATACTTACCTGTAGTGATGGATCAACCTGCACAGCAGTTAAGTTCATTAATGAAAAAGATGAAATAACTTCTGAACCTGCGGTAAATGTGAAAACAGATACTAAGGCTGGAGATAAACCTAAAATTACAGAAGTACCGGATATACCCAAAAATCCTGTTGATTCTTCGGATAAATTTCCTAAAGTCTGCGACAGGGTTGTAAATGTAATATCCGAACCCAAGCTTGATGGCAAACTAAAATCATACCAGATTGGATTATCCAATACAGCCTATATGCAGCGGGATGAATATATTGCTTTGGAAGCAGCAGGAGCAGACTGGGATATGTTGATATTTGAATGTAACCCAAAGGAACCGGATTGTAAAGATACAAGAAGTATTAAAAAAATACCGTTGGTAGGTAGGGTTAGATATGAATGGAAGATTGAAGGTGATAATAATGGAAGTTTTGTAACACTGGGGTGCCTCAATGATAGTAGCACAGCAAAGGGCGAACATGTAATATTTAAGCCTCCGTTTGTACCTATGCCGGATAAAACAAACGAAACAACTGTTACTACTAAAATTACTTTATCTATAATAGATGATGGATCTGCTGCTGATGATGGAAAAGTAGATAAAACGATTACAATTAAAACCAAGCGTGTTAAAACATCTCCCGATAAATATCAAATAGATATTTCTGGTGGAACCGGAACAATACCAACTGCTCCAAAACAAGAAATTGATCCTGGCTCGTGTAGCGCAAACGGACCAGACTGGATACTGTCCGATAATCTTATTGAACCAACTGTGATTTTACCTGAGAAAGTAGAGGATAATAATAAAATGGTTCTGGGCCAATGGATCGTTTTATCAACCCCCGATCAACGTGATAGTGACGATGCAGCATTTGTGTGTGTGTCAACGGGGGGCTGTGCTACGCAGCCAAAAATTATTAAATCTTTCCCCGATAAAGTTGAATATAACTGGGAAATTACAAAAGGAGGAGGAAAATTTATTACAGGAAATACCGGGAGGTATGTTATCTATCAGGCTCCCGTTTACATGTCTGATGAAGATGAAGTTATCGAAGTAAAATTTAAGGTAACAGCATCAAATTATTACAAAGAAAAGCCAAAAAATACCAAATCCGAAGATATAAAAGCGGATGATATAACTAACCGGAAAGACAAAGATAAAATGCTGGAAGTGCAATCAGTGTTGGTCTACAGGCCGGGTATAAAACTTAGCCTGCCGAAATTTACCTGGTTGCCTGCTGATAATAACGATACCAGTTTTATATCGGAGTTGATGTACAAAGAGAGCGGAGAATGGAAGCCGGCCCTGGCCCATATGAGCCGCATTCACTTTTTTCAGTTAATGAATGTATCAAATGAAACTGGTGTGTGTATGAATTATCCGATACCCAAAAATGCTGATAAATGTCCCGATCTTAAATTTAAACAGGAAGGAAAACATGAAGCTTTTGATGCAGCGCCTGGAACAAAGTGCAAAGATATTTTTTTGCAGGCGAGAACAGAGCGGCCTGAAAAAGTGTACACTATAAAAGTTTATTCGCTCGACTTTGGGGCTTTTGGTTTGCTTAGAAGTTTTGCCAATTTAAGTAATGGGGGCGAAAATCCTTTAAGCGGCGAATCGCCTGTATATGTTTCTATTCCGATAAAAGAATCAGATGTACAACATCCCGACGGAAGGAAAAAGAGAAATTTATAAAGATAACAGGGTAAACATTCCGTATGATATTGATGAGAATCGTATTGCCGATAATGGCTGGACTTCGTCTGATGGTAAGAGAATGAAAGATCCCGTTGATTTGATTGCTGATGACGATGAATTGCCAACAGGAGATGGCTTTGCTGGTGATGGTTTGTCGAATTATGAAGAGTACAGGGGGTTTAAAACTGTTATGGATAAAAAAATTGTGCATATACGTACCAATTACGAAGTAAAGGATATTTTGATCATGAACAGGAATATCCTGGAAGATAAACTTAAATTGTATAAAGATGTTTCTGAGCTAAATGTGAGCATGATTAACGATGACCAGTATTTTATAAAAGATGGCCATCTCATTATTAATTTCAATGGTATTGGCGCTACGCATGTAGTTGATCAGAGTGGGCTGTATCTTATTGATGCAAAAAAGAGCGATAAATATATGGGTTATTGCAACGGGGGGCCATCAATTCCAAATAATGTGGGTACGGTTCAAATATTTACCGAAACTATTGCAGCATTTGTTAGAGCTAAAAATAAAGGAGTACCAAAAGCAAATTGGTTGATTTATGAAGTAAAACTGCAACAGATAATTGCGCATGAGCTTTTACACGGCAATAATGTATGCCACCATGGCGAAGGTGATGAAGGCAACCCAAGCACCTATGATAAACCAAATGGCCTTAGAAGTGGTAATGTAAATTGTATCATGCGGTACGACAATATTGGATACACCATATTAAGTATTCCGGAAACTCCAGGTGCGATATTGTGTGATAGCAGGGCTGGAACGGGGTATAATGAAAAAGGGAAGCATATAAAAGATGCGCTATTAAATCGTGGCGATTGTATACACCAGCTAAGGGTTTCGGCAAAAGGTGGCATCCCAAAAATCTGTGGAAACAAGTAATTGTAAAATTATAAATTGATGAAACAGGTTTTTATTTTATTGATTTAATTTCTATTGCCAAAAACTAAACTTCCAATTCTTACCATATTGCTTCCGGCAGCAATGGCAAATTCAAAATCAGCACTCATTCCCATGGAAAGGGTTGAGAGTTGAAGGTTGCCCGAAGGACCCTGTGGGATAGTTGAAAGTTGAGCATATTTATCAAAGAGACTTTTGAGATAGTTAAACTCTGCTCTTACCAAATCCATATTTGTGGAGAAGGAAGCCATACCCATGAGGCCGGTGATGCGTATATTTTTCAATGCAGTAAGATCGCCGGTTAAAACTGCATCCAGTTCATGGCTATCCAATCCAAATTTGGTTTCTTCTTTGGCAATATGTATCTGCAACAGGCAATCAATGGTGCGGTTGTTTTTTAAAGCCTGCTTGTTTACTTCTTTCAACAAACTCAAACTATCAACCCCATGTATAAGATGAACGAAGGAAGCTATGTATTTTACTTTATTGCTTTGCAGATGGCCAATATAATGCCAGCGGATGTCTTTTGGAAGTTGTTCGTATTTACCAACCAGTTCCTGCACATAGTTCTCACCAAAATCGCGTTGGCCAAGGTTGTACAGTTCAAGAATGTCTTCAACAGGTTTTGTTTTGGAGACTGCAACTAATGTGGCTTTGCCATTAAGTTCTTCAGTTATTTCCTGGTATTTTTTTGTGTTGATGCTCATAGCCTCACCTCCCTTCCTCCTCTCCAAAAAAGAGGAGGCGGTGCATTTAACATATCCAGACATTTTAACTTCCAAATCATCATTGATTCTTTTTTCATCAATTACCCAAAGATTAATTGATTTTAAAAATATAATCTTCGCTCGGTTAAGTTCCTCCGCCGCGGCGGAGGCGGAGGGGGTTTTATTTCAATATCGCCCTGCTGATCACAATCCTCTGCACTTCACTGGTTCCCTCATAAATCTGTGTAATTTTTGCATCCCTCATCATACGCTCAACATGGTATTCTTTTACAAAGCCATATCCACCGTGTATCTGCACGGCTTCAGTGGCGGTCCACATGGCAGTTTCACTGCTGAATACTTTTGCCATGCTGCTGCTTAAAGTGTAATCAATATGATTGTCTTTTTCCCACGCTGCTTTTAAACAAAGTAAACGGGCAGCTTCAATTTTGGTAGCCATATCTGCCAGTTTAAACTGGATGATCTGGTGATTCATAATTTCGGTACCAAATGCCTTACGTTGCTTGCTGTAAGCCAGTGCCAGTTCATAAGCGCCGCTGGCAATACCCAATGCCTGGGCAGCAATGCCGATTCTTCCACCTGCTAATGTCTTCATGGCAAAGGCGAAACCAAATCCATCAGCACCAATGCGGTTTTCTTTAGGTACTTTAACATCAGTAAATAAAATACTGTGTGTATCGCTTCCCCGTATGCCCAGTTTATTTTCTTTGGCACCTACTTCAACACCGGCCCAGCTTTTTTCTACAATAAATGCATTAATGCCGCGGCTGCCTTTGCTTACATCAGTTTGTGCAATCACCAGGTACACACTGGCGCTGTTGCCGTTGGTGATCCAGTTCTTGGTTCCGTTCAGTAAATAATAATCTCCTTTATCTTCGGCAGTGGTCCGTTGCGAAGTGGCATCGCTGCCTGCTTCAGGCTCACTTAATAAAAAGGCACCAATGTATAATTCGCCATCTTTTTTACCCTGTGCAAGCGGCTTCAAATATTTTTCTTTTTGTTCTTCGGTAGCATATTCCTGCAGGCCATAACAAACCAGGCTGTTGTTCACGCTTACACAAACACTTACGCTGGCATCTACTTTACTGATCTCTTCCATAGCCAGCACATAACTGATCGTATCCAGGCCACTGCCGCCATATTCAGGTTTTACCATCATGCCCATAAAACCCAGGTCGGCTAATTTTTCAATCTGTTCTTTAGGAAACTTCTGATGTTCATCCCTTTCAATAACACCGGGCAGGCACTCATTTACAGCAAAATCCTTTGCAGCCTGTTTTATCATTAATTGTTCTTCTGTAAATTCAAATATCATAGTTCTGTTTTTTAAAAATTATAAGCAAAAATACGGAAATTATTGCCCGGTATTTGTAACAAGAATCTCTGTAAAAAGTTCTCTTGGTATCATCCTGGCTCCAAGGCTTTCTAAATGATTGGTGTGCAACTGGCAATCTATCAATTGCACATTTTCTTTTTGCAATTGCCTGACATAGTTTATAAAGGCAAACTTACTGGCATTGGGTTTAAGGCTAAACATACTTTCGCCAAAAAAAAGCTTTCCCAGCCTGATGCCGTACAGTCCACCGATCAGTTCACCATCCTGCCAGGTCTCGGCACTGTGGGCATAGCCCAGTTCATGTAAAGTGGTGTAGGCTTTTTGCATGGCAGGAGATATCCAGGTTCCATCCTGACCGTTCCGGGAAATTGTTTTACAGTTTTGTATCACCTGTGTAAAGGCCCTGTTAGTGGTAAACCGGTATTTGCCATTTTGTAAAACCGTTTTCATGCTGTTGCTTACTTTCAGTTGTGCAGGGTATAAAACAAAACGGGGGTTGGGGCTCCACCAGCAAATGGGGTCCTCTTCGTTATACCAGGGAAAAATGCCGCTGCGGTAGGCAAGTAGTAAACGTTCGGTGCTCAGATCTCCACCAATAGCCAATAAGCCTTCATCATCAGCCAAATCTGCGGGCGGAAAAATTAATTCTTTCGTGAGGAGGACCATGGGAAATTAGTTGGCGATCACTTCAATGGTAGCATTGATACCTCTTTCCGTGATGGCATCGCATTGTGGTTTTAACATGTCATAGCTGCCTTGTTTAACTGAGTATTTTCCTTTGGAATCAATAATGATAGCGCATTGCTCGGCCTGTTGGGTAGAGTGGCCGCAAACTTCAATTAACGTATCAATCACCCATTCAAATGTATTTACCTCATCATTCCATACAATGAGGCTGCAGTAAGACTCAGTTACCGTAAGGGTATCTGTATCTTCCTGGAATTTGGTATTTGTGTAGATTGACATATTTATATGGCAAAAATAGGCTGAAAATTTTGAAATAGCCGATGATTAATTTGAGAAATAGTGTAAAAAATTTTGCAGAAAACATTTTACCCTTATCTTTGCCATCCCAAAATAAAAAGGGAGCATAGCTCAGTTGGTTTAGAGCATCTGCCTTACAAGCAGAGGGTCCGCGGTTCGAACCCGTGTGCTCCCACAGAGAAAAGGGTTTCAAGAAATTGAAACCCTTTTGTATTTTAAGCAATAATAAATACTTTAATTCAATTGCACGGCCGGCAACCTATAAGATTGCCCGTCATACACAAACAGCTCATCAATCTCAATGGTCCAGTATTTATACAGAGGTGATTTGCTCAGGTATTCTTCTACCTGCATTTTACTGGCAGCATTGATTACCATCCAGCTTTTCTGGCTTTCCATACTTACGGTATAGTAATCAAGAATATTTTTTTCGATCAAACTGTTTATATAAACCCGGTGTGGTGGTACAAAGGTCATAAATTCATCATCCATGTCGAAGAATACTGTGACCTGGTATTTATTCAGATGATCGTGATTTATATTTTCCATTCTACGATATTGTTTTCCCATACTTCGTTAAAAGGGGTTGTTATTTTAATGTAATTGTCGGTATAGCCTTCCATCATACCGTTCCTGTTTTTTGTTTCAAACAAAACTTTACGGGTTTGGCCTATATGAGCATTGGTAAAGTATTGCATTTTCTGGTAACTCAAATTACGCAATACCTTGTTTCTTTCATTCCTGATATTAATCGGTACAACCGGCTTCATGGTTGCCGCCAGTGTATTTGTTCTTTCAGAATAAGTAAATACGTGCAGGTAGCTTATATCCAGCTGATGCAGGAAATTAAATGTTTCCTGAAAATCCTCATCAGTTTCGCCGGGAAAGCCAACGATCACATCCACGCCAATACAGCAATGTGGCATCATGGTCTTGATCAAACCAATTCTTTCAGTATATAGATCTTTCTTATAACGGCGCCTCATCAATCCCAGGATCTTATCGCTTCCACTTTGTAGCGGAATATGAAAATGCGGCATAAATTTTTTGCTGTTGCTCACAAATTCAATGATCTCGTTGGTCAGCAAATTGGGTTCAATGGAAGATATTCTGAAACGTTCTATCCCATTAACTTTATCTAACTCTTCAATTAAAGAAAGAAAGTTTTCTTTTTCAGTACGAACGGCATTCGCTATTTCCCCCTTCAGGGGGTTAGGGGGTCGAAAATCGCCGAGGTTAATACCGGTCAATACAATTTCCTTTGCACCCTTTGCTGCAATGGCTTCTACATTGGCAATAACATTGCTGATACTGTCGCTACGGCTTTTGCCCCTTGCCATAGGAATGGTGCAAAAAGAACAATTGTAATCGCAGCCATCCTGCACTTTTAAAAATATACGGGTGCGGTCATTAATGGAATGTGAGGCTGTAAATTCATTCACATCTTCAATATCGCAACTGCAGATCTTCGCACTATCACCCTTGGTCACTTCTTTTAAATGGGCTGCGATATTAAATTTTTCTGCAGCACCCAAAACCAGGTCAACCCCGGGAATGGCTGCGATCTCCTGCGGTTTTAATTGAGCATAACAACCGGTAATTACCACCAGCGCCTCGGGTGCTTTGCGTTGAATACGCCTTACCAGCATCCGGCATTCCTTATCGGCATTATCAGTTACCGAGCAGGTGTTTATCACATACACATCGGCCACTTCGTCAAAATCTCTTTTTTCAAAGCCTTCATGCTCCAGTAATCTTCCAATGGAAGAGGTTTCAGAGAAATTAAGTTTACAGCCGAGGGTATGTAATGCTACCGTTTTGTTCATTGGGGCAAAATTAATGAAAATGGAGATAGAACACGGATAACACTGATTAAACAGATTTACACAGATTATTGTGTTTATCCGGCTGTTAATGCAGCGTATTATCATGCGAAGCAGGATAAAAAATCCGTTATCATCCGTCCTCCCCGTGTCATCTGTGTTCTATCAATATTGTAACTTGCGACATGCTTAAAAAATATCTGCCATATTTACTATTAATTGCAGCCGGGCTGTTATACTACTTTGTTAAGGAAAATCAACGTGCAAACAGGGTTAATAAACCAAAAACAGAACAGGTAACAGAAAGAATTACCGTGCCGGCAATTTTACCCCAGGATGAAAAGACAGAAGAAGTTGAAGCCCGCCAGGATGACCCGGTCGGACAGGGCTTTAACCGCAATGCTACTCCTCTTATTTTTAGCAAACATGCCAAATGCCGTATGGACTGCAGAAATATAGATGAATCGGAAGTGAAAGAAATTTTAAAGAACGGGACCATCAACCACAAAAAGATACAGAATGATAAGCGGGGTAAAACCTACCCGGTAGAGGGATTTACCCGTGATAAACAACATGTACGTATTGTTTTTGCACCAAAAGGTGAAGGCCTGGTGGTGGTAACTGTAATAGACCTGGATACGGAATGGAAATGCGATTGTAAATAGCTTTTGAGATTCTTAGAAGGTAGCCAACCTTGCAGATGTTTTTTATTTTGAATTGAACCCTCTAAAGGTTGGCAACCTTTACAACAAATGGCTTTCCGTTTATAAATCATAACATGATCAAACAAAAAAAACGACTTAAATTTGTAACAGTACAGATTGAATAAAGTGTAATGAAAATAAAATCCCTGTTGGCAAAACCTTTTGCCGGTTATATATACAAGCAGATCAGGAAAGGAATGGAAACTGCCGAAGCAGATCAGCAGGCAATTTTCAATCATTTGATCAAAGTTGGTGCTAAAACCGTATTTGGAAAAGACCATGATTTTGCCGCTATTAAATCCTACGATGATTTTGTAAAGCAGGTACCATTGCGTGACTACGAAGCTTTTAAACCTTATATCGAAAAAATAAAACAGGGTACACACAACGTGTTGTGGAAAGGCCAGCCCATTTATTTTTCTAAAACAAGCGGCACAACCAGCGGTGTAAAATATATACCCATCACCAAAGACTCTATACCAAACCATATTAACACAGCCCGTAATGCGTTGCTCTGCTATATGGCTGAAACCGGTAACACAAAATTTGCAGATGGAAAACTGATCTTTCTTAGCGGTTCCCCGGTTTTGGAAAGAGTAGGAGGCATACCAACCGGAAGGCTTAGCGGCATAGTAAACCATCATATCCCTAAATATTTAAGGTCAAACCAGTTACCTTCTTTTACAACAAACTGTATTGAAGAGTGGGAGGAAAAGCTGGATAAAATTGTAGAAGAAACCATCAACCAGAATATGGCACTCATCAGCGGCATTCCGCCATGGATGCAGATGTACTTTGACAGGTTGACGGAAAAGAGCGGAAAAAAAGTAGGAGAACTTTTTCCCAACTTTAACCTGATGGTACAGGGCGGTGTAAATTTTGAACCCTACAAGGCAAAACTTTTTGAAAGCATTGGCCGAAAAATTGATTGTATAGAACTGTTTCCGGCAAGTGAAGGTTTTTTTGCTTTCCAGGATTCTCAAAAAGAAGCCGGCTTATTATTAAATACCAACAGCGGAATATTTTTTGAGTTTGTACCTGCCGCAGAGATCTTTGATGAAAACCCAACCCGTTTAACTTTAAAAGATGTGAAAGTGGGAGAGAACTATGCTTTGATCATCAACAGCAATGCAGGTTTATGGGGTTATAATATCGGCGACACCATCAAATTTGTTTCAACCAAACCATACCGACTGGTGGTTACAGGCCGCACCAAACATTTTATTTCTGCATTTGGCGAGCATGTGATCAGCGAAGAGGTAGAAGCTGCTTTATTGCAGGCTGCTCAAGAAGAAAATATTCCCATCACTGAATTTACGGTCGCACCAAAAATCTCAACAGACGCCGGTAAGAGTTACCATGAGTGGTTCATCGAATTTGAAAATACGCCTGCCGATATGAAAGCGTTCTCAAAAAAAGTTGATGATAACCTGCGTAAAAGAAACGTGTACTATGATGACCTTGTGGGTGGTAATATTTTACAGCAACTGAAAATTTCGCCTGTGCAAAAGAATGGCTTTATCAATTACATGAAGAGTATTGGTAAACTTGGCGGACAAAATAAAGTACCACGCCTCAGCAACGACAGGAAGATTGCAGCGGAACTGGAGAAGTTTGTTAACTGAACGCCAAAAGGTTGCATTTAAACTTTATAAATATTTTTTTGTCTATTGTTTTTAAAATAATATACTTTTGTGCCGTTAATCACAATTGATCAATACATTGAACAGGATAAAATTACATATCGCCAATACAAATGCTCCCGCCAGGGGTATATTGTATACTATGGGCAACCTGTTTGTATTTATACCCAGATCCCGACGTGGATGCTGATAGGACGAGTAGCTAAAACCTGCCCCTGTCAGTGAAAAAAGTCTCCGCAAATTTTCTTAACATCATTTAATCATTCTTTCAATTTTTTACAATTGGAAAACAGTAATATAATTATCAGGGTTGCCACAGCAGCCGATTCGCATTACGCAACAACCATCACCGATGAAATGGCTTCTTCTGCCAAAGCCCGTGGTACGGGAATAGCCAAACGTTCTCCCGAATATATTGAACAAAAAATACAGGAAGGGAAAGCTGTTATAGCCTTAACCACTGAAGGCGAGTGGGTTGGTTTTTGTTACATAGAAGTGTGGGAGCATAATAAATTTGTTGCCAACAGCGGACTGATCGTTTCCCCGGCTTTTCGTAAAACCGGCGTTGCAAAATCAATCAAGAAAAGAATTTTTGAACTAAAGTTATGAACCGGTAACTTATTCAGAGCTTACCAATGATGAACAGTTTTGGGCAGGCTGCAAAAGCTGTGTTAATTATGATATACTGATGAGCAAGGAAAGAAAAACTGCATGTGTACGGCCATGCTTTTTGATCCTGCCGATCATTATACACCTGAAGAAACAAAACAGGAATTTAAAAAGCACTCTAAAAGTTACGAACGTTTCATGCGTTTAAAACAAAGTAAAATGCTTAAGTTTTTGCAGAAGAAAGAAGGAGGAGGAAGTTCAAAATCATTATTGCGTTATTTCTTTAATTTTTTAAACTGATCAATATGAGTAAGAAAGTTGTCCTGGGTTTTAGCGGCGGGTTGGATACCACTTACTGTGTAAAATATTTCACAGAAGAAAAAGGCTACGAAGTACATTCGGTAATTGTAAACACCGGTGGTTTTAGTGATGATGAATTGAAAAAGGTTGAAGCACATGCTTATAAGTTGGGTGTAAAATCACATACCACGGTTAATGCTGTTAAAAGTTATTACGATAAAATAATAAAATACCTGGTTTTTGGAAATGTGTTAAAAAATAATACCTATCCTTTAAGTGTAAGTGCCGAACGATTAAGCCAGGCAGTTTTTATTGCTGAGCATGTGCAGCACCTGGATGCAGATATTGTTGCGCATGGCAGTACCGGTGCAGGCAACGACCAGGTAAGGTTTGATATGATCTTTAACATCATGATACCCGGTGTTGAAATCAGTACGCCCATACGGGATCTGAAATTAAGCCGTGAAGATGAAATTGCTTATTTGAAAAGTAAAGGTGTGGAAATGAATTTTGAAAAATCCATGTACTCTGTTAATAAAGGTTTGTGGGGAACCAGTGTGGGTGGTAAGGAAACATTGAACAGTAAAGGCATGTTGCCCGATGAAGCCTGGCCCACACAGGTTACCGCAACAGTAACAAAAGCTGTTGAACTCGAATTTGTGAAAGGCGAATTGATGGGCATTGATGGAAAACAATTTGTTCATCCAACCGAAGCTATTCAGCATTTGCAATCCATTGCCGGTCCGTTTGGCATTGGCAGGGATATACATGTAGGTGATACCATCATTGGCATCAAAGGCCGTGTGGGTTTTGAAGCAGCAGCACCGATGATCATTTTAAAAGCACACCATGCGTTGGAAAAGCATGTGCTAACCAAATGGCAACTGAATTGGAAAGACCAACTGGCTTTGTTTTATGGAAACTGGTTGCATGAAGGGCAGATACTGGATCCGGTGATGAGGGATATTGAAGCTTTCTTCCAAAACTCGCAGGAAAATGTTACCGGTAAAGTTTTTGTTGACCTGATGCCATATCGTTTTCAGGTCACGGGCATCGAATCTGTGTACGACCTGATGAGCAGCAGGTTTGGTAAGTATGGTGAGATGAATACAGGGTGGACCGGGGATGACGTTAGAGGGTTCTCAAAAATATTTGGTAACCAAACCATGATCTATAACGCAGTAAAACAATCAGCAGATGGCAACAAAGATTAAAGTTGGTATTGTTGGTGGTGCCGGTTATACAGGAGGCGAGTTGATCAGGATATTACTGAATCACCCGGACGCTGAAATAATTTTTGTGCACAGCAAAAGCAATGCAGGTAATTTTTTATACCAGGTACATAAAGACCTGCTGGGCGATACAGAAATAAAATTTTCTTCAGTTCTGAATAATAAAATTGATGTCCTCTTTTTGTGTGTAGGACATGGGGATGCGGTAAAATTCTTAGCAGAAAATGAAATTGACGCTTCAATAAGGATCATTGACCTGAGCCAGGATTTCAGACTGGGAGAAACGGTTAATAAAAGAAAATTTGTGTACGGTTTGCCTGAGTTGAATAAAGCGCAGATAAAAAAAGCAAAGAATATTGCCAACCCCGGGTGCTTTGCAACTGCCATACAGTTAGGTTTATTGCCGTTGGCAAAAGCTGGTTTATTAAAAGAAATTAATACAACAGGTATTACCGGCTCAACAGGTGCTGGACAGGGTTTTAGCGAAACCTCGCATTTTAGCTGGCGTGCAAATAATATACAGGCTTATAAAACATTGTCGCATCAGCATCTTAAAGAAATTGGCCAATCCATGTTGCAGTTAAATCCAGAAGCCAATGTTGACCTGAATTTTATTCCCTGGCGGGGAGATTTTACCAGGGGTATCTTTATCAGCTCACAAATAAAATGCGCTCTGGAGTTGAAGGAAGTTTCAGCACTCTATAAAAAATATTATGCTGCACATCCTTTTGTTGTGTTGAGTGATGAGCCTGTCTTTTTGAAGCAGGTTGTAAATACCAACAAATGTTTTATTCAGCTGGAAAAGATTGGTAGCAACCTGGTTATTCATTCTGTGATAGATAATTTATTAAAAGGAGCCAGTGGACAGGCTGTGCAAAATATGAATTTGATGTTTGGATTGGAAGAAACAACAGGCCTGAAATTAAAAGCAAATTATTTTTAGATGAAATTATTTGATGTATATCCTTTGAATGACATTGTAATAGAAAAAGCAATGGGTTCTTACGTCTGGGATGATCAGGGACAAAAATACCTGGATCTTTATGGCGGCCATGCCGTAATTTCCATTGGGCATACACACCCGCATTATGTGAAACGAATAGAAGAGCAATTGCATAAAGTAGGATTCTACTCCAACTCTATAAAAATTCCGTTGCAGGTTGAGCTGGCAGAAAAATTGGGAAAGATATCCGGTAAAGAAGACTACCAGTTGTTCTTATGCAATTCAGGAGCAGAAGCAAATGAGAATGCATTAAAGCTTGCTTCATTTTATAATGGAAGGAAAAAGATCATCGCTTTTAAAAAAGCATTTCATGGCAGAACGTCTTTAGCAGTAGCTGCAACCGATAATCCAAATATTGTAGCACCGGTTAATCAAACTGATAATGTTATTTTTCTTCCTTTTAATGATGAAGCCGCACTGGAAGCAGCTTTTAGGCAAAATGAAATTTCATCTGTTATCATTGAAGGTATACAGGGCGTTGGTGGTATCAATATTGCAAGCGATTCATTTCTGAAAAAAGTAAGAAGCCTGTGTGACGGGTATAATGCTGTGTTTATTGCAGATTCTGTGCAATGCGGTTATGGCAGAAGCGGTAAATTCTATTCGCACGATTTTGCGGGTGTGGATGCAGATATTTATACCATGGCAAAGGGAATGGGGAATGGATTTCCGGTTGGCGCTATTTCCATCGCCCCAAAAATTCAACCTAAGCATTTTATGCTGGGTACAACTTTTGGCGGTAATCATTTGGCTTGTGCCGCTGCTTTGGCGGTATTGGAAGTTATTGAAAATGAAGAGTTGATCAACAATGCAAAAACAGTTGGCGATTATTTAATGGAAGAACTGAAAAAACTGCCCCATATAAAAGAGGTGAGGGGAAGAGGATTGATGATCGGTATTGACTTACCGGAAGAACTAAACATGGTAAAGAAGAATCTTTTGTTTAAACACAAAATATTTACGGGCGAGGCAAAACCAAACGTGATCAGGCTTTTACCTGCATTGAATATTACCAGGGGCGAAGCTGATATCTTTTTACAGGCAATTAAAACCGAAATAGGCTGATGACAAATTTTATCTCTGTTAATGATGTTGATAATATTAATGCACTGGTTCAACAGGCATTAAAATATAAAGCGAATCCATTTGCAGATAGATCATTGGGAACAGGCAAAAGAATCGGACTGCTATTTTTAAATCCTTCTTTACGTACCCGTTTAAGTA
Organism: Chitinophagaceae bacterium; assembly: GCA_016710935.1. GTDB lineage: Bacteria > Bacteroidota > Bacteroidia > Chitinophagales > Chitinophagaceae > Ferruginibacter. The sequence goes on along the minus strand of JADJTY010000009.1, from coordinate 134,910 downwards.
CACAGGTGGCAGCTGCCAATCTCGGCATGGAAGCAATTGTTTTTAATGTAGATAAAGAAGGTTGGGCATTGGAGTTTGCCGAAGGTGCCATCATGAATGGAACAACTGTTGAGCATATTAAAGATGCAGCTCCGGTACTTGGACAATACTTTGATATTTTATGTGTTCGCACATTTCCGTCTTTGCAGAACCGGGAAGAAGATTATGCCGAAACAGTGATCAGCCAGTTTATAAAATATGCCGGTGTGCCAATAGTGAGTTTAGAAAGTGCAACATTGCATCCGCTGCAGTCACTTACAGATATAATTACTATTAAAGAACACATGCTCTTAGTTTCTCCGCCGGCTGGCGGAGGCGAAGGCCCCAAGCCTAAGATTGTGTTAACCTGGGCTCCTCATGTAAAAGCATTGCCACAATGTGTAGCTAATTCATTTGCACAATGGGTCGGTTCATGGGGCGAAGCTGACTTTGTAATTACACATCCCAAAGGTTATGAACTGGATGAATCATATACAAAGAATGCCACCATCATTACCAACCAGGATGAAGCCTTAAAGAATGCTGATTATGTGTATGTAAAGAACTGGAGCTCGTATAAAGATTATGGTAAGATAATTACGTCTGATAAAGATTGGATGCTTACCCATAAAAAACTTGCATTAACCAATGAGGCTAAAGTGATGCACTGTTTACCAGTTCGCCGAAATGTAGAAATGAGTGATGAAGTGTTGGATAGCAACAATAGTTTGGTAACGCAACAGGCTGGCAACAGGGTTTGGGCTGCCCAGGCAGTTTTAAGTGAAATTTTAAAATCAATATAATGGAGAAGTTGTTCGTTATAAAGATAGGTGGTAATGTGGTTGATGATTCAACAGCGTTGAATTCATTTCTTCAAAAATTTGCAGCCATAGATGCCTTTAAAATTTTAATTCATGGTGGTGGTAAAATTGCAACAACCATTGGAAAACAAATGGGATTAACGCCCAATTATATTAATGGAAGGCGTATCACCGATGCAGCAACAATAGATCTGGTAACTATGGTTTATGGTGGCCTGATCAATAAACAACTTGTTGCTGCATTACAATCCATGCATTGCAATGCTATTGGATTAACAGGTGCCGATGCAAATATTATTCCTGCAATCAAAAGACCGGTTACTGATATTGATTATGGTTTTGTTGGAGATATAAAGCATGGTGAAGTTGGTGCAGAAATTTTGCAAGCTTTCTTAGACAATGATTTAGTTCCTGTTGTTGCACCTTTAACGCATGATGGGCAGGGGCAAATGTTGAATATCAACGCCGATACCATTGCTTCGTTCCTGGCAGTTGTCTTGTCGAAGCAATATGATGTAAGACTGATCTATTGTTTTGAAAAGAAAGGGGTACTGGAAAATATTGAAGATGATTCATCGGTCATTCAACTGATCAATAAAGAAAAATACCAGCAGTTATTGGATGATAAAAAGCTTGCAGACGGCATATTGCCAAAAATAGACAATGCCTTTGCTGCAATCAGTAATGGTGTACAGGAAGTACTGATTGGCCATGCAGATGATCTGTTGCAAAACATAACCGAAAATACAATAGGTACATTAATAAAATCTTGATAGAAAATAAACCATACCAGGAAGCTGTTGAACTGTTACAAAAACTAATAGCTACACCTTCTTTCAGTAAAGAAGAAGATAAGACTGCTGATATTATTGAACAGTTTTTGAACGAAAAAAAAATCCCAACAAACAGGCTGATAAATAATGTGTGGTGTGTAAATAAATATTTTGATGAAAGCAAACCCACAATCTTACTCAACTCACATCACGATACCGTAAAACCAAATCTACAGTATACTAAAGATCCTTTTTCTCCCATCATTGAAGAAGGCAAGTTATTTGGATTAGGCAGTAATGATGCCGGCGGATGCCTGGTAAGTTTGATCGCAGCTTTTTGTCATTTTTATGAAAGGGAAGATCTGAAATATAATATGGTGCTTGCTGCTACTGCAGAAGAAGAAATAAGTGGTGCAAACGGAATAGAAAAACTACTTGCCTCAGCAGGGTCCGGTTCCCAAATCCTGAGCAGAGTCGAAGGAAGGGGGTTAGGGGGTTTTGCTATTGTAGGCGAACCTACCCTCACTAATTTAGCCATTGCCGAAAAAGGCTTGCTGGTGATCGATTGTACGGCAACAGGAAAAGCTGGTCATGCTGCCAGGGAAGAAGGAGATAATGCTATTTATAAAGCCATGCAGGATATTAATTGGTTTAAAACATACCAGTTTCCAAAAGTATCTGACACATTGGGCCCGGTAAAAATGTCGGTTACTTCAATCAATACAGAAAACAAAGCGCACAATGTTGTACCGGCTGTTTGCCATTTTGTTGTTGATATCAGGGTTACTGATGCCTATACGCATGAAGAGATATTGGAAACTATAAAACAACATATTCAATCTGAACTAAAACCCAGGAGCATGCGCCTGCGATCTTCAAAAATTGATAAAGATCATCCGCTTGTTCTGGCAGGTATAAAAATAGGTAAGCAAATGTATGGCTCGCCCACAACATCAGATGCAGCTTTAATACCAGCACCGGTTTTAAAATGTGGCCCCGGCGATAGCGCCCGCAGCCACACTGCAGATGAATTTATCTATTTAAATGAGATTGAAAATGGAATACATACGTACATAAAAATATTAGAGCAGGTAGTTTAATCATCAAATAGCATCAACATGAAACTATGGCAAAAGGAAAAAGCTGCGTTGGCAGAAGTTGAAAAATTCACAGTGGGTAATGACAGGGATCTGGATATTCATCTGGCTCCATTTGATGTATTGGGTTCTTTAGCACATATAAAGATGCTGGAGTCTGTTGGATTATTGACTAAAGCTGAATTGGAATTATTGGTGTCGGCATTGAAAGAAATATATCAACAGATTCAAAGGGAAGATTTTAAATTGAATGATGGGGTAGAGGATATTCACTCGCAGGTAGAATGGATGCTGACAGAAAAACTAGGCGATGCAGGCAAAAAAATTCACAGTGCCCGCAGCCGTAACGACCAGGTACTGGTGGATCTGAAATTATTTTTAAGGTCTGAAATTGAAAAAACAGTGATCAATACAAAAGCACTATTTGACCTGTTAATTGCACAAAGCGAAAAGTATAAAGCTGATCTGCTACCGGGCTATACGCATCTTCAACTGGCCATGCCCTCCTCTTTTGGGTTATGGTTTGGTGCCTATGCCGAAAGTTTGGTTGATGATCTGACAACACTGGAAGCGGCTTACCGAGTTGTAAACAAAAATCCGCTGGGCTCTGCGGCCGGCTATGGGTCATCATTTCCCATCAACAGGCAAATGACAACCGATCTGCTGGGTTTTGATGAGCTGAATTATAATGTGGTATATGCTCAAATGGGCCGGGGAAAAACAGAACGAATTGTTGCATCGGCATTGGCAAATATTGCAGCCACGCTCTCTAAGCTGAGTATGGATGCCTGTTTATACCTCAATCAGAATTTTTCATTCATTTCTTTTCCCGATGAGTTAACAACCGGTAGCAGCATCATGCCGCACAAAAAAAATCCGGATGTTTTTGAATTGATCCGTTCTCATTGCAATCGAATACAAGCGCTGCCCAATGAGATCATGATGATGACAACCAATCTGCCATCGGGTTATCACCGCGATCTTCAATTGATAAAAGAGCATATCATACCTGCTTTTCAAAATGTAAATGATTGCCTGCAGATGGCAGGTTTAATGTTGAGCAATATTGATATTAAAAAAGACCTGCTGCAGGATGAAAAGTATACATTCTTATTCAGCGTGGAAGAAGTAAACAAACTGGTATTGGAAGGTATGCCTTTCCGGGATGCTTACAAAAAAGTGGGCGTTGCTGTTGAAGCCGGAAACTTTACCCATTCAGCTTCACCAACCCACATACACGAGGGATCAATAGGGAATTTGTGTAATGATAAAATTGAGACCACGATGAATAATATTATAAATAAGTATAATTTCAGTAAAGTCAAAATTGCGTTGCAACAATTATTAAGTTAGATTTGCCGCTACAATGCTCTAATAATAATGGCCGATCAGTCTTCAAAAAAACGCATAGCTATATTTGGTTCAACAGGCTCTATTGGTACCCAGGCCCTGGAAGTGATACGTGCCAACCCCGGTTTATTTGAAGTGGAGATACTTACAGCCCAAACAAATGATGAACTGCTCATCACCCAGGCATTGGAATTCAGGCCCAATGCGGTTGTTATAGGGGATGAAGCCAGGTATCAAAAGGTGAAGGATGCATTGTCATCAACCGATGTAAAAGTTTTTGCCGGCGAAGCAGCACTGGAAGAAGTGGCCGAATTTGATACCTATGATATGATGCTGGCCGGTATTGTAGGTTTTGCAGGTTTAAAGCCCACTTTAAAGGCAGTAGAAAATGGAAAAGCTGTAGGTCTTGCCAATAAAGAAACACTGGTTGTTGCAGGTGATATTGTAATGCAGAAAGCTATTGAAAAAAGAGTACCGATCATTCCGGTTGACAGCGAGCATTCAGCGATTTTTCAATGCCTCATCGGAGAAGCCAGGAACCCCATAGAAAAAATTATTCTTACTGCGAGCGGGGGTCCTTTCCTGGGTAAAAAACCCAATTTCCTGGTTAATGTAAAAAGAGATCATGCGTTGCAACATCCTAACTGGAGCATGGGTGCAAAAATTTCGATAGACTCTGCAACCCTCATGAATAAAGGGTTGGAGATGATCGAGGCAAAATGGCTTTTTAATTTGAGGCCCGACCAGATTGAAGTGGTGATCCATCCGCAGAGCGTTATTCACAGTATGGTTCAGTTTGAAGACGGAAGCATTAAAGCACAGATGGGGTTGCCTGATATGAAACTGCCCATTCAATATGCCATGGCATTTCCGGGCAGAATTAAGAATGATTTCCCCCGCCTCAATTTTAAAAAATATCCGGCATTGAATTTTGAAGAACCTGATGTTAAAACTTTCAGAAATTTAGCCCTGGCCATGGAGGCACTTAATAAGGCCGGCAACATGCCCTGTGTATTAAATGCAGCCAACGAAATTGCCGTGTGGGCCTTCCTGCGCAACCGTATCGGCTTTTTAGATATGACGGCCCTGGTAGAAAAAACCATGGAAAACGTGACCTTTATTGAAAAACCAACCTTACAGGAATATTTTGAAAGCGATGCCGAAGCCCGTAATTTTGCGGCTTCGTTGATAAACCTGTAAAAGTTTTTTGGGACTAAGCTTTTGTACTACTATGTAGCATCGTTGTGTCACTCACTTGTACTTTTTCAGCAACATTGAACATTAAACACAAATTATAAATGGACATTACCTTATTAGCAATAAACTGGCCCAGCGTAGGTTTAAAAGTAGCCCAGCTTTTATTGTCACTTTCCATACTGGTCATTCTGCACGAATTTGGCCACTACATCACCGCCAAATGGTTCAAATGCAGGGTCGAAAAATTTTACCTTTTTTTTGATCCCTGGTTCTCCATTTTTAAAAAGAAGATCGGCGATACCGTATATGGTATTGGCTGGCTGCCGTTGGGTGGTTATGTAAAAATATCCGGAATGGTGGATGAGAGCATGGATAAGGAATCATTAAAATTACCTCCGCAATCCTGGGAGTTCAGAAGCAAACCAGCCTGGCAACGATTGATCATCATGCTGGGGGGGGTTACTGTAAATATTTTGCTGGCATTTGTTATTTATGCCGGTATATTAATGACCTGGGGAGAGAAAAAAATACCAGCCTCCTCTTTAAAATATGGTATTACTTTCAACGATTCACTGTTTAATGATCTTGGATTTAAAAATGGTGATAAGGTGCTGGCAGTGGATGGCAAACCGGTTGTGGAATACACCGATATCTTAAAAAAGGTACTGGTAGTTAATAAAGATGTAACGGTGGAAAGAGATGGTAAAGAAACCATACTGAATATGCCGGTTGACCTGATTGGTAAACTGGTAGAAAAAAAGAAACTGGCAGAGGGGCCATTGATCAGCCCGAGAATTCCGGTTATTATTTCTGTGCTTGATGATTCCAGCGTAGCCTATAAGGCGGGTTTAAGGAAGGGAGATATGATCCTTGGAATTGATACCATTCAAACAAAATTTTACGACGAGTTTACTGCTTTTATTAAGAAGCAGAAAAAAGGAGATACCATCAGTCTTACTGTAAAAAGAAATGATGAAATGCTGAATATCACTACAGTACTGATCAACGGAGGAAAGATCGGGTTCAATCCACCGGGCAGCCATGAAGAATATGACAGCTTGGGCATTTATAAGTACGAAGTTAAAAAGTATGGTTTCTTTGCAGCTTTTCCTGCCGGGGTTAAAAGGGCAGGTAAGGAACTTCAGTTTTATATTGACCAGTTTAAGAAGATCTTATCGCCCTCTACAGGTGCTTACAAAGGGGTAGGGGGTTTTAAAGCTATGGGATCCGTTTTCTCAGGTACCCAATGGGATTGGGAGCATTTCTGGACGATCACTGCTTTCTTCTCCATCGTGCTGGCTTTTATGAATCTGTTACCAATACCTGCTTTGGATGGTGGACATGTTTTATTTACGTTAGGAGAAATGATCACCGGCCGCAAGCCTAACGAAAAGTTTTTAGAATATGCACAGATCTTTGGTATGATTATTTTGCTGGCATTGATGCTCTATGCAAATGGAAACGATTGGTTTGGATGGGGGAAGGGAAAATAGTTAGGAGATAGGAGTTTTGAGTACTGAGTTGATTAACTATTATTATGTGTTGCCAACACAAAACCTAAAACCCCAAACTCAAAAATCTTATAATTCAATACCAATTTTTTTCATTAAAATCGAAGCATTCAAACTGGTGCAGATACCTGCTTTCAGTTGATAATCAAAATACAATTCTTCATTGCTGACCTGTACGTCAAAATGATAATTTAAAATATTTTCCGGGTATTCATTTTTCAATTTTGCCAGTTCCACATCATGTGTGGCAATAATGCAGGCTGCATGATGTTTGATCAGCTGTTTAATAAGCGCTGCAGAACCTGTATGCCGGTCAAGCGAATTGGTTCCTCTTAAAATTTCATCCAGTAAAATAAACACCTTTTCATTCCGGTTTACCTTTTCAATAATGGTCTTTAATTTTTTTAATTCGGCATAAAAAGTAGAAGTATTTTCCTCCAGGTTATCTGCAATACGCATGCTGCTGATAACCTGTACCGGCGACAAACAAAAGTACGCGGCACAAACCGGTGCACCCGCCATCGCCAGTACCGTATTCACCCCAATACTACGCAGGTAAGTGCTTTTGCCTGCCATATTACTTCCGGTAACCAGCATCAGTTGACCGTTATGGTCAATTTGTAAAGGGTTGTTTATACGCTTATCAGCCTTTATCAACGGGTGGCCAATTTCCTTTCCCTCAATAAAAAAATGATCTTTATGTAAAACAGGAAAGCACCATGCAGGGTGATTGAAAGACAAGGTGGCCAAACTGTTTAAAGCTTCCATTTCGCCCAATGCAGTAAACCATTGCATTACCTGCTGTTGATTTTGCTGCTTCCATTTTTCCAATGCGATTGCCTGTTGCAGGTCCCATTGCAGCAGTATATCCAGCGGTATAAAAACAACAAAATTAAAACGAAGGTCTAACCTTTCCAGTATCTTTTTCAGGCTGTTAATCTGCGTTGATGCGTTACCGTTTTGTTGCACAAACTGATTTTGAAGTTTCTTCAAAAATACAGATGTACAATGCATTTGTTCGATTAGGTTAATACTGTCTGAAAGCACTTCCAGCTCTTCTGTCATTTTTGAAACCTGCTGATGCAACGGGCTGACTTTTTTGCTGATATACAGTGCAAACAGGGCAGAAGCCAGCAAACAATAATTTCTTACATAATTGTTCAGCACATCTGCCATATTCAAAATCAAAACGGTAATTATTACGGCAGGAACTATATACCTGATTGCCAGCCAGCGTTTATGATCAATAAATTTGTTGTCATCAGCAAACCAGTTTTGTAAACGTGTTGTTGTTTCCACCTTTATGCGCTTCACCCTGCCATAAGCCTGTAATTCCTGCCTGAATGAAGGCTGTTTAACCAGTTCCTTTATTGCTTCCTGCCTTTCTGCAATTATTTCAGATACTGCCGGGCGGGATAACCAGTCAGCTAACGTATTGCTACCCATATCACACCTGGTTCTGTTGATGTATTGATAGAGTGAGGCATGGCCAAATATGTCCAGGTCATTGGCATAATAATGTTCTTTGGGTATATGTGCTCTCCCTTCATCAAAATGAAAATAGTTATGTGCTAATGCTTTTAATTCATCTTCATTTATCGCAAGTAAATGTGTGGTATGTTCAATGGAAGATTTATTCCTGAGATCGGCAAATACCAACCTGGTAAAAATAACCACCAGCAGTATGCACGGGATCACACAATAAAATAATCCAACAGGGATTAAAAAATAGCAACAGGCAGCTATACCAATGACTACTGCAAAGCGAACCCAGGCAAGGATTGCTCTTTTCTTTCTGAGCAATTTTAAATCATTTTGTAAAGATATTATGCTGTTCTTATAAAATTCACCAGGCTCCATCGTATTAGGTTTACTGAATGAAGGTATTATAAATTGTGTTCTTTGATGTTATAACGCTATAATGATTTATCCAAAGAAAATATCAAATACCAGCAAAAAAAATCCCCCCCGGTTAAACCGGAGGGGATTGTATAACTGATTAGTTATTTATTACTGTATCACTACTCTGCACATGGTTAAACGGTTACCGTTGAGGTCACCGATCTCAACCCAGTAGAGTCCTTTTCCAAATCCACGCATATCAACATCCATTCTGTCGTATGGTCTTCCGATCGTGTAGTTCTGTGACAAAACGCGGTCGCCTTTAGAATCATAAATTGTTAAGAATCTTGGCAACACGTTGTTTGCAACACTGTAATACCTAACCTGGAACTTACCACTGGTTGGGTTTGGATAGATGAAGCACTTACCGCTTGCAGAATCTTTGATGGTTACGGTATTCGAAATGTTCGTACATCCGTTCGCATCAGTAACTCTCAGTTGGTAATCGCCCATACCATCCACATCCACTCTCAGGTTAGCTGTTCCTAAACCACTCACCACACCCAATGCAGGGCTGCTGAGTACCACACCATTACGTATCCAGCTATACACAAATGGTGCAGCAGGAGGAGTTATGGTAGAAGCAGCTATGGTTGTTTGCATACCTGGTAACAGGCTGGTAGGATTAGCACTGATCGAGAACGCCGGTAATGCATTAACAGTTAAAGTAGCTGCTCTTGATGTTTGTGCAGCACATGGTGCAGCACCATTCACAATCGCACGGTACTGGTATCCGTTCATAGTTACCGGAGGTGCAGTAATGGTCAGCGTAGCTGTAGTAGCACCGCTGTAAACACCACCATTGTTAACATTGGCCCAGGTACCACCACCATTGGTGCTTACCTGCCACTGATAGCTGTGAGGGCCGGTTCCGGCGGTAACTGCTACCGTAAAGGTTGCTACCTTATCAGTACAGATGGTTTGGTTAGCCGGCAACTGTGCATTCAGCACCGTTGGGGCGTTAACCGTTACAATCACTGTTCTTGTTGGTGATTGGCAGGTACCAACTCCTGTCTGCGCAGTACTAAAGAGTACCCTGGAAATTGCGCCGGCAGGTTCCTGCCATATTTGCTGCGGAGCAGTTGTTGTTAATGGGAACTGCATACCCATCCTGATCAGGTTTACAGTGGTACCGTTTATTACTGTTGTATTTGGTGCCACACCTGTATAGGAATTAACAGTGCCACGGTAACCCATTATACCAATCACATCTCCGGCATTAACCGATATATTAACAGGTATTGCACCTGGTGCCGGGTTATTCTGTGTTAAGAACAATGTAGTGAACGCATTGGTTGTGCCAGGGAAAGCTGGTGGAGGTGTAGCTCCGTTAAATCTTACTACAGCTATACTCTGTGCACCAGTTGAAGCTGTTGTAGGAACTTCCACTGAAGACATGGTAAATGCACTTGGTGCTGTAAACCAGTAACCTCTTACACTACCTGTAAATGTACCGGCTTGTGGAGGTAAAGTAATTACTGAACCTGATGTGATCATATTATTCACCGTTACGGTGTAAGGATAAACACCCGATGGTGTTGGCCTTGTCCATACCGAATCTACTCTTGTTCCTGCTACGTAAGGTACAGTAGCTGCTGCATCATGGAATAATCCCGCTGCAGGGCTCCATACCGCTGGTGAAGCAACCACACCTGTTGTGTAATTAACTGTTAATTCCCAGTTGGTTAATGTACCAAGGTCACCTGCACCCCAATCGTACATACCCAGTGTCCAGTTACCGTTAGGTACTGAATACAAGTTATTATGATTTGTTGTAGTTGGTATATATCCGGCCGGCGATGTTGGACCACCAGGGAAAGTATTACCTCCACCCGGGCCGTTTACAATATAGGTAGCACCCACCGCATCTGGTGCGAAAGTTCCTGTATAAGGAGGTAGAGCCGAACTCAACGGAGTAGTGCTTGCTGTACTGATAATGGTGTTGATGAAATTAGCACCGGCACCACCTGTCCTGTTGACGTTTGCATCAATATTGAACACCTGTCCATTAGGTGCTTTCACAACGATCACCATATCTGCAATATAAGTATGTGTCAGATTTAACTTAACACTCATACCGGTGATTGTTGCGTTTGCAGGAATACCTGAAACAGCCAGATTTGGTGTAACAACTCCGGGGAAAACTGTTTGTGGCCATGTTGCAGGACCATCCGGAATGGTAAGCGCCAATGTACCTGAATTAAAGCTCGTAGTAAATGACTGTGAAGAAGTTGCTTTTAGTTTAACTGCAGGATCTCCCAGGCACATCGTAACTGAACTTGGTGTTACGGTAGGTGCAGGAGGTGTGTAGTTAACCAATACCGAAGCTGTACTTACACAACCCGTTGCTACATCTGTAGCGGTTACCGTATAGGTTGTTTGTACTGTTGGCGCAGCATATACTACAGGTGTATTTGTACCTGTGTAAGGTATAGTTGCCTGTGCATCGTTATACAAACCGGTAACCGGAGCCCATACATAAGAAAGTGTAGAGCCTGTTGTACCTGGTGTGGTATATTCAACCGTGATCGACCAGTTGGTTAAAGTACCCACATCACCAGGACCTCCATCAGCCATGGCCAGTGTCCAGGTTCCGTTTGGAACTGAGAATAACTGGTTCCAGTTGGTAGCTGTTGATGTGAAGCCGGCTATTTCCTGAATTGTAAATGGTATCGTACCATTCAGCAGATCAGCTTTCCACGTTCCTGTAATAGGCGTGGTGGTTGCTGTACCTAAAGCTGCTGTACCTGATGAACTGATGGTGGTATTTACAAATCCTGCATTAGGATAAGTACCTGCCTGTGTAGCAGTTCCACTCATATATTTAGCCAGGTTTAAAATTGTACCATTAGGCGCTCTCAGGTTCATGATCATATCGCCCACATACGTGTGGCCCGGCATGTTGAAGTTAACCCTGATACCCGTAACCGTTGCATTGGCAGGTACGCATGAAACCGCAAGCGTGGTTGAAACACCATTTGCTGTATTATCCGGTACTGCAACACTGATCGCACCAGATGCTGTAGTACAACTACCCGGCACCGGAGGAGGTGCAGATGCTGTACTTAATTGTGTACCAAACAAACCTGCAACACCACCGCATACAGGGCCCGCAGGGGTAATGGTAACTACCGGTAAAGGATTAACCGTTAAGGTAGCACAGTTTGATACGTTGGTTGGTGGATTCCACGGAGCACAAATACCGGTTACTACGCAACGGTATCCTCTGCCACTAAGTGCACCACTAACAGGGTTTATAGTAAGGGTTGCTGTATTAGCACCACTGTAAGGAGCTCCGTTTGCTATATTATTCCACGGACCTGCACAACCTGCAAGGCTTTCCTGCCATTGGTAGATAAGGCCTGTACCTGTTGCACCTACTGTAAAGGTTGCAGTAGCACCGGCACATCTTACTTCATTAACTGGCTGTGTAGTTACTACAGGACGCTTGTTAACGGTAATGGTAACAGTAGCCGTTCTTGTACAGCCACCAGGTGTTGTACGTACAACCGTGTAGGTAGTTGTATTCATTGGAGAAGCTGCAACAGGGTTTGAAGTTGTTGAACTTAAACCTGCAGCAGGGCTCCATAAGAAAGTACCTGTTGAAATTGGTCCCGTTGCGCCTACTGTTCCGGCAACATTGAGGATAATACGCATATTGGGGAAACCGATAACCGCTACATCCGTAGGAGTGTTTACTCCGCAGGTTGCAGCAGATAAATAACTCGGACCTGTTTGAGCTGCCGGGTTACTGCCTATAAAGAAGGAACGACCGGTAGCCTGTCCGCTTGGTGTAAATAATTCAACAATTAATACCGCTGTGTTAGGAACTACAACTGGTGTTGCAAGAGTTACTGTTTGCGTTGTTAAAGTTGCCTTATTCACTGTGGCAGCTTGTGTGCCCACTAAAGTACGTGTGCCACCAGGGAAAGCTGGTCCGGCATTCTGTGTGTATAATCTCACAGTTACAGGCTGAGCTCCACCAGAGGCCTGCTCAATACCAAAGGTTACGGTATTAACCGTTAACGCAGATGGTAAACCTAATGCGGCCAGGTTATAAGCCCTCCAGTAACTGTTATCTGTATGTAATCCACCTGCATTGCAAGATACTGATCCTGGAACAGGTACCTGGGATCCTGACTGGGTTAAAGAAACCGGTCCGGAACCTGCTGCATCATAAACAGTAAGCAATGTTGGATCTCCTTCACAAAGTGTTGTGCCGGGATCTGCTACTATAATAATGGAAGGATTAGGATTAACCGTGATGGTGAAACTGCGAGGTGTACCAACACATACAGCAGGAGGTATGGCAGGTGTTACCAAAGTAATTCCCCAACCACCGGCTATATTTCCAATATCACCAGCGGCCATATCAGTCACATACAAACTCCAGGTTCCATTATAGTTTGAAGTTGTATTGAATGTATTGGCAAAGGTAGATGTGCCAGCTGGAGCAGCATAATTATATGGAGTTCCTGGAGCAGGTGCTGGCCATATGGCTGTAGCACCAGCTGTTGGTCCATACGTACCTGTAGGTATTGCTGCAGAGCCTGTAGGCATTGCAGGAGAACCATCTCTGATGGTTATTGTTGTTGCTACATCAAAACCAGTAGTTCCACCCACTCTTGCCAGCGGCACGAATTTCTGACCACCAGGTCCTACTAATAATACGCCAATATCATCAGACCAGGTGTGTTGTATATTAGTTAATCTGATAGATTCCACACTAACACCCGTGGTTGGAATACCAGACACGGTGATGTTTGAAGGATAAGGGTTGGCTCCACTACCAGAACCACTGCCGGTACCTGATCCAGGTATTGCAATGTTTGCTGCATTAGTGAAATTAAAATTACCAGCCGGAATGCCGGGACCAATTGGCAAACTTGGTGTAACTGTTACGGTTGCAACCAATGGAGTGTTACCCGGATTCTGGGCAACAAATGAAGGTATATTACCAGTACCCGCTGCAGCAAGACCAATGGCAGGGGTATTGTTTGTCCAGTTGAAAACAACATTAGGTGTAGCGCTTGTAAAGTTTACAGGCAAAGTTGGTGAACCAGCACAAAGTTGCTGATCAGGAACCACGTTCACCGTTGCAGTTGGATTAACTGTAATGGTAAATGCAGTTGTAGGACCGTTACAAATAGTGGTTACGTTGTAGTTTAATACAACCTGGCCATTACCTGTTTGAATATTGGTAGTCACAGCACCGGCAGTTACACCGCCTGTGTATGAAGTACCACCGGCACCACCGCCGCCAGCTCCTTTATCGTTACCAGAGCAGCCTACAGTTCCTGCAGAACCGCCGCCACCGCCGGCACCACCAAGGAAGCCACCGCCGCCGCCACCACCGCCAGGTACACTGGCGAAGTTAAAGCAGCAGCATGTTTGTCCGCCACCGCCGTTACCGCCTGCGGGGCCAAAACCTGCCAAACCTGGATTACCTAAGAAACCTCCACAACCAATACCGGCTGCACCAGGTGTTACTCCGATAGCTCCAAATCCGCCACCGGCGAAACCACCTGATGTAGGTGCATCTGTTCCGTTTGCTCCATTACCATCGCCATTTCCACCAGCTCCGCCAGCTACGGTATTGAGTTCGCAACCAGCACGGCCGCCGCCGCCGCCGCCACCGGCTACCAGGATACGGTCTGCTGATGCAGCACCCGGGAACCTTACATCACTGGCTCCACCACCACCGCCGGAATTGGCATTACCGCCTGTTCCGCCGCCGTTAAATCCTGCTGTAGGTGCACCACCTGCGCCGCCTACAAATATGTTAAGTACCTGTCCGGGTGTTACCGCCAGTGTACCTGTTGCTCTTGATCCTCTTCCACCAGCACCACCGGTTGCAGCATTGCCACCGGTTGCCCCGGTTCCGCCTTCTGCACCTAATGTAGTGATGTTGATCGAACTAACACCTGCAGGCACGGTAAAGGTTTGTGCACCGCCTGTGAAGTTGAAAGTTGTTGTTGTTGGTGTTACTATAGTTAATACCGGTGTTACAATTATGGTAGCTGTAACCGGCAATGCTGTAGCATTGGTTGCTATAAAGCTTGGTATATTACCTGTGCCATTGGCTGCAAGGCCAATAGAAGGGGTATTGTTAACCCAGCTGAAAGTAGTACCCGGAGTAGAACTTGTAAAGTTTACTGCCGTTGTTGGAGAATTGTTACAAACGGTTTGGTTTGGAACAGGATCCACACTGGTACAACCTGGAGGTGCATTGTAAGTAACTGTATTATCAGTACTTGTAGATGCAAGGTTATTTTGTGCTGAAGCATTTTGGGCAACACCGGCAGGTACTGTTGCAATAACAGTTCCACTACCGGTCATACCGGTTACCGCAACATTGTATGTTGTTCCGGTTCCTGTAACAGTACCAGTTGTTGCACCCGCAGTGCCGGTTAAAGTAACGTCTCCTGTTGTAAATCCGGTTACAGCCTGATCGAACACTACAGTAAAGTTAATGGGCGATGTGCCGGTAGGATCAGCTTGCGCTGCAGCCTGGTTGATAGTTACAGTTGGTGGAACCATGTTATAGGTAACTGTGTTATCTGTACTCGTAGATGCGAGGTTTGTTTGCGCTGCAGCATTCTGGCAAACGCCGGCAGGAATAGTTGCAATTACAGTACCTGAAGAAGTCATGCCGGTTACAGCAACAGTATAATTAGCACCGCTTCCGGTAACTGTAGCTAATGTGGCACCGGCAGTGCCAGTTAAAACAACATCCCCGGTTGCAAAGCCAGTTACTGCCTGATCAAACACCACAGTAAAATTGATTGGCGATGTTGTAGTGGGATCGGGCTGGGCCGCTGCCTGATTAATAGTTACCAGAGGAGCTGCCACAACAAGACATGCTGGGGGTAGATCGAATGCTGGTGTCTGATCACCTATACTGCCTGAACTTCCCTGAAGCGCACTGAATCCCATTCCTCTTTTAGCAAATGCTTTCCAAATAGCACAAGTATCTGCTCCGCCATACAGCGCTCTGTCAGCCGCTAAGATTGCATTTCTGGCATCAATAAATCCTGGAGAGCAATTTTGTAATTTTAAACCTTCCATCATAATTCTAAAGGCAACTACATTGCCTCCTGTAAGTGAATTATCAAAAATATTTGTACTTATTCCCCTGCTCTGGATAATTTCCCAGGTCATTTCCCATAAGGCAGTACAAAATACTGTTCCAACACCATGCGGAACTACCTGCGTAGGTAAAGTGGAATATGTTAAAGGGTTTATAGCAATATTAGTACTGTAAGGATATTGGCGTATACCGGGACCATTTAGTGGAAAACCAAAAAGGTAGTTGCCAATTGGTCTGGCTATACTTCCACCAGCAGGCGTTGCAGTAGCCCAGTTAGTGTTCATCATTAGTGCCATATAATCACTCCAGCCTTCGCCGGCCTGTTCCTGATTGCTTAAGCAACTTGTAGTTGCTGGTCCTCCTGTTAACCGGTTACTTACACCATGAAAAAATTCATGTGCAACTACACCATTGTCAATACTTCCATCCAGTTGTACAGAGCCCGGAGGTGTACCAGCCAAAGTAACGTTTACATTATTGGCCAATTGTGCAGCTATGATTGCTCCATCTACATCCGATATCATTACGGCAGGAATGGTAATGGTATTATCCGTTCCACCCATAACAATAGGTGCTCCTGGTGCATTATTTACAACAATAACAGCAACAGCACCTGCATCTTGGGCATTTTTTACTTTTACTGTAAACGGAACAGTAGCTGTACATACAGCACCACCAAAGCCCCTTACAATAAGTGCAATTTTACCGGCAACAGAATTAGCCGGAGCATTACATGCATAGTGTGTGTTGCCAGGTGCATCATCGTTATACCAAACCACCTGGTTTGTTACCGGACCTACATTTGCCAGAAGGTTAGCAGTACTCATTGCTCCTTCTACAGCAGTATATGAACCTGCAATTACCGGGGGCGCATTTACAGTCATGGTTGTTGTTGATGCTGTAGGAGAACCCAAATACATTTGCATCCTTGGCCTTGATCCGTCTGGAGGCGTGGACATATTGGCGTTGTTTAAACCACCTGCATCCTGTCCATCTGCAATAACATAGTCGTTGCCTATGCCGCCCCTGCCCTGGTTATTATTTTGAAAATTACCCGCTGGTTCAGTAAAGCCATAATTATATGTCAGATCATGGCAAAGGTTATTCCAGTAAAATAAATTGGTTAAGGAAAACTGTTGGAAACCAGCCGTTATTGGTTGCACGGTATAGTCTGGCTGACCGGCATAAGTAAAATTCAATGGATCTGGCGTAGTTGTAGACTGAGCCATTATACCAAAAGTGGCATTATTATTATCCCGGTCTTCCTGCGCCCATACATTATTACCACGGCTACTTGTATAGTCTGCAGCTCCATCATTATGCCATCCCAGTGAAACGGCATTACCTCCTGCCAATGTCCATGGATTGGTACGTACTGCTGCTGTACCTCCCGGATGCATTGGACTTTCGGCCGGAAAAGGAATGACTGTATAATTTGCAGTACCCACCAGGCTTGGACCCGACATAGCATTTTTCTGAGTATTTTCAGCAACCAGGCCGGTATTATTTAATGTTCTTTGTTGTGTAGTATTTGCTGCTTTCATAAAAGCAGGCAGGTTGGTTGTAACAAACTGGTCAAAGTTTTCAGAAACCGTTAAACTGGTTTTATTAACCACCATATTGTTAACTGCATCAACCCTTATGTTCCAGTAGTCTGAATTTTTAACAGGGAAAAGCTGAACCTGCCATACCAGTTTAACAGCGGTAATATTTTTACCATCGTCAATTGGCAGCCACATGAGTTCTGCAGTAATATTTTCAGAAGCAATATTTAATTTACCAAAATCATATTTTTTTCCATTTTCAAGCGTGCTAAGAACCGTAATCAAAGCCGGTACATCAGCTTTTGCATCCAAAATAGCAGTACGGACAGCATCGGCAGGTGTAACTGTTGCTGTTGCTGAAGATCCATTTGTAAAGCGTTCCATATTTTGAAGAAAACTTCCCGTACTGGAAATTAATTTACCAGCTTTAAATGCCAGTACCAGCATTTGGTTGTAAACCAGTCTGTCTTTAAAAGACTGTTGCAGATACACATAACGCATACCTGTAGATCTGTCTTCGTAAGTACTGGTCACTTTTGAATTAGCAATTTCTCCGCTTGTAATGCCTATCACGGCTTTGTTCGCATCAACTAGTTGCAAAGCAATGTTGGCATCCGCCTGGGTTACATTTTGTGCCTTAGTGAAAAACACACTTAATAGCATCAAAACGATTAGAGGGATAATTTTTCTCATAAAAATTATTTATTTGGTTAACTGAATTCAGGAACTGGTTAAAAAAAGGATATTGTTTTGGATCAGGGGGATAACAGATAATTATTCTATTGGCTGTTAAATACTGTTTTGGTATAGCGCAAAATAAAAACACTGATGCTTATGCAAAACTATATTTATACTGTACAATGATACAGAAAAAAAAGATAAACCAAGAGAATATTTTTAACAATTCTTTTAGAATAATTCCTTAAAGCCTAGCAGGTTAAGGATTTTAACTGCACGAACAGGGGTGGATTTCCTTACCGTACTACTTATAGGAGAAATGATGAATAAATCACCAATGGTGGATAAGTTTTTGTAATTTTGTATCGGCTGTTTTAAGGTATAAGTACCGGATTTTTAGGGGCTGACCGGTTTTGACAGCATAGATCTTTGTAAGTGTAAGCATGTACTGCGTTGCGTAATTAGCAGTTTAATATGAATACGAAAATTTTATATGGCAATACTCAGTATGCCATGGCTGCTTAATCGATAGATTAGCACCCATTAGGGCCGTTGAACAGGTTGGTCTGTTACCATGTTCTTCCGCCGACTCAAAAACAAAACAGAATGCTGTAGCGGAATGATGTGACCGCTGCTTAAGATCATTCATCTAAGGATATGGTTGGTTTGTTATGTCCCTGCCGTTTCCCTACAACCAATGCATAAATAAACATGTAGAAAGCTTACGGCGAATATGTTTGGACCAGGGTTCGATTCCCTGCAGCTCCACTTTCCCCTTACGGAATTTCATTAAAAAGCTATAAACCAAATGTTTATAGCTTTTTTTATTTTGGCCAATTTACCAAATTTAATGATTTTTGGTAGTAAAAGGAGCGTAAATCGAGAGTCATTATACCTCCATTCTCCAACTCTCGATTTTTCTTAAACCTATTGATTTTATTATCTTTCAGGCTTTTTTATTTCAATAAAGTGCATTAAATTTATAGTATAAAATACTCTAAAACATCAACTCTCGATTCATGAGTAATCTATTCAAATTGCATATTTATTTGAAGCAGCCAAAAGACCCGGATGCAGTCCTGTACCCGATTTACATTAGAATAACGATGGAAGGCAAAAGGGCTGAAATCTCTACAAAAAGGGAATCGGATCCGGACAAATGGAACAAAGAAGCGGGAAGAATGAATGGTTCCAGTGATAAGGTGAAGGAATTAAATGGCTTCCTGGACAGGTTGGTTGCGAAAATTTATGCCTACCAAAATGAGTTACTGCAGAATAACCTGCCCCTATCAGCGGAAGTAATAAAAAATATGTTCACTGGCAAAGCTGATAAATCCAGGATGCTCGTTTCCATTTTTGAAAACCACAATAAAGAAATGAAGCAATTGGTAGACAAGGAATATTCACCGTCTACATTAAACCGTTATGAAACATCCCTGCAGCATGTTGTCAATTTCATGCAATGGAAATTTGGTATTACTGATATAGATATCAAAATGATCAATCATGAATTTCTGACCGACTTTAATTTTTACCTGCGTTCTGAAAAAAAATGTAATAATAACAGCACTGTAAAGTATATCCGGAATTTTGGAAAAATAATCCGCATTTGTCTTTCCAATGGATGGCTTGCGAAAGATCCGTTTGCAAATTTCAAGATTAAAGTAAAAGAAGTTGAAAGAACATTTTTATCTGAAGAAGAATTGCAAGCTTTACATGATAAGGTTTTTGCAATGGATCGCATCAACCAGGTAAAAGATATTTTCCTTTTTAGTTGTTACACCGGTCTTGCATATGTTGATACAAAAAATCTAACACCAACAAATATTTCACCGGCAAAAAAAAGCCATGATGTAACTGTAGTTGTTTTTGCAAAATAAAAAGCCCCGGCAGTTACGCCGGGGCTGACTTTATACTTCGGCCACCACAACCGAAGTACTATTTTTGAAAAGCTTAATTAAGAATTTCAGTAACAGGGTAACTGAAAAGCTGACAACGGCGCCCACGGCTGCAAGAATACCTGTTTTAAAAAGATCGGCACCATTAATGTTAACCAGGATGGTTAACAGCGTACCGCCAATGGTTCCTGCCTTTGTGCTATTATCAAAATAATGCTGGTTCATGTTATTCTCCTTTTACTGCAGTTTGGCTGATGCCACCTGCAACACTTCCTGCAACGGCCAGGTAACCTGCAATCTTTAAAACAATTGCCGGCAGGCTAACCGGTGCAGCCAGCACTGTGGTTCCAATTGCAGCAATAGCAAGGCCAATGTTCCGGATCTTCTTAAAAAATGGTGGTGTTGGTGACTTTATTCTTTGTTTAATTTTCATTACTCAGGGGTTTTATTAAAAATCGGGTTTCTGTTAACTAAAAATGCTTAGTAATGCAGAGGTCAGTGCCTCTATAATTCCGCTGTACATACTCCGTATATTTAAAAGTTAAAAAATTGGGTTGGTTAACTCAAAAAGTTTGATAAGGCAGAGTTGATCGCCTCTATAATTTGGATTATCATTTTTTTCTCGATTTTATTGGATAAAAATTGAGGTTAATTACCTGATCGTTCTATCGAATGATCAGGCTGATCAAAAGATCCAAAATACCTGAAATCATGTGGTTAAGATTTAATGGTTAAAAAACTTGTGATAGTCCCGGAAGTGCTTGGCGGTGTCCGGGATTTATTTTGGTCTAACTCAGGAAAAACAATTGCATTAATTTTTTTAAGTGCAATTCTGGATTCTAAGCCTTTCCCTTCTGCAGTTAAAAGCGAAACTGGTGCGATACAACCCTTTAATTCTTTTTTGGCATCATTAGCCACATGAATCAATATTAATTGCCGGTTCGGCACATTATTCAATAGCAGGTGCCATTTATACTTTGGGCTGTACCGCTTCCTCAGTTCATAAGTTCCTTCCGGTATGCATGAAATGCGCGACAGGTTGTTGTGCCATGGTAACTCAATAGAGTAGCACAGTATTTTTCCATTCAGGAAAATGGTTCCATTCGTGCCATTCGGAAAATATGTTCTGATCAGTTCCAGTTTCATTGCTTCAGTTTTTAAGTCCCTCTCCATTTGGAGAGGGATTTAGGGTGAGGTTTACAGTCCGGAAACTTTCACCAGGCTTAACGCATTGAAAGCGCCATTTCTCAATGGATACTTTACAGCGTTCACTTCCTGGTAAAATTCAATACCCAATGCCAGGAACAGCGGGTGAGTGCTGTTCGCCGTAACCGTGTTCGCCAGGTTGATAACAGCAGTCGCTACATTGTCCCATGGCAGTATCGCAGTTTCGTTGGTATCCACCACAAAACTTTCGTTCTCAAAATCAATCTCTGCACCTGCAGAAACGATTTTGAAATGCGTGGTACCACCCGGTGCCGCAATCATATTCGCCGGAACAAATGCAGGAAGGTTTGCTGTCAATGTTCCCAGCAAACGGTCAATAACGGCAGTGTACGGTGCGTATAAGGCCCTTCCCAGTTTGCCGTTCTTGTTAAAGTCAAAGCCTTCCAGTAACTCAGCTTCGCCGTCAATTACATTACGCTGGCCACGGGGATTTACTGCATCTGCCTGGATCACTTCAACCATTTTGGATGCAAGGCGACCAACCATTCGGTTGTCCTTGGAATTTTGCAATAGGGCACGTAAAGCAGTACGAAGTGTTTTACCGGCCTTGCCGGCATTCCCGAACTCTGCACCGTTTTCACGGGTTCTTGCAAAATTTGGGTCGTTTGCAATACGGTCAGCAGGTATTCCGCCCTTTCCTTTTGCAAGGAAACCATCCTGCGATTTGTAGAAAGTAATATCTCCGATAGTACCCTCTAATTTGATTATACCTTTTTGTTTTGCCATTGTTTTAAAATTTAAAGATTAGTGTGGTTGCAAAAACATGTACAGTGCACTGTTAGAAATTTTATATTTTTGCATTTCACCACAATAATAGAATGAGAATTAAAACCAAAAAAGCAACGGTTCCGAACGTGCAGGGTTATGCAGCAAACGATCCCAAATCGCATAGTCATTTATGCAAAAGACATCATGAATATTACCGGACGTAAAGAACGTGCCGCAAGGAAGCTGCTTGCCGGTATCCGCAAAAAATACAAAAAAAGGAGAGGGGAGTTTATTTCAATTGATGAATTCTGCGAATTCACATCCTTACAAAAAGAAAGTGTTCGGGAGTTTCTCTCACACTAAAGTATCAAAGCCTGTGATATTTTCATGTAATTGACCAGGAGTAATCAATTTTTATCGTTGTGTAATTATTTTTACCTCCATTCAACAGTAATTGGTTTTTCCATCCATGTTAATTGTATAATTGCAATACTCCAGGGTAACTGATCAAGTAGTATATCCAATGCGTTTTTATCTACTCTCAGTATCACCGCCTCACTTCCAAATATAAGTTCACCTTCCCTGTTTAAAAAGGATTCACGAAATCCTTTAACACTTGAATGCGCTATACTTTTCCAATGATGTATAACTGCTGTAAGTAGATCTTCTGCCTCTTTTATTTCCGGGTAAGTTAGTTCTAAGTGTTTTTTAGGTACAGGTACAGTAAAAATATTGCATAGTAATTTATTTAAAGCAATATCATTTTCATTATTATGCTCTTGTCCGGTAACCAGGTATTCCAATAACCAGGCTGCCCTGATAGCATCATTTTTAGAAATAAATTTTTCATCCTTTGTTAATCCTAATTCATTAAAAAAAGCAGGTAGATATGGCCACAATAAAACAAGCCCTGCATTATTAATAATAATTCTATGCTCAATAGATTGCTGTTTCATATCGTATAAGCTCATTGTTTTTAAACTGAATACGGCAAAGTTAAATTGGAATTAGTGTTTTTATGATCCTGCAATTTCTTTCCCAATGCTATTCCCACTTTGTGGTATATGAAATATAAAAAATATTATGTATTTTACCCTTCACTAAACCCCCAATAAATGTCAGATGCTCCCAACAGGCTCGGCCTTTCCCTATCAGGGGGTGGCTATAGGGCTGCTGCTTTTCACTTAGGTACATTGGATAAGTTACAGGAAATGGGTGTTCTCCAGCAAACAGATGTTATTTCAACTATTTCTGGCGGCTCCATTATTGGCGCATATTATTGTCTTCAAAAAGACAACTACTCCGAATTTTCTCAAAGCCTTTATAAAGGCTTACAACAAAAAAATGTCATCACTAAGGTATTGCTCTCCGGTACTTTCCTCCAGCTGGTAGCCTTTGTATTGATCTTCCTCGGTCCGGCATTTTATTTTTTGTTTACTCCATATGCATGGTTATTTCCGGTATTATTGGTCATTTGTGTAATACTGCTCTTTAAATTCCAGTTCCGTATTTTTCCGGTTAGTCAACGTATTGAAACCATCTACGATCAGTTTTTTTATCACAAGAAAAAACTGGGCGATCTGCCCGATCACCCGGTTCTGGTCATAGGTTCTACCAATATACACACAGCCCGCCCATTCACATTTTCTAAAAAATGGATGCAGGATACCAAATACCAGTACCGCAAAGTTCCCATCTTATTCAAATCAACAGATTTCCCCATTGCCCGGGCTGTAATGGCTTCTTCTTGCGTGCCTTTCGCTTTCACTCCGGTAAAGATTGCAAAGCAGTATTTTAAAAACCCTGCAGATGCTGCAATAGTTAATCCCGTTCTGGTAGATGGAGGAGTCTATGATAATCAGGGCATTCATAAGATTATGCAGGCAGGCAGGTATGCTGCATCTCACGTTATTACAAGTGATGCCGGCGGTGGCTCCGAAATAAATGGAACTTACAACAATGCCATTTCTCTGCTCATCGCTACCGTGGATGTTTTCATGTCCAGGATAAAAAAAGTACAGATGATCCAGGATGTTTATGAAAATGCCGAAACCTCAAAAAAACAGGTGGCCTATTTTTCATTAGGTTGGGATATCGAAAACTGTATTCCCGGGTTTATTAAAAACCTGGCCAGTAAACAAATTACTGATTCGGTCATTACTGCTTTGCAGTTAAAACCCGAATGGATTAATGACCCGTTAAAGTATGAAGCGGAACTAACTGAATACCTCAAATCAAAAACCGGTTACAACGATATTGAAAAACCAACTGCCGAAGAAAGAAAAATCGCAAGAACCGTTGGTACCAATCTAACTGCATTAAGCAAACAACAGGTTGATTGCCTGATGAAACAAGCCGCCTGCCTTACAGAGCTCCAGGTAAAATTATACTGTCCATCTTTAATATAATATTATGTCAAAAATAATCAGTAAAAAACCCCCATACCGTAAACTAAGGGGCTATGCATTCGACCCATCTTTATCATTGGAATTGGAAACAGCCCACATCAATGAAATAACCTACAGAGTTTCATGGGAAAAAGACTTGCAACCCGGGCCCGATGGGGAGTATATTAAGGTCGTGGATCGGGACCCCAGCAGTAAATGCACCTACAGGCCGGTCGATTTAAACGAACAGCATACGCTGGCAAATGAAGGATTAGAACCCAGCGAAAGTAATCCGCAGTTTCATCAGCAAATGGTTTACGCAGTGGCCATGAACACCATTAAAAATTTTGAAAAAGCAATTGGGCGCAAAATTCAATGGAGCCCGGTTACCGAAGATATTACGCAATATGTCATCAAAGATGTAAAAAAAAGAGACCCCAAACACCCCGTTTATTCCAGGCGGTTTATTGATAAACTACTGCTGTTCCCTCATGCATTCAGAGGTCCAAATGCCTATTACTCAAGCGATCGAAAAGCCATTTTATTTGGATACTTCAACGCCACCCCGGCCAGTGCCGATTTACACATGCCCGGCAGCATTGTGTACAGCTGTCTGTCGCACGATATTATTGCCCATGAGGTAACCCATGCAATTCTGGATGGAATGTTCAGCCGTTTTATGGAGCCAACACACCCCGATGTTTGGGCATTTCACGAAGCCTTTGCCGATATGGTGGCCCTGTTTCAGCATTTTACTTTCGCAAATGTGATGCAACACGAAATTGCAAAAACAAAGGGCACATTCAATGCAGAAACCCTCCTGGGTAAATTAGCAGTTGAATTCGGTAAAGCCTCCGGCAGTCATGGTAGTTTAAGAGATGCCATCGGCAAAAAAGAAGGCGGTAAATGGGAAAGGGCAAAACCAGACTTGAACGAATACCGTACAAAATTTGAATGCCACGATCGGGGTTCAATTTTAGTTGCCGCTGTTTTTGATGCTTTTATCAATATATACAATCATCGAAGTACTGAGATCATAAAAATTGCAACAGGAGGTACAGGGGTATTACCCGCTGGCGAGTTAAATAATTATTTGGTCAATAGCCTGGCGGCCGAGGCAGCCAAAACAGCATCCCATGTATTAAAAATGTGTATCAGGGCATTGGATTATTGCCCGCCTGTCGATATTAATTTCGGTGATTATTTAAGGGCCCTGGTTACTGCCGATGCAGAATTGGTAAATGATGACAAATACAATTACCGCATAGCCTTTATTGATGCCTTTAGAAAACGCGGTATTTACCCGGAAGGTATCAATAATTTATCGGTAGAAAGTTTGGTGTATAGTGCTGATGAAGACTCCGCCTTACTGGATGAGTTCGCTGAACTGCTGAGCGATTTTTTAAAAGAATTTAAAAATGAGATCAGCTATGTAGAAGACAGGCGCATGCTCTTTAATACCGTTCGTAAATTTATTGTAGGAAAAAAAGGATTAAGTCTGTTTGAAGAAGGTGAACGGTTTAAGGGCCTGCAGGATCATTTGGTCGAAAAAATTTTCGATGATGAAAAATATGCTAAGGCCTTTGAGAAATTAACCGGTTTGGCTATTTCAAAAAATTTTAAACAATTGCATGTACACGCCTCTGGCAAATACCCCGGCAGGGCCTCCATAGATATACAGGATATACGGTTAAACAACAGGGTAGGCCCCGATGGCAATATACAGAACCAGGTCATTATTTTATTAACACAAAGCTGCGGTGTAAAAGTTGAGCACGATGAAGATAATAATACGTACAATACCTCAACCTTTCAGCATAATCCTGTAGATGACTTTGGTGATGGCAGCTTTTTGTTCAGGGGGGGCTGTACGTTGGTATTTGATTTAAACACAGGCAAACAGGTTGATGGAAAAAAGAAAGAAAAAACCGCTACACTAAAATATGTGATCAGTAAACCCATATTGGATATGCCGGGGATAAACAAACGAAAACCGGTTTATAAGCCAAATCAGACAAGGGCTGTTATGCAGTACCGCTGCCAGTATGGTAATTACGCCGAAAGCACGGGCATTGCTGCTTTAAAAAAACAGGTTGAGCCATTATCGCATATTCATAAACACAATTCAAAATAGTTATTTATGCAAAAGGTAGATAGTATAGTTATAAAAATGTATAACACCGGTTCTATTGGCGATTGCTTTTTATTGCTTTTTCAAAAACAGGGTGTAACCAGCTTTACCATGTTGATTGATTGCGGCGGTTACAAAACAAAAAAAGAAAGTATAGTCCAATGTGTGGAGGATATAAAAAATCACATTATAGATGATGCCATTGATTTGGTGGTTGTAACCCACGAACACGAGGATCATGTAAGTGGTTTTAATCAGGCCAAAGAGTTGTTTGATACCATTACGTTTAAGCAGGTTTGGATGAGTTGGGCCGAAAATGAAACGGATCCCATCGCACGCAAATTATTTGAAGAAAAAGGCAAAAAGGTCAAGGCCCTCCAAAACATGATTACCAAAAGTCTGGAACAAATAAAACAAAATGCAGGAAATCATGTTCGGCAAAATGGGCTAAAACGCAGCTTGAAAATGCGTAAACAAAATTTTGAAAACGCATTAGCCGCCCTGGCCTTCGAAGATACGATGGCCCTGGGCAGCCTGGGTGTTCGCCTGAAAATAAACGATGCCATGAAGTATGTAAAAGGCAAGTCAAAGGTGAAATTGAAAAGCAAAATGTATAAAAAGCCCGGTCAGGTGATAGATGATGTAAAAGGAGCAGAGGGCATAAAATTTTTCATATTGGGGCCACCATATGATAGTGATTTAAAGGGTATAAAAAACGATGAAGACGAAAGTGAAATGTATGCCATTGCAGCCAGGTTGGGTATGAATATAAGCAGCTTTTATTTCAATGCACTTTTAAACACCTTAACAGGTGATGAAACCATCAGGTCTCCCTTCAGCAATAAGCATAAGTTAGATGCAAAAGAAGAAAAAGAATTTAATGACAGCTTTTACAACAACAATAAAAATAAATGGAGGCAGATAGAATACGATTGGCTGGATGCCGCAGGCGAATTTGCCATAGCATTAACCAGTTATGTAAACAATACCAGCCTGGCCATGGCCATTACTATTGGGGATAAAGTGTTGCTTTTCCCTGCAGATGCACAATCGGGCAACTGGATGAGTTGGCATGATGAAAAAGTAACTGCCGCATTAAAAAAGAATGGGGGCAGAGATGCCAATGATCTTTTGGGAGATACCGTTTTTTACAAAGTAGGGCACCATGGCAGCCACAACGGAACAGCATCTGTCAGTGGCCTGGAAAAGATGCAGCAGGAAAAAATAGTAGTATTTATGCCATTGGTTCAGGATAAAGTACCCACACAATGGGGTGGGGCAGAAAATTTTCCTGCAAAACCATTGTATAAAGAATTGATTCAAAAAACAAAAGGAGCGCTTATTCGTACGGATGTGGGCTTAATCAATGATACCAAAGCCAAAAATCTGCGCAAGCAAAACTACACGGCTGCTGAAATAAAGCAACTCGAAAAAGCAGCCGAAAATAAATTGTATAAAGAGTGGGTGGTAAAAATATAGGTCTCTATGCCTTGTTCTTGTCTTAACGTTCCGAAATAAGTTGAATGGCTTGAGTGGTTTGTGCTAATCAAAATAATGTTATTCCGGTAATGGATAATAGCAATTTCAAAGACTTTCTTATAAAAACCATTTTTCCTTCCTGGCAGAAGGGACAAGATATTTTTTCTATAAGATTCCTTTAAAAACCATTTTTGGTCCCAGTCTGCTTCGGCTTTAGGAAATTAATCTCACACATTTCTTTTATATTTTTGCATCCAGTATCAATTTAAAGTAATGAAAATCAATTATTTATTTGATAAATACAGGATAAACTAATTATAATGCAACAAAATAAACTAATTTTAGTACAACAAAATATACTAATTTTGATACATCAGTATAAACTAATTTTAGTACACACAATTCCAAACTAGTTATGGCAACACCATCAGAAAAATTAGCCACCTCATTAAATGCACTGAGGGATCTGCAGGATATAGGAATTGTAGCCATTAAAGCGGATGCATTATCTCGTACACATAAGGACCGGCTTTTAGAAAATGGGTTTATAAAGGAAGTGTACAAAGGCTGGTATATGATGACCCCTCCTAATGAAGCCAAAGGAGATAGTACCTCATGGTACAGTTCATATTGGCACTTTTGCTCCCAGGTTCTGGAAAATATGTACGGAGACGAATGGTGTATTTCTCCTGAACAGTCCCTCATGTTGCATGCAGGGAATACAGCTGTTCCGCAACAATTGATAGTAAAATCACCAAAGGCAAGTAATAATAAAACAGATCTGCCTTTTGATACTTCGTTGTTTCACATAAAATCTTCGTTACCCGTAAAAAATGAGATATTAGAAAATGACGGTATTCGCATGCTTTCATTACCGGCGGCGCTTATTCAGGCTTCTCCGAATACTTTCACCCAAAATCCAACAGATGCACGAACAGCACTATCCATGATTGAAGATGCGTCGCAGATTCTGGCGCTTTTATTGGAAGGGGGGCAAAGTATTGTTGCGGGTCGCATGGCAGGTGCATTTCGCAATATCAGCCAGGAACGTATAGCAGATACAATATTAAAAACAATGGAAAAAGCCGGATATAATGTTCGTGAATCCGATCCATTCGATAATAAAATTATCGTTCCGCTTTCTAATCATCAACGATCTCCATATGGAAACAGGCTAAAATTGATGTGGCATCAGATGAGGGATATAGTAATTAAAAATTTCCCAAAGCAACCCGGTATTCCAATAGATAAAAAAAGCTATATGGAGTTGGTTGAAAAAATTTACGTAACAGATGCGTATCACTCTTTATCCATCGAAAGATATAAAGTAACACCGGAATTGATAGAACGGGTACGCAGTGGAACGTGGAATCATAAGGATAATGAAGAAGACCGGAAGCAACGTGATGCAATGGCGGCAAAAGGATATTGGGAGGCTTTCCAGGCGGTAGAAAAAACAATCGGTAAAATATTGGCAGGCGCAAATGCTGGTGAAGTGTTGGATGCTGATCATGGAGACTGGTACCGGGAATTATTCGGGCCGAGTGTTACAGCAGGCATTATAAAACCAGCAGATTTAGCCGGCTACAGAAATCACCAGGTATACATAGGCCAGTCTAAACACGTTCCTTTAAACAGGGAGGCAGTTCGTGATGCCATGCCAGTTTTATTTGAACTTATTAAACAGGAACCCGAAGCTTCTGTAAGAGCAGTATTAGGCCACTTCATTTTTGTTTTTATACATCCGTATATGGATGGTAATGGCAGAATGGGACGTTTTTTAATGAATGCTATGCTTGCTTCCGGGGGGTATCCATGGACAGTGATTCCAGTACAGCAAAGAGATGCTTATATGCAGGCTTTGGAAAAAGCAAGCGTTAATCAGGATATTGAACCATTTGTACAATTCCTTGGGCACTTGGTAAATGAGGGATTAAAAGGAACGCCTGTAGCAAAAATATGAGCCTTCAATTTTGAATTCGGGGTCAAAGATTTCCTTATTTAGTTTTTAACGTGGGCTAATGTATTCCAAGGCTAAAGTATAAGAAAGGTATGAGGTTTAGTAAATCAAAAGGAATGTAATTGAATTATAGGTGAGTAATTCGAGAGTCAATAAATATTGACTCGCTGAAAGCTAAGCTGGTTAAGCATCCTATGAAATGATACGATTCCCTGCAGCTCCACTAAAAAGCCGGTTACAATCTGCTGATTGTAACCGGCTTTTTTATGATTTTACTTATATATTAGAAAGTGTTGGTAGACCAGATGATCTTTTTTCCGGGAGTTTGCACTTCGGCCAAATCTTCTTCGGTAATAAAAACCTTGGTAGGCTTTACAACCGATAATGCTTCGAAAGAGGCTTTTGATTTATCTGACAGCCAGGCTGAGTTGCTGTTTATCTGGCCCAGGCTTTTTACTTTTTCATTATCTGCATTCATCCATACGATATATGCTTTTTTAGATGTTTCTTCCAGTTTATTAACTTCTTCAAGTTCTCTTAAGTTTATCTGAATAACATAGTTACCGGTTGCATCTCTTTTGATCTGCACCTGGCCTTTGTTTTCTACCGGAACAGTAGTTGCTGCAGGCGTTTCGACAACTGCCGGAACTTCTGTTTTAGCTACTGCAACAGATTTTTTTGCGCAGGAATAAAATGTAAGCAGCATTGTTGTAGCTACAATGCCTGAAAGGATATTTTTTAATTGACTACTGTTTTTAATGATTGTCATTATTGATTTTTTAAGATTAATTAAATGCTGTTTTGGCAAAGGTGGCTTTGTTTTAACTATAGAGTATTACACAATCGAAGGAATAAATTACATCATTCACACTTCTGTAGTGATCTTTGTAAATAATGCTTTGAAATAATCAATTCAGGTATCTTCTCAATGTCCATGCAATGGTTTCATGTTGTTCCATCAGGCCGGTAAGAAAATCGGCCGTACCTGCATCCTTGTTCTTTTCTCCGGCTTCATCAACATCTTTGCGAAGCATTACAATTACAGTTTCATGATCTTTCAGTAATTCAATCAGCAAATCTTTTGAAGCAGCATATTTCCCCGGGCTTTCTTTTATAGAAGAAAGTTTTGAAAACTCCTGCAAGGTGCCAATGGTTTTGTGGCCAAGCTTTCCAATGCGTTCTGCAATTTCATCAATAGAAGCTTCCAGCTGCGTGTATTGTGCTTCAAATAATTTGTGCAGTTCCATAAAACTTTCGCCGGAAACATTCCAATGAAATTTTCTTGTTTTAATGTAGAGAGTCATTTCGTTTGCCAATACAACTGAAAGTATGTCTGCACTGCTTTTTAAGTTCTTTTCTGAAATACCGATATTTATTTTCATGATTGTTAATTTGAATTATTAGGATTTGAATGTTAGCTATTTATTAATATGCTGGCCAGGATAAATTACCAATAAAAAAACAAAAACGCAGACAGATATCAGCGCCGGATTAGCATAGAAAGGTATGTTGAATGTCTTATTTAATATGACTTGTCCTGCACTTCTTTTTTTCTGAATAACCTATTAAAAATGCTGCCGCCCGCCAATTTTATTCCATCTGCATTTTTAACAACTTTGCTGGCTACGACCATTTCCACTGCAATTCCCAATAATTTTTTAAAAGGGTTTATTGTTTTTCCGATCATTAATTTCCTGGCCAAAATTCCCGAAGTAAAACCAATGGCTGCATTTATTGCATCTGTTTTCAGATCAGGGTCACCAGCTACCTCTTTAAATTTACTCTTAATCAGGTTGACGAGTTTAAAACCTTCTTTGGTTTTAAAATACTGCTCTTTTAGTAAAATCAAATCATCTGCCTGCTGTAATTCTAATTGCTGAATTGCAGCCTTTAATTCTCCGGATGTAGTAATTGATTTCATAAAAATATCAGTTGAATAATTGCCTGATGATCGTATTGTTTAAACGGGTTTTAACTGAGGGGTGTATTACCAGTAAAACAATGGATGCCATTGCATAAAAGGCCGAAACAATCAAAAAGCCATAATAGTTTTTACCCAGCAGATCACCGATCCATAATGCCACAGCTATATTTATGGTGAAGGCAAAAAATGAAACAAGTAAAATAAACAAGGACCTGGAAAACAGGGTGGAAGTTACATCGGCTGTTTTAGCCAATGCTTTTAGTTTCATTAATTCAAAGCTTGTTTTAGTGTACGTTTCCACTTTTTCAAGCAAGGGGTCAATTAAATTTTTCTGGCTGTCCATTTTTATAACTTTAGTAATAACAGCCGGAAAATATTTTCCGGCTGTTAAATGCATGCTGCATCAAAAAATCAGGCAGCTTAACTTGTTTTAAGTCTTTCCATAGTTGATTTTCCGTTCTCTGCAAAATCGGTAGCCTGGTCCTTTACATCTTCAACTTCTTTTTTAAATTTGTCTACAATGGCATCAAATTTTTCCTTTACAGCATCTGTAAGGTCATTACCTTTTTTAGATATCTTTCTTCTTGTTTCGCTTCCCTTATCAGGTGCAAAAAGAATTCCTAAAGCTCCGCCTATGGCTGCGCCTATCAATATAGCGCCCATTAATTTTCCTGTGTTGTTTGAGTTTCCCATTTTTTTTATTTTTTAAAGTTTACAATTATTTATTTTACAGGATCTTTCGGCCCTGTATGATCCGGATCAATATTGCAATGGCTGCAATAACCAGAAGAATGTGTATGATGCCGCCGGCAGCAAATCCCAAAAATCCTATGGCCCAGATAATAATCAGTATTACGGCAATAGTATACAATAGATTTCCCATGGTTTTATAATTTAAGTTTAAGTGAAAAAAATATAAGAAAAATGTTTTGTTTTTATATTATCAGAGCTCAGAAATTATTTTATGAATCTCTGCTTTGGTTCTGCCCAGTTTTGTTTGTAGCCTACCCAGCATCTCATCCTGCTTGCCTTCTGCAAGTAACAGATCGCTGTCTGTAAGCATACCAAATTTTTGTTTCAGTTTTCCTTTAATTTCTTTCCAGTTTCCTTTTAATTCTGTTAGGTTATTCATAATTATTGTCGTTTTATTTTATTTTCATATTGTATAACAAAGGTGAGTTTTCTTTAAGTTTTAAGCATTACACAATCATCATAATTAGTTATATCATTCACACATTTTGAAACGCCTGCAGCATATGATTAACATCAAATAAATAATGATAAACATCATAAATTGATATGCGCCATGGCCATAAATTTGTATCTTACTCAGATAATATGATGTATGCTGAAATCAATTTTCGTTTTATGTTTAGCTATTCTTTTTGGTTCCTGTAAAAGCAAACAGGAAAAACTGCAGCCGGTTAAAGAAAAGATAACTGAATCTGTTTATGCTTCGGGTATTATTAAAAGTAAAAATCAATACCAGGTTTTTCCATCTTTTAATGGACTGGTATCTTTGATACATGTGGCCGAAGGCGACGTGGTAAAAAAGGGTGATCCCATCATCAGTCTTACCAACACAACCGCACAATTAAATACAGAGAATGCTGCGATCTCCGCAGATTATACATCGGTGGCAGCTAACGCCGAAAAAATAAATGAACTTCAGGTAGCTATTGATCTTGCAAAACAAAAAATGGATAACGAGGTTCTGTTACTGCAACGGCAAAAAAATCTTTGGGCCGAGGAGATTGGAACACGCAACGAACTGGATCAACGTGAACTGGCTTATAAAAATTCTGTAAATGCTTTACAAACGGCCAGGTTGCGTTATGCAGAAATGCAAAAGCAGATCAGCTTCCAGGCAAAACAATCTCAAAAGAGTTTGCAGATCTCAAAAGTGATTGCAGGCGATTACATCATCAGAAGTGAGTACAACGGAAAAATATACAGTTTGTTAAGAGAGAAAGGAGAAATGGTAAGCGTGCAAAGCCCGGTCGCTGTTATTGGAGATGCTGCCAGTTTTTATTTGGAATTACAGGTTGATGAATATGATATTGCAAGGATACAACCCGGACAGAAAATTATGTTAAGCCTTGATAGTTATAAAGGGCAGGTATTTGAAGCAACAGTGCGAAAAATAAATCCGATCATGAATGAGCGTTCAAAAACATTTACTATAGAAGCTGATTTTACAAAACAGCCGCCTGCTTTATATCCTAACTTAACCTGTGAAGCAAATATTATTATACAGCAAAAAGAAGCTGCATTAACGATACCCAGAAACTATTTACTTGCCGGCAATAATGTGATGCTTGAAAATAAAGAACTCAGAAAAGTTGTTGTTGGTTTAAAAGATTATGAAAAAGTAGAAATAATAGGAGGGTTAACTGAACAGGATGTTATTCTTAAGCCTGCACAATGAACTACAAATTACTCATCAATATAGCCAAATCTTTGTTGCTGGCAAGGTGGAAACAAACCCTGGTTGCCGCCATTGGTGTTACTTTCAGTATTTCGATGTTTATTACCCTGTTGAGTTTTATGACGGGGTTAAACGATCTGCTGGATGGATTGATTCTGAACCGGACTCCCCACATAAGATTGTACAACGAAATAAAACCCAATAAAGATCAGCCCGTTAATACAACTGCTGAGTTTAAGGATCATTATAATTTTATCCGCTCACTTAAATCCGGCGGCAGCCGCCAGGAAATTTATAACAGTGCTGCGGTTTTGCAGGCATTAAAAAATGATCAAAGGGTATTGGGCTATGCGCCCAAAATATTTGCACCCGTATTTTTTAATGATGGCAGCATCAATATTGCCGGGGTAATAAATGGAATAGAAGTGGATGCCGAAAGCAGTTATTTTCATTTTAATGATTACATCACTGAAGGTACATCGGCGGATTTGAATAAGGTATCAAACAGTATCATATTGGGTAAGGGCCTGGCTGCAAACCTGCTGGCTGATGTGGGCGATATTGTGCAGGTTACCACATCGCAGGGTGAACAGTTTCCGCTGAAAGTAGTGGGGGTTTTTCAAACGGGCATACAGGATTTTGACAAAGTGCAATCTTATGCATCCATTGTATCTGTACAAAAAGTATTAGGTAAAACCAGTACTTACATAACAGATATACAGATAAAACTAAAAGATGTTAAAACAGCGCCAGCTGTGGCTGTAGTGTATGCTGATCTGTTTCAACTCGATGCACTGGATATACAAACTGCCAATTCGCAATTTGAAACCGGAAGTTTTATAAGAACACTTATTTCTTACGCAGTTGGCATTACTTTATTGATTGTAGCCGGCTTTGGCATTTACAATATCTTAAACATGATGATATTTGAAAAAATGGATTCTATTGCCATTTTAAAAGCTACCGGTTTTTCGGGAAAGGATGTAAAACGCATCTTCTTGCTGATTGCTTTAAGTATTGGTTTTTTTGGCGGACTAATCGGATTACTCGCTGGCCTGGGATTGTCGGCTCTAATTGATCAGATACCATTTACTACGGCCTCATTGCCTACGGTTAAAACTTATCCTATTCAGTATAACCCTTTATTTTACGTGATAGGAGCTGCATTTTCATTAATAACTACTTTCCTGGCAGGTTGGTTTCCATCAAGAAAAGCAAGTAAAGTAGATCCAGTAATCATTATAAGAGGAAAATAGTATGAGTGAAAAAATTCTGGAAGCCATTAATATTTATAAAGAATTTCATGATCCGGTAACGGTGCCTGTGTTGCATGATATCAGTTTTTCAATCAATAAAGGTGAGTTTGTTGCAGTTACCGGTAAATCGGGCTGTGGTAAATCAACCCTGTTATA
Organism: Chitinophagaceae bacterium; assembly: GCA_016710935.1. Lineage (GTDB taxonomy): Bacteria > Bacteroidota > Bacteroidia > Chitinophagales > Chitinophagaceae > Ferruginibacter. Next base: position 99,375 of record JADJTY010000009.1, on the reverse strand, counting down.
CATATTGAGTACGATGGATACAGACTACAAAGGCGAATTATTTATTGACAATGAGTCTATGAATAATAAGAAAGAAGCGCAACTGGCAGCAATCAGGAACCAGAAAATTGGTTTTGTTTTTCAGTTTCATTATTTGCTCAATGAATTTACTGTACTGCAAAACGTAATGTTGCCCGGACTGAAATTAAATAAATATTCAGCAAAGGAAGTTGAGCACAGGGCTTTGGAAAAATTAACCATGCTGGGTATTGAAAAGCTTGCACTAAAAAATGCTAACCGGGTTTCGGGTGGTGAAAAGCAACGGGTTGCAATTGCCCGGGCCTTAATTAATGACCCGGTTATTATCATGGGGGATGAGCCTACCGGTAACCTGGATAAAAAGAACAGCGAAATTGTATTTGATATATTTAAACAGCTTGCAGCCGAGTTTAAGCAAACTTTATTGATAGTAACCCATGATGAAGGGTTTGCCAAAAAGACAAACCGCATTATTGAAATGGAAGATGGGAGAATTATTAATTAATTGTATCTACCCTCCTTTGTCCTCTTCCAGGTCATTATAATTATCGCCACCTAAACTGTAATGGTTATTTTCTTCATCTTCACTGCCAATGGCTTCATCTTTGTCATCCAGTTCGGCTCCAGGTATATCAAGGTCTTCGCCAGATACATCATCTTCAAAATCTTTTTCGTTACTGCCATTCTCTGTACTGTTGGGTGCTTTATTTTTCAGGATATCTTCCGGTTCTATATCTTCCTCCTTTTTATTTTTATTGTAAATGTCATCGCCGGGCGGATATACCGGTAAAGGGTTGCTGATGTCTTTTTCTTTACCTGCAGCACGGGCAGCCTGTTGGTTTAAATTATCTTTATATTCTTTCATAAATACTTTTTAACTTTTAGTCTATATTGTTTTTCCGATTAAATACTACCGGTAATTATTGCTTAATACTGTCTTTTGCATTGAGGTTTGAATGATTTGGTATATCTTTTGTCTTCAGATTAATTCTGTCTTTCAGTGTATTTCTCTTTTTAAGGTCCGCTGCTTTTTTAAGATCAGCCTTTTTTTTGGCTTCAGCTTTTTTCTGTTTTTTAAAGTATCCTCTTAATAAAAAACTATTTTTAACAGCATCCATATTATCGCTCAAACCTTTTGTGCCCGACTGCAGGTTGCTCATCGTAGAATCGAGTTTGCTGGACAAAGCACCATTGTTAAGATTGGTAGTGAATTTGGCAAATTGATCGGTACTTGCCTGTAGATTGATTAATGTGCCTTTAATACTGTTTGAGAATCCGTCATCAGATATAAGTTTCGATAGTGCACCATTTCCATTGTTGATCTTAAAACTAACTTCTGCCAGCTGCCCGGTAATGATACCAGCATTGTCAACACTTGTTTTTAAGCTGTTCATAATATCAGCCATTTCAACAGCGCTTTTTGAGGTAATAAGCGCATTGTCGCCAACTGTTTTGGCATTGCCAGTGCCCGGTGTTATAGTAAGTACTTTGTCACCCATCAATCCATCATATCCAATTCTGGCTACAGCATCAGTTTTTATGAATTTTTGTACGTTTTTTTTAATGATCAGGTCAACCAATACTGACGTATCTGTTATTAATTCTATTCCATTAACAGTGCCAATATTGATGCCTGAAAAACGTACATGATTACCTTCTTTTAAACCACTTACGGTTTTAAACTGCGCTTTTAAATGAAAGGTATTTCCAAACAGATTTTTTTGCTTACCTACAAAATAGATGGTACCAATAAACAGTATCAGCCCTATTATTACAAACATGCCCAGTTTCCAGGTAAAGCCAGATTCCTTTTTCATAAATTAATATTTATCAAATGATCAAATAAAAAACGAACGCACCCATTCGTCGTCACTTTTTTCCAATGCTTCGTAATTTCCTTCTGCATCAATTACGCCATCTTTTAAAATCACCAGCCTGTCGCCCGTTAATTTAGCACAGGCCATATCATGTGTAATGATGATGGAAGTAGTTTTATTTTTTTTCTGAATGGCCAGTATCAGTTCGCTGATCTCCCGGGAGGTAATGGTATCCAGCCCCGTTGTTGGCTCATCATATAAAATGATCTCCGGTTTTAAAATAAGCGTACGGGCAAGCCCGATGCGCTTGCGCATACCTCCCGATAATTCTGCCGGCATTTTATCAACAGCATCAGGCAGGCCCACATTGTCCAAAGCTTCTATAACGGCAGCCTCCACCTCTTCAGCAGATAATTTTTTGGAATGCCTTTTTAAGGGGAATGCAAGATTTTCTCTTACCGTCATAGAATCATACAATGCCGAGTTTTGAAAAAGAAAACCGATCCTTACCCTTATTGCATTCAGCTCGTTATTATCCAGTGTATTAATATCGGTGCCAAATACTTTTATTTCACCTGTATCTGCTGTAACCAAACCAACCAGGCATTTTATCAAGATTGATTTGCCCGAACCCGACTTACCCAATACCACCAGGTTCTCTCCTTTGCGTACAGTAAGATCAACACCATTTAATACAGCATTGTCTTTACCAAATGATTTATACAATCCTTTAATCGTAATGACGGGTACTGTTGTATCAACGGCTATCGGTTCTTTTATATTTGTTGCTTCGTTTATCATGAGTTTATTTAGAAAAAAAGATCCGTTATCTGTACGGCCAGCATATCAATAATAAAAATGGTAAGCGATGCTGCTACTACAGCCTCATTAGCTGCCTTACCAACGCTTTCTGTTCCATTGGCAGCAGTGAATCCTTTGTAGCAGCCAATTAAACCAATAAAAAATCCAAAGAAAAAAGTTTTAATGGTTGCAGGTATAATGTCCAAAAAATCAAGCGAATCCAACACCTGCTGGAAGTAACGAAACATGTTTAAATCGCTGTGGATATTTACGCCAACATACCCACCATAAATACCGATAGCATCTGCAAATACAACCAGTACCGGTATCATTAATGTTGTGGCAAGTACCCTGGTAACAACCAGGTATTTATATGGGTTGATGGCTGATACTTCCATGGCATCGATCTGTTCGGTAACTTTCATAGAACCCAGTTCGGCACCAATGCCCGAAGCAATTTTTCCTGCACAGATCAATGCAGTGATAACCGGTGCTATTTCTCTTATTAAGGATAATGCAACCATACCCGGTAACCACGATTCTGCACCAAACTCCGCAAGGGTAGGGCGAGACTGCAATGTTAGTACAAGCCCCATAATGAAACCGGTGATAGCAACCAGTGGTAAAGATTTATAGCCGATAATATAACATTGCCTGAGAAATTCTTTTATTTCAAAAGGAGGCCTTAGTACTTCTTTGAAGAACCTGCCGGTAAATAAGGTAACATGACCTGCATTAACGAAAATATTTTTTAGAGATATTAACAAGGTTATATAATGTTTAGTATTTTATTAAATCACTTTGTATTGGCAAGAAGTGATCTTTTAACATTAATGTGATTTAGTAATGCTATGATCAGTAATACTTCATTTCAACCTTTGCCTGGGTAAAACGAAAATGAATCTGCTGTGTAAGCTGGTTAATAATTTCGATAGATGAAGACATGGTACTGAGATGTTCCATTTCATTTATTACAGCAGTTAGTTCGGTAATACCAAGAATGGCAAAAGCCGATTTCATTTTATGGGCAATATTACTGATGGCGTGATAGTTTGATTCTTCAATTGCAATCTGCAGATGTGCCAGTTCTTCATTTATTTCTGTAAAGAAGATTTTTACCAAATTATCGGCAGTTGCTTTATTACCCCTTGTTATGCTGTTCTGGTATTTCAGGTTGCATACTTTAACGGGTGCTGCAGTACGTGGCAATTCGTAGTTTGTGCTTGATTTATTTGTTACAGAAACCGGCATGGCTGATAGGTTTTGTTTTGATATACAAAGTTGCACAGCTAATTGCAAACAGCTATTACATAACATTCGTTAAAACTTGTATAATTCACAGTTTTAATTCTGTAGTCACAATCTGTTTTTATAATGGGCGGAGGTATTTATTGGGGAAGACCCAAAAACAATCACATCCTTTCCATGTACCAGTTTAACTCTTTTTCCATTTTTTATAACTGAAAATAGTTGTGATTATTTTCTGCAGGCGCAAAAATGAGGTTTCACTTTTTACCACATAATCAAATGCCCGGTGATGCATACAGTTTACAGCTATGTCAATACTGTCCTGTGATGAAAGCATTACAACGGGGATGTCTGAATTGTAGCTTTTTATTTTATCCAGGGTTTGCAAACCGTTCATTGCTTGTTTGTCAATACCGTCCAGGTGGTAATCTAAAATGATCACATCAGGGCTGTTAGACATGTGCTGTAAACAGAGTTCCCCGGTTGCAAATGTTTCAATGGTAAAATCAGCATGCTGCAAAAATTCTATTTCCAGCGATTTTAAAAACAAGGCATCATCATCAACCAAAAAAAGCCTGATCTTATTTCCGTTCTTCATGAGTTGGTATATTTTAGTGTACTGTATTCTTCTTCTAATTCAATGCATGACTGCACACAAATGTTTTCAAGCTGCTGCACCAGCCCGTCTATACCATTGTGTTTTGATATGGCACCGGCATAAGCCTGCACTTTTTTTGCAATTACTTCAAAATCGGGGCTTATACCCATGATGGCAAATGAAGGCACCATTTTATGTGCAGCTGCATGCATGGTATCCCAGTCTTTTTCCAGCAGGCCCTGTTTCAGGGTTTCTACAAGTATAGGAGTCTGTTGCAGGTAAATACTTATCATTTCCATCATTAAAGCGGGGTCGTTTTTTGTAATGCCGATCAAATAGGCCAGGTCGGTACATTTTAAAGTTGTAGTATTGAGGTTTTCATTTACTTTAGCCAGGTTATATATTTTTGGAATCGGTTTTTTTACCAGCCCGATAATTTTACTGTACAATACCCTTTCATCAACCGGTTTTGCTATATAATCATTCATGCCTACTGCTTTGCATTTTGCCAGGTCAACAGTAGTTACATCTGCAGTTAAAGCTATAATGGGAATAGTTGATTTCATGATGTTGCGTATATATTCGGTAGCTTCAAAACCGTTCATTTCAGGCATTTGCAGGTCCATCAAAATAATATCATAATCTTTCTCTTTCATTTTTTCAATGGCTATTCTGCCATTTGCTGCAATGTCCCGTTCAAATCCAAAATCATCCAGCAGTGTTTTCATCAACAACTGGTTCAGTGCCATATCTTCCACTACCAGTATTTTTATGTGTTTTAGTTCTGTATCCAGGTCAATTAATTCAGTATCAGATTCTGCTGATTCATTTGTTTTTTTGAAGCTTAAGATAAACCGGAATGTAGAGCCCAGGTCAAGGGTGCTTTCCACGTCAATAGTTCCATGCTGTGCCTCTACCAATTGTTTAGCAATAGCAAGCCCCAAACCGGTACCGCCATACAACCGGGCAGTACCGCTGGATGCCTGTTGAAAGTTTTCAAATATCTTTTCAATTTTAGCTTCAGAGATCCCTATACCGGTATCTGATACAGCAAATTCAATTTTTACCTGCTCATCATCCTCTTCCAGTAGGCGAATGGTGATGGAAATATTTCCTTTATTGGTAAATTTTACAGCATTGCTTAAAAGGTTTAAAATGATCTGGTGCAGCCTTACCGGGTCGCCTAATAAAACAGGGGGTATTTTGGGATCAAATTCTTTAACCAGTTTTAAATTCTTTTCTTCAATCTTTGTTTCAAACAAATGGATCATAGAAGAGATCGAGGACTCCAGTTTAAACGGAATCTTTTCAAATGTCATTTTACCTGCATCTACTTTTGCAAGGTCGAGTATATCATTAATCAGTACGATCAGGGAGTTGCCACTTTGTTTTATGGCATTTAAATACTCCCGTTGCTTTACATTTAGTTCGGTTTTCAATACCACTTTGGTAAAGCCAATGATGGCATTCATGGGAGTACGTATCTCGTGGCTCATGTTACTCAGAAACTGCTGCTTTGCTTTTACTGCATCTTCTGCAACTTTGGTTGCAGTTTCTGCTTTAATTTTCGCGTCCTCAGCAAGGCCTGTGGCCAGTTCAGCGAAAATAATGGCTTCATTTAATTCTTTTGATATTCTTTTTTGAACAGTTATGTCCCTGGCTACCATCACTGCACCAATCTCGTTTCCTTTATCATCTTTATAAACCGATCCGTTAAATAATACATCGGTAAGTTCGCCATCTTTTATCGTTAACGGGTAATCTGTTACAAATCCTTTTGAAAACACTTCTTCATAACCTTTACGTGCAGCATCCGGATCTGTGAAATAATCAAAAAAATCAGATCCTATCAGTTGCTCACGTTCCAGCCCCGTTACTTTAACAGACGCATTGTTCAGATCAGTTATTTTTCCGGCCGGGCTAATGGTAAATAAGGGATCACGGCTGGCTTCGATCAGACTGAGTGAGTATTGACTGGCTAATTTTGCTGAATAACTGAATGCTTCCAGTTCTTTATTTACGATAAGCTGTTTTTCTTTTTCTTTGTTCTGATATTCCAGTTCTTTATCTGCAATGATCAATTCACCTGCTTTCTTTTCTTTTTCTTTGTTTTGAAATGCCAGTTCTTTATTGGCAATTGCCAGCTCGGCGGCCCTTTTTTCCTTTTCTTCGTTTTGAAAGGCCATTTCTTTATTGGCGATAACCAGCTCTGCAGCTCTGTTTTCTTTTACTATGTTTTGAAAGGCCAGTTCTTTGTTGGCAATAGCCAGTTCTGCAGCCCTTTTTTCTTTTTCATCATTTTGAAAAGCCAGTTCTTTATTTGCTATCCGTAAATCCTGTACCCATTTCTGTTCAGTTACATCTCTTGCGGCAGCAAATACACCCAATACTACACCATGGCTGTTTTTATAAAGAGATGCATTGTATAATACATCGGTTAATTTACCGTTTTTGCTTTTAATAGTAAGTGGATAGTCTGATACAAAACCATTTTCAAAAACCTGCTGATAACCCTTCCTGGCTTTTACAGGGTCGGTAAAATAATTGGTAAAATCGGTGCCAATAAGTTTTTCGCGCAGTATGCCCGTAACAATTACCGAAGCTTCGTTCACATCTGTTATTTTTCCTTCGGCACTGATGGTAACCAATGGATCTAAACTGGCTTCAATTAAACTTCGTGCATATTGTGAAGCAGATTTTTGAGTTGCTGATATATTTTCTAAATCAGTATTCCTCTTTTTTTGTTCTTTTCTGATGATAATTAAAAGTGTAAAAATGCCCGCTATTAATAACAACTGCAATAAAAATATTAAATTTGTATTTCTGTTTACGGTCTCATTTTTAATTTTGTTTTGCTCCAGTAATTCAGTTTCTTCCAGGTTAATAATTGTAATCATTTGCCTGATTTTATCGCTTATGGCTTTTCCTTCCTCAAGAAGGGGTATTACTGCAATTTTGTTTAATTCATTGGTTTTCCTCGTTTCAATTATTTTATCTGCCAACAGTAAACGGGCATCTATCAAAATTTTCAAAGAATCTATACGGATAGTTTGCCTTATATTATCATTAGTAAGCGCTTTAAGAAAAGTGAGGTTGTTGCTGATCTTAGTTATAGAATTATTATAATAGCCTAAAAAATCTGCATTTGCTGTCAATAAATATCCCCTTACACCCGTTTCAATATTAAGCGCGTCTAACAATACGTCAGCGCTTCTGGTGAGCACCTGTTGTGTATGTTCTGCCAGTAAACTGGTAGATTTCACCTTTTGGCTGTTAACATAAAAAAGTACCAGCACAGCCAGTAAAAGGGAGGCAGCTAAATAGTAAAACAGGGTTATTTTTTTTTCTGATATATATTTCATGGCCTTTGTTAAAACTGGTTTAACTGATTTGCGGATCCGGGTTCCCGATCTCTTCTATAGGGCTTCTTCTTTTATCTTTTAACTTTTTAAAGTGGGTAGGGGTAAGGCCGGTCATTTTTTTAAACTGGTTGCTTAAATGGGCCACACTGCTGTAATTCATCTTCCAGGCAATTTCTGTAATGTTGTGTTCACCGTAAATGATCAGTTCTTTAATGCGCTCTATTTTATGGGCAATGATGAATTGTTCGATGGTGGTGCCCTGTACTTCCGAAAATAAATTGGCCAGGTAAGTATAATCATGGTTTAGTTTTTCACTTAAGTAATGCGAAAAATTCACCCTGATCTCTTCATCAGAGTGATGAACCATTTCGATGATCACATTTTTTATTCTTTCAATAAGCACCGAACGGCGGTCGTCCATTAATTCAAGCCCGGAGTTGAGTAAGCCTTCCTGCAAAAGCACCCGCTGGTCAGCAGATATTTTCTCCATGATTTCCACTTCGCCCAATTCTACAACAATAAAGTGAAGCCCCAGTTTTTTAAGCTCTTCTTTAACCGCCATCTTACAGCGGTTGCTCACCATATATTTAATATGTAATTTCAATGGGTTTTATAGTTTATTTACAAAGTTCACATGCTTTAAAGCACAATTATTACACAACTATTATAAAAACTTGCACAATTCACACATCGGCCAGCATTTTCTTATTAAATAAAAAGCGGTCAGGTAGCGGCTATCAATATCATGAGCCTATCCGGAAGGAGTAAATAAGTATAGGTGAAATCACAACAAGGTACCGAATAAAGCTGGTAAATGTTTGTAAATCCAATCAAGGTAATCAGGTCAGATGGGCAGTTATAAAAAGGGGATTTCTATCAGGTTGCCTTGTCCTTTGTATTTCTTATCAAACCAATGCCTGCAAAAAAGAAAATACCACCCAGTACGCCGCTAAAAATAATGGCTTTTATATTTCTGGTGCCTTCTCCGCCATTCATAAAATGTACGCCTGCATAAATAAGGCCTGCAATGCCCAGCAGTGATAAAATAATACCCAGTATCCGCTTTTCCATAATTATATTTTGAACAAGGTAAAACTATTAAAGGGTTAACTACATGAATGTGTGAATGATGTAACAATTGCTTTGAAAAGTGTAATGCTTCAACCCCCGATACAAAATACTTTTGCATGTAGAAATTATTTAAACATGCAATTACAAAACTACTTATAACAATTACCTGCAGGCATCGTGGCATGGATGTTGCCTTACCGGGTTAAATAAAAAAACAAAAATGACAAAGACAAAATTATTGATTGCAGCCGCCATCTTATCTGTTGGGTTTACGGCATGTAATAACGAAAACAAAGAAGCAAAGCAGGATGCAGAAATGCTGAACATGTATGTAGATTCAGTTGAAAATGCTACACCTGTGTATACTGTTGAAAACTGGACTGCTATTGATAATGGCTACCAGGAAAGGGCCCTAAGGGCTGAAAAAAATCTGGCTGCACTTACAGCAGAAGAAAAAGCTGCTGCTGAGGCTAGTAAAGCAAGATACGCGGCTTTAAAAGCAAAGTATGAATTTACAATTAAAGAAAATGAAGCAACTGCAAAATTGAATGCAGCCACTGCCGGTACTTCTCCTAACTTCAGAAAAGTTTTAAGAGACAGGTTATTTGGTGAAGGTAAGATTGGTGATGATATGCAATTTAATTTTGTTACCGGTGCTAATATCCTCAGCATTTATCAAAACTTTGTAGATGCTGTTGCTGATAGCAAAAACAATTATACCAGGGAAGACTGGGATGAGATCAATGTGCTTTACGAAGCGCTGGATACCCGTAAAAATGAAGTTGAAAAAGATCTGAAAACAGCTGACAATTTAAAAATTGCCGGCCTTAAAATCAGGTATGCATCTATTGCTTCTACACACAGAGGTGGTACCAAGGTAAAAGAGAATACAGAATCAAAGCAATAAGTTTAGAGTTTTAGAATTATAATTTATGAAAAAAGCGTTTCAGGTAACTGAAGCGTTTTTTTTATTGAAAAATTCTGAGTGATAGTCACGCTGTTTGGTTTAATTTAGCAGTTCTAAACAATAAAGCACATGCATACAAATTTGAAAGAACTAAAACCGGCTGAATTGTGGCAAAATTTTGCTTTACTCAATGCAATACCAAGGGCGTCGAAAAAAGAAGAAGCGGTAATACAGTTTATGATTGATTTTGGAAGTAAACTAAACCTGCCAACAACCAAAGATGATATAGGTAATGTGATCATTAAAAAACCGGCAACACCCGGTATGGAAAATAAACAGACTGTTTGTTTACAAAGCCACCTGGATATGGTACATCAAAAAAATGCTGATACAGATTTTGATTTTGCAACCCAGGGTATAATTATGTTTGTTGAGGATGATTGGGTAAAAGCAAAAGGCACCACACTGGGTGCAGATAACGGGATAGGCGTGGCTTCTATCATGACGTTGCTTGCAGCTAATGATATTCCACACCCCGCCCTGGAAGCACTGTTTACCATAGATGAAGAAACCGGTATGACCGGAGCCCTGGGATTAAAAGGCGGATTACTGGATGCCGGAATTTTATTGAATTTAGATACAGAAGATGATGATGAATTAACCATTGGCTGTGCCGGTGGTATTGATGTTACTATTGGCGGAAATTATAAAACCGAAAAAGTGGATCCTGATGCTATTGGTTTTCGGATAACAGTTAAAGGATTAACAGGTGGCCATTCCGGTATGGATATTTACAAGGGTAGGGCCAACGCCAATAAATTAATAGCCCGCGTTTTATTAAGCGCTGCCGAAAAATTTGAACCAAGGATAAAAACAATAGACGGTGGTGGATTGCGAAATGCCATTCCAAGGGAGGCGTTTGCAGAAATAGCCATACATGCAGGTGAGCGTGAAGATCTTACTGCACTCATAAACCGGGAGGCTGAAGTTATTAAAAACGAATATCAAAGTACAGATCCGAATCTAAGCATCAGTATAGAAACCATTGTTACACCCGAAACTGTTTTAGATGCTGTATTTCAATTTAATATTTTAAGAACGATTGCTGCATGCCCCAATGGTATTTACAGGATGAGCCCGGCCATCAATGGATTGGTACAGACCTCCAATAACCTGGCCAGGGTGCTGATAAAGGATGAAGAAATTAACATTCTCTGTTTAACACGCAGTTCGGTTAACAGTGAGAAAATGGATCTTGCAAAAACCATCTGTTATAATTTTGAACTGGCTGGCGCTACACCATCTTTTGGTGGTTCGTATCCCGGCTGGGCACCAAAGCCCGAAGCGCCCATTGTAAAACTGATGAGTGAATTGTATAAAGAAATGTTCAAGGCAGAAGCTCATGTGAATGCAGTACATGCCGGGTTGGAATGCGGTATCCTGGGTACCAATTATCCCGATATGCAAATGATATCATTTGGCCCAAATATAAGAGGTGCACATTCTCCGGATGAAAAAGTGCAGATCAGTTCGGTACAAAAATACTGGCCATATTTACTGGAGACTTTAAAGCGGATACCGGAGAAGCATTAACTTACGGATTGTAGCTTCGCTGTAAAATGCCTGAGTGTGGGTGCTTCTTCAACAATAAATAGCCCTTTTATTTTATTGCGATTATTAAAAACTTCAATAATTACTTCTGCCACATAATCAATATGGCTTTGTGTGTACACCCTGCGGGGAATGGCCAGTCGAACCAGTTCTAATGCAGCAGGAATCAGTTTTCCACCTTCATCATACTTACCAAACATCAGTGAGCCAATCTCCACACTGCGTATGCCGCCATGCTCGTACAAGGCGCCAACCAGGGCCTGGCCCGGATATTGATCAACCGGTATATGCGGCAAAAACTCATCAGCAACAAGGTATACAGCATGGCCGCCAGCAGGCTGCATTACCGGCACACCGGCAGCAATTAATTTATTGGTGAGGTATTCAATACTGCGTATGCGGTATTGCAGATAATGTTCGTCCATCACTTCAGTTAAACCAATGGCAATGGCTTCCAGGTCTCTGCCCGCCAAGCCTCCATAAGTTGGAAAACCTTCGGTCATGATCAACAGGTTTCTACATTGTTTTGCAAGTGCTTCATCATGCATGGCCAAAAAACCGCCAATGTTAGCAAAAGCATCTTTCTTGGCGCTCATGGTGCAGCCATCAGCATAAGAAAAAAGTTCTTTAACAATTTCAGGAATCGTTTTATCTGCATAACCAGCTTCACGCAGTTTAATAAACCAGGCATTCTCTGCAAAACGGCAGGCATCAATAAACAAGGGAATATTGTTTGCTACGCAGATCTTTTTTACGTCTTTTATATTTTGCATACTTACCGGCTGGCCACCACCGGAATTATTGGTAACGGTGATCATGCATATGGGAATATTGGCAGCACCTTTTTCTGCAATATATTTTTGTAAAGCATCCACATCCATATTTCCTTTAAAAGGTGCCGGTACAGTTGGGTGTTTACCTGCTTCGCAGATTAAGTCAACACCTGTGGCACCTGAAAATTCTATATTGGCCCTGGTGGTATCAAACAAAGTATTACTTACTATATATTTTCCGGGTCCGCCTAAAATGCTGAACAGTATCTTTTCAGCAGCCCTGCCCTGGTGGGCGGGTATTACAATGGGCATGCCGGTAATATCCTGTATTGTTTTTTCAAAACGAAAAAAGCTGGGGCTGCCTGCATAAGACTCATCGCCTTGCATGATGCCCGCCCACTGGTTGCTGCTCATGGCGCTGGTGCCGCTGTCTGTAAGCAGGTCTATCAGTACATCATTGGAATGTATAAGAAAGGGATTGTAAAATGCTTTTTCTAAAATTATTTTTCTTTCTGCTGCTGTATTAAAGTAAATGGGTTCAACAGATTTTATCCGGAACGGTTCTATAATGGTTTGCATACAATATGTATTTAAAATAATGAAATGAAGAGATGCAGTGGATACAGAAAAAAGGGGAGAGGAATAATTAAGAAGGGCGGCTGATGATATTTTTCCAAAGTTGCATGAAGCAAATGTAAAAGTACTGCCGGTTGATTTATATGATGCATGTCAGCCTTTAAAATGATACATGTTTCAATCATTTTACAAAATAAAATCCGGGAAGCATTTTCCCGGATCATAAAATAAAATCATTCTTTTTAAATCAATAAATGGCTATTGGCATATAAAGCGGGCATTATTAATTGAGATGGATTTGATTGGTTAACATTTTTTCTGCCAGCGGAAACAATAAATTGTTTTCCAGGTGTACATGCCTGTGCAGGTCTTCTTCAAATTCTTTTAATTCTGCAAGGCTAACCTGGAACGTTGTACAAGCTTCTGCCGGCGGGGTATAGTTGTTTGTTAAAGACCTGATCTTATACAAAACATCTCCTGCATGCTCATGCTCCAGTTCCATAACCTGTATGGGCGCCGTAATGTAACCGGGAACCAGTTTGCTTTGCTGATGAGCCTCCTGCAGCGCTATTATTTCTTTAATTCTTGGAAAAAGAATTACTTCTTCCTTGTGCATGTGCATGGTCATTTCTTCATTTATTTCCCTGAATAAACTGAGCACTTCTACCATATAAGGAAAACGACTGCCGTGTTTTGCTGCCACTTTCTCTAAATGCCCGATGATGGTTGGCATGGATTGTTTTACATAAAAATGATGATGAATGAGGATGTAACTGATCAACTGTTCAGCTGTCATTTCGGTAAAGGGCATTTTTGTGGTGGGTGTTAATGAAGATCTTTCCAGCTCTTCGCTAATGGCTTCAATTGAAATTCCTTTTTCTGTACAGGCATCTGCCAGTGTTCTTTTGCCTTTGCAGCAAAAATCAAGATCGTATTTTTCAAGTACAGGAACTGTAAAGTGGTTGTTGGTTACAATGGTTGCGAGTGTTTGTTCTGCTATGTTTGTCATATTTTATAATTTGTACAAAGTTGGTACTGTAAAAAATGACATACTGTGATTGAAATCACTTTTGTAAACTATTTATTTTTGTTATGGAAATAAGCAATGCACCTGAAAATAAAAGGAATGCAGCAACAAGCAATAGCTCATTAATAAATGGAATGGCTGTGTAGGTAATGGCTGCAACGCCTTGTGTCATCAGTAAAATTTCATTGATAATCACTGCAACGGCAAAAATATAAACACCTCTTACCGACCATTTATTTAAATAAAAATAGGCTTCGGCAAACATGCAGCCCAATAAAAATAATGTGATAACACCCAGTAAAACCAGGTGCAGGTAACCAATTACAATGGGCCTGAAACCAAAGGCCAGATCGCTTAAAGAAGGGATGGTAGACCCCAGTTGTAAAAGAAGCTTTGCAGTAAGTGCAACGGCTGAACAGGCAAGTATATATTTTGAAACAGTCGAAAATTTTGGTTTTAGCAGTGCCCAGTTTTTTTGTATCAATTTTACAAGCCACCACCAGCCAGCTACCTGTGCAATGGCAGCCAGTATAACCAAAATATACACCCAAAGCGGAATATCCATCCATAAAGCCGACAGAAAATAGGCAGGCACAATGGCGAATGCAAAAAGCCTGAATATTTTGGTGAGTATGTTTTCGGTATTGGTATGCCGGCTTACAAATGCCGTAAATAAACCCATGCAGGCAAAGAAGAACCAGCCATTATATTGAAAATGCAGGTAAAAATATTCGGCTGCCAGGTACCAGTTTTGATGAATGACTTTTGCAACCATCATGATGGTTAAGGCAAACGCTCCCAGCGAAGACAGTGCATTGAATAATACCGCCGCTTTAAACCAGGAATTTGCGGTGCTTTTAAAAGCCAGCCTGTTCAGATCACGCCAGTAATAATAAGCAAAAAAGTAAGAAACAATGATAGATGCTGTAGAAAAGATGATGGAAAATAATCCGTAACCTTCTATAGGGAATGCGATCAACATGCCATAAGCCGTTATGAGATTGGCATATAAAAGCCAGGTGTATTTTTTGTAGTTATAATTACCCTGTTGTTTTACCAGGTAAGCAACAAGCAGTGCCATGATGGCCTGCGTTATCCATCCTGCAAATGCAAAATGAGCATGGCCGTGCAACAAATGCTTTTGATCTATAAAAGGAAGCGGGTACAATATCTTATACCTCAGTACAAAGCCCAGCGTAGCAACGATCAATAAATTAATCAATGAGATTTTTAGCCAGCGGAACAGCGGAAATACCATAAGAACGTTTGATACAAAGAAATCAAGCAATTAAGAAAGATAGTATGATTCAAATCATACTGCTCAGCTAATAACCTCCTGGTCTTTTTACAACAAATGATAAAAATGAGCTAAGCAGCACAACGCATTCAACAGTAAACCTTACCCTTTGTGATCTGCAGATCGCCTTTTGATTGCATGAATTTCATAGTGCGGATCACTGTTTCAACCCGCAACCCGGTCATATCGGCTATTTGCTGGCGGGTAAGTTTTAACCGGTTACATTTGGTGCAGATGTTTTTTTGTGTTTGCTTAAAATAATTAAGCAGGGTAGATATGCTGCCCTCCGGATTGTGATTAGCCAGTTCTTTCAAAATTAAAAATTTAAACCGCAGCCTTTGTGTAAGTAAACGGGTGAACTCAAAATGTAGCTCCGGATTTTCTCTTAACAGTTGATGAAAAGAAGAACGGTGTAAGCGTATGATAACAGAATCTTCATCAGCGATGGCGCTGGCAGCAAAAGGTTCATCATCAAACAGCGGAAATTCTCCAAAGCATTCTTCCGGCTCAATAATAGTTTGTATGAATTCTTTGCCTTGGTCGTTTATATTAACCCACCTTACCTTGCCCGAAACCAGTTGATAGTAAAAAGAAGATTCCGTGCCTTCATGAAAAATTATTTCTCCTGCAGCTACTTTTTTGTAAGCCGCTCCCCAGGCCAGTAAAATGTCGATATTTATTTGCATAAAAAATAGTTTCTGTAAAGCAAAAAACGCCTTAATATATATGAAGTCCGATGAGGTTAAACAGAACGGGTTATGATTTAAATCATGATGATTTCAAATGTACCCCTTTATTCTTTAAAGTACCCATAGTGTGGGTATTTTGAAAGTATTTGCGGGATTTTAAATTGTTTGTTAAAAGATATGATTCAACGCATAAAATAATAATGGACAGGAAGCTAATCTTGTGTAATCAAATTATAAATCAAAAAATTAAAAACATGAAAAAATTCGCAATCATTTTGTTTATGGGCGCATTCATAGCAGCTTGTGGAGGAAATTCTGAAAAAAGTTCTGCCACTTCAGAAAGCCCGGGATCTGAACCTGCAAAAACTGAAAACGGTAACCCTTCTTACGATCCTGAAAGAGGCGAAGGAAAATTTACGGAAGTTGCAGTTGGTGAAAAATTAGATGCAACCATGGCAGCCGCCGGCGAAAAAGTATACAATGTAAAATGCGTGAGTTGCCATAAACTAACCAGCGAAAAACTGGTAGGTCCGGGTTGGTTAGGTGTTACCGACCGCCATTCTGCACCATGGATCATGAATTTTACAACCAATACGGATGCTATGCTGAACAAGGATCCTAAGGCGCAGGCACAACTGGAAATTTGCCTGGTGCGTATGCCCAATCAGAATATTGCTGATGATGATGCAAGGGCATTGTATGAATTTATGCGTAAGAATGATGGTATAAAATAAAACGAACCTTCAACATATAAACTAACAAACATGAAAAATTATAAACTACTAGTAATAACTGTTTTCGCATTCAGTTTATTACCGGGCTTTTATGCCTGTAAACCTAAAAATGCAGGCTCGGCAGTAAGCTCCGATGCAGCATCCAAAGTGTATGTAGCACCCGGTAAATACGATGAGTTTTATAATTTTGTTTCGGGCGGCTTTAGCGGACAAATGAGTACGTACGGTTTGCCATCCGGCCGTTTGTTGCGTGTGATCCCGGTTTTTTCTGTTGACCCTGAAAAAGGCTGGGGCTATAGCGAAGAAACAAAACCCATGCTGAACACATCGCATGGTTTTGTACCCTGGGATGATCTGCACCACGTGCAGGTTTCAAAAACAAATGGTGAATATGACGGACGTTGGGTATTTGGTAATGCCAATAATACACCACGTGTGGCCAGGATCGATCTTAAAACTTTCCGTACTGCAGAGATCATTGAATTGCCCAACAGCGGCGGTAATCACTCATCTCCGTTTATTACAGAAAATACAGAATATGTGGTGGCCGGTACCCGTTTTAGTGTGCCGCCCGATGATAAAAATGGCGATGTGCCCATCAATACCTACAAACAAAATTTTAAAGGCACTTTAAGTTTTATCAGTGTTGCCAAGGAAGATGGTAAAATGGATATCGCATTTCAGATACAATGCCCCGGCGTTAATTTTGATTTAAGCCGTGCCGGAAAAGGCGTATCACACGGCTGGTTTTTCTTCTCGATGTATAATACAGAACAGGCCAACACCTTGCTGGAAGTTAATGCTTCGCAAAAGGATAAGGATTTTATTATGGCTGTAAACTGGAAGAAAGCAGAAGAATATATTAAAGCCGGTAAAGGCAGAAAGCAAGCTGTGAAATATGCTCCAACAGGTTACAGCGATATTACCCATTCTGCAACATCCAAATAAAAAACAGAAGTTACCGTATTGGATGCTAAAGATTTGAAAGACATCTGTTACTTTTTTCCTTGCCCCAAATCACCGCATGGTTGTGATGTAAGCCCTACAGGCGAATACATTGTAGGTAGCGGAAAATTAGCTGCATTAATTCCCGTTTTTAGTTTTGATAAATTACAAAAGCCATTGCAGCTAAAGATTTTATTGGCGAATTTGATGGAGTTCCTATTTTAAAATACGAATCAGTTTTGTATGGCGAAGTGAAGAAACCCGGCCTGGGCCCTTTACATACAGAGTTTGATAACAAAGGTAATGCTTATACTTCTATGTTTGTATCATCAGAAATTGTAAAATGGAATATAAAAGATCTGAAAGTGGTAGACAGGGTTCCAACATATTATTCAGTGGGTCACTTAACTGTTGCCCATGGCGATACCAAAACACCCAATGGAAAATACCTGGTTGCCTATAATAAAATAACCAAAGACAGGTATCTGCCAACCGGGCCTGAACTGTCTCAAAGTGCTCAATTGTATGATATCAGCGGAGATAAAATGCAGCTGATACTTGATTTCCCATAATTGGAGAACCGCATTATGCCCAGATAGTGCCGGCAGATCTCATAAAAAAGAATTCGCAGAAATTCTTTAAAATGGAAGAAAATAAGAACCCTTATTTTGCTAATGGAGAAGGAGCAACAAAAGTGGTTAGGGAAGGAAACAAAGTTCATGTGTATATGACCGCCATCCGCTCTCACCTTACTCCCGATAATATTGAAGGAATAAAAATGGGCGATGAAGTGTATTTCCATGTCACTAACCTGGAGCAGGATTGGGATGTGCCGCATGGATTTGCTGTTAAAGGTGCAGATAATGCCGAATTATTGATTATGCCAGGCGAAACACAAACCTTAAAATGGTTGCCAAGCAGGGTTGGTATATTCCCTATGTATTGTACCGATTTTTGTAGTGCCTTGCACCAGGAAATGACAGGCTACATCAGGGTTTCACCTGCCGGAAGCAATACGCCTCTGTTGTTCAGTACAGGTAAAAATTATGCGGTTTCTGATACTGCAAAAAAGAAATGATTTTGTGAGAGAAAGGAGCAGGCTTGATTAGAGCCTGCTCCTTTTTGAATCTGAAAAAGAGAATATGAAGAACGATAAGCTGAAACTGTGGATAAGATTCTTACTGGTAATTTGCGGACTTGCTTTAATAGTAGTATTATTTGTACCCATGTGGCGCATTGATCTGGTGGCTCCACAATATCCCGAAGGGTTGATGTTGCTGATTTATCCTGATAAATTAGGAGGGAATGTAGATATCATTAACGGGTTAAACCATTATATTGGTATGAAGACATTGCACACAGAAGATTTTATAGAGTTTACGCTGTTACCTTATATCATTGGTTTTTTTGCATTATTTTTTATTGTTGCGGGCCTGGTGGCTAAAAGAAAATTATTGTATTTGCTGGCAATATTATTTGTAAGCTTTGGTATTTTAGCCATGTACGATTTCTGGAGATGGGAATATAATTATGGCCATAACTTAGACCCCAATGCTGCTATCATTGTTCCGGGGATGGCGTATCAGCCACCATTGATTGGCTTTAAACAATTGTTGAATTTTGGAGCATATTCCATGCCTGATATTGGTGGATGGATTTTTGTTGGTGCCGGCGCCCTATTGGTTTTTTGTACTTTTATGGTGTGGAGAAGCAGCCGGAAAAATATGCATACAGCAAAATTAACATCAGCTGCAGCAGTATTTTTATGTATGATGAGCCTGTCATCCTGCACAGCAGGACCAGAACCAATTAAAACCGGAATTGATAATTGTTATTTCTGTAAAATGACCATTAGCGATGTACGGTTTGGAGCAGAACTGGTAACTAAGAAAGGTAAAGTCTATAAGTTTGATGATGTACACTGCCTTTTATCTTACCTTAAAACAAAAGATACTGACCCCGGCAATGTTAAAGATTATTACCTGACCAATTATGCCGGTGCCCACCAGTTGATTAAGGTAAATACAGCGCTGCTTTTTAAAAGCGAAGCCTTAAGAAGCCCAATGGGAGGCAATGTAGCGGCATTTGATAATACCGATAGTTTAATAACCGTTCAAAAGCGCTTTCCGGGAAATACACTTACATGGAACGATCTAATTAAGCCTTGAAAAAAATAATTTACATATCAGTGCTTGTTTTATTTGTAAACAGTCTGCATGCAAAAACCATCCGCATAGGAAAACAACAAAAATTTAAAACCATTCAGCAGGGATTATTTTTTGCTGCAGATGGAGACACTGTTTTAGTTGAAGCCGGGCAGTATCATGAGAAAAATATCATCATTAATAAAACATTATTCCTCATCGGTATCAATCATCCTGTGCTGGATGGGGATAATAAATATGAGATCATCTCCATTAAAGCAAACGGGGTTTTGGTTGATGGCTTTAAAATTGTTCACTCCGGTGTTTCAAGTATAGAAGACTATGCCGGCATTAAAATTTACAATGGCCGGGATGTGGTGATACGGAATAATAAACTGGAAGATACTTTCTTTGGTATTTATATCCAGCATGGTATCAATTGCACTATTGAAAAAAATACACTGGTATCTTTTAGCAAAGAAGAGCAGCAAAGTGGTAATGGTATTCATTGCTGGAAGGCCGACAGCATGCGGATTATAGCAAACAATATAACCGGCCACCGCGATGGGATTTATTTTGAATTTGTAACCAACTCCATCATCTGGCGCAATGTTTCAGAAAAAATTTGCGCTATGGTTTGCATTTTATGTTCAGCAATAACGATGCCTACATCAGCAATGTTTTTAAAAATAACGGGGCAGGCGTTGCTGTTATGTTTTCCAATCATGTAAAATGATACACAATTATTTTGAAGAGAACTGGGGTGATGGAGCTTATGGGTTGCTGTTGAAAGAGATCAGCGACAGCTACATTGAGACGAATCATTTTATAAAAAATACTGCCGGTATTTTTATGGAAGGAGCAAGTCGCATACAGGTGGAAAAAAATGTTTTTGAAGCCAATGGCTGGGCCATGAAGATACAGGCCAGCTGCATGGAGGTTACCGTTGTAAAAAATAACTTTAAAGGGAAATACATTTGATGTAGGAACCAATGGCAGCCTGGTTTTAAACAGCTTCAACAATAATTACTGGGATAAATATGAAGGCTACGATCTTAACCGGGATAAGCTGGGTGATATCCCTTTTAGGCCGGTTAGTTTGTATGCCATGATCATTGAACAGAATCCGCCGGCTATGATACTGTTCAGGAGCCTGATGACTTCTTTACTGGATAAAACGGAAAAGATTCTGCCATCACTAACACCGGAAAATTTAAAAGATGAACATCCACTGATGAAACCACTACCATTATGATCATCGCAAGCAATGTATCAAAAAAGTTTGGCAAATTAAAGGCACTGGACGATGTGTCTGTTACCTGCATAAAAGGCGAGTGTATTGCATTGATTGGTCCCAACGGTTGTGGTAAAACAACGCTGATAAAAAGCATACTGGGTATGGTTGTTTGTGACAGCGGCTTTATAACTTTTAACGGCAATAACATCCGGCACGATTGGAAATACCGGGCACAGATCGGTTATATGCCGCAGATAGGGCGTTATCCCGAGAACATGACGATTGGCCAGGTGCTGGATATGATGAAAGACATCCGGGGATATAAAAATGAAAACCTGGATGAAGAACTGATCAGTCAGTTTGGATTGAGGGATATTTTAAAAAAACGAATGAGCACTTTATCTGGCGGTACCCGCCAAAAGGTAAGCGCAGCGCTGGCTTTTCTTTTTGATCCCGACGTGCTGATAATGGATGAACCTACTGCGGGGCTTGACCCGGTATCGTCTGAAATACTGAAAGAGAAGATCCTAACCGAAAAAAATACAGGCAAACTGGTTCTAATTACCTCTCATATTTTGAGTGAGCTGGATGACCTGATATCGCAGGTAATTTACATGCAGGACGGAAGGATATGTTTTCATAAAAGCATTACCAGCCTGCAACAGGAAACGGGCGAAGCAAAATTATCAAAAGCCATTGCACACGTAATGCTAAAAGGATAAAACATGAAGAAGATCATTAAATATGTAATCATAGATATCCTGCGCAATAAAATTGTGCTGGCTTATACTGCCTTCCTGTTATTGATCTCGATAACCATTTTTAACCTGGAAGATAATTCTGCAAAAGGTTTACTCAGCCTGCTGAATATTATTCTCATCATTGTGCCGCTGGTTAGCATGCTGTTTTCGGCCATTTATGTATACAACAGTTCCGAATTTTTAGAACTGCTGGTAAGTCAGCCCTTAAAAAGAAAAACGATCTGGCTCAGCCTGTTTTTTGGACTGGCCGCATCCATGGCC
This sequence comes from Chitinophagaceae bacterium, assembly GCA_016710935.1. Classification (GTDB taxonomy): domain Bacteria; phylum Bacteroidota; class Bacteroidia; order Chitinophagales; family Chitinophagaceae; genus Ferruginibacter. The sequence continues at coordinate 77,498 of JADJTY010000009.1, read as the reverse complement.
TTTGCTTTTTTTATCGGAGCCGGAATCCCCATCTTATTGTATGAGGCTACCCCAACAGGATTTATTATGTTGGGCACCGGGCTGTTATTATCAGTAATATTTGTAGCCATCGCTATGCTGGCAGCAGTGATGGCCAGGGATAAAGCAAAGGGTATTGGTGTGGTTATTTTATTATGGCTGTATTTCTCTATTATTTTCGACGGGCTGGTTTTATTTGTACTCTTTCAGTTTGCAGATTATCCCCTTGAAAAAAGCATGGTTGCCGCTGTGGCTTTTAACCCCATTGACCTGAGCAGGATATTGATCTTATTAAAAATGGATGTATCGGCATTGATGGGGTATACCGGAGCAATTTTTAAAGATTTTTTTGGGGCTCAAACGGGTTTGCTGATATCTTTTGCAGTATTATTTACCTGGATCGTGATTCCTGCCTGGTTATCGTTAAGGAAATTTAATCGCAAAGATCTGTAAAGAGGAATTGAGCCATAAAAAGATTTGATACTAACCGGTCCCGATAGCTATCGGGATTCGGAATGACCGGCAACAGTAAAATAAACAAATGAAAAGACATGAAGCCATAGCACCATTATCAAGAGACCACCACGCCTCATTGATACTTGCTCAGTTACTGAAAAAGAATGCACCCGCTTATAAAGGGCTGCCTGAAACCCCTGCAGATAAAGCAACCTATGCGCAGGAGCTGTTCCAAAAATCGATTCAAAAGCATTTTGAACTGGAAGAGGCCATGCTGGACCTGGTAGCGGATGGTGATGTTGAATTAATTGCCATCACAAAAGAAATAAAAACTGAACATAAGGAATTAACTGTTTTGTTTCATTCGCTTAAAACAGCAAATGATCTTACAGGCACCCTGGATACGTTGGGGGTTGCTTTGGAAAAACATATACGGAAAGAAGAAAGGATATTATTTCCATTGCTGCAACTGCATTGCAGTGATGAGCAATTTCAGCAGATCTATAAACTGTTACATTAAATACTGTTTTATGAAAAACGACATTGCCTCAAGAAAAGATATAGAAATTCTGGTGGATGAATTCTACAGTAAAGTAAAGCAGGATGAACAGATCGGCTTTATTTTTTCTGATATAGCCATGGTGAACTGGGAAAAACATTTACCCGTGATGTATGATTTTTTTGAGAACATGCTTTTTTATACCGGTTCATACACCGGCAACCCGATGGAACTGCACAAACATGTGAATCGCCTGTTTCCCTTAACTGAAGAGCATTTCAGGCAGTGGAATCACCTGTTCAGTACAACCGTTGATGCGTTATTTGAGGGTACAACAGCAAACCTTGTAAAGCAAAGAGCTAAAAGTATTGCTGCCGTTATGCAGATCAAAATTTTAAAAGAATCGTCCTCGGCAGACAGGATATTCTAAGCTGCAAAACAAAAGGCATTCCAACCGGAATGCCTTTTTATCTTCATTGCAATAAAATTATTTTTCAGCAGGTGGTAATAAAACGCCGTCAATAACATGTATAATTCCGTTTGATGCCGGAATAGACGCAATGATTTTTGCGGTTCCATTCACATACATGCCATCTGGTTTTTTACTGATGGTAATATTTCCTCCATTTACCTGGCCTATGGTTTGTGCATCCTGCAGCATATCTGCTTTAAATACACCCACAGCAACATGGTATTGCAGTATATCGGTCAGCGCATCTTTTTTTTCAGGCTTTAGTAAACCTTCCACTGTGCCGGCAGGTAGTTTTTCAAATGCTGCATTGGTAGGGGCAAATACGGTAAATGGCCCTGCATTGCTGAGTGCGTCTACCAACTCAGCTGCTTTAACAGCCGTTACCAATGTAGTATGGTCTTTGCTGCCTATAGCAACCTGCACCACATTTTTTGCAGAGGCATCATCCTGCACGCCGGATTGGCCGGATGGAGATGAATTGTCGGTAGTGGTAGTTGCTTCAGTTGAAGTACTTTGCTCACCATTGTTACAGGACATAGCAATCAACAATGTTGTTACAGCGAGTGTGTTTTTTAACTTATTTCTCATATTTTGTTTTTTAGTTGTGAAGTTTTGATGATATAAATCTAAAAGCTCTGCTATTACATCTTTATGATTACAATCACAATCCACTAAAAAACTGATAAAAAACAGGTATGCCATTGTTATTTATACTGCATGCTTTTTGTGGTTTTACATTTTATGACAACAATCATTTTTTTTAAAAGTTTAAATCAGCATATTTAGGCATGCCGGAAAGTAAATTTGGAAGATGACTTTTTAAATTAAATGGTATGAAGAAGTTAATTATAGCCCTGGATGGCCAACATTTTCCCAAAGGCGCTTTTGAATTTGCAAAAAGTATCAATGCCAAAACAAACATATTGCTGGCAGGCATTTTTTTGAGCCCGGTTGATTATTCCAAACTGCTTGCCTACACCGGTTTGCAGGGTATGACGCTGATGCCGGAATGGTTAACCAGGAATAATGATGATCTGCTGGTGAGTAAAAACATCAGTTTGTTTACCGATGCCTGTACCACAGCAGGAATAGAATTCAGGATACACAAGGATACCGACCTGATGGCTTTGTCTTCTTTAATTGAAGAAACCCGTTTTGCCGACGCACTGTTGGTAAGCAGTGAGTTGTTTTATGCAAATGTATCAGTCAATCAACCTAACTTTTACCTGGAGGAAGTTTTAAAAAAAGCGGAATGTCCGGTGATGCTGGTGCCGGAAAATTATACCGAACCCGACCATGTGCTGTTAGCCTGTGATGGAAATGAATCTGCTGTATTTGCCATAAAACAGTTTGCCTATGTTTTTGCTGAACTGGCCCGGAAGGAAACCACACTTTTATCATTGACAGATCACGAAGATGATTTACCGGACTATGGCCTTATTACGGAATTGTTATCACGGCATTACCCCGATCTTAAAATTCAGACACTGCACCTGAAACACAAAAAGGATTTTGCAGAATGGATGGCAGGTAAGCCAAACAGTTTTATCGTAATGGGTGCATTCTCCCGTTCGGTGTTTTCACAAATGTTTAAAAAGAGTTTTGCTACTGATGTAATACATGATATTAAAATGCCACTTTTTATTTCACATAAATAAATTGCCATGATCAATAAAACCGATAAGAACCAGTACTTTTTTGAAGTTAATTTAAAAAGAACCGTGGGAAGAAAGGGAAAACTTACCGCAAAGGATGTAAGCACGGCAATAGAAATTGCCACTGCACCGGTTTTTAGGGGAGGCGTACCCGATACCTGGACGCCCGAACATTTATTTTTAGGTGCATTAAGCGGTGGTTACCTTACAACCTACCTGGCCATTGCCGAAAAAAGGAACCTGGTGGTTAACAATATTTCCTGCGGCACCATCGGGCAGATAAACCTGTACGATAATCACCTCGAGTTTACCACTATTAACCTCTATCCAAAAGTGTATATAGAATCGGATGCTGATATAGCATTGGCCAATGAAATATTGCTTAGTGCCTATATGCACAGCATTACAGCCAATTCTGTTAAAGCACTGCTCATCAATCATGGCGAAGTGGTGGTTGAAAAGGAAGTAGTTTCTTAGATTTTCAAATGAGCCCGTTTTCGTTTTAATTAAAATAAGTTAAGTTTGGTTTGAATTGAAAGATTATGACCAAACCCGAAATAAAATTTTTAGAAGGACCTCAAAGCCGCTGGAAGGAATTTAAATTTACTGTAAGTGTTTTATTTGAATTTATAAAAGGATTACGTGCCCTTCATTTTGTTGGCCCATGCGTTACCGTTTTTGGATCGGCCCGGTTTAAAGAAGGGCATCCTGATTATGAACAGGCACGTGAACTATCCGGTAAAATAGCACAGTTAGGGTTTACTATACTCACCGGCGGAGGACCGGGTATAATGGAAGCTGCCAACAGGGGTGCCAGGGAAGTGGGTGGGAGGAGCGTAGGGTGCAATATTGAGCTGCCCCATGAGCAATATGCAAATCCCTACATGGATAAATGGGTAAACATTAAATACTTTTTTGTTAGAAAAACCCTGCTGATAAAATATTCTTATGCCTTTGTGGTAATGCCCGGCGGTTTTGGTACCCTGGATGAATATTTTGAGGCCATCACGTTGATCCAGACCAAAATGATCAGCGGTTTTCCGGTGGTTATCATGGATAAGGAATTTCATAAGAATATTATGGCACATAACGAAGTGATGAAAGCCAATGGAACCATTTCGCCCGGTGATACCGACCTGTTCTTATTTACGGATGATATTGAAGAAGCGGTAGCATACATTCAGAACAATACTATTAAAAGATATAAACTGCAGCCTAAGAAAAAAGTAAAACCATTTGCATGGCTGTTTGAAGGAAAATAACAAGGTGTCAGACCACTACATGAATTCTTATTGGCTAAAGAATCTCCGATATTATAAAAGATGTTCGAATAAAATTCTCTGCGTAGTGGCCTTGCAAGGTGTCAGGCCACTACAGGAACTCCTATTGGTTAAAGAATCTCCGATATAATAAAAGATGTTGGAATATAATTCTCTGCGTAGTGGCCTTGCTAGGTGTCAGGCCACTACAGGAACTCCTATTGGTTAAAGGATCTCCGATATAATAAAAGATGTTGGAATATAATTCTCTGCGTAGTGGCCTTGCAAGGTGTCAGGCCACTACAGGAACTCCTATTGGTTAAAGAATCTCCGATATAATAAAAGATGTTGGAATATAATTCTCTACGTAGTGGCCAGACACCTATAAGTTGTCTGGCCACTATAGAGATGTTTTTTATGCATATGTATCTGCTATTCAAAAAGCTTAATATAATTGAATTGTTTTTAGTGGCCTTGCAAGGTGTCATGCCACTACATGAAATCTTTTGGGCAGACACCTGACTAAACTCATATTTTACTTTGATACCCATCATTGATTGCCTTCCCCGATTTTTCAATTTTTGCTTAATAAAGCATTCATACGTGAAATGCAATATTGGAAATGCGGACAAGAAAATAAAATAATTTCCGGCAATCGTTATAGAGCTGTGGGCTTTTAGTAAAAGCTGGAGGGGTTACATGGCGATATTGCCTTTAATAACGGGTATGACATTGGGTTGCCGTTATATACAATTTTACAATTGAATACGTGTTCTACAAAAGTGTTCAGTAGTTTCTGTTTAATTACTCCCGCTGCTCTTTCCAGTGCGGCGGCTTTTTTATTTTTAAAAAGATCTGTTTATTAATAATGTAAGATCCATACCTGTTACCTGTTTTCATTGCGGCGATGTTTGCGATGATCTGTCTGTTGCCGTAAATGAAAATCATTTTTGCTGCCAGGGCTGTAAGCAGGTGTACCTGTTGCTGAACGAAAATGATCTTTGTAATTATTACGACCTGGATACAACACCAGGCTTAAAAGCAAAAGGTAAATTCATGGGTGAACGTTTTGCTTACCTGGATGATGAAGCGACCATGCAAAAACTCATCCGTTTTCAAAGTGCAGAACAGATCAATGTAACGTTCTCCATCCCTCAAATGCATTGCTCATCCTGTATTTACCTGCTCGAAAACCTGCATAGGATTGAGCCGGGCGTTAAGCAGTCGCAGGTAAACTTTCAGCTTAAGGAAGTCTTTATCATTTTTAATCCGCAGGAAACAACCCTGCGCAAAGTGGTAGAACTGCTGGCATTCACCGGTTACGAACCCTATATCAGTCTGCAGGATTCTACCGTAAAAAAAACATCCACTTTTAACCGGCGGCAGCTCTATAAAATTGGCGTTGCGGGTTTCTGTTTTTCCAATATCATGATGTTGAGTTTTCCCGAATATTTTTCTTCGGGCAATATTGATGAAACTATTTTAAAACAAACATTCAACTGGATCAACCTGGCATTGTCGGTGCCGGTTTTATTTTTCAGCGCTGCAGATATTTTTATTGCGGCATGGAAAGGTTTGCGGCAGCGGTTTTTAAATATTGACGCACCCATTGCACTGGCCATTGTAGTAACATTTGCAAGAAGCTATTACGAGATCATTGGCGGGCATGGAGCCGGGTACCTGGATTCGGGCACGGGTATTGTTTTCTTTATGCTGGTTGGGCGCTGGTTTCAAAATAAGACCTACGATTCTTTTTCATTTGACCGCGATTACCGCTCTTATTTTCCATTGGGTGTTACTGTGATCGAAGCGGGCACAGAAAAAAATATTCCGGTTACACAATTACAAAAGACCAACCGCATCATCGTACGTAACGAAGAGATGGTACCGGCAGATGCAGTGCTGATGTCGGGTACGGCTAATATTGATTATAGTTTTGTGAGTGGTGAGAACACACCGGTAGAAAAAAGAAAAGGAGCATTGATCTATGCCGGGGGTAAACAAATGGGCAGCGTTATAGAACTGGAGATCATTAAAGAACCATCGCAGAGTTATATTACCCAGCTTTGGAACAATGATATCTTCGTCAACAAAAAGAATGAAGAAAAATCCTATATACATCCCTGGAGCCGCTATTTTACCCTGGCTTTACTTTCCATTGCCGCAGGCACATTAATTTTCTGGTCGATCGTTGATCCTTCAAAAATATTACCGGCAGTAACATCGGTGCTGATTGTTGCCTGTCCCTGTTCACTGTTACTTTCGGCCACCTTTACGTATGGCAATATGCTGCGCATTTTCGGCCGCAATAAACTCTACCTTAAAAATGCCTCAGTAATTGAAGCGCTTGCAAAAATAAACACCGTGGTATTTGATAAAACCGGTACACTCACCCAAACCCATGCTGCTGCAGTTAATTTTGAAGGGTCCCCGCTATCGGCCGGGCAAATGGCCATTATCAGATCTGTCACCCGGCAATCGTCTCATCCGCTCAGTAAAATAATTGCAGCATCTTTAAAAGTTGATACCGATTCCCTGTTACCTGTTAACAGTTTTAAAGAATACACCGGTAAAGGCTTTGATGCCCAGGTAGGGGATATGCCGGTGAGTATGGGCTCTGCAGGTTTTATAAAGGCTGATGAAATGATATCGCAGGATACCGGCACATCAGTACATGTTGTAATGGATAACGTACACCTGGGTAAATTCAGCGTTAAGAACCAGTACAGGCCGGGTATTGCCGAAATGGTTGCTGATATTAAAGAAAATCACAACAGCCTGTTTGTTTTATCCGGTGATAATGACTCCGAATATACCAATCTTACAAAAATATTTGGTGCCAATACTCCGCTTCGCTTTAACCAGTCACCGCAGCAAAAACTCGATTTTATTAAAGGCCTGCAGCAGCAGGGCAGCCAGGTGCTTATGCTGGGCGATGGTTTGAATGATGCCGGCGCCTTAATGCAAAGCCAGGTGGGTATTGCAGTTTCTGAAAATGATGCCCAATTCTCACCAGCCAGTGATGCCATACTGGACGGAACTAAAGTGTCTGTATTACATAATTTTATCAGTTATGCAAAAGCGGGTAAAAAAATTGTAACGGCCAGTTTTATCCTTTCAATCCTGTACAATATTGTGGGGTTATCCTTTGCAGTGCAGGGTATTCTGTCGCCCATGATCGCTGCTATCCTGATGCCGGCAAGCAGTATCAGCATCGTACTGTTTGTTAGTCTCTATTCCTCTCTTGTTGCCCGTAGTAAAGGCCTTTGACAGGTGTCAGGCCACTACAGTCGCTCTTAATTTTAAGCGTGACCGTAAGTAAGTATAAAATAGTTTTAAAATTGCAGGTTGTGCATAGTGGCCAGATACCTACATGATGAAAATCATATTTGAGTTTGATAGTCATCAGCCGCAAAAATTGATACTACAGGTAATTTTGAAAATCATCTTAAATCATCTCATTTGAGCGCATTATTTGTGTTAATAGGCATCAGTATTTTAGTAGCAGGTGCTTTCCTGGCTGCTTTTTTATGGAGCGTTAACAAAGGCCAGTTTGACGATGATTATACTCCCTCCATTCGTATGCTGTTTGACGACGAATTAAAAAAAAATACCACTTCTACAATTCCTAAAAAAATAAACCAAACTAAATAATCACATGCAGGTAGAAAAATTTTATTACGACAACAGGGTAGTTAAAAACTTTGCTTATGCAACTATCCTTTGGGGTGCTGTAGGCATGCTGGCGGGTTTGTATATAGCCCTGCAACTTGTTTTTCCGGCACTGAATATTACGCAATATGGCTCATTCGGCCGTCTGCGTCCACTGCATACCAATGCGGTAATTTTTGCTTTTGTGGGCAATGGTATTTTTATGGGCGTATACTATTCTTTGCAAAGATTGTGTAAAGCCAGGATGTTCAGTGATAAGCTGAGCACCATACATTTCTGGGGATGGCAACTGATCATTGTTGCTGCTGCCATTACACTTCCATTGGGATTAACCCAGGGAGCTGAATATGCGGAGTTGATCTGGCCAATTGATCTGGCCATTACCATCATCTGGGTTGTATTTGGCTGGAACATGTTTGGTACCATCATTAAAAGAAGAGAGAAACACCTGTATGTTGCCATCTGGTTTTACATAGCCACTTTTGTAACGGTTGCCGTTTTACATATTGTACGTTCGGGCCAGTTGCCTTACAGCTGGCTGCATAGTTATAGCTGGTACTCCGGTGTGCAGGATGCATTGGTACAGTGGTGGTATGGCCACAATGCCGTTGCGTTCTTTTTAACCACTCCTTACCTGGGCCTGATGTATTACTTTATGCCCAAAGCGGCTAACCGCCCGGTTTATTCTTACAGGCTTTCTATCATTCACTTCTGGTCGCTGATATTTTTATACATCTGGGCCGGTCCGCATCACTTGTTATATACTGCATTGCCCGATTGGGCACAATCACTTGGTGTGGTTTTCTCTGTGATGCTGATATTCCCAAGCTGGGGCGGTATGATCAACGGCCTGCTTACATTACGCGGTGCCTGGGACAGGGTGCGGGATGATGTGATCCTGAAATTTATGGTGGTTGCAGTTACAGCTTATGGTATGGCAACTTTTGAAGGGCCCATGCTTTCATTAAAAAGTGTAAGTGCTATTTCGCATTATACCGATTGGGTTGTTGCTCACGTTCACGTAGGCGCATTGGGTTGGAACGGTATGCTGACGTTTGGTGTATTATACTGGTTGATCCCCCGCATTTTTAAAACCGATCTTTATTCAAAAAAACTGGCTGCCAATCATTTCTGGCTGGCAACACTGGGTATTTTATTCTGGGCCATCCCTATGTACTGGGCAGGCATACAGCAAAGCCTGATGTGGAAACAGTTTACAGAAGCAGGACAGTTACAATATACTTTCCTGGAAACTGTTACCTACATGAAACCGTTTTATGCCATGCGTTCACTGGGTGGTACCATGTACCTGGTGGGTGTACTCATTATGTTCTATAACATTTATAAAACAGTAAAGAGTGGTAAACTGGTTGCTGACGAACCTGCCGAAGCGGCACCTATGGTAAAAGAATATGTTAAGCATACCGGCGAACATTGGCATAGGGTAATTGAAAGAAAGCCCATCCAGTTTATGATCCTGAGTTTAGTGGTGATCCTGATCGGAGGCGCAATAGAATTGATCCCAACTTTCATGATCAAATCCAATGTGCCTACCATCAGCAGTGTTAAACCATATACCCCGCTTGAATTACAGGGCCGGGATATTTACGTACGGGAAGGTTGTTATGTATGTCACTCACAAATGATCAGGCCTTTCCGCAGTGAAACCGAGCGTTATGGTGAATATTCCAAAGCCGGTGAGTTTATATATGATAAACCATTTCAATGGGGTAGTAAACGAACCGGGCCCGACCTGGCCAGGGAAGGAACCGGTAACCTGAAAAAATCTGATGGCTGGCATTTCCGCCATTTCAGGGAGCCTTCTTCCATGAGTGAAGGATCTGTTATGCCGTCTTATCCGTTCCTGATTGATCAGCATATAGATACGTCATTAACAGCAGCAAAAATAAATGCCATGCGCTCATTGGGTGTACCTTATGAAAAGGGGTATGAAAAATTTGCCAACCAGGAACTGATGACACAGGCAAACAGTATCCGGATCAATTTAAAAATGGAAGGTATTGAAGTACCCGCAAACCGGGAGGTGGTTGCTTTAATTGCCTATATGCAGCGCCTGGGAAAAGACATCAGTAACAGTAAAACAGCAACTTTTAATAAATAAGCCATGTTTAAATTCATCAAACAATACGCCGAAACGATCAGTGGAGTGGATATTTATCCGTTGATATCCCTTCTGATCTTCTTTACGTTTTTTATTGTACTGCTGGTACTGGTAAAAAAAATGAAGAAAGAAAGGATAGAAATATTATCTAACCTTCCGCTGGAAAATGAAGAATTACCTAACTCAACTTTATAAAATATATCGTATGCGATTCTTAAAATCTGTAAAATATAAAATAGTATTTACGGTACTTTCCGTTCTTACTGTTTCCGGTATGATGGCTCAAACAACTGCTCCGGCAGCCGCACAGCCGGTAGAACCGGGCAGTAACCAGCTTGCAACACTCTTAATGATCATGATCGTGGTATTGGCTTTTGTAATCTGGGGCATGGGGCAGGTGTTGACAGCTTTGGGCAGGCAAATGGTGGAAAAAAGCAAGGCTTCAAAAATGCTTTCCATAGTGATCATTGCAGGACTTTCACTTTTGTCGCAGGTTACCTTTGCGCAGGATGCTGCCACCCCCGTTATTAAAGAAGTACCCAATTATGGCGGACTCTCTGCCAACACGTATTATATGTTTCTGACCGTGTTGGCCATGGAGGTATTTGTGATCCTTTTTCTTGCCTTCTCTATCCGCAGGATGTACACAGAGCTGTTGCCTGAGAAAAAAGTTCCCGTAAAAGAAAAAGCGGCATTGGCAGGTTGGTGGACCGCACTTGATAAAAAAATTGTTTACAAAAGCGGTACCTGTTGAAACGGAAGAAGATATTTTAATGGATCATGATTACGACGGTATAAAAGAACTGGATAATGCTTTACCACCCTGGTGGAAGTATGGATTTTATATCACTATTGGGGTAGCATTTATTTACCTGCTCAATTTTCATGTGTTTGGGATCGGGTTAAATCCTACAGAGGAATACAGTGCGGAAATGGAGAGTGCAAGAATTAAAAAGGAAAAATACGAGGCCAGTAATAAAGACAGAATTGATGAAAAAAATGTACCGATGGCTGCGGCTGATGGTATACAGGCCGGTAAAATTTTGTTTGAAGCCAATTGTGTTGCCTGTCATTTAAGCGATGGCGGGGGAAGTGTTGGCCCTAATCTTACTGATGATTACTGGCTGCACAAGGGCTCTTTGAACGATATTTATAATACCATTAAAGTTGGTTATCCCGATAAAGGTATGCAAAGCTGGAGCGGACAGTTTACACCCAAGCAGATCAGCTACCTCTCCAGTTATATAAAAACGCTGCGGGGTACAAAACCTGCTGCACCAAAGGCACAGCAGGGTGAGTTTTATGTGGATGAAGTGGTGGCAACAGATTCGGCCAGTGTTATAAAGCCTGATTCAGGCAAGGTTGCAAAGCCGGATACGGCTGCGATCATTAAAAAATAAAAATGACAGAAACTACAGATAGCATTGTTGATGAATCTTTTCGGGATTCTGTAGCCACCATTACCAAAGATGGCCACCGGAATTTTATTAATCCTAAAAAACCATCCGGTAAGTTATATAATTTACGAACCTGGTTCAGTATTGGTTACCTGGTTGTTTTTTTTACGCTGCCTTTTATTAAAGTGAATGATGCCCCGTTGTTCATGTTTAATATACTCGAGCGTAAATTCATTTTCTTCGGCGTCACGTTCTGGCCTCAGGATTTTTTCATATTTGCCATTGGCTTCCTTACGTTCATCGTGTTTATCATTCTGTTTACGGTTGTATTTGGCCGGGTATTTTGTGGCTGGGCATGCCCGCAAACCATTTTTATGGAAATGGTTTTTCGTAAAATTGAATATTGGATCGACGGTGATTCGGCAAAACAAAGAGCATTAAGGGCAATGCCCTGGAATGCAGAGAAGATCAGGAAACGTACCATTAAATTTATTACCTTCTTTGCGTTATCATTCCTGATTGCCAATTTCTTCCTGGCTTATCTCATTGGCATGGATGAACTCATCAGTGATATTAAAAACCCGGGGGCACATATCGGTACGTTGATCTCTTTACTCATCTTTACTACTGTTTTCTTTTTTGTTTACTGGTGGTTCAGGGAACAGGTTTGCATTGTGGTTTGCCCTTATGGAAGATTACAGGGAGTTTTACTTGATAAAAACTCTATCGTGGTTGCTTACGACCACCAACGCGGAGAACCAAGAGGCAAGCTAAAAAAAGCCGATGACCACGATTGTAAATGCACCGACTGTAAAGAAGACGGCGCCTGTAAAAGTATTGCTGCAAAATTTGAGGAATATACCCGGCAGGGCGATTGTATTGATTGTTTTGCCTGTGTGCGTGTTTGCCCTACCGGTATTGATATTCGTAATGGCACACAGCTGGAGTGTGTTAACTGCACAGCCTGCATTGATGCCTGCGATGACATCATGGTTAAAGTAGATAAGCCCAAAGGCCTGATCCGGTATGCATCTGAAAACAGTATTACCAATGGCGTAAAACTTAAACTGAACCGCAGAATAAAAGCTTACTCAGCCGTTTTGCTGCTGTTGCTGTCGTTACTGGTATTTTTACTCACCAGCAGAACTGATCTGGATGTAACGCTCATGCGAACATCCGGAATGACCTATACTACGCTACCCGACGGGCGTTTAAGCAACCTGTACAATCTAAAGCTTGCCAATAAAACGCATAATGATATTGATTTCACGCTGAAACTCGAGAACCTGCCTGGTGAGATTGAACTGGTTGGTTCGGGCAAACTGAATGTAAAAAAGGGGATTATGCGCACCTGCAGTTTTTTGTGAAACTAAACAAACAGGAGATCAAAAACTGGAAGACAGAAGTAAAGATCGGTGTATATGAAGGAAGTGTAAAAATAAAGACCATCCAGGCTAAATTCATTGGCCCGGAAGTGTATAATTAAAATTATTTTTTATGAACTGGGGAACTAAAATATTAATTGTGTACGTTGCTTTTGTAGCAGGTATCGTGTTTATGGTTTTCAAATCATCCACCCAAAATACCGACCTGGTAACATCAGATTACTATGCAAAAGAACTGAAGTACCAGGATAAGATCGATGAGATAGCAAGAACGGCTGCTTTAACAGCCCCGGTTGAATACCGGCTGGAGAATAATACATTGGCAATAATTTTCCCAAAAGATTTCGCGGGAAAAAAACTGGTAGGCGAAGCCGTATTGTATTGCCCGTCTGATGAGAAGAAAGATATAAAACAGCCTTTTACCATCCTTGATGAAACATTGCTGCTGGAGGTTCCTGCCGGCAGCAAAGGATTGTTTGAATTGCACCTGAGCTGGCAGGATGGAGGCGTTACTTATTATTTTGAAAAGAAAATATTCATATAAATGATGCAGTTGTTTTTGGTGGCCTTTATGATCGGCATAGTGGGAAGCTTTCACTGTGTGGGTATGTGTGGACCGCTGGCATTGGCACTGCCGTTGAACCATCATAGTTTTGCTGCAAAAATTACCGGCGCATTATTATACAATGCAGGCCGTGTTGTTACTTATTCTTTCTTTGGGTTGATATTCGGACTCATTGGCCAAACGGCAGCATTATTTGGTTTTCAGCAATGGCTTTCTATTGTAGCAGGAGCGATCATACTTTTGTTTCTTATCATGCCCAAAAAGTACAAGATGCAAAGCACTGCCGCTAATATTACAAATGGAGGTTTCAGCAAACTACGATCAACACTGGCCGGTTTGTTTACCCAAAAAAATAATGCTTCGCTTTTTGTGATCGGTTTATTAAATGGCTTGCTGCCCTGCGGCCTGGTATATATGGCCGTAGCCGGTGCTATCGGAACCGGAGAAGTTGGCAGCAGTGTTTTATTCATGACCGCTTTTGGCCTGGGAACATTGCCGGTAATGTGGGGGATTGCTTTTTTTGGCAATTATGTTGGATTGGGGTTGCGACAGAAGATACGCAAAGCATATCCTTATATGATGGGTTTGATGGCTTGTCTACTCATCTTACGTGGTTTGGGGCTGGGGATACCGTACGTAAGTCCCGAAATGGATGTGCAAAAAAAAGAGGTAAATGGTTGCTGCGCAAAACCTGACGAACCTCAGGTTTTTAAATGATGGATATCCTGATGCAGCAATGATAAAAAAAATATGTTTGAATTAATAAAATAAACCAGTACAAGTGTATTATATGCCGCCGGTAAAAATATCAAAGACAGAGCAGTTTCATCATGAGAACAGGACATGGATACGCTTATTGGAATTCTTTAAGCAGGAGAACTATTTTATGAAAAACCGCCTGTCTGAGGTACTTGACCACCATGTTGACAAAGGTTTTCTGGCCCTGGCCGAACAGTTTCAGAATAAGTTTATTCTGAAAGACGAATACATTGATGAATTGCGTCACGACATCAACAAACTGGATCAGATCTTAAGCGAAATTCCCGGAGGTTGGATCAGTAATTCACATATGGAAACGCAGATAAAACTGAAAAGTGAAATGGAATATTTTGAAAAAGATTTTAATATGCTGAAAAGCGAGTTTAACGAATACCTGCATTCAGTTGAATAAACTTAGTTCAACATAGCTGCCAGTTTTTTTTCATTGGTGATGATGATATTCCCGTCTTTTATTTCAATCAGTTTTTCGCTTTTAAAATCGCTAAGTGTGCGTATGAGTGATTCAGTAGCTGTACCGGCAATATTCGCCAGGTCTTCGCGGCTGATGTGTATTGAAAAATTACCCTGCGATTCTTTCTGGTATTTAGCCTGCAAGGCAAGTAAAGCATCTGCTACTCTTTTACGCAACGAATTGTAAGCAAGGCCCAGAAGCTGGTTTTCTTTTTCGGTAACATTTTTAGCCAGCATCTTTATAAATTTATACGTTACTTCCCTGCTATTGTGTAACAAGCTCTCAAATTCCTCTTTTGGAATTATGGCAACATCCGAGTCTTCAATCGCTTCTGCGGTTTCTTTATATACCGTTCCTTCGAGCAAAGCGTTATAGCCAAAAAAATCACCTTCATTAAACAAGCCTACAGTTAATTCTTTACCGGCATCATTTATTTTACAGGTTTTTACTTTTCCTTTTTGTACATAATAAAGCCTGTTGGGATGATTGCCTTCTGTATAGATCGGTTGTTTCTTTTTATAATGGTTAATGTTTCTGTCTGCAGCAAGATCCACCAATGGGTCCCTGCCTTTAAATTCATTCAGCATTTGCTGCATGCCATCTGCATCCGTTTTGTAATTTTTAGCCAGCAAATCGGTCTTTTTCATCCGGCTTTCTACTGCATTTAACAATTCTATATCGCTGAAAGGTTTCGTAATATAATCGTCGGCACCCATTTCCATGCCTTTCCTGAAATCACTTCTTTCGGCTTTGGCGGTTAAAAAAATGAAGGGTATACCAGTAAGCTCAGGATTTTTATTCAGCAGGTGTAAAACACCATATCCATCCAGTACCGGCATCATAATATCGCAGATGATGAGATCGGGTTTTTCCAGCAAAGCCTGCTCCACGCCAATTTTTCCGTTTTCGGCAGTTTTAACTTTGTAACCTGCCAGTTCCAGGATCTCGGCAGTGTTTTCCCTAATTTCGATATTGTCTTCAATCAGTAATAAGTGCTTCATTTTTACAAAGATAAATTATTTTTAAGGCATGCTCCGGTTTAAAGTTATTATAAATGTAGTGCCTTTTTCCAATTCACTTTCAAATTCGATCTTTCCATCCAATAGTTCAATGTATTTTGCCACGATATGCAAACCCAGCCCCGTGCCTTGTATATTGGTAACATTGGCCCCCCTGAAAAATCGTTCAAACAAATGTTCCTGGTCTGCTGCCGAAATACCCATGCCATTGTCTTTTACTGTTAAAACAATGCTGTTTTTCAAAACCCTGCTGTTTACGTCAATAATACTTCCTTCGGGCGAAAATTTAATGGCATTAGATAAAAGGTTGGTAAGTACATTACGTAATAATACAGGATCAGAAAAAATGATCTCTTCACCGGCATGGGAGTAAATGATCTGCTGGTTAAGCTTTGTAATACCTTCTATCTCACTGCAAAGCGAGGCAATCATTTCCCTGGTATTAAAATCCAGGTTATTGGAAGTTATTTTGCCATCTTCAATTTTTCCAATCGATAAAAATTCATTTAATAAATTGGTAAGATTGTTTACGGAGGATTTGATCCGGTGAATGTGCTTGTTTCTTTTTTCCTGCTCTTCGGCTTCAACATATTTTGCAACCAGCGAAGCAGATGAAAGTATCGTGCTTAACGGTGTACGAAACTCATGAGAAGCCATGGAAACAAACCTGCTTTTCAGATCACTCAGTTCTTTTTCCTTGCTCAAAGCCTTGGTAAGTTCATCTTTCGATATCTCCAGTTGCTGCATGGTATCCTGCAACTGTTTGGTTCTTAATTCCACTTTGTTTTCCAGTTGATCATTCAGTTCCTCAATTTTTCTGTTGGTACTCGACAATTGTTCTTTCTGTTGGTGTATGGCATTTTCATACTCTTTCCTTTTAGTAATATCATTTACAAAAGCAATGGTAAAGCTTTCTTCACCCATAGCGTAATTGCTTAAACTGATCTCAACCGGAAACTCTGTCCCGTCTTTTTTCACAGCAAAAAGCTCTTTTCCAAGGCCCATTGGCCTTGGTTTTGGATCATCAATATAATGATCCCGGTGGTGAATATGTTTTGAATGATACCGGTTGGGTATGAGTGTTTCAATTTTTTTGCCCATCAGCTCGTCTTGATTTTCGTAACCGAATTGAGAAAGCAGGAAATTATTCAGTAAAAGAATTTCGGCTTTTGCATTGGCAACCAATATACCCATGGAAGCAAATTGAAACAATGCTTCAAACTTTTCTTTTTCCTGTTGCAATTTTTGTATGGACATAGGCAGTTGTAGGCATCTGAAATATTATATAAAATTACAACAAAGCAAACAGATAGTAAGAAAATAAAGGGCCTGATTTTTGAACTATATTTATAGTATGAAATAACATTGAAGTTTACCCGGAAATGGCACAACTTAATAATGAAATTAAAGGCTTAACGGATACTGAGGTTGCAGCGTCCAGGGAAAAGTATGGTATTAATGTGCAGGTCACTAAAAGTAAAACGGGCCTTCTTCCTTCTTTGAAAGATATTGTAAAAGAGCCTATGTTTTTACTGCTGGTTGCCGCCAGTACCATTTATTTCATTACCGGTAATACCAGTGATGGTATTTTTATGTTATCGGCAATTGTTATTGTTTCAGCCATTTCCTTATACCAGGACTCCAGGAGCCGCAATGCCCTGGCTGCATTGAAATTGCTGACACAACCGCATAGCAAGGTTATCCGTAATGGTAAGACCATTGAAATAAGCAGTGATGATATTGTAATGGGCGATAGCATGGTAATTGAAGAAGGCACAGCAGTACCTGCAGATGGGGTCATCATTCAATCCAACGACTTTTCCATCAATGAATCCATCCTCACCGGCGAATCATTAAGTGTTTTTAAATCTGTACAGGATGAAGATAAACTGGTTTACCAGGGAACCTGGGTTGCAGGCGGACTGGCTATTTGCGAAGTAACCGGTATTGGTAATGCCACCAAACAGGGTAAAATAGGCAAGAGCCTGGAGTCGATTACCGAAGAAAAAACACCACTACAAAAACAGATCAGCAATTTTGTAAAAAAGATGGCTATTGCAGGCGTTATCATCTTTTTGATTGTTTGGGTGATCAATTATTTTCAGTCAAAAGATCTGTTCGACAGCCTGTTAAAATCGCTCACGCTGGCCATGAGTATTTTGCCAGAGGAAATACCCGTTGCCTTTACAACTTTTATGGCATTGGGTGCCTGGCGTTTAATGAAACTGGGTATTATTGTAAAGCAAACAAAAACGGTTGAGTCGCTGGGTAGTGCAACGGTTATTTGTATAGATAAAACCGGTACCATAACAGAAAATAAAATGTCGCTGGTTAACCTGTTTACTGCTGGCCAGGCAAAAATAATAAACCCGGATGATGCGCTGGATGATGCTGCAAAAGCCTTGATACGCACAGCTATGTGGGCCAGTGAGCCCATACCATTTGACCCGATGGAAACAGCGTTGCATCAAAAGTATGCCGGATCATGTGACATCGATGAAAGGCCGGGTTATAAAATGATTCATGAGTATCCTTTAAGCGGCAGACCCCCCATGATGACCCATCTTTTTGAAGATGCAAACGGTAACCGGATTATAGCAGCCAAGGGTGCGCCGGAAGCTATCATTTCGGTATCTGAATTATCAGCAGATGAAAAAAAGCAAATTGCAGCAGCGCTTGATGAAATGACAAAAAGTGGTTACCGGGTTTTAGCAGTAGCTGAAACAACTCATGCAGGAAAAGCGTTTCCAAAAAAACAACAGGATTTTTCATTTCAATTTAAAGGGTTGGTAGCTTTTTACGATCCCCCCAAGAAAAATATCAGCGAAGTGTTAAGTGCGTTTGATAAAGCGGGTATAACGGTAAAGATCATTACCGGGGATAATGAAGCAACAACCCGGAATATTGCTGCACAAATTCAGTTTAAGGATTATGATAAAAGCCTTGGTGGTGAAGAACTGGTTAAACTTACGGATAAGGAACTGGATGAACAGGTGATGCAGGTGAATATCTTTACCAGGATGTTTCCGGATGCAAAACTAAAAGTGATCGAAGCACTAAAGCGGAACAACGAAGTGGTTGCTATGACAGGCGATGGAGTAAATGACGGGCCTGCCTTAAAATCTGCTCATATTGGAATTGCCATGGGCAAGAAGGGAACAGAGATTGCCAAACAGGCTTCCTCCATGATCATTACGGATGATGATATGGCAAGGATGGTAGATGCTGTTGCCATGGGCCGCCGTATATACAGTAATCTAAAAAAAGCCATTCAATATATCATCTCCATCCATATCCCTATTATACTAACCGTTTTTATTCCGCTGGCATTGGGCTGGGTGTATCCAAATATTTTTACACCGGTACATGTTATATTCCTCGAGCTCATCATGGGGCCAACCTGCTCTATCATTTATGAAAACGAACCCATGGAAAAAAATATCATGCTGCAAAAACCAAGAAGTTTTAGCAATACATTCTTTAACTGGCGTGAGTTGACGACGAGTATAATACAGGGGCTTGCAATTACAGCCGGTACACTTTTTATTTATCAATATGCAGCAGGGCAGGGGAGTAATGAAAATGTAACCAGGACAATGATCTTTCTTACGCTCATTTCAGCCAATGTGTTGCTTACACTGGTTAATCGTTCATTCTTTTATTCGGTATTTACAACAAGCCGTTATAAGAATAACCTGGTTCCAATAATTATTTTTATTACTGCAGTGCTGATGGGATTGCTGTTGTTTGTAAAACCACTCAGCAACATATTTAAATTTGAAAGACTGGATATTGCACAACTGTTGATCAGCATGGCAGTTGGGGGCCTGTCAGTGATCTGGTACGAAGCAGTAAAATATTTGAAAAGAAGGCGGGTTAATTAAGGGCAATTTGCTCTATGATTTCATCCATTTGAATGCCACTGTGACTTTCTTCATAAACACATTCAGTATTCTTAATTAAAAGTATTTGAGGTGATTCGTGGGGTACAGCAAAATCTTCAGCAACCTGATAGGAAAGGGACCGGTGTTTTAAAAGGTCAAGAAAATAAAAATCTCCGGATTCGGGTAGTTCATTTCTTTCCAAACGGCTTTTGGCCATTGTACTTATCGAACAACGTGTGCTGTGTTTAAAAATTACCTGGGGCCTTGCTTTTGATAATTCTTTTATGTCAGCCAGTTGCTGCATATTGTTCAGGTCTATCCAATTCATCAGGGAGTGCGGATGGATTAATGTATAATGCCTTCAGTCATTGGACAAGTGCCTTTGCGGCTGGAAGTACAGCTGCTTGCCATGGCTGTTACAGCAATAAGAACAACAGCAATTAAAAGAATTCTTTTCATTTTTTTACTTTAGAAGTTAAAACTAATGATTGCAAATATAATTTACCAAACTTAAACGGAGAAATAGTATTTATATTACATTGTGCCTCCAATATGATACAAAAAACACAAAATATACCTCAAAATCACTATTTAACCCCAAAAAACGATGCCAACTAACATGTTAAACTTAACCCGCCCTATAGCCTTTATTGACCTGGAAACCACCGGAGTAAGTCTCTCCACTGACCGGATAGTGGAAATAGCTGTGATAAAGATCTTACCGGATGGTAGCCGGCAGGTTAAAAGAAAACTCATCAATCCCGAAATGAAAATTCCACAGGAATCGAGCGATATACACGGCATTACCGATGAAATGGTTAAAGATGCCCCCACATTTAAACAGGCCGGTAATGAAATAAAAATGTTTATAGAACATTGCGACCTGGGAGGTTACAACAGCAACCGTTTTGATATTCCGATTTTGATGGAAGAATTTTTACGGGCAGGTATGGACGTGGACCTGAGCACCCGTAAGATGATTGATGTGCAGCACATATTTTATACCATGGAGCCCCGTACACTAACCGCAGCTTATAAATTCTTTTGCCAGAAAGAACTGGTTGATGCCCACAGTGCAGAAGCTGATGTGGATGCTACCATTGAAGTACTGATGGCGCAATTAGACCGGTACAAAAATCTGGGCGATTCCGTTGAATCTATTTTAAGTGTTATTGGTGAAGATAAAATTGTAGACTATGCCCGTCGCTTCAGTTTTAATGATAAGGGCGTGGAAATATTCAATTTTGGAAAGCACAAAGGAAGGCCGGTTAGAGATGTATTAAAAGCCGAACCCCAGTATTACGACTGGATGATGCGGGGCGATTTCCCCCTGCATACCAAGCAAAAACTAACCGAAATACTGAACAGTACCCTTTTGAAAAATAACTAATTAAAACTTTGTAGAGAATTTTTTGACAGGGCATTCCTGTATTTAATGTAAATTTGGGTTCTTCATTCAAGCATGTATTTGGAAAAGATAGTTATCATACCTACGTATAATGAAAAGGAAAACATCGAAAAAATAATCGGTGCGGTCATGCATTTGCAGTTGAATTTTCACGTACTGATCATTGATGACGACTCACCGGATGGCACAGCCGTTATTGTAAAATCCCTGATGCCCAGATATGCAGGGCAGTTATTTTTAGAACAACGTAAAGGAAAACTGGGATTGGGCACAGCCTACATTCACGGTTTTAAATGGGCCATTGATAAAGGGTATCATTTTATTTTTGAAATGGATGCTGATTTCTCTCATAACCCCAACGACTTGGAAAGATTGTACGCAGCCTGTAAAAGCGGGGCCGGTGTTGCCGTAGGGTCACGTTATGTAAAAGGCGGGGCCGTGGCCAACTGGCCGGCAAACCGTATCCTGCTTTCAAGGGGCGCATCGCTCTATACACGTATCATTACCTGGATGCCGGTAAAAGACCCAACCGCCGGTTTTGTTTGTTACACCAAAGAAGTGCTGGAAGCTATAAACCTGGATGGTATTGAGTTTGTGGGCTATGCATTTCAGATAGAAATGAAATTTGCTGCCTGGAAACTGGGTTTTAAAATTGTAGAAGTGCCCATCACTTTTATTGACCGGGAGTTTGGCGCCAGCAAAATGAATAAGGGTATTGTAAAGGAAGGAATACTGGGCGTGCTCAAACTCCGCTGGCACAGCCTGTTTAAAAATTACCGCAAACGTGTTACCAATACCGGCTTTAGTAATAAAGTAAATTTCCAGGAAACTGAAGTGCTGCTGGAAGGCAAATAATAAGTAGTGTGTCAGTCTGAGCTTGTCGAAGACCGTGCTATTTAAAAAGAGTTTCTTTTATTTATGAACCCGTTTTCTGCATCCGCCAACTGGCGGAGACAGCTCATTAATGAAAGCGGCAATTCAAAGGGAGGTACTTCTCATCATTAGATTTTCACATTCTCAAAAATATTTCTGCAACACTTTGTGTAATAGTTTTTAAAACTGCATCTGTATAATTAAATACCTGATTATGCAGAAACTGCAACTCACCATTCCCCAACCCTGCCACGAGAACTGGCAAAATATGACACCCACCGACCAGGGCCGTTTTTGCAATGCCTGCGCCAAGGAAGTAATTGACTTTAGTATGATGACGGATACCGAAGTACTGAATTATTTTACGTCACGCACACATGATAAAGTTTGCGGCCGTGCATTACCCAACCAACTGGAAAGAACCATCAGCAAACCCAAAGACCCAACAAAAAGATTGTTCTGGTACTGGAATTATTTGGTGATGTTTTGTATGTTTTTTGGAAAAGGGAATGGAGCAAAGGCGCAGGGGGGGATGAAACCAATTACTGAATTGAGTCCTGCAAAGAATACGGATATAAGAGGAGAGATGATAAAGGTTGGAGACGTTAATCGGGATATAAGCCGTGTAATAACTGGTAAGATAATGGATACAGATGGTAACCCGGTTTCGTTCGCATTGGTAAAAATTAAAGGGACTGCCAAAGGTGTTGCTGCAGATGCAAACGGAGCTTATTCCATGCGAATAAATTCAAATGATATTCTTATAATTTCTGGTGCAGGGTTTATAGAAAAGGAAGTCCCTTCGGGTAAACAATCAGTTTTTAATACTGTACTAAATAAATCTTCTGCTGGAGAGATAGTAGTTGTTGCATCGCATTGTTTTGGAGGAGTTAAACGAAAGCCAAGGGGCGAAACAAACATTGTTAAAACGAGTGCTGTAAACGCTGAAATTATTTTTGAAATAAAAGAAGAGAATACCGGTTTACCTATAGATAAAGCAGCTATAACTATAACCAGAAAGGGAGATGATTTATCTGAAAAAGATTTTTCAGATATAAAAGGAATCTATGAGTTTAAACAAATTAAATTATATAACAGCTACTTTGTAAAGGTTGAAACAGAAGGGTATGAGCCCAATGAATTTACAATTGAAGCAAGCGATTTTAAAGACGGTAAAAAAAACTGGCAGGTTTTATTAAAAAGGGAAAACTCCGCATTTAGAAGGAGAATAGCTCCAGCTATACAAAATCCTAAAGGAGAGTTTCAGGTTAATGTAATGGGCCAAACACGTATTGTTCATGTAAATGCTGATTCGCTGTATGTAATAGACGGCACGATGACTACAAAAGCAAAAGCAGATAACCTGAATCCTGATGACATTTCAGATGTTGTAAGATTAAATAAAAGTGATGCTACTGCATTATTTGGCATTGATGGGTCAAACGGAGCAGTTTTAATAACAACCAGGAAAGCAAAGGAAATAAAAATGAAGGAAGTAATTATTACTTCTGAATTTGAAATAAAAGGGGCTATGAGGATGGCAGGGGGTATCAGCTTTACAAATACTTATGAAGGATCTTTTTTAGGTGATACCATAGCTACTTTAAAAACTTTATTCACCGATTCTATAAAAGTATATCCAAATCCTGTTCCACGCAATACTGGTTTTTCTGTTGCACTTAAACTGAAACAGGCGGGCAATTACCATTTACAGGTTACCGATGCTGCAGGAAGGATCCTTTTACAGCAAAAGTTTAATGCCCGTGCTAAAAATCATACAGAAAAGATAATGAGTGATAGCCGTTGGGCAGGTGGTATTTATTATATCCGGGTGTTTGATGCCAAAAATAAATTGATCAGTAAAAGCAGTTTCATAGTACAGTAGTGATGGTTGTTTACACCGGCCTGGTTTGATTCCTTAAATTTTTAAATAATAGAAAGGAGCAACTGGCCGGTTTTTTAAAACTTGTCTGGCCACTAAACAGACACTTTGTTTACTTAGTTTATCAGCGTATCAAATAGAGTTTTAAAAATTAGACTCTACATAGTGGTCTGACAAGTAGGGCCTGACACCTATTTAAACGCCGGATGAAACTGGTGCAGGGTATTTCTCAAATACTCCCTGTCCAGGTGGGTATAAATTTCGGTGGTGGTAATACTTTCATGTCCCAGCATTTCCTGCACGGCCCTTAGATCCGCACCGCCTTCCACCAAATGTGTGGCAAATGAATGGCGGAAAGTATGTGGTGAAATACTTTTTTCAATGCCGGCCTTTTTTGCCAGTTCCTTCAGCATGATAAAGATCATTACCCGGCTTAGCTTACTTCCCCTGCGGTTTAAAAAAAGAAAATCTTCCTGCCCGGGTTTTATACTGATATGAACCCTGATATCTTTTCTGTAAATATTAATATACTTGATGGCGTCGCTGCCAATGGGTACCAGCCTTTCCTTATCACCCTTGCCAATAACCCGTACAAAACCAATATCCAGGTGCAGGCAACTGATACGCAGGTTCACCAGCTCACTCACCCGTAAGCCGCAACTGTACAGGGTTTCCAGTATAGCTTTGTTGCGGCCGCCTTCGGGTTTGCTCAGGTCTATCTGTGCAATGATGCTTTCAATGTCATCAAAACTTAAGGTATCGGGTAATAATCTTTTTTGTTTGGGTGTTTCTAAAAGGGCTGTTGGATTTACGGTAACGATCTGTTCCATATAACAGTAAGCATAAAAACTCCGCAGTCCCGATATGATCCTCGATTGCGAAGTTACCGTCATGCCCAGTTCACTAACCCATTGTACAAATTTTTCGAGGTCTTTCAGTTCCAGTTCCTGCGGACTAACTAATTTTTGCGTTGCCTGCAAATAGTCTGTAAGTTTATCAATGTCACGCAGGTATGCTTCCACAGAATTTGCAGCCAGTGATTTTTCCAGTTGCAGCCAGGCTTTAAATCCTTTTTTATAAGTTTCCCACATAATGATAAAACTGTTTTGTTGCTTAATTTTTCGGCATTCTTTTAATGTTTAGATTCAGCTACCGGAACCACATAGAAATATAGAAACATAGATTTACACATAGCTCTATGTTCTTCCTATGTTCCTATCATCCTATGTGGTTCAAATTTTTAGAAGTTGCTTTTTTGTTGCCGGTTTGCTGAATAAAGTCAATTATACACTATTTTAGCAACTTAAATTTCGATAATAGTTATCAATATACCATATGCAGCCAGTTAATCTTCGTTCGTTCAAACAAAAAGTGCGACACAATAAAAAAGCAATGAGGAGTTTTTTAAATAAACTTTTAAAAAATCAGCCCCGTGGTTTGGATAAGTTAACCAAAGCACTTGAACCCAAAGTATGGGAAGAGATTGATTGCCTTAGCTGCGCCAACTGCTGCAAGACCATGACACCTACTTATACCAAGGCCGACATCAAAAGAATTGCTGCACATTTTGGCGAAACGCCACAGCAGTTCAGCGATAAATGGTTGATCTATGAGAAAAAAGAAAAGGACTGGCAAAACAAAAAACAGCCCTGCCAGTTTTTAAATCTTACCGATAATAAATGTTCCATTTACGAAATACGCCCCCTTGACTGTTCGGGCTTTCCGCACCTGCCCAGGAAAAGGATGATCGACTATATGCATGTACACAAACAGAATATTGAATATTGCCCGGCTACTTATAAGCTTG
The DNA here is from genome assembly GCA_016710935.1 of Chitinophagaceae bacterium. Taxonomy (GTDB): domain Bacteria; phylum Bacteroidota; class Bacteroidia; order Chitinophagales; family Chitinophagaceae; genus Ferruginibacter. The sequence goes on along the minus strand of JADJTY010000009.1, from coordinate 51,894 downwards.
TAGAGAAAATGCAGGAAGCGTTGAGGGTTTAATGGTTTAAAGGTTTATTGGTTTAATGGTTGGTTGCATCCAGCATCCAGTATCCAGCATCCCTTATAAATACACGTCTTCAATCAAAAAGTATTCCACCGGTTCGTCTTTTAAAAGGGTAATGGCAAGCACATCGAACTGGATCCGTTTCCATTGTGGCTGTTGGTACAAATATTCTTCAGCTGCATAGATGAGGTTCTGTATCTTCTTTTTGTCAACATTTTCTTCGGGATGGCCAAACTTCCGGGTTCGCCGGGTTTTTACTTCCACAAAATGCAGGATGCTGTCTTTTTCGGCAATAATATCTACTTCCCGGCGGGCATGGCGCCAGTTACGGTGCATGATGATGTATCCTTTATCTGACAGGAAAGCTGCTGCCAAAGCTTCGCCGGTATTGCCTGTAAGGTTGTGTTGCGCCATATTTCAAAGATATGCAATCACGTAATTAACAGTATGAGGACAACTGCATCTAGTAAAATGAACTTTGAAAAACTATAATTGCTTATTTTTGCCCAAAGAACTAGTCATATGAACAAACAAAGTACATCTACCTTAATTATAGCGGCCTTATTGGTTATCATTGCAGCATTGTCAAGGGTATTACTGTATCCTGATAATTTTAGTCCGGTAATTGGCATGGCCATTTTTGCCGGCGCAATTATAAAAGACAAAAGACTGGCTTTTGCATTACCCCTGTTTGCCATGTTTCTCTCCGATGTGATATTTGAGGTATCGGGTATTGCTGATGGCTTTTGGGGCTGGGGACAATTAGTGGGTTATTGCATCCTTGCTTTAATAACCGTGATCGCTTTCAGCATGAAAAAGATCAACGTGTTTTCTGTGGCAGGTTATTCAATTGGTTCATCACTGTTATTTTTCTTCCTGTCAAATTCTGCTTTCTTCGTTTTTGATAATCCCATTTATCATACATATACGCAGGATCTTAGTGGCTATATTGCTACTTTAGTTGGCGGATTACCATTTTTGAAAACAGGTATTGTTGCCGACCTGGTTTACAGTACTGTTTTATTTGGAACGTATTTCCTGGTACAGCGTTTTGCTTTCAGCAAGAAAGCTGTTGCGTAATTTATAAAGATATTTTTTTGAGAACACCTGCCAATGGCGGGTGTTTTTTTATGCCTTTAATTTTCACGCAGGGGTCGCTGAGGAGCTGAGGTCGCTGAGTTTTCTCTGCTCCACTGCGGCCTCTGCGTGAAATCTTTATAAAGATGCCTGTGCTTCTTCATAACCTTCATCAACAGCCAGGTCTTTACCATCGGCTGCACTGGTAGCCAGTTCATCGCAGCGGTTGTTGTAAGGGTTATCGGCATGGCCCTTAACCCATTTTAATTTTACATGTAGTTTTTGGGAAAGATGATAATAATGGGTCCAGAGATCTTTGTTTTTTTTACCGCCTTTAAAATTGGTCTTCATCCAGTTCTTTAACCAGCCTTCTTCAATGGCGCGTACTACATACTGGCTGTCTGAGTAAACAACAACTGGTAATTCCTTTTTGGTAATGGCTTCCAGCCCCGTGATCACTGCCAGCAATTCCATGCGGTTATTGGTGGTATGCCGGAAGCCTTTCGATATTTCCTTACGGTGGTTATTGTACATGAGTATCACGCCAAAACCGCCGGGGCCGGGGTTTCCACGGGATGAGCCATCGGTGTAGATATGTATTGTGTTCAAAAGTTGATTTGCAGTTTTTGTTATTCGCTTTAATTAAAGTTCCTGGTTGTTATGCGGTACAAGTGAGATTCTTCCTTCCTTTTACTAAAAGAAATAAAGAACAGAACAAGTTCACAACGATGATGCCATGAAAAACTGAAGCTGGTATTCAAAAATAAAACAGTTTTTTAACCAACCCGTTTCCCGACTTCGCTCTAAACTTGCATTATACTTCCTTCAACTCCGCTCATCCTTCAACTCCGCTCAGGATTACACCTGAAACACCCCCGTCTTAAACTCCGCAATATCCGGGTTATGGTCTGCTGCAGCAATTCCTTCTGATATCATTTTTCTTGTTTCTGCCGGATCAATAATGGCATCTATCCAAAGCCGGGCACCGGCATAAAATGGCGTGGTTTGTGAATCGTAACGATCAATTAATTTCTTCAGTAATTCCTGTTCTACTTCGGGTGTAATTACTTCTCCTTTATTTTTTAATGTAGCCACCTGTATCTGCAACATGGTTTTGGCAGCCTGCTCGCCACCCATTACTGCAATTTTTGCCGTGGGCCATGCATAAATAAAACGGGGATCGTAAGCCTTGCCACACATAGCGTAATTACCGGCACCGTAGCTGTTGCCAACAATGATGGTGATCTTTGGAACCACAGAATTGGCCACGGCATTCACCAGTTTGGCACCGTCTTTTATAATGCCGCTGTGCTCGCTGCGGCTACCCACCATAAAGCCGGTAACATCCTGTAAAAAAACAAGCGGTATTCTTTTTTGATTGCAGTTCATGATAAATCGTGCTGCTTTATCGGCACTGTCGTTATAAATTACACCGCCCAATTGCATTTCGCCTTTTTTACTTTTTACGATCAACCGCTGATTGGCAACAATGCCTACAGCCCAACCATCAACACGGGCGTAGCCGCAAACAATTGTTTTGCCGTAATCTTCTTTAAACTGATCGAAGCTATCCTTATCAGCGATACAGTTTATCAGGTCAACCATATCGTAAGGCTTGGTGTTGCCGGCACTCATGATGCCATATACTTCGCCATTATTTTTTGCAGGTGGTTTTGCATCCACTCTGTCGAACCCGGCTTTTGTATGATGCCCCAGTTTATTCATGATCTTCTTCACCTGGTCAAGACATGCTTCTTCGGTCTTAAATTTATAATCAGCAATGCCGCTGATGGAGTTGTGTGTATCAGCTCCGCCTAAAGTTTCGCTGTCAATATCTTCACCAATAGCGGCTTTAACCAGGTAGGGACCTGCCAGGTAAATAGAGCCATTGCCTTCTACCATCAATGTTTCATCGCTCATGATGGGCAGGTAAGCGCCGCCTGCTACACAGGCACCCATCACCGCAGCGATCTGCGTAATACCCATGGCACTCATCTTTGCATTGTTGCGGAAGATGCGGCCAAAATGTTCTTTATCAGGAAAAATTTCATCCTGCATGGGAAGAAAGACACCGGCACTATCTACCAGGTATATTACCGGTAACTTATTTTCCATGGCAATTTCCTGCATGCGCAAATTCTTTTTACCGGTAATGGGAAACCAGGCACCTGCTTTTACAGTTTGATCGTTGGCCACAATTACACATTGCCTGCCGCTTACATAACCAATACCGCTAACAGTACCACCTGCAGGGCAACCACCTTCATCGGGGTACATATCAAAACCTGCAAATGCACCGATCTCTACAAAAGGTTTATCTGCATCGCACAAATAGGTAATGCGCTCACGGGCAGTAAGTTTGTTGCGCTCCTTTTGTTTGGCTGCCGATTTCTTACCGCCGCCTTCATATATTTTTTCAAGATGGCGTTTAACCTGGCTCCAGGCCATCTTCATCGTATCTTCGTTCTTATTAAATTCCAGGTCCATAATTTTTGTTTTATTTTTTTGAACCACATAGTTGAATAGAAACATAGGTTACCACATAGACTATGTGCATTTCTATCTTTTCTTATGTGCCTATGTGGTTCAAAGAGGCTGTTACCAAATATAATAAACTTTGTGACTTTGGTTGTTTGTTGGTAATTTTATTATTCCAAAATCATCAGCAAAAATATGGCTAATGAAATTAACCGCATATTAAAACTCTTTGCCGGTCTGCAGCATGGTGATTGCTGGATAGGAAATAATTTTAAAGAGACACTGCATGGTGTTGATGATGTGATGGCCTTAAAAACTGTTTCGGAAGATACAAACAGCATCTGGCGGTTGATTGCGCATATTACTTACTGGCGTACCAGGGTTGTAAACCGGCTTACCGGTACCGATAACCCGCCACCATTCCAGGACTTTTTGTTGCCTGATTACCCCAATAAGGAAAACTGGAAACAGGCCTTGCTTGATTTTGAAGCGGCCTATCATTTATTGCGTAATGCCATTCAGCATCTGCCTGAAGAACACCTGGACAAACCTTCGCCCAGAGAAGGGCAAACCTTTTATGAACTGATCATGGGCTGCCTGCAGCACGATGCCTATCATTTGGGACAGATGATATTACTTAAGAAAGCCGTATAAATTTTTAAAGCGGAAATACCATATTAACTGCTGCAACATTAAATCCGTTCTGCACTACCTGCCTGTACTGGTTACTTTTTTTGTTGATGACCGGGTTGGTATGATTGAAATGAATGAAGTAGATCTTCTTTTTTTCTACTGCAGATAAATCTTTAAACAGCGCCATGCTTTCAATAATAAAAGGGTGGGGGATGGTTGAAATATCACGATTGTTGATCTCTGCGGCATCATAAAAAGTACCATCAATAAAAGCGTAATCTACATTAGCAATGGCATCAATAATATTTGTATTCCACTTTTGCCATTTATCAATATCGGGTATAAACAAGGCTTTTTTGTTTGGACCAATGATGGTGTAGCCAACGGTTTCAGAAAACTCATCCCGGTGCGGCACGGTAAAAGGAATAACTTTCAGTTTGTTTGTAAGCCGTATCTCTGTTTGATCATTCAATTCCTGCAAAACAATATGTTTATTTTTTACCAGCTGGCTCCAGGGGCCATTTTGTTCCAGGAAGTTTTTCATGCGTGGCATGGCATAAACCGGAATGCTGTCTGTATTCATGGCTTCTTTACCCAGGTACATTAAACCGGTATAATGGCCAATATGGGCATGGGTTAAAAAAATACCATCGGGTGTTTCTTTGGTATTGAAGGCTGAAAAACGCTTTAAAAGTTTTGCCTGCTGTGTAAAACCGGGTGTGGCTTCAAAAATGTATTTTTTATGTTTAGCCGCTTCAATTAAGCCAAGCGAAACAACCATCCTGTCTTTATCCGGCTGGAGAAATATTTTTTTGCAACAATCTTTTGTACAGCCAACCTGCGGCGATCCTGCATCCTGTATAGTGCCCAATACAATTAATGAGGTTACTATACCCGTTTTAAGCGTGTCTGTTTTTTGGGCAATAGCTATTTTACTGCAAAGCAGGATTGAAAACGATAAAAGTAATTTGAGTTGATTCATCGTTTTAATTGTTTCCGGTTAAAATAAAAAATTAAAATGGTCAGGCAATACTTCTATATCGAATTTATTGCTTTCCAGGTATTCTCCATCCAAATGCGATTGAATAGGCAGATCGCTTTTAATGGTTATTTGCTGCGTTTTGTAATAATCTATAAAAGGAAGATCCAGGTGTTTTCCTTTTTCAATAACCGGCAGATACCTTAATCTTTTAAAAAGGGAGAGGGGCTTTACCAGGATTACATCAAACAAGCCATCATCTGCCTTTGCCAGCGGTGCCACAAAAAAACCGCCACCGTACCTGGTTCCGTTGGCAATGCTGATCATCATAAACTTGCCTTCCACACTTTTTTCTGCAGATGTAATGGTATAATGCTGTTCTTTATAAAATAAAATATGTTTTAAAACAGAAAGCATAAAAGATGTTTTTCCGCCAAACTTATGTACTCCCTGCAGGCCTTTTGCAACAGCACCATCAAAGCCAATACCCACACCATTTAAAAAATACTTTTCATTACACTTGCCTGCATCAATGGGTTTGGGGGTTGATTGCAACACATGGTTCACCTGCACTTCAGTTGTAGTTTTACCATACAACATTGAATAAAAATCGTTGCCCGTGCCCCCGTTAAAAATGCAAAGCGGTATTTTAATATCGTTATACTGATTTACAAAATAATTTACCGTTCCATCGCCACCGGCAATCCAAACCTGGTCAAATACATACAAACGGTCATCCCATTCTTTTTCAGTAAATATTTGAGCAGCAATTTTTCTTTGGGTGAGTATAGCCAGTAATTTGGCTGCCAGTTTAACTGCTTTTCCGCTTCCGGCAAGTGTATTGGTAGCAATAGCAATCTTCATCGAAGATAATTTTATCAAAGAAAAGAATAAAAATTTATTAAATCCATGTTCACAGTTTGTATTATAACAGTAGGGCTATCGTAATAATAATTTTTGCCTGGTATAGAGATAATGCTATGGTTTTGATTGATAAACGGCAGCGGAGGAATGATTTCAGTATTATCAAATTGGGAATAACCTCATTTCCTGTAATGTTTGTTAAAGGTATCTTTTTATAAAAATACTTTTACAGAACTTTGACATAAGCCGGTAATTTTGTGGAACGCTGTTTGCAATATCTTTCTAAAAGATATTTAGCCTAATTTTAATCTTCAGTTAAATTAAATGTTTGATATGAATAACCGCATATTTATCCCAGCTCTGCTTTTCTTTCTTTTTTGTTTTAATACAATGGTTGCACAAACGTCTATTGAAATGAATAACCAGGGACTGGTTAAATACAAGGCAAAAGATTATGCCGGTGCGCTGGCCGATTTTAACAAATCAGTTGCGCTGGATGCATCAAATTCGAAAGCACTGCACAACCGTGGCCTGGCAAAATATGCATTAAAAGATTATGCAGGTTCCATTGCTGATCAAACACAGGCCATTGCCGTTAACCCTGCTTACAGTAATGCTTACAACGACCGGGGTATGGTATATTACAAACAAAATAATTACACGGCTGCATTGAATGATTATAATGCAGCTATAAAGCATGACCCGGCTTATTTCCTGGCATATAAAAACCGGGCAACCGTGCAGGTGGCATTAAAGAATTATGCTGCTGCAGATAATGATTATGCGAAATGTATTGAACTAAAGCCCGATGATGCAGATGGTTACCTGGGACGGGGGTCTATGAAAAGCATGCAAAATAATTATACCGAAGCCATTAAATTTTATGATAAGGCCATCGAATACGAACCCAATAATGCGGTCACCGTTTTAAACCGCGGTAATGCCAAATATGCGCTTAAGGATACTAAAGGGGCTTTGGCAGATTATCAAAAAGTAGCCCAGTTGCAACCAAACAATGTAAATGTATATTTTAACCTGGGTAGCATTTACATGACACAGAACAGAAGCAACGAAGCCATTGAAGCCTTTAAAAAATACAACAGCGGTTTACCAAACGAATGGAGCGGTTATAAAAATACAGCCGATGTGTATTATTTACAATTGAAGCAATACGATCAGGCTGAAATTTATTACAACAAAGCTTATCAAATAAATAAAAATCAGAAAGATATTATTGAACGCCTCGGTTACAGTTTGCTTAACCAGAAAAAAGTACCCCAGGCCATAGCCATGTTTAACAATCAAATTGCCTTGTTGCCAAATGATTATTGGGGTTACTACAACCTGGGTGCAGCTTACAGTGTAGGCAAACAACCGGCAGAATCTATTAAAAACCTGGATATTGCGTTAGCTAAACGGATGGTGGATCTTCCTTACTGGGAAACAGATAAAAATATTGACAATGTAAGGTTCCTGGCGGATTTTAGAAAAATGCTGGAGAAATATTTCAATAAAGATATCCTGCTAAAATATCCTAATTTGAGAGGGGTACTATAAAGAAGAATGCTGCTGTTATGCTCAATAACACCAATGCCCGGGGGCCCCCCCCCCCCCCCCCCCCCCCCCCCCCCCACCCCGGCTGGGGATTAACCAATTTCTAGGTAATATACTATTCCCAAAACGATTCTCTTATGAAAAAATTATTAAGTATTCCGGTAGTTATGGGATTGCTACTGTTTGCATCCTGCAATACAGCGAAGCAAACGGCAGCAAACGATAACGGTAAAATTGAAATTACCATTGTGCAGATCAATGATGTGTACGAGATCGCACCGCTTGATGGCGGCAAAGCAGGAGGGATGGCGAGAGTAGCAACTGTAAAAAAAGAACAGCTGAGCAAAAACGGCAACACCATCATGGTGATGGCCGGAGATTTTTTAAGTCCTTCTGTTTACAACAGCCTTAAGTTTGAAGGCAACCGGATACGTGGCAAACAAATGGTAGATGCTATGAATGTTGCCGGTGTTGACCTGGCTGTTTTTGGTAATCATGAATTTGATATACCGGAAGCAGATGTGCAAAGCCGTATCAATGAATCAAAGTTCTTTTGGGTATCCTCCAATACTTTTCAAAAGAAGGGTAATGAAATTTTACCTTTTGTAAAAAACAGTTTACCGGTTCCCCAGCCATTTCCCAAAGCTATTATCAGAACCATGACAGACAAAGACGGCACTACAGTTAAAATTGGTTTTATTGGTCTTACCTTACCTTTTAATAAGGCCCCGTTTGTAAGTTATACAGATGTATTTGAATCAGCACAGAAATATTATGACCAGATAAAAGATTCCTGCGATGCCGTGATCGCCATTACACACCAGGCGATGGATGATGATATCAAACTGGCCAGGCAAATACCCGGACTTGCTTTGATCATTGGCGGGCACGAGCATGAAAGGCATTATGCCAAAATTGGCAATGTGTATATTACCAAGGCCGATGCCAATGCAAAATCGGCTTATATCATTAAACTAAGGCTCAACAAAAAAGACAACAGTTTAAAATTAAAGGCCGATATCCTGGACATCAATGAAAAGATCGCTTTGGATTCTGCAACAAATGTTGTTGTAAAAAAATGGACAGACATTGCCAACAGCAGTTATGCATCCCTTGGCTTTGATGCCACTAAAGTTTGTATGCAAACCGGCGATCCGCTTGATGGGCGGGAAGCCTATATCAGAACACAGCAAACCAATTTTACAAAGCTGATCGTTGCTGCCATGGAAAAGGCATCACCCGCAGCAGATGCCGTAATCATCAATTCGGGTTCAATAAGAGTAGATGATATTTTGCAAATGCCGGTTACACAATATGATGTAATACGCAGCCTGCCTTTTGGCGGAAGCATTATGGAAGTGGATATGAAGGGGAGCCTGCTGATAAAAATTTTGAATGCAGCAACAAAGAATGTGGGCAGTGGCGGATTTCTGCAATACTCAGCAGCACTCAGTAAAGATAATAATGGCTGGTCTCTAAAAAATATTCCGGTTGATGCCGGTAAAACTTATAAAATTGCCATAACCGATTTTTTAATGACCGGCGGAGAAGCTAATCTTGATTTTCTTACTAAAGATAATCCGGATATGGTGAAAGTATATCCTGTATTTACGGATCTGAATGATTCAAGATCGGATGTAAGAAGGGCGATCATCAGGTATATGGAATCAATGGGTAAATAATTTTTATACCATCTTCTTGTTGCAATACGTTACTTTTTCAAAATCAATTACATTCATTGATATAACGGGTACATCCTAAAACCTGGCCTTCATTTTTTAAAGGAGTGAAAACAATTTTTCGCAAAATTGAATTTAGCCACGAAGACACTAAGGCACAAAGGAAAATGCGTAGCATTTTTCTAATTCGTGCCTTTGAGCCTTTGTGGCTAACCTCTTTTCGCAGCGAAGCTGAGAAAAAAAATTTCTTATTGTCATTATAACTTTTAAATTAACTCGGAAAACGAAACCATTTTCCATTCACTTCAATAAGCACATCAGCAGCACTTGGCCATAAGGGTGGTACCGAATTCTTTTGCTCCCAATCCTCTAATGCATGCTGCAACTCTTTTACTTTATCGGGGTGTTGGGCAGCGCGGTTGTGTTTTTCTTCCCGGTCTGTTGCAATATTAAACAGGTAAGTAAATTTATTCTTTTCGTTCACATACAATTTCCAGTCGCCCCGGCGAAATGCTTTTGAATATCCGCTTCGCCAGAAAAAATCCTGGTGCGGTAATATCGAATCATGGGTAAGATAAGGCAGCAGGTTAACACCATCATACGTTCGGTCTGCAGCTAATGCAGCGCCGCTTACGGCAGCAATGGTAGCAAATATATCTAATGAAGAAACCGGGTGATGGTATGTTTGTTTTGCCGGTAAACCACTGGGATATTTAATAAAAAACGGGACCAAAATGCCACCATCAAAATGCGTGGCCTTACCGCCACGCAACGGTGCATTATCAGTAGCACGGGTGTAAGTAGCGCCGCCATTATCGCTGGTAAAAAAAATAAGGCAATTATCTGTAAGGCCTTCCTGATCCAGCTTTTTAAGTACAGTGCCTACTGCATCATCCAACGCTTCAATCATACCGCTGTACACCCGTTTTACCGGATCTGTTTCATTTTGTATACGGTTGTAATAGGTTTTAGGTACCTGGAAGGGATCGTGCGGCGCATTAAAAGAAAGGGTAAGAAAGAATGGTTTTGTTTTATTGCGTTCTATAAAATCAATGCCCTTACCGGCCAGTGAAAAAGTAAGGTAGCCTGAGTCTTTTACAATGGTTCTTCCTTCCTTGATCGCTGTAGAACCATGCCTTGGCGCCCATGCAGGAATTTCAGAAAAGGCCCAGGGTAAACGCATATTGATGTAGCGGCTGGTATCAACCGGGTCATCTACATAACGGCTGAGGGCACCATCAAAATAATAAGCATAATCAAAGCCATGCATATCCGGAAAAACTGTTGGCGAGGAAGTGAGGTTCCATTTGCCAACATATCCTGTAGCGTAGCCTTGTTGTTTCAGCATTTCTGCAATGGTTATTTCACTTTCCGGTAAATCCGTAACATACACGGAACGATCTAAAAAGAAATCGGGTTTTAAAGTAGCAATGCCCACTGGTTTCTTTTTAAAAGAAAAAAAATGGTTGCTGATTTTTTTCTTTACCGACGGGTGAAACTTATCGTACAACATAAATTCGGCACCAAAGCGTTGCTGGTAGCGGCCTGTAATGATACCCATGCGTGAGGGTGCGCAAATGGGCGACGTTACGTAGGCTTGTGTAAAGCGGGCTCCCTGTATGCCCAGCGAATTGATATGGGGTGTACGTACCGCTTTATTTCCATAGCAGGCAAGGTCGCCATAGCCCAGGTCATCTACCAGGATGAGGATGATGTTGGGAGGGGTTTTGGTTTGTGCAAATGCAGAAACGTTGCAGCAAAAAAACAGGAAGGCAGTAAGTAAGTATTGTTTTATCATTCAGCAGTTAATAAATCAGTGATTTGTTAGTTGCTAACAAGATAAAATAAAATGAGGAGAAAAGATTGATGAGATCCGATTGCAAAAATAAGATACAGGAAAGGGTGAGGCTCAAACAATTCCTTAAGCAATGGATCAACTATAGATCCACATCAAAATTGGTTTTTGAGAAGACTTAATAAAACTGCCAAGTATGGGAAGAAAAGACGGGCTTACCGTTGGGCAGCCTGCACTTTGAAAGATCTTACCCGGAAAGGTTTCTTTATCCGGAACATGCTGATCTGAATGTAATACAATGGCACGCTCAAAAGCCTTGTTGTTGGTACTGTCTAAACCATATAATTTATAAGATAAGCCGTATTGTCCCTTGTATGGTTTGCCAATTTTGTATTTACCCAGTGATGTTTTAAAACTGTAATTGTTATTGGAAAACACCAGTTGATCGCCACAATCTTTCTGGGTAGAACCAAAGCCATGTGCAACCAAAGCCGCAAATTCCAAAGAATCTTTTCGCATGTTGTAAACAAAAAAACGGTTTTTGCCTGAAGGAATGGACATGTCTACCAGAAAACAATACTCCAAGCTGTAATTATTTGCCTTAGCATAATCTTTAATTAATACAGCCATACGTTTTAAACGGTCATTGGCATTTGTATTTCTGAAATTTGCCAGGTTAGATCCGGTATCAAGATCTGCGCCAACAGATTTTGTAAAATGGTAAGGTGCAGTTTTTAGTTTGTCGAAAACATTGTTTTCTGAAGGTTTACTTCTTACCGGGAAGTTAACAGTTGCAGGTAGTGCAGTACTTGTGGCATCTTTGAATGCGACGAGTAAACTAAGCGCAGTAAACAACTTTTTAACTTTTTTCATATGCTGAAGATTTAATTTACTATTTAACCAGTAGGGTTAAAACCATCTGACTTATTAATTACAAAGTTACCACTTTTTAAAGGGTTAAAGAGGTTTTATTACTTGCTGGCACACTATTTAGTAATACGTTAACTAAATGTTTTTATTTTAAGTTGTTTCAGGTTGTTTCTGTTTATGTTACACTTTCAGGCAATGATTGTCGTCATGGTTTGCTACTGACCTGGAATTTACCTTTGTTGTGTTTACGGCTCTTTTCAAAATCTATAAAGTGAATATCAAAATCTATAAAGTGGAAATAGCTCTGAGGTTTTTCAGTAAATCGTTCTATTATTTATACGTAACGCTGTTCTTTTTAATAGTACAGTTGAGTGCTTTCACAGCATTGTCGCAGAACAGTTATGCCATTTCCAAAGCAAGGTTGATCAAGACTTTAAAAACCAGGGTAATTGATAAATCATATACACAAAATATTGACCGGTTTTATTCAACCACCTGTGATTCTTTAATTAAAAAAAAGGTTACCATTGATAATAAGCCCATTAAAGATATCCTGATCAGGTTGTTTGATATATGTAATAGTAAACTGAATACGAAGGCAGTTACTTTGCTGCGCATTCCCTCCATAAACCGCGATTTTCTTTTAACGGTAACAACATATAAAAATGCATCTATTGTTAACCTGTACAAAAATATAAATATTACAAAAAGTAATATACTGCAATATGTATTTGAGGGATTACTGCTGGGCGACAGTATTAAAACCATTAATGGGTTGCGTGAAATGCTTCATGATCCCTACTATATTTCCAGCAGTATTATGTTGCCCCAATATGCTGCCTACCAGGATTCATTGCTGTATGCCTTGGCAAATGGAGCGCCTGATTTGCTGATCAAAAAACTGGCAGCTAATGATACTTTGTATACCCGGCTGGTTGATAATAGTACAAGTAAAAGCGTAAGGGCTATAACTCAAATAAAAATGGATGAGTTTTATGAAAGGATATTACCTTTTAGTTTGGCCTTGTATGAAAACCGGATCACTAAAGATTCAATAAAAAACTGAACCTGGTGCCACATGATTATTACCATGCTTTTGTTACAGAGGCCATCAGGCTTTATACCAGTACCGATCCTGAAATACAATCTTTTTTAAAACAACCCATAGCAGATCAAAACAGAAGAATAGCAAATCATTATTTTATAAAAGCGATTAACGACCTGCATGAATCTCCGGATAATCTTCGTTTTGTTACTATAAATGCATTGCCTGTAAATGAACTTTATTTTTGCTGGTTGCAGGAAGAAATGAACTGGTGATCGGTGGCAGTGATGCACTCTACACATCCAGCTTTTTGTATGTGTTTAAAAAATTTCTGCAAGAGGCTGATAAGGAAGGACCGGATAAATTCTTTGAGGATATTGCTTATTACGGGTTTAATGAGTTTATTTCAAATATTTCTGACTATGCTTTGGTTGATGAACTGGTGAACAGCCTGAATGAAGAAAAAGTGGCCTTATTATTTGGAAAATATCTTGCAAGTCTGCCAAACAAACAGCTAACCGACCATGAAATTATAATACATGCGATGACCATGGCCGAAGTGCTTTACGAGATCAGGCATCATGAAAGGATAAAGCATTCTTTAATTACGGAAATAGATAAAATTCAAAAACAAACCTGGATGCAGCTTGCTTTTATGTACCAGCGTATGTATGGTGGATTTAAAGATATTCTGAATGATAAAGATGAATATAAAAGCGACATGTCCTACGATGTGTTGCAGGTACAACGTTTACAAAAGCAGGATAATATGGTACAGGCCTGTTTTTATTATGATGATGATGATGCAGTAAGCTCCTTTACCAGCAGTATAGCAACCTACAATAGTAAACTATGGGAGAAAAAAGATCTGGGAAATTTTATTGTTTTTAATTCAAGATCGGGAAACAATATGCAGGTGTATATGAATAAGCCCAATACCAAACAGGGCTGCGACTCCTCGCAAAATGAAATGTTGCTGTGCATAGCGGAGGAGGGTTATACGGTCACCTCTTTTATACACCGGGGGCATAGTTATCATTTAGGGCAGAGTTTAAGAAAGATGACCGCATCAGGCCAGTTTGTGTTTTTGGGCAGTTGTGGTGGTTATAGCCAGGTGTTAAAAGTGTTTGAATTAAACCCCGATGTAAATATCATTGCAACCCGTAGTGTGGGGTCGAAACTGATAAACGATCCTTTGCTGCACAGTATAAACACCGAGTTGGTTAATAACAGGGATATAAACTGGAATGTTTTATGGAAAGAGTTCGATGCTAAATTTCAAACCAAGCAAACAAAAGACCTTTTTCGGCCTATATACCGCCAAATAAATATATTGGGGTAAAGTTTATTCGTAAGGTTTTTAATTATTAGAATCCCATAAAAAAACCCCCTCAGATTTTGAGGAGGTTTTTAGATTTGGTGCCCACGAAAGGAATCGAACCTTCACGCCCTTGCGAACGGCAGATTTTGAGTCTGCTGCGTCTACCAATTCCGCCACATGGGCTAACATGGTTAATCCGTTAATTCGTTAATCCGTAAAAACGTAGATCCGCTGATACGTAGAACTGTTAAAAGATTGAGGCCCTTAAACGGATTAACCAATTAACTATTTAACGGATTAACCCCTAAGGGCTGCAATATTACATCATCCCTCCAATCTGTCCAAAATACGCTGAAGGTATTTTTTCTTAAAGTAGTATTCTTTCAGTTTTAATAAATCGGCGGTGGTGGCGGTTGCTTCCTGGTAGTTTTCAATAATGTGTGCCACATCCTGGTAAAGTACTGTTTCCAGTTCCTGTATTTGTTTTGCACTGTCGGCAGATAGTTCTTCATTCAGTTCCATCATTTCCATTAAAAATGCCGGCGGTAACTGGTATTTTTCTTCTTCTTCCAGCAGGCCTTTTAGCTGTAGTACATATTTAATGGTGAGGTCGGTGTTCTTAAATGTTTTCAGGGCTTTGTTTAGCTCAGATGATATTTCCAAAGCCTGCTGCTGTTCGTGTTCGGTGCCGTTGGCAAAAAAATCGGGGTGGTATTTTTTTTGGAGTTCAAAATACTTTTGGGCAAGTTTGGTCCTGTCTATTTGGATGGTGATGGGGAGTTCGAAGAGTTCAAAGTAGTTCATATTGCAAATATAATGATTCGCTTTTTTTAACCGATTTATCAAATGGAGATTAAAGCGGCAAAAGGTATTTTTTTACAAAAAATAATTTAGCCACAAAGGCACCAAGGCACAAGGCACAAAGGAAAATGCTTTGCATTTTACTATTTCATGCCTCTTTTTGGAATTTCAGCTTTCTGCCTGGCAGAAAAAATTAGTGCATTCTGTGAAACCTGCTAGCCGGTAGGCAAGGTTTGTGGCAAACCCAAAGTTGCGAAGCAAATTCCCCTTTGTGTCTTGGTGCCTTTGGACTATTGTGCTTTGCGTAGCAAAGCTTCAGAAAACTTACTGGAAGCAATTCTTTTTAGTAACTAAAGACCTTAAATACCGGCTTCGTTTAAAATCTAAAATGTAAATTGCCCTTTAAATAAACGATTGATGCTTACAATTGGATTGATACGGGAAGGAAAAGTTCCGCAGGATAACCGGGTGGCCCTTACACCGGCCCATTGCAAATGGCTGCACCTTAATTTTAATGATGTAAAAGTAGTGGTACAACATTCAGATAGCCGCTGTTATACCGATAAGGAATACGAAAGGGCAGGAGTGGAAGTAACAGAAGACCTGCATGACTGTAACCTGCTGCTGGGTATTAAAGAAGTACCCGTTGATATGCTGCTGGAAGGAAAGCGATACATGTTTTTTTCTCACACCAAAAAATTACAACCCGGCAATCAAAAACTTTTTAAAGCCCTGATTGAAAAAAAAACAACACTGATCGATTATGAATGCCTGGAGCATGAAGACGGCACCCGCATTATTGGCTTTGGTTTTTTTGCAGGTATTGTAGGCGCACACAACGGCATGATGGCTTACGGCAACCGAACCGGGGCTTTTAAACTGCAACGGGTAGGCTCGGTAAACAGTTTTCAAAAACTGATACACACTTATTTTGGGTTGAAACTGCCTAACATTAAAATTGCTGTAACCGGTACCGGGCGTGTAGGGCATGGCGTGCTGGAAATTATGAACCTGATGGGGATACATGAAGTGGAGCCCGATGAATACCTTGAAAATAAATTTACCTACCCGGTGTATGTACATTTAAAAGGAGTTGACCTTTACGCACACAAAGAAACAGGTAAATACAACCGCAATGATTTTCATACCAACCCGCAAAACTACCATTGCATGTTTACGGACTATATGAACGATACCGATATTTTGATTAATGGAATTTATTGGGAGAAAAATATTCCACGCCTGTTTGAAATGGAGGATATTAAAAAAACAAACTTCAACATACAAACCATTGCCGATATTACCGACGACTTTAACGGATCTGTACCCTGCAACCTGGGTGATGGCACTATTGCCGATCCGGTTTATGGAGTGGATAAAAGCAGTTTTGAAAAAACAGCACCTTATTTACCCAACTCGGTTGATGTGATGGCTGTGGGTAATTTACCGAACGAATTAGCCCGTGATGCCAGCCGTTATTTTGGCGAACAGCTGATAAAATTTGTGCTGGATGATATACGCCTTGGCGGCAGTAAACTCATCAACAATGCTACCCTGATTGATGAAGGTAAACTGAATGAGCCCTACGGGTATATGAAAGATTATGCAGGGTTGTAACTACAAAAAGAGATAATAATCTTTTAAGGCAGCAGCGAATTCAGGCGTATAATCATTCCCGTTATCATTTATAGTAATTTCAAGGAACAGTGCCTCCGTTTTTATGCGTTTAAAAAATAAGATACCCCGGAAAAAATTATGTTTAATGGTTTGCTTGACCAGTATTTGTTTGCTCAGGTAAAAACCTTTTTTTTCAGTTTCCTCCATAAAATAGCCAACCCGGTGATAGGGCAGTAAAACTGCAAAAAAGCCATCGGAACCCAGATGATCTTCAACTAACTGCAACAACTGAAATAAATTAAGCGACGTATCATGCCTGGCCCTGTTTTTGGCTTTATCGGCCGATTGCAGGTCATCTTCAAAAAAAGGAGGATTGGAAATAATGCAGTCGTATTTTTTTTGGGGGTCGAAATGCAGCATGTCTTCATTAAAAACCTGTATGTTTCCGGCCCAAGGCGATGTCGCAATATTGCTACGGGCCTGTTCTGCAGCAGCAGCATCAATTTCCACTGCATCAATTTTTAATGCATTGTTTTTTTGAGCAACCATGAGTGAGAGCAGACCGGTTCCGGTGCCTATATCCAGGCAATGATCATACGCTTTACCGGCAGGCATCTTCGTTATTTGATCTGCAACCAGTGCTCCAAACAGGCATGCATCGGTGCATACTTTCATGGCGCATTTGTCCTGGTTGATGATAAACTGTTTGAATTTAAAATAAGAATTTGCCATAAATATTGCCCAGCCGCTTTGCGAGGTTTGTTACGTGTTATGGTCAACCGATAACTGATTAAGAATTATTTCATGTGATGAAGATTAAAATTCTATCAACAGAATATTACCATTCGGACCTTGCAGAAGGGCTTACGCTCAATTCAGTAAAATCTTTTTCCAGGAATTTATAATAACCGGTTATCGCTATCATGGCTGCATTGTCGGTACAATATTCAAAAGCAGGTATAAAGGTTTTCCAGTTCTCTTTTTCACCCAATGCAGCAAAAGCCTTTCGTAGCCCGCTGTTGGCACTTACACCGCCTGCCAGGCAAATGTGGGTAATGCCGGTTTCAGCAGCAGCTTTTTTAAGTTTATTCAGTAAGATGCTGATGATACGGTCCTGTACCGATGCACAGATATCATTCATGTTTTCGGTAATAAACTTTTGACGGGTTTCTTCATCTGCAAGAAATTCTTCTTTGAATAGATTGCTGGTACCTGCATTCTTTAAAAAATAAAGAATTGAAGTCTTGAGGCCCGAGAAACTGAAATTCAGTCCCGGTATCTGTGGCTCAGGAAATTTAAAACGTGTTGCATCGCCCAGGGCTGCGTGTTTATCTATTAATGGTCCGCCGGGGTAAGGAAGTCCCAGCATTTTAGCGGTTTTATCAAAAGCTTCGCCGGCGGCATCATCAATGGTTTCGCCTATTACTTTTAATTGTGCGGGGCCATCGCACCGTACAATTTGGGTATGGCCACCACTAACGGTTAAGCATAAAAAAGGAAACGAGGGCCTGTTATCGGGAATTAGGTTCGCCAGCACATGCGCCTGCATATGATGCACGGCAATCAGCGGTTTATCCAATGCCAGTGCAAGCGATTTTGCAAACTGTGTTCCAACAAGCAGCGAGCCTATGAGTCCGGGAGCTTGTGTAAAAGCAATGGCATCCACTGCTGTAATATCGCAACCAGCTTTTTGTAAAGCAATATCCACCACCGGCACAATATTTTGCATGTGGGCACGGCTGGCCAGTTCGGGCACTACACCGCCAAACTGCTCATGTACGGTTTGGTTGGCAATATTGTTGGATAAAATTTTCCCATCAACACAAATAGAGGCTGATGTTTCATCGCAACTGGATTCGATGGCTAATATGCAAATACTCATGAATAAAAAATTCTGTAATGTTCCGCAAAGGTATGCAGTACAAGAGTGCGACGCAACGATGTTTAATAGAATTAATAAAGCCGGGGGCAAAAAATATTCAATATACAACGCCCAATGTTCAATATTCAATGCAAACGCAAGGTATACTACCTCTTAAATTATTTAAAATCAGCAAACAATTAAAGGCGATTGAATTGTATTGAGAATTGGACGTTGAATATTGTGTATTGAATATTTTTCTTTACAATATAAATGCTTTCTTTCTGTACTTAGTTTATTTGCTTCGTATCGCTGCCACCGGGTCCATCTTAGCCGCCTGCGATGCAGGAATAATACCTGCAAGTATACCTACCGCAAGACAAATGAGGATCGTGGCAAAAAGCATGGGCAAAGAAATATACACCGGAAATTTTAAGGGCCCCGATAATATGAGTGTTAAAATATATACTAAGAATAAACCGATAGCACCACCCAAAATGCACAGCACGGTAGCTTCCATTAAAAATTCAAAAAGAATGGTGCTTTTTTTTGCACCAATGGCTTTTTTTAAGCCGATGATGCTGGTTCTTTCCCTTACTGTAACAAACATAATGTTGGCAATGCCAAACAGTCCTACAATTAAACTGATGCCACCAATGATAGCCCCCACCACGTTTACGGTTGCAAAGAAGCCTGTGATGGCCTTGCTGAAAGCCTCTACACTATTTAAAGAAAAATTATCTTCCTGCCTCGGGCTCAGTCTCCTGATCTGCCGCATAATGCCTTTTAACTCATCCATCAACGCATCAGTGGTAACGCCTTCTTTTCCTTTGGCAATCAAAATAGGATTGGCCTTTTCTTCTTCAAACAATTGCCGGCAGAATCCATAGGGAAGCATAATACAGTTATCATAATCCCACCCGATCATATTAGTGCCCTGTTTTTTTATAACCCCTACAATGGTTGCTTTCTTACCTTTTATATCAATATGTTTTCCCAAAGCCCGGGTGCTGTTGCCAAATAAGTTTTCGGCATTGGTAAAACCCAGTAAACAAACATTGCTGCCGGCATTAAATTCGCTGGCCGAAAAAAATCGTCCCTCTTCAAAATTCAGCGGCTGAATGATCATCTGCTCTTCATTTATACCATATACACTTACATTTTGAAGCAAATCGTCTTTATGAGAAATACTACCACCTGTCTGCATTAAAAAAGCAATATCATCCAGCATTACCGCACGCTGCCTTACCATTTCGGCTTCTTCGTATTTTGGTGTTGGGCGGGCCATAAATTTCCAGATGGGTTGGTCAGGACCACCACTGTAATCCCATTTATCAATATAAATGGTGTTACTGCCCAGGCTATTTACTTCATTTTGAATGTTACGTTCCAGGCTGTTAACGGTAGCCAGTACACCAATAATGCAAAAGATACCGAAGGCTACACCCGTTAGGCTGAGCGCTGTACGCAGCTTATTAACCTTCAGTTCCTGGAAAGTCAGCTTTAAAGAATTACCGAGAATATTCAGTGTTTTAAGCATAACTCAAAATTACGTTTTGCATTTTGATTTAAGACCGAAAATATATGAATGGTTTTACCCCTGAACTATGTTCGTTCCTTTGCAGGAACCTGAAGGGGAACTTAGGCAAACTCAGCACTACTAATTTGTAACATGCTTTAAATTTAATGGTGCCTGACTTTTTGGGACGAGCTTTTTGTTCTTTGCTGAACATTGTTGTCCCGATAGCTATCGGGACTCACTTGTACAGCATACCATTATTGGGCCTTGCCCCAAACGCAGGTTTTGGCAACAGTATCAATTTGTTTTTCAAACCTTACCTTTGCCGCCAATAAAAATAGGTTTCTGCGCAATCTGCGAAATCTGCGGGCAACACCATGAAATATATCAACGAAATAAACAAACGCAAAACATTCGCCATCATCAGTCACCCCGATGCCGGTAAAACCACCCTTACAGAAAAATTCCTGTTATTTGGCGGCGCCATACAAACTGCCGGTGCTGTAAAAAGCAACAAAATCAAAAAACATGCTACCAGCGATTTTATGGAAATTGAGCGCCAGCGTGGTATCAGTGTGGCAACCAGTGTAATGACCTTTGAATACGATGGACATTTGATTAACTTATTGGATACTCCCGGCCATAAAGACTTTGCAGAAGATACATACAGAACACTGACAGCAGTTGACAGTGTAGTTTTGGTTATTGACAGTGTGAACGGAGTAGAAGCCCAAACCCGCCGCCTGATGGAAGTAATTGCCATGCGTAATACGCCTGTGATTGTTTTTATTAATAAAATGGACAGGGATGGGAAGAACCGGTTTGACCTGCTGGAAGAAATTGAAAAGGAATTAAAGATTCAGTTGCACCCCATGACCGTACCCATCAACAGTGGGAAAGATTTTAAAGGTGTGTACGATCTGCATAAAAAAAGCCTGGTGCTGTTTACAGCTGGTACCAAGGCCAATGATGAAGATGTGGTAGAGATCAAAGACCTGGATGATGTAATACTGGATAAAAAAATAGGAGAGAAGGATGCCGCTACCTTACGGGAAGATGTAGAACTGATTGATGGGGTGTATGGCGAACTGCATGAAGCAGATTACCTGAGTGGTAAAACAGCCCCGGTATTTTTTGGTAGTGCGGTAAATAACTTTGGTGTAAAAGAAATGCTGGATACTTTTATCCGCATTGCGCCAACGCCCAGGCCCAGGCATACCACTACACGGGATATTAAACCCGAGGAAGATAAATTCAGCGGATTTATTTTTAAGATACATGCCAACCTGGATCCGAAGCACCGCGACCGCATTGCCTTTTTACGGGTATGCAGCGGCCGTTTTGAACGCAACACCTATTACCATCATGTGCGTATGGATAAGGATGTTCGCTTTAGCAACCCCTACAGTTTTTTGGCCCGCCAGAAAGAGGTAATTGAAGATGCTTATCCCGGCGATGTGGTTGGTTTATTTGACACCGGTAACTTTAAAATAGGGGATACGATGACGGAAGGAGAGGATTTTTTCTTCACCGGAATACCCAGTTTTTCGCCTGAAATATTTAAAGAGGTAGTTAACAAAGATCCTATGAAAACCAAGCAGTTGGAGAAAGGCTTGTTGCAGCTTACTGATGAAGGCGTGGCACAATTATTTACCCAGTTTGGCGGTAATAAGAAGATCATTGGCTGTGTGGGTGAACTGCAGTTTGAAGTGATTCAATACCGGCTTTTGCAGGAGTATGGAGCCTCGGTTCAAATGAATAATCTGCCGTTTTTTAAAGCCTGCTGGCTTACCAGTAAAGATCCCAAAAAACTGGAGGACTTCATCAAATACAAGCAAGCCAATATTGCCGAGGATAAAGACAACCACCTGGTTTACCTGGCCAACAGCGAATGGTTTTTAAATACCGAGATACAGAATAACCCGGATATTGAATTTCATTTTACGAGTGAGATACATAAGTAATTGGCAATTGGCAATAGGCAATGGGCAGGCAATGGGCAATAGGCAATAGGCAATAGGCAATGGGCAAAAGGCAATAGGCAAAAGGGTCAAATAAAATTACTAAATTTACAGTATGTACAGACTTGATAAAAGCATATCTAAAATGCAAACATTTGCGGAGGCTGAGAAGAGTAAAATGTTTGACAAAGATGTTTCTCTTACCGACCGTCTAAAAATGTCGTTCCACCTTACCTGTACTATACATGGCATTAAAGAAGGAGATCCTTTAAAAGTTGACAAAACAATTTTTTCTGCACGAAAATTTAAATAATGCAGAATAATATTTTTGAATCAGATTTTAGTGATTTTATTTCAGCCTTGAATGTCTCAGGAACTGAATACATCATTGTGGGTGGCTACGCAGTTATACTACATGGATATTATCGCACAACAAATGATCTGGATATATGGGTTAACAAGAGCCCTGAAAATTATATCAAGTTAAGAAAAGCTTATGCCATTTTTGGAATGCCATTGTTTGACATGACTTTGGAAAATTTCATGGGAGATGAATTTGATGTTTTTTCAGTAGGGCGCATGCCTTTTCAGATTGATGTGATGACAACATTGAAAGGTGTTGATTTTTCAGATGCAATAGAAAAAGCTGAACAAAAAGAACTGGAAGGGTTAAAAGTCAGTTTCCTGAATCTTACCGATTTAATTAAGGCCAAAACAGCTTCTGGTCGCTACAAAGATTTAGATGATATTGAAAAACTAACTCAATAATACCTATTCCCGCAACTTAAATGATACCGCCCCATTAGTTTTTTCGGTACTCTTAATATTCAACTCAATCCTTTTCTTTCCATCGTAAATCACCATCAGTGCGGTATTTGGCGGTATGCTGCCTACATTTTCGGCATACATTACCAGTTCGTTGCGGCTGTTGGCACCACGGGTTATAGGTATAACAAAAGTGAGCGGTTTGTCGGTCAGACGCTGGTGTGTGGTAAGAATTTTATCATTGTAAATAAGCGTAATGCTATCACCATCAATTTCAGCATTATCATAAAGGGTTACCGAGATCGAATCATTCTCCACAATTATCTCTTTAACCAAATCATTTTTTCTGTTTTCCAGCACAATTTCCTTTTCAGGTTCTACAGTTGGTTGGTTAAAAGTGCCTGCTTTAAATTCAACTAAATCTTTGTTTGCAACCAGGGGATTCATTTCATTGACAGACGCACCAGTCTTTGGATCAGGTTTTTTGGGTTTAACTATATCTTTATTTTTATTCTCTTTTATTTTTTCTTTTACATACTCAGGCTTTTTTACCTCAGGTATTTCATCGCAAACGGCCATAATTTCCTGTAGATTTAACGCCCTGTCATAAATTCTAACCTCATCCATATCGCCCTTAAACCAATATGGAAAAGCAATGCTGTTGCTTTTTCCCACGTACAAATCATATATATTGGTAAAAGTGGCTCCCTTTTGTGGACGACTTGCCACTAACCTGCAATCAACATACAGCTTTGCCGTTTTTCCATCATAGGTTACTATTAAACTGTACCAACTGTTGGCTTTTATGTAGGGCATTGAAGAATACACTCCAAGTGCATTAAAATTCTGGTGCGATGCATCTACAGCTGTATACGAATCGCAATGGGTGCCTTTTAAATAAACTCCATCTTCAAAACGGAAAAAATAATTGCCGGTTAAATAATCTGCATCGCCTTTCATTAAAATGGAATTACCATGGCATTGGCCACTGTAAAATCCCTGTGGTTTAACCCAAACACAAATGGAAAGTTTTTGTTTTGAATTTAAAGACGGACTGTTTAAAATTTTTATGTAAGCA
Organism: Chitinophagaceae bacterium; assembly: GCA_016710935.1. Lineage (GTDB taxonomy): Bacteria > Bacteroidota > Bacteroidia > Chitinophagales > Chitinophagaceae > Ferruginibacter. The sequence goes on along the minus strand of JADJTY010000009.1, from coordinate 27,961 downwards.
TTTTGGCCATTAAAGTGGTAAGCACTTTTGGATTTTCCAAACCGGTCGGCAGTTAGCCTGGCATTATTAAAAACAGGGTGGTTATTATTCCCACTTTCATCTTTTGCATTGCCCGAAAAAGGATAGTAAGCTCTTAAACCTGCCTGTAAATTTACCTGGGCCAAACAGGCATTAGTCAACAAAACAAAAAGTGCAAATATTATTTTCATACAATTGAATACAAATTTATTCCCGCAGCTTAAACGACACCGCCCCATTCGTTTTTTCGGTACTCTTTATATTCAGCTCAATTCTTTTCTTACCATCGTAAATCACCATCAGTGCGGTGTTTGGAGGAATGCTGCCTAAATTTTCGGCGTACATCACCAGTTCATTCCGGCTGTTGGCACCACGGGTTATTGGTATAACAAAAGTGAGCGGTTTGTCGGTCAGACGCTGGTGCGTGGTAAGGATTTTATCATTGTAAATAAGTGTAATGCTGTCACCATCAACTTCAGCATTATCATACAGGGTTATCGAAAGTGAATCATTATCAACTGTAATTTCCCGCACGAGTTCATTTTTTCTTTTTTCCAGTTCAACTACAGGCTTTATCATAGCGGGTGTATCTATTTTTTCCGGCGGTTTGCTGTCGTTGCATAAAGAAAATATTTCTTTATCATTTAATGCCCGGTTGTATATTCTGATATCATCCAGGTCGCCATTAAGCCAGAACGGAAAAATATCATCATCCGATTTTCCAAAAAACAGGTCCTCCTCATTTGTGAATGTTTCGGGAAATACAACCTCGTATTTTAACTGGCAATCTACATACAGCCTTGCAGTACGGCCATCATTGGTGTACAAAACATTATACCATTTATCCTTTTTTATAAAATCGCCTCCGTATGGTTTCATTACGGTTCCGGTTCCCCTGAAATTCTGATGCATGGTATCACAAACTCCTCCATCGCAGCCAGTACCCAACGTATACAAGGCATCATCAAAACGCAATGCATAGTTACCCGGATTGTAATTGCCGCCTCCTTTGCTGATGATCTGGCTGGCATGGCATATATCGTAGTAAAAACCAGTAGGACGTACCCAAACAGACAGGGTTATCTCTTTTCCAAAATTAAGTGAGGGTTTATTGGGGATACGCATGTACTGGTACACCCCGTTAAAATGATAGGCACTGTTTGGTTTACCAAATCTATCGGCAGTAATGGTTGCGTTATTAAAAACAGGGTTGTTATTATTGCCGCTGGCATCATTGGCATTGCCATTGAAGGGATAGTACGCCTGTAAACCCTTATCCAGGTTTACCTGGGCAGTACAAAATTCACTGAGGAATAAAAAGCAAACTAAAAATCTTATCATCTTAAATTATAAACACCATTTAATTTGATAAAATTACACATCTCCCGGTATTATGAGGATTTTTATAAAAAAACGATTCGTTAATTTACTTATCGGATCAATAAAAAACTTCCTTTTTGCTCTTCCTCTCCGCAATTGGTTTGTGCTTTTATAACATACACGTAAGTGCCCGTGAGGGCCGGTTTGCCTTTATAGGTGCCATCCCAGCAGGTATTAGGATTTGAAGTTGCAAAAACCTGTTCGCCAAACCGGTTAAAAATATAGAACTGCAGTTTCTGAATATACATCCAGTTTTTTAAACCATAGCAGTCATTCAGTCCGTTTCCATCGGGCGTAAATGCATTGGGCATGTAACGGGCTAAACTGGCCGTTTTATCAGCAAATACGGTAATGCTGCTGGTATTTGTACAACCGAATGCATCCGTTACCAATACGGAATAGTTTTGAGTATTTGCCGGTGTTGCCACCGGGTTGGATATGGTAGTATTATTTAATCCGGTTGATGGCGACCATACATATTGACTGCCGCCCGATGCAAAAAGCGTAGCTGATTTAAAAGCACAATCAATATCATTTGATTTGCGGACGTTGATGACGGGAGGTGGTAAAACGGTTAAGGTAGTGCTGAAAACGCTGTCGAAGGCACAGGTATTATCGGTAACCAATAAATTGTATATAGTGGTTTGCGGTGGGTTGGCCAGCGGGTTTATAATAGTTGCATTGGAAAGATAAGTTGCAGGACTCCACAAATAACTCATCCTGGTACCGTTATTTCCATCCAGGAAAATGGATTGCTGTTGACAGATGGTAAAGGAAGGTGGTTGTTTAAGAGAATCCGGTGCGCTGAAATCAATGGCCACCATATCTGAATTGGTGCAACCATTGCCTCCCGTACCGGTAACCGTATAAGTTTGTGCAGCAGTGCCGGAAAAAACCGGGCTGGCAATGTTTGGGTTACTTAATCCACTTGCAGGGCTCCAGGAATAGAATAGTGCGCCACCATTAGTCGTTAACGTTATGTTTTGACCGGTACACAGGGTTGTGTCATTTATGGTGTTAATAACCGGTGAGGGAATCAAGGTAACATCAACACTGTCGATGGCCGAACAACCTGCAGCAGATGTACCGGTAACATACATCCTGGCTGAATTTGCACTGATATAGTTGGGATTGGCAATGGTTGGATTACTAACATTGGCAGCCGGACTCCATGAAAAAGATGTAGCACTGGAACTGGTAGTAAGCACCAGGTTGGAGAACTGGCATACCGTTGTATCTGCAATGGTACTTATCACCGGAGGCGGATTGACATAAATCGTAACAGAATCAATACCGGTGCAAATGCTTGGAGTGCTGGTAACTGTTAAATAAAAAGTAGTTGTTGTATTAACTGTTGCTGTTGGATTAGCGATGTTGGGATCATTAAGATATGCAGCCGGTGACCAGGAATAACTTCCATTACCACTGCCCTGCAAAACATGAGACACAAAACCGCTTGTACAAAAAGAAGTATCAGGCCCGGCATTGGCCGATGCCACCGGCCCTTCGGGTGTAAAACTGCAGTTGGGGTTTGTATTATTTATGGTTGCACCGCCATTGAGTGTTCCATTCCGGTGGCATTACCCTGTTTATTGAGTAAGTTGTCAAAGGTATAATATGCCAGTAATCCTGTTTGGGTGGCCGGGGCAGGTAAGGGCGCATCCATGTATTGTTGCAATTGTGCCTGTGTTCTGGCTACATTCCAGATACGCACTTCATTGATATAGCCCAAAAAATTTGTGCCAACCGGATTATTAACAGCATAATCTCCAATGGTCGTTTGCCAGTCATTCAATATAAGGTCTCCTGTTGCAGGCTTTTGGCTAATCACTATTCCATCCCGGTACAGTTTAAGATTGGTACCATCATACACCAATGCTACGTGATAAGTTTTATTTAATACCAGGTTATCGCAGGGTGGTGGGGTTAAATGCTGTCCGGTGGTTGTGGTAATACCCGCCAGGTCCATCCGCAAAACATAATTAATATCGGTAGTATTGGCATGTTTTGAAACAATATCTTCCTGTTTATCGGGTCTTGAAACCGGGAACGAGGAACAATTAAAATTAGCTTCTATGGTTACCTGGTTGCCGGTTATGTCAAGGTCGCCTACAGTAACGCTTTGGCCAACGGCCTGTGTCCTTAGCCAGTTGTTGCATGTTAAGGTAACTGAACACCCACCCAATGCATTTACTTCATCCTGGTTTAAAGCACGGTCGTAAATTCTTACTTCATCAATATCTCCGGTTACCCAATAAGGAAAAGATCCGGAATTTAACCTACCGATGTAAAGGTCGTAAGCATTGGTAAAAGTAGCACTTCCCTGTGGGGCGCTGGCTTTTAGTTCACAGTTAACATATAATTTTGATGTAGTTCCATCATAGGTAACAATTACACTATACCATTGATTGGTTTGAATGTAAGGAGTATATCCAGGGGGTGCAGTCTGAACTCCTACACCATAAAAATTCTGATGTAATACATCTACAGATTGTAAACAATTATTACCATTTGTGTAAGCATTGTCATCATATCTCATTAAATAATTTCCGGTTAAATAATCAGCATCACCTTTCATTATAATTGCATTTCCATGGCAGGTACCTGCATAAAACCCCTGTGGCTTTACCCATGCTACCAGCGAGAGTGTATTGGTTGTATTAAGCGAAGCGCTGTTCAATATCTTCATATACTGGCTTGCTCCATCAAAATGATAAGCACTATTAGGATTACCAAGCCTGTCGGCAGTTAAAGTGGCATTATTAAAAACCGGATTGTTATTATTGCCGCTTACATCATTGGCATTACCGGTAAAAGGATAGTAAGCGCTTAAGCCAAGGTTCAGATCAACCTGCCCAAATGCTATGTTGGCAATGAATAGTAATGGCAGGAAAATTTTTCTCATAAAAGGGATTAAAGGAATAAAATGGCACTCGAATATACATAGTATTTTATCATAATCCCACGTAATTGGCAGGTGTAATGGCTTTAAGCTCTTTTTTTAATGTAGCTGAGATTTTTAAGCCCGCAATAAACTGGTGGATGGCTTTTTTATCAATGGCGTGTTTACCCCTGGTAAGGTCTTTCAATGCTTCATACGGGTTCGGGTAATTCTCCCGGCGCAGAATAGTTTGTATGGCTTCGGCCACCACGGCCCAGTTATTGTCAAGGTCGGCCTTAAGTTTTGGCTCGTTTAACACCAGTTTGCCAATACCTTTTTCAGTTGATTTGATAGCCAGTAAAACATGTGCTACCGGTACGCCAATATTTCTTAACACCGTAGAATCGGTAAGGTCTCTTTGCAAACGGGATATAGGTAGTTTTGCTGAAAGATGCTCCAGCAAAGCATTTGCAATGCCCAGGTTGCCTTCGGCATTTTCAAAATCGATGGGGTTTACTTTATGCGGCATGGCACTACTTCCAATCTCACCCTTTTTCGTTTGCTGCTTAAAATAATCCATGCTGATATAGGTCCACATATCCCGGCAAAAATCCATAAGGATGGTATTGATGCGCTTGATGGCATCAAAATGTGCAGCAAGCGTATCGTAATGTTCAATCTGTGTGGTGTATTGCTGGCGTTGTAAACCCAGTTTGGTTTCGGTAAAATCGTTTGCAAATTTTATCCAGTTGTATTTTGGAAAAGCTACCTGGTGTGCATTAAAATTTCCGGTGGCACCACCAAATTTTGCGGTAAAAGGAATGTAACTGAACAGTTGTATCTGGTTCTCTATGCGCTCCACAAAAACCATCATTTCTTTTCCTAACCGGGTAGGACTTGCCGGTTGCCCATGCGTACGGGCAAGCATGGGTACATCTTTCCAGGCAAGTGCCAGTTTGCCAATAGCATGTTGCAGGTTGATGACTGCAGGCAAATATTCCAGTTCAATACTGTTTTTCCAAAGCAGCGGAATGGCGGTGTTGTTGATATCCTGGGAGGTTAAACCAAAATGAACCCATTCTTTTAAATGGCCGGCACCGCATTTATCCAAACCTGCTTTAATAAAATACTCAACGGCTTTTACATCGTGGTTGGTAATGGTTTCTGTTTTTTTTATTTCTTCGGCATTGGCCAGGGAAAAATCGCTGACCATCTTTTGCAGGTATTGTTTTGTTTTGGCATCTGCTTTAAAAAACTTCTTTTCTGCCAGAAACAAAAAATATTCAACTTCTACCAGTACCCGGTATTTTATAAGCGCATATTCACTGTAGTATTCTCCCAAATGGGCTACTTGTTTGCGGTAACGTCCGTCGATAGGAGATATGGCAGTTAGTTGATTTAAATCCATGATGTTGCAGTAAATTTGCGGCAAAAATACACATTTGGCACAGAAGATAAAGGTAGGCGCAGTAAGTTATTTAAATACCAAACCGCTCATATATGGCTTTGAGCAGGGCAGCATGAAAGATGAGATTGAACTGATCTTTGATTACCCGGCCAATATTGCTGCTTTATTAATTCAGGATAAGATAGACATCGGGCTGATTCCGGTGGCTGTTATTCCTTTACTAAAAGAACATCATATTGTTTCAGATTATGGTATCGCCTGCGATGGCGAAGTTGCCAGTGTATGCCTTTTCAGTGATGTGCCGTTGCAGGAGATCGAAACCATTTTAATGGATTATCAAAGCCGTACATCAGTAGCCTTGTTAAAGATATTATTGAAGGAACACTGGAAGATCAGCCCTTTATTGATGGCCGCAACAGCCAATTACGAAAATGAAATTGCAGGAACAACTGCGGGCCTGGTAATTGGCGACAGGGCACTGGTGCAGCGGCAAAAATCTAAATACATATACGACCTGGGAACAGCCTGGAAGGAAATGACCGGTTTACCTTTTGTATTTGCAGCCTGGGTGAGTAATAAAGCATTGCCTGCTGAATTTATAGCGGCATTTAATAAAGCAAATGAAACAGGTTTAATTCACCTGGATGAAGTGATCAGGCAAAATCCGTTAACCGTTTTTGACCTGAAATCTTATTATACCGATTTTGTGAAATTTAAACTCAACAGCAGGATGCAAGAAGCAAAAGCTTTATTTTTGAAAAAAATAAGCACCATCAATGCGTTGGATGCTGCTACCATTTAACCCAATAATTTAACATGCCTGCTTCTCCTTATATTATTCATTTTAATTCAATAGGCAAATCGGATATCGGCTACATTTCCATAGCTGAAAAAGATACACTTCCTTTTACACCGAAAAGGATCTACTGGACATATTATACACCCGAAGATGTAAAAAGGGGGTTTCATTCGCATTATAATTTAGAGCAGATCCTGGTAGCCGTAGCAGGCAGGATAATTGTAACAACGGAAATCAAGGGCGGCGAAAAACAGGAGTTCGTACTGGATTCTCCTAAAGTTGGTTTATACATACCTAAAATGTGCTGGCGCATGATGCAATACAGTCACAATGCAGTGCAGATGTGTATTGCCAGCGAAGAGTACGATGAAAAAGATTATATAAGAGATTATCAAGAGTTTAAGTTATTATAAAAAAATAGGTAATAGTTTCCGAATTATGTTATAGTAGTTTTCGTTTTAATTGAAATTTGGAGGCAATTTTTAAATTGTCTAAGCTAAGAAATATTATATTAATTTATTTTTAATTTTGAAAATTATATTTACTATTATTACGTTCTAAATCAACAGGGAAGCTGAAAACTGTATTTTAATAGAGTAGGCAAAATTAAATTAAATTAAAATGAGAAAATTATTATTAAGTTCTGTTTTACTTATTTCATTTATAATTTTAATTATAAGTTCTCAATCAAGTTGTAAAAAGGAAACTATAACGAATCAGGTTACTGTAAAAGACACAGTATTTGTATGTAATCCCAGGATTGCAGGCCTTTGGGAGGGTACTTATACTGTGGGCACAGGTTTCCCTGGACCACCAGGAACTTCTTTTTATTTTAGTTTTCATATTTATCCCGGTGGAAAGTTCAGTTATAAATCAAAAGGATATTATAACGGCAGCTATGATTACGTAACATTTGCTGATGGTACTTGGACATTAAATGGAACATCTTTTGCATTTTCTGATATAACTATAAATGCGGCCGGCGGTACAAATTTCTCACAAACAGGAACAGCTACTTATAATAGCGTAAATAGTTCTTTAACAAATGGGGTTATTACCAATAATGGTAATACGGAGACTTTCAGTTTGACTAGGGTAAATTAAACTTAAATTCTGGAAAGTTGATTTAAATATCATTTTTTTACTTATTCAATTTATCCTCTGAGTTTTCAAATTTAAAAGACAGCAAGTCTTATGAAAAAAATATTGATAGCGGGTGCAGGTGGAGCTCCTTCAGAAGGTGTAATAAATTCTTTATTAAAAGCTGAAAAGAAAGAAATTATTCTTGGAATGGGAAGTGAACCTACTGACCTTGTAATGTCATGCTGCAGAAATTTTTTTATATCCCCTATGCTGATGCACCCGAATACAAAAATGCTTTATTAAAATTGTTGAATACAGAAAATCCGGACCTGGTTCATTTTCAAAATGACCTAGAAATATATCACGCCTCTTTATTTAGGGATGAAATTACAAATTCCGGTACAAAATTATTTATGCCCGCTCATGATGTGATTGATACCTGTGTGCATAAATACAAAACCTACCTAAGGTGTAAAGATGCCGGGATTAAAGTGCCAGTCAATGCAATGATAAATGATGAAAACGATCTTAAGGAAGCTTTTTCTGCATTAGGCGATGGTAAAGGTTATATTTGGTTGAGGGCAACATCGATAGGAGGTGGCGGGAAAGGGAGCATTGCCAACTAATGATTTTGATTTTGCAAAAGGATGGATTGAAAGATATAATGGGTGGGGGGATTTTGTAGCTGCAGAAATGCTAACACCGGATACCGTTACCTGGTTATCTATTTGGCATGAAGGTGAATTAGTAGTTGCACAAACAAGGATCAGGAAAGGCTGGACTCATGGTAACCGGACTGTGTCTGGCGTTACCGGTGTTACTAAAGTTGGCCAAACTTTTTCTGATCCTGTTGTTGATCGAATAGCCATTGAAACGATTAAAGCTGTTTCTGAAAAGCCACACGGAATTTTTGGTGTAGACATGGCATATGATAAAGTAGGCATACCTAATCCTACCGAAATAAATATATCCCGGTTTTTTACAACTGTATTATTTTTTGCAGAAGCAGGTTTAAATTTACCTGTTATATTCAAGGATATTTCGCTGTATAATGAAATGCCTGAATTAGAAAATAAAATAAACCCATTGCAGGATGGATTATTGTGGTTAAGAGGAATGGACACAAAACCACTTTTATTTAAGCCAAGAGAAATTGAAAATAAGATAATAAACTTTATAATGATTTTACTAACCGGCGCATCAGGATTTATTGGAAGACATTTGATTTTAGCACTTATAATTGAGTATGGAAAGGAAAATGTTCTTGCACTGACTTCAGCCCCAGTTAATGATGCCAATTACATTCTACATAACGATTATAATTTTGACGTTGACTACTTTGTAAAATCTGGCTATGGAGAGAAAATTGAAACAATTATACATGCTGGTGCATATACCCCTAAAAGCAGCAAACAAGGTAATGATTGGAAAGCATGTAACAGAAATATTTTCACTACGGATATCTTACTGCAGGCATCTTTGCCCAAACTCAAAAACTAATTTACCTTAGTACATTGGATGTTTATCAACAAAGTGAGATAATTTCTGAAAGGTCATTGATTCAACCATCTTCTCTTTATGGGGAGTCAAAATTGTATTCAGAAAAGATGGTAACAGCTTGGGCAAGCTCAAATAATAAGATTCACCAGATTTTAAGGGTGGGACATGTTTATGGCCCCGGTGAAGAAGCATACGAGAAAATAATTCCTGTTACTATTACAAAAATATTACGAGATCAACCCTTACAAATTTGGGGTACAGGTAATGAAATCAGGTCATTTATTTTTATAAAAGATATTGTAAGTGCCATTATGAATGCTGTAAAATTAGAAGATAAGGTATTGGTATAGTGAATTTAGCTGGCAGCCAAAAAATTACCATAGCCGAACTGGTTAACAAACTTGTTGTACTAAGTGGTAAAAGCAGTATAATTGAAGCGGTACGGACTGATATGCCTGGGAAAAATTTCATATTTAACAATTCAAAAATGAAACAATGGTTGCTTAAAAATGAAACTACGTTAGATGACGGACTTGCGGAAGAGTGGGCGTATATGAAAAAGATACAGTAATGAAAATATTTTTTGACTTGGATGGTACTTTAATTGATTCAAAGGAAAGGTTTTATTGCCTTTTTCAACATTTGGTGCCTTTGTCATCACTCACTTTTGAAGATTACTGGACTTTTAAAAAGGAATAAGATTAGTCATAAAGATATCTGAAAAATATATTTTCTTATTCGCATAAAGAAATTGGTCATTTTCAAAAAGAGTGGATGGCGCAGATAGAACTGCAAGAATGGCTTTGCCTGGATAAACCATTTAAGGGCGTTACGATTATTTGATCGCATTAAAAAAACAGAATCAACTCTTTACCTTGTTACATCAAGGCAATTTGAAAAATGGCTCTATTGCAAATTCAATGCTTTTGACTGGACAAATTTATTTAAAAATTATTGATAACTGGCCAAAAAACTGAGAAAGACGAACTTATAAAAAAATCAATTGTTACCAACGCCACAGACTGGTTTGTAGGGGATACCGGAAAAGATGTTCAAACCGGAAAAAGCCTGGGTATTAAAACCGCTGCAGTTTTGTCGGGTTTTTTAAATAAGGAAAAACTAAGAGAATATGAGCCTGATATTATTATTGATACAATTTTAGAATTCGAGCCAAATAATAAAAAATATGAATGATTTAAAAAAGAGGGTGGATGACTCTGCAAATTTTTACGGTGAAACTATTTTAAATTTTGACTACCAACTTGCCAAATTTAATTTTGAGAGCCTTAAACCATTTTTTAAAGGAAAACAGCACTGGAATTAGGCCCTGCTTCGGGATATATGACTAAATCTCTTGTTAAGGAATTTGAAACGCTGCACATGGTTGAAGGCTCAGAGAAATTGATTAAAAGAAATCCCTGAATATTCAAATGTTACCAAGTATCATTCATTGTTTGAAGAATTTGAAACATCCCGAAAATACGATACTATTATTATGAGTCACGTGTTGGAGCATATTGAAAACCCGGCTTTGGTATTAAAGAAGATATATAACTGGCTGGCTGATGATGGTGTTTTTTTAGTATCAGTTCCTAATGCAAAATCTATTCATCGTATGGTTGCGGTACAAATGGGTTTGCTTAAAAGTGAATACGAATTAAACGCACGGGATAATGAATTAGGACACTTTAGGGTTTATGATATGAATATCTTAAAAGCACAAATGAAAGATGCAGGATTTAAAATACAGGAAAGTGGGGGATATTTCTTAAGCCTATATCAAATGTACAAATAGAAAATAACTGGACACCTGAAATGATCGACGGGTTTTATAAAGTGGGAAAATATTTCCAGGAATATTGCGCTGAAATATTTGTTGTTTGTTTAAAATAAGTAAGTTTTTATACTAATTTTACAATTTTTTAAGTATGATAGAATTTTTAAACCTCAGGACAGTAAATGAAAAAGACCGGAATGATTTATCTGGACGCTTTTGAAAGGGTGCTGGACTCTGGCTGGTTCATTTTAGGAAAAGAAGTAAAAAAATTTGAAGAGGAGTTTGCCAATTATTGTGGTGTGTCAAATTGTATTGGCGTAGCTAATGGTTTAGATGCACTGATTCTTATTTTAGAAGCGTATAAGGTAATGGGTATGATGAAAAACGGCGATGAAGTAATAGTTCCTTCAAATACATATATAGCCAGTATTCTGGCTATATCAAAAGCAGGTTTGGTACCGGTTTTGGTTGAGCCGGATATTAATACTTACTTGTTAGATCCCGTTCTTGTTGAAGCGAAAATAACACCCCGTACCAGGGCTGTTTTACCTGTTCATTTATATGGGCTGTTATGTGATATGGATGCCATTAATACAATTGCAAGAAAACATAATTTAAAAGTTATAGAAGACAGTGCCCAGTCTCATGGCGCTGTTTTAGGCGTAAGCAGGAGTGGAAATTTAGGCGATGCAAGCGGGTTTAGTTTCTATCCTGGTAAGAACCTGGGTGCTTTAGGAGATGGTGGTGCAATTTGTACAAATGATGAGGAGTTGACTAAAATTTTACGGGCATTACGTAATTATGGCTCCCACATAAAATATCAAAACCTCTATTGTGGGATTAATAGCCGTCTTGATGAACTTCAGGCAGCATTCTTATCAGTAAAGTTAAGATCACTTGATGCAGATAATCAATACAGGAGAAAAGTTGCCCAGTATTATATAGATCAGATTAAAAATGAAAAAATAATCCTTCCTGTTCCTGCCGGATCAGATGTACTTAATAATCCTAAACATGTATGGCATCTTTTTGTTGTACGGGTAACAAACAGGGACGATTTTCAAAAATACCTTCGTGATCACACCATACAGACAGTAATTCATTATCCTATACCACCACATTTGCAACAGGCTTACAAAAACTATAGCCATTTAAAATTTCTCATATCTGAAAAAATACACAAGGAAGTTGTAAGCCTGCCTCTTAGCAGTGTAATAACACCTGGGGAGATGCAAAAAATAGTTGAAGTCATCAACAAATATTAATGAAAACAGATCATTACAAAGAAATAAATGCTGAAGGAAATGATAGCCGCATATGGGTAAGCATCGTGATACCATGTTATAACCACGAAAAATATGTTCAACGAACTTTAAACAGCATAAAAGAAGATACTTATTTGTTTAAAGAGATCATCATCATTAATGATGGCTCAAAGGATAATTCGGATGCCCGGATTAAAGAATGGATATCTGTGCATAAGGATGAAATTAATGTTAGCTATATCAGCAGGCATAATAAAGGTGTTTGTTCCACTTTAAATGAAATGATTGAACTAGCCAAAGGAAAATATATTCTGCCACTGGCTTCAGATGATTGTTTATTTGGAGATACCATTGCCGCCCGGGTAAAGATGCTGGAGGAAAGGCCTGGTAAATCCGTATTGTTAAATGATGCATATGTAATTGATGATGATGATACCATTATTATGCAAAGTTCAGCAGCAGATTACTGGAAGGCCGATAAATCACGCTACTATAATGATGAAGATATTTTGAAGGAATGTATACAGGGTATTAAACTGGGAGGCCCTGTACTTTTTTACCGCAAAGATATTTTTAGTGAAATTGGGAAATATCCCGAAGAACTTTCTATTGAGGATTGGTATTTTTACCAAAGGGCGGCCTGTTTAAACCGGATTGTGTTTATTGATCGTAAAGTGGCGCTTTACCGGGTGCATGGAGGAAATATGTCCGGGGTTAATACTCCTCATGCCGTAAAATTAGCATCGCATATTCTGCAGGTGTACAAAATGAATTTTAATTTTTACCCCGGTATTAAATATAAATTGCTGGCTATAAAAGGCTATATAAGGGTGTTGGCCTGGTATATTAAACTGCGGCTGAAAAAATAGCCATGACGGATACTATATTTTTTCTACCAGTAAAACATTATTAAAATACAGGTCTTTTCTTTTCATTTTAACAGGCAAAAGGAAAGAAATGAATACTGTAAATAATAAAAAAGGGAGTATGAATAGCTGGTGAAAGAAATAATACAATGCAGCTGGTTTCTTTGGTAAAAAATAAAATATATACAGGATCAGGTACTGCATCAGTACTTCAAAAAAATGACCGGTCTTATGTTGTTCTGTAATTTTAAATCCGTTTCGTTCCACAATAGCCTTGATCCCAAAACTGCTGTACCTGGCAAAATCATAGGGCACTTCATGTTCGGGCCAGGCAAAGGGGCAGGTAAATAATAATCTGCCACCTGGTTTTAAAACCCGGTGTATCTCGGGTAATACTTCTTCCAGGTTAAAAACATGTTCAAATACTTCCGATGAAAAAACGGCGTCAAAATGATCTTCGGAAAATGGTATGATCTTTCCGTCATAATAAACATCAATCTGTTCATTGACATGCTCATGACCCGATTTTTCAATATCCAACCCAATGTATTCATCAACGTGAGTAAAATATGGTGCATAGGGTTTTGCCCCACACCCAAAATCCAACACCTTCCCGTTAAGCTGCCTGGCTAATGTTTCAATTTTAATTTTCAGCCCTTTCCGGATGAGGAAAAAAGGTTGTGAAAAAACATGATACCATTTTGTTATAAAAATATTTGTAGTCATACTGCTATCATTGATTTGCCCCGAGCTTTAATAATGTATGATAGCCTTTACAAAAAGCTTCCCTGCTGAACTTTTGAATGGCGATCTCCCTGCTTCGTTTGCCCAGTTTCAGCCGCATCTCCGGGTTGGCCAATAATCTTTCAATATGCGCAACGCCTTCCGCTACAATGTCATTTTCTTCAGTGGCTGTTATCAGTAACCCATTTTCTTCATGAACAATATAATCAGGTATACCATTAACAGCAGTAGAAATTACAACTTTTCCATAGGCCATCATCTGCATTACAACAATCGGCAGTCCTTCATAGGAAGAAGTGAGTAACAGTATATCCGCTTCTGCATAAATACGTTTCATGGCCGCTTCCTCTTTTACATTTCCATAAAATTTACAAAAAGGAAAATCAGCAATAGTTATTACATTTTCTACATCACCCACAAAATTAAAGGAAACGGGCAGCTGCTTTTCATAGGCAGTTTTGGCAATAGCCGCAACCAGGTGAACCCGTTTCTGCGCAGCACCACGGCCAATAAAATACACCTGCAATGCTGTATTATAAATGGGCAGGTATTCCGGAATATCAATGGCATTATCAATAAAGAATAGTTTCTCAAAATAGGAGGGAAGGAGGTTATTTTCACGATACTGTTTTTCCACCTGTTCCTTCAGTTTTTCTGTACTGAAAACCCGGTAATTGATCCGGTCGATAAACCCGATGGAGTAAGGAAGCCAGGTTGCCAGGTGACAGAGTTCTACACAATGCACGTGCTTTTTAAGATGGGGTATCACTTTATAAAAAAAGATGCTTTCACCACCCAAAACCCGGGCATTTTCCTGTTTGTTTATCCATACCGATAATACACCACGAAAGAAGAAATTAATAAAATGGAGAAATTTATTATCGATGTATTTGTGCAGATCCAGAACCCGTACCCCTTCTATATTATATTTTTCCCGAAACTGGTTATTGCCGGCTTTTTTAGAAAAAATGATCAGCGGCTTTTCATGCCGGATGCAATGGCTGATATCAATATTAACCTGGGGTGAACCTCCGATATCGCCGTTTGGAAAAAAAAGAAATACGGGGTGTTTTGTTTGTAAACTGAACAGATGGCCTGCAATTTTGCCTAATAAAACAAATGGAAACATGCCGATCAATTCCAGTTGTAGTTTCCTTTTGGCAGCAGTGTAGGTCATTATTGGGGAAAATATTTTTTCAGCAGCTTTTGTAAATAGTGTTCGTCAAAATTAATATTAAATTTTGTGAATAAGGCATTAACAGCCGTAGTATCAATTGCCGGGGCCCCACCTGTATCAACCAGGCTGTAATGTGCCCGGGTGTTGAAATAAGTTTCAATATTTTCAACGATAAAGGGAACCGTATAATTTTGAGGATTGGCAATATTGACTATAGAACATATGAACAGCTTTTTCTGCAAAATTTCGTTACATACAAGGTATACATCGTCGATATCAATAATGTTGCGACTGGCATTTTTCCAAACTGTAAATTCCTTTTTTTCTGCAATATGGTTGATGAAATAGTTAACCACAGTATGCCTGTTGCCGGTTTTTCCTACGGGGTTGGTTAAACGGAAAATAATGAAGGAAGCACATTGGTTTATGATGAGTTCCTCGGCTTTTATTTTATGCTGCACGTACAGCGAATGCTGCATGGATGGATCGTTGATGCTGCAGGTGCTGAAATACACAAAAAATTTGTCGTTGTTGTTTTTAATGGTATCTGTCAGCAATTGTATTTCCCTTTCAAAAGCAGTGGAATCAGCACTGGTAGAATCAGAAACACCGGATGCAAAAATGATAAAGCCTTCCTGGTCCAGGTAGCTTTCAAATGCTTTTGCCAACATGCCGTTCCCAATAACCATGATCGTGTTTAGTTATGCTGTTAATATCCCCGCTGCTTTTTTTGCAATATTATCCCAGTAAAAATGCTCAAAAAATGCAGGAGGTGTTTGAGTTGCCGGATCGAGTGAAAGGATGCTTTCAGCAAATGTTATCCAGTCGTTGTCTTCAATAATTTTTAGTTTATCACCGGTAACTTCTTCCGGGATACCAATAGCGCCGCTTTTTGTACTGATTACCGAAAGATCATATCCCAGGGCCTCAACTATTTTTGTTTTTATACCGCCACCATCGATAACCGGGTTAATGAAAATATCACATCCTTTAAAATACAAGTTGATGTCATCAACAAATCCGGCATACACAATATTTTTTTCCTGGTAACTAACCAGGCCTGCATACGATGAAGGGAGTTTGTTACCGCAGATGATGATCTTGTATGCAAAGCCAGTGGCAGCTAAAAGCAAAGGATTTATTTTTTCCAGGATGGTATCCAGTGCATCCAGGTTTGGCTTGTATCCCAATGTGCCGTTAAAAAGCAACAGCCTGTCTGTTTCCTTAATTGCATGGGTTTTGCAGATCAATGTACGGGCGTTGATTTTCTCTTCCGGTGTGGGAACATGGCTGTGCTCAAACCCATAGGTAATAGTTGTACAAAGGGCGGGTGCCAATTTAAAATTTGCAATAGCATACGCCCGGTCGTTGTTTTGAATAAAGAAATTATGGTTTGCCTGCCGGTGTGTGAATTTTTCATAATGCCATAAAATGCCCCACCACCATTTACCCATGCTTTTAAAACGCAGGGATTCTATATTGTGTGAATGAACAATGAGCTTTATTTTGCAAAACCATTTTAATAAAATACCCAACCAGCCATAATAAGGGTGTTCAATGATCAGGTGCGTTATATGCTCTTCCCTGATGATACGGCGGAGTGTAAAAAAGTAAAAAGGGTTAACGTACCGCGACGGCCCGTTGCTTAAGATGTTTTTTATGGTATAACCTTCTGTGGCAGACTGGATGTTATCTTTAATTGTGACGCAGTACAGGTTGACATGCCTGCTTAGATACCTGTTGAAGAATGCAATACCTTTTTGTCCGCCCATATCCGGCGGTAAAAATTTATAAGGAACAAGGCTTAATATGTTAACTGCATGATCCATTATTTTTTTATAGCCGTTATATTTACAAACGGTGCAAACCAGTATCCTTTTTTACCGGTTAGTTTTATAACCCGGTTCAGCAGGCGGGTGATTAAATTTACGATACCATATTTATAATGTGTATCCCAAAATCCGGCTGTGTATTCAAATGTAAATCCCGATTGCTGAATGATATCCGAATAATCCTGCCGGGTAATTAAATTTTCGGCCCAAACCCCGGTTTTGCAATCGCATGTATTGGTGTATAAAAATTCAACAGCCGGGATGGGTTGTTTTTTAAAATAACTATCTACAGCGTGATTAAAATCTGCAAATGCCCTTCCCCGGGTAAGTTTCACCAATGCTTCCAGGTCGGTATCATTAACTGCCGGTACCAATTCTTTTATACAGGATGCCCGCTGTTTTTTATACTGTTTTTTTTCTACCTGGTAATGATACCAGTAATGTTTTAACCGCATCGCCGGATTGTGATAATTGGCAGTAGTGGTGGCGTAACATATAGTTGTTATGCCCGACTGGTAAAGCTTTGTATAAAAATCCCTGAGTTTGTAAATATGCTCTGCCACATTCCGGGAAGCTACAATATCGATGTGCGTATTATTGAACTTGCCATAATCAATTACCGCATCAATATCGCCCGCGATAAAATCATCGAGATGGATCTCAAGTTTATCGCAAATTATTTTTGCGTAATCTGCCCACTGCGGAAAATAATCATTGAAATACACTTTTTTAAAACCGACCATGCCTGCCAGTAAAAAGAGTGTTCCAAGGCCCGCACCATAATCTATAAACGAGGTTTCATGTACAGGTTTATGATGTTGCTTTACCGAATTGTAAATGATATCTGCACTGCTTTGTATAGAAAAGAAAAGGCGTTTACCGGTATGATGATTGTTGAAATAGTATTTCCCAAATTCATCAATAGGGGTATCGCTGATATCCAGTAACCGTATTTTCTGGTACAGCATATTTGCCTTGTCATTAATCAGGCAGGCAATATCATCATACGGCTCAATAAATTTATGATTTGTATGCAATGGTTCTATTCCGCTTTTAAATTTGCTGTTGCTTTATTCCTGTATTTCCAGGCCATAAATAAACAGAGCAGTACAAGTAATACCGAAAACAAGTGCATATACCGGCCTATTTTTTCACCAACCCTTACTGATGTGGGGTCAAAAATAAAATCAACCGTATGTTTACCCGCAGGTATGGCCAGGCCTCTTAAAGCATAATTGGTTTTTACATAAGGTGTTTTCTTACCGTCAATATAGGCTTCCCATCCATGCGGGTAATATATTTCGCTGAACACAGCAAACTGGTTTCCGGCGGCATTGAATTCGTATTTTATTTCATCGTTCTTATTTTCAATTAACCTGATCGTGGCTGTTGAATCATAAACAGGCGTGAAGGGAATGGCCGATTTAAAGCGATCGTCAACAAAGGCAACAGCAGCAGGGTCAAATGAATTCAACGCATTCATTTCTTCATCGGCATTCTTTACAAACTTAACTTCTTTTACCAGCCAGCAATTGCCCATGGCAAACGGGTTAGGTATTGCCATAGTTTGTTTTTGTTCCTGATCCGGTGCAATAACATATTTCATGTTCAGCATATTCAGAACCGGGAAACTGTCTTTGGCTGATTGGTTCATGGCCCATGCCTGGATGTTTTTATAGATCTGCCTTTCGATCAGGTCCTGGTAAAGGCCCAATTTTGCCGGGCTATAACCACCAATGGTATTGTGTTTATAGGAAGCAATGGCATCATTAAAAGAATTGCCGATGTCAAAAGCATAGCCGTTTCCTCCCGGGAATGCCAGGTTTGCAATTCTGTAATAACCGGTATCGCTGTTTAGCTGCAGATCTGCACGGGTATCGGCATAGCTGTTCTCCAGTTCAGTGGCATCAACAAAATTATCTTCTTTTAAATATCTTTTGCTTACACCAAACAGATCAATGATGCAGAAAAGAATTAAGGCCGCATACACCACTGTGGGTTTGATCCAGTTTTTTGCATATAGGAACATGGCAGCCACCAGTACAAAAATAAATCCGATGGTGCGCCACATATCGCCCAGGTAAAACGCCTGGCGGTCGGCTTTTAATGCACTAAAATAACTTCTTGTAAAATCATTTCCTTTGCCCTGCAGCCCTTCGTTAATGCCTTTGCGCAGTTCAGCGGTTGCCGTATTACTGAAATCAGAAAAGAAATAGAACAAGCCTAAAAAAGCAACAGTTGCACCGGCTACTATCAAACATTTTTTAAAAAGCAGCCATAATTTTTCTTTTTCTGTTTTTACAAATTCATTTAAAAAGATAACGGCCAGTAAGGCTACAGATAGCTGCGGAATGACCAGCGCCATAGATGGCGCCCTGAATTTTTTATAAAAAGGCAGATGGTCGAAAAGGAAATAATTTACTGCTTCAAAATTTTTACCCCAGGAAAGTACAATACCAAAAAGGGTAATAGCAACTAACCACCACCTGTGTTCGCTTTTTGAAAAGAAAGCACCGAATAAAAACAATAAACAAACCATGGCACCCAGGTAAACAGTTCCCTGCGTGCTTAACAATTCGCCCCAATACATGGGTGATGATTGTGCGATCTGTTCTGCATACCCCTGTGGCAGGGCTTGTGCATTTTCCTGCAATACTTCAATGGCTTTTGAATTTTCGCTAAGCCCCTCGGCAGAACTACCGCCAAACGCATTGGGTACCAGCAAGGTCATAGTTTCGGCTTTACCATAGCTCCATTGAAAAGCATAATCTTTATCAAGCCCGCCTTTTGTTGCATTCTTATTGTCTTTTTGAGTTAGTTCACTACGGCCGCCACGCATGGTTTCTTTGCTGAATTCGTAGGTTGGCCAATAGGTAAGCGCCATCGTACCCAATATCACTGCACCCAATCCTATACTGATAATGGAAGCAATAATTAAATGCCTGAAGGCTTTTTCCCGGATACATTTTATGATAAAAGGGATTGTCATGAATACCGCAATCAACAAGGTATAATATACGATCTGCTGGTGATTTTGGCTGAGCAGTAAAACGCCCGAGGTAAGGAGTACGGCTGTTCCTATCCAGTATTTCTGTTTAAATACCAATTGAAGGCCTGCTAAAACAGCAGGGGCGTAGGCCATCGACATTAATTTGGTGTCGTGGCCACCGGCAATTAAAACAGGGTTATAACTGCAATAGGCATAGGCAACACCACCCAATATGCTTATCCATGGATTTATGCCCATTACAATACATAGCAGATAAAAGCACAAGGCCGTTATAAATAAGTAAAAAACGGGTTTAGGAAACCCCAGGGTTAAAATTTTCTGTACATGTTCAAGATGAATATTAACCGGGCTTTTTGGCCCCAGTGCGATCTGAAAGGCTGGCATACCGCTCATCATGCTGTTTGTCCATTTTGGAAAATGGCCGTTTTTTTCTTTATACTCAAACGATTGCTGGGCCATTGCCCTCCACTGAATAACATCGGTTTGTTGTACCACTTTACCTTCAAGTGCCGGTTTATTTAAAACAACAGAGAGTAACAGAAAGATAATTAAGGCAGCCAGGTGAGGTAATACCTGCTTGAAATTGATTTGCTTCATAATAGTTTTTTGCTTTGGCAAAATAATGCTAAAAAATTAAAAGATGGCTGTAAAAGTAGTAAAGCTTACTGAAAGGAGCCCCCCGGCCCCCCTCCACCTTCAAGAAAGTTCATATAAACTTTAAACAGCCTGAAACAAGGTTGGCAACCCGCCATTACCCAAATAAAAAAGCTACCCGTTACAGTAGCTTTTTTAATGTATTTATAGTTTTTCATTAATTTCCCATGCCCTGCGATGCATTTTGCATACTGTCCATTTCGCCTTTCATACTTTTCTTTTTAAACAACGCAACATCCATTTTACCAAAACGGTAGTTAAAGTTCAGGCGTAAAACCTGGGGGTCGCGCCGCCGGCTGTTATCCTGTACAAAGTACACCGATTCTGAATGGGTGGCATATAATTTTGTTCTGAAAATATCATTCATCTGCAGGGTTAATGATGCAGCCTTATTCTTCATAAAATCTTTTTTAATGGCAATATCCACACCATAGTTTGGTTTGATATAACCCTGTGCGCCAACCTGGCTGCCGCCAAACATCATCATCATTCCGCCACCGCCACCACCCCTGCCCGGGGGCAAAATGGTTTTGGCCTGGTAATCGCCTGATAACTGGATAGAGAAATTCTTAGGCAATGTAAATGAGTTATTGATCTTTCCAAACATACTGAATTGCGAATTATCGGCACCACCTGCCAGTGCACCGGCTTTTAAAGTTGAGTTATATACATTTACATTAACGTTAAAATCCCACCACTTGGTTAATTTGGTTTTTGTTGTTAGTTCCAAACCCACATTATAACTGGTGTTGGCATTGGCATAAGATGTGATAAGCACTGTATCAGGTTTTGGATAATTGGTTGCTGTATCCGGATTGATATCCCTGTATTGATAATTGGTAATTAAGTTGTTGGTGTTTTTATAATATAGCGTAGCCAGGAAACTTGTTTTTTTACTGAGCTGATTCTGGTAAGATATTTCTGCCAGGTTGGTAAACTCCGGTATCAGGTTAGGATTTCCAATTGAAATATTCAACGGATCGGTGATATCATAATTCGGTAGTAACTGGAAAAAATTTGGCCTGTTTACTTTGCGTGAATAATTTAACTGCAGGTCAGATTTATCATTCAGCTTGTAGGTAAGGAACACACTGGGAAATAAGCTGAACGGATACTCATTTTTAAATTTTTGGTTGGTACTGATCAGTGTTCCCGTATAACTGGAGCTTTCAGCCCGTAAACCCAGCTGGTAAGTAAAACTTTTAATTTTTTGACTAAAGGTCATATAAGCAGCATATACCTGGTCATTAAATTTATAATCGTTGCTGAAACCCGGGATCAGTTTATATTTTCCACTATCCAATACATAGTTTGATAAAGTACTTTCATAATTCCTTACAGCTACCCTGGCACCCATTTCCATTTTTATATTGTCTGATATCGGGTTTACAAAATCTGTCTGGGCAGTAAAAAATTTAGTTGTTCCGCTGCCACCGGTACGTTCTACCCGGGCTGCTGTTTTAGCAGTATTATTGGTGTAAAAAGACTGGGTTCTGTAGTCACCGGCATTTTCATTCCTGCTGTTGTTGTAGTTTGCATCTACCGTCCACTCTTTGTTTGGTTTGGCAAAATTGTGCTTGAAACTGATGCTGGCTCCCACATTCCTGAACTGGAAGGATGTTTTGGTATCCCTGATCCCCAGATCAGTCAGCAGCATATTATTCTGAAAAAGCGTATCTCTTTCAATATTGATATTATCGGTATTTTTAAACTGGCCGTTTACAAACATACCTCCAACAGTTATCGTATTCCTGTTATCGATAAAATAATCAAACCCGCCTCTTAAAAAAGCAAAATAACCTCTGCTGATGGGTTTATTGTTTTGTATGGTCACCGCCGTAGTATCATTTTTTAAAAAGTCTGTTCTGTAACTTTCGTTGGTGCTAATGGATTTACGGTAGTTCAACCTGCCTCTTGCAAAAAAGTTGATCTTGTTTTGTTTCACATTGATGTCGCCGCCAAAAGCAGGCCGTAACCTGGAATCGATACTGGCATTGATATTTCCATTGTAGCCGGCTTTTTTATTTTTTTTCATTACAATATTCAGTATACCTGCGCCACCACCACTGGCATCAAATTTAGCGGATGGGTTGGTGATGATCTCCACGCTGGCAATTTCGTCTGCCGGAATCTGGTCTAAAGTTAGGGTAGTGGGCCTGCCATCTACAAATATCTGCGGGGCAGCATTGCGTAAACTTACATTGCCATCAATATCTACATTTAAAGACGGTACATTTTTCATTACATCCACCGCGGTTCCACCAACGCTGGTCAGGTTTTTCTCTACATTAAAAACCTTGCGGTCAATTTTCATTTCCAGCAGGGCTTTGCTGGAAGATACAGTCACGTTTTCCAGTTGTTGGGCATCCGGGCTTAAGGTTATATTACCTAAATCCTTATCAACGGCACTCAGCATGCTACTCATATCCCCGTTACGGGCACCAGCCATGTTCAGTTCAAAACCGGCTTTGGCTTCGTATGGCTTAAATCCTATGGCAGTAATTTTGAGTTTATACTGTGCCATTATGTTTAAGTTCTCCAGGCTGAATTCGCCCTTTTTATCAGTAAGCATACCGCCAACTACCACATCTTTGCGCTTTTTTGTTACGGAATCAAATTTATTCTGGATAAGTAGAACCGATGCGGCTTCCAGGGGTTTGCCGCTTACAGATTCCAGCACTTTACCATAAAAGTGCCCCATACTCATATTCTGCCCGCCCATTTGGCCCCGGCCCGCGCCTCCGGGCATTTGTGCATGGGCTATCGAAAAGGTTAATGTACCTACAAAAACCAGTAATAATTTAAAAGAATTAATCATTTGTAATCTTGTTTTCAACTTAGAATAAATTTTTTTTTTGCAAAGTACCTCCTAAAATGTCACATAAATGTCATCTAAGGTATGAATGGTATTAAAAAAGGTGGATAACACGCACAATTAACAAATGGTTAGGTAAATAGTTGTGCGTTGATTAATATATGTATCAATCCGATGAGTAATCCAATGCCGGCTCCCATTAATTGTACCTGGATCAACTGTTTTTTTGCTGACAGATAAATAAGTTTTTCGGCCTGGATGGTTGAAAAGCCTGAAATTTTTTCAGATACCAGTTTTTCAATATCCAGATCTTTCTCCAGGTTAGCTACATAGCTATTCATTAATGCCGGAAACAGGGTTTCCAGTTCAGTTAAAAAGGCAGTTTTAAGCTGCGTAATGGTTTTATCGCCAATCAGCATCGAAAGCATGGGGAAAGTTACTTTTAGCCGTTCTCTTAAAAAACTATCAATATGCTCTTCAATTTCGGGTTTTAGCTTATTGAAATTTTCGGGATCGGTAATTTTTTGCTTTAGGGTATCCAATGAAAATGCTGCACTTACCATCTTGCCAATTTTTTGGGCAATCAGTTGCTGGTTGGCAGGAAGTACACCTTGTATATTAAAACCGGCTATTCCTAGGGGTTTGTGAGGCCGGAACAGTATTTTAATGAGCAGCCATATTACAAACCACCCGGTAAAAGCTGATAAAAGAAGCGGTAAAAGGTATTGTAATAAAGTCATTAAAAAAATGTTTGGGGTTGTAAAGTTAGCGATTCAGTAGCCGGCTCAAAATGTATTTTGAAGGAGCACTGATTTTCTTTATTTTTGCAGCCTGTTAAAAACGGTAGTCGTAGCTCAGTTGGTTAGAGCATCAGATTGTGATTCTGAGGGTCGGGGGTTCGAGCCCCCTCGATTACCCCAAATAAATAGTGGTCCTCCCTGCAAATTGTAGGGAGGATTTTTTTTGGATTGATATTTGAAAGTATTCCTTTTACAGGATGAAGTGGTTCATTTACCGTTCATCCTTAACGATTTCCAAAAATCTTGTTTAACAAAACATTATTCACCATGCAGCGTTTAAGAACCATGTAAACAGTGCTTTTTCCTTTATTTTTACACTATGCAAAAAATTGCGCAATTTATGATGAGTAAAAAATTTATACCCGTTATACTGGTACTTACGGCAGCCAGTCTTTTTGTTGCTTTTCAAACCCAGGGCAAACCCGATGGAGATAATCCTAAATCCAAATACACCAGGATCATCCGCAATGTGGGGTTATTGCTGGAGCAGGGGCATTATAGTCCTAAACCCATTGACGATAATTTTTCTAAAATCGTTTTAAAGAAATTTGTAGAAGACCTGGATGGTGATAAAAATATCTTTTTGCAAAGTGATATTGATGGATTCAAAAAATTTGACAGCAAGATAGATGATGAAATTCACGGAGCTGAACTGATCTCATTCTTCACCATCAGTGGGGTATATATTAACCGGCTCAAAGAAACTGCAGGGTTATACAAAGATATTCTTGCAAAACCTTTTGATTTTTCGAAAGACGAAGAAGTGATGCTTGACAGGGAAAAATTAAACAATCCTAAAACAGAAGCAGAAAGAAAAGAAATATGGCGTAAGCGTTTAAAATACCAGGTATTGGCTGGTTATAGCCAGGCGCTTGACACCCGGGAGAAGAATAAGGATTCAGCCAATTTTAAATTCAAAGCAGATTCTACCCTGGAAAGAGAAGCAAGGGATGCTGTAAGAAAACAGATGGAACGGGTTTTTTCTACCAGGATAAACCGTGAAAACAATGATGAGAATTTCAGCACGTTTGTAAATGCCATTACCGGCACCATGGATCCCCACACCAATTATTTTGCCCCGGTTGATAAAAGAACTTTTGATGAAGGTATGAAGGGGAGCTTTTATGGTATTGGTGCCCAGTTAAAAGAAGATGATGGTAAGATAAAAATAAGTTCACTCATATCCGGTGGGCCTGCATGGAAAGCCGGGGACTTGAAAGTGGAAGATGAAATCATTAAAGTGGCGCAGGGAAATGAAGAACCCGTTGATGTAACCGGCTATTCGGTAACCGACGCAGTTAAAATTATTCGTGGAGCTAAAAAGGGCTCTGAAGTAAAATTAACCATCAGAAGACAGGATGGAACCATTAAAGTTATTTCTATTATCAGGGATGAAATAAAACTGGATGATACCTTCGCAAGGAGTGCAATTATCAATGGCGAGCGTAAACTGGGATATATTTACCTGCCCGAGTTTTACGTTGATTTTGCCGATCCAAAGGGTGCCAAATGTTCGGAAGATGTGGCGAAAGAAATCGAAAAACTGAAAGCTGAAAACGTAGAAGGCATCATTATGGACCTGCGGGGAAATGGAGGCGGTTCTTTACCTGAAGTGGTAAAGATGGTTGGCTTATTTATTGAAGATGGTCCGGTGTGTGTTGTAAAAGGCCGTGGGGAGGATAAGCCTTATCAGTGGAAAGATAAAGACAGAAGCGTCTTGTACTCGGGTCCGCTAACCGTAATGGTTGATGAATTCAGTGCCAGTGCATCTGAAATATTTGCTGCCGCCATACAGGATTACAAGCGGGGTATTGTAATTGGAAGTACCTCTACTTTTGGTAAAGGAACCGTACAGCGTAACATACCCTTAAACCCTGAAAGTGAAAATGCCATGTTCAGCAATAAAGAAGTGGAGGACCTCGGTTCGGTTAAACTTACCCTGCAAAAGTTTTACCGGGTGAACGGTGGTGCTACACAGTTGAATGGCGTTAAGCCGGATATTATTATACCCAGCAGGTTTGAATATCTGAAGTTTCGTGAAAAAGATAATACTACAGCATTACCGTGGGATGAAATCGCAAAATCAGAATATAGACCATGGACCGGTACGATCAGCAACGATGTGGTGGTTAAATACAGTGATGCTGAAATAGCGAAAAATGCCACTTTTAATAAATTAAAGGAAAGTATTACCTGGCTTGAAAAGTACAGTGATAAAGCATACCCTTTACAATTAACCAAACACCGCCAGGAGCAGAAGGAACTTAAAGTAAAACAAAAAGAACTGGAAGACCTTTTTAAACTGAATAAAGAACTGAATGTAAAAAATATTCAGGCGGACATGGGTGCAATAAATGCAGCAAAAGAAAAGATAGATAAAAATACAGCCTGGCTGAAAAGGGTTAGCGGTGATATTTACATTGATGAGACGGTGAAAGTGATGAACAGTATGATCCTTCAGTCTGCTACTGCTAAAACGAATTAAGTTGAAGTGTTGATAAAGTTAATTGGTTGAAAGTTGACTAAGTTAATAAAGTAAAATGCCGTTCAGTTTATGCTGAACGGCATTTTTGTTTGTGCAGTTTGTGTTATTAAGAAAGATACCTTTCTTCCATAACTTTTTGGTGATGATAAAAATGGCCCAGTGTGGTAAACCCAAGGCTGATAACCGTTACAGGATTATTGCTGGCTGTGCCGGCTGCTTCAAAAGCCTCATCCGTAAAACTATCGTATAAAAATTGGGTTGATTGGCGAACCGCTAAAAATTCATCTACCAGCGTTTGCCAGGTTCTGTTGTTGGCATTTGAATGGGCAGCATAACTGTCTTCATCAAACCCCGGCAGCGGGGCAGTTTCTTTGCGGGCTAAGGCCAATGCACGGTAATTAAATATTCGTTCGGTATCGGTAACGTGTTGCAGTAATTCTTTTATTGTCCATTTGCCGGGGGCATAGGCATAGGTAGATCTTTCTTCGCTTATTGCGTTTAAAAGATCTTTTATTATGGGCAACTGGTTGCTGAAAGCTGTAGCAAGGTCTTCTTCAGGCACCTGGTCAACATATCTTTTAAAATAAGGAAAGTAAGTTTCCGGTGCTGGTTTTGTAGGCATGGCTGATTAGTTTTTGAATATTAAAAATAAGGCAAAATAGGATTAGAAATATGATGATGTATGATAGACGGTTTAAATCAGCGTTTCAATATTGGTGCAAAGCGAGAAGTGTGGTAGAGGAGTTATCATGCAGCGAGAATGCCTTGCGAAATCCCCGCTGAGCAATAAAGACTAAGTCTTTAAACCATGGCATCCTCGTCTGAGACGAGGACGAGAAGGGTTTACTTTTGGTAATCATATTTTTGATAAAATCTTACACCTTTTTGAATAAAAATAGTAAAGTTCGCTCCACTTATTAGTGTTAAAATCTATAAATGATTTTAAGTTATCCGAAGCCTCAAACTGCTCGCAATTAAAGCAAACATCTATGAAAGACGTCTCCCCATTTTTAATTATAAAAATTGTATGATGAGGGTCGAAAATACACATTGCAGGACCAGTGATTTCGGTTACCGGTTTTGTCAAAATATTAATGAGTGTATCTAAATCTAAACCCGTAATTACTGTTTGTTTTTTTATGATTGAAAGGTTAGGCCTTCCATTAATTAAGATGGAGGGAATTGGAGGAAGCGAATCATTGTGTCCAGGTTCTTTAAACATTCTACCCAAGTGTCCAACTATTAATACGGTGTCTGCCTCGATTAGCTTTATTCTCAAACTATCTTTGGACACATCCAGTGTTGTTGATGAATTTTTATTGTCTGAAGATTTTTGAGTTGTACACCCAAAAATAAACAACAGACAAACGATTATGAATTTAGATAAGTTCATGTTTTAAAATTACACACAATTCATTAGTATAAGCTCATTCAGCTTCAGTAATGTGTTGAAAAACCACCTGTTTA
>JADJTY010000008.1 GCA_016710935.1 Chitinophagaceae bacterium | reverse complement strand
AAGCGTAAGCACTAACCAGGAGCAAAATGCACTGGAAACCAAACCTTGGAAGCTGTGGAGGAGACGCAAGGCAAATGCGCCTGAGAGACCTGTGGTATTATTGTGGTTGACTTCATTGATATGAAGCTGATGGAAAACAAGAAGAAACTGGCCGATGCGTTGGACGGTTTTCCGGCGAAAGCCGATCGTGCAAAACATGCCGTACTTGCCATCAGCAAATTTGACTGATGCAGATCACGCGGCAGCGCATGAAGCCGGAGATGAATATCAACACCACCGGAAGTTTGTCCGGTTGTAACGGTACCGGAAAAAATTTCTTCCACCCTTATTTTGAAGACGAGATTGAAAAAGAACCTGAGTTACCTGATCATGCAAAAGCATACCGGTTTAACTGTAGAGATACATCCTATTTTACATGCTTATATGACCAAGGGGATTTTCTTCAAAACTGAGCAAAATGGCGCCGTAAATACAGGCAGCGGATTAAACTAAAGCCAACTCCAATTATCACTTAACTGAGTTTCATTTTTTTGATGATAGTGATGAGGAAATAAAATTATAAAAAAAAGCCGCTGAATATTCAGCGGCTTTTTTAGTATGTTTTATCAATGTTCGTGATGATGTTGCATGGCAGTCAGTTCTTCCGCTGTAACTACTTTCTCTTTTGCCTTTGCCTGCCCTTCGATCCAGTTAAATAATTTATCGGTAATTAAACGGCGATAGCTGCTGTCAACCTGCTTTTCGTCCTTCATCATACGGTCGATATAACTTTCGATCCAGCCGGTATCTTCTCCCAGGTTCATGGTTGCCAAATAACGCATGATCTCTACCTTCATGTATTCCTCAGTTCTTCGTTACCAACTTCCAGCCCGTTTTCCTTGATCAGTTTATCGCTTATTAAAGTCCATTTTAACTGGTTGCTGAAAGCAGGAAATTCAGTTTCCACCTGCTCAGGTGTTTTTTCTTTATCGCCTCCGGTTTGTAACCAACGCTTTAAAAACTCACCCGGAAATTCCATCTTGGTTTCATCCAGCAGGTAATGATATAGTTGATCCTGTAACTGGTTGCGGCTTTGACCCATCCAGTAATTTTCAATTTCTTCTTTAAGGGCTTCCCTTAATTCAGCTTCGGTTTTAATTTCTTTTGCAGGAAATATCTCTTTAAAAAAATCTTCCGTCAACTCACGTTTTTCAACCAGGCCGATCTTTACAATCTCCAGGTTAAAATATTTTTTGGCAGCTTCTTTGTCATCCTTATTAAAACCTAAATCCTGTAAAAACATTTCCAGTTTATCATCATCAAAAGCCTTGCTCAACTGCACAGTAACTGTTTCACCAACTTTTTTACCCATAAATTTTTTCTGCGAAGCATCAGTAAGATATTTCAGTATAACAGAATTTTCTTTGCTTACACCTCCTTCAACAACAGCACCATCCTTATCAGCCTCTGTAAACAGTATATTCAAAACATTCTCGTCGTTATCAACTGTTTCCGGTTCAGTCATTTTTCCGCCCTTTATCTGCATGCGGCCAATCTCTTCATCGATCATTGCATCAGTTGCAGCTACTTTGTGCAGGGTAACTTTTGCTTTTGCAATATCTGCCAGCGTATAATCGGGTTTCAACCCTATTTCAAAACCAAATTCATAATCAGCCGGATTATTCATATTGATGTCACGCAGATCGGTACTTAATGGCAAAGGCTGACCAAATATTTCAGGCTTTTCAGTATTTAACCAGGTGTATAGTTCCTTTTCAACTGATTTTAAGATCTCGTCGCTGAAAATAGAGGGGCCGTACATTTTTTTGATCATGCCTGCAGGCACCATTCCTTTTCTAAAACCAGGAATATTAGCTGTTTTGCTGTATTCTTTCAGTTTTTTATCAAAAGCCGGTAAATAGTCGTCTTTACTCACTTTCACAGTCAGTTTATCATGTAAAAGACCAATGTTTTCTCTTGTAACTGTTGCCATTTTGAAGTGTTTAAAGTTTAAAAGGTTTAAGGGTTTAAAGGTTCTTATTCAAATGTGTTACATTTTAAACCTTTTAAACCTTTAAACCTTTAAACTCAATGTTTGTGCGGATAATAGGGGTCGAACCTACATGGATTGCTCCGCCAGATCCTAAGTCTGGTGCGTCTGCCAATTTCGCCATATCCGCAAAGGGGCTGCAAAAGTAAGGGATTTATGCAAAACAGAAAACAGAATTGTTTACGTAAATTCGTACGTAACTGATGGAAGCTACTATAGACATACCTAAATACAATCTTAACGAAGAAGAGGAAAAGAAAGAGATACTGCGGCATTACCGCGGGCTTTTGCGTGTTTTAAAGCAAAAACTGAAGCCGGGCGATAAACAATTACTGCGTACGGCTTTTGAAATGGCTGCCAAAGCCCATGAAACCATGCGGCGTAAAAGCGGCGAGCCATATATACTTCATCCCCTTGCTGTAGCCAAAATTTGTGTTGAAGAAATTGGGTTAGGCGTACGCAGCACCATTTGTGCCCTGTTACATGATACGGTTGAAGACACGGATATTACTTTAGATGATATCCAACGTGAGTTTGGCAGCGAGGTAACTAAAATTGTTGATGGTCTTACCAAAATAAGTACGGTAATGGACACCAACAGTACCCAGCAGGCCGAAAATTTTAAAAGATCTTACTTACCCTAACCGACGATCCCCGGGTAATATTGATAAAGCTGGCCGACCGCCTGCACAATATGCGTACGCTGGAAAGCATGAAAAGGGAGAAGCAGCTGAAAATAAGCAGTGAGACCATTTTTGTATATGCCCCGCTTGCCCACCGCATGGGCCTGTACAATATTAAAACCGAACTGGAAGACCTGGCCATGAAATACATGGAGCCGGATACCTACAAATACATTGCACAAAAATTAAGCGATACTA
Source organism: Chitinophagaceae bacterium (assembly GCA_016710935.1). Classification (GTDB taxonomy): domain Bacteria; phylum Bacteroidota; class Bacteroidia; order Chitinophagales; family Chitinophagaceae; genus Ferruginibacter. The sequence goes on along the minus strand of JADJTY010000008.1, from coordinate 6,087 downwards.
AAAGAGAACGTACAAAATATATAAATGACTTCATCAGGCCATTAAAAGATAAACTGGAAAAAGCCGGTTTTGATTTTGAAATTTATGGCCGCCCAAAAAGTATACACTCCATCTGGAACAAGATGAAAAAAAAGGGAGTGAGTTTTGAAGAAGTGTATGACCTTTTTGCCATTCGGATTCTTGTAAACAGCTCGCTGGAAAAAGAAAAAGAAGAGTGCTGGAAAGTGTACAGCATTATCACAGATGAATACAACCCATCGCCTGAACGTTTGAGGGATTGGTTAAGCAACCCGAAAAGCAATGGTTACGAAGCCCTGCACACAACCGTTATGGGGCCACATGGTAAATGGGTGGAAGTACAGATACGTACCAAGCGCATGAATGAGATTGCCGAAAAGGGTTTGGCCGCACATTGGAAATACAAAGAAGGTAAGGAAGATGAAAGCCGCTTCGATAAATGGTTTCACCAGATACGGGAAGCACTCAACAAACCCGATGATAATTCAATAGATTTTTTACAGGATTTTAAAACATCTTTTCTTGCCGAAGAAATTTATGTGTACACGCCTAAGGGAGAAGTGAAGATGCTACCCATTGGTGCATCTGCATTAGACTTTGCTTTTGGCGTTCACACCGCCGTTGGCAGCAGGTGTATTGGCGCCAAAGTAAATCATAAGCTGGTGCCTATCAGTCATAAATTACGCAGCGGCGACCAGATCGAGATCATTACCAGTGCCAAACAAAAACCCAATATTGAATGGCTGAATTTTGTGGTGACCAGCAAGGCAAAATCTAAAATAAAAGATACCCTAAAGGAAGAAAAAAAGAGCCATTGCCGATGAAGGAAAATATATACTGCAACGAAAGCTGGAAGGCATGGGAGCAGCTACAAGCCAGCATAACCTGGAAGAACTTACTGCTTTTTATAAATTAAATTCAACCCTTGATCTGTGGTATGAAATAGCCATAAAAAAATAGACCTTAAAGAATTAAAAGAGTTTACTGTACACGGTGATAAACTGGTACATCCCAAACCGGTAAAACCGGTTGTTGAAGAAAAAAACGGACAAAGACTTTACTTCAAAGACCTTACGATAAAAAAGAAGCAGAGCTCATTATTTTTGGTGAGAGCAGTGATAAGATACAATACTCGCTGGCCAATTGCTGCAAACCCATACCCGGCGATGATGTATTTGGTTTTGTAACCACCGGCGAAGGCCTCAAAATTCACCGTACCAATTGTCCTAATGCAACCCGGTTACTGGCAAACTATGGCCACAGGGTGGTAAAAACCAAGTGGGCAAAAAACAAAGAGATATCCTTCCTTACCGGTTTAAAAATTATTGGTTTGGATGATGTGGGAGTGATCCATAAAATTACCAACCTGATCAGCGGCGAATTAAAATTCAATATTTCTGCCATGACCATTGAAGCGAAAGAAGGTATTTTTGAAGGCAATGTAAAAATATTTGTACACGATAAAGAAGAACTGGACGAACTGGTTAACCGGTTGGTATCGATGAGTGGTATTGAAAGAGTAGATAGATATGATACGGAGTAAAGGAGTCAGGAGTCGGGAGTCGGGAGACAGGAGTCGGGAGTCGGGAGACAGGAGAATTGATTATAATAATTATTAAAATAAATAACTATGCAGGAATTAATAGATCGTTTAAAAGCCAATGCGGGCATCACTGATGAACAGGCTGCCAAAGCGCTGGAGACCATTAAAGATTTTGTAAAAGAAAAATTTCCAATGCTGGGCGGTGCAGTAGATAATATGTTTGGCAGTGCAGCTAAGGCTGATGAAGATGGTTTGTAAAAAAACTCCCCGTACACATGGTGTAGAGGGAGTTTATAATTTATTTCAACACTTCCCTGCTAATAACCAGTTTTTGGATTTCACTGGTTCCTTCGCCAATGGTGCATAGTTTACTGTCCCTGTAAAATTTCTCTACCGGAAAGTCTTTGGTGTATCCGTATCCTCCAAAGATCTGTACGGCATCGGTACTTACCCTTACCGCCACTTCACTGCTGTAATATTTTGCCATGGCCGATTCTTTGGTCATGGGTAAACCACGCATTTTAAGATCGCAGGCTTGTTTTATTAAAAGATCAGCAGCTTCAATTTCTGTAGCCATATCAGCCAGTTTAAAGCTAATACCCTGGAAACTGGCTATTGGTTTATCAAACTGGTGGCGCTCTTTTGCATATTGCAAAGATGCTTCATAAGCGCCCTTGGCAATGCCCAAACCCAGTGCTGCAATGGATATACGGCCACCATCCAGGATTTTCATACTTTGCTTAAAGCCTTGCCCAACTGCCCCTATGCGGTTAGCATCCGGTATACGGCAATTATCAAAGATCATTTCGGCCGTTTCGCTGGCACGCATGCCCAGTTTATTTTCTTTTTTTCCTGCGCTAAAACCGGCTGTTCCTCTCTCAACAATAAAAGCGGTTGAATTGTCTTTTGTTCTTGGCTCTCCTGTTCTGCAAATCACTACAGCCACATCACCACTCTTACCATGCGTGATCCACGATTTGGTTCCGTTAATGATCCAGTCATCGCCATCTTTTACCGCAGTGGTTTTCATATTACCCGCATCGCTTCCGGTATTGGCTTCAGTTAAGCCCCAGGCGCCTATGAACTCGGCAGTTGCCAGTTTGGGCAGGTATTTTTTCTTTTGTACATCGTTACCAAAGGCTAAAATATGACCCGTGCAAAGTGAGTTGTGTGCAGCCAGCGATAAACCAATAGATCCGCAGACTTTTGAAATTTCCTGTATGATGGTATTGTACTCATAATAACCCAGGCCGCTGCCGCCATATTCTTCGGGTACCAATACGCCCATCATACCCAGTTTTCCCATTTCTTTAAAAATGTGTACCGGAAATTCCTGGCTCTCGTCCCATTCCATTAAGTGTGGTTTGATATGTTGCAAGGCAAAGTCCCTCGCTGTCTGAGCAACCTGCTCAGTTAATTCAGATGTAGTAAAATTCATAAATAGCAATCTTTAAAGCTGCAATTTACGGCAATTTGAAATACTAACATGCGTTAGTATGCTATTTAGCTATAAGGTAAGGAGCTGCTTTATTGTAAATTTCCTCAGTTATCATCATTATTTTTTTTATATCACTTACTGTTGAAAAACTGCCATGTTGTAAACGATATTGCACTACAGCATTGGCAATATTATAGCGCAGGTAAGGATGTGTTTTCAATTCATCAACAGTAGCCGTATTGATGTTCAGTTTTTTCACACTGCTGTTGCCAATGACAAGCCTGCCTTTTATTTTCTGAAAAACAGAATCCGGCAATCCGTAGGTTTCGGCAAGCTGATCAATTTTGTAAAATCCGCCCAGTTTTTCCCTGAAAGCAACGATACGTGCCGCCAGTTTACTGCCGATGCCCGGTAAGGCAATAAAGGCAGCAGTATCACTGCTGTTTACATCACAGGGTGTAATAGTGTATGTTGGTTTTTCGTAAATTTTGGCTTTCCCCGGTCGGGATATTTATTGTAATCCATGGTGGGTTTTGCTTCTATTTTTACATACGGTAAAAGCCTGTTTACTTCATTTTCACGCAGGCCCCAGATTTTACTGATATCTTCCGGCTTGTAAAACCGGCCCCTTTTGAAATATAGTTTTGAATGGTATTGGCTGTTTTTTCCTTACCCCAATTTTTTCCATCCATCAACCGATAGCGTGTTTGGATCAAAATAAAATAATCCACCCCTGGTTTGCTTATCGTAATAATTTTTTCGGAAGACTGGTAGTGACGATAATTACCATCGTTATAACTTCTTTTCGGTAAGCGAAACCGCTATCCGGTTCCTGTACATTAAGTGCAGCTATTTCTTTTTCAAAGGCGGTATGGTCAACAGGTTGGGGCTTATGAAAAAAGCGTACAGTGTCGGAATCGTTGTAGACACAACTGCTGTCACTGCAACAGCAATAATACCAATACGCTCCTTTCTGGTAAAGGAAAGATATTCGGGCAGGAATTTTTTCGTGGGCATTGAATGGCCAAGGTAAGTGCTGCAGACAATCTGTCCATGAGGAAAACATCAGAAAAAAAGGAGATTTTTCCTCGGGTCTATTCAAAAGAAGGGATATTTCATCACTGGCTAACCTGATACCCTGTGGAAGTTCTGCATTGATATCTTTATGCCTGCCCAGCTGGTGGCTTATATGTGTAAAGTAAGCTTCCGGCACGCCCAGTTCCTGAACCATGGCTACAGCTTCATCTAAAGTAAAATGAGAGATATGACTTTCTTTTCGCAAAGCATTTAATACCATTACTTCGCTTCCTTTAATTTTTTCTTTTTCTTCATCTTCTATTTTATTGGCATCAGTAATGTAGGTAAACTTACCAAACCTGAAACCCAGCACCGGCATTTTTAAATGCCATACCAGTATGGGTACTACCGGAATATCGCCCACTACAAACGGTTTATCATCAATTGTATTTAAATTAAGATTGGGTATGCCCGGATATTTTTTATCAGAAAAAGCATAGGCAAATTCTCTTTTAATGGCCTCCTCGGTTAATGAGTTGGCATATAACTCCATTGGTTTATGCTGAAAATAATTATAGGCCCGTACATCGTCCAGCCCGGCAATATGATCTTTGTGTGGATGCGTAAACAAAACTGCATCCAGTTTTTGTACATCAGCCCTCAGCATCTGATACCTGAAGTCGGGTGTGGTATCAACAACAAGCGCAGTTGTTTCACTTTCAACCAAAATGCTGGAACGCAGGCGCTTGTCATTTTTATCAGCAGATATGCATACTGCGCAACGGCAACCAATCATGGGCACGCCACTGCTGGTACCGGTACCAAGAAAAGTTATTTTAAAGGAGGGGTTTGCACTTTGTAAAATAGGCAATTTTCAATTGGCAATTGGCAAAAGGAAATTGGCAATTGGAAATTTTAATTTAGAGAGAATGTTAGCTGGATGTAATAATATAATTTTGAATTTGGAGAAATCATATTGCATATTGCATATTGCATATTGCTTATTGCCTATTTGCTATTTGGAACGCTCATCACTTCATCATAAACCTTCTGGCTTTCGTGCGTAAGCGCATCAATACTGATTTCCAGTTGCGGCATCAGGTCAATAAGGGCATTCATCCTGCCTTCTGTTTGAAAGAATTTATTGATAACGATCACTTTCCGGTCCTGCAGAATGCAGTAACCGCTTTGAAAAGTTCCTCTTTCGTAACGGATAACATAACCACATTCTTCTGCTACTCTTTCTATCTTGTCTAAATTATGTTGTGTGTATTTCATAGTACCTCAGCCTCAAAATGAGCTTTTAACTCTTTTATTTATATGCAACTTCACTTAATTGAAGAGTAATAAAAATAACTTTTTCAACAATCGTTGATAAATAAATTTACCACTGATTGAAATAATGTATTCTACTAAAACCTAAAAGCTCCAAAGTTCCTCCGCCAGCTGGCGGAGGCGGAGGGGGTTTTACTTATTCGTCATTCGTATCACCGGCACGATCATCTCCTCCAAACTTATGCCGCCATGCTGAAAAGTATTGCGGTAATAATTGGCAAAAATGATTGTAGTTATTGGGATAGCATAAATACAGGTCGCCTTTTGCAAAAATGAAAGAAGAATTTACATTAGGAACCGGCAAACCTGCTTCCCTTGGATCCCTGAAAGCAAGCACATCTTTAGGTTCGTAATTTAAATTGCGACCATGTTTGTACCGCAGGTTGGCCGTGGTTTGTTTATCGCCAATGACTTTAGCAGGTGTATTAACCCGTACACTTCCATGATCTGTTGCCACGATCATCGTTAATTTTTATCAGCAATTTTTTAAGTGCCTGGTGAGCGGTGAGTGCGTAAACTAGCTTTCGGTAATACTGCGGTAACTGGTTTCATCACCGGCCAGTTCTTTCAACACTTCCATTTCAGTACGGTGATGGCTCAGCATATCCACAAAATTATAAACGATCACATTGATATCGTTGTCCAGCATGTTGTAATATTGTCAACCAGTTTTGCCCGTCGTGGTTGTTGGTAATTTTAGTATACGAGTATTTTAAATCGGCCTTACCCAAACTTT
>JADJTY010000007.1 GCA_016710935.1 Chitinophagaceae bacterium | reverse complement strand
CGGTTTTGCAAATACAGTTACAGACCTGTAACCGGTATCGCTGATACAACCAGTGTTTGATACAGTAACCAGTTTGATGGTATAAGTGCCAGGAAGCATATGTGATAAAAATTTGTTTGATAGTTCTTACTAAAGTTGTGGCATCCCCGAAATCGTATCTCCAACTTGTAATGGTTCCGCTTGCAATGGCAGATGTATCGGAAATTAAAACCGAATCACTTGCACAGATTGGTGTGCTGGCGCCAATTACAGCGGTAGGAGTAGGAGAGATGGTCAAGGTTTTTGTTGTATCGCCAACGCATCCGTTGTTTGCATAAACACGATACCGCACATTTTGAATACCGGGTGCAGTAAATAGTTTGCTGGCATCAATTGTTACTTGCGTTGTAGCATCATCGAAATTCCACAAGTAATTGGTAATGGTGAAAGGCCCCGCAACAGGTACATGAATAAAATGAACAGTATCTCTTAAACAATTATTTGCGGGAAAAGTAAAGTCTGCAGCCGGAGGTAACTTAACAATTATTTCAATATTGTAATTTTCAGTATGACTGCAATTATCAATTTCATTTGCAGTGTAAGTTACGGGCAGGTAATACGTGCCCGGATTTGTAATGGTAAAATCCTGTTGTAAGCTGTAGGTATAATAAGTGCGGCCGTTCATGCTTTCAGTTAAAATCGGAATTGGATTGTTTATGACCGAATCTGTATTAGGCTGATACCCGCTACCTGGCTGAGTTTCCAGTGAATGGCAGTGAGTGGATATGCCACTTTGATAAATAAACGGAATGGCGTTTGCCTGCAGGTAAAGTATCAACACCACCCACCGGGCTGTTTACATTTTTAATTTGCCCGATGGCGTTTAAATTATTTACGAGCGTACCAACATTGTAGGCATAACTTTCAAAATAACCCAGGCCGTATACAATGCCTGTAAATGCAGAATCGCAGTTGATGGTATGCTGCATATCAATATTGGTTAGGGTTTGCAAATGCCAACGCATATGCCGGATTGTTAGGATGGACTTTTATTTGCGTTGCCGGAACTGGAAGACCATCAACCCTTAAAGAAGTTATACCAGCAACAGGAACAGTTATGTTTGAATAGATATAATCAATACCAAAACTTAGAAGTGGAATAAAACAAAACATTTTTTTGTCCTTGTTCTATGGGGCTCAGGTAAATCATTTCAGGATCGCCATATGGATTCACATATGTATTCCAGCATTGATTTTGCCCGGTGTGTATTGAGATACCAGTATGGGTTTATCTGCCGTAAAATAATCGCCACCGGTTGAATCCTGAAGTTCGTAATAAAAATTTTGATCAACCCGGTCATCACAACACCATTTCTTTTAACCAGTAGTTGGATCCTGCACACAAACCCGGTAATAATTTCTGAATGTTGTATTGATATTGGTCGTGGAATTGTTAAGTGTGTGATGTGTTAGATAACGGGTGCCCCAGGCCTGTGCAGGAAATATTTGTTGTTGCAGTATTTCTCCGCCATCACCCGAACAGATCGTAATTCGACTGCTGCCCGAAAACATGGCAACAGGATGACAAAACGCATCGCCACCAGCGATGGAAACAACTTACTGCCCGTCAAATCTTTTACTGGTAAAGGTTCCTGTCTTTTTTCCGAAGACGTTATAAATTTCTCCTTTGTTTAAATTAACGGTGTACGTGAGGCTTGGCTCCCAGCCACCTTCTGTACTATCTGATGGTGTTATTAGCAAACGGGTATTATCTTCTGCCGCCACCACATAAAACCAGGAATATGAATCGGGGTAATTGGAAATTTGTGTGTAGTTGATCGAATAATACCTGTACCCATAAGTTTCCATGGGCATCAACATGGTTGCACCAGATGAAAACAAACCATATTGATGTGCATACACCACAATGGGCACATCGCTTACAATATGAATTCCTTTGGTTGATAATCCTTCCGACATAATACGGGCATCATTTACACCCGACTTAGGAATGATAATAGAAAAATTAACCGTGTTTGCCGGAATATTAACTGTTTGGCTGAAGCCTGTTGAATTAACAGTAACAGTTACAACAGCGGCCTGGTCTGCACTTATATACAAAACCAGTGTCTGGCTGTTTACAGGATTATCCTGCGTGAAAAGTACATTATGGCCATAACCGAGCCAGAACTCCTGCCCTTATTTGATTTATTTTGTGCAAATAATACAGCTGGAAGTAAAATACATATGCACAGTAAATATGAATGGCCCTTAAAATTCATCATTACAATTGACAGGTAAAGTTCTACAGAATTTGCCCGATTGTAATAGAGTTAATTCTACAAACTACTTATAAACCGGGGAGTTGAGAAAGTTGCTTTAAAACCATTTTCGCCCTGCTTTTAAATCCGGCAGATTGATGCGGAAGCTGGTCTTCAATAATTAATTTCAGTTCGGGTTTAATTTCAGGATAATATTTTGCAAGATTGGCAATAACCGACATGGAAAAAACTTTTACAGCCAGTGATTCTTTGGGTGATTCCAGGTAAGTAAAACACAGGTCCATGATTTCGCCATGATAAGCTTCTGGCAATTCAATATTCTGCATTAAACGGATGCTGTTGCGCTTACCGCATCGTGCAGGTTTGGCTTTTAAGATATGTTATCAATGCTTTCCAGTGTTTACTGATGAGCGACGGATGTGCATCAACACAGTAGCTCATGGGCCAGGCACTTCTTTTGCACAACCCGGTTTTCATCATTTAAAAACAAGTTGAAGAGTTCATCAAAGCGTTGCTGGTTGCTGCCAACCCAGTTTACAATTTTTGTACACTGGGCTTTGAATGTTCTTTTAATATTTCTGCTCTTAAATTCACGTATTAAAATAATTACACGAATTTAGCAGTTATGAAGGAAATCTTATTTCAATTTGGATTATCTGAGGAAAAATTTCAGGCTATGCCTTTTGGAAGCGGATTGATCAATACCACCTGGAAGATCACAGATAAACAGGGTAATGCAAAATATATTCTTCAAAAAATAAATCAACAGATCTTTAAACAGCCAGCTGATATTGCTTGTAATATCCGGCTGATTGATAATTACCTGAAACTTCATTTCCCGGATTATTTATTTGTGTCACCGGTTGTTACAATTACAGGTGATGAATTTGTAAAAACGATGATAGCTATTAAGGATGTTTCCTTTTATTACAAATTCGCATACCATTGATGTGGTTGAAAAGCCGCTACAGGCTTATGAAGCAGCCAGGCAATTCGGAAAATTTACAAAATTATTATCCGCCCTGGATGCGGCTCAACTAAAAATAACCCTGCCTGATTTTCATAATCTAACACTTCGTTATCAGCAATTTGAAATAGCATTGGAAACCGGGAACCCCGAAAGAATAATGCGATCAAAAGGCCTGATAGCCATGATCAAACAAAACAAGAGGATTGCAGATGAATATGAAATTTGTAAAGAAAAATTTACCGTAAAGGGTAACGCACCACGATACCAAGATCAGTAATGTTTTGTTTGATGATGCAGACAGGGGCTTTGTGTAATTGACCTGATACAGTTATGCATGGTTATTTCATTAGTGATGTGGGCGATATGATGCGGACGTATTTATGCCCGGTTAGTGAAGAAGAAAGGATTTCTCAAAAATTATCATCCGTGCAGCATTTTATGAAGCCATTGTAACTGGTTATTTATCTGAAATGGGAGCGGGGTTAACGAAGTTGAAAAACAATTCATTTTTGCCGGGGAATTTATGATCTACATGCAGGCGATTCGTTTTTTAACTGATCATTTAAATGATGACAGCTATTACGGCGCAAAATATGAGGGCATAATTTTGTAAGGGCCGGTAATCAAATTGCTTTATTACAAAGACTGCAGGAATTTAATAAAGACTTTTGTAAATGCGTCATTATTTATTCAGTTCAATCTTTTCTCCAATCGGATGTTTAGCTGAAAAAGTCAATCCCAAAGGCCTGCCATTGTTTGTGCAAACTGTTTTTGATATAACTGCTGATTTGCTTTTTTATTTCTCCCTTTGCGGGTATGCCCGGTCCCATGGCAGCCATCCATATCTGGTAACTATCTTTAATTTGTATTGTGAGCTTGTCCATTCTTCTTTTTTGCATCTCCACGACCATGATCTGTTGTAATAAAAATGGCCGTTTTGTTTTTATAGAATGGATCTGATTGTACATAATTCCAGATATCACTTATCCATTTGTCAACCTGGTTGGCTGCATGTAAATAGTCCCTGTATTGCCCGCTGTGTGCCCATTCATCAGTTTCACCATAAGAAATGTATAATACCCGTGGCTTTTTTGTCTGCAGATAATTCATGGCGCCATAATGTGTAAAAACATCCAGGCACTCTGCTTCGCCAAAAGGTTTGTAAGAATCTTTTAATAAATTATTGATCGTTTTTTCTGTCGCTGTTGGATGGGTACCGCCTGTAAGATCAAACGCCGAGTACACAGGAAATTTTCCTCTTTCTTCATTTAATATCCGGTCAAATGCATCCCATGCACCAAAGGCGGCAACTTTGTTTTTATATTTTGGCTGGTTGTTTAAAAATTCAAGCAGGGTAGTGTTTGGGTTGGGAGGATAAGAATTGCTGTTAATCAATGTATCAGGGTAACCAGTAAAAATTTCATTATAACCCGGATACGAAAACCAATACGGATTTGCATTGTCAATCTTGTTGCCATAATTCCTGTTGCCATATATCTGCCCGTTCTTTTCAATTATACTCCATAAGAACGGCATTATTTTTTTTCTTCTTTCAACAGCATCTATAGCCCAGTATTTTTTAAAAATGGCAGCACTGTCATCCTGGTTAAATTTTTTATTGTTGGCGATGGCACTGTCCATACCTGCAAAAACTTCCTGCCAGCGAAGCCCATCTGTGGTGATGATGATGATGTTTTCTGCAGTTTGAGCAGATGCTGCAGTTACATTCAACACAAATAATATAATCAGTATTTTTTTCATTTTATTCCAGTGTTTTAAAAGCCAATATAGGGGTTGATTCTGTTTGCAGCAGATCAAAAAGAATTATTTCATTGTTACCTTTTTTAACCAACTTGCCGGACAATACAATCTTTGTTGCGGCCCTATATTCCAATACCTGCCCAGGTTGTGGCCATTTATGTAAAGCATGCCTTTACTATATTTGCTTAGGTCAAAATACGTATCGCCCACTTCAGGTAAATTAAAATACCCTTTATAAAAAATTCCGGGCCTTCCCTTAGGCCACGATCTTGTGTGGCAGCCTTTGTTACAAATGCTGCATCCATTGGTAAAGGATATATCAGCCAGTTCATTAAAGTCATGCCATTTAAAGTCACCCTGTCGGTAATACCTTTTCTATCTATCATAAATTGTGCAAAGTTGATATGCCCCATACCTTCTACTAAAATATCCAGCACCGGGTCTGCAGCTTCTGTTTTGGGAAGATCTACAGTCCAGTTGCCACCATCACGATATACGGTATCAATAAACTTTCCGTCTAAAAATATAAGCGCATAATCATGTGGCTCCCATATTTTTAATTTGCCGCTTTTATGTCCGATTAGTTTTGTGCGGTACAACATCAGTCCCTGATTTTGACCGTAATCTTCCATTGGTTTTGGCTGTACTGATAATATTGGTTGCGGCAACCGTTTCCAGATGGTTGTCATATACTTCATGTCAATAGCCGGTATTTCAATAGCTGCAATTTCTTTTGGTATAGTTGGTATTTTATAGTCAACATATTTTGCAATGAGGTTACGCAACGTAAAATATTTAGCTGTAGCCTGGCCACGTTCGTTAATGGGCGCATCATAATCGTAGCTGGTAATATCAGGCTGGTACTGGGTTGGCGAGAATGCATTGGCACCGGCAGTAAAACCAAAATTGGTGCCACCATGTATCACATAAAAGTTTACCGACCTTTTATTTTTTAAAGATATTCAACTTCTCTTTTAAGATCAACGGTATCGGGCCGCTGCCATTTTTCTCCCCAATGGGTAAGCCAGCCGGGGTAAGTTTCACTGCTGAAGGCCGGAACATCGGGATCACTTTTAGAAGCCTGTGCAAAATCTGCGTCGCTTCCTCCACTATCCAGGCCAATTGCTGTGCCTTTGATATGTCGGGCTTCAAGCATATAAGCAGTGGGGCCATCAGCTGTGTAGAACGGGACTTTAATTCCGTTTTTCAGCCAGGCGGTTCTTAATGCTTCTAAATAATTTTTATCATTACCATAACTGCCGTATTCGTTTTCGATCTGTACCATCAGTATCGGGCCGCCGTTTACGCATTGTAAATCAACAACCTGTTTTGCCAACTCATCAATTTATCGTAATGCAGCAGTCATATACCGGGGATCCATGCATCGTACTTTTATATCGGGGTATTTAAGCAGGTATGGAGGCAGGCCGCCAAAATCCCATTCTGCACACACGTATGGGCCTGGCCGCAGCAATACCCACATGCCTTCCTGCTGACAAATTTTTATAAATTCAGCAATATTCCTGCTCTCTGTTGTAAAATCAAATTTTCCTTCTTTTTGTTCATGATAATTCCAGAAGATATATGCTGCAATCGTATTGCAGCCCATTGCTTTTGCCATTTGTATGCGGTTGCGCCAGTATTCTTTTGGAATACGTGCCGGGTGCATTTCTCCGCCGATGATCTGGAAGGGCTTGCCGTCCAATAAAAAATCGGATTTGGAAAGTGCAAAATTGTGTTTGGTTTGTGCAGTACTGCACAAACTAAAAAGTAAAAGTGAAATAAAAATTGCTGTCTTATTTAACCAGTGTATCATAAAGTGATTTTATTTTTATTTGGGGTACTTGCTGTATATTGAAATATCTGTCATGCAAACTTAATTGCTTGCTAACACCCGCTTTTAAGTTAAAATAATTTTCAGTAACATTAAACTTTCCGTTTTCTGTATACAGATATACATAACTGGCATCAACATTACTCGTGATAGTAAAGGAACTTTCACCCATTGGTTTAAAGGTAAATACAGGCTTCTCCAATTTCAAATCCTTCGGATAAACAGCATCTTTAACCGGCAACACATCATCCCTATACGCTTCCCTAACTGCATACCAGGCCGCTTTTGGCTGCCTGCTGTAATCAGTAATGCTCCAGCTGGTAACGGGCCAGCAATCATTTAACTGCCATAAAAGCGTACCCATATTTGCAGGGTATTTACTGCGATGTACTGCAATGCTGTTCTTTAAAATGTAGTACTGCATGCATTGCGATAAGTAAGTATAATCTTCCAGCGAAAGGCGGCTAAGCTTTGCCGAATCAATAAAATAACGGGTTAAATAATGGTTCAGTTTTTTAAAACCATCACTTGCTTTCTGGTGTGACCGAATGACGGGTGAATACAAATACCGATCCGTTGGATCAGTAAAACTTTTGATCGTATTCCAGTTGGGCATGGCCTGCATGCCATATTCACTAACAAAGCGGCCGGTCTTGTTTTCAAATACTTCCCAGTCTTCCAATCCCCACCAAACGCCCCAGTAATGACTGTCGCCTTCGGTAAAACTTTCCTTGCGGCCCCAGCCATTTTTTGGTGAGGTGGAAACATATGGCCTTGTTCCATCAAATTCATCCACCCATTTTTTCAGGCTATCCTGGAATAACCGTTTGTAATCGTTCCATACTTTGACAGAATCTGCACCATGTAAATTGAATTGGTTTTGCCATCCCCAGTTCTTCCAGGCTTCTTCCACTTCGTTATTGCCGCACCACAAAACAATGCATGGGTGCTCTTTCAATCTTTCAATTTGGTATTTCACTTCTTCCCGAACATTAATCATAAAAGCCTCATCGCCTGGGTACATACCACCGGCAAACATAAAATCCTGCCAGACCATGATTCCCAGTGAATCACAGAGATCATAAAAATCATTAGCTTCATAAACACCGCCGCCCCAAACGCGAAGCATATTCATGTTGGCATCTTTGGCACTCAGCAACATTTTAATATACCTTCTTCCAAATTCCACAACCTACAAACTTCGGTCCCCAATCCCAGCCAAACTGAAACTGCGCCTTACGAACATACACCCGGTTATTATCGGGTAAAATCAATGGTAGTTTTGATTTAGCAATACTATCCACTTTATTTTGTGCCGATGCAAATCTGATCAACAGCACATTGTTTGTTTTTTTGATGATAGGTTTTACATCAATAGTATAGCCCCTGAACATATTTTCACCCTGTAAAATTAATTTACCATTCAAAAACACATCGGCATAAGTATCCAACCCATCAAATACCAATTCGATATTTTTCTTTATAAAAGTTTGATCATCTACATTAAAAACAGTTTTATACTCCCAATCAGCTTTATCAATCCATTGTAGTTTACTTTCATTATCTCTGAAATAGGGATCAGGTATTAGTTTATTTGCAAGCAGATCGGTATGCACAGTACCGGGCACCGTGGCTTTGTACCAATTCTTCTCTTTTTGATTTTTGAATTGCCAGTTCTTGTTTAGTTCTATGGAGATGTTTTGGGCATTTGTGTGAAAAGGATAAACAGATCAAAAGGATTAAAACAATTGAACAGCTTCTCATCTTACAAACTGTTTAAATTAGCGATTATCATTTTCACTTCTCTTTCATCCAATGAAACTGATCTCAGGTTTTCTTTCATTGTTTCATTGGTATAATTCATCTTACTGTCTATATTCATTCTTGCAGATGTATGAAATTCAACAGCGCCGGTCTTTTGGGCAAGCTCAATAATATTATCAGCACGTACACCACTTCCCGGCATGATGATAATTCTCTCATCAGCTTGTTTTATCAGTGCAGCAAGGGTTTCGGCACCATCCGAAGCGGCAGGCACCAGGCCCGATGTAAGTATTCTTTCACAACCGATTTCAATAATATCTTCCAAGGCCTGTACGGCATCGGTAACTCTGTCAAAAGCACGATGGAATGTTACTCCCAGCGGATAAGCCAAAGACACTAATGCGGCACATCTTTCTTTATCAACTGTTCCATCTGCATGTAAAATACCAATCACAACACCTTCACAACCCAATTCTTTGCAAATTTTCACATCTGCTTTCATTACTTCAAATTCAGCATCGCTGTAAAAAAAATCCCCGCCACGCGGACGGATGATGGGATACAGGTAGATCTGTAATTTTTCGCGGGCAGCTTTTATAAATCCATAAGATGGGGTAGTGCCGCCTTCACCGGGGTTGTCGCACAATTCAATGCGATGAGCACCTGCAGCCTGTGCAAGGATGCAACTTTCAATATTAAAACCTATTACTTCGAGTTTGAAAGTCATATAAATTTTCAATGTTCAATGTTCAACAATCAATTCTCAATGCCGTACACGTTGAACATTGAAAATTGAGCATTGATTATTGAGTATTTCTAAATTAGAAATTTCGATGGGTGAATCTGATTCTCATTTTACTTTTCACACTAAACACAAATCCCTTTTGTATGGCATATGCGCCATACTGCCCTTTTTTATTCATCGCCAAAAAACCAACCTGCAGCGTTTTTGCTTTTTCTTTATCTCTTTTCACAATTCTTTGCACTGCTTTTTTACAGGCCATTTCGGGTGAATATCCCTGGCGCATAAATTCAACCACCAAATGTGTTCCGCAAATGCGTATCACTTCTTCGCCGGTGCCGCTGCTGGTAGCAGCGCCAATCTCATTATCTACAAATAAACCTGCACCAATAATAGGAGAGTCGCCAACACGGCCATGTAGCTTAAATGCCATGCCGCTGGTTGTAACTGCGCCCGATAAATTCCCCATCGTATCCATGGCTACCAAACCCATCGTATCATGATTGGCTGTGCCATCTTCAAAAAAATTGGGTGCAAAGGGGCCGTTCTGTTTTTTGCCTGCCTGCCGGACAGGCAGGTTCTCTATATTAATAACCGGTTTGTATTCACTTGTTTTAAGCCATTCAGCATAAGCTTTTTTGGCCTCCCCGGATAGTTCAGCGCTTTCTAAAGTAAATCCGTTTTCAATTGCAAATTGTTGTGCCCCGGCACCCACTAAAATTACATGCGGTGTTTTCTCCATCACTTTCCTGGCAACAGAAACCGGGTGCTTAATTCTTTCCAAACCCGCTACAGCACCGATATTGGCTTTATGATCCATAATGCAGCTATCCAAGGTTACAATCCCATCCCTGTCAGGGTAACCACCCAAACCCACGCAGCAATCTATCTTATCCTCAATATGCATGGCTCCGGCTTCTACGGCATCCAGTGCGGTTCCTTTTTGGATAAAATCTTCCATGCTTCCGCATTTACGGGCATCCCGCTATCCCAGGTAGAAATTACGATGGGACTTGTCGTTCCTTCCAAACTGTTAGCAAGTGATTTTTTTGCAGCCAGCAGGGGTGCGGTTAATGCAGATAGGTGTAAGAATTTTCTACGGTTCATCTTTAATTATTGTTAAGTAGTCTTCGCCAAAATCATCTCTATAGTTCCTCCGCCGCGGCAGAGGCGGAGGGGGTTTTTTAATACTCATCATCCAACGCAAATATCTGTTTTCTTGTTTTATATTTCCCTCTTGTAAAATCAGGTATATTTTGCACCTGTCCGCCTTCTAATATACTTTTTTCGCTAAGCGGTGTAATGGCGTACCAGCTTGCATAATCATATACATCCAATGGAAATTCTGTCCCTCGTTTTATACATTCAATAAAAGCATGGTCAACAAAAAAATCCATACCACCATGCCCGGCACCCTCAGCCTGTGTTCCATATTTTTTCATAGCGGGTGGTCATGATCGGTTAACCATTTCTCTGTATTATCCCATTTGTGATTGTGGTTCATTTCTTTCTGAAAATAAATAAAACCCTGTTTTTTCCGCCTGAACCCCAATCCTGCCATAACCCTTCGGTACCCTGTACACGAAAACCTAAATTGTATGGCCGGGGTGATGAAACATCATGGGTAAGCAGGATCGTTTCGCCATTAGCACACTTGTATCTGTGTGTTTACAATATCACCACATTTAAAAATTCAGTTTGGCATTTGGATGATTGGCACCACCTTTAGGATGTTCTGCAATGTATTTCTGCAGGCCCTTTGCTTTGGTAGCAATGGAAGAAAGTTTAGTCATCCTGTTACCGCGGTTAATATCCATCATTACCGCAACAGGGCCAAGTCCGTGTGTTGGATACAGTTCGCCATTACGTTTTAAATTATGTTCGGTACGCCACTGGGCTTCGCTGTAAGCATTTTTTCCAAAATCCACGCCACTGTTGTAGGCAGTTTTTCCATCATTAAAAAGCACGCCACGTAAATCATGTTCGTAACCGCCCTGACCGTGCAACAATTCTCCAAACATACCTTTGCGCACCATGTTCAATACCGCCATCACATCCCTGCGGTAACACACATTTTCCAGCATCATTACCGGAATTTTTGTTTTTTCTGAAGTGTTTACCACTTCCCAGCATTCCTGCAGTTTTACCGCGCCGCACACTTCTGCCCCAACAATTTTCCCGGCATTCATGGCGTCAATGGCCTGTATGCTATGCCATTCCCAGGGCGAGCAAATAACCACGGCATCCACATCATCACGCTTTAATAAATTACGGTAATCATAATCGCCGTTTTTATATATAGCCGGTTCGGGGCGTTTATATGCTGCAAAAACTTTCAATGCTTCATCCACACTTCTTTGTTGAGGATCGGCTATGGCAGTTATTGATACATCATCTCTTTGTAAAAAATTACCCATGTGTTCATGCGAACGAAACCCTGCTCCAATAATTCCAATGCGAACCTTATCTTTTTTTGCAGATGAGAAAGCCTTGATAGAATCGGTAATGGTTAAAGCAGCTCCGGTTAAGGCAGCTGAACGAATAAAATCTCTGCGGTTAAATGAATGCGGCATATGCTGGCAGTTTTTTTTTGACAAATTTATTTTTGCATGGATAGTTTTTTGATCATGTCTGCAGAAGCAGTTTCCGCATACACGCCATAAGCACTGGTCATGGTTCCTTTTATCTGCCCCCGTCCGAACGAGCCATCCGGGCGGGCGTCCTTTGATTCAATAGCATATACCACATCCTGATCAGAAGGATTGGTGTCGCCTTCAAAGCGGTATACTTCCACAATTTCAAACTCATGCGGGTTAAGACAGATCTTATTTTCTGAACAGATTATTTTATCAAAGGCGATATTAAAATCCACAATATATCCCCTGGTTTTTAATTCCTGTAAGGCACCGGTAACAGTTTCAGGCGGGTTCATAAAATTTTTTAATGAAGTTACGAAATGGATACATTAGTTCTTTTAAAAAAAGCCAGATACATGATTACCATGAGGGTAACCCCTGCTGTAATTAAAAAAGTTATCATGGAACCAAAATTAAACCAGAGTAAACCACAAAGGCTGCTGGCAATAAATGCACAAATACTTTGAAAGCCTGAAAAGGTACCAATGGCAGTGGCAGTTTCTTTTTTATCTACTATATTACTTATCCATGCTTTGGAAATGCCTTCTGTAGCTGCAGCATACACCCCGTACAGGAAAAAAAAGTAAAAGAAAACAGGCATACTTTATTAAAAGCAAATCCTGTATACACTATGCTGAAAACAAATAAACCGGTAATGAATATTTTTTTAAGCCCGATCCTGTCGGCCACTATACCAATAGGATAAGCCAGCAGGGCAAAAACCAGGTTGTAAAAAATATATACTCCGATCACAGCCGTATCATTCAGCCCGCTTTCCTTCATCTTTAATAAAAGAAAAACATCTGAACTATTGAACAGGGCAAACAGCAACAACCCGGTTACCAGTTTTTTATAGGGTGCAGGGCTGTGCTTCCAATAAGATGCAAAGGCAAAAACCTTAGCCGTTGGCCTTTTTTCATGGGCCACTGTCACACCAGGTTTCTTTTTTTCTTTGATCAGGAGTGTAGCTATAATGGCCAGCAATCCAGGCAAAAATGCAATCAGGAAAAGTGTTTTATAGTCATCCGGATTAAAATAAAGATATACCAGTGCAATTGCCGGCCCAAAAACAGCCCCCAATGTATCCATACTGCGATGAAAGCCAAAGACCCTGGCTTTATTTTCTTTGGCACATTCGTCACTCAATAAAGCATCCCGGGCCCCGGTTCTTATTCCTTTTCCCAATCTATCTATCGTTCTGGATAAAAATATCCACCAGGGGTAAATAAAAATGCCAGCATGGGTTTACTGATGGCGCTTAAGCTATAACCCAGTTGCACAAAGGGCAAACGCTTGCCGCTGTTATCGCTTAATTTGCCAAAATAACTTTTACTCAACCCTGCAACTGATTCAGCAATGCCTTCCAAAACGCCTATGAACAGGGCAGTATAGCCAACGTGTTTAAGAAAAAGCGGCATTACCGGGTAAAGCATTTCGCTGGCCATATCGGTAAATAAACTTACCAGCGACAAGATCCAGATGCTTCGTGTAATTATTTTTTGTGGAGAATTTGTTTGTGCCTGCACAAGCCTTCATTTTTCCGAATGTAGCAATTTGTTGGTACATTGCAGGCATAAAAAGATAATTTGTTACTTGTATCACAATGAGCGTCAATATGAGTTTTATACGTTTTAAGAGGGTAACATAAAAAGAAATATGCATAAAAAGAAAATAGCCGGAAAGAAATCATCGCAAACTGCCCTTGTAAAAGGAAGCTTGATATTTCGAAAAGCGGAATGGGATATGTAATTGTAGAAGGTAATGATAAGGATATTATAGTGAGGCCCAACGACTTTAACCGGGCTTTTCATGGCGATATTGTACGGGTACAGGTTAACAGTGGCGTGTCAAAAGATAAAAGACTGGAAGGTAAAGTGGTGGATGTAGCCGAGCGAAAACAAACCGAGTTTATTGGCAACATACAAATGAGCAAAAGCTTTGCTTTTTTTATACCTGCATCTGAAAAACCGATTCCTGATTTTTATATAGCTGCCGATAAATTAAATGGCGCCCAGGATAATGAAAGGGTAGTGGTAAAATTATTGAGCTGGGATAAAGCCGAAAAGAAACCGATTGGTGAAGTAGTGAGTATATTAAAGAGTGAGGATGAGAATGATATGGCCATGAAGGAGATACTGATTGAAACAGGTTTCCCATTGGCTTTTGATAAGGAGGTATTGGCCGAAGTTAAAAAACTGCAGCCAAATATTTCCCGGGAAGAGATCAGCAAAAGAAAAGATTACCGCGATATCCTGACTTTCACGATCGATCCGGTGGATGCAAAAGATTTTGATGATGCTATCTCTATCCGTAACCTGGATAATGGTAATTATGAGATCGGGGTGCACATTGCAGATGTAAGTCATTTTGTAAACCCGGTACGCTGCTGGATAAAATTGCTTACGAAAGAGCCACCAGTGTGTATTTGCCCGACAGGGTGAACCCGATGCTGCCCGAAAAAAAAAAATATCCAACGAATTGTGTTCTTTAAGGCCGCATGAAGATAAATATACTTTCTCGGCTGTGTTCCAGATCACCAACCGTGGCGAGATAAAACATACCTGGCTGGGCCGCACCATCATACACAGTAACCACCGGTTTAGTTATGATGAAGTGCAGGAAATTATTGAAAAGAAAGATGGGCTGCATCATAAACCCATTGTTTTATTGAATGAACTGGCCAAAAAATTCAGGGCAGAGCGTTTTAAAGAAGGGGCCATCAATTTTTCATCTACAGAAGTACGGTTTGAACTGGACGAAAAGGGCAAACCCATCGGCATTATTGTAAAAGAAAGTAAAGATGCACATAAACTGATTGAAGAATTTATGCTGCTGGCAAACAGGGCCGTTGCTTCTTATGTGTCTAAAATAAAAGTAAATAAAGAACCCATTCCCTTTCCTTACCGCATACATGATACACCCGATGATGAAAAACTGAAACCGTTTGCGGCATTTGCCAAAAAATTTGGTTATACGTTCGATCTACATGATGAACGTGCTGTAGCCGCATCTTTCAATAAAATGCTGAAAGAGGTGCAGGGCAAACCAGAGCAGCATGTGCTGGAGCAGTTGGGAATCAGAACCATGTCGAAAGCGGTGTACACCTCATCCAATATTGGCCACTATGGCCTTGGGTTTGAGCATTATTGCCATTTTACTTCGCCCATACGCCGCTATCCGGATGTGATGGTGCATCGTATATTACAGCAATGCCTGGAAAAGGATCTGAAACTGGATAAAAATGGATGAGCGCTGCAAACATTGCAGCGACAGGGAACGCAAAAACCATGGAAGCCGAAAGGGCCGGTAATAAATACAAGCAGGTAGAGTTTATGAAGAACTACCTGGGACAGGAGTTTGATGGTATCATCAGCGGTGTTGCTTCCTTTGGTTTTTGTTGAAACTGTTTTACATAAATGTGAGGGTATGGTTACCGTTAGAGACCTGAGTGCCTATGACGATTTTCGCCTGGATGAAGCTGACTATGCACTGGTAGGTTTGCGTACCGGCCAAAAATTCAGGATGGGAGATGCGGTTAAAATAAAAGTGGTGGCTGCCAATTTAAGTAAGCGGCAATTGGATTACGAATGGGTTACAGATAAGACTGCAGGTGGTAGCGGAGAACCAGGTAAGAAGGAAGAGAGGTAAAAGGTAAGGCCCAGGCTGGTAAATCAAAACCCGGCGCAAAAGCAACAGGTAAAAAGAAAAATAAAATTATAAACTGCAAACACGCTACCCGATTGCGTATTTGTTCCTTAATTTAGTATATGCATTCATTTATAGAACTCTCAAACTCTTCGAAGAAAAATTCAATACCGGCATTTTCCGGAGCAGCCCAACACTTTGTACAACCCTGCACAGTATATTTTAAACCTGGGCGGTAAAAGAATAAGGCCGGTTTGTGTGTTGATGGGGAACCAGTTGTTCAATGATATTGATCCTGATGCTTACAATGCAGCAGCAGCCATTGAGCTGTTTCATAACTTCAGTTTGATACACGACGATATCATGGATAAAGCGCCCATGCGTCGTGGAATGGAAACGGTTCATACAAAATACGGCGAATCGACTGCGCTGCTGGCCGGTGATGATGTTTGTAAAAGCATATGAATACCTGAATAAGATAAAGCTGGCGCAACTTCAAAAGTATTGTTCCTTTTAATAATACAGCCAGTGCGGTTTGCGAAGGCCAGCAAATGGATATGGATTTTGAGAACCGCGAAACCGTGAGTATGGATGAATATGTACATGATCACTTTAAAACCTCGGTGCTGGTTGCCGCCAGTCTTAAGCTGGGCGCTATTTTGGGTGGGGCCGGAGAAGGTAATCAGAATCATTTGTACGAGTTTGAAAAGAATCTTGGTATCGCTTTCCAGGTGCAGGATGATTACCTGGATGCATTTGGCGACCCTGAAAAATTTGGTAAACAGGTAGGAGGCGATATCGTTGCCAATAAAAAAAACCTTTTTAATGATCCATGCTTTTGAAACTGCAAAGCCTGCGCAGTTAAGCGAACCAAAGGATTTAATAAAAACCAATCCTGCTGATAAGGTTGAAAAAGTAATGCAGATCTTCCGCGACTGCAAAGTAGATGACTGGGCTAAGGAATTAAAGAATATATACCTGCAAACAGCTTTAAAGCACCTGAAGACACAGCCGTACTCTCTGTACGTAAAACCATTGCAGGAACTTGCTGATTATTTGATGATGAGGGAGAGTTAAAAGAGTCTGGAGTTTTGAGTCAGGAGTCAGGAGTTATGTCTTTAACCATTAAGCTGTCAGGTTGAGTTTGTCGAAACCGTTTTAATAAAAAACAAGCCTGCAATGAAAATAGCCCACAACTATTTCTGTTTATATTGTAGAGTGTAGTGGGGTGAAAGCTACTACATTGGTGTAACCAATGACCTGGATAGAAGATTATGGGAGCACAATAATGATGAAAATATATTGTGCTATACGTTTAAAAGGCGACCAGTAGTGTTAAAATATTTCAACGTTTTCAGGATATTAACCAGGCATTGAATTTGAAAAACAAATTAAAGGCTGGTCAAGAAAAAGAAAGAGGCTTTTTTCAAAGAAGATTGGGAGGCCTTAAAAATGCTGGCAAAATCTCATTCCAAACCGTCTTCGACAAGCTCAGACTGACAGCTCAATTGCGTAATGGCTTGGCGTTATTCTCATAAGTAAAATATTTTCTTAATTTCCTTCTACCAAAACAGAAACCAACATGGCAAATTCCTTATTCCGCAAAAAAAAGATCGAAAGTATTTTAGCCGAGGTAGCGACGATTCGCATGGCGGCGGGGGGCTAAAACGTGTCCTCACGGTCGTGACCTAACCTTTTTGTATTGCCGCTATTTTAGGTGCCGGCAGTTACAGCAGCCTTAAGCGGTATTTCAGGCGGGCCGGGTGTAAGGTTAGCCTTATTCATCATCACCGGATTGCCTGTGCTTTTACAGCCTTTTGTTATTCAGAATTGGCAAGTCGAATACCCGTTGCCGGTGTGTTATACTTATGCCCTATGCCAGCTTTGGTAAGTTATTTTCCTGGATCATTGGCGGGCATTGATCTGTGGAGTATTCTATTGGTAATATTTATGTAGTGTGTGCTGGAGCGATTATTTTATCCCTGCGGGAAATGAATATTCATTTCACCTGAATATTGCGTGTACCAGTTGTGTGGAGCCAAACACGCTAATTTAAAAGGCGGTAGCACCTTAACCCTGAGGTTTTGTGAAGCCTGGAACAATTCCCCGGTTGTTGGCGCCAAGACTGAGGAATTATGCTTAGACCTGCCGGCACTTATCATCAATTTCTCATCACTTACCTGTTTTATCGTGGCATAAAAGAGAGTTTCGCAATTTTCAGCAATGAATGGTGATCTTGAAAATAGCAGTTGTGGTGCTCATCATTCTTTTGGCGGTTACCTTGTTTTTCAAACGGACTTTATGCTAGCTCGACACCGCCTGATGATGCAGGCGTAGTCCTTTTATGCCCAATGGCTTTAGTGGTGTAATGCTGCCCGTTGCCAGTGTATTCTTTACCTGCCATATTGGTTTTGATGCAGTGAGTGTGTTGGCGGAAAGCGGATCCACGGCGTGATATGCCACGCGGAATGATCTTATCACTGGTGATCTGCACCATCATCCCCATGTTGCTCACCCTGGTTTTAACCGGTGCTGTTAACTACAGGAATTTTGATGGCGTGGGCGATCCGCTGGCCCTTTATTTTTGAACCTCAGAGCCTCAACGTTGGCTGGATGCAGTTTTTGGTTGCAGTGGTGGCTGTTGTGGCCATGACCAGTGTGCTACTTGTTTTTCAAATGGGTGAGCTGTATATGGTTGAGTATGATACGATGGTTTATTTTTACCGGTTTTCGAATCTATACAAAATTTAAAACACCCTCTTTTGCAACCATCATTACCGGTTTGGTAGTTTGACGTACCTTTGTTTACCGATAAAACCTTTGTGCTTGACTTTGCCAGCGTCGGAACGCTTTTGCTTTTGTGCTGGTTGCATGGGGGAATGTGCTTATTCCCGTAAGAAGCGGTTTATTTTTCCATTGATCGTGATGGGGCCATCTTTATGGCCTGGAGCCTTTCAAAAACCTATTTTACTGATGGGTGGAATTTTGATTGCGAGTGGGCCAACGAAGATTATGCAGCCGGTAAAACCTTTATGGACATGGCCATCACCAATATCTCGCTGATCGTATTCTGGATAAGTGCCATACTGCTGGCGGTTTTGCCTTTGTAAAAAATATTCGCTCATTCCTTTAATGGGTGTAATAACCTGCATGTACCTGCTTACCGGTATAGGCAAAAGCAATTGGGTATGGTTGATAGCCTGGCTGGGCCTTGGAATAATTATCTACTTTTTGTACGGATTTATAAGAAAAGTAAACTGGCAAATTAATTTGCGTATTTTTCTTTTGAGCCAAACATTTGATCTTTACTAAGCTGGGTTGGCGTCGCACGGTCACAATTACCCATCGGGATACTTTGATACCTTTGTGCGACTTTTTATATAGTAGAAGATGAAATATCAACCCGGCGATAAAATACTGGTTTTACTAACCGATGAGAAGGTACCATCATAGAGATCATGAACGAAAGAAATGACACTGGTAGAAGTGAAGGGTGTAAAATATCCCATCTATACCGACCAGACCGATTTCCCTTACTTTAAAATGTTTTCTCAAAATTTAAGGCTGAAAAAAAGAAGGTTTTTATTGACCAGGTGCAAAGAAAGATACGCCCTTTCTAAAGTAAAGAAGGTAACAGTATCGGGCTTTCATTCAGCACCAGTTTTTGATAAGGATATTTTTGATGACGATATTGTAGAGAATTTAGTATACCTCGTTAATCAAATGGAAACAGCTTATACTTTTACCTATAACCTGATGATTGGTGGCGAAACGGCGATTTTCCAGCCTAAGGGGTACGCTGGAGCCTTTAAGCGATTTTTACCTCCACGATGTAAGGTTTGAAGATCTGGTGACAGCCCCATTTGAATTTGGGTTTGCCTTAAAGAGCCTGATAAAAGAAAGCGCCCTAC
>JADJTY010000006.1 GCA_016710935.1 Chitinophagaceae bacterium | reverse complement strand
CCGAACCTGTCGGCAATAAGTAAACCTGCATAAACCAACGTGCCGGCTATAAAACCAAACTGTACTGCCGATGTAATGCTTCCCAAAGCCTGTTGCGGAATATGCAAATGCAGGGCCAGGTCGGGCAAAATGGCATTACCTGCAAACCAAAGTGAAGTACAAAAAAATTGTGCAATCACTATTACCGGTAAAATATGGCTGCGGGTCCTGGTCATGAAATGGTTTCTTGTAAAGCGTGGTAACAGGTAATAAAAATAGCAATAATCGTTCAGGGGCAATTGATTATTTAAAATGAACGGGAAATGTTATTTTCGCAGCATCTACATAATAAAAAAGATAATAAAATGAGTGAAATTAAATTAACGCAGGGCGAAATACACAGCAACAAAGGAGTAATGAAATTTGAATTGTATGATGATGATGCACCCATTGCAGTAGCAAATTTTAAAAAGCTGATCAGCGAAGGTTTTTACAACGGGCTTTCCTTTCACCGGGTAATACCAAACTTTATGATACAGGGTGGCTGCCCCAACGGTACCGGTGCCGGCGGTCCGGGCTATACCATCAATTGCGAACTAAAAGGCAGCAAACAATACCACGATCGTGGCGTGATGTCCATGGCGCACCGTGGATTAAATACAGGTGGCTCTCAATTCTTTATTTGCCACAGCAGGCAAAATACCAGCCACCTGGATGGTGTACATACCTGTTTTGGAAAAGTGATTGAGGGGGTTGAAATTATTGATGATATCAGGGGAGGAGATGTGATGGAGAAAGTGATCTTGATCTAACAGCTATTTTTCCCGTTAAAGAAAAAGCCTTACTGTGTAAACCTTGATTTACATGGTAAGGCTTTAGTATTTCAAATAAATTACCAGGCTATAATGACCAGTAATGCCATTAAAGCATAATAGCCGGCAATAATGCCAATTGCGGTAAATACGTCTTTAATTACAGTTGAATAAAACTTTTTCATACACTGGAATTTGAGGTTAAAAATTTAGTTACCTAATTTTTGTTTCCAGGGGCCGGTTACTGAAACCGAATGTTTCTTTGAAGACCTGTAAGCGTTTGTAATGCTGTAGTAAAATTATAAACAAAGTTTAAAATTCCAAATCTATAGCGGATATTTTTTTTTAGATGAAAGACTGATCAGTGCTGTATTTATTCCGGCATTGTTAGCTAAAAAGCTGCCGTCTGTTATGCATTTTAACATAAAAAAAATAGCACGACAATTTTCTCACACCATGTGCATAACTGAAAATGCACAGTTTATATTTCGCTAATTTTGAACAAAATGTAAAACCAATGTTTACAAAATATACACAACGGTTATTGGTAATTATTGCTGTTTCCCTGTTGAGCGGTTTTATAACAACAGCCCAAAACAGTGTTGTTCAGAAATATGAAACCGGAAATATTTATGCCGGTATTGAAGTGGGTTCCAAAGGTGTAAAGATGAGCATGGTTGAACTGGATAAGCGTGCGGGCGGGGAGGGGGAGTTTAGAATTCTGAAAGATACTTCCATCAATACAGATTTTATTTCTTTTACACAGCCAACTTACCAGGCCACCCTGGCTGCTTTAAACAGGTTATATGAAATAGCGGTGAAGCAAAATAAAATACCTGTTGCCAATGTATTCACTGCAATCAGCAGTGGTGTAAATATACAGGCGCAAAAAGAGGATAAAAAGATCTGGATAGATCAGCTGATCAATGCATTCAGATTAAATAATAATGAGCCGGATAGAAAAGTTGCTGTTATTGATGTTGTGGAAGAGGCCAGGCTTTCGCACCTGGGCATTGTACCCGAAGCAAGGCGGTACAATACTTTTTTAATAGATATAGGGAGTGGTAACACCAAGGGTGGTTATTTTCCTTACGGCACTACCAAAGATTTCAGACTTTTTCAACTTACCTGGGGAACAAAAAGTACTTACAATGCTGCTGAAAAAATGCTGGGCGAGGATAAGGGTCTTGAAAATTTCAACAGCCAGTTAAACCGGGTGCTTGCCGGGGCAGAGAACAATGAAATTGTGTATGCAGTAAATGCAAGCGGCGCATTTCCAAAAAGTGATAATATTGCCTTCAGCGGTGGTATTGCCTGGGCTGTAGCCACATTGATTGTACCTGAATTAAACGACAATGCGGTTGTAGGCGTTACGTATGATGATGTACTGGAATTTACCGAAAAGCTTGCCGGTAATCCTTCTTTATACTCAGACTATTACCTTGTAAAAACCTTACCCGAAAATAGTGTTGATGCGCAAAAACTGGGCAAAGATGTAAAACAGGTTAATAAGGTTTTTGATCAGCGTGCATTACTGGCAGGTGCCGGATTGTTATTAAAGATCATGCGGCAGTTTGATGGTGTGGTAGAGCGGAAGAAATTCTACCTGGTTAAAAACGGATCAGTAGGCTGGATATCGGCCTATGTTAACCAGCATGTAGCCAATAAAAAATAAACACCCACATTTTTTTACCCATGAGAGATACTAAATCTTTGTTACTGCTCTTAGTATCATTATTACTGGTTGTGGTATCTTTTGTATTGATCTGGACATGGGGATACTCGTATTACTCCTCCAAAAATAATACCGCAGCTTCCAATATAATACAGCCCCCGGCTGATGCTGCTGCTATTGCCAACAAAGTAAGGGATTCATTGCAGCAGGTATATGATGCCACGATGCTGGATATGGATAAGCAACTCAGTTCAACCCTCACTCATACAGATTCATTGCAACAGGAACTGGAATTAAAGCTGGCCGAATTTCACCGGTTAAGAACAGAGATCACGGCTATCTTAAAAAACAGGGCGGTGAATAATAATTTTGCCGATGCCAAACAAAAGATTGGTGAACTGCAAACCAAGGTAGAAGGCCTGAAAGAAAAAAACCAGTTGGTAGATAATGAGAATAAAAAATTGAATGATGTACTGGCTGAAATAAATAAAGCCGGTAAGGTTACCGAAAAAAATACTACCCCCGGAACCACTCTTAAAAATGTGAATCCGGAAAGGCCCAACCTGGCTTATTCAGCATTTACTGCATCAGACATGCGGTTATCTGCTGTATCCAATACAGATGAAAACGAAACGGCCCTGGCAGAAAAAGCTGATAAATTAACCGGCACTTTTACAGTAATGAATTTCAACAGCCAGCTTACCAATGCCGAAATGATGGTAGTTGTTACCAGGCCCGACGGAAAGGTTTTGAAAGGATCCGGTTGGGATTCCGGTACATTCACTACACCTGAAGGGAAAAAAATATATTCCTATAAGTTCAACTTCTCTTATTCCCGCGGCGAAGCCAGGCGGCTTGATTTCTCTTTAAAAGGTAGTAATTTAATTAAAGGCAATTACACTATGGAAGTGTATCATAACGGTTTGATGATTGGGAAGTTTGTAAAATTGCTTTCTTAATAAATACTACGGTTTATTCAATAACAGTTGCGCGCCTTATAGTATAAATACTACAACAAATTAGCAACCCTGCTACAATTTTCTTTTTTCAGATCGCAGACCTTTACAAGGTTAATTAAAAAAAAAGATTCATATCCTGTTGATTACCCATATAGTTCAAGCATGAGACCAATTTTATAAAAGCCTTCAGTAATGAAGGTTTTTTTGTTTGCGTTGTGGCCATTCAGGAGGTACCTGTATAAAATCTGCCTAATTTAGCTCCATGAAAGCAGCTACCATTCACGAATTAAAACTGGAATTAACCAATCTTCCTGCCGAACAATTGACGGAGCTGTGTATTCGTTTGGCAAAATTTAAAAAAGAAAACAAAGAACTGCTGACTTATCTGTTATTTGAATCTTTTGATGAACAGGCATATATTGAACAAATTAAAGCAGACATGCAGCTGCAATTTGAAGAGATCAATACTTCCAGCCTTTACTTTGTAAAGAAAAGTTTAAGAAAAATTCTCCGTACGCTCAGTAAATATATCCGGTATACCGGGTCAGCCGAGGCAGAAGTAAAGCTTATTTTGTTTTTCTGTACCACGCTTAAAGACTCAGGAATACCCATTGAAAAGAATCCGGTTATCAAAAATATGTTTCAGCACCAGCTTAAAAAAGTTTCGAAATCAATTGCCACCATGCACGAAGACCTGCAGTATGAGTATGCAAAAGAACTGGAACAATTTGCGGACATGTAGCCTTCATAAAAAAATCGTACTTTAACAAAAAAAAGCCATGGCAAAATCTAAAAAAAGAAAACATCACCACGATTTTCATCCTCCCACACATGCAGCCAAAGCTGATAAAACCAAAAGCGCTGTGCTTGTTGCCGGAATCTTCTTTAGCCTGCTTGGTATAGGTATCGCTTATTTTGCTGCGGGAACAAACGTTGTATGGTTAATTGCCGGTGCAGTTCTTGGTGCTGTTGGTGGATATTTTTTCGGCCTGCAGATCGATAAATCCTTTTCCAAAAAATAAATTGTCACATTAAATTTAGTTTTCCTTTGAAGGGTACTTATTAACAATTGATACCTCAGGTTGTGCATTACGCATTTACTGCTTGCATTTGGGTGATCTATTGATTATTTTGGTTAGTCATTCTTATTGTTTCAAACTAAAACTAAACTTATGGACATTAAAAAATTGCTCACCGGCGGTATCGTAGGTGGTATACTTTATTTTGGTCTCGGGTATCTGATCTATGGTAATTTGCTTTTGAATTTTATGAAAGATCATCCCGGAACAGCTATGAATGTTGATCGTGCCGATGCCGATTTTCAGTTTTTGTACCTTATTATTGGTAACCTGGCAATGGGATTTTTGCTGGCTTACATTTTTGTAAAAAGTAATGTAAGTTCATTAGGTAACGGGCTTTTTACAGGAGGGGTACTTGGTGCATTGATTTCTGTTGGTGTAGATTGTATGATGTATGCTACCACAAATGTTATAAGCAAAACAGCCATGGCTGCAGATGTTGCTGCTGCAACGGTGATGAGTGCTATCGTGGGGGCAGTGGTAGGTATGGTAATGGGCATGGGTAAAAAAACTGCCTGAATGTAATGTAATACCTTCATCACAGGCATATATGAAATGCCCGGCATGACCAGCCTGTGATGAAGGTTTTTTTATACCAGATCCGTAGTAAAGGTTAATAATAAAAGATTTATTAGTTACTCTTAATAACTAAGTATACATTTGCATTGTACATTAAAGCTGTGAGCACACAGTACAGATAGATTCATTTATTAGTAGTTTTCCTACCCGTAACAGTTTTCTCGTCTTATAAGTTTGCTTTCTCCTTACTGAACAGGTATTTTATTTATTTTATTTTAATTTTAAGTTTTATGAACATTTATGTTTCAAATTTGAGTTTTAACACCAGCGACGCTGAGTTAAACGAACTTTTTTCAACTTTTGGCGAAGTTTCTTCTGCTAAAGTTATTACTGACAGAGAGACCGGAAGATCACGTGGTTTTGGTTTTGTTGAAATGCCTTCTGAAGATGAAGGAAAAGATGCGATGCTTGGCCTTAACAACAAAGAAGTTGAAGGACGTGCAATGTCTGTTTCTGTAGCAAAAGAGAGAGAAGAAAGAAGCAGTAACGGCGGCGGTGGAAACCGTGGTGGTTACGGCAACAACCGCAACAGCGGTGGTGGTGGAAGATGGTAATTTTTAATTAACTTATTTTCTATAAAGAGCTCAGTAATGAGCTCTTTTTTTTATGCCATTCATATGGCTATCTTTATGGCAGATAAAAAATATTACATGAAGCGATTTATTTTTACTGCTGTAATTGCCTTTTTTTCAGGCGCACTGCTGGCACAAAAGGATGCAACATTCACTGAAGAAATGAAACAGGAAATGTGTACCAAAGTAAAAGCGGCTACACAACATGCCTGGCAGGGGTATAAACAATATGCCTGGGGTGCTGATGATCTGAAGCCACTTACCAAATCATCCAGGACATGGTACAAAACCTCCATGCTGATGACACCGGTCGATGCTTTTGATACCTTTACTTTACTGGGTTTAACTACCGAGGCCAACGAAGCAAAAGCACTCATATTAGCCAAACTTAATTTTAATATTGATAATGAGGTACAGGTATTTGAAATTACCATACGTCTGCTTGGCGGTTTAATAACAGCTTATGAACTGGATGGCAACAGGAAATTTCTTGAACTGGCAAAGGATCTTGGTGACCGCCTGATGCCTGCTTTTAATTCAAAAACAGGTATGCCTTACCGTTATGTTCATTTGCAAACCTGCAAAATAAGGGATAGTATCAATAACCCTGCAGAGATCGGTACATTGATGATGGAATTTGGTAAACTAAGTAAAATTACAGGGGATAAAAAGTATTATGATGCGGCAAAAAAAGGGATGATGTATGTGTTCAATAACCGGAGTGCTTTAAACCTTGTAGGAGAGCAGATACATGTTGAAACCGGAAAGTGGGTAAACAGCAGAAGCCATATAGGAGCTTATATAGATTCTTACTATGAGTATTTATATAAAAGCTGGTTACTTTTTGGTGATAAAGACTTTAAAACTGCTTTTGATGTTCACAATGCTGCCATTAAAAAACACCTCATCAGTAAAACAGATAAGGGCTGGTTTATGCACCAGGTGGATATGAATACCGGTAAAGTGATTGGCACTACCTACGGCGCACTGGAAGCCTTTTATGCAGGCCTGTGTGCGTTTTCGGGTGATGTGGAAACAGGCAGGCAGATACAGGAGGCCAATTATTACATGTGGACACGTTTTAACATAGAACCCGAAGAATTTAATTTCAAAGCAGATACCATTACCAGTGCTTATTACATTTTAAGGCCCGAAAACCTGGAAAGCGCTTTTTACCTCTACCGCCTTACCGGGCAAACACAAATATTTATGGCAGGGTAAAGTGATGGTGGAAAGTATAATGGAACATTGTAAAAATGAGGTGGGTTTTGCTTCACTGAAAAATGTACTAACATTTGAAAAAATGAACTCCATGGAGAGTTTCTTCTTTGGGGAAACTCTAAAATATGCCTACCTCATTTTTGCACGGGAATCTGCTTTCGATTTTAAAAAAACAGTGATGACCACTGAAGCACATCCTTTTAAAATAGAAAAAGCCAAATAACCATCAACGCATCTTACCGGTAAAATAATCATGTTTTACCCCCTTACCGGTTTGCAGGTCTATGATCATCAGCAGGTTGGCATTGCCGGATGAGATCTCCTTATTGTCATTACCCAATATGATCAATTGGTTGCCCGTATATATCCAGTCAGTAAATTCCGGAAGCATGGTATTGATGGCCCATGACGCATTTCCCTTCAGGTCAACCCTCGATAACATGATAAAGCCCAGGTTTCCCACTTTCTCTTTGTAACAAACAATAAAACCATCTTCATTGGTAAGGTGTATGGGCAGCCCCGTGGCTTTATTTAATAAAAAACCACCCTGCAGGTATACCGCATCATTAATTTTTTCCCGTTCGGCAACCTGCAGTGTCATAGCTTTCCTGGTGCTGTCTTTTATGGTTACAGCAGCAGTGTACATTTTATTCCTGCCTGTTTCTTTATAAACAGAGCGATACCTGAACTGTGATTCCGGCTTCTCCAGGTCTTCGGCATTTAACAGGCCGTACCATCTCCTGTTGAATGTATCGCCGGCTGTGCAAATACTGCTGTAACTTTTATTATTGCCTGCTAAATTCTCAATCTGTCTTTGCTGGTCCCGGGAAGCATCTTTCAAATCATCGAGGTCACGAATCTCGTTGCGGATATTCGTTTTCCATTTTCTGATGCTGTCCTGCAGCCGGTTAAACAATTTACCGCTGTCGGCATACGCGGCTGAGCTGATCTTGTTTTCACTGTATAACCTGTAATTGGCACGGTTGCGGTCATAGCCGGCACGGTATTCGTTTTCCAGGGCTTCTTCTTTTTTCTTTAGTGCTTTTATTTTTACCTCAACCGGATCTTTTGATGATACCTCTTCATCAACAGCCGTAGCTTCCAGGTTGGAGGTGGATAAAAGGAATTTTGTACCATCCGTTGCAGTGATCCAAATGGATTTTGAATGGCGGTCGTATTCATAATATCTTTCTATATCGGGCATTTTGCCTTTTAATTGTGGATTCTTTGTTTCTATAATCTCCCTGTCGGCAATTTTCTCCAGCGTAAACGGATCAAAGACCATCAACTCACCAATAAAAACCCAGGCCATATTATCGCCAGCCCCCAATATTTTAATCGTGGGATATTTCAGATCACTGAAGTGCTTTATTTTTTTATTGGTAATTAACGCAGCTGTTTTTGCATCATTGGACTGTATGAAATAATTGACGCTCATGCTTTTGAAAGTACCACGGGGGCCTGATCTATAGGATGTTGCCTTACCGTATTCAATAATACTGAAAACAACAGCTTTACCATCTTTTTCAAAATACAGGGCCGGTGTAATGACCGAACGCTCGTCATATGCTGAAAGACATCCACGCAGTAAAAAAATAAATCCTGCTATGATGGCGATAAGTACAAGGGCTCCGCCAAACAGACCTTTTTTAAGCATACAAATGTTTTGATGATTAAATATAAACAACAGCAGTCAACATTCAAAATGAACAAACTTTTAGTGGCATCTCAGTTTGTATGGTCTTTTTTTCATTTAACTGTCAGGCTGAGCTTGTCGAAGCCGGTATGATTTCAAGGGTAACCCGCCTTCAACAAGCTTCCCGAAATAATCGGGACAGTCATGCTGACAACTTTTAAAACTAAGACACAACCAAACATTTCATCACGCCATATTAATTACATTTGCACTTACTTACAACTCAATTTGAATGGCTTCAAAACGCAACGCTGCAGTTGGCTTTATTTTTATCACACTTTTAATTGATGTAATTGGCTTTGGAATCATTATTCCGGTAATGCCCAAATTAATATCAGCATTGAAAGGAGTTGATATCAGCACCGCTTCCAAATATGGAAGCCTGCTTATGTTTGCCTATGCATTTGTACAGTTTTTATGCGCACCCATTTTAGGAAACCTGAGTGATAAATACGGCCGCAGGCCGGTACTGTTATTCTCCTTATTTGGTTTTGGTATCGATTATTTATTCCTGGCACTGGCACCTACCTACGGCTGGTTATTTGCAGGAAGGGTCATTGCAGGTATTACCGGCGCCAGCTTTACAACCGGTGCAGCCTATATTTCGGATATCAGTACCAAGGAAAACCGGGCAAAAAATTTTGGAATGATAGGTGCAGCTTTTGGCCTGGGGTTTATTATTGGTCCGGTTATTGGCGGACTGTTGGGTAACCTTGGCCCACGCATTCCTTTTTATGCAGCAGCCATACTGGCACTTGTAAACTGGGCCTATGGTTATTTTGTTTTGCCCGAATCGCTGAGTAAGGAAAATCGCCGGGCTTTCGACTGGAAAAGGGCTAACCCGGTGGGCTCCCTGTTACACCTGAAAAAATATCCGGCCGTTACAGGACTGGCATTCTCTATTTTACTCATCTATATTGCGGCACATTCTGTAATGAGCACCTGGAGTTATTTTGGCATGTACCGTTTTAACTGGGATGAAAAAATGGTGGGCCTTTCATTAGGTGCGGTGGGTATCATGGTGGCCGTGGTGCAGGGAGGTTTGATCCGTTATATCAATCCAAAACTGGGAAATGAAAAAAGTATTTTTACCGGCCTGGGTTTGTATGCACTTGGCCTGTTATTATTTGGCATAGCTACCCAAAGCTGGATGATGTTTGTTATTTTAATTCCTTATTGCCTGGGCGGTATTACGATGCCGGCTATACAGTCTATCATGGCGGGCCATGTACCACCCAGCCAGCAGGGCGCGTTGCAGGGTGCCATCACCAGTATAATGAGTGCGGCTGCTATTATCGGACCGCTGCTGATGAACAATTTATTTTATTATTTTACGCATAAAGATGCTCCCTTTCATTTACCTGGTGCGCCTTTTTTACTGGGTGCGGTCTTAATGATGGTGAGTGGATGGATCGCTTATAATACATTACATACAAAACAAAGTCCGGCATGATGATAACAGGGATACATGATTTTAAAAATGTTTTCTTCATTGGTGTGGCCGGTGTAGGTATGAGCGCCATTGCGCAATACCTTGCAGGTATTGAAAAAAAGGTGAGCGGCAGCGACCGTTATTTTACAGCAGGTGAGTTTAATGATACCAAAACAAAACTGGAAGCCGAAGGCATACCATGTTTTTTACAAAACGGAGACGGTATAACTGCTGAAACAGATTTAGTTGTTGTTTCTACTGCCATAGAAGATACCGTTTTTGAAGTGCAGAAAGCAAAGCAACTCAACATCCCCATCATCAGGCGGTCTGAATTGCTGGCATTGATCGCCAAAAGTAAAAGAACCATTGCTGTGGGTGGCACATCGGGCAAAAGCACTACCAGCGCCATGTTGTTTGATATTTTAGATAAAGCAGGACTTGAACCCAGCATCATTAGCGGAGCAGGTTTGGTAAGTATTATTAAAGAAAACAAAATTGGCAATGCAAAAGTGGGAGCAGGAGCATGGCTGGTTATTGAAGCCGATGAAAGCGATGGCTCAATTGTACAATACGAACCGGAGATTGGTTTGCTGCTGAATGTAGATAAAGACCACCAGGAGATCGATGAACTGATGAGCATCTTCACCACATTTAAAAACAACAGTAAGGTTTTTATTGTCAATCAATCCAATACTTTAGCAAAACAGCTTTCTCAAAATATTGAGCAGGATTTTTCTTCAGATGAAAATTCAGGTGCTGGCTTCATTGCAACGGATTTTTCGCAGGATGGATTCTCGATTGAATTCAAAATTCAAAACCTGCCTACCGGACAGGCAGGTTCAAAATTCAAAATCAACAGCATCGGTAAACATAATATGGAAAACGCCCTTGCTGCCGTTGCTGTTGCAAACCAAATTGGCGTTGATCTTGAAACCTGTGCAGCTGCTTTAAAAAATTACGAAGGTATTTACCGCCGTAACCAGGTGCTGGGCAATAAAAATGGTATTTGGGTTATTGATGATTATGCACACAATCCGGTAAAGTGTGCTGCGGCCATCATGGCCTGCCAGCCGGTTGCCAATAAAGTGGTAGCCTGGTTTCAACCGCATGGTTATGGTCCAACAAGGTTTTTAAGAGCAGATTTTGTAAAAGAAATTGCTGCTGCTTTAAGGCCGCAGGATGAAATATGGATGAGCGAGATATTTTATGCGGGAGGCACAGCTGTAAAAGATATCAGCGCCAATGATCTGATA
Source organism: Chitinophagaceae bacterium (assembly GCA_016710935.1). Lineage (GTDB taxonomy): Bacteria > Bacteroidota > Bacteroidia > Chitinophagales > Chitinophagaceae > Ferruginibacter. The sequence continues at coordinate 236,879 of JADJTY010000006.1, read as the reverse complement.
AACGATATTAAAGCTTTAGGTAAAAATGCATTCTTTGTAGAAGACCGCAACCTGTTTGTAGAAAATGTACGGCCACATCTTTCTGGTAATTCTGTATTACTTTTAATGGGGGCAAGAGACCCGGGGCTGGAAGCTTTCAGCAAATCTGTATTTGAATCACTGTAAATAAAACACCATGAAGATCATCTTAAGTGCGTTGCTCATTATTTTACAGTTGGCTGCGTTTGCTCAAAACAATTCAATTACCAATGCAGAGTTTAAAGCACTGGTGGGCAATTGGACAGGAACATCGGTGAACACGGTATCCGGTGGTGCAGTAAACCAGATCACCCTTTCGGTAGTACTGGATGTGGTTGATTTAAAAGATTCTTTGCAGTTTAACTTTACCTACACAGCACCTGGCGGAATACAGACTACCGAAACAAATTTCCTGTATGTGTACAACAACAGCAGCAAGCTGAGTTTCGACAGTGCCCAGTTTGATATTGCGGAAGTACGTCGCAGGGGTGTACGCTTAAGCATTTATGCCGAAAGAGAAGGTTATGATAATTACAAGCCCGTAGATTTCCAGGATATCCTCATCATTGGCCCAGGCATACTCAACATTACAAAAGGTATAAGGTCTGGCGAAGCGGTTGATTTTGCCATCCGTAAAAGATTAACGCTAACAAAAAAATAAACAACAAGTATGTCCTCCGTATTAATACAGCATATCAAACAATTGGTAAATACCCGGGAAGAGAATCATTTACTCCGGGGTGTTGAATTAGCTGACTTACCGGTTATTGAAGACGCATTTGTATTAATTGAAGACGGCATCATTGCCGATTACGGCAATATGTACGAGTTGGAACTAAAAGTACCGCAACTACCCAAACAGATCATTGATGCCGATGGACAGTTTGTTTTGCCCACCTGGTGCGACAGTCACACCCACCTTGTTTTTGCCAAAACACGTGAGGAAGAATTTATTGATAAACTAAAAGGGATGAGCTACGCAGCAATTGCGGCCAAAGGCGGCGGTATTTTAAATTCGGCCAACAAATTACATGAAGCAACAGCAGATGAACTCTTCAATGGTGCCTGGAAAAGACTTGAAGAACTAAGCAAACTCGGTACCGGTGCCATCGAAATAAAAAGCGGCTATGGCTTAACTGCAGAAGGGGAGTTGAAGATGCTGCGGGTGATAAAAAAGCTGAAAGAAAGATCAGTGCTTTCAATCAAATCAACCTTCCTGGGTGCACATACTTATCCGGTTGCTTACAAAGAAGATCATGCCGGCTATATTGATAGTATCATCAACCAAATGCTACCCGTAATTGCTGCAGAAAAGCTTGCCGATTATATTGATTGCTTCTGCGAAACCGGATTCTTTTCTCCCGAAGAAATGGAAACTATCTGCAAAGCAGGTATGCGCTACGGACTAAAACCCAAGCTGCATGTTAACCAGTTAAACAGCATTGGCGGTATTGAATCTGCCATAAAATTAAATGCCTTATCCGTTGATCACCTGGAGACTATGACCGATGCTGATGTTAAAATGTTAAGTAATTCAGGTACCATTGGAACACTTTTACCCACGGCTGCTTTCTTCTTAAGAATGCCCTTTCAACCTGCCAGGCAGTTAATTGATGCCGGTTGCGCCATTGCCCTCGCCAGCGATTATAACCCCGGCTCATCGCCCAGCGGCAATATGAATTTTATGATTGCACTCAGTTGTATACAAATGAAAATGCTACCCGAAGAAGCCATCAATGCGGCTACTATTAATGGTGCATATGCTATGGAATTACAGCACGAACTCGGCAGCATCAGCATCGGCAAAAAAGCCAATCTTATTTTTACAAAGCCTATTCCTTCGCTTGCTTACCTGCCTTATTCTTTTGGAACTAACCTGATCAGCCAGGTGATGATCAATGGACAGTTTATTTAAATGAAATCGTATGAAACCTTTTTTGCTGATACTGTCCGGCCTTTTCTTTTGCCATGCTGCTTTTGCACAGGCCGACAGTACTGCCTGTTTGAATTATAATAAAGGATATTTCTCATACACCGATTCTTTGGGGAATACTGTTTTGGTTCACCGGCGTAAAAAATACCAGTACGAAAAAAATACAGTTACAAAAGTAAGAACGCAGTTCAGGTTAAGCTGGATGGGAAATTGTTCGTACCAGATAACACAAGCCATTACCAACAGCAAAGCTGCCCGTAAATATAAGTACAGCAGTACCAAGGTGGTCATTGATAAAACTGACGGGGATAATGGTTACACATACTCCTGCGGATGTAATGATGGTTCAAAATTTAAAAGCGGGTATATGAAAAAACTCAGTAAAGAGCGATACTATGCTCTTTTTTAAAGTACAAATGCCGGGTTTAGAAAAAACCGGCATTTGATTAATGAGCTGTATGTCTTAGCCTAAAAAGATTTAAATCTTTCATAGCTCATCCGCTCAAGCATTTCCCGGTCATCGGGGTGAGCAATATCTATGAGCAACTTAGCCCGCTGCCTTAAATTCTTTCCAAATAAATACGCAACACCATATTCGGTAACTACATAGTGTACATGACCACGGGTGGTAACCACACCGGCACCTTCTTTTAAATAAGGTACTATCCTGGGCATACCATGTTTGGTACGGCTGGTTAATGCAATTATAGGTTTACCACCTTTGCTCAGTGCGGCACCACGGATAAAATCCATTTGCCCGCCAATGCCGCTGTATTGCAGGGTCCCAATACTGTCGCTGCACACCTGCCCGGTCAGGTCAACCTCAATAGCGCTGTTGATGGCGATCACTTTTGGATTGCGCATGATCACAATAGGACTGTTCACATAATCAATATCCAAAAAAACAACAGAGGGGTTATCATCAACATAGTTGTATAATTTTCTTGTGCCCAGGGCAAAACTGGTCACACTTTTATTGGGGTGTATCTTTTTTTTGCGGTTATTGATCACGTCACTTTCTATCAGGCTGATCACACCATCGCTCATCATCTCGGTATGCACACCCAGGTTTTTATGGTTGCCGAGCAGGCTTAACACCGCATCGGGAATGGTGCCGATGCCCATTTGCAGGGTGCTGCCATCATCGATCATGTCGGCAATGAACTTGCCAATCTTCAGTTCATTTTCTCCCACTTTGCTGCTGTAACTTTCTTCGGGCAGTTCAGCATCATGAAAAACCATTTTATGAAACCTGTCGGTATGTATCATGCCATCGCCATGTGTACGGGGCATTTTAGGATTTACCAGGGCAATCAGTTGTTTGGCAGAGTCAACCGCTGAACGGGCAATATCTACCGACACACCCAGCGAAACATAGCCCTGTTTATCGGGCGGAGATACCTGCACAATGGCTGTATCTATCGGTAAAATACCATTCTTGAAAAGGTCAGGTATATCACTTAAGAACACGGGCACAAAATCCGCCCGGCCATCGGCCACCGCATCACGGATGGGCGAGGAAACAAACAGGGAATTGAGATGAAAACTTTCCTGGTATTCCGCTTTGGCTATTTCAATTTCGCCTTTCAGTGTAATAGAAACCAGTTCTACATTTTTCAGCCGGTCTTTTTCATAGGCCAGTTCATTCAGCAGGTAAGTGGGGGTACAGATACTGCCATGCACGAATACCCGGCTATTACTTTCAATAATGGATAGGGCATCTTTGGTAGTTACGTAGTTGTATGGACGAATCATTGATCGTTGTGTTTCGTGCAAATTTCAGCTTTATAAGCTAAAGTGGCGGCTAATCTTTATCATGTGGCAGTATGATTTTGGTTTTCACACAAAGAAGCAAAGATACAAAACCGCTAAGCTTTTTGTCTTTGCCATTTACAGTCTTTGCATGCAACTTTTTATTAACCACTAAGAGCACAAAGCAACAAACACAAAGATCACTAAGTATAACTTTGTGTTCTTAGTGCCTACCATTTGGTGCTTTGTGGTTTATTTCCTTAATTTTAAAATAAAAAATGGCCGGAAAGCCGTAAAATAAAACGTCTTTCCGCCTTACCGGCAAAAAATAATAACCATGGCCCAGCAACTTATCGAATGTGTTCCAAACTTCTCCGAAGGCAACGACCTCAACCTCATCAAACAAATAACCAACGAAATAGAATCCGTTGAAGGCGTACGTTTATTAAACGTAGACCCGGGCAAAGCCACCAACCGTACCGTGGTAACTATGGTGGGCGAGCCGGCCAATGTTATTGAAGCCGCTTTTAAAGCCATAAAAAAAGCCGGCGAGTTGATTGACATGAGTAAACACAAAGGCGAGCATCCCCGCATGGGTGCCACCGATGTTTGTCCGCTGATACCCATTGCAAACATCAGCATGGAAGAAACAGCCAGGTATGCACAGCAACTCGCCAAAAGGGTAGGAGAAGAGCTTAACATTCCCGTTTATTTATATGAAGCCGCACAGCCCGATACAACAAGAAATAATTTATCGGTGATACGTGCAGGTGAATACGAAGGCTTCTTTAAAAAGATAAAAGAGCCGCAATGGATACCCGATTTTGGTCCTGCTGAATTTGATGCAAAACGTGGCGGAACTGTTATTGGCGCCAGGGATTTCCTGGTGGCATATAATATCAACCTAAACACCACCAGTACCCGCCGTGCCAATGCCATTGCTTTTGATGTACGGGAAGCCGGAAGAAATGTAGAAGTAGGTGGCCAAAAAGTTAACCAGCCCGGCACCTTAAAAAGTGTTAAAGCCATTGGCTGGTATATAGAAGAATATGGCGTGGCGCAGATATCCATGAACCTCACCAATATCAACATCACGCCCGTGCATGTGGCCTTTGATGAAGTATGTACCAAAGCAACCGACCGTGGGATACGCGTTACCGGTAGTGAGCTGGTAGGCCTTATTCCTTTAAAGGCCATGACCGATGCCGGCAAATATTTTTTACAAAAGCAAAAACGAAGCACCGGGGTGAGTGAAAAAGAACTGATAAAAATTGCCATTAAAAGTATGGGGCTGGATGAACTGGGGCCATTTAAACCCGAAGAAAGAATCATTGAATACATGCTGGGTGATGCAGTTAGCAGCCGTTTAATAAATATGAAGCTCAACGATTTTGCCGACCTTACCGCCAGCGAAAGTGTTGCACCCGGCGGTGGCTCCATCAGTGCTTATGTAGGTGCATTGGGCATCAGCCTGGGTTGTATGGTTGCCAATTTAAGCAGTCATAAAAAAGGCTGGGATGAGCGTTGGCAGGAATTTAGCAACTGGGCGGAGAAAGGGGAGCAGTATAAAAACGAACTGCTCAAACTGGTGGATGCTGATACCGCAGCCTTTAATAAGATTATGCAGGCATTTGCATTACCCAAGGCAACGCCCGAAGAAAAAGCTGCCCGTACACAAGCCATTCAGGATGCAACCAGATACGCTATTGAAATACCTTTTAAAGTAATGGAAACTGCATACGCCAGTATGGAAGTGATTAAGGCGATGGTGATAGAAGGCAACCCCAATTCGGTTACCGATGCAGGTGTGGGTGCTCTTTGTGCCAGGGCCGCAGTAATAGGCGCTTTTATGAACGTACGCATTAATGCCACCGGCTACAATGATAAAGAATTTATTACTGATATTATTGTAAGAGGAAAATCTATAGAAGAAAAAACCATTGCGCTGGAAGCGGAGATATTGGGGTTGGTGAATGAGAAGATAGGAATCTAAGTCAAGAATAAAAAAAGTCAAAAGTCAAAAAAGAAGCCCCTTTGTTGTGGAGCACCTTTTTTGACTTTTTTATTTATTTGGTAACCGGCATTTTTAAGTAGCGATGCTGATGTATCATATTGCCATTGCTGTGTACTGAACTTTTACAACTTACCAGATAGTGACCAATCTCATGAAATCATTCCTACCTTGGCATAAACCTTTTTATACCTTTACAGAAATATTGTAAATCCTAAAGACCAACATAATGAGAGTACTATTCCTGCTCGTTGTTACATCATTCCTGTCTCATGTTTCCCGGGCACAATCATTAGCCATTAATACCACAGGCGCTGTGGCAAACAATAGTTCAATACTGGATGTAAGCAGTACAACCAAGGGCATGCTTATTCCCAGAGTTGCGCTTCTTGCAAAAAATAATGCAAGCCCGGTAAGTTCACCTGCCACTTCATTGCTGGTTTATAATACGGCAATTGCAGGTTCGGGAATCAACCAGGTTACAGCCGGATATTATTTTTGGGATGGCACGCAATGGACAAGGGTGATTACCGACAATAAAGAAGCATGGAGTTTAAACGGCAATCCCGGCACCAACTATTTAACACATTATATTGGTACTGCCGATGCATCTCATCTTAGAATTCAAACCAATAATAATCCGGCCATGTTTTTTAATGCCACTACTAATTTTATAGGTATTGGCGATGAGGATCCCGGCGAAAATTTTGTGGTAAGACTTAATACCAGGGCTGTAATTCCGGTTCCTGGTAATTATTCGGGCTTTCAGATAAAACCAACTTCAGCTGCCGGCGGAAGTTCTAATCAATATGGATTTCATATGGGTTTGGATAATATATTGCAAACTACTGCACGCATTACAAACTATGAGCCCGGCGATTTTTGGCTTGGCCTCAGTAACTATGATGTGCTGCATTTAAAAAATGGCAGCAGGTTTATCGGCATTAATGAAGATAATCCAAAAGACAATCTTACAATTACGCTTAATTCCGCAGCAGTTGTTTCCACGCCTGATAATTATTCAGGTATTCTGCTGCATACCCCTTTCCAGGCTGGTGGTGGTAATGACCAGGGACTGCATATTGGCCTGGATAATACTTTCATGACTACCGCCAGGTTTATGAACAATGAAAGTGGCGATCTTTTTTTTGGAACCAATAAAATTGGTATGCTTAACCTGAAATCCAGCAATCTCTTTATCGGCATCAATGAAGATAATCCAAAAGACAATCTTACAATTACACTTAATCCTGCGGCAGTTGTCTCCACGCCTGATAATTATTCAGGTATTCTGCTGCATACTCCTTTCCAGGTTGGCGGTGGCAATAACCAGGGTTTACATATTGGCCTGGATAATTCATTAATGACTACTGCAAGGGTTATGAATAATGAGAGCGGCGATCTTTTTTTTGGAACCAATAAGATTGAGATGATTCACCTGAAAGGCAGTAACCGGTATGTGGGTGTAAATACCAGCGACCCTTTTCATGCATTTAGTGTAATGATTGCTACCAATGCCGTTTTTACTACCCCTTATGATGGCTTAAGTGTGATGACGCCAAGCAATCCTGCCAATGCTGCTTCTGGCCTGGTAGTAGGCAGCGACCCCACTAACTATGTTGATAAAGGAGTATGGAACTATGATAACGGAAAAATAGCTTTTGGTACAAATAGTTTGGAAAGGGTAACCATCACCAGTGCGGGAGATGTGGGTATTGGTATTACCGGCCCATCACAAAAACTACATGTTATTGGAAACATACTGGCTTCAGGAACAATCACCCCATCCGATATCCGCTATAAAAAAAATATTCAACCGATCGTTTCTCCCTTGCTAAAATTAAACCAGGTAAACGGGGTAACCTATCAGTACAGATCAAAAGAATTTCCTGCAATGGGTTTTACCGATGCCAATCAAATGGGATTTATAGCCCAGGAAGTGGAAAAAGTTTTTCCTGAACTGGTATTTACAGATAGGCAGGGATATAAGGCAGTAGACTATCCTAAAATAATGCCTGTGTTGGTAGAAGCCATCAAAGACCAGCAGGTACAGATAAACGAACTAAAACACAAACTGGAGAACCTGGAAAAAATAGTAACCAAAAACTGATTTTAAAAATAACTGCCCGGGAACTGGCGTCGTGGTGTTCATTCAGAATAAAAAGGAAATCTCTCATTAATACCCGCCCGCGAAATAAAGAATCCTGCGGGCGGCCTTCTCACAAAATCCTTGCTGAGAACCGTTCTATAAAGATCCTCTTAATCCATTATAATCCACCCAAATCCACGTTCAGGCACAAGAACTACCACTGCAGCAAAAAAAACATAATAATTAAAGAGGAATTTGTATTTTACTAAAACCCCTCTGGCGCCGGTGTTCCTATCCCAATCATCAAATTCATACAAAAATGAAGGCTGACAACTTCGAAAAATTGCCAGCCTTCATTACATCAATCATCCTCTTTATCGCTGGTCTTTTCTTTTTCCTTTTCGGTATCGGTAGTGTTGCCGTTACCGTTACCATTGGCTATTTCTGTATGGCGTATTTGTCCGCCTAAATAACCTGTACGTGCCATTGATGCAAAACTAACGGCCGAAATAATAAAGGCAATTAAAAAAACAAGGTTTGCCTGCTTTTGTTTTTTTCCAGGCCATGAACAGCGCAACTAAAGAAATAATACCGGTTATGCCCATTAGCCAAATGCCAATTTCAGCAGCCTCTTCATGAAGTGATATCATATTTTCAGATACACCGCTTATCTTTTCAACAGATTCTTCTGCCGGTTCGCCGGTTAAAAATACAGGAATGGCCACCAGGGCCATAGTTGCCAATAAAAATGCCGCTATTGACTTTGTATGATCGTTTTTTTTGATGATGCCCCATAACAGGAGGCAACTGCCGATCAGTGTTCCAACAATAGGAAAATGATTCAGCAGCAAATGAATATGTGTTTGGTTCATTGCTATAATATTAAAATGTAAATAAAAAATTATACGCTAACAGCATAGCCATACCGGGGAGGTTGCCAGATGGTATTTAAATATTGGGATGGCAGGAATGGTGGAGTGTACATGCCAAATATTTTTTTGATCCCTTCATTAGTATCGGTTATGCAATACTGTACATTGGGCGGGGAAAGTGAAATGAAAGTAACAGAACCGGCATTTTCAGGGGATTTAAAAGGCAGTTTGTTGTCTTCTTCAACATCTTTATCTGTGCCGTCTTCATAATAATAATGTTGTATTAAAAATGAACTCAGGTTCATGGACTTGTTTTCTTCCCGGTGACCATAATAATGACTTATCAATACCGGTAATTTAAACAGTTCTGTGATTGCAGTGGCTGTAAACAGGTAAACAGATAATAAAATAAATGCTGCTATTTTTCTAATTAGACTCACAGCCCAATTTTAGCATATTGTAGGGTACTAAAAAATGATTTTCCTCATAAAGGGGAATATTAACAAAGAATTGTTACTGCAACCGGAGCCGGCCACTGCAATAACTCACTGTAATAATATGCTTCAATACCTTACTGGCATCCATCCTTTACCATTACACCATCAATCATTACGCCGCAAACCTTGCTCAGGTATTCAAAAGGATCGCCGTTAAATAATACAAGGTCAGCATCTTTACCAATTTCAATACTTCCTACTTTATCAGCAATGCCTAATAACCTTGCAGGATTTAAAGTGATTGCTTTTAATGCTTCATCAAAACTTAACCCAAATGACATGGCTTGTGCTGCTTCAAATAAAAGTATCCTGGTTTTAGGAACGTAACCTTCAAAGCCTGTTTCTATACTTACAGCAATCCCTGCTTTTGTAAGTATCGCGGCACTTTCCATGGTCATATTTACCATGTCGCCGCCATTGCGTGCCATGGTTGCATGCAGAATTATTTCTGCGTTGGCATTTTTAATTTCCGGTATAAGGCGGTATGCCTCGGCAGCGCCATTGAGTACAAGTTTAAAATTAAACTCTTTAGCCAGCCGTATGGCACTCATCATATCAACACTGCTGTTGGCGGTTATCAATGCTTTAATATCTCCTTTCAATAATTTTACCAGCATATCCAGTTTAAGGTCGGCAGCCGGGCGTTTGCTGCTGTCTTTATCCGATTGTTTTTTCATGTAAGCCTGTGCTTTCAGTAATTCTGTTCTGATCATGGCTATTTGTTTGGCCTTTGTACCCGGCGATGTAAAGTTGCCCGATACAGAAGAGCCGATGGTCATGGCCAGCATGCTGAGTGGCTGTATAGTTACCGTTTCTACAGTGCCTTCTTTTGTTTTGGCAATCATGGTTTGTCCGCTAACCAAAGCGCCCACACCATGCCCGGTATGTATGGTAGTAACCCCATAATCTCTTATTACTTTTACTAGGATTTCTTCGGGGTTGTAAGCATCAATGGCCCGCAGGTCGGGTTGTATTGGTCCTGATTTTTCTAACTGATCCTGGTCTGTTGGGATATTTAATGCACCCGATATACCTACAAGCGAACGTGCATCTACCAGGCCGGGCGTAAGTACTTTGGTTTCGTAAATTTTATATCCGGGTGGAATTGCAAGGCCGGGTCCTATATTTTCTATTTTGCCATTTTTTACCAGTACCACTCCATTACGGATAGCCGCTCCGGAAACCGTGTATATGATTTCTGCTTTGATGGCTGTTTGCGCTTTTAATACAAAGGCCGCAGGTAGCAGTAATAAGATGATGAATATTTTTTTCATTGAAATAATTTTATTTTTTTTAAGACCACAGATATTTTATTGCTCATCATCAATATGATGATGAAATTCTCCCCTGATGGGAGAGTACACATCATAACCGCCGGTTAAGAATGCTTTGTCGGCAGGTTTGCTGATGTCCCAGCGTTTAATACCCTCCACCCATGTTTGTTCTACCCTGGTGTAAATGCTGAAAGGATCGCCGCTAAGTATTATAAAATCAGCATCCTTATCTTTTTCCAGCGAGCCTACACGGGTGCCCAGGTCCAGCATTTTTGCACCTGCAAGTGTAAGGCCTTCCAATGCTTTAGCCCTGCTCATGCCGGCCCTTACCATCAATGCTGCAGAGCGCATAAAAAATCTTGAATCTGTAATACCATCATCCGTATGAAAACCCACAGCCGCACCGGCTTGTTCCAATGCAGCACCTGTGTTCAGCGATAGATTCATGGCTTCCAGTTTACCGCCGGGAGCATCAATAGTTATGATAGAACTGGCCAGTCCGGCTGCTGCAATCTCTTTCGCTACTTTCCATCCTTCAGATACATGATGCAGTACCGGTTTAAATCCAAACTCCTGGCTTAGCCTGATGGCAGTAAGTACATCATTTGCTTTGTGTGTATGAAAATGTACCACCCTTTTTCCGTTAAGTACTTCTACCAAACTCTCCATCCGTAGATCACGTTCGGGCATTTTCGATTCATCTTTACCGGCCTTATCAATTTTCTTTTTGTATTCCTGCGCTTTAATAAAAAGCTCCCGAACCATAGCTGCACTTTTAGCCCTGGTACCAGGGAAAGCGCCCGGTGTGCTGCGCATGGGGTTTGTTCCATTGGCCATTTTCAACCCACCATACAAACCTTTTTCATTTACAATTAAAAGGTCTTCAATTATTTTTCCTGCTCTCATTTTTATGTAGATGGTTTGTCCGCTCATGAGGTGGCCGCTGCCTGGCATTACATTAATGGTAGTAATACCACCGGCCAGTGCTTTTTTAAAGCCATCGCTGGTAGGATTTACAGCATCCATAGCTCTTGCATCGGGATTTAATGCTGCAGAGGCATCGCCTCCCTGTGGGCCGCCCAGGTGAGAGTGGCTGTCAACCATGCCGGGCATGATCACTTTACCGGTAGCATCTATCACTTCGGCTCCCGCAGGTATCATGCTTCCGGCAGCACCAACACTAACAATTTTTCCTTTTTGAACAACCAGTACACCACCTTGTACCGGTGGGCCGGCTATGGGATAGATAAGGGCACCGGTAAAAGCTATGGGTTTATCCTGTGCATTAACAAGCCCGGTATACAACAGGCTACATGCAAACAAAAGTCGTTTTATCATACAAGCAGTTTTAAAATATAAATCTAAAATACGGTTAGAAAACGGAATTATAAAGTATTATGATCACCACTTTGCCATAATGCACGGCAACTTATTTTATTTTATCTTACCAAAGCGCTTCCTGGTTTATTGTTCAGCTAAAAATATCTATCATTAACCTGAAACAATTTTAGAGCCATGCCTGGCCGATAAAGCAGGTATAAAGTAAAAAAAACTGTTGATCTTTCTGCAAAAAAATATGAAATATGGCTTGATAAAATGCAGATAGACCCGGGTAACCATATTAATGATACCGTTGCAACCGGTAGAACCTGAGGACTTGACTAAAGGCGAAAAAACCTAAAATTTTTCTTTGTATCAAACTTCAGTAACTTTAAGTAACGCATTATACATTTAAATTACTGTTTATGTCAAAGCATTGGAGCCGCCGTGATGCCATCAGGGCATTGGGATTAACTTTAGGAGCCGCAGCTTTTCCTGCTGCTTCCTGGGCTGTTGATGAAAATGAACATCCCATTTTATTACCCGATAAAAAATTACACTTAGATAAGCCCGTTACCGCCATCACCTGCGGTGCAGGTGCCCGGGGCAATGTGTATGGTAATTATGCCGTAAAATATCCGGAGCAGCTCGATATTGTTGGTGTAGCCGAACCTGTAGCCCTGCGCAATGAACGCTACACCAAAAAACACAACATAAAAGAAGAGAACCGTTTTAATACCTGGGAAGATGTTTTTAATCGTCCCAAATTTGCCGATGCCATCATCATCACCACACCCGATAACCTGCACTATGGCCCCTGCATGAAGGCTTTGGAAATGGGTTATGATGTGCTGCTCGAAAAACCGATTTCACCCAGTGAAAAAGAATGCCGCGAAATTTTAGCCCTGTCGAAGAAGACCGGCAGAATAGTTGCCGTATGCCATGTATTGCGCTATGCTCCTTACTTTATTAAGCTCAGAGAGATCATACAAAGTGGTGTATTGGGAGAAGTGGTAAGCATACAGCACCTGGAGCCCATCCAGCATATTCACATGAGCCACTCTTATGTGCGTGGTAACTGGCATAACAGTAAGGCAACCACGCCCATTATTTTAGCCAAATCCTGTCACGACCTTGATATCATGAAATGGATGGTAGATAAACCCTGCACCCATATACAGGCATTTGGGAGCTTGCAATGGTTTACTCAAAAAAATGCCCCGCAGGGTAGTACAGCACGCTGTACAGATGGTTGCGCAGTAGAAAAAAAATGTCCATACTCGGCCCTGGAAATTTATTACCGTAAAAGAAGCTGGAACTATGTTTTTGACCTGCCGGAAGAAAAAGATAAACAGGCAGCATTTGTTTTGGAAAAATTAAAAACAACCAATTATGGCCGCTGTGTTTACCGTATGGAAAACGACCAGCCGGATCACTATACCACTAATATTTTATTTGAGGGCGGACTTACTGCAGCATTTTCCATGGAAGCCTTCACCTCTTACGACGGAAGAAGGACCAGGGTAATGGGAAGCCTGGGAGATATAACAGGAGATATGAACTCATTTACCATGACCGATTTTTTAACCGGTAAAAAAACCGAATGGAAACAGGAGTCGGATGGACATGGAGGAGGAGACTGGCGCCTGGTGACCGATTGGATAAATGCGGTATCACAACAGAACCCGGCATTACTTACTTCAACCATTGATGCCTCTATTGAAAGCCATGTTATGGGTTTTATGGCAGAGGAAAGCAGGAAGAAAAATAAAGTAATGAAGGTGAAGTTATAAGCAAGGTATAAAATCAGGTTTTCTGCCTGCGGGCTGCTAACGGTTTCCCGATATGCATCCAATCTTGTGGTCACATCTTCGATGTGAAAAATGATTAATGAAAATAGTCGTTTCACGCCTCTTCGCAAGCGTTACTTTTTGCTTATGAGGTATTACAAAATCCCCGGTTCAACCTTACCGGGCACCTGTCCCAGGTCTTCTTTTTCATCCTGTACTATCGCAGCAATTTCTGCAGTAAATATAAGGCCGTTTGCAGCGGCATGTTCAGCAGCTTTTACAGTATGTTCGGTAAGTATCATTTCTACCCCTGCAGTCTTTAATTCAAGGGCAACCTGTTGTGCAATTTCCTGTTTGTTTCCTGCAGCTACATCCCGTATGTACATGCAAATAATACGCCCAGGAAAATGTTTCACCACTTCCTGGTAAATACCGGGATCCTGTTCACCACTGTCGCCAACCAATACAAAGTTCAGATGTGGGTAGGTATCGAGTATCTGTTTTATTGCTATAAACTTATGGCTCATGTAATTGCCACTCATAAAAGATTCACTTTGTATGCCAAAATCCCGCAACAGCAATGGCCCCTGGGGTATGTCGTGGTGATCCATATAATCTATCAACAGGTCGTACAGGTTCCAGGGGCTGCTGCTTACATAAAAAAACGGGTTGTTGCGTTTGCCGTTGCGCCCCAGTTGCAGGGCCTGGTAAAATGCAGTAACACCCGCAAATGGTAGTCGTGTAACGGCATTGCTGAAGAGTACCGTTTTGCTCATGGCTACCAGGTTGGTTGCACCGGTACGTATGATGGTGTCATCAATATCGCTGATGATGCCATATTCTGCATCAGCAGGGGGTATCATCATTTCGGCATTCACCACAGCTTTTGTAAAAGGGCCGGGTGCATCTACCAGTTGCAATGGTAACGTGAGGTAAAGTTTCTGGGTAAGCAGCGGTGTGGCAGGTTTAAAATTAAAAACAAAATACCCTTCTTTATCTGATACAACCTTTACTGGCCCGCCGGGTAAATCTAATTGCAAAGTAGCGCCGGGTACTTCATCCGTTTCAAAGCGTTTATACATATTCAGCAGGTTGGTAAATAAGTGATCGGTGGTGCTGCCAGAAGCTATTTTTTTATCTTCCAGCACACGCCCTCTTACATAAACATGATGTGGCGTGCCATAAGTTCTGAACGGAAAAACATGTATGGTATCCATAATGCCCAGACGCTGGCGCAGCCGGTAAACCTGCTTATCAAATATATCATCCAGTTGTATGGCAGTATTCAGCAGTTTCTTTTTCCAGTTTTGCATGGCTGTAACTTACAAATTTTGAACCAATGCACAACGATCAGTCTGGATTCGTCCTGCATATTCATGGCGAAAGTATCTCTGCTCCAGTGATTAAAATTAAAAGGAAGATAACGAATAACGCTTAGCCTTTTTGATGTTTTACAGGGTATCAAGATCAGGACAGAAGACAATCAATCAACCACCTGAAAACCTATGAATTTTGCAATAATTACCCGGGAGATTGTAACATTTTTAATCAATCTTCAATTGACCTTTAAGGAGTTTGATTTTTTAACGCATTACTAAAATAATAACATGAAAATACTAATGGTATTAACCTCTCACAGTGCACTGGGAGATACAGGTAAAAAAACCGGTTTTTGGGTGGAAGAATTTGCCGCTCCTTATTATGTGCTGGCCGATGCCGGTGCGATCATTACCATTGCGTCGCCGGCGGGTGGGCAACCTCCTGTTGATCCTGCAAGTGAAGCCGCCGATGCACAAACCCCGGATACAGCGAGGTTTTACAAGGATTTTGAAGCCGTTAATAAAGTGGCAAACTCAGTAAAACTGAGCGATGTGAAAGAAACAGATCATGATGCGGTTTTTTATCCGGGTGGTCATGGCCCTTTATGGGACCTTGCAAATGATACCAACTCCATACAGTTGATACAAGACTTTTATAAAAATAAAAAGCCCATCGCGTTTGTATGTCATGCCCCGGCTGCTTTAATTAAAGTAAAAGACGAAAATGGCGATGCGTTGGTAAAAGGAAAAACAGTAACAGGCTTTTCAAATGCCGAAGAGGAAGCCGTTAAACTAACTAAAGTGGTTCCTTTCTTATTAGCCGATAAATTGAAAGCACTTGGAGCACAGTACAGCAATGGAGCCGATTGGAGTTCATATACAAAACAGGACGGATTGCTCATCACCGGTCAAAATCCTGCTTCGTCTGCTGCAGTGGCAAAATTGCTGTTAGCGGCTGTAAAGGAGAAACAATAGTGCTACATAATATGTAAAATGGATATCCCTGTTCACAGAATAATTTAATATTGAAAAACAATAATAATGAAAGGATTTAAAGACAATATTGAAAAGGAAACGCTTGCCAATGAGCATTTCCGGAAAGTTTTATATACCGGCAGTCATCTTCAACTTGTGTTGATGAGCCTGGAAGCGGGAGAAGATATAGGAGAGGAGACGCACCCGGATACAGACCAGTTTTTTAGATTTGAATTTGGTTCCGGTACATCGGTAATTGATGGTCATGAATACCATGTTGAAGCAGGAGATGTGATTGTGGTACCTGCGGGTGCCAAACATAATATCATCAACACGGGTACCTCTGCACCGCTTAAAATGTACACCTTATATGGACCACCTAACCACCAGGATAGAACGATACGTGCGACCAAAGAAGATGCGGAAAAAATACCGGAAAAGTTTGATGGAAAGACATCCGAATAAACTAAGACAGGTGATATGCATTAAAGGCCTGGGAATCAAGTCTTACTGAATCATGTAAATATCATCATCCCTGTTTTACTTACAGTAGAATCGAACAAAAGCTACAAACTTATCATAACCAGTATTACAAAATACCATTTCATAGCAGCGTATCTTTGCACTGTTAAATATCCAATTATCCAAAACAAGATGTATTCAGTATCAGATGAAAACCAAACCCGAAGTAATCTGTTGAAAACCAGTGCAGGCAACATGCACAAATCAAGCTCTATGAAAAACCTTCAGTAATGAAGGTTTTTTCTTTGGGCTTCCTCCTTGTTAAGAAAAGGCGCTCCTTAACCTGGGAATTATATTTTTCTCCTTCGGGATATTTCTTAAGCCTGAATTTGGGAAATGTCTTGTATGTTGCCTCTTCATTTCTGTTTCGGTGTAAGCAGGAAAGATCAAAAACAATATGATCATGCTGGTTTTTTATGTATACCCACCACTGGGTATTGAAAAATTTTATAAGAATGCTAATTTTAAACATCGGCTTTAGTGAGTGGGATACACTTATTATAAAACAGGAAGCGAATGAAAATGAAAATGCTGCAGAAAATCATTGTAGTTATCTCCATTACCCTGCTCAACATTTGTATAGCATTTGCCGTTGCTGCGCAGGATAAAGAAAAATGCCTGGATGGCAATTGCAAAAATGGGTATGGCATAAAAAAAATTACAACTACCCGTAAAGATCCTTTGCGTTTTGATCAGAAGCCGCTTCGTAAGGGTTTGCTGGGCGTACCCATTTACACTTACTATGAAGCAGGTCAGTTTAAGGGTGGCGAACTGAATGGAAACGGATACCGGTTTGACCTTTACTTTTCCAATACTCAATTTGAAGAGGAACTGGGCCGGTTAATTAAGGCAAATATTCCGTTGGTTCCCAATGAAAATCAATACACCTGGTTTGAACAGGGCGAATACAAAGACGGAGTGCTTAACGGAAAGGGGTTTTTGATAGAATACGATAACCGCAATTCGGTTCCCATTCGCATACGTGAAGGAGAATTTGTTGATGGAGCATTAACCGGCCAGGGAATAAAAATAAAATTCGGAATGTTTGGCGCGGTTAAGGACAGCAGCGGTAAATTTATTTTCAAACGCGGAAAGATATTCAAAGGGCTTTTTGACAAAGACATTTGTAAGGAATGCACCGTAACAGAAAAACGGGCCGAGGGCGAAGGCAGCTATACCGGAAAGGATATTACCGAGTACCTTTTTTCGGGCTGGGTTATTAAAGATTATGTAGTGCCATCATCCGGCGTCATGTATATGTCGGAGGGCAGCACCAGGCAGCGTGAATTGTACGAAGACCTGAATGGTTATGCAGGTAAAGCAGAAAAAGTAAAGCCATACAGGGCGTTGTTTATAGGTGGTGTTGAAATAGCAAAGGTAGCTATGACAGACCAGCCGGTTGCAGTAAGGAAAGTGGAACTTGGAGATGGCGCTGTTTACACCGGCCAATGCGATGACCAGGGAAAACCATATGGGTTTGGAATCATTGATGATGGTCATGGCAATATTTATGAAGGGATGGTAGACAATAACCAACCAAACGGTTACGGTTTGCACTATGCTTTGGTAAATTATTACAGGGAAAAACCAGCTATTGGAGGCCGCTATGTACATGGTAAACTTATTTATGGAGCAGTGCTTAGCCAGGCTGTTGATCCCATGGTGGTGCTGGGCGGTGTAGATGATCCAAAAGCAAGAACCATATTATTGCCCGATAGCCGTGATGTGTATACAGGGCCATTTACAAAAATTACCTATAAGTACGATGCAAAAGACTGGACCTATAGTATGAGCAGGCTGGAAAGCGGAAACAAAATAAATGGAATGATAACTGACAATTTTGTAACCGAAGGTAAAACAGAAGCTGAGCGGAAAAAACAGCGTGTGATAATAAATGGGATGGTAAAAATACATGACCTGGTGGTGGGAGATGTAGTAGTTGTTGAAGGTATGGCCTCTCCGGTAATTAACAAAAGCCATGGCTTTGTTTACCTGAAAAATAACAGATCCTTGATTGGGATCGCGGATATAAAATTATCGAAGTATAACCTGAGCGATTTTGATAAGCCATGTAACATGTGTGGAGGTACGGGCAGCACTTCTCATATTTACCAGCGAAAACCCGAACAGGTTACAGAGTTTTTTTACCGTACCGAAAAAATAGTTGGAGATTTTGCTATACTTACTCACCAGGTATTGGATAAAAGAACGGTTACAAAATATTACCTGCCTGAAACAAGAACACAATCATGTTACACCTGCAACGCCACCGGATATTTAAAAAACATTAATGAATTAAGGGAGTAGCAGAATTATTTTCAATTCCAGCAGATCAGAGCGGGTAAACCTTTTTATCTTCTGCCGATAAAAAGCAGAGGCACCTTTGCCAGGCAGCCTCTTTAAAATCTATCTATTGCTGTTTAATGAAGCCTTTCCTGTTCCTCATCCTAGCCTGTATTGCAGGGGCAGCAAGTACGGCTGTAATGCGAATAATGCGCTTCCGGATGCGTTCCCCTCCCAATCATCAGATTCAACCGAAATATTTAACGGGGATCATCGCGGTCTCATCAGTACATCCAGTTTCCCGATATGCATCGGAACGGGTGTAACCGGTATCTTAGCGCAAGGTCTGCTTTTAAATTTCTTTTTGTACCAGTAAAGTTTATATTTTTATTTTTCAGCGAACATTTGATTTGTTCAACTGTTTACAACCGCATTAGTATAAAAACAAAACCATGAAACGCATTATATTCCTGTCCTTCGCTTTATGTTTCTTCCACAGCTCCTTTTCCCAAAAAACGGGGAGTATTACCGGCTTTGTGGTTGACAAAGCATCACAACAACTGCTGGAAGGCACAACCATTAAGCTAGATGGTACGGAGAAAGCAACTGTTGCAGATAATTCAGGTAAATTCAGGATCACCAATATTCCGGTAAATAGTTATAACCTGGAGGTAAGTAAAGTGGGCTACAAAACGTTTACACTTTATAATATTGTCATCAGTAGTGGTAATGAAAATAGTTTTACTATCGAAATGGAACAGCAGGTAACTTCTTTAACAGCCATAGAGGTAAAAGCTAATAAAAGAACGGTAAGAGCGGCCACCCTGGAAACGCCATTGAGTGTACAGCGCTTAACCAGCGAAGAGATCAAAAGTAACCCGGGTGGTAATTTCGACATCAGCAAAGTAATACAAACCCTGCCCGGCGTAGGTGGGGGACAGCAGGGCGGCAGTTTTAGAAACGATATTATTATCCGGGGTGGGGCACCCAATGAAAATGTGTTTTACCTCGATGGAATTGAAGTGCCGGTGATCAATCACTTTCAAACACAGGGCAGCAGCGGTGGCCCGCAGGGAATTTTAAACGTAAGTTTTATTGAAGATGTAAAACTGAGCTCTTCGGCTTTTGATGCCCGTTATGATAATGCATTAAGTTCGGTATTTCAGTTCAGGCAAAAAAACGGCAACCCCAATCGGTTCCAGGGGAATTTCAGGCTGAGTGCAACAGATGCTGCTTTAACGCTGGAAGGCCCTTTGTCAAAAAATAAGAAAACAACGTTCCTGGCTTCGGTAAGGCGTTCTTACCTGCAGTTGCTCTTCCAGGCAATTGATTTGCCGATACGTCCCAACTACTGGGACTTTCAGACAAAGATCACCCACCAGATCAATAGTAAAACAACGCTTACCATACTGGGCATAGGCGCTATTGATGAATTTCGGTTTGAGGCTCCCAAAGATGCCACACCGGAAAAACTGTATACCATCAATTCCAATGTTCTGGTAAATCAATGGAACTATACTGTTGGTGTGTCGTTAAAAAGAAATATTCCCAATGGTTTCTGGAACCTGGCTTTAAGCCGTAATTATTTTAACAACGATATTGAAAAATACGAGGATAATCAGAATCCCACAGCAGCTAATAAATCACTGGATGTGGTGAGTGCCGAAGCAGAAACCAAACTACGTTTTGATGTAAATAAAAACCTGAAAGGCTGGAAGATCGCTTACGGTGTTTCTGCTCAACTGGCAGATTATACCAACACTACTTTTAATGTGGTAAGAAAAGAACTTCGTGATGCGGGAGGTAACCTGGTACAACCGGCTGTTATAGTAAATTTCAACAGTCCGCTGAATGATTTTTTTAAATTGGGTGCCTTTGTACAGGCAGGTAAACGTTTTATATCAAACCGCCTGGGTATAAGTGCCGGAGTACGTACCGATATGAATACATTTACCGGCAATGGTATGAACGGTTTACAAACCCTGTCGCCCCGTATTTCTTTCAGTTATGTACTGGCAGATAAATGGACCTGGAATTCATCGGCAGGTATCTACTATAAAATTCCACCCTATACGATCCTTGGCTTTGCCGATAATAATAATGTGTTGGTTAATAAGAACACCCGGTACCAACGGAGCAATCACTACACTACAGGATTTGAATTTTTACCCAATGATGGATTGCGTTTTACTGTAGAGGGGTTTTATAAGCAATACAGCCATGTGCCGGTATCGCTTCGTAATGGCATTTCACTGGCAAACCTGGGTACCGATTTTACCCTGCTTGGCAACGAAGCCATTATTGCTAGCGGCAAAGGCAGGGCTTATGGCGTAGAATTTTTTGCTCAGAAAAAACTCACAAAGAATTTCTTTGGCATTCTGTCTTACACTTTTTACAGAAGCCTGTATTCGGGCAGCAACGGAAAATATATTGCCAGCAGCTGGGATAATCAGCATTTACTTAGCATTACCTGGGGGTATAAATTTCCCCGTAACTGGGAGCTTGGTTTAAAATTCCGTTACCAGGGCGGGGCACCATTTACACCATTTGATGAAACACAATCGAGGCTGAATTATCTGTCGCAGGGTGTTGGTACTTTAAACTACCAGCAACTGAACAGTAACCGGCTGAGTGGATTTAACAGCAGCGATGTGCGTATAGATAAAAAATGGAACTTACGGAAAATAACCATTGATGTATTTATAGATGTTACCAACTGGTATGTTGCAAAAAATCCTGCCATACCTGAATATACTTTTAAAAGAAATGCAGCTAACACCGGTTTTGAAACCACAGATGGTTTACCGGTGAAACCTGATGGCAGCAATGCCATACCAACCAGGGTTAAAAATGATGATGCTTTTGTAACACCTTCTTTAGGAATTATTTTTGAATTTTAAAAGTACGGGTGGTTACTGCTGCTATTCTTATTTAATGATTAAATGAAGAGTACGGTAATCGGCTATTCTTTGATAGGGAGCGAATATTTCCCCGGGCTTTATCCATGTTTAACGGTATGCTTTTTGGCCGTTATTGAAGATGTGCTATCCGGCATAAAAAATTGAGGCTGCCTTTATAACGGGCAGCCTCTTTTATCTGTATCGTTTTAAGCTTAAAAAGCATCGTAATTAAATTTCTGTCCACCTATAGATGCATCATACATCAGGCCGCTCTTCTTTTGTGTAAATACCAGTATGCCATCTGTATAGGTTGCATCCGCCTGGTTTTCTTCATGTATAGCAGTTGCAGAAGTTTGTGCAGCAAATTCAAGTTCATTTGTTTTAAAGCGTTCGAGGGTAGCTTTGTCTTCAAAAAATATGACTTCCCGGTATGCCTGCCCTCCAAAATGCAAACCAACAGTTAACTGCTTCATCTTAACCGAGCCAATCATTTTCCCTTTTTCGTACACAATGCCGCTGCCTGCAGCACCGCCAATGCCTGCCGCACCTTTGCCAACATTGGGTAAAATAGCATAGGCATAAGCATTATCGAAGAGTTGCTGCAGTTGTTCATTGCTTTCAATAAATGCTGATCTTGCATTTTCGGCATCATCAATAAGTCTTTCCTGTTTTGCGTCCTGTGCCTGTACAGCAGGTGCCGCCAGTAAGGCGGTCAATGTAAATAATAGCAGGGATTTGCGGAGTGTCGTTTTCATAAAGGGGTTGTTTAAAAGTTAATAATATCAAGTTGGAGCCTCTCCAATCGAACAAAAATGTTGCCAACCGGCAGTTACAAACTGTTAAAAATTTTTGTACTGGTTTCGGGAGCAGCAAACCTTATAGATTTTGTGGCAGAACAAAATTGGTGGATCAGACAAAAATCATTTATTTTTATGATGTGTTCAAAACCCTTGCAGGTTTTTAAACCAAGGTTCTACCAAAACATTTTTAAAACTCTACCTAATGATCAGGTTACATTTTTTGCTGATTGCAATTACATTAATTGCACTTACACCTTTTATATCCTTTTCACAATCACTTTCTGTAAACACTGATGGCAGCACCGCTGATGCCAGTGCTATGCTGGATGTAAAAAGCACTACCAAAGGGTTATTAATACCCCGTTTGAGCCGTACTGAAAGAGATGCCATAGCAGCGCCTGCTACAGGTTTGCTCATCTTTCAAAATGCGCCCGACAGTATTGGTTATTACTATTATAACGGTATAGCGTGGACGTGGCTCCTGTCTAACTCCAATGCCGATTCGCTGGCCTGGAAAACAGGTGGAAATACAGGTACTTCACCGCTTACAAATTTTATTGGCACCACGGATAATGTGGACCTGGTAATAAAAACAAATAATGCCAATGCTGTGTATATAAAAAACAACGGGGCGCTCGGATTTGGAACCACCAGCCCCGGCACCGGTCCAGGCGATGCCAGCCGTATCGATATCAGGGATGAGGCAGGCGCATTAAGCGATATTACCCAGCTAGTAGCTGGAGGCGGAGCAGCGTTTCATAATTTTGTAAAGCAGCGGGGAACCCTGGCTGCACCACTCATAGTTAACCCAACGGATGTTTTAGGAGAACTGAACGGTAACATTTATAACGGAACTAATTATATTAATAGTGCCAAGATCAGGTTTCAGTCAGATGGTACGATTACAACAACGAAAGCTCCCGGAGCCATTCGTTTTTATACAGTAGATACCGGAAATAATGCACTGGGTGAAAGACTTACCATCAAAGCAACCGGTAATGTGGGTGTTGGCGTTTCGTCGCCTGTAGTAAGGCTTGATGTTGCAGGTAATGGCTCAGGTACTAATTCACTGCAACTGCGCAGTGGTAACTCATCGGGAGGTTCTTCAAGCAACCAGGTATTATTTAGCTGGAACGGCGGGCCCGATTACCGGCATGCGATAAAGACCAAGCATAATGGTAGTGGCGCAAATGAGAATGCAATAGGTTTTTATTTATGGAACCAGGGCACTGATGCGCCTGGCACTATTGGCACCAAGGCTGCTATGACCATTGATGGAAAACACAGAGGTATGGTGGGCATTGGTACCACCACACCTAACAGTGAAGTACATATTTCTGATGGCAGCACCAGTTTAAAGGGCGTTACTGATGGGGGAGGTTATGGTGCTTCATTGCTGATAACTGATAACAATGTGCCCCGCATTTATTTTGAAGCGGCAGGGGAACCGGTTGATAAAAAACTGATGGACCTCACGCTCTTTGGCCAAAGCTTAAGAGTTGGTGCACTTAATGATGGCGGCAGCGCATTTTTTAAAACTGATATTCTGGTAGTAAACCGGGATGGTAATATTGGTATAGGTGTGCCAACACCTTTAGTAGCGCTGGATGTGGCGGGCAGCGCCACTATTGGCACAGGCAATACCAATACCGGTACCAAAACAATTGTATCGGGCAATGGCAATAACCTCAGTGGCAATAATTCCATAGTAACAGGCGAAAGTAATACAGTTACCGCCACCAGGTCAGTGGTTTCAGGTTTGGCAAATGGCATTAATGGAGAAAATCATATTGTTGGGGGTGTTTTTAATAATATTGTTGCTGGCTATGGACATTCCATTGTAGTGGGATACCAGGATACCCTAAGTGGTTCGTCATCTGCCATATTTGGTTATCTGAATAAAGTAACTGCATTCAACGGTTTTGCTGCAGGCGACCGTAATTCGGTACTGGTGCAAAATGGTACTGCATTTGGTTACCAGAATGCGGTTTTGGGTACCAGCGGTTTTGTTACGGGCATAACTGATACCGCTGCTGGTAATACATCAGCCGCATTTGGTACGGGTAATAATGCTGCCTCTTACAACGAATTTGCATTGGGTTTATATGGCACCAATTATACACCGGTTTCTACTTCTGTATCTAATGTAAACGACCGTTTATTTAATATTGGCAACGGAACTTCAGCTGCTGCACGTGCCGATGCATTTACAATTTTAAAAGGTGGTAATATAGGTATTGGTACAGCCAGTCCCACTGCTTTGCTTGATGTAAATAGTAACACTATCCGAATAAGAACATCCAAAACACCTGCCTCATCATCCGACACGGGAAATACAGGCGATATAGCCTGGGATAGTGATTACATTTATGTATGTGTGGCTGCCAATACCTGGAAAAGGGTTGCTATTGCAAGCTGGTAGTTATACCAAACAGGGTAAAAACTGGAGATGCTTTTGTAACATCTTTATTAGGAATTATTTTGAATTGTAATTGTAGGTGATGTTTCCGCTGGTATTCGTTTTTTATTGGGAAATGCAGTTAAAGCCAATTATTTTTTGTCGATGTAAACAATGCCGGGTAAGCTGCGGTCACCGGATCCTGTCATTACAAAACAGGTGTCATTTCTAATTTCAAGTATTTCAACCTGTACCTTCATCGTTTTTTTATCGGATTCAGACACAGAGTCACTGCCGCTGATATGTTGATCAAGAAAAGTCAGTTCATAAGTGCATGGGGCTGTCCAGTTGATATTAAAATTTATAAAGTCGCCGTTTTTTCCAATAATTTCTTTTTGAACGGTATCATTTCTCTCAATTCTGTATACAGTGGGGTAAGCATTTGATTTATACAGGAATTTACCTTTTTTAAATTTTTCGCATTCCGTTTTTGTAGCCTTGTGTTCGGGGGCTTGTTGACAGGAACTAAACAGGATCCCGATAAAAAATAGGTATTTCATCATTGGTTGGTAAAAAAAATGCTTTTCTATGGTTACCGGTTTAAATTCTTCTTTGCTTTTATTTCAGCAGCGGTATGATATGGTCCAGGTCTATAACCGTTTCATCCGGTGGCCGCAGATTTTCATTTTGTAAAATGGTGCCCAGTTTTCTGAACTCAAACTTTTCTTCAAAATTGGCGAAGCTGTTTCTCAACATTTTTAAAAGTTCATTTTTATCGATCACCTCATCAAAGTCCATAACATAAGAATGCTCAGCAACGTAATCCAGTATTGGTTCTTCGCCATGTTCAAACCGGCAGCTTAACCTGCAGGCAATGCCTTTTTTCTGGGCATTCCTTTTCTGCATGATAAACAGGGTGGTGGTGTTGCTAAACCCCTGTATGTCGTTACTGATATTTGAATGATGAAAATTCCATGCGGTAACGGTCAGCTCGGTCTGTTCTATCATTAACTTTAATTTTTATGAAGCAATTCAGATGACCAAGTTAAAATATAAATTCCGAATAAACAGCTTAGGGCTTTTACGGCCTGGCATCTGGTTGAATGAACAGATGCGGTAGAATAGTTCAGTCATTAAAGAAACGTAACAGTCAATATAACAGAAACACTCGTAATAGTTACTTTTGCTTAACCCACAAATAAAAAATGGTTCGTAAAACACGAACCATTTTTTAATAAAATCTCAATTATTTTTCTGAACTAAAAATTTCCTGTTGACCAAACAACCTGGGTACCGGGAGTTATAGCACTTAAATCAGTTTCGGCCGTAATAAATACTTTGGAAGGTTTAACAGAAGAAGTAGCCACAAATTTTGATTTGTCTTTTTTGGTGGTCCAGGTATTAGCACCTTCAATAGTACCAATATTAGAAGTTTCCGCACGCTCATTCACCATCCAAACCACATAACCTTCTTTAACAGGTTTCATCAGTTTTACAGGTTCAAGGTTTACAATAACCAGGTTAATTACATAGTTACCGGCTGCATCCCGTGTAATTTGCATTCCGTCTTTTTCCGGTACCGGAGGTGGCGTGGTTTCTTTTGCTGCTGGTTCACCGGCAGTTGTAGTGGTTGTTGATGCAGTGGATTTCTTTGAGCAGGCTTCCAGGACTGTCATAATAACCACCAGGGCAAGGCCGGCAAATAAAAAATTAAAAAGCCGGGTTGTTTTCATACGTTTCATTGTGTAAAATTTAATTTGTTTTTTTAAGGCTGCAGAGGTACAGGGTAAAGTGGAGTAAGATTAGATCGTATGTTAACATTTATGTCATTAACCTTATATTAACCGGCATATTCGACTCATGGGTAAAGCAAATATTTTTTCCGCATCAGTTTATATTCACGTAAGCCGGGTTCCCAGCCTGCCCTGATCACTTCTTCCGGTACACCATCCATGATCTGCTGCCTGAATGATCCCGAACCGGTTTGTATTTCAATATTATTCATTTGCTTACTCAGTTTTGAGTTAAAGAATTTTTCTTTGTAGGGATGGGCTTTATATAATTCCATGATCCATTGCAGGTTTATCTTTTTTGATCTTCTCAACAGTTCGGTGTCATAATTGCGCAGATCTATACCATAACAAACTTCATTCATGAATATGGGTGTTTCGGCCATTCCTTTTATGCCTGTGGGTGTAAAGGAGAAATCATAAATGCCTTTTAGCTCGGGACTGCCTAATACAGTAAAAGGAAAATAAGTACCTCGGCCATGGTTAAGATATACGCCTTCAAACATGCAGGTAGAGGGGTAAAGCAAAACCGCCTGAGGTGTATTCAGGTTAGGAGAGGGATTTACCGGAAGCGTATAAGGCATATCGTGATCATAATTTGCCAAGGGGATGATTGTGATATTGCATTTCACTTTGTTGGTAAGCCAACCCTCACCGTTAGCCATCTGTGCAAATTCACCCACGGTTAATCCATGCGACATAGGTATCGGAAACATACCTATGCCTGATTTGTATTTCATATCCAATACCGGACCGTCTATTAAATAACCATTGGGATTGGGGCGGTCGAGTATCAGCAGCTCTTTATCATTTTCATAACAGGCTTCCATTAAGCGGCTCAATGCATTGATATTGGTATAAAAGCGTACACCCACATCCTGCAGGTCGTACAACATGATGTCAACATCAGCCAGGTCGGCTTTTGTTGGTTTGTTTTTTGCGCCATACAATGAGATAATGGGAATGCCCGTTGCAGCATCAACCTCATCACTTACTTTATCACCGGCACTCGCTTTTCCACGAAAACCATGTTCCGGTCCAAATACCTTAATGATGTTTACACCCAGTTTTTGCAGGCTGTCAACCAGGTGAGTTTTGCCAATAACTGATGTTTGGTTGGCAAGTATTGCCACCCGTTTTCCTTTGATATAAGAAAGGTATTTTTCTGTTTGTTCTGCCCCTGTTTTAATTCCGGAGTCTGTTACCAGTATTTTTTGAGTTGTGTCTTTGGGTGTTGCACAGGAAAATAAGAGTGTACTTACAATTACAAAAACTAAAAACTTCATACGATTGATTTACTATAAATATAACTGGTATTTATGCAGTCCGGTTTAGTAATACTATACGATACAGCGATGTTGAAAACCTTACTTCCTCAAATGTTTGTCCCTGCAAACCGCTGCGTTTATTAGCTACAATAATTACCATGAAAGTACTATAAATTAATTTTTAAAAGCGTTGCATCTTTACACTGTTAAAAATCCCAAAATCCTTGTAAAATATAACGGTATCCTGTGAAACCAATGCAGAAAACGTGCAGGTAGCATGTTTGATTCTATGAAAAGCCTTCAGTAATGAAGGCTTTTGTTTTGCAGGCTTAAAGAAAACCCGGTATGGTGCTTGTTATTCCAATATAACTTTCTTAAAATAAAATACATCCGGGTCAATCTGTATCGGTGTTTTACTGCTTACTATAATTCCTTTTTTATCAACCATCAGCCGCTGCGTGCCTTCACCAGTAAGTATGTTGATCGGTAATTGCATTTCCATGTTGAGCAGTTTAACCAGGTATTTATTTTCATCGGTTTGTTTTACATGTATCTCAAGTTTATTGTTGGTATACAAGTACAGCTGAAATAAAGGTTGCAGGCTTTTGCCATAGGCCCCGCTGAAAAGTTTTTCAACATCAGCGGTTACTACTGTATTGTCGTAAGTGTATTGTGGTGCTGTAGCTAATTTTTTTAAAGTGGGGAAGAAAATTTCATCGCCCATCACATGGCGGAGTGTATGCATAAAAAATGCACCTTTACCGTAAATGTCGCCATAATAAGCACTGTCCGAATCTACTTCTTCACCTTGTACTACCGGCAAACCATTCTTTATGGCTCTTGCAGTCTGTTGCATTTTTTTTAAGTAAGCTGCTTCGCCGGCAAGTTCCCGGGTTGCCATAGCATCGCCAAAAACACATATGCCTTCCTGTATCCACATATGGGCCCAATCCCGGTTGGTTACTTTATTGGCCCACCATTCGTGCCCGAATTCGTGGTGCAGCAACCAGTCAAAGTCTTTCCCGCCTACCTGTGTAAATTTGTATTTGTTGCCGTAAGCAATATTGGTTTGGTGCTCCATACCCAGGTGTGGTGTTTCCGAAGCGGCAATGCGTTCTTTTACCCAGGGATATTCACCAAAATATTTTTCCTGAATGCGGCAGGATTCTTCATACAGGCCAAGTAATTTTTCTCCCATAAATTCATTTTCTTCCATCACATAATATTCCATAGGCACTTTGTTGCCATCAACGGTACTATATACACGTTTTACTACTTTAAATTTTTCAATATTGAAAAAGATACAATAATTGCTGATGGTATAATTCGTTTTCCAGTGATAGGTAGATTTATCTTTTTTGTAGTTACTTTTGTAACAGGCCTGGTCCGGCTACTACCAGCCCCTTGGGTACTGTGATGATCATATCTGCACCTTCATTGGGTTCATCACTCGGGTGATCTTTACACGGAAAATAGATCTTGGCACCTTCGCCCTGGCAGGTAATGGCTATCCAGGGGTTTCCTTTTGCATCTTTTTCCCATTGAAAACCGCCTACCCAGGGTGCCCTCTCAGCAATAGCCGGTTTGCCACCGTAGGCAATTTTTACCATTACTTTCCCGGCAAGTAAAGTAGCTGGAATATTTACCAGGTCATCGTTGGTATGTGTGAACGTAGCTGTTTTTCCATTTACCCAAACCTGTTTTATAGTAAGGCCGTGCCAGAGATCGAATAATAAATTGCCGGTTGACTGTAACAAATTGAGATCAATTTCTGTGTACCCGTTTATCGTCTTTTGTTCAGGATCAACATTAAGTGCAACGGTATAATGCCTGATGTCCATAATGGCTTGTTCCGGTTTTAATTTACCACCCGATTTTAAATTCTGGGCTTGTAGGTTGGCAGTGATGAAACAGGCGAAAAATAAAAAATATTTACCCATGGGAAAAGTTTTATTGAAGTTACTTTAATTTACTAATGTATAGCCAGCAGGGTTGGCCTGGTATTTTAAAATACTAAAAAACCGGGAAAAGCCTTATTTTCTTCAATATTAAAACCAGGGGTTTTGTAGGTTGATGCCATATACAAAATTTGAGCTTATAAAGAGAATTATACATCAGCCTCATTAAATGATAAGGTAATGCTGCTGATGTTTGTATGTACTTTGCGGCAGTTGATACCGGCTTTATCCAGCATTCGCCTCGATGCTTTTGCGGTATCGCTGCCTGCGTATTTATCCGACAGGTAAATAACTTCTGCAATACCCGATTGAATAATTGCTTTTGCACATTCATTGCAGGGAAACAGGGCAGTATAAATTTTGCAGCCACGCAGGTCCATGCCAATATTATTTAAAATGGCATTCAATTCTGCATGGCAGATGTAGGGGTATTTTGTCTGCAAAAAATCGCCCTGCTTTTCCCAGGGAAATTCATCATCATCGCAGCCGATGGGCAGCCCGTTGTAACCCGCACCCACAATTTTGTTCTTTTCATTTACTATGCAGGCACCTACCTGTGTGTTGGGGTCTTTGCTGCGGCGTGCACTTAACACAGCCACGCCCATAAAATATTCATCCCAGGAAATATAATCCTGTTTCTTTTTTAATGCAGGCATATGTTATATTTAAAATGATGCAGACAGGCTTACGAATATATGGTATTATTTTTTTTTGGGGTGGGCAAACAATAAAAACCAATGGAACGGTAAAGAATAATTTATCTCCGTAAAAATAAGCGGATGAGATTTTTCATTTCCATATATACTTTCAACACCGGAAATACCGCTGATTTTCTAAAGAGATGTTTACAATGATTCCTATAACTTAAGTAAGGTGATGGCAGCCCCTGCTGAGAGATCAGCTTCATTAACAGTTTAATTTTTTAAGATCTCTGCATAACCCTGCTCTTTCATAGTGGTTGCAGTTTTTTGCAACTGCTGAATAAATTTTGCTTGCTGAGCCTTGCTGAATTCTTTCAAACGAAATGCCAGATAATATTCACCCTCGCGGCCCATGGGGCCTATACTGTCAACGGCTACCTGTTTTATTTTGTACTGCTTTTTATAACTCTTTATCAGTTTTATTACCGGTGCACTGGATGGAACACCGCAGCACAAACTGCCGAATCTCACAACAACCGGGTAGGTAGTACTCTTTTGTGCAAAAGTTACAGTGGAAAGGGCTGTTAAACAGATTGCGAAAAATAATTTTTGCATACGGGTATTTTTATAATAGATGTAAGATGGTTGAAATATCAAACAGTTTACAACACAATTATTGGTTTAACAAAAACTTCACCAATCTGTTTGCCATAAAAAAACGACAGCTTGCGGCTGCCGTTTTTTTATAACAACTTGTTTTTACCGTCTCAACCACCAACCCAGCCAAAGGCCGGTAACACCCCAGGCTATCAATGCATCGGTAAAATGTGCCATCAGGTCGAAACTGTTATACCAAATGTGCATAGTATAAGGACCGTGTAAAAAAGTAATCATGCCGGTTCCCAGGGTGCCCATAAAAATGGTTCCAAAAGAAGGGGCATTTATTTTGGTTAATAGCCAGCATAAGAGCCAGATGATAAAAATATTAACCACCAGGCCGCGGCCCATATTCATAAACATTTTGTTCATGCCGGGCATACTTTTATGATATATTAACTGTGCATATGGCTTTCCTTCAAGGGCTTTCATCTGTTTTTCTATTTCTTCATTTGAAGTGCCCGGAGCAAAGGTTGGCATCATGTAAGCACCATCTTCGCTGAACTGGGTATTAAGATAAGCCATAATACTATCCTGCTTTGGCGTATATTTTTGCTGGGCCTCATGCCGGTTTAACATACCCCAGGTAAGAAATTGCCAGATAAAAAGAATGATACCGCCAACTAAGGCGCCGATAATCATTTTTTTCATAATTAAAGTTTTGGTTTAGGCTAACAAAATAAAAAAGAAAACCGGCATTTAAAAGCAATTTCTTACCTACTTTAATGGAACATATAAGGGGTATGGGAGATAACCATCTCTTTTTTCATCAAAACTTATGCAATTTTTGTTTTTACTGCATCCCCTTAAAAACGATCTACCATGAAACAATATCTTGCTTTAATTCCGGTGCTTATTTTTTGTAGTTGGTTACCTGCTCAGCAAAATGGATTACCTGCAACTCGCCCTTCCGATTTTACCTTAACCTTTCACTTTGATGGTGGCATGAGTTATCGTTTTGAAGAAATTACAATAACCAGGGATAGCTGCATTTCTAAAGTAAATGAGCAGGGAAAATTATTGATATGCCGATTTAAACTTTCAGCAGCAGCACTCGACAGCCTTTACACCATGCTTCAGCAAAACCAGTTTACACAAATTGAATACCTCAGTGGTGGACAGGTATACGACAGGGGAGGAGAAAAGATCACCATTGGCTGGAACAATAACCAACAACGATATACAGTAAATGATTCGCAGAATTCATTTGTGCAAAAAGCCTGGTTCTTACAATGGAATGCGATAATAGACTACGTAACAAGACTGGCCCCAAACAATAAGATAATTTTCGATTAATGGGAGGTTTCTCCATTCAAATAAAGCAGGGGAATATAAAATCTGGTAAAGTTTTTGTTTATATAAACAAAAGCAACCAATATGTATAAAGCAGCATTTGTTATAATGGCCTTCCTGGTTTCAGGTATGATTGGCGGGTGCAATAAAAAAAGTCATCCTGCAACTCCTGCTGCCATTACCCCTGATCCGGCATCGGTAAAGCCGGTAAAAAGGCCACCTCCACTTAAAACGGCAGTTCCTAAAGTAATCATCGTTAATGATAAAGTGGCCAAAAGGAGTGTGGATGGCCGGTATTATTATGACCTGGAGGGGCACCGTTACTGGCGTAATAACCGGGATGGAAAATATTATTTATTCAACAAATCAATGTTTGATAACCCTGATTTTAAGAGCCGTAGCAATTAATGCATGGCAGGGTCAGATAAAAATTATTTTGCCAGCAGGTTTTGTTTTACCTCAGTTATTTTTTGCTGAATTTCTTCAATACTCTTATCAACCTCAATCATCCTGCCGGGCAATTCTTCAATATTCTTTTTGGCATCGGTTATTTTTTCTTCCATGTCTTTTATATCCCTTTCCACTTCTTCAATTTTTGTGTATTTGTCTTTTATCCATTCCGATATCTTTTCCCTGTACTTACTGTCGCTGGCCATGGCATATTTATCTTCCAGGTCGTTTAGCTGTACATGTATCTGCTGTATATAATCCTGCTGATTGATAATTCTTTTTTCCAGCCTTTCCCAAAAAGCATTTTGCTTTTCATACACTACAGCCAGTTTTTCTTTAAACGCATATTGCTTTGACAACCTGTCTTCCAGCTTTTCTAAAAATTCTTTTTGTTTTTGTTCCCACTCAGTATGTTTTTGTTCCCGTTCTTTTTGCCTTTCTTCCCAGGCTGCTTTTTTCTGTTGCAGTTCTTCTTTATAAATGCCCCATGCTTTGTCGAGGTCTTCCTGTACCTCATCAATGGCTGCAAATATCCGTTGTTTATCTTCCCGGGTGATGCCATCCCTGTTTTCAATAACAAATTTTCGCAGGTCTCTCAATCCTTCCGATTTTATCTTAAGCGGATTTTGTGCTTTGGTTTCTTCATTGCTGATGCTGTTTCGCTGTGGTTCATCTGCATTAATCGCAGTGTTTGAAAGTGAAGCTATTGTCAAAGCAATATCAGCAAGTTTATCTGCTTCAGCATCGGGGTGGCATGCCCTGATGGCATATAATACTGCCTGTGTTATCGAAGATGATTGTTCAGTCAGTCTTGTCCTTTCGGCACGAAGCTGGTTGTAAAACATATCTTCTTTCAACCTTAAAGCTTCACGGTATTCTTTAAACCTGTCCCAGGCAGCTGTTCTGCGTTCCTTATTGGGCCAGTTACTCTGCCTGATGAATTCGCCGGTTTCAGCTATTTGCTTTTTAAGCACGTCAATAGTTTCTTTTGTAAATCCGCTGTTGGTCTCATCATCCAAAGCTTCTTTAACCGCAGCGATCTTTGCTTCCGCTTCTGCAGCAAATATTTCATTTTCCTTATCCAGTATAACCTGCTTTTCTTTCAGCGCATCCAGCAGTACCTGCAGGCCGGTCCATTTTTCCTGCCGCTCCTGGCTGTTGGTAAAACCGGTGAGTTTAAAATTTTCGATAAGTTCTTTTCGCATTGCCGATAACGCCCTGGAATCAAGTGAAACAGCATCACTGCCCTTTAATCGGGCCTCCATTTTTACTATCGTATCCTGCAGTTCTGAAATGGTCATATTATAAATATTGTAAAATTTATTATAAGGTGGCAAATTTACGAAAGCGGTTTATATTGTGCAGGTGTAGTTTATATAAATTTCATTTTACCCTCCTTAATATTACATGTCTTAGTATATTACATGTATGAAGCATAAATTTTTAGCAGCGATCTTCTTAGTTGTTACCTGGGGTATTACCAAAGCACAACAACAGCATTATTTACTAACGGGTACCTACACTTCCGGTAAAAGTGAAGGTATTTATGTGTACCAGTTCAACAGCGATGTTGGTACTGCAAAAGCGGTCAGCTCGGTAAAAATTTCCAATCCTTCTTTTGTAGCCATTTCCCCCAATGATAGATTTGTTTACTCGGTAGAAGAAAATGCAGGCAACAAAGGAAATGGAGGGAGCATCACTGCTTTTTCATTTGATAAAACAACCGGTATACTTACTTTCATTAACCGGCAGTCATCAGCAGGTGATCATCCCTGTTATGTAAGTGTAGATAAAACCGGCAAATGGGTTGCAGCGGGCAATTATACCAGCGGAAGTCTTTCCATACTACCTGTTATGGGAGATGGAAGTATAGGTGAAGCAAGAACTATAATAAAACATGCAGGCTCGGGTTTCAATACAGCAAGACAGGCATCCCCGCATGTGCATGGCACGTTTTTTTCTCCGGATAACCGGTTTTTACTGGTGCCTGATCTGGGTATTGATAAAGTGATGATCTATGCATTTGATGAAACAACGGGCATACTTACAGCTGCCAAACAATCTTTTGCTGAGTCGGGGCCCGGCACGGGCCCCAGGCATATCAGTTTTCACCCTTCCAATAAATATGCTTATTTGCTGCAGGAATTAAGTGGTACGGTTACGGTGTTTACCTATAAAAAAGGAAAGCTTAGGAAGAGGCAGGCCATCAGCAGTATGCCGGCAGGAGATACCAGCTTTGCGGGCAGTGCGGATATTCATGTTTCTCCGGATGGTAAATTCCTGTATGCTTCCAACCGGGCAGCATCCAATACCATTGCTATTTTCAGCATTAATCAGAAAAATGGACAGCTTTCACCCGCCGGCCATCAATCTACTTTAGGAAAAACACCCCGAAACTTTAATTTTGATCCCACAGGAAATTTTTTACTGGTAGCCAACCAAAACAGTGATCAGGTTGTTATTTTTAAAATTAACAAAGAAACAGGTCAGTTAACCGATACGGGCAACAGAATTGAAGTGGGAAAACCGGTGTGTTTAAAGTGGATTTCGGTGCAATAATCCGGCCCAAACCTATAGGGTTAGCTGCGCTGTATTGCCGGGCGGCAAACCCTATAGGTTTAAAACTGCCAACGCAATAATCTCGTTAGTTTTAAAACCTTATTAATGAGCTGTTAAAAAGTTACCATGCAAAGGAAGTTTTTCCTGGGCCTATTTTTATTGCTTCCTTTCCTGTCATTAGCGCAGGGTGCCGGTATATCCGGAACCATTTATGATGCCAATACAAAAGCCCCGCTTGCATTTGTAAGTGTAACGCTTAAGGGTACCAATACCGGTACCATTACAGATATTGACGGACATTTTTCTTTTAATACATTACCGGCAGATGCTGTATTGCTCGTTAGTTATATAGGTTATAAAGCAAGTGAATTTAAAACAACAAGGTCCACAGACCCTGTTTCTATATTTATAAAACCTGCAGACGGGCAGTTGGAAAACGTTATCGTTTCAACCAATGAAAACCCCGCCCACCGCATTATAAAATTGCTGCACCAAAATAAAAAACGAAACGACCCCGAGCAGCAACCCACATTTAAATACAATGCTTATACCATTGCGGCACTGGCAGCGGGCAACCGTTTCTGGAATATGAACCGGCAGGACAGTACTAAAAAAAAGAATCCCATACCGCAAATGCAGCAGCTGGATAACCAGATGGACAAACTGGTCAAATCATCTAAAGATACTTCGGGTAACAGCCTGGGAAGCAAGCTGGGCAAAAGGTTTAAAGAGAATTACCTGATGCTTACCGAATCTTATACCGAACGGATCTATAAATTTCCGGGACAAACAAAAGAAACAGTACTGGCAACAAAATTTTCGGGCTTAAAGAATGCAACATTTGGTGTTACCACTTCCGATTTTCAGCCCTTTGGGTTTTACAAAGATTACCTGGTGATGAATAATGTAAGCTTTGTAAGTCCGGTTATTGAAGGCAGTATCAATATGTATAAGTTCAGGTTGAAAGAACGCATACCCCACGAAAAAGATACCACCTACATCATCAGTTTTGAACCCCGGGCCGGTAAAAACTTTAAAGGACTGAAAGGGTTGATCTACATTAATTCTGATGGATATGCCATAGAAAATATTATTGTATCTCCATCGGATGAAAAGGGAATGATCTTTACCTTCAGATTGCAGCAGAAATATGAGCGGGTAAAAGGCAAATGGTTTCCTGCACAATTAAACAGCACGCTCTCTCAAAAAGACCTGCGTACCGATTCGGTTTTGTTATTCTGGGATTGCCGCAGTTATATTACCAATGTAGACTTTAGCAAAACTTTTAGCAAGGCAGATTTTTCGGATGTAAAACTGGAGTATCATCCGCAGGCAGGCAAACGAGCCGATACCACCTGGCGCATCATGCGTACTGATTCGCTTAATGAAAAAGGCAGAATAACTTACGAAACATATGAAATGCTGCCGGCTAAATACCGGAACACGATCGAAAAAGTGAACAGGGCTTTTCAGATCCTGTCGCTTGAAGGTATTCCGCTGGGAAAAGTTGATATTCCTTTTAAGTACATCCTTTCCGGCATCAACAGGTATGAAAGTTTCAGGATCGGTGCAGGTTTGCAAACGAATGCTTTATTCAGTAAAGTGTTTTCGGCAGGTGGTTTTGCAGGGTATGGTTTGCGTGATAAGGCTTTTAAATATGGAGGCAACATCCAGTTCAACATACAGCAAAGAACAAATACAGTTGTAAGGTTTGATTACAGCAGAGATATTGCTGAGCCGGGAAACGTGGACTATTTTGTGCGCAACGGTTCTGTTTTTTCGAACCAGAGTTTGCGCAATTTTCAAAGGTCACGTTTCGACAGCGTTGAACAGTTTAAAATGAATTTCAGTACAAAGATCCGCCCTTCCATTCAAACGGATATCTGGCTGATGAGGGAAAACCGAAACCCTGCAGGGTATGCGTATGAATTTGTAAACGACGGCACAAATATCCGCAGTTTTAAAAATACAGAATTGGGTATTGGTTTCAGGCTAACCAAAGGCGAAAGCTTTACCCGTATGGGACGGGCCAAACTACGTACCAAACCGGCAACAACGGAATTATTATTTCAAATCTCAAAAGGGTTAAAAAATGTGTTGAATGGTGATCTTGATTATACCAGGATCGCCGTCCGTTTCAATCATAGTTTTCTGTTTAAAAAGCTGGGTAAAACTTCTTTTCGGCTGGAAGCCGGAAAGGTTTGGGGCGATGTGCCTTATTCATATCTTTTTAATACAAGGGCAACCAGGGTGGGAAAGCTGAGTATTTATGTACCGGACCATTTTCAAACGGTTGCACTGTATGAATTTGCCGCCAGCAGCACAGCCAATTTATTTGTAGAGCATAATTTCGGGAACCTGCTTTTTAAGCCAAAAAACATTTCATTTCGTCCCGAGATTTTTATTATTCAAAATATAGGTTATGGAAGTCTTCATAGCACTGCTTCCCATAAATTCACTTCATTTAAAGTTCCTGAAAAGGGCCTCTTCGAATCTGGCCTGATGATCAAAAATATCTATCGCCGCAGTTTGTATTCACTCGTTTATATTGGTATTGGCGGTGGTGTTTTTTATCGCTACGGATATTATGCATTGCCCAAAAGTTCCGACAACTGGGCATTTAAATGGGGTTTTAGCATTTCATTTTAAAATACCCGTCAATGGGTATTGACTTTGTAAAAACACATGGTTACTTTTATAAAAAAATTGTCTATGAAAAGGGTATATAAAAAACTTACTGTTATATTTCTATCATTAACTATAGTGTCGGGTTCATTTGCGCAATCAACCTCAGCCGAATGGTATAATAAAGCGATAAAACTATTTGATGACAAGGAATATAAGGAAGCAGCAGTAGCTTTTGATAAAGCCAGCCAGCTTGATCCGAAAAAGGAAGATGCTTTTTATAAGGCCGGTTGGTGCTATAATGAACTGGGCAGGTATGAAAATGCGATCGACCGCTTAAATAAAACGGTAGCACTCAATAAAAATAATCATCTTGCCTGGCAGGAGTTGGGCTATGCCTATAAAAAAACATCTAAGAACGAACTGGCGCTCAGTTGCCTTAAAAAGGCAATTGAAATAAAACCTAATTATGCATTGGCCTATAAGCAAATGGGAGATGTGTACCAGAATATGAATAAAGATGATGAGGCAATAACTGCCTATAAAAAATGTTACGAAAGTGATGATGAGAACGACGATGCCTGCTACAACCTGGGGTACATTTATAATGGCAAGGCTGAATACACAACAGCATTGGAATGGTTGAACAAAGCAAATGAAATTAAGGAGGGGGTTGACGTGTTTAATGAAATTGGTTTTGCAAATTACAAACTCAAGAATAATGAAGCTGCAATACGGGCTTACGAGGGTGCGCTTAAAATAAACAGTAAAAATGGTACTGCTTATAAAGGAATGGGTGACGTTTACCGCCTTAATTACAAACCGGCTAAGATTGAAGACGCAATTGAACGTTATACAAAAGCCATTGAATACAATCCCAAAAGCGCAGGATCGCATTACGGTCTTGGCTGGTGTTACAATGATAAGGGAAAGTATGAAGATGCAATTCCCATGCTTGCCAAAACAATAGAGCTTGATAAAACATTTGGGTCAGCATATTCCGAGCTTGGCTATGCATATTATATGACCGGCAAATACACGGAAGGCCTTGCTACATTAAAAGCGGGGCTGGTACAAAACAGTAAAAGCACTTTATGCAGGTATTACAGCGGGCTTATTTATGTAAAGCAAAAAGACATTGCAAATGCTACCATCATGCACAATGAATTAAAGCCATTGGATGCAAAACTTGCAGAAAAGCTGCTGGCAAAAATAAATGCCATGTAACCGGATCTGCTGTCAAATTCATTCATCTTAAAAAAAATATATAACTATTTTTTGTGTATAATTTTCAGGAGCAAACAGCTTATTATTTGCTTTAAATAGAAAATAGTAGTTTAATCAACTCCGCATATCTTTGATAACGGTTGACTAAAACTCTTTTACATGCGCAGCACTTTCATTTTCCTGTTGTTTTTTTCTTTTTGCACGGCAGTACATGCGCAGGATACCATTCAGCAAATTGTGCCCGGAAGAAAAAATGCAGCTACCCAAATCAGTAAGTCTTATATCATTCTTATTTCGGCAGATGGATTTCGCTATGATTATGCAGAAAAATATAATGCTGCAAAC
Organism: Chitinophagaceae bacterium; assembly: GCA_016710935.1. Lineage (GTDB taxonomy): Bacteria > Bacteroidota > Bacteroidia > Chitinophagales > Chitinophagaceae > Ferruginibacter. Next base: position 197,313 of record JADJTY010000006.1, on the reverse strand, counting down.
CTGTTGCAACTTCGCAACAGTGGTGTACAAGCAAAAAGTATGATACCTGTTTATCCAAGTGTAACATTTCCTAATCATTACAGCATTGCTACTGGTTTGTATCCTTCGCATCATGGGTTGGTATATAACCAGTTTTACGACAGGGGCCGAAAAGATACGTACAGTATCGGCAACCGCAGAACTGTTGAAGACGGAACCTGGTATGGCGGTACTCCTTTATGGGTTTTGGCTGAGCAGCAGGGCATGCTTAGTGCATCGTATTATTTTGTAGGATCAGAAGCTGCTATCAAACAAACCTACCCAACTTACTGGTACCGTTTCGGCGATAATACCGATATCAACTACCGTATTAATAAAGTAGTTGACTGGTTAAAATTGCCTGAAGATATTCGTCCGCATTTTATTACATTTTATATCAGCAATGTAGATCATGATGGGCATATGTTTGGTCCTGATGCTCCACAAACAGAAGCTGCTGTTCAGTTTGTAGATAAAGCCATTGGTAGTATGGTAGAAAAGGTAAGTGCACTGGGGCTTCCGGTAAATTATATTTTTCTTTCCGATCATGGAATGGCTGCTGTTGATACGGTTACCCGGATAAATATTGCAACTATGATCGACACTTCCCGCTTTATCATACGTGGCGGCGGTACCAGCCTGCACCTGTATGCAAAAGACACGGCTGATATTAAAACCACTTATGAATTACTTAAAAAGTCAGCGCAGTTCTTTACAGCTTACCTGCGTGAAGAAATTCCGGCCAAATGGCATTATACAAAAACAGATGACCGCTTTAACCGCATTGGCGATATTTTTATTGCACCACATTACCCCAAAGTATTAAGCAGCTTTACCAATCGCATAAGCCCGGGGGCACATGGCTTTGATCCTGCCATAAAAAAAATGCACGCCAGTTTTTATGCCTGGGGGCCGCAGATAAAAACCGGCAAAACCATCCGCTCTTTCGAAAATATTCATGTGTACCCATTGGTATGCCAGTTGCTTGGACTTACCTATACCGAACAAATAGACGGCGACCCCAAAGTGCTGAAAAAAATTGTACGTAAAGTAAAACAACCCACCCCATCAAAGGGCGCTACCTTTTATATGAGCGGAAACTAAGTACCGCAATTAACAGCTACTTTTAGTAAAGTATTTACCATTTAAACTTGCTGTTATGAAAAAAATATTTGTAGTATACGCTTATGTGTTCATTTGTTTATTATTGATGCTGTTTACTAATACGCCTGCTGCTGCGCAGATGCTGCGCCTCCCTGAGGGCAATACAAATTACAAATGCAAAACGGCCAGGCAACTGGCAGCAACCAATATTGAAATTACCTGGAATGCTCCCGGTGTTAAGGGCCGTGAAGGAAAGATATGGGGAACCGATGTGGCGCCCTATGGATTTACTGTACTGGGTTTCGGATCTTTTGTTGCTTCGCCCTGGAGGGCGGGTGCCGATGAGTGCACCAATATTTCCTTCTCAACCGATGTAACAATTAATGGTCAACCATTGGCTGCCGGTAAATATGCATTTTTTATTGCGCTGTATCCCGATTCCTGTGTGCTCATCTTTAATAAAAACATCAATGAGTGGGGCAGTTATTTTTATAAAAGCGAAATGGATGTGTTGCGGGTAACAACTTACCAGCAAAAAGATGTAAAGGAAAGTAAAGAAAGACTTGAGTATAATTTTTCGAAGCAAACAAATAACTCGGTTGAAGTGTGCCTTGACTGGGAGCGCTGGCGTATTCCTTTTAAAGTTGAAGTTGATGTTAATGCAACTACACTGGCTTACATACGTTCGCAAATGAGTGGTGCTGCGGGTTTTGATCCGTCAAGCCTGGAATCGGCTGCAACCTGGTGCCTGCAGAATAATGTGAATACTGAAGAAGCGCTGGGCTGGATAAATGCTGCTGTTGATCCCAATTTGGGAGGTGCCAATAATTTTAAAAACCTTTCTGTAAAGGCGGGGTTGCTAAACAAGTTGAATAGAAAAGAAGAAGCAGGAAAAATGATGAAAGAAGCTTTTGAAAAAGGAACCGTTACAGATCTGCATAATTATGGACGCCAGTTATTGGGCGAAAAGAAAGTTACAGAAGCACTGGAGGTATTTGAAATGAACTATAAAAAATTCAATGGTGCCTGGCCCACCAGTGCCGGTTTAATGCGTGGCTATTCTGCAAAAGGCGACCTTAAGAAAGCGCTGGAGTATGCCAACAAAGCAGTTGAGCAATCGCCCAGCCCGGAAATAAAAAAGATAATGCAGGCTGCTGCTGAAACTTTAGCAAAAGGCAAGGCTTTGTAGAAAGAGCATTTTTAATGTAAACTTATTGTATATGCCGGGTTAAAATTTCACCGTATAATCCTCCTTTTAGGCATTTAATTCTTAAATTGCTGTAAACTAAAAGCATGTCAAAAAACCTGGGAGAACTATCGGGCAGAAAGGGGTTAAAAAACAACCTTTTTGAAGCGCTTGGCATTGCTGCAGAAAAAACAGGTGCACCCGCTAAAGAAAGAATGGAAGAGCTGGCTGCCGAATTTATAATGGGTAAGGCCAATATTGTTGGTACTGCCAGTTTTTATGATTTTTTAAAAGAAGAAAACAGGGGTAAAAAAGTATTCGTTTGTAATGGCAGTGCCTGCATGACCGCAGGTACACAGGATGCATTAAAAGAAAAATTAAACAGACAATTTAATGCCAATGAGATTGGCGAAATGTGTTGCCTGGGCCGCTGCCACGAGAACAATGCGTTCAATTATAATGGAAAAAACTATTCCGGTGATGCGGCGGATAAAATTCAGGAAGTCAAAAATCAAAAGTCAGCATTGGTTGACAGTTACCAGGTAGATTCTTACGGCACACCGGTTTTAACAAACGCATTCACCGGCATTAAAGAATATTATAAAACACTTTCCTTTGCTTTAGCTCAATCACCCGAAGCATTATTAGCGGAATTGAAAGAATCAGGCTTAAGAGGCAGAGGGGGCGCAGGTTTCCCAATCGCCTTTAAACTGGACTCCTGCCGCAATACAGCAGGCAAACAAAAATTTATTGTATGCAATGCCGATGAAGGTGACCCCGGTGCCTACAGCGATCGCTACCTGATGGAGCAGCAGCCACATGCTGTTTTGCTGGGCATGATGATTGCCGGATACATCGTTGGCGCAGATACCGGTGTGTTGTATATCCGTGCAGAATATCCCGAATCGCAGGAGATCATGCAGCAGGCGGTTAATGATCTGATGAATGAAAATTTATTGGGAGAAAATATTCTTGGTACCGGGTTTAATTACAATTTCAAACTCATCAGGGCCATGGGCGCCTATATTTGTGGCGAAGAAACGGCTTTGCTTTCATCAATTGAAGGGCAGCGGCCTGAAGTGCGTGTGCGTCCACCTTATCCAACACAGCAAGGCCTTTTTAATAAACCAACCGTTGTTAATAATGTAGAAACACTTGCCTGCATTCCTTATGTAATCAAAAATGGGGGTAAACAATTTGCGGTTATTGGTAAGGGGAAGTCTACCGGAACAAAACTGGTTTCACTGGATGGGTTTTTTAATAAACCCGGCATTTATGAAGTAGATATGGGTACGCCGCTGGATGTTGTGGTGAATGACCTGGGCGGAGGCTTCAGGGAAAAAATTAAGGCCATGCATATTGGTGGCCCGTTGGGCGGATTGGTGCCGGTTGAAAAAATTAAAGAACTTACAGTAGATTTTGAATCTTTTGCAACAAACGGATTTTTACTGGGACACGCATCTGTTGTTTGTATACCTGAAAATTTTCCGATAATAAAATATCTTGAACATTTATTTCAATTTACTGCACATGAAAGTTGCGGAAAGTGTTTTCCCTGCCGCATTGGTAGTACCAGGGGATATGAGATGCTTAAAAAAGCGCAGGAATCCGATTATAAAATAGACAGGGATTTATTGAATGACCTGGTTGAAACTCTGGAGATCGGTTCGCTTTGTGCATTGGGTGGCGGATTACCGTTACCCATTAAAAATGCGTTGCAGTATTTTGAAGAAGAATTGAAACCGTATTTTAAAAACACATAATGTCAGCCTGAGCTTGTCGAAGGCGGTAAACGGTCATACTAACCCGGCTTCGACAATCCCGATAGCTATCGGGACTGACAGCTCAAATGAAACGAAGTTTTATTTATTCTAACGAAAAAAGCTATGGGCATCGCGTATAAAATAGAAGATAAACAAAGACAGACTGCAAAAGGCGCTACGGTTACTTATGGCCAGGCCAATGGTAATTCCAAAGCCGGTATTGCATACATTGATAATAAACCTTACGAAATAAAAGAAGGTGAAACGATCATTGCATTTATCCGCCGCAATTTTGGTAAAGATGCCGTACCCACTTTGTGCGATGCACCCAATCTTGATCCATTTGGTTCATGTCGGGTGTGTAGTGTAGATGTGGCATTGACTGAAGACGGCCCGGTTAAAGCACAGGCATCCTGCCACACACCTGTGATGGCCGGTTCTTACATTTATCCCGATTCCGACAGGATTCAAAAACTCCGCAGAAATATCATCGAACTGGTGCTCACCGATCATCCGCTTGATTGTCTTACTTGCGAAGTAAATAATAATTGCGAATTACAGACAGTTGCGGCCCGTGTTGGCATTCGTGATGTGCGTTATCCCGAAGGAAAAAATCATTTGGATAAACAAAAGGATCTGAGTCACCCGTACATGACCTCTGATTTTTCGAAATGTATCAACTGCTACCGCTGTGTGCGTGCCTGCGATGAAGTGCAGGGCGAATTTGTATTGAGTATGGCAGGCCGTGGCTTTAACAGCCATATCATCAAGGGTAGCGATGTTAATTTTGCAGCAAGTGATTGTGTCAGTTGTGGGGCCTGTGCACAGGCTTGTCCTACATCGGCTATCAGCGATGTGTTTGAATCGAAATCGGTAGCGTTTGATAAAAAAGTACGCACTGTTTGCACGTATTGCGGTGTAGGTTGCAATTTGGATGTTGCTGTGAATGCCGGTACCATCAAATCCATCCAGGCACCTTATGATGCTGCAGCCAACGGCGGTCATACCTGCCTGAAAGGTCGTTTTGCTTTTTCTTTTTATAACCACCCCGAACGTTTGCGTACACCACTCATTAAAAAGGACGGCGTGTTTGTGGAAGCAACCTGGGATGAAGCGTATGATTTTATTGCAACAAAACTTACACAAATAAAAAAGGATCATGGACCGGATGCTATTGCAGGTATCTCTTCGGCGAGGTGTACCAACGAAGAGAATTATATCATGCAGAAATTCATCCGTGCTGTAATTGGTACCAATAATATAGACAGTTGTGCCAGGGTTTGCCATTCGCCCACAGCCATGGGTATGCAGCGTACATTTGGAACCGGCGCTGCCACTAATTCGGTAATTGATATGCAATACACCGATTGTATGATGGTAATTGGTGCCAATCCTACCGATGCACACCCGGTTACCGGCGCTAAAATGAAGCAGCAGGCCATGAAGGGAAAGACCCTGATCGTGATTGATCCCAGGAAAACAGAACTGGCCAGGTATGCAAATTATCATTTACAACTTCGTCCGGGTACAAATGTAGCCCTGCTGAACATGATGTTGTATTATATCATTAAAGAGCATGCCGAAGATAAAGATTTTATCCAGGCAAGAACTGAGGGGTATGATGAATTTAAACAAAGTATTTTACAACTGGATATTGATCATCTTGAAAATATTACCGGTGTAGACCGTCACCTGGTTAGAGATGCAGCGCTTACTTATGCAGCTGCACCCAATGCCATGTCGTTTCATGGATTGGGCGTTACCGAGCATTCGCAAGGCACATTTACGGTTATGCTGATTGCCGACCTGGCCATGATAACGGGAAACATTGGACGCAGGGGAGTGGGTGTAAATCCTTTGCGTGGACAAAACAATGTGCAGGGTGCTGCGGATATGGGTTGCCAGCCGCACCAGGGTGCCGGTTACCTGGATGTTACCAATCCGGATATCCATAAAATGTACGAGGAGTTCTATCATGCAAAACTGCCATTGCATGTGGGTTTAAAAATTCCGCAGATGTATGATGCAGCGTTGAATGATACATTAAAAGCGATCTGGGTGATCGGAGAAGATATGGCGCAGACAGATCCCAACACACACCATGTGCTGAAGGCATTGGATAAACTGGAGTTGTTTGTAGTGCAGGAATTATTTATGACAGAAACGGCTAAACTGGCAACTGTCATATTACCCGGGGCTTCCTTCCTGGAAAAAAGCGGAACCTTCACCAATGGTGAAAGAAGGATACAAAGAGTGAATAAAGTGGTAGAACCCATTGAAGGAACAAAATGCGACGGACAGATCATTGTGGATATTATGAACCGCATGGGATATGACCAGGTGGATTATGAACCCGAAACCATGTTGGAAGAAATTTCAAAAATTGTTCCATTCTTCGCAGGTGTAAAATGGAATGAACTGGGCGATAACGGGAAACAATGGCCCGTGCTGAAAGACGGAATTGGTACAGAGATATTGCATACAGAAACATTCACCAGGGGGAAAGGGAAATTTATGTTCAATACATTTAAAGAGTCGGAAGAAATTGTGCAGCATGGTAAAGAATATCCTTACATCATTACCACCAACCGGGAGCTGGAGCATTATAACTGTGGTGCCATGACGAGGAGAACAAGGAATGTGGATATACTTACCGAAGATGTATTACTTATTTGCGAAGAAGATGCCCGTAAACATTTAATCAATGATGGCGATATGGTTTGTGTTGAATCGCCCAGAGGAAAGGTTGATATCAAGGCAAAAATTACAGATGAAGTAAAGCCGGGCATACTCAGTAGTACCTTCCATTTTCCGGAGATGATGCTGAACAATATCACATCCAGCATCAGCGACAGCGAAGCCATGTGCCCGGAATATAAAGTGGTGGCCTGTAACATCAGGAAAAGCAAGGGGAAGTATAAAAAAGATCTAGCTTAAAACTTTCCCGGGTTACCTTTTTTAAAAAATTGTATTAAAAGCAGCGATCGCTGTTTCAGCTCGCTATTTACTTAACGATTTATTTTGCTATCTGACCTGGCATAGATTTGCCGGGATATTTATTTTAATAACCAAAACAAACATAAAAATGATACAAAAAACGTATTTTAAGACCAAAGATTATTGCAAAGTTAAATTTAGTTTTGCACCAGAAAATGCTGAAACTGTGGAAGTTGTAGGATTGAACAGTGACTGGGAAAATGGCATCATTCTTTCAAAAAAGAAAGATGGTACTTTCTCTGCAGATGTTTCTTTACCAAAGGATTCGAAGCATGAGTTTAAATACTTAGTGAACAAAACCGAGTGGTTGAATGACGAAGCTGCCGACAGCGAGGCTGCGAATGAATATGGCGGTACCAACAGTGTGGTGGTTATCTAAAAAATTCGGATCTGCCTCAAAGAATATTGCATTTTTTTAGATTGCCTTAGTTTATAAAGCTGTCAGGTTGAGCTTGTCGAAACCGGTGTGGTTTCTTTGTGTAACCGCCTTCGACAAGCTCAGGCTGACAGCTAAATAAGTAAATCGGTAATTCAACAGGTTCTGTTTGGGTTCTCGTAATTGTCACTTTGATCTTCATTGGTATGATCAAGACATACAAAATCTTTCTCCAGCAGCAGGTAAAGTGTTTTATTATCTGCAAGGGGCATATTGGCTTCAAAACCCACAATATTATTTGCCGGCCAGTCTTTCGTTAACGCAGATGGGACAAAGACAGTAATTTTATTGCCTTCCATTGCCGCCGTTAATGCATTGCCTTCATCAACCCGTTGCAGGGCGTACACCAGTTTGTTATTTACAAATAATGTTTCGGCTTCCAGGTAACCGTTTGTGGCTATAGTGTTTACTTCAGTTTTAGTAAGCCGTATTCTTAATGAATTTCCTTTAATGCGTAGTTTCATTTTTATAATTTATCCTTTGTGCACTTCGTGTTTTTCTTTGTGAATTTAGTGGTAAAATATTTAACCACGAAGTGCACAAAGGTTTTTCACAAAGGGCACAAAGGGGTTATTTCAAATTTATTCTGTCTTTACCGGAGTATGTATTAAACCTGTTACTTTTTAAAAACCCAATCAACGTAATATCATTTTCCTTTGCCATTTCTACTGCCAGGCTTGATGGTGCACCAACTGCCGCAATCACTTTAATACCCGCCATCACTGCTTTTTGTACCAGTTCAAAACTTGCACGCCCGCTTAAAAAGAGCAAACAGTTATTTAATGGTAATTCATTCTTTAGCAATGCCGCACCAATGATTTTATCCAATGCATTGTGCCTTCCTACATCTTCTCTAAGCAACATAAACTTTCCACTGGTATCAAATAAAGCACTGGCATGTATACCACCGGTATCTTCAAAAACCTGCTGTTGTTCTTTTATTTTATCCTGCAAATTATAAAGAATAGCTGTGTTAATATTTATACTGTCTTTCTCTGCAGTAAATGCTGAAACTGTGTTAATGGCATCAATACTTGCCTTACCACAAACACCGCAACTGGAAGTGGTGTAAAAATTCCTGGCGGCATTGCCCAATGCAGGTATAATATTCTCTTTTAAAATTACCTGTACTGTATTTTCATCGGCATGCGATCGTTTTATTTCGCTGATGGCTGCTGCATTTTTTATGATTCCTTCTGTAAATAAAAACCCCGCAGCCAGTTCTTCATCATTACCCGGTGTACGCATTGTAACTGCAATATTTTTTAGCATGCGCCCGCTGGCTGTGCTGTATTCCAGCTCAATCTGCAGTGGTTCTTCCACAGCCACTTTGTCTTCCATTTCATTAATTTCCCCGGAACTTATTTTGTGTATAGTGATATGTTCTATCCGCCTGTCCTTCATCTGTTAAAATTAGGGAAACTATACTGCATTTATCAGTTTATACGCTTCGTTAAAAGCTTCTGTGGTATCTACACTTTTAATGCAGTTTGCATCCGTTGGTACATATTTTATTGCATCGTATTTCCTGAGCAATTGCTGCAGCGAAAATTGTTTTGCCTCAAACATATGCTTCAGTTCATCAAAACAGGAATAAGGATACCATGCCAGCATGGATTCATAAATAACTGCTTTGTTGTTATAAAATGAAGCAGGAATGTCTTTACACAGCAATGAAAGTCTTTCCAGTTCATCTGCCTTTAAAAAGGGATAATCGCAACCAATCAACAACAAATTCTTTTGCGGGTGTAAAGTAAAAGCCGACAGCAAAGCTGCCATGGGGCCAATATTGTTGTATGTTGGAGCATCTTCTATAAAATTGTAATCTGCATCAATACTTTTTGCCTGTTCACTGTTGCAGGCAATAAAAACCTTTTCACAAAAGGGGAGGAGCATATCGTACACATGATAACGCTGTGGTTTGTTGTAGTACTGCAACATACTTTTATCGGCACCCATGCGGTTGCTGTTACCACCACACAACACTAGTCCGTATGTATTTTGAAAGCAGGTGTTTTTTTGTTGCGCTGTTTCTTTCATAAAAATGCTGGAGCAATATGTTAACTTCTAAATTACATGATTCATTTAATTCTCTTTTTCTTTTTTTCCAGACAAAAAAAACAAAACGCTTCGACTTCCCTCAGGATTTCAAGGGTAAAACAAATGCTCCCCCGAGTTCCGCTATGCTCGTCGGGGCAGGTGCCCATTTTGCCAGGCACCTGATGGTTATCGGGACCAGTCAACTTTTTTCAAAGTAACTTCACAACTTATACCACTTTGCATAAACTTTTTAAAATAGCAATCAGCCCAATTATCATTAATGTGGCAGCTTGCTTTTATGCTAACTTCAAAATCGAAAAATACCATGGTCGTTCTCATCTCAGTAAACACAAGAAGTGGGTATCCATTAAATTAAAAACCGCTTTTAATTAGTATAGGCTAACTGCACCTAAGAGTAGAATTACTGATGTACAAGCCACAGTAGTACAAAAGCCAAATCAGGGAACCATCCGACAAAGGGGATGTAATCCCTGCCCGTCCGGTCAGGCGGGCTTTGTCGGGCTCCTTTTTTGTTACTTTTTTGGAGAAGCAAAAAAGTAAATGAGAAAAGTAAAAGCTGTTTTTGCTTAAAAGCCTCCCTAACAATATGGCCTTTTATCAAAAAACTGTCCATTCTTACCACTCAACATTTATCCCTCCCAAAATCCCCAACTTTTCCTAAATTCCCCTCCGAAATAAACATCAGGTATGAAAAAACACTTTATTGCACTGGCAATTACTACACTTGCAGGTTTAACCGCAATAGCACAATCCGATAAAAAAGTATTAACCGCCACCGATTACGACCAGGCAACCAAAGCTTTGGGTTTTAATGTTGGCAAACTCGTTTACCGTTATAATGTGAACCCAAACTGGCTGCCCGAAGGTAAATTCTGGTACTCCGTTGCAGTACCTGGTGGTGTGGAATATGTTTTAATAGATCCCGCCAACGGCAACCGTAAAACAGGCTCCGATAGAAAATCAATTGTACCTGATGCCGGTGGCGCAACTGTTGCAGCATCAGGCCGGCGCAGGGGTGGTGCCAATGAAAGCCTTTCGCCTGATGGCAAAAAAGCTGCATTTATTAAAGACTGGAACCTGTGGGTGAAAGATATAGAAACTAAAAAGGAAACCCAGTTAACTTTTGATGGCATAAAAGATTTTGGTTATGCAACCGATAACGCTGGCTGGACACATAGCGACCGGCCCATCCTGCTATGGAGCCCCGACTCTAAAAAGATAGCCACCTTTCAGCAGGACCAACGCCATGTAAGCACCATGTACCTGGTATCTACCAATGTAGGTGCGCCCAGGCTGGAAGAATGGAAATATCCGCTACCACAGGATTCTGCCATTGTAAAAATTCACCGGGTAATTATAGAAGTAGATAATCAAAAGGTCATCCGTTTAAAAATACCTGCCGATGATCACCGGGGAACCCTGAGTGATGATATTGCATCAAGCGGTGGTTATGATGACAATGAATGGAATGCCGATGCCAGCAAACTGTTTTTTGTTTCTACCAGTCGTGATCATAAGGTTGAAAAAGTACGCATTGCCAATGCAACAACCGGCGATATAAAGGAAGTGTTTACAGAAACAGTAGCTACTCAATACGAAAGCGGGCAAGGTACCATCAACAACCGTTTTTTGGATAAAACGAATGAGATCATCTGGTACAGCGAACGTGATGACTGGGGGCATTTGTATATGTATGATGCAGCAACGGGTAAACTCAAATATCAGATTACCAAAGGATCATGGGTTGTTACACAATTATTAAAAGTAGATGAAGCAAACAAAGTGCTTTACTTTATGGCTAATGGCCGTGAGCCAGGCCGTGACCCTTATTATGCCCATTTTTACAGTGTTAATTTTGATGGCACTAACCTGAAATTGTTAACACCTGAAGATGGTAATCACAATATCAGTTTCTCACCTGATGGAAAATATTTCACCGATAATTATTCTCAACCACATGTGCCACCGGTTTCTGTTTTGCGGGATATAAAAGGCAAATTAATTTCCGAACTGGAGAGAACAGATATCAGCAAATTACTGGCAACCGGGTGGAAGCCCGCCGAGCCAATCAAAGTAAAATCAGCCGATGGTAAATGGGATCTGTATGGCCTGCTGTTTAAACCCAAAGATTTTGATCCGAATAAAAAGTATCCCATCGTTAATTATGTATATCCCGGTCCGCAGGGCGGGGGCGTAGGCAGCCGCAATTTTGGCCCTTCACGTGGAGATCACCAGGCTCTGGCCGATCTTGGTTTTTTGGTGGTGATCATTGATGGCAGTTGCAACCCCGATCGTTCCAAATCTTTTCACGATGCCTGTTATGGCAATATGGGCGATAATACACTGCCCGATCAGATAGCGGGCATTAAACAACTGGCTGCGGCTAGGCCGTATATGGATATTGATAAAGTTGGTATCTGGGGCCATTCAGGTGGGGGCTTTGCCACAGCCGATGCCATGTTTACCTTCCCGGATTTTTATAAAGTAGGTATATCCGAAAGTGGTAACCACGATAACCGCAATTACGAAGATGACTGGGGCGAACGCTATATTGGCCTGGAAGAAAAAGGACCCGATGGCACTACCAATTATGCCAAGCAGGCCAACCAGATGAATGCAGGTAACCTTAAGGGTAAGCTTATGCTGGCACATGGAGGTATGGATGATAATGTACCGCCCTACAATACTTATTTGGTGGTAGAGCAATTGCAAAAAGCCAATAAGGATTTCGACCTGGTAGTGTTTCCTAATGCACGCCACGGTTATGGTGCGGATGGATTATACATGACAAGAAAGCGTTGGGATTATTTTGGAAAGAACCTGATGGGAGCCGAAGTGCCTAAAGAATATAAGATCGTTTCTGCATCAACAGCTACACCTGCATCGCAAGTAAAAAAAGACACTGTAATTAAATATCAAAACCAATCTGTAAGAAAGAACACTGTATTCAGCCGCATACCGGTATCAGTTACTAATATTACACTGGATATTTTTGATAATGGCACCATTGATGGAGATACCATCAGTGTGTATTACAACAACAAATTACTGGTAAGTAACCGGGGACTTACCGACAAAGCCATTACCGTACAACTGATGCTGGACGAAAAAGCACCCCAGCACGAAATTGTGATGTTTGCGCATAACCTGGGCAGCATACCACCCAATACAGCCACCATTGTGGTAAAGGCCGGTGATAAACGCCATGAGTTACACAGCAGCGCCAGCTTAACGGAAAATGCGGTGCTGGTTTTGGAGTATAAGCCGAAATAGGAACGCTGATGACGCAGATCAGAACAGATTAACGCAGATTTTTATAAATAATGAAGCCGGTAATAAAAAATACCGGCTTCTCTGTTGCGGGTAGCCGAAGTTTCAGGGCGGCATCATTGCATAACTCAATTGTACTGTATATCTTTAGGAATGCAGATTTGACGGATTTACGAACATTTTTTAAAGGAAAGAACCCAAAATGAAAAAATATTTTTTTTCTGGTTGCCGGCATTTTCATTCTTATTTTTTCTGTTATCGGCTTTTCTGATAACCTCTTTACCGATGTAGGACAAAAAAGCAACAGCGATCCCAAATTCATCATTCATGGATTGTTTTGTTTTGCCTGGATCGTTATATTAGTAATACAAACCAATTTCATCCGCAAAGGCAATATCAGGGCGCACATGAAACTGGGCATTGCGGGCATGATTGCAGCGGCAGGCGTGTTCCTCACCACGGTGTATATTTTTGTAGTTGTTTATAAAGGGTGGGATACCATGCCATATTATGTAAAGTCGAACCGCATCTTTATGTTGCTTTTTGGGTTTTTGTATGGCTTGGCTATCGAAATCGAAAGAAACCGGTACTGCACAAACGCTTCATGTATATGGCTACGCTCTACATGTTGGGGCCCATATTGGACAGGGCAATTAATCATTTTTACCTGCAAAAGGTCGTCAGTGAATTTGTTCTGTATGATGTTATTGTAAAAGTCCTTTGGTTTCTTTTCTTTATCTTTCTTTTTATCTACGATTGGAAAACCGTCAGAAAAGTGCATCCTTTAAGTGTGATTGGTGCTACGCTTTTTGTTATAACCTGGGTCATTGCTGTTTATACGTAAAGCAGGGCTGTTTGAACAAACTAATAGTTGTTTATAAAAACCGCTGAGATTTAAAAAGTACTCAATAAACCACAATGATTAATTTATCCGGCTGTTTTATTTAAATATCTCCTGCTCATCCCTTTCATTTACATTGATTTTACGGATGAACTCATCATATCCTGCCTCCTCATGATTGGAATATACACCGTACTCATCAATGCTGTAACCGATCAGGCCATCAACTGCTTCGATCAAATATAAAATGGAACTGTCGGATGGGTCAGAGTTTCCTTCAAAATGGTAAGTCTTAATAATGGTTAGTTCATCCACCTTATACACTTTTCCGGCATGGCTGGTAAAACCTTCGGCTGTCATGATCAATTCATTATCCTGTTTTCTGATACGAAGCTTTTCGAGTACGCTGCTTAAGGTGGTCATTGTGTTTTCCATAATAAATCGTTTAGGTGAATTGTTTACCGGCTTCTAAATTAAAAATTTAAACCCATTCCATACTAACATCAGTGAATTCTGTAAATCTTTTAAATAATTGTATAACTCACGTGCAGCCGTAGCATCGTGTTACCTGGGAAGCATAAAGGACTGATTCTGTTAATTTAAATTTATTGTATTTTCATATTGCAAATAAATCAACAACTATTATGAGCGGAAAATTTCAACATTCAAAAGAAAACGGCATACACTTTCAATTGTCAAAATTGCAGGGCGAATGGGAAGGAACAACCAAAGTGTGGTTTGAACCCGGAGATCCTGTTGATGAATCACCGGTAATTGGAAACATGCGGCTTATTCTGAACGACCGTTTTATTTTGCATGGATACAAAGGAAGCTTTGGGGGCAAACCATTGGAAGGCCTGGCGATCTACGGTTGTAATCTTGAAACCGGAAAGATACAGGCAAGCTGGATAGACAGTTTTCATACCGGCAGTGCCATGATCTTTTCGGAAGGTAAAAAAGGCGATGATAAACTCAACATGCTGGGCAGCTATGCTTATGTAACACCTGAAACAGAGCAGCACTGGGGCTGGCGCACAGAGATTGAAATTTTGAATGATGATGCATTGAAAATATCGGCCTATAATATTTCGCCGGGGGGCGAAGAAGCCAAAGCCACAGAAACAATATATACCAGGGTTAAATAACGATTGCCTGTGTTTACAAACGGCAAGTCCCGGGCCTTCGCACTTAGCCGTCAGAGACTCGCCTGAGAACAACAGGATAAGCATAACGTTTTACTTTTCCAGTGCCATTAATTTCTGCCCGATCAAAACATTTTCCCTGGCTGCACTGTCAATACTTGCTTTGAGGGTTTTAGCTGTAGCTGCATCACCTGCTGCATAAGCCGCATTCATATCTTCCTCCAGCTTATTCATCAGGGCAATACAGGCTTTTGATTGCTGATTCAGTGAATTTTTTTCTGCTTCAATATCCATTTTAGGCGCATCATCATCTGTACCGGTGGTTGTTTCCGTTTTAGTATCGGTGGAATGGCTATCGTGATTGCCGTTGCACGAGCATATAATAAACAAGAAAGCAATAATAGATAGTTTGATGTACATAATTTTAGTTTAGGTATTAAATATAGATTTTTAAATTGAATTTTCGATAGATATGGCGCTGTGAATAATGGGGCCGGACTGCCGCATGAATATATACAGGTAAATTAGCCGGGATAATGTATGTACAGATACGATGCAATGAAGTTAATACATCAACTTGAGTTTTAGCGTGGGCATACAATGATTGGTTTGTATCAAAAACTGTTTGCGAAAACCACGCCGGGACACTATTCACCAGCAGAAGACGTTACTGAGAAAGTGATAGTTTAGTTGTATTTTAGGTCAATACAACTAAACTAATTATATTCAACATATCAAATACTTAAGTTATGAAAATGCTGCGTTTACTGTCTATTTGCCTGTTGCTGGCTTCCTGTTCTAACAATGATACCAGGTCTGTTGATGATGATGCCGTTGCAGAAGAGTCCCGTGACGGAGAATCCGGTAAAGCGGAGGACAGCAGGGGCGACAATCCAAAAGGTACCTTATACCTGAGAAGTTATATCGTGGGCGGACTGAGCATTGGCTGGCTGTGGCTGGGTGATGATGGCAGTTTTGTGCAGAATCCAATAAGGGGCGCCAACCCCATTGATATGGCAGCGGAAAAAGAAGGGAATGCTGCCAATGCGGGCACCTACACCAAAAATGGCGATGTGATTACAGTTACTTACTTCACAGGCAAAACAGAACAATGGAAAATGGAATATCTTGATGGTAAGCTGAATACGATAGACAGCTGGTTTGTAGCTCCCCAGGAGGGGCTTCCGGATAACTATAAACTCAACGGGAACTTTACCGGAAATTTTAAAATCGGATATGTCAGCAAAGCGCAAACGTACAGCTTTAGCAACGATGGCACCCTGGTACTAACAGGTATGGCTACCGTAAATGTAGATGGTGCCGGCGGCACGGCAACCGGCGAACCCGAAAAAGGCACTTATACCATTAATGGGAATACCCTGCACATCCGTATGAATAATGGCGACCAGTCAGTAGCGCTTATTGGTGTTATCCCTGGCGAAAAGCCCAGAATCATTATCAATTACACGATGTTTATGCAGTAGCTGCGCCTTGGTTCTTGTCTCATGAACCAATCTTAAAAATTTTTAAGTATTGAAAAAGATTCCTGAAGAATCAAACCATGGCGAATACTAAAACATTACAATACTAATTTTTACTACTTTCGGTAACCCACACCCAAACATAATTGTATGCGTAAACAGTTTTCCCTTGTTGTTTTAACTTGCTGCACAGCATCCTTCGGGCTGTTTGGACAGTTGGTTGCAGCTCAGTCACCCGGGGTTGTAGCAATCAGTAATTACAACAAAAAAAATGCCGGCAACATCATCAATGAGTTTACCGATTTTCTGGCTATACCCAATGTGGCGGCAGATACGGCAGGCCTGCAAAAAACTGCAGCCTTTATTATGTCCATGATGAACAAACGGGGTATTCAAAAAGTGCAGCTATTAAAGGCTGTTACGCCCGGAGTTGCACCGGCTGTGTATGGCGAAGTAATGGTGCCCGGTGCCAAACAAACCCTTATATTTTATGCACATTACGATGGGCAGCCCGTTAATGCTGCACAATGGGCAAAAGGGCTTGCCCCTTTTGAACCAAAATTATTTTCACAGGCCATCGATAAAGGCGGCGTAAAAATGGCTGCTCCTGCAGATGGCCGGTATAATAACGACTGGAGGATATATGCACGGGGTGCTTCTGATGACAAAGCCGGTGTGGCTGCTATTATAAATGGCTACGAAGCGCTTATAAAAACCGGTTTACTGCCGGGTTGCAATATTAAATTTTTCTTTGAAGGTGAAGAAGAAGCCGGTTCTCCGCACCTGGGTGAAATACTGCAAAAACACAGTGCACTGCTTCAGTCTGACCAATGGATCATGTGCGACGGGCCGGTACACCAATCGGGTAAAAAACAAATTGCATTCGGGGTTCGTGGCGATGCCCGTCTTGATCTTACCGTGTATGCTTCCAAACGGCCCTTACACAGCGGCCACTATGGCAACTGGGCTCCCAACCCCGCCATGATGCTGGTAAAATTATTAGCCAGCATGAAAGATGATAACGGAAGGGTAACCATCAAAGGATTTTATGACGATGTGGTTCCTTTAACTCCTTCAGAAAAAAAAGCTTTGAGTGAAGTTCCGCTGGTAGATGAACAAATGAAAGAAGAACTGGGCATCAGCACTGTTGAAATGAAGGGACTCACATTAAGTGAAGCTATCAATCAACCTTCGTTAAATATCAATGGCATACAAAGCGGTAATGTAGGTAAGCAGGCATCTAACCAGATACCCACTTTTGCAACTGCCGTTATTGACCTGAGGATGGTATTGGGTAACGATTGGCAGCGGCAGCAGCAAAAAGTAATTGATCATATAAAAGCGCAGGGATATTATGTTACTGATAAAGAGCCAACGGATGAAGAAAGAAAAAAATATGCACAGATCATACAAGTGATTCGTAAACAGGATGGTTATAATGCGCAGCGTACCTCCATGAGCCTGCCTGTGGTACAAAAAATTATTGAAGCAGTACAAACCACAACCACCGGCCAGGTGGTTCTGCAACCAACCATGGGTGGCAGCCTTCCGCTTTTTGTATTTGAAAAATACCTGAACGCTAAAACCATTTCGGTACCCATAGCTAACCATGATAATAACCAGCATGCCGAAAATGAAAATATCCGTATCGGTAATCTGTTAGAGGGAATAGAGATGATGGCTGCGCTGATGATGATCAAATAATTTTGGTATTGTATTTCCCAAACCGGACCTTAACTAGGGGTACCCACTTTTACATGGGCATTTTTTATTAATTTAGTTTTTGAACACAATAAAATGAATGTGTGTTTCTGTTGTTATACGCAGCAACCGATAATAAACTTCAGTAATTTTTTCATCAATAACAGTATGGCATCATTAACGCATATTCCAGGCGCAACAGGGTTACCCTTTATTGGCGACACCATTCGCTTTTTAAAAAAGCCTCAGGAATTATTTAATAAAAAGCAAGAGCAATACGGCAATATTTTTAAGTACCAAATGTTTGGCAAGGATTATGTTTGTATCATGGGGGCGGAGGGCAACCGGTTTGTACTGGTAGAGCAAACAAAACATTTTAGCAGTACAGACGGATGGGAGCTGATCAATGAATTGTTTCATGGCGGATTGATGTTGCGGGATGGAGATGAACATAAACACCATCGGGGTATTTTGCAGACCGCTTTTAAAAAAGAAGCATTACAGCATTACCTGGAAGCCATGAATCCTGTTGTACAGGAATACAACAAAAAATTAGTACAGCATGCAGCGTTTAAAGTATTCCCCTTCATTAAAGAACTTACTTTACAACTGGCCGGAAAAGTTTTTTTTAACCTCGATTTTTCAAATAACCTGCAGCATATCAATCAAGCCATTATAAACATGGTTACCGCATCCATTACGCCATTTCACATTAACCTTCCTTTTACCACCTATGGCAAAGGCATGCAGGGCAGAAAAGTTTTACAGGCTTATTTTTCAACCATTATAAAAGAAAGAAGGCAACAACCCGGCAATGATATGCTGAGTAATTTATGCCTGGCAAAAGACGAAGCAGGAAATATGCTGAGTGATGATGAGATCATTGACCACCTTATTTTTTTTATTATGGCAGCGCATGATACCACTGCCAGTTCTTTAACCAGCATAATTTACGAACTGGCCATGCATCAAAACTGGCAACAACTATTGAGGGAAGAATGCAGGCTCATAAACAGTGATATCGCTACCGATGGCAGGGCCATTCACCATCACCTGGATGCACTGGAAAAAACGGGTTGGGTAATAAAAGAAACCTTGCGTTTGCATCCTCCGCTTATTCTTATTCCCCGCAAGGCCCAAACGGATATGCAATTTGAGAACACCCATATACCTGCAGGTACCAATGTAACCGTATTACTTTTTCATAACCATAATAACAGCAAGTACTGGAGCGATCCCGAGACATTTGACCCGAACAGGTTTGCTCCCGAAATCAGCGAACACAAAAAATGTCCGCATGCTTATGCTCCTTTTGGTGCAGGACAACATTTTTGTTTAGGCCATGCTTTTGCCGATCTGCAGATGAAATTGGTGATGTATCATTTATTAAAAAAATACATGGCGGCTGCCGGATAATTATCAACCGGTTTATACGCATATCCCCATACAACACCCTAAAGACGGGCTGTGCATGCATTTTAAGCCTTGTTGATTTTGAACCTGCGTCTCCAGCGGAGTTATCGCAATATTGTGTCTCAGCGGGGTTTTCGCAATAACTAAGGATAAACTTTAGCCTTTAATGCCGGGCGCACACTATCAGCGATCCGTTGAAACAGGTTTAACGGAACGCCGGCTGCATTAGCCTCAGTTTCAATAGCAGCAACTGAGGTACGGTATGTTCTCCAGTCGTTGGCAGCACCACCGGTATACACCCGGTTATCGTTTGGCATATTTACAGCCAGCACAACCGTATTGCTGTTTATGCGGCTAAGGTCGTTGTTGCCCTTGGGCATTATAATTACCACTTTCCATACTTTAGCGGGTACAGTTACCAACCCGCCATCAATAGAGTTTACAATAACACTGGATACATTATTATAACCACCCTTACCATAATTGCCCATTACAATGTACGCCTCGTTGGTAGTGCCCACCAGGCTGTTTCTAATAAAATTTTCCAGGCCGTCCCATGGGCCCTGGTTTAAAGCAGGTGCCTGGGGTATTATATTGGTCATTAAAAAAGTAGATGAATTAGCTGCGATGGATAGCGTTCTGTCTGCTGAGGGGCAATTATGCCCCCGGTCGAATCCGACGCCATTATAACTAAAGGTTTGCACCTGGTACCAACTGGGTGGCAGGTTTACATCGCCCCTGAAATCATCCTGTCTGGGCGTACTGCCTAAGTTTTCACTTTGCAGGTGCCAGGCTACCCACACCGGAATACCACGGCTTTCGCTATAAGAAAGGGTGTAAAAATTATTGTTCTTTAAATAATTCTCAGAAAAAAAAGGGTAGGGCATGGCATTGGTAGGATTGCCGGGATTAAGCGGGTCGTTATCTACCGGTAAAGGAGGTGGTGCAGCACCTGTTTGAAAAGTATAAGTATTGCCATAAGCAGTACCATTGGCATTGGTAGCGTAAGCTTTAACATAATAAATGGTATAAGGTTCCAATCCGGTTAAACTACTGGTAAAGCTGCCTGCTCCCGTTCCATCAACGGTTTTGGTAAGTGGTGAGGTACCCTTTCCCCAGATAATACCACGGGCTGTAACAGGTGTGCCACCTTCGCTCATCACATTTCCACCGGCTGATGCAGTATTACCAAAAATGGCACTGATTCCGGTAGTTGTAACTGTTGGTAAAGCCAGTTGAATGGAGTCGGTATTTTTTTTACAGGAGAAAAGAATAACTGTGCAAACAGTCAATAACTGCAAATACTTTAATGATTTCATGCTTGATTTTATATAAAGGGCAAATGTAAGTAAAACTTTTACTATCCGGCTAAAGTCTTTGGTGGGATCATCAGACGTAATGATGAAATAATATCTCCTCAATCAACCATCTTTACTTACCCTGTACTTCAGGTGCAGCTTTATAATTATATAACTCGGCTGCACATTTGCATATACAAAGTAAGCTGATAATAAAAGTGCTGCTGTATTCACCATAAGCGGTGTTTTCTGCTAAAAATATACCGCCCAGGGCACCAAGTACAACAGCAATATGTATGATCAATTGCCTGCTGTCAAAAACTGCTGCGTAGCTTTCGGGCCGGGATGTTATGAAGACACCGCTTCTAAAAAAATAAAAGACGAGGTAATACAGCTGGCTGGCAAAGCTGATCAGTAAGCTGAGGTTAAAAAAACTGTTTTGAAAAAGCACGGTACTTAATACGTTACCCACATCTGCATTGTTATTGGCTATAAATCCAATAAACACAATAATGAAAATGGAGTAAAATAAAAAGATGCCCATGCGTATCAGTAAATATTTAAAGCCTTTTCTAATATGATAGGAAAGCGGTTGAGCATTGTTTACACTATCCGGTTGCCTGCTCTGGCTAAAAACAATACGGATACAATTAAAAACGGCCACTATTAAAGTCTCTACCCAAAAAAACCAAAAAGCTTCAAAGGGTTGCCAGTCATAATATAATACACCTAAAACAGGTACCAGGTTAAAAGCAATGATAAAGCATATTACAACAGATTTGTTCATGCTGTAAAATAATGGAATTAATTAGTATTAGCTAATTGGCTTAGAGGTTTGGCTTCTTCGTTACTCATAACATTTGTAATGTAATACATGGTTCTGCTTTACTAAATTTCAGAATAAAGATACTGCCGGGATATGGCCGCATACTGCAAGACAGCTATGGGCTGTGTTTCTTATTTTATTAAAAATGGAATATATTAGCGCATGAAAAAAATCATGCTGACAGGACTTATGTTTTTTATCTGTTTTAAAATGCAGGGCCAGAATTTAGTGCCTAATTTTAGTTTTGAAACCTATTCAACCTGTCCAACCAGTGCCAGCCAGCTTACCTATGCAACCGGCTGGAGCAACAGCCGGAATAGCTGCGAATACCTGAACAGTTGTTCGGGAAGTATATATGCCGATGTGCCCACCAATTATTTTGGTTTCCAGGTGCCTGCTACCGGCCAGGCTTATGCAGGCGCATTGCAGTATGGTTCTTTTTCATCTTCTTACCTGGCCGACCTGCGTGAGTATTTATATGTACCACTAACAACGCCACTTACGATTGGCACTACTTATTACGTTTCATTTAAAGTGTGCCTGGCCGATAATTCAAAATACGCCATTAACAATATTGGTGCACAGTTTACTACCAGCTACAACAGTAATTTTCCGATAAATAATATGGCACATGTTTACAATACCAGTGTAATCAGTGATAAAACCCAATGGACAACCATTATTGGATCTTTTATACCTGCAACGGCTTATACTGCAGTCATGTTAGGGAACTTTTTTACAGATGCCAGTTGCGCTCCCGTTTTTGTGGGTACCGCTACCGATATAGGCTACAATGCCTATTATTTTTTTGACGATGTTTATGTTGGGCTAACTATACCGCTTGATATTAAAATGGGAGAGATCAGTGCCCGTAACGCAGGCACACATAATATGGTTAACTGGACAAGCCTTGCAGAAGATGATGGTGATTACTTTGAGATAGAGCGTAGCATGGATGGACAATCGTACGTTAAAATTGCCACTATTGCCGGCAGGTACAAAACCGGCGGCAACTACCAGTTTAAAGATGAACGACCCGCCACAGGCATCAACTATTACCGCTTAAAAATAATTACTAAAAATGGCAACAGCAGCTACAGCAAAGTTGTAAATCTCCGGGTGAAGGAAGGCAGCTTTGTACTTGAAACGTATCCTAATCCCGTTACCAACCTGCTAACGGTAACCAGCAGTGGAATGGTGCATGGTGCTGCAAGGTTAAGCATTATGGATGCATCGGGTAAACTGGTACGCAGTTTACCCCATACAGGTAGTAAAACAGTAATACCTATTCAGGGGCTGGCAGCAGGTTACTATTTACTGCATTATCAGGACGATGTAACAAATGAAAACAGAAAAATTGTTAAAAAATAAAACATTGCTTTATAAAGGAATATAATTATAGGATTTACCTGCAACATGTTTTATGGGCTTACTAACCGAGCAGTTGTTTCAATATGATTACTTGTTTTGTAAGATATTGGTGATACATTTAAATTCAGTCATGTTGAACGGGCTATCTTTGGATGATAACACATTGCGCCGGATATAGCTTTTAAATCTTTGAATACAGGGATCAGAATTTAAATTACGGGTGTCTATATTTGAACACGACCAACCTTAAAAAATCAGGTTATTTTAACTTTGGTGTTACGCAACTGAAAACTTGGGCTATATTTTAATCCTTTTACGTAAATTGTTTGTGGCAGCTTAATATCAGTAACAAAAAAAGCCCCTGATTAAATAAATACGATGCACAGGCAATGAAATTTGTAACACACATAAAAGAATTTGGCAGGCAGTTGGTGAATGCCTATAAGTTATTGGTTAAGAATGACCCCCTGCGCCTGGCAGGTGCCACAGCCTTTTTTACCAGCTTTGCACTGCCACCCATATTAATGCTGCTGATTCAATTGCTCAGTTTGCTTTTTGAAAAGGGCTCGGTAAGTAACGGCCTCTTTAACGAACTGGGCAGCGTTTTGGGTGATGATGGTGTGAGGCAGCTGGTAGGAGTTTTGCAGGGTATACGTGGCCTGGCCATTAACCTGCCGGTAGCCATTGCAGGTTTTTTCTTTTTACTTTTTGTAGCCACTACTTTATTTATGGTTATACAAAGTTCACTTAATCAGCTTTGGATGATAGAGAAGACAGGGAAAAGATTTAAAGGGGTATTGGTTACCCGATTAAAATCAACCTTGCTTATTATTTTTACCGGGGTGTTATTTATGGCATCACTGGCCGCAGAAAGTTTAAAGATCATTTTCGGCAATTTTTTGAATGATAAATTACCGGGAAGCGGCATTTACTCAAACGGTACCATTTCTACTATACTCTCAGTTACCATTGTTTGTACCTGGTTCATGGTATTGTTCCGCTACCTGCCTGATGGAAGACCTAATTGGCGGGTTGCGTTTACCGGGGCATTATTAACCAGTATTTTATACAATGCCGGAGTAATTGTTTTAAAATTACTTTTAATAAACAGCAATATTGGTGTGGTGTACGGGGCTTCTGCGTCTGTTGTATTATTGTTGTTGTTTGTTTTTTATGCCTCACTCATATTTTACTTTGGTGCCGCGTTTACCAAGGTCTGGGGAGTGCACCTGAAACAACCCATACAGCCGGTTTTACATGCAGCATTTTATGAACATACCCAAAGGAAAAACAGGTGAAAATTTATAGTAACTAAAACGTGTAGACGAAAAATATGTTTTTAAGAAGTAAATACAATAAACATATGCTGGTATTTTTTCGCACATCATTTTTATGGCTGCCGGTCATAATATGCCTGCTTGCAGCTGCCGGTTGCAAAACCGAGAATAAGGCCTTAACTGCATACAACAATCATACATTTGATACATCGGTAATTAACAGGCTGCCGCTTTATGATAGCCTGGCATTGGCTATTATAGAAAAGATGCCGTTGATTCATCAGCATATTCATGCAGATGATGCTTACCATGCTTTCAGGTACATGCCTGCATCCGGGGAGGCAGACGTGTTTAAAAAACTACCCGCCAACCTGGGTACGGAAATTGACCGCCATTACAGCCAATTGGGAACAAAGTTTATTTATGCATTTGATGTTTTTAAAGACAGTACGATAAAAATATATGTCAGCAAACGCACGTTGGATACAAAAGTAGATATCCGGGAAAACCTGTCTTACTATCCTTCAGGTAAAAATATCCGGCAAAGAGCATATCCCGAAAAAGATACTATCCTAAACACGCACTGGCAATACCGTGTCCGGTTTGATAACCCCGGGTTCTTTTAAAAGCCTGGTAATTGACTAGATTTGACCATGCCTTTCACTCCCTCATTCTGTAACCTGCAGTAATACCACTTTACCATCCATGGTAGAAATGACCAGGTTTTTCTTATCTATTACTTTAACCGTATTCACCATCGAGTTATCAATTTTATGTACCCAGGCAACCTTTTGTTGCCGGGAATCAATGGCATACACAACACCATTGCGTGTGCCAAAGAAAATAGTGCCATCTTTCTCAATTAACATAGAAGGGGCGTGCTCATAACCAAATCCTGCATGAAGTTTCCAGGCAGCGTTTTGTGCTTCCCTGCCTGTGGCGAAAGCTACAATGGTATCATTCATGGTTTTGCCGTAAATATATTTTCCGTCGGCTGACAGGCCTATCGATTCCCTAACACCTGCTTCTTTTGAACGCCAGATGGTTTGGCCGGTGATGGCATCAATGGCACTGGTATACCGGTCGGGTGCAACAATGTAAATAACATCATCTTTTACTACAGGGATACAGGAAGCAGGGGAGTAGTTTCTTACCGCAGATCCGTTACTCCATTTCCAGTTAAGCCTGCCCGTTAGTTTATTCAATGAATATAAATAAGTATCCCAGGCACCAAAAATAATATCATGGTTATTGATAACCGGCGTGCTTACAACGGGTCCCCGGAGTCCGCTGAAACGCCAGATCTCTTTCCCGGTATTTACATCAACAGCACGGAAATTATGATCGCTTGCACCTATGTATACGATATTGTTTTCTATCAGCGGGCAACCCAGTACTGCCGTACCGGTCTTTAGTTTCCACATTTCTTTGCCTTTTTCATTTAAGCAATATATATAGCCATCAGTGCTGCCAAATACGATCCTGTTATTGCTGGCTGCAGGCGAAGAATAAATGGCACCCATTGTTGTAAAGGCCCATTTTTCTTTGCCATTTTTTAAAGACAAAGCACTTACCCCTCCCTGCTGGTTTCCAAAAATAACAAGGCCATTTGTTACAGCAGGTGTTGAAATAACATTGGCATCCGAACTGAATAACCATTTTTCTTTTACCTGTGCATATTGTGTGTTCACTGTATAATCGGGTCGTGTAAACTTCTTGTTTATATCGTAATGATGTTGCTCCACTTGTATACCAGCCCAGCTTTTCATGTTTCCGCTAACCGGTTTTCTTTCGGTAAATAAAATGGAATCTGCACGCACATCCACTACATTGTATCCACCTTCGGGTTGTTTGGCCCTCAGGTTCGAACGGCCCATAATACCGGGTATATCTTCAAAATTTAAAACTTTGTTTGCATGTCCGTGACCGCACAGGAATAAAATAGTATTTCGTGTTTTAAACAGTTCGGTTACTTCATACCAGTTATCCATCTGGTTATCCATGGGGTAGTGGTTTAAAAATATCACCGGCATGTTTACATGGGTTGTATCCAGTATATTTTTCATCCAGGTCATGGCATCACGTGGTATATGTCCATCGCTCATACGAACATAGGGGCCTGATGAACAGGCAATAAAGCGAATGCCCCGGTGATCAAAAGCAAACCGGTCGCTGCCAAAGGTGCTGATAAAATCCATGCCACCGGATTCGCTCCACCCCACATCATGATTGCCGGGTATGATGTAATATTTCAATTTTAAAGAATCAAGGATCTTTTTTGCGCGGGGAAGTTCTTCACGGGTACCCAGTTCAGTAATATCGCCGGTTATGACCACAAATTCGATATCGTTGCTGTTGTTGATATCCTGCACGGTTCTGCGCAGGTCCTCTTCAGCCTTGCCGTCGGGTGAGCCAATATGCGTATCTGAAAGAAATGCAAACCGGAAAGGTTTTATCTGCGCAGCAGCGGCAGCAGAAAAAATAACAATGCATAAAAGGAGCAGGGGCTTTTTCATACCTGTAAGTTACACATTTACGGTAGTTTTCCCTGCTCCGCCGATGGCCTGCCTTAACCGGCAAAACCGTCCTTTGTTAGCTGTTTTAATTTTTTACATCCAGCATCATTTCCTGTCCGTCTTTAACGGCCCTGATGGCGTTATTCTTGCCGATGGTGATCTTTTCATACTTATTTTCAATCAGTACTTTGCCCTGTTTATTGATCATACCTGCAAGCCCATTTTTACGGGTGATGGCAAAAGATCCTTTAAATCCGCTGATAGATTCATAAATATTGGGAGCAATAATTCTGCCCTCCATATTCAGCAGACCCATTTTACCATCCCTGGTTGTGTATGCAAGCGCATCATTACCAAAGGAACTGATTTTGTCGTAGGTAGGTTTTACAATTTCCCTTCCATCCTGTGATAGTATACCGCAATGCCCGTTTTTCCATACAATGGCAAGACCTTTGTTGAATTTACCAATTTTATCATATTGGCTGCTTACTTCCTGTGCAAATCCCTGAAATGCAAATAAGGTCAGGAAAATGATGATTATCTTTTTCATGATTTATTATTTATTAAGGTTACTGTTTGTTCTTATACAAGGTATTTTCTTAAACAATCACATACAATGATGTGTGATAGAAATAAATATGATTCTTATCAATTTTTTCAGCAGCAAAGCAATGAAATTGAATAACCGGGCGTATCATCCCATTGATGCAATGACATACCATTTAAACAGACAAGTGAAGGACCTCGTAAATATTGAAGTGCAGTTTGTAAATAAAGACAGTTATAAGCCAACAAGCTAATTTGGTGCAGCATTTATAAAATAAAAACGAATTGGTTATACTTTTTTATAACCGGTAAACTCAGTTAAAATATCTGTGCCCTGGTTGTTTCGTTTACAATTGTGGCAGGTGCAACGAGGTTCATTATACTGGAACGAATTACGCCAATACCCCGTGCATACCACCTTTCTTCTTCGGCTACAGGTACATCACCAACTAGAAACACGGTAGCAGTGTACTTATATTTTACCCTGATAACATTTGCATACACAATGGATGCTACCGTTTGCGTTTCACCTTTACCAATAATTTCTGCATCTACACTTATATTTGAAAGCGGAAATCCCATGGCTACATTGGGACCAAAATTTTTTGTCCAGGTGTAGTTAACCGCACGGTTACTGTCGAGCAGCAGGTATTCCTGATTAATGGGATTTTGCAAAACACCCAGGTCGCCATCAATGTATTGAAAGTATAAGCCACCGTTCTTACGGTTGTAAACAGAATCGGTTGGAACACCCATATCTTTTACCTCAAAAATCTTATAGCTGTTGGCGCCAAATGTTTTTGAATTGGCACTTACCTGAATAAAGGTGGTATCAGCCGGTGTACCACCAACCAATTTAGTGCTCCAGTTACTGAAGTCTGTTTGTGGTACATAATCTAAATTTGGCGCAGGGGGTGGAGCAGTTACGGATAAAGAAAATGTACAACTTGATGTACCATTGGTTACTGTATAATTGTATACCGGCGGACTTGCAGCTGCAGGAGTGCCACTTGCAGTTAAAGTAACCTGTGTATTGCCAGCTGCTGTAAATGTTCCGGTGCCCGAAAATGATATGCCGTTTATTATTGCAGTACTGATGGTGTAAGGGCCCGGCGTCGTAACATTTACATTTAGTGTTACCGTATGCGTTGTACCAACGGTGTTGCCCGCTGTATAAATGCCTGGGCCAAATGTGGTTCCTGAACAGTTAAAAGTATATGCTGTTGTTGGGGGTAAACCAGCGTTTACTGAAACAATAATTTTACATGAACTGGTACCAAATGAAATGGTAAATATTTTAGTGCCGGCCGAAGATGGTGTACCTATTGCAGCTAGTCTTATATTATTTAATCCCGTTGTGGTTACTGAACCGCTTCCAGTAAAATAAAAACCGGCAATGGTATCGCTTTTTATCTGGTACGTACCAATGGCAGTAATGTCTGCAGCAACTTCTATGACTTCTGATGTTTTTAAAACAGAATCTTTAACATAGTTACCCAATACCAGGCTGGGTAAACAATTGCCCGATACAGATTTTAAGCTGCCAACAGCCTGCCCGTTACTGGTGGGTACAGTATCAAAATTTAATTCCTTTTGACAGGATGCTATCGTAAATGAAAGTAAGATTACAGTAAGAAAGCGTACAAAGATTTTCATGCAAGGCTTTTAAGTGCGGATAAATTTACAACTTTTACTCCTGCAAAGTACCGGCAGTTTATAGTTTAATTCTAACATTATTTTCACTTTTGAATGTGTAGTTTTAAATCATCATTCACCTCCCTAAAACTTTATACAATGAAACACGTACTCCTTTTCTCTATGTTAAGTATGGGTATTTTACCTGTAAACAGCCAGCTGGGTAATGAAATAAGCAGCTTTACAGAGCCTGAATATTTATCCATTGGCGGTACCAGCGAAAGTACAGGTACCCAACCCGGCAAAGGCAATGAGCAGGAACAAATGCCGGCGGTAATATTCCGTAGCCAGGATGTGTGCCGTGCAGAATTAAAAGACTTTGAATTTGATATACAGTATCATGTTGTAAGTGCCACAATATATTTTTCGGGTACCAATTTTAGAAATGTTGAAACAGGCTATATCACCAGTAACAGTTTAAAATCTATTCGTAGCCTGATGGCCCGATGTGCACCGGGTACTATGGTTGTTTTTGACAGGGTAAAAGTGATAGGGCCCGATAAAGAAGTACGTACCATACAAGGCACCAGTTATTTATTGAAATGATTGCACGAACATGATGAATAATTGGGTCATTGCCACGGTAAAGGAGGTGCTGTAAAATCTGTTAAGCTGATTTGATATTCCGGAATAATATGTATACATTACCTGTGTTTACCTGCATCCGGGCAAAGGAAATTATAAAATCAGACGGATATGTCAGAAACTTTTGTGATCGATGAAAATATCTGCAGGCAGATACTTTCATTAAAATTAACACCAGCCGCTGTGGAGGAAGAACTGCACAGAAAAGGCATTGACCCTGTATATATTGGTGAATACCAGAAGGAGATAAAACGGATACGGTATGCACAGCGGAGGACAACCGGATTTGTTTGCATGGCTGCAGGCGCATTCCTTGGTTTTTTGAGTTGTGTATTAACCATTACACATGCACTGCCTCATATGTTCGATTTTATTTTTTATGGTTTAACTATTGCTGCGGTTTGTATTGTTGTACTGGGACTTTATTATGTATTTGAATAGGCGGGTTTAAAATACTTTCACTTAAAAATTAAAAAACAATCAAAAGGGTTTGTGCGGACACAAACCATGACAGAGAGAAATTATAATCGGGAATACATTGCACCAGTGCGTAAGTGAGTATCACAAAACCGCTTCTTTTAACTGCTGCACCAGCATTGCACCTTTTTCAAGCGCCTGTTGGTTAATGGGAAGCAGGCCATGATATTTTTCGGGCAGTACTTTTTTTAATGCCTCCAGTATGGATGCAATTTTTACAACCGGTTTCAGTTGCAGGTAAGCACCCAGTATGATCATGTTCATGATCTTTGCATTCTTCATCAGCAGGGCTTCGGTACTGGCCGGAATGCCAATAATATCAATATCTGTACGGGTACTGGGTTTAAAAATATTGCCGGATTCGTACAACAGCAAACCGCCGGGTTTTATCCGGGGGGCAAATTTATCCATGGATGGCTGATTCAAAACAATGGCTGAATCAAACAGTGAAATAATAGGGGAGCTGATCTTATTATCTGCAATTATGGTAATACAGTTGGCTGTGCCTCCACGCATTTCGGGGCCGTAAGATGGCATCCAGGAAATTTCTTTTCCTTCTACCATACCGGCATAGGCCAGTGTCATACCCAATGATAAAACGCCCTGACCGCCAAAGCCTGCTACAATAAGTTCTTCCAGTTGTTTATAATTGCTGCTCATTTGCTGATGGGTTTATACCGTTTTTAAATTATCTGCCTGCGGTAGTTTGATATCGCCCAGCGGAAATGTTTTTACCATTTCTTCATCAATAAATCTGGAAGCTTCTGCAGGAGTCATCTTCCAGTTGCTGGGACAGTTACCAATGATCTCAACCAGGCAAGTGCCTTTATATTGCTGCTGGTATTTAAATGCATTCATCAGGGCTTTTTTCGTTCGGCGTACCCCATTGGCACTGTTAACCGCCTGCCTGGTAACATATACAGCACCGGGTAAATTGGCCAGTAACTCTGCCACTTTTATGGGAGCGCCATAATAACTTACATCTCTTCCATCGGGGCTGGTGGTGGTGTGCATGCCAGGCAAAGTGGTTGGTGCCATTTGTCCGCTGGTCATTCCGTAAACTGCATTATTCATAAATACAATCAGAAAATTTTCGCCACGGTTAACAGCGTGCAGGGTTTCGGCAATTCCAATGGCAGCCAGGTCACCATCGCCCTGGTAAGTAAAAACATATTTATCGGGCATCAGCCTTTTTATGCCGGTTGCCACGGCACAGGCACGTCCATGCGCTGCTTCCTGCATATCAATGTCCATATAATCGTAAGCAAAGACCGAACAACCTACCGGCGCAATGCCGATCGTTTTTTCCTGTATGTCCATATCTTCCACCACTTCCATGATGAGTTTATGCACCAGGCTGTGGGCACAGCCGGGACAATAGTGCATATGCACATCTACCATGGTGGCTGGTTTATGATACACCACTTCATATTCTTCTTCATGGCAGGCCGGTGTAACAACATCCAGCGCTGTTTCGGGTAATACATGTTCTTCAGTTGGCATGATGATACTGTATTAAGGTTTCTAAATGATGAACAATATCTTCGGGAGTGGGCATCATTCCTCCCATACGGCCATAAAATTCCACCGGCACTTTTCCATTCACGCCCAGTCTTACATCCTCCACCATCTGCCCGCTGTTCAGTTCAACAGTCAGCATCATCTTTACCTGTGCGGCCAGTTCTTCCAGCCGTTTGTATGGATAAGGAAATAAAGTGATGGGGCGAAATAAACCGATCTTAATTCCTTTTTCCCGTACAATATCCATTGCTTTCTGGCATATCCTGGCACTTAACCCATAGGCTACAAAAAGATAATCTGCATCTGCTGTATTATATTCTTCAGAACGTACTTCGTTTTCCCTGATGCGTTTAAATTTTTCTTCCAGTTTCAGATTGTGTTCCTCCATTCTTTCGGGCTGTATAAAAAGAGAGGTTATATAATTTCTTTCTCTTGTTTTTGGTTTACCGGTAGTAGCCCAGGATGATTTATCCACCTGTGGTCTGGTATATGGATGAAACTGAACTTTCTCCATCATTTGCCCGATAGCTCCATCAGATAATATCAACACCGGGTTGCGGTATTTATCTGCCAGGTCAAAACCAAGGAAAACAAAATCGGCCATTTCCTGTACAGATGCCGGTGCCAATACGATCAGTTTATAATCGCCGTGACCTCCTCCTTTTACCGATTGAAAATAATCGCCCTGCCCTGGCTGAATGGTTCCTAAACCAGGGCCTGCCCGGTTTACATTTACAAGTAAGCAGGGGAGTTCTGCCCCTGCCATATAAGAAATTCCTTCCTGCATCAAACTGATGCCGGGCGAAGAGGAACTCGTCATGGCACGAAAACCGGCACCGGCTGCCCCATACACCATATTAATGGAAGCCACTTCACTTTCGGCCTGCATTACTATCCGGTTGTATTTAGGCATTTCCCTGGCCAGGTATTCCAGCACTTCTGATTGAGGGGTTATGGGGTAACCAAAATAAGCATCGCAACCTGCCTGGATAGCCGCTTCGGCCATTGCTTCATTCCCTTTCATGAGTTTATAATCTGCCATATCAATTTATTTAGAAGGACTGACGATTGATTGTAACTGTTCCCGGATATTTTCAGGAGTAATGTCAACCGGTTTTTTCACAGGATGGGTGCGGTAAACCGTTATCACCGCATCCGGACAAACAAGTGCACAGTTTACACAACCGGTGCAGGCATCGTTATTGGCAATGATGTAACGGTAGCCTTTGATATTAATAGTTTCAGATAATGTAAGCGCCTGTTCTTTACAGGCTGCGGTGCATAGTTCACAGCCTTTGCATTTTTGAATATCTATCTCCACCTTTCCTTTCACTTTTCTTTCCCTGGCAGGAGCGTTTTTTTTGCTGTTGTCTTCCATTTTGGTTCTTTTAAAATTCTGAACAGTAACAAATTTCGAAATAACTAAACGGGAATAACAGATAGCCTGTCATACTTTGATATGATTATTATCAGTTTAAGTGCTTACTTAAATGGTACAGGATTGTTAACTTTATCAAATAAAATAACACGTATGGATACAGATAAAAAAATCCCTCCGGTTGATGGTGAAGATATCGATGCAGACATAAGCCCTGAAGAAAGGTCTTTACTGGACGATAGCCTGGAAAATATGATCTCTGTTGATAACAACAATTTAAAAAGATCAGCACTCGACATGACCGATGATGACGGTGAACTGATCAATGAAGCAAGTTTTGATCTGACCGGTGAAGACCTGGATATACCCGGTGCTGAGCTGGATGATGAAGCAGAAGAAACCGGTGCTGAAGATGAGGAAAATAACGGTTACAGTATTGCCGATACTGAATAGCAGGATGCAGTGACGGCTATCTCCTTCTTCCGCATAACTGGCTTAAGTGTATGTCTGCAACAGGTAATTGTGCCGGTATATTGTGTTGTTGTTTATTTAAATGCTGCCAATTGATGAGTGCGTAAAAGATTATTTTAAGTTTCTTCCGGCTCTCCCTTTACTTTATGAATATAATTCTCATGCTCTTTCAAATGCTCTTCGGGCGGCACTTTTACCGAAAGCGGGCCGTTGCCGATGATCAAAAAATAAATAAGCAGCAAAAGAATGATGATTGAAAGAAACAACTCTGAATAGGGGCTGAATGCATCTTTGGTTGCGTTGATGTTTACAAAAATAATAGCTCCGATTAAAACAGGTATCTGTATTAAACAGGCTGCACGGGTAAATAAGCCAAGTGCTAAAAAGAAGCCGCCGAGGATATGTACAAAGGCAATTCCATGAGCTAAAAGCACCACCATAAATTCGCTGAAGGGAGAAGTGTTTTTCATCAGGCTGATGAGGTTGCTGCTGTTGCGGAGAAAATCTACTCCTTTATAACAAAGAAAGATACCCAGCGCTATACGAATAATATCCAGCCATTTCGGGTGATGCCTGTCACCCCAATACTCAAATTTTTCGAGGAGGTTCATAACGTATAATTTAATGCGTGAAGAAAGAACTGGTATAAATGTAATTCAATAAAAAGGTAATTGCAAGGTCAATTTATGCACGTTAAAAAGCTGGGAGATTAATACCGTATGTGGATCAAGAAATGATTTGTAGCGCTGAATCATCCAATGACTGAGGCAGCAATACCATTTGTGCCTGGTTCCCGGGTGCGATCCTGCCCAACCGGTCATCTAACTGCATTACCTGTGCGGGGTACAGGCTGCACATGCGAAGGGCTTCGCCGGTTTCTATACCAACATGATTTACGAGGTTTTGCAGAGCTTTGTACATAGTTAATGCTGATCCGCTGAGGATATTACCGGCTGTAAATTTATCGCCATCGGGTTGATGCTGGTAATAACCTTCAGTTGTTGCTGTAACCGCATCGGTAATGGCGAAAAGCCGCTGCTGCATGATCTTCTTTGCAATTCGTATCCCTGCATAATCAACATGGTAACCATCGGCAATAATGCTTGCTTTTATTTGCTGGTGATCAAATGCTGCACCCACCAGGCCCGGGCTGCGGTGCTGAAATGGGCTCATGGCATTGTATAAATGAGTTACAGCGGTAAGGCCGTTATCGAAACTTTGTATACTTTCCTCATAAGTTGCATTGCTATGGCCTGCAAAAATTTTAATGCCTGATGAATGGATGAGCTCAATTATTTCTTTACTACAAACCTCGGGAGCAAGGGTGATGATCTTTAAAACATCTTTTCCATAATCAATGAAGGCTTCCACTTCCTGTAAGGAAGGACTATGTATCAATGACTCTATATGAGCACCTCTTTTCAATCTATTGATCCATGGGCCTTCTGCATGTAACCCTAAAATACCTTCGCCGCCCTGTTGCCAATACAATCTTATAGCATCAATACATTTAAAAAATACTTCGGGCCGGTTGGTAGCAACTGTGGGCATACAAAAGGCAGCGCCACCGCTGTTGCTGTATTTGTTTAATAATTGTAAAGAATATATATCGGGATAAACAGAAAATAATTTTTCATAAGCACCATAGATCTGCAGATCTATAAATGCCGGAGCCAGTATGCTATTATCAAAATATGCAGCCTCCATAAGCGGATCTAATGCAGTAACAGGTACCATATCTTTTATAATGCCATCAACAACAATGGCCGCATGTTCATGCAGCCATTGTTCGCCCGTAAAAATTGTTGTAGCTATATATGCTTTTGCTGCCATAAATTTCTATGCAACAAAAATAGCAAAACACCCTAAGCTTATTTTATTTTTAAAATGATGCCCGCTTGTAACTGGGTAATATCCCTGCCGGCTTCAACATTAAAGCCAAATGTCGGGGTAACAAAATAAGAAGCGCCTGCAAAGCCGCCAAATACGGGTATTACTTCGTTTTGTTTAAACCTGTCTTCGTTCTGGTTGTACGAATATTGATTAAAACCTGCACCTGCCGAAAGCCCGGCGTAGGTATCAAGACCTTTTACATTCCAGCCATGGTGCCAGGCAGAGCGGCCGGCTACTATAAGCGTATGTGCCTTATAATTATTAAACGCACCGCCACCATTGGAGAAAGTGCCACCAGCCTGTGCACCCAGGGAAATGGTACCCGGACCAGCCTGCCAGATGCCTGCTTCAATAACTGCTTTTGTACCAATGGCCGAATTGTAATAGTTGCTGTTATACTCATTACCAATACCAACACCGGCGCTGAAAGTAACACTACCTTTTTTAAAGGGCGATAAACGGCTTTGTGCGTTAGAAACTGCGGTAAAGCTTAAAGCTGAACCAAATAAAATTGCTGCAAATATGTTTTTTGTTTTCATACACTGGCAGAAAACAAATACTGTACCAATTGAAATTTTAGTAATATTTATATAAGTTAAATTTTCTGCAATGCAGGTAGATTTATTCAGTTATAGTAACCAATTGATATTTATTTCGGGGCTCCTTTCTTTTTACAAAAGGAATTTCCCTAACTTCCATAAATGAAACATTTTAAGTTTTATTCCAAGGAAGACATCCTGTCTATGACCAGGGTAAGGCGCTTTGAAACCAGGATGGGCGAGCGTGTAAAATTTTTAAAGCCCAATAGTGAGTGGCCGGAGGTGTTGAAAGAATCAGCCGCAAAATTTGTTATACTGGGAATTCCCGAAGATTTTGGGGTGAAGGCAAATTACGGGGTGGGAGGTACAGAAACTGCCTGGTTATCTTTTATTACTTCTTTTTTAAATACACAGAGTAACGATTTTTTAACGGGAGAAAATACATTGATCCTTGGCCATTTTGATTTTGGGGATATTAAATTCCTGATAGAGAATAATGCATACAACCCCGAAGAAAAAATAAATGCATACCGGCATGCTTTGAATATTGTTGATGAAGAAGTGGAGAACCTGCTTAAAGTAATTGCATCTGCAAAAAAAATACCGATTATCATTGGCGGCGGACATAATAATGCTTACCCCATTATTAAAGGTGTTGCAAAAGGTTTGCATAAGGCCGAAATGATCCCTTTATCACAGATCAACTGTATAAACCTGGATGCTCATGCCGATTACAGTGTGGCAGAAGGAAGGCACAGCGGCAATGGTTTTCGCTATGCAGAGGAAGATGGTTACCTGGGAAAATATTGTATGGTTGCGCTGCACGAAAATTATATTTCGCAAAATGTATTAATGGATATTCATAACAACCCGTTCATTGATTATATCAGTTACGAGGAGATTTTTATTCATGAACGAAAGAACTTTATACAGGCTGTAGCCCATGCTACGGGCTTTACCGAAGACAGTTATACCGGCATTGAAATTGACCTGGATTGTATTGAAAATGTGCTGAGCAGTGCAATCACACCCAGCGGTATTACACCCTTGCAGGCTCGTAAATTTGTAACCTTCACCGCCCAGGATTCTAAACCTGCATACCTGCATATAAGCGAGGGCGCCACGCAATTGGCCGATGGAAGAAAAGATGAAACTACAGGTAAGCTGATCAGTTACCTGGTGAGTGATTTTATTAAAGAGTTAACGCAGGATTAAATTATTTGAATTGATCTGCAATTTCTTTCTCTGTAGCAATACCCTCTTTGCGCCAAACCTGTTTTCCATCTTTAAAAACAATAAAAACAGGTAGTGCGGTCACATTGTATGCCTGCAAGATATCCTGGTCACGGCCCCCGTCTACTTTTAATAAAGTAAATTTATCTTTATTATTATCTGTTAAACTTTTTAAAACCGGTTCCATTTGTTTACAGGGTGGGCACCAGCTTGCGCCAAAATCTACCAATACAATTTTAGAACCTGTAATGGTTGCATTCAGTTCATCTATAGATATTTGTTTTTCGGTACTGGCGCCTTCTAAAGGCTTGTTGGCAGCACGCCAGGCATTGGTGCCACCTTTTAATTCATATACATTTTTATAGCCAGCTTTACGCATCTTATCTGCTGCAGCGGCGCTTCTGCCACCAGCCAGGCAGTACACATAAACAGGCTTTTCTTTATCAATAAAAGCCAGGCGACGTTCAAACTCTGCTTTATTATTCCAATCGGCCTGCAGGGCATTTTTTATATGGCCGCTAAAAAATTCACCGGGAGTTCTTACATCCAGTATCTGAATATTTTCTTTGGTGGTGATCCCCTTTTCAAATGCATCGGCGGTTAAAGTCTTTTCCGTTTGTGCGTTGCATGAAATTATTATGGCAGAAAATATGATGGTAGTCAGGAGTGTGCTTAAAAATTTCATCTCTATAATTTTTTGCAAATCTACTTTAATAATTCCTGTAACCCGGCTGCAGGTACATTTAATAAATTCACTTTTGGTAAACGTCTGGTTAATTCCCGCCAGTTGGCATCTTTTGTATAAATTTTCCGGAGCAGTTTAGACGCATCTGCAATCTTGTTATTATTTGCCAGCGTAATGGCTGTCCAATACTGCATCTCTAAATTATCCGGAAACATTTTCATGGCAGCACCATATTCTTCCATGGCCAGTTTCATATCATTTTTCTCAGTAGCCAGATCTCCTTTGTCCATGTGTTCGTAAGCCCGGAATATTCTCAGTAACCTGTCTAATTCATCCAGCGGTGCTTTGTTATCATCAACCCGCAGATCAATCAGGCGCTCGTTCCAGGGCTGGCCGGTGCTTTTACCGGCAACTACCAGGATAGCGGCAGATTGTTTTCCCCGTATATCGCCTCCGGCAGTCTGTGCGGCTTTTAAAGCCATTAAGACCCGCTCTGCCAAAGGTTTTCCTTCGCTGCTTTCAAATGCTTTCGACATGGCTGCATTTACTTTATCGCCCAGCATCATATTGCTTTGTACCGAATAATTTTTGCCAACGATATTACCGGCATGGTCAATACAGTTTTTGCCCGTCCAGGAATTTACATTTCCATTTACATCAATCATTGCCACCTGTCTTACTTCCCGGCCTTCATCTGCTGCAAGCAATTCGCTTAAAGCTTCCGGTGCTGTTTTTCCTTTCTTCATCAGATCAAGCCCTTTAATACCATAACTTTTGTTTACAAAACTTTGCGTGGCCACCACGCCAATACCTGCTTCGCCCCAGCTTACAGCTGTACCTACGCTGAACCAATGGCTTTGTACACCCACAGCCATCTCGCCGGTAACCGGATCACGGGCAACGATGGAAAATGTATGCGCCAGGCCTGCCTCTTTTTTAAAGAACTGTGCAAAGGAAATGGATACAGTAAAGAGGCTTAGACAGAAAAGCAATATCACTTTCTTCATAAATTGATTTTAAATAAAGCTACAAATAAAAAAGCCATCCCTTTGCAGGAATGGCTCGTATTTAATTTGACCATTTTAAAGCGGAGACAGGTATTGTGCAAATGCATAACCCTCTTCACCATCTGCGGTTTTAATTTTCCACCAGCTGTCATCTGTTTTTTCAACCAGGGTAACAATTTCATCATGTGCAGCTTTGCCAACTATTTCTCCTTCAGTACTTGGTGTACTTCTGATGTTGAGGTTGCTGCTGTCGGTTGTTACTTTTAACTGGGCACCGGCGTCGGCCTTAATATCAATATTCATCATCAGATCGCCACTGGCCATATTGGGGTCAATTTTTGCATACAATGCCCAAAGTGCATCATAATCTGCTGTGCTGTTTGCTGTACCACTTACATGTAGTACGCCTGCCTGTTCTGTTGAAGCTAAGTTACCAACACCCAATGTGGTGGCTGTTTGCAATAACTCAGCATATTTATCCTGTAATGCCATTTTGTTTATTTTTTAAGTTTTAAATAAATTATTTTTTGTCGGTTAATCCGCTTACATCAGAAAGTACTTTTGCAGCGGCAAGCATTTGCATGATCTTCATTCTGTTGGCCTGGGTAACTTCTCCCTTTAATACAGCTTTGTCGCCAACAAATTCAACCGTTACGCCCGCAATATCTTTCAAACCATCTTTTACCTGTTGCATTTTGGTTGCATCAATGGTAGTAGATAATGAAGCTGGTGGTGGCGGTGGAGGAGGAGCAACTGTACAGTTGTTCACAACAGATTTTACACCTTTAACTCCGGCTGCAATCTTTTCGCAACCAGCTTTGCAGGCATCATCCTTACATTCGCCACCCATGGTTACCACACCGTCTTTTACTTCAACAGTTGTGCCCGACATGGATGGGTCGGCTGATAATGCTTTTTCAACAGCAGCTTTGATATCTGCATCTTTTGGTTTACAGCTTACAAAAAGCATGGTGGCCGATACAACCACAACCATTAATAATTTTGTCAGTTTCATTTGTTTGATTTTTTGTTTTGAAATTTAAAGTTAAAATAAATCCTTTAATATGAACTAAAGATTAAATCTGATTACAAATTACAATTAAAAGACAGCTAAATAAAAGAAAGGGTTGTGTATATATTTAAAAAGTTATAAACAACCTAATCTGCCTCCATCTACCGGTAAATTAATGCCATTTATATAAGCTGCAGACGGTGAAGCTAAAAATGCTACAGCAGCACCAAATTCTTCCGCCTCACCCATTCTGCCTGTGGGAATTTCCGCAACCAGTTGTTTCGTAACTTCTTCTTCAGTTATATTACCCGCTTTGGCTTTGGATGCAATAACATAATCGGCCCTTACGGTTTTGGTAAATCCGGGCAAAACATTGTTTACGGTAATACCAAAAGGCCCCAGTTCTGTTGCCAGTGTTTTAGCCCAGTTGGCAACTGCCGCCCTGATGGTATTGCTTACGCCCAAACCTGCTATCGGGCTTTTAACCGAGGATGAAATAATATTGATGATCCTTCCAAAGCCCGATGCCTTCATGCCAGGCACTATAGCCTGTGCAAGGTTGTGGTTGTTGATGAGGTGGTTATTAAAAGCAGCTAAAAAATCTTCAGACTTAGCTGTTAATGCAGCTCCACCCGGTGGGCCACCGGTATTGTTTACCAAAATATGGATGGTATTGTTTTTAATAAAGCCTTCAATAGTGGCTTTAACTGCGTTGGTGTCTGCAAAATCGGCAACAAGGTATTGGTGTTGTTGTCCTTTGGAACTGTCTAAGCTGCCAACAGCTTCTTTTAGCTTCTCTTCGTTACGGGCCATTAACACCACATGGCAGCCCATTAAAGCAAGTTCAACAGCACTGGCATATCCCAGTCCCTGGGTACTGCCGCATACCAGGGCGGTTTTGTTTGTAAGATCAAGATTCATTTATAAGTTTTTTATAAAGCTACTATAAAAAAATATCTGAACCTTTTTACTAACTATTCTTCCTTTGGCGCTTTATCCAATATCACTTTATGCTTAACCATGTCCTTCATTATTTTTATCCCGTTTTCGTGTGCCAGTGTTTCTGTTGTATTGGGGTCAAAAGAGTTTGTTTGAACGGAATAGATCATTTTACCGGCCTTTACTTCAAAAAAGCTGCTTTCCCAGAAATAAGCGGTGGTGGTAATGTAATACCCCGGTGTATAAACTCTTTCATAAATTCCGGAATAGTAGTTATCCAGGTTGCCAAACATATTTGTATTGGGAGGCTGGCTGTAAAATCCGCCCGGGTAATATTTTTCTTCTTTTTCCTTATTCAACAACGCAATCGTGATCACGGCATCAATGCCAGTTAATTTAAATTCATCAACAATATCTTTTGGTGTAAGCTTTTGATAAGCTTTAGACTTATATACCTCCATAGATGAAACCGCATGATATCCTTTGGCAATAAGATCATTCATAAGGTGTGTTTCCATTTGTTTTCTCAGGCTGCTGTCTTTTTCTGTCATCAGTCCCCAAACCATCACATTATGGTAAGGTTTTGCCTGAACATTTTCGGCCTTCCAGGAAGAATTTATTTTTGTAGAGCTACAGGAAAAAATGAAGGTAGCTGTAATTATTGCGGAAATTATAGGTGTTATTTTCATAAAAATCAGTTTAGTCAAAACTAGGGCAAAACACACTGTATGCCTATGATTTAGGGCATCTCAGAAACCAATTCGTGTCATATTCTATGAGAGATAGCAGCCCGGCCTTTTTTGCTCACATTTTTGAAATGATTGTGGATAATTCGCCCCCATTAAAAATCCTTCCATTCAGTTATATTCGCAGCGATAAAAAGGTTAATCCGTTAATCTGTATATCCGTTGATCCGTTTAGAGCATAAACAATTTAGCGGATTCTTATTCAGCTCAGACGCTGTACAGATTAACCAATTAACCAATTAACGGATTAACTATACCATGGCAGAGATAGAAAAGAATGATTATAATGAAGAATCCATCCGCAGCCTGGATTGGAAGGAGCATATCCGGCTACGCCCAGGTATGTATATTGGCAAACTGGGCGATGGCAGCAGCCCCGATGATGGCATTTATGTTTTAATGAAGGAAGTGATTGATAATTGTATTGATGAACATACGATGGGGTATGGCAAACATGTAGATGTTAACATCAAAGACAAAACAATAACCGTTCGTGATTATGGCCGCGGTATTCCGTTGGGTAAAGTGGTGGATGTGGTGAGCAAGATAAATACCGGTGCCAAATACGACAGCAAGGCTTTTCAGAAAAGTGTGGGTTTGAATGGTGTGGGTACAAAAGCTGTAAATGCGCTCAGCAATTATTTTAAAGTAACAGCTTTTCGTGATGGAAAAGAAAAAACAGCCGAATTTGAAAGAGGCGTTTTAACACAGGAACATAAAGAAACAAAAACCACGGAAGAGAATGGCACCCTGGTAACTTTTGTACCCGATGATAAAATATTCAAGAACTTTCATTTTGTTCAGGAATATTTAGATAACCAGTTTTGGAATTACTGCTACCTGAATGCAGGCCTGGTAATGAACCTGAATAATAAAAGGTATGTAAGTAAAAATGGTTTGTTGGATCTGTTGCAACGCAAGACCAATGAAGATGAGATCCGTTATCCCATCATTCATTTAAAAGGAGAAGACATAGAAGTTGCCTTAACGCATGAAAACGATTACGGTGAAGAGTATTACAGTTTTGTAAACGGGCAGTTCACTACCCAGGGAGGTACGCACCTGGCGGCTTTCCGCGAAGCTTTAATAAAAACGATCCGTGAATTTTATAAAAAAGATTACGATGCTACCGATATCCGTGGAAGTGTTTGTGCCGCGCTGAGTGTACGGGTACAGGAACCGGTTTTTGAAAGCCAGACTAAAACCAAACTGGGCTCTCAAACCGTTTATGAAGGTGGCCCGAGCATGCGCAATTTCATTGGCGATTTTTTAGGAAAGGAACTAAATAACTTCCTGCATAAAAATCCGGAAACTGCAGAAGCTTTAAAAAAGCGTATTGAGCAGAATGAACGGGAGCGTAAAGACATGGCAGGTATTAAAAAACTTGCCAATGAAAGGGCTAAGAAAGCAAACCTGC
Source organism: Chitinophagaceae bacterium (assembly GCA_016710935.1). Lineage (GTDB taxonomy): Bacteria > Bacteroidota > Bacteroidia > Chitinophagales > Chitinophagaceae > Ferruginibacter. The sequence goes on along the minus strand of JADJTY010000006.1, from coordinate 154,468 downwards.
ACAATAAAAAATTAAGAGATTGTAAGTTTCATTATAATGATGAGGCCAGCGGCAAGGACAAAGATAAAATTGCCGAGAAACAAAAAGAGAGCACCATTTTTATTACCGAAGGCGATAGTGCCAGCGGGAGTATAACCAAGGCCCGTAATGTGGATACACAGGCTGTGTTTAGCTTACGTGGTAAACCTTTAAATTGTTATGGGTTAACCAAGAAAGTGGTGTACGAAAATGAAGAGTTCAATCTGTTACAACATGCTTTAAATATTGAAGAAGGTTACGAAGGCCTGCGATACAACAATATCGTATTTGCCACTGATGCTGATGTGGATGGTATGCACATCCGCTTATTGCTCATGACCTTCTTCCTGCAGTTCTTTCCCGACCTGGTGAAGAACGGGCATGTTTATATTTTAGAGACACCGCTGTTCCGTGTTCGAAATAAACAGGAAACTATTTACTGTTATAACGAAACAGAAAAACAGGAAGCGACCCGTAAACTGGGCAACAAGCCCGAAACAACCCGCTTTAAAGGATTAGGTGAAATTAGCCCTAACGAGTTTGCCCGTTTTATAAGTGACGACATGAAACTGCAGCCGGTGATGCTTTTGCCCGAAACACATATACAGCATTTGCTGGAATATTATATGGGAAAGAATACACCCAGCAGGCAGGATTTTATTATAGATAATTTAAAGGTGGAGATGGATTTGGTAGAGGAAACAATTCAAAAGTAAAAATTCAAAATTAAAAAGTAAAAATGATTCATATTGTATTTCAAGAGGCGGATATTGCAGCATTGGAAAAAAGTTTTGAACTGGACGAAACACTACAGGGCGCTGTTATTCAGATAAAAGATGATTATGCAGTTGGCCCTTTAACAAATATATATACAGAAGAAGGCATTGAAGCCCGTAAACAATGGTGGCGTGAAGTTTTGGCTGGTGGTGATTACGATGGACATGTAGATACAGGCGTTGTGGAAGATGCAAAAACAGTAGCCAATTTAAAAGAACGGCTTGATAATAATCCTGAAGAATTCATCTGGATATGGGCAGCACAAAACAAGCATGATGTAAGTGGCTATTACTGGCTGATGAGCCAGTTAAAGGATTACCAGGGCCGCATCTTTATTTTATATCTGAACAATCTTCCTTTTTTAAATGAGAAAGGAAATTTGTTTTACCCGGTAAACTTATTTGAGATACCAGCCAGAGAATTTGTAAAAGCTAAAAAACTGGCCAGGGAAATAACGCCCAGTGAATTTGAAGTTGATCCAGATGAATGGACAAAACTTTGCAATGAAAATAAAGGTGTTCGCTTGCTGGAGGGTGGAAAGAAATTAGTGCAGGAGGAGGATGATTTTTATGATGCAGTATTAAAGAACCTGGTAACGGCCGATTGGCAGAAAGCATCAAAAGTTATTCATACACATTTAACCAAAGCCAAACATACAACCGGCGATATGTATTTGTTATGGCGTTTAAAATTGATGATTGCGCAGGATATGTTTGATGTGCAGGGAACGGCTGGGAAGATGAAGGAGTTTGAAGTGAAACAAAAAGCTCAAACCCCCTCCGCACCCTAAAAGCCTCCCCAAACCCCTCCGAAGGAGGGGCTTTAGAGCCTGAAATTTTAAAACAGATTTTAGAAATGCAGCGTGTCGGATTGATTTTGATTAAAGATTTAATGAAAATGTGGAAGATAAAATGTTTATTAACTATTTAAAACACCGCTTCTTCTCCCTTGGAGAAGAGGAAGGGTGATGAGGTCTAAATATGGCAACTAACAAAAAACCAAAAGAAGAATACGAACACACCGACAATGGTATTGGCGGGCAATACAAAACCTGGTTCCTGGATTATGCCAGTTATGTAATACTGGAACGTGCCGTGCCTGCTATTGAAGATGGCTTAAAGCCTGTACAGCGCAGGATCCTGCATGCCATGAAGGAGATGGATGATGGACGTTTTAATAAGGTTGCCAATATCATCGGGCAGAGTATGCAATACCATCCACATGGCGATGCAAGTATTGGCGATGCATTGGTAAACCTGGGGCAAAAAGATCTGCTGATTGAAACACAGGGTAACTGGGGCGATGTACGTACAGGGGATGAAGCGGCAGCATCCAGATATATTGAAGCAAGACTGAGCAAGTTTGCATTGGAAGTTGCCTTCAATGCAAAAACAACCGATTGGGCATTAAGTTACGATGGCCGTAAAAATGAACCGGTAACACTGCCCATGAAATTCCCTTTGTTGCTGGCACAGGGAGCCGAAGGTATTGCTGTGGGTTTGGCAACAAAGATTCTGCCGCATAATTTTTGCGAACTGATCGATGCCTCTATAAAATATTTACGTGGAAAAAAGTTTGAGATATTCCCGGATTTTCAAACAGGTGGTACCATGGATGCCAGCAATTACAATGAGGGTGTTCGCGGTGGTAAAGTAAGGGTGAGAGCTGTTATTGAGGAAGTAGATAAAAAAACACTGGTGATCCGCAATGTTCCCTTTGGTGTTACCACAACGCAGCTGATGGAAAGCATTGTAAAAGCAAACGACCAGGGTAAAATAAAAGTAAAAAAAGTAACCGATCACACAGCTGCCGAAGTAGAGATCATTATTGAACTGGCGCCGGGCATTTCGCCCGATATTACCATTGATGCGCTGTATGCATTTACCGATTGCGAGGTAAGCATTTCACCCAATGCCTGTGTTATTGTAAACGACAAGCCACAGTTCTTAAAAGTGAGTGAGTTGCTGAAAACCGCCACAGACAATACCAAAGAGCTGCTGAAGCGTGAACTTGAAATTAAGTTGGCAGAGCTGTATGAAAAATGGCACTTCACTTCCTTAGAGAAAATTTTCTTTGAAGAAAAAATTTACAAAGAACTGGAAAAAAAGCATGAAACATGGGAAAAAGTACTGGAAGCGATTGACAAGGCTTTTACTCCTTTCAAAAAATTACTAAAACGGGATATTACCCGTGAAGATATCATTAAGCTAACAGAAAAACCGGTACGCCGTATCTACAAACTCGATATTGATGATCTGATCGAGCAGATCAAGGGCCTGGAGGATGACATTAAACAGGTTAAATACGATCTTGATAATCTTACTGACTTTGCAGTGGCTTATTATGAAAACCTGTTGAAGAAATACGGTAAAGGCAGGGAGCGAAAAACAGAAATTAAACAGTTTGATGTTATCCAGGCAAAATCAGTTGCCATTGCAAATATCAAGATCTATGCAAATTTTGCTGATGGTTTTATCGGCACCGGTTTAAAGAAAGATGAACTGGTTGCGGAAGTATCTGACCTGGATGATATCATTGCATTTACAAAAGCCGGTATCATGAAAGTGGTGAAGGTCTCTGATAAGGTATTTATCGGAAAAGATATCCTGCATGTAGCGGTGTTTATGAAAAATGATGAGAGAACCACCTACAACATGATTTACGTAGATGGTAAGACCGGCGTAAGTTTTTCCAAGCGGTTTAACGTAACAGGCGTTACCCGTGATAAAGAATATGATCTTACAAAAGGTTCGGATAAAAGCAGGGTGCATTATTTTACAGCCAATGCAAATGGCGAGGCGGAAGTAGTGAAAATTGTGTTAAGTCCCAATTGCAGCGCACACAAAAAGGAATTTGATTTTTATTTTGAAGAGCAGGATATTAAAGGCAGGGGAAGTATTGGTAACCAGGTTACCAAGTATCCTATCAAATCTGTAAAATTCAAGGAAGCCGGAAACTCAACACTGGATGCAAAAAAACTCTGGTTTGATAATAAGTTTGGGCGTTTGAATACAGAAGAGAAAGGAGAGTATTTAGGTAAATTTGAAGCCGAAGACAGGTTGCTGGTCATTTACAATGATGGTAATTATGAAATAACCGACCAGGAACTGACGCAGCGTTTTGATACCGAAAAAGTTTTGCTGATAGAAAAATTTGATGCAGAAAAAATAATAACAGCCGTTTACTTTGACAAAGAAAAAGTGCAGTACAGTGTAAAGCGTTTTAAAATTGAAACATCAACCCTGCACAATAAATTTTTCTTTATTAAGGAAGGAGATGGCAATTACCTGGAAGCAGTTACCACAGGAGATGAACCTGTACTGGCCATGCCAAGCGGCAGGGGAGCACAGGTGCGTAAGGCTAAAGTTACCATCAGTAAAGTGGTAGATGTGATGGGTTGGAAGGCCCTGGGTAACAAACTGGCTGATTTTAATAAATCCATTGAAATGGAGTGGGTGCCTAAACTGCCAGCCAATCCACAGGCGGAGTTATTTGAGTAAAACAGAAACTTTTAAAATATACTTTATGCGATACATCCTTCTTTCATTGCTGGTTACTTTTACTATAAGTACATCAGCACAGGACAGCTTAAGTTACTCCAAAGCAGAAATTATTTACGGCCGGAAAGACGGCATGGCATTAACCATGACGGTGCTTACCCCGAAAGTAAAGCCGAATGGTAAAGCGATCATTAGTGTGTTAAGTGGCAATTGGATTTCTTCCGAAAGATCGAGAATGAGGTTCCCCGAGTGGTTTCAGATTTATATTGACAATGGTTATACTGTATTTGGCGTTATGCTTGGCAGCCAACCCCGGTATACAATTCCTGAAGCAATAGTGGATTTAAAAAGAGCTGTTCGATTTATTAGATACAACGCAAAAGATTATAACATTGATCCGGATAAGATCGGTATCACCGGCTCTTCATCGGGCGGACATTTATCTTTAATGATTGCTACCGCAGATGATATTACCAATGCAAAATCTTCCGACCCGGTTGATAAAGTATCCTGCAGGGTACAGGCTGCAGCCGTGTTTTTTCCACCTACCGATTTTATAAATTATGGGGGGGTAAATACATCGGGCAAAATAAACCAGGCAGGTTTGGTTTTTGCAAAGGTTGCTGCTGCATTTGATTTTAAAGTATGGAATGATACCACCGGTACTTATGTTTCTATAACGGATACCGATAAAAGGCTGGCCATAGCAAAAGAGATATCTCCAATCAATTCTGTAAGCTCCGATGATCCCCCGGTAATAATAGTTCATGGAGATAAGGATATACTTGTTCCCAAACAACAGGCTGAATCCATCATAGCAAAATTTAAAGAAGCAAATGTGCCCTGCGAACTTATTATTAAGGAAGGTGGCGGGCATGGCTGGAAAGACATGCAGGCAGAAGAAAAGAATTTTATAAGCTGGTTTGATAAATATCTAAAATAGGGATCCCAGCCTTTTTTAAAGCTTCCTGCAATTAAACATACGCTTAAAAGGTTGAAATCTCCCTTGAGGCAACTTCCTTTTCTTATCCATTTAGTGTTACATTCGCTTTGCGAAAAATGCAAGCGAAGCAATATGATCAAACTGGAGCCTTTTGTACAAAACGATTTTCAACAACTGATGGATTGGGTTGATAGCGAAGAATTGTTGATACAATGGAGCGGCTCCTTATTTAGTTTTCCCTTAACCATGCGTAGTTTAGAATGGTATGTAACAAATACCAATGTCATTAATGAGTCTGATGCTTTTGTATATAAAGCCGTTGATACTGAAACCGGCCTTGTAGTTGGGCATATTTCTTTAGGAGGATTAAGCTGGAAAAACCGGTCATCTAGAATAAGCAGAGTCTTGGTTGGTAACGCAGACCGTCATCAAAAAGGAATTGGCCAGCAAATGACAAGAGCAGCTTTAAAAATTGGTTTCGAAGAATTGGGTTTACACCGCATCAGCCTGGGAGTTTATGAAAATAATAAGCCGGCATTGAACTGTTATCTTAAATGTGGTTTCAATATAGAAGGAGTTGCCCGGGATATTCTCTGGTTCAACAATGAATATTTAAGCATGGTTGAAATGGCCATTTTAGAAGATGAATGGAAAGCCATGAATCCTTAAAGTAAATACGGCAACACTGCTTTTCTTTCCGCCGGATAGTTTTCAAATTTATTTTTATACCACCTGTGATGCGCCATGGCCCTGGGTACCAGGTTGGCTGCAGTCCAGATGAAGAATGCCAGTGCAGGCATGTTCCAGCAAAGAATTGCAAAACCTGCCCATTCAATTAATTCGCCCATTAAATTAGGACAACTTACCAGGTTAAACAACCAGCCCTGTGGTATTTTATAATCCGTTTCATTTGGTTTGCGCAGATGAATTAACATATTATCTGCCTTCCAGTTTATCCAAAGACCAATAAAAAATAAAATGATGCCGGTAATAAAACGGATATCGGTAAACCATCCTGAATCATATTTTGCAAAATGGGTAAAATAATTACCCAATAAAAAAGTATTGCAGATATTGAAAAATACGCCTGAAAACATAATGAGCACCGGCATCTTTTTACCACGGGTATGCAGGCGGAACGGAAAGATAACAGTACGGTTAAAATAATGCAGGCAAAACAGTCCAATCATAATTTCAACAGCTGTTTTATCGTTCGAAAAATTCTTTACAAAGAAGAACACCATAACGGCAAGGGCCGGTAATTCCATAAGCAACCAGCCATAATGATTGGCAATGAGCGGCCCCCATTTGGCAGAACTGTGGCGGCCATAAGGAGCCACAACTTTCAGCAACAGAAAAAAGATACAAACCGCAATGGCTATCCAAACATAAAAAATTACCTGGTAGGTTGAAAAAGGAATAAGCATAAGCCGAAAGCAGAATAGTTAGGTTTTGCAGTTTTAATTCCTGTCAAGATAACCTTTATTTGCAAACCATTGAAAAGTATCCTGAATGGTTTCTTCAAAGGGCCGGCTGGTATAATTTAAAGCAGCTTTTGCTTTGTCGCTGCTGATAAAACGGTTGCCGGTAAACAATGCTTCCAACGCTTCAATGGTATACAGCGGTTCTTTTTTTTGCAAGGCTCCAATCAGTTTAACAACCGGTAACCCAAGCCTGGCTGCTACATATGGTAATGCAACCGGGTTTATTTTTTTTGAAGAGGCCTCCGATAGAAACTGAGCGAGTTGTTTCAGGCTATGCCATTTACCACCCAAAAGGTAGGCTTGCCCCGCTTCACCCATGGTGGTTGCATTTACTATGGCATGGGCAACATCCCGGCAATCACAAAAATCAAATCCGCCATTAAAAATAAAAGGCAACCGGCCTTTGTGCATATCAATAATTACCTGGCCCATCAGCGAAGGTTTAAAATCAAAAGGCCCGATGATGGATGTTGGATGTATGACCAGTACTTCCATTTTGTTGTTTGCTGCCAGTGCAATTTTTTGTCCTGCCAGTTTTGAGCGGTCGTATGCAAAAGCTTTTTCATCCACCTGTTCACGCTGTTCGGTTAAAACTTCGAGGGAAGGGTGCTGTTTAAAAGCATGGATGGAACTGATCTGTATGAATCTTTTTATTCCACATTGAAGGGCATTGTCAACAACCAGTTGGGTGCCTTCCACATTTGTTTTATGAACATGCCCATATGGGTCACCGTTAACAGATATCAAAGCTGCACAATGGATCACCACATCGCAATCCTGCATCAGCTTTGGCAAGGTTTCCGGTTGATGCAAATCGCCTTTGATAATTTCAACGGGTAAGCCTGTGCAGCAACGGATATCGTTTCCACGTATCAATGCTTTAACCTGAATATTCCTTTTGGTAAGTTCCTGTAATAAGGCAGCGCCCAGATGGCCTGCGGCACCGGTTAATGCTACTTTCATATTAATAAATTCAGAAAGAAAGTTACAGTTAATGGAGCAATAAAAAACAGCAGACAAAAGCTGCTGTTTAAAATATTTTCAGAAAGTATTATATTAGTATCCCCTGCGGTTACCGCCACCTCCACCATAACCACCACTTCCACCATTACCGCCACCACTATAGCCACCGCCTCCACGATTTTGCCCACCAGGCCTGAATCCACCGCCACCTCCCTGGGGACCGGTTTTCTCTTCGGCTTCTTTTACTACCAATGGTTTTTTGCCGAGCGAAATATCTTTCAGGTTTTCGATGGCATCCCTTCCTTCTTCAGCATTTTGCATATCTACAAAGCCGAAGCCCTTGCTTTTGCCGGTTTCTTTGTCCATGGCCACCCTTGCCGTTACCACGGTTCCAAATTTTTCAAATATTTCCATCAATTCGGCATCATCCAGATCATAAGGCAGGCCGGCAACAAAAAGTTTCATGTGAGGTAATTTTAAACCGAAATTACTAAACTTATTTTGGTATTTGCATTTTTGTTTATGGCTGATTGCTGGTTAATTTGATACATGCAGGATGTACCAGGTAGTTAATATCAGAAATACGGTAGAAAATAATCTGTTTTTTACCGGGGAATCGCAGCAGGTTCGCTTTTCTCTTTGCTGCATAATTGATCTTTTAACTAACTTTAATTTATGCGATTTATCTACATTGGTTTAATAGGTATGCTGTTTAACTTTTCGCTCTCAGCGCAAAATTTTGGCGGTAATCCGGCATCGGTAAAATGGAAACAGGTTAATACCGATAAAGCGCGGGTTATTTTTCCTGCAGGCTTAGACAGCCAGGCAAACAGGATTGCCAACGTAACAAAATTATTAGGAGACATAACGGCCAAGACAATTGGTGGCAGGCAAAAGAAATGGAACATCATTTTACAAAATCAAACCACTATTCCTAATGCTTATGTAAGGCTTGCGCCAGTGATGAGTGAATTCTATTTGACTCCTGATCAGAATAGTTTCTCAAATGGCAGCTTACGCTGGGATGACAATCTAACCATTCATGAGAACAGGCATATCCAGCAATTCAGCAATTTTAATAAAGGGTTTACCAAAGTATTTTCTTTTTTTCTTGGACAGGAGGGGCAACTGCTGGCCAATGGCATTGCCATACCTGATTATTTTTTTGAAGGCGATGCTGTTTGGCAGGAATCATTGGTGAGTTCACATGGCCGCGGCAGTTTGCCTTCATTCTATAACGCTTATAAATCACTTTGGCTGGGTGAAAAAAAGTATTCCTGGATGAAATTAAGGAATGGGTCTTATAGGGATTTTATACCGGATCATTATGCATTGGGATATAAACTGACTGCTTATGGCTATGAAAAATATGGAGAAGATTTTTGGAACAAAGTAACAAACGATGCTGTACGTTTCAGAGGAGTTTTTTATCCTTTTAACAAGGCCATTGAAAGATTTTCAGGAAAATCATACAGGCAATTCAGGAACGATGCCCTTCAGTATATTAAAGAAAGATGTTTGCCTGATACTACTACTACAGCTACTCAGGAATTCATTTATCTTACGAGTGAGAAAAAAAATAATGTTATCGACTACCAGGTACCATATTATTTAAATGATGACAGTATTTTGGTTACAAAAAAATCCTATAATGAAATAAATGTCTTTTATATTCTTTCTAAGGGTAAAGAAACAAAACTGCGGGTGAGAGATATTGTAATTGATGATAATTATTCATATAGAAATGGTAAAATTGTTTATGCAGCATATGCTTCAGACCCCAGATGGGTAAACAGGGATTACAGTGTAATAAAAATGCTTGATATCTATACAGGTAAGCAAAGGCAAATTACACACAAGTCAAAATATTTTTCACCAGAAATTAATGTAGCCGGAACCGAAATACTTGCTGTTAGTGTAAATATAGACGGCACTAATAACCTTTGCAGACTTGATGTATTAACCGGTAAACTGATATATAAAATCCCAAATACCGGCAGGCTTTTTTTTACACAAACCAAGTACGTTAACGCAACAACTGCTGTATCTGCTGTTAGAAATAAAGATGGGAATATGGCATTGGTGAAAGTAGATCTTACCAGTGGTGTTATAGAAAACCTTACACCATTCTCTTTTAATGTTATTGGATTCCCGTTTGTAAAAGGCGATACTGTGTATTTTAATGCTACACATGAAAATGCAGATAAAATATTTGCTGTAGTCATCAACGATAAAAAAATATTCAGGCTTACAAATAACATTAATGGTGTTTATTATCCAGCGGCTAATGAAAAGGGAGAAGTTTTGTTTTCAGTATTTTCAGCAGGAGGGTATCGTTTGGCAAAATTGGATTTAAGTAATATTGACTGGAAAGAATTTCCTGCGCTTAATTTTGTAAAGGGAAACAATAAGTTCTTTACAGATTCACTGTTTCAAATGACAGGAGCCGGAGTCATAAATACACTAAGCGACATTGATTTTGATCAAAAGCCCGGGGGTAATATTAAAAATCCGGTCACTAAATACCGCAAATCATTCCGTCTTTTTAATTTTCATAGCTGGCGGCCGGTTGCAGAAGATCCCGAATACGGTTACACTTTCTTCAGCGATAATATACTCAGCAGTTTCAGAAATAATGTAAGCTATACCTACAACAGATCAGACAGGAGCCATACCATTGGATTCAATACAGCATTTGCCGGTTGGTTTCCTGTTCTTAATGCCGGTGCTGAGCACCATTTTAACAGAACTGTTGATACCGCATTTGGTAAATCAGTAAGCTATAATGCGGCAACTTTAAAAGCAGGAGTTTCAATTCCTTTGCGATTTGTTGGAGGCAGAACCAATAAATTTTTAAGCTTTGGATTAGGGTATAACCTGGAGCAATATTATTACAACGGTGTAAGCAAAAACGTCTTTAATAACAGAGCCATCAACTACATGAATGCATTTTTAACTTTTAGTAACGTAAGCCAGCAGGCCAGGCAGCACGTAAATCCACGTTGGGCTCAATCTTTAACTGTCAACTACAGGGATGCATTTAATTTTCGCAACAGCCACAAATTTGTGGCTCATGCCTCGTTCTATTTCCCCGGTATAGGGCGCAATCACAGCCTGGTAATTAATACGGCTTACCAGAACCGTGATACCTTACCTGACCTGTTCAGCAAAGTATTCTCCTATTCACGTGGGTACGAAGCTTTAAGCACCAGGCGTATGTATAAACTGGGTGTAAATTATCAACTGCCCGTTGTTTATCCCGATTGGGGCTTTGCCAACCTGCTTTATTTTCAGCGTATAAGGGCCAATGCTTTTTATGATTATACCAATGCTAAGGCAAGGGTGAATAATATGCTTACCGAAGTGATCAACAGCAGTACCGGTGCCGAAATCTATTTTGATACAAAAATATGGAATGCCTTCCCGGTAAGTATTGGCGTGCGTTTTTCGCATTTGCTGAATACAGACCTGCTCAATCCGGGAGTAAAAAACAGGTGGGAAATTATACTTCCCATTGGGCTGATCCCTGATTGATATTTTTAATCGCTTTTACTTTAACACTGAACCAAAACACTTAATTTTAAAACCTTAACCGGCAGCATAATGAAAAACCTGTTTTCAAAAACTATTTTGATTTTATTGATCCTTACATCATTAGCTGCCTGTACCCAAAAGTACAAGTCAAAACGGCTGAGCCCCCCGGCTACTGCAACGCAACGGGTAGGGGAAACCACAATTACCATTGCATACAGCCAGCCTTCGGTAAATGGAAGAACAATTGGGGTTGATCTGGAGCCTTTACCAGACAGTATTTGGCGGGCCGGTGCCAATGAAGCAACCGTTTTTGAAGTGGATAAGGATGTTTTGGTAGAAGGAAAAACACTGCCAAAAGGTAAATACGGTTTTTTTATTTTGCAGCAGGGAGGCAAATCATGGAACCTCATTTTTAATAAAACCTGGGATCAATGGGGAGCATTTAAATACCGGCAGGAAGATGATATTTTCAGGGTGCCGGTAAGAGGGGGTAAGCCTGAAGTATTTGCCGAAAAACTGACCTATAGCATCAGTGCAGATGGTATAGTGAGTTTATTATGGGGAAATAAACAGATAGATTTTCAGGTACAGGAAAAAAAGTAATAAGCGTAATTGTGCATTAATCACAACTTAGATTTTAAATAAATTATCTTACAAACAAAAATAAAGGATATATGAAAAAGATTTTTTTATCAGCCCTGACGATTTTATTCCTGCTTACGGGATTGCATGTACAGGCACAAAAAGATAAATCAATGCGGCCAAGTCCGCCAGTAACAGCCTCTCAAAAACTGGGAGAAACCACCGTTGCCATCACTTACAGCCAGCCATCTGTAAAGGGCAGAACGATTGGTGACGACCTGGAACCCATACCGGGTAAGGTATGGCGTGCAGGCGCCAATGAGGCAACCGTTTTTGAAACGGATAAGGATATACTGGTAGAAGGAAAGAACTTACCGAAAGGCAAATACGGCTTTTTTATCCTGGTAAAGGAAGCAACCTGGACAATTATATTTAACAAAACCTGGGACCAATGGGGTGCTTTTAAATATAAGGAAACAGACGATGTGTTAAGAGTTCCATTAACTGCAGGAAAGGCTGCTGCATTTGCAGAGAAGCTGATCTATAAAATAAGCGACGCTGGAATTATTACTGTATTATGGGGTAATAACGAAGTAACTTTTGCAGTAAAGTAAAACACACGGATCATCAATAAGCATTGTAATCAATATTTTTTCCCATAGTACCTCTTAGTCTTTTCCAGAAAGATTCCCTTGATTTTATGTGAACAAAATCTTTATTCAACGCTTTTTTATAATCTATTTGTGGATCAGTCATAAATGGCTGCATAATTCTGAGCGTATCAAATACAATCGGTATGATACCGGTATTTTCACCAATTCTTAATCTTGCAAATCTTCTAAGTTGCTTTGCCTGAAATGGATCTGTTGCCAGTGCAATATTGGTATATCCCATTTTTTTTGATTTCTGGAACACGTAATGCAAATTTTCTGTACTGTGTTCTGCTTTGGTTTCGGTGAATACGTTTTCTTTTGGAATTCCTATAGCTACTGCATATAATGCCATGATCTCCGCTTCATAATAGGGGCTATATACGGATGAACCCGAATACATGATATTTTTAGCAATGCCCTTATCAAATAAATGTTTAGACCAGTATACCCTTGCTTTCATGGTACTGTCCCAGCCGGTTTCTGTAAACGGTACGCCGGGTACTGCAACCATGTCGTAACTTTTTGATGAGGCTTTTTTGTAGTAGGATTCACTCGTTTTTGCACTGAAAGAACAAGCGTTCAGCAATATAATGGCTGCAAGTAAAAAAAGAACGGTTGGCAGATATTTTCTCATATTTTTAAACATGTAATTATTTTTTGTTTTTTACACTAACAGCAATAATTTCAAAATGTTTAAGAAAAGCGGTAAAAAACAGGAAAATACTTAAAACCGGGATATTTTAGTTATTGCAATCTTTTCATCAAATTTATCGCCATGGCTTTTCTTTGCCTGTATTTTCCTAACAATATCCATTCCTTTAAATACGCTTCCAAAAGCTGCATAGCCTTGTCCGTCTTCGGTTCCCTTTCGTCCGGCATCAAGCGGGCTTTGATCGCCGATGCAGATAAAAAACTCGGTATTGCCCGAGCCGGGTGCCAGCCTCGCCAGCGAAATAGTACCCGATTGATGTGTTAACCCGGTTTGATTTGTTGTTTCATGCACTATACCTGGTATAGTTATTTTTTTTGCAGGATTTGTTTGCCACATGCCACCCTGGATAATTCCGGTATTGGTTGCCGAGGGCAGTTCTTCGGTTTTTAACACCCTGTAAAAAGAAGTGTTGTTGTAAAACCCTGAATCGATATAAGATAAAAAGGCAGCTACCGTTTTTGGTGCCTGGTCGGGGAAAAGTTCTACTTCAATATCGCCCAACCCGGTTTCAATAACAATATGCGGATTTTTGTATGCAGGCTCATTGCATGCAGCCAGGGACAGGCAGGTAATTATGGTAAAAAGTTTGAGCATAGTGTTAATTTAAGACATTTTAAGAAGGGGTAATTCTATCATTGTAAAATTAGTAACTAATCCATCATGGCAGATAAAACTGGTTTTTATATTTCCTTTGTTGTGTATCTTTATGTTCTAAATACCCAGGTGGCGTTTTATGAAAAAAATATTTTTAGCAGCAATTGGTCTCGTCTTTTGTATGACTGTTTTCAGTCAGCGTATTTCTAAAATTAACCTAACCTCAGGTGGCATTGATATTGTGGTAGGACTGGATGAAAATATACAGGTGTATCTTACTAAAGAAGGGCAGATCAGTAAATGGGGCTTTGACCGTTTTATTGGTTACCAGGAAAATTACAATGATTACCTGGAGCCTTATGTGGGCAGGATAGAGTATTATACAGAAAATGACGATGCGGCCTTACGGGGCAAGATTAAATACATTGGCAGAACTTTACTCAGTTATTACCCATCTTACGAAATTGAATCTTTAAGGGGTAAACTAAAAAGCATCGGATCGTTGAACATGGATTATTATCTTGCTTTTGATGATAAGGCCATGGCGGGCAGTTTGAAAAACATTGGCCAGCAAGCTATTCAGTGGTATGCCTCTTACGAAAATGAAGGACTGCGTGGTAAACTAAAAGGAGTGGGACCAACATCCATTGTTTATTATGGTGCATTTGAGGACAAAGCCTTTCGTGGTAAGATAAAGAGTATTGGCAGTAATCATTTCACGTATTATTCTTCAGCAGAGCAATTCAGTGGCAGCATGAAAAGCGGCGCTACAATCGTCATTGCCAATGCGGTGAAGTTTTATGTTCGGAATTAATAAATTTCCAAATTACTGTACTACGATCTGATCAGGTCTTTCTATAATGATCTCAGGCCTTTCTTTATATAGAATGATGCGGCCGGTAATACATATTTCCTTATCCATAAGGTCTTCAACTTTACTGGTAAAAAGTGATCTTGCAGTTTCCCAAATTACCACAGTAAGCGACTGGTTTGGATGATTGGCCCCGATATTTAAGAAGGTTGGTTTGTTTTTTGAATTTTCAAAATACCGCATACCGGCTACTTTGCCGCAAACCGTAACACTATCTCCAATATGTTTACTCACCTCTTCCAGTTTAATAGCTGTTTGAGCAGTTACTGCCGTTATTACAAATAAGGAAAGTAAGGTTGCTGTTATTTTTTTCATGCGGCAAATGTAGTATTAAAAATACCAGAACGGCTCACTTGTAATTCTAAATTATATGTATGGTTAAAATGGTAGTATTTAGTTTTTTGTAAAAGCAAAGTGCTCATACAGCGTATATCAGCTACATTAACCGTTTTTAAAGGCTCTATAAGAGAAAGATTATGTCGCCGGACAGATGCATCCAGCAATTGTCTGGTCAATAAAAACCGCGTTGATCCATCCGGTATTTTGAAAACACCATTGCCAATTAACTCAACCTTAGTTTCAATACCGATATCAGATGTCATACGGATGAATAAACTCCCACCTGGTTTTAATATCCTCACCATTTCTGAAAGCATCAAATTAAATTGAGCCGTACTTTCAGCAAAATGTAATACAGCACTGCAAATAATATGATCAAAATGGTTATCGGCAAAAGGGACGTTTTCAAGTGAAGAAACCAATAAACTACCTGCCTGCAAATCGGGGTATATATCTTTTAATTGCTCAATAGCAACCTCGCTGATATCAATACCTTTTATATTAAAACCATTGTGCAAAAACCAATGCAGGTTTCTTCCGTAGCCGCATCCGGCATCCAATAGCTGGTCACCGGGTTGGTACCGGCCTTTCATGATCTGGTCAATAAGGTAAATATCTGTTTGACCAAGTAAATCCTGAATTGTGGTATTATTTTGCATACACTAAAATACACCCAAAAGCGTTTTAAAAGTAATCCTGGTGTCGTAAAGCAGTATGGTCAGGTTATCAACAGATGTTGATTTATAATGTTGCTTTGATTAAGCAAAAATATTTAATTTTAAAAAAATATGTTTATGCTTATTTCCAATATGGGAAAACCTTTTAGTAAAATATCGACTTTCCTTATCTGTAGCATCATTACCCTGTCCTGCCAACACATCAATAATTTCAAAAACCTGCCAAAAGAAAAAGAAGGCCAGAAAGAACGCAGGGAACGTGACCTGTTGATGATGAAAGACCCGGCTTTAGGATATGTACCAACCGACCGTTTAATAAAAGCAAAAGAATACCGAGACCAGTTATGGCAATCGCAGAATAATGCGGTAATAGCGGGTGTTAACTGGAAAACACTTGGCCCTAAAAATCTGGGAGGAAGAACCCGCGCTTTGTTGATTGATGCCAATGAATCTACCGGCAATACCATTTGGGCCGGCAGTGTAGGAGGAGGTTTATGGAAAACAACCGATATAACGGCATCGGAACCCAACTGGGCCCCGGTTGATGATTTTTTTGGCAATCTTGCAATAACTTCTGTTGCACAAGATCCTTCCAATACACAGATCATGTATTTCTGTACCGGCGAAGAAGGGTATTTTAATGCCGATGCCATTCGTGGGCTGGGCGTTTGGAAAACAACCAATGGTGGTACAACCTGGGCACAACTGCCTTCAACAAACAACGCCACATTTAATAATTGCAATAAAATCATTGTAAACAATTCGGGTATTGTTATGGTAGCTACCAGTTCGGGAGGGTTACAGCGTTCAATAAACGGCGGAACTACCTGGAACAAAGTATTGGGTACGGGTTTGGGTATAACCGGTGCGGCCAGTAATTTAAGTTATGATGTAGATATAGCAGCCAATGGCGATGTGTATGCCACCTTGAATGGTTCAATTCATAAATCAGTGAATGCTGGAGCTAACTGGAGTGCAGCGCAAACTGTTCCCATTACTTTATCAAGGGTGGAACTGGCCTGTGCGCCCAGTGATGCCAATTATGTATATGCTTTGGTAGAGAATGGCAATGTGGTAAATGGAATTTTAAGAACGCAAAACGGAGGCACAACCTGGACATCCCGAACTGAACCTGCCGATGCTGATCCCGGTATTCCGGCAGGAGATTTTTCAAGGGGCCAGGCCTGGTATGACCTTACCATTGCCGTTGATCCCAACAACCGGGATGTATTGTTGGTAGGAGGAATTGACCTGTTTAAATCAACAGATGGGGCAGGTACCTGGACCCAGATAAGCCATTGGTATGGAGGATTTGGTTTTCCATATTCCCATGCCGATCAGCATAATATTGTTTACAGGCCCGGCAGTTCTTCCATTGCTTATTTTACCAATGATGGCGGCGTGTTTCGTACTGCCAATGCAGATGTGGCAGCACCAACGATAACTGATAAAGGAGCCAATTATATCACATCACAGTTTTATGCCTGTGCCCTGCATCCAACTGCTTTAACCAGTTACGCACTTGGTGGCACACAGGATAACGGAAGCCATCAGTTTACACAACCTGTTTTGCAGAATACAGTTGAAGTAACAGGTGGTGATGGGGCTTTTTGCCATATTGACCAGAATCAGCCGCAGTTCCAGTTTACCTCTTATGTGTATAACGACTTTTACCGCTCTACGGATGGAGGTTCCAGTTGGACAAACATAACTACCGGAGGAGGTAATTTTATCAGTCCAACAGACTATGATGATGTCAATAACCTGATGTACATGTGCAATACCACCGGTACTTACAAGCGTTGGGATGACCCACAAACCGGCGGCACGTTTGCATCTGTAGCAGTAGCAAATTTTGGTGGCGGTAATGTATCTGCAGTAAAGGTTTCGCCCAATACGGCCAACCGTGTTTTCTTTGGTATTGATAATGGCAGGGTAGTAAGGGTTGATAATGCAAACACCGGAGCACCAACTACAACGCTTATCAATACCGGGCTGCCGCTGGGTGCTTATGTAAGCTGTGTTGAAGTGGAAACCGGAAACGACAATCATTTACTGGTCACTTTTTCCAACTATGGTGTTAACAGCGTTTGGGAAAGTACAATGGCGGTACCAGCTGGACCAGTGTGGAAGGCAATCTACCGGATATGCCTATACGCTGGGCTTTGTTCAACCCTGCAAACAGCGACCAGGCAGTAGTGGCAACAGAGTTGGGTGTATGGAGCACCGATAATTTAATCGGAGGTGCTACCAACTGGGGTCCCAGCAACAGCGGCCTTGCCAATGTACGGGTGGATATGCTTCAATTACGCACTTCGGATAATTTTATGATTGCAGCTACACATGGCCGTGGTATGTTTTCTTCAGATGCTTTTACAACACCTATTGCTTTGTTTACAGCAGATAAGGTTACCACCTACCAGGGTGTGCCGGTAAGTTTTACCAGTAGCTCATATAAGGGTACATCCTGGAACTGGACTTTTGGAGACGGAAATACTTCCACTACAGAAAACCCCAGCCATGCTTATGCAACTGCCGGAAAGAAAACGGTGACCCTTACCATCAACAGTGGTGCATCTTCTTTAACCAAGACAGCCTATATACATGTTTTGCCCAACAGGGGTACACCTTACACACTGGCACAGGGCGGTAATTTCGAAAGCAATGCCAATGATTTTGGTTCTATGAGTATAAGTGGCAGCACCGATAAATGGGAGAGAGGGGTTCCTACCAATTTCCTCACAACTGTGAACTCCCCGGTTAATGTATGGAAAACAGACCTTGATGCCGATCTTACTTCGGGTACTTACTCCAGTGCATTTATGACACCAAATTATAATTTTTCTGCTGCCGGTGGTTATCAACTTCGTTTCAGGCGTAGTATGGAAATTGTAGGTTGTAATGCACCATTTGCTGTGCAAGTACAGTATTCGCTTGATAAAGGTTTAACCTGGAACAGGCTGGGTGTAAATGCTGATCCTGCTGCAACCAATTGGTATAATAGAGGACCTGCCACAGGGTGCCCAATTGATGCGATTGTATTTCCTGACAGATATGGCTGGACTTTAAACACTAATAATACGCTGTGTACATTTAATCTGGATGCAGCATCTGTAATTCCAGCAGTAGTAGGTCAGCCTTATGTGGCATTCCGTTTTGTGTTATCAGTAGCTGCAGGTTATGGGGCAGGAAGTTACGCTGCCGATGGTTTCATGGTTGATGATTTTGAAATAGTAGGACCCTTTAATGCTACGCTGGCTGTTAACCTGGTTAATTTTACTGCCATTAAAAAAGACAATGATGCATTAATAAACTGGCGTACATCAAATGAAGTAGATATCAATAATTATTTGCTGGAAAGAAGTTATGATGGTACAGCTTTTTCACCGGTAACATCCCTGCCGGCAAAAAACAATACAATAAACACCTATAATTACACTGATGTGAATGCTGTTGTAAATGCCGGTTCTTCAAAATATATTTATTACCGCTTAAAAATTACTGATAAAACCGGGCGCATTAAATACAGCGAAATTGCAAAGCTTACTGTAACTAAAACCGGCCCGCAAATTACCATTGCACCTACTGTATTTACCAATTATGTATCAGTATATTCAACTGAACCCATAAAGCAAATACAGGTGTTTGATATGAATGGTAAACAAGTGTATCAAGCAGCCAATATTATCGGAAACAAGATCTTTTTAAACAACAATTTACCCAAAGGGATGTATTTGTTTAAACTGTTTACAGCCGGCGGATCGGTTACCCGGAAACTCGTAAAAGGGTAACTGCCAAAGCCCAAAATCACTATCTACAATTACACCAGCTGCTGGTGGAGGGTATTTTTATGGATAAGTAACATTTCATCATTATTTTTATAACCCTTATTGGTTATTTAAATAAACGGTATAGCACGTGTTAACAGCATTTAATTCTCAAAAATTCAGGTTTTGGTCTTTCGTCTCCATGTTTTTACTGGTGTTTGTACATGGGTATAATTTAAACCAGGGCTATCTACAGCCCTGGACCATACCCGGCGAACCAATGACGGTCACCGGTTTTACTGAATACTGGCTTGCTAATGGCATATTCCGTTTTCGTATTCCCATGCTGTTTATTATATCAGGTTATTTGTTTGCGATGAGTGATCACAAACCGTATAAGCAAAGAGCCGGGAAAAGAGTAAAAACTTTGTTGTATCCTTATCTTATATGGAGTGCTGTTGGTTTGCTGCTTACGTTTGTACTCGAATTTTTTCCATACACCAGCAATGTGGTTGCAGAAACGCACATGATGCAACTGGATGAAACAAGAACTTTATTACATCAGTATCATTGGTACGAAGTATTGGCACGCTGGATATTTTTCCCGGTATCTTACCAGCTCTGGTTCATCAGGGTATTGCTTATATATAACCTGGCCTATCCTTTACTGCGCTGGTGTGTCATGCACCGCATCGGTAAATGGATCTTCTTTTCCATTGCTGTTTTATTGTGGCTTGCTACCGCTGGTTTTGTGTTGATAGAAGGCGAGGGCCTGTTGTTTTTTTCTTTGGGTATATGGATGCAGAAAACAAATTTTAATATTGATACACCCGGTAAATGGCTGCAACCCAAAATATGGTTGCTTGTTTTTATTTTCTTTTCCATTGGTAAAACATGGCTTGCTTTTCAGGTTCCGTTTAGTGGTGTTGAACCTTTGTTGTTATTGCTGCATAAGCTGGTCGTATTAAGTGGTTTGATATGCGCCTGGTATGGCTGTAATGCTTTGGTAAAATGGTTTATGAATAAAAAATGGTTTGCCTGGTTATCCGCTTTTTCATTTATGATCTATGTGTTACATGCCCCGCTTGTAGTATATGCTACCAAAGCTGTTTTTATGCAGTTCAGTAACTGGTATGCATACCGCATGATTACTTTTGTTGTACTGCCTTTGTGTTTAATTGCAGGTGCTGTAATTGTTGGCGCTTTGCTGCGCAGGCTACTGCCTAAAGTATACAATTTTGTTACAGGTGGCAGGGGATTGGCCCGGGTTACTGATCAGCCAACAACTTAATTGCATCCGCTAATTTTTGTACATCCGCAGCGCTGTTGTAAATACCGGGCGTAACCCTTACACAGCCTTGTTTACCCAGTTGGCGGGCCACCGTAAAAATTTTATGTTCCTTAAATAAATGATCTGCTACTTCAGCGGCTGTTTTATTTTTTATGCGGAATGAGGCAATGGCAGCTGATAAATTTACAGGTGTAACCACTTCAACATTCGGATGATCTTTAACTGCATTAAGCCAGGTGGTTTTCAGGTAATCTAATCTCTTTGATATTTTTTCTATACCCATCATCCGGTGAAAAGCCAGGCTGTCCGGGATGGTCATCACCACAGCAAAAGGCGTGGTGCCAAAATGCGCCAGTTTGTTTATGCTGTTTTCTGCTGCGGCCACATCACCATATAAAGGCTTCATTTCTTTTATCCGTTCCTTCTTAATATACAGCACACCTGCACCAACCGGATTGCCAATCCATTTATGCAGATTAAAACCAACAAAATCAGATCCCAGTTGCGGCAGACTGAAGGGTATTTGCCCCAATGCATGTGCAGAGTCAGTGATGGTATCAATGCCTTTTGCTTTTGCCATGGCGGCAATTTCAGTAACAGGTATTATTAAGCCGTTGATATTGGAGACATGCGTAAGTAAAATAACTTTTGTTTTTGCAGTTATCAGCTTTCGGTATTGTTCTATAATTTCATCATTACTTAGTGGCAGCAGCGGCATATCAAAAGTATTTACTTTCAACAGCCCTCTGTTTTCAAGCATTTTAAAAGTTTCAACCATGCTGAAATAATCCAACTGGTTCAGCAACACTTCATCGCCCGGTTTAAATGGATAACCCTGTATGGCAATATTCAATGCTTCAGTTGCATTGCGGGTAATGATGATCTCTTCCTCGGATACTTCTAAAAATGCAGCCAGTTCTTTTTTAACAACAGATGCAATACCCGGGTAATCTTTCCTGGCAAACCTCGCAGCCTGTTCATTGGCGGTAACTATATTTTTTTGAAAAGCATGCAATACAGGTTTGGGTTGAATACCATAATAACCATTCTCCAGGTTAATATGGTCATCCGCAACGTTGTAGTATTTCCGGGCAATACGTTTCCAGAATCGTTCATTATCAGGTAGACCATCATCTGTAAAATCATTTACATCAATATGGGTTTCAGCAGCATTGGCAACATGCGCTATTGTTGGTAATCCTGCAGCCAGCAAACCGGCTCCCAATTGTTTTAAGAATTTTTTTCTACCCTGCTTCATGCGTACATTTTTAATAATTTCTTTATTTTATAACTCCACTTCAATACCTGTACTAAAGTTGTACGTATCGGTAACAATGCCTGCTGCCGGGGATGCATCGTACTGGTAATTCCAGTTGATGGCAACTGCTATTTTTTTGCCTGCTTTTACTTTTAATGAACTCTGGTTTAACAACCGGTAATCACCAATATCAAACAATACCGGCTGGTAATAGGTAGTGGTTGTAAGTTCGGTTTGTTTATTGGGTACCCAGGTAATGGAAAGGTAATTACTTAAACGCCAGTCGTATAAAGGTTTTGGCCTGTCTTTCTCTTTTTCTATTTCATACATGGGTAAAGTGCCGGCATAGATCCGCAGTTTTTCAAGGCCCAGTATCTTAAACCTGGGTCCAGCACCAAACAGGTACCTGTACTGTATCTTCGTTATCACGTTTTGCTGAACCTGTGTAAATGCTTCCAGCCGAACTGTTTTTGTAAGTTTATAGTTATAGCGAAAATGTAAAAAACCATGGTCAACAAAAGATTGCTGATCACCCTTTAAAAAACCATAACCACCCAAAAACAGGTACAGGCTTTTTTTAGATTTGTACTGCACGTGTGCATGGGCATTTACAGCAAATACTTTCTGGCCATAATTGGATAAGGCAAAATTGCCGCCTGCTGTACCTGCCCAGCCGGTAGTGTCTGTCTGGTAACGCTGACTCTCCATATTTACGATCTGGCCCATACATTTTTTTTTGGGTGTAATAATAAATATGGTCAGCAGCAGCAAGGGGTAATACTTACGCATATCATGTGCAGATAAATTAATTACAATATAAAGTGGATTTTTTAATTTTTATACTAAAACACGGTATGTAAACCGAAAGCGGTTGATAATTTCTTTATCTACCTGTAAAACCTTTATAATGAAATGTACCTTATCTTTAGAAAAACAACCATCATCATGTTCAAATCAGTTTTCTTAGCTGCAGTTGGTTATTTTTTGTGCATGCCTTTTTGCGCAGCTCAAAAAAAGGGGATGTTTCCATTAACCGGCATGCAGTTTTATAACGAGGGCATATGGTCAAATTCAATTGCTGTTAAAATAAACGGAGAACATGTTTATGGTAACAGGATACCCCTGAACAAGGAAATAGAAATAACCCTTGGGCAACCAACCGGTTTTGTTGCCGATAAGAAAAAAAATGTTTTTATAGGGGCTGAGTATACCCTGATATCTTCCAAAGGAGAATTGCTCAGAACTATTCCCAATCTTTTATTTCAAAATGAAACCAAAGGATTTACTGCCAAAGAATTAAAGGAGGTAAGTTTAAAGTTTGGTATTGCCGAAGGGGTTATTCAACCCAATTCAAAAGCGTTTGTGCGGATACGTATATATGACCTGAAAGGGAAAAAACAATTAAGGCTTGACTATCCAATCAGCATTTCGTATCCAAAGGAAACGATCTATCTCACCAAAGCTGTTCAAACCATTAAAACTCCACCCGGTTCTATCTTTATGAGTACTGATTTTAAACCTAAAAGTGTTGCTTTTTCTGTAGACACTACTGTAAAAGCCGAGTCAAAAATGGCTTATCTCAGTATGGATATTTCAAAGATTGCCGGTGCCGATGTTGTTAGTATGCTGCAGGGTAAAGATTATTTTTGGGTGTACGATTCTACTTATAAAGAAGTAAAAATAAAAGAGATACTTTTAAAAAAAGTGGGTGGTGCTATGGAAGGTGGTAATGTGAATGCAACGATCAAGATCCCCTTTCGGCTTAAAACAGACCGGACCAAAGGCTATACCATCCGCTACCGTTGGGAAAGTGCCGATAAAAGGCAGGCGATGGATATTATTGTTTTAAATTAAGTTTGTTGAAATCTTTGAAGTCACTTTCAAAACCGGGTTATATTGCCTTTTACACAGCACATCCTACCGTGGTTCATTGAAGATTTCAGCTAAAGTTCGGGTTGCTCCTTGCCCTACATCTTAGCGCTTGAGGTTTTTAATACCGTTAAGTATATAATCAGCCAACTCATAAGTTTCTTCATCGGTGAAAGTGATATCAAAATCAGGCATGCCTTCCTCCGCATATCCTTTTTTAATGGCTGTAAAAAGATCCTTGCGGGTGCTGCCATGTTTCCAGCTCCGGTTAACAAAGGCATCAAGTTTTTCGCCATGGCAGCCTCCGCAATAGTTGGTATAATTTTTTATTGCCCTGCTGAAACTGGTATCGGTGATGGGGGTGGCAGGCTTACTTCCTGTTGTACTGTTTATTTTGTTGGTACACCATAAGCCGCTAACAACTAATAAAGCAAGAAAAAAAAATACTCTCCACATAAAAAATTATTTAACCACAGTAAAGGAAGCGTTTACAAATATACTCAACAACAAAGTGATTAATTGATTGGTCAATTAATTATGTAATTAAAAGTCTGGAGTCCACTTCCCTGTAGGGTATTACCGGCCGGCAAATGTTAAATAATAAGGTATTTTTTTTCTTACTTAGGGGAAGTAAATAGTTAGCAGGGTATTTGCTGTATCTTGCACTCCTATAACTTTTATACTTATTATTTTATATCGAATGAATATGAAAACCTTCCTCCTGATTGTTGCTTTCAGCATAAGCACTTATATGGCCAATGCACAGTTAAATGCAACTCCCGTTTGTCCGCCTTTTACAGTTGATATATTGGCCGGCAGTGTTAACGAGTTGGTTCCCAAGTCGGCTATTATTGAAGTAAAAACAAAGTTTCCCTGTTTCAGCAGCATTATTGAAAAAGATTCCATCACTGTTTGTGCAGGGGTTTTTTATCCTGAGAAAAGTATAAATTTTTATACCGGCAGACAGTATATTGAAATAGGCGAAAATTTTAAAGGAAAGTTAACACCGGCATTGATGGGAGCCAGCCGTAGCAGCCTCTTTGGTATACTGGGCCACCCAAAATTAAAAGATGCAGCCTGGGATGCATTTCAGATGGGATATGGTACGCTGATCTTATATTATAACGCTGCCGGAAAAATAAATAAGATACAGATGTGCAGTAAGGGCACTGATGCGATAAAGCTTTGCCAGTAGGGAAGCGGTGACAACCTTTAAATAAACAAGCCCCATTCATCCTCAAATTCATCTTTTTTAAAAGTGGCTACCCATGTTTTAAACAGTTCCCTGAAATGATCTATCTCATCACGGATTACCTGACGGTGCTGTGGTTCCATCATACCTTCCAGCATAAAAGTGTTGGTAGATAATTTTATGAACTGTGCATTCTTTCTGATAATTGCGGCGTTTTCCATGCGTATAGTATACAAGCCGGCTTCTGAGCTTTTGATCTTAACAGCCACCTGGTATGCATCACCCATGATCATGGCTACATGGTCTTCCATCATTTCCTTATTCAGAGGATCACCGTCTGTGGGCTCCTGTAAACTGTCGAATGCTGCTTTCAGCACTATCATTACGGTGCCCCATTGCTGGTACATAGCCTTACAGGCGGCTTTTGTCTCATTGGGTTTCCATCCTTCACCTTCTTCATCTTCATCATCAAACTCATGGTCATCCCATTTGGGCAGATCGTTCAGGTCATCATCTTTCATATAAAAATATTAATTGGGATATTTTTGGTTAGGTGCTGTTTTAACTAATTGTATGTAGGAAATAAAAGTCATTTACACTGATGAACACGAATGAAACAGCTGGTACAGATTTTGCAATACGCCGCCTTAAAATTATTTCATCAACGTGATATAACCCGTGATCGGGTCTCTTCCAAAACCGGGTTCAATGATATAATAGTAAGTGTCAACAGGCAGGGGCTTACCATTTCTCATACCATCCCAGGGAATGCGGTATCCTTTTACACTTTTAAATACCAGTTGGCCGCCACGTGTAAAAACTTCTACCTGGCACTCAGGGTAATCATTCAGGTAAGTGATGAGCCATTTATCGTTGATGCCATCATTATTAGGCGTAAAAGTATTTGGAATTACCGGTTGTTTCAGCACTTGAATATAAATCTCATCCCTGCGCTGGCAACCACCCCGTGCGGTAACCACCAGGGTGTAGGTAATGCTTTCCTGCACGTTCAAAGCCACTGCATTTTTTATGGTACTGTTGCCGTTCAGTAAATACAGATTGGGTGTCCATAAATATTGAAGCTCAACACCTGTTGTAACAGGCGCAAAAATTACCCGTGCACCCTGTAATATCATTTTATCTTCGCCTGCATATACGGTAGGGTTGGGATAAACCTTAAATGGCCTGTTGATGGTATCGCTGTTGCAGCCATGACTGTTAACTATATAAAACCGTATGTTATAGTCCAGTGTATCGGCATGTGTGTATGTAAAATTGGGTATGTCGAAAGTTGTTCCGTCGCCCATATCCCAAAACCAATTGGTTGTAATACCATCCAGCGGTAATGATTTATCTGTAAACCTTACCACATCGCCTAAACATGCGCCGGGCTGGCTCTGTATAAAGTTTGCCATGGGTTGCGGATGAATGGTAACCAGGTCTATTGTAGTATCATGCAGGCAACCTATTACATTGCCATTAAGCACCGCCATACTTTTTGATGCAAGTTTTACTTTAAAAGGCCCTTCGGTAGCATACCAATGCGATGGATGAACAAGTGTAGACACATTATTCAATACACTGGAAGGTTCACCAAAATTCCAGTCATAGGTCATCTGGCTTCCATCGGGCATAGCAGAGGTATTGGTAAATTTTACGATCGCATTGGGTACGCAATAACCCGGTTTATCCCATGTAAAGTTTGAAACAGGGTACGGGTTCACTCTTATTTCGCCGGCAGCATTTGCTTTAATACAGGTATTGCCCGTTGTTTGTATAGCGTATTGGAATAAGGGTCCGCCGGTTGTTGTGGTGGGCGAACCGCTGATGGTTACCGTATTGCCTGAAACCGTATACACTACACCGGGAGGCAGGTTTGCAACAGTAACTCCGTTTGCACCGCCGCCAATATTGTACACAATTGGAATGATAGGTGTGTTTACACATACAGACTGCGTGGTATCGCCTGCACTGAAAGCAATGGTATGATCCGGCTCAACAGTGATAGTACCAATGGCCAGTGCAACTACACAGGTGTTGCCTGTAGTTTGAATACTGAAATTATAAGGCGAATTCAGCGTAGAAGTTGGAGCACCTGAAATGGTAACCGTATTGCCTGTAACGGTATAGGATACACCGGGTGGCAGGTTTGTAATGGTAACTCCCGTTGCACCACCTGCCAGGTTATACAGGATGGGGGCAATGCTGTTATTTATACAACGTGTTTGAATATTATTGGCAGAGGTTAATGAGATACTGTGATTGGGATCGATGGTAACCTGCCTGCTAATAGCCGTACTTCGGCAACCGGCAGCCGATTCATTATACATGGTTACCGTATAAGTTCCGGGGGCCGGAAACAAATGCCCGAATGTAGAACCGGGTGCATGGTTTTCCACAGGCGTCAGATCCCCAAAATCCCAAACAGTATTGTTGATGGTTACTGTTGGGGGAGCTGTAGAAATATCGGTGAATGAAGTGGGTAACTGTTCGCAACTGGGCGATACAAAACTAAATGCAGCATGGGCTGTATCCAGCACGGTAATGGTATTGGTCTTGTAGTCAACACAGCCGGCGGCTGTTGAAGTAAAAGTATAGGTGATCGTATGCGTACCCACACCTGCAGCCTGCGGGTTAAATATGCCGGATGCAGAAACCCCCGGGCCGCTATAAACACCGGTACCGGGTACAGCACCAATTTCGCTGGCCTGTGTGAGTTGGAACGGTGTGACCAGTAAGCAGGTATCGGGCATATTATTGAACTGAACTAACGGTGCCGCATGAACGATAATGTTGTCCAGTTTATCATTCACACAAACACCGCCGGAATAAGCCCGGTAGCGGATGGTAAATGTTTTGGTAAGGGGGGTTTGAAAGTTTGCATACAAATGCTTGTAGATCTTCCCTGTAAATGGTGAGTTATCTGTTTGAAAAACACCGGGTGCATTTACATTGTCCCAGTAAATTTCAATTTTTGAAATAGAACCGGGGAAAACAGTGGAGGCTTCCGCAATAACAACCGAATCGTTTGCACAAAGTGCAGCGGGGTTATTTACATTAAAACCGGCAACCGGAAAACTGCCGTTGATAAATAATGGTTGTATTATGGTATCCCTGCAACCTTTTACATCGTTCCATACAATTAAGCGAACATCATAATTGCCAACTGCAGCATAACTGTGTGTGGGGTTTTGTAATGTTGAAGTATTTAAAGCACCCGAACCAGGGTCTCCAAAATTCCATTCCCAGTTGTTGATGGCGGCATTTGAAAGTTTACTGGTATCAATAAACTGGGCATAGCTGTCATTCAAACAAACTTCCGGAATGATGAAACCCGCCAGTGGCCTGTTATCAATATTTATTACTGCAGATGAGATGGGGTTGCTGATACAGCCTTTACTATTTCTTACGGTAAGTGTTACGGTATAAGCACCTGCAACTGCGTATACATGTGTTGGGTTTTGTAAAGCACTGCCGGGAGAGGCATCGCCAAAATCCCATGTCCATAGGTCTAAAACACCCACATTTGCAGTAGAAGCATCGCTGAAACTGATCACCCTTGTTTCGCACCTGGGTGCCGAATTTGTAAATGCCGCGTCAGGTAAGGCATTCACTAATATAGTACCGCTAAGATCAGGCTTTACACAAGGCCCCAGTGTAGTAACGGTATAGGTAAATGCTGCAGGCGAAGAAACTGTAGGGCTACCGGTAATGGTAACTGTGTTGCCGGTAACTGACCAGGTAACACCGGCAGGCAGACCGGTTACGGTTACACCGGTAGCGCTTCCGCCAAAAACATAAGTTATATCGGTAAGGCTGCTGTTACGGCAAAGCTCCTGTGCGTCTGTGCCTGCGGCAGATGAACGGGTAAGTGTGCCATCTTCTGTAACAGTAATGGTGCCGGTATAAACAGCGGGTATACAACTGTTACCGGTGGTGGTAATTGTATAATTAAATATACCCGCAACTGATGGTGTGCCTGCAATGGTTATAATATTGCCAACTAATGAAGCACCAACACCGGCAGGTAAATTAAGTGCCGGTGCTATGCCAGTTGCGCCGCCACTGATATTTAATGTAAATGCAGCAATGGCATTATTGATACATACTGTCTGGCTGGGGGTACCACCATTTAAGGCTATATTATGCAATGGTAAAACGCTTACCAGTTGAGATGATGTATCACTGTTGCATCCCATGCTGTTTACGATCCAATGTCTCACTAAAAAATTACCCGGGGTACTAAAAGTATGGGTTGGGTTTTGCAGGGCAGATGTATTGGCTGCACCACTGCCCGGATCGCCAAAATCCCAATGCCACGATGTAACCGTGTTGCCCGGCAGCGGATTGCTGGAACTTACAAAGCTGGTAACATTACCCCTGCATGTTGCAGGCGGCAATAAAAAATTACCAATGGGTTGTGTAACGGTAAAATTTATGGTTGTACCTGTTGCCATCGGATCGTCGCATACATTCGTAAGGGTATTCAGATCCGTTCCATTATCTACTGTAAGCGAATAATTACCGGGGCTAAGTACTACAGGAAGATTAATGCTTAAACGTGTAATGGTAAGATCGCCAATTGTACAATTGGAGGTAACACTGGTGGGCCTGATGCCTCCCGGGTTAATGGTAAATTCGCTGCCGCTTAAAGTAACACTGGTACATTTAATATCGGTTGTAAAAACCACGTTTAATTTAGAACAGCCCCCATCTACATGATCAATGGCCGGGGGAACACCATCTGAAATAACTGCCGTACCATCCTGGAAAACCAGGTCATAACCCGAAGGTGAATTGCTGTAATTGGTAACCATTAATAAATAATTGTGATCCAATATAAGGTCCGGCATTTTATTAATAAGCATACCTGGCGTGTTATAACACTCAACCAGCGTAGTACCGGATGGGCCACAACCGGTGATTCCAACGGTTCCGGTACCATTGAGAGTTAATACCAGTGAAGGATCTGTAAAAACATCATTGGGGTTACGCCCTGTAATATCAAAAACAATAAAATCGTAATCATCACTTGCTGTAAGCGGCGTGAGTAAAAAGCCCAGGGTACCCGCCTGGTAACATTTGAATTTGTACCAGAATGAACGGGTAGAGGGAAAATTTCCATTACCAGCGCATTGTGCCGGGTTTATATCAGGGCCCGTACAGGTTGTTACATTGCCCTGGTGAAAGACTTTAGTACCGCAAACCGGTATTGCCAGATCCGGAACCATGCCGTATCCGGCACAGGCAGCTGAAACAGCAGAAGCAACAAAGGGTCCTTTCTGTGCAAAAGCAAATCCCGGAAATAATAATAAAAGCAATAAAAGCTTTTTCATTTGTTTGCTGTTAGTTTGCGTGAGGTAGATACCTTGTACAGTAAAATTCTTCTATTGCAAGATAAATAAAAAAGGCAGTAACCCCCGGTTACTGCCTTTTTAAAATCACTAGTTATTTTACAAACCGGCTATCAGTTCGGTAGCCATCTTTATATAATCATCATTCTTACCCTTTGTTGCTAAATCAATGGTGGTGTTGGCAGCTGCTTTTGCGGCTGCTTTATCACCTAGTTTCAGGTGTATGCGTGCTTTCAGCATGGTCATCCAGTAAGCTTCTTTATTATTTTCAACGGCTTTGTTCACCCACGCCAGTGCCTGGGTAAGGTCTTTTCCATTATCATAATAGTAAGATGCTGCATTAAAATAAGGTTTGTTATCCTTGTTCATGGCATTGTCTATCTGCTTCATTACTTTGGCATCTGTGCCGGCGGTAACAGCAAAACTAACGTAGGTATTCTCCCACATCATTTCCACAGTGCAGCTGCTGCCGGTTATATTGGCAAAGTTGATGGTGAAGTTTTCTACGGTAAACGGAGTTTTAACCACATCGGCCTTCAGGCGTACCACGTCATTCTCGGCTTTGTAGGCACTGGGCGAGCTTACATTCACATCTTTAGATATAATGATGGTCCAATTATTTGCATCTGGTATAGAAAGCAAACCGTATTTACCTGCTTTTACTTCGGTGCCCCCAATGGTTACATCTTCACTGAAGGTAAGGGTGGTAGCGTTATTGGCACCGGTACGCCATACTTTGCCAAAGGGTACCAGGTCGCCCATTATTTTACGGCCCTTTTTTGCCGGGCGGCTGTAATTTAATTCGATAGAGCCGAGGCTAAAGTTTTGTTTGATAGTTTGTGTAGGTGATGGCTGCGGTGTGGTTAATGTTTGCGCATTTGCCAGTGACAATACTAATACAGCATTTAATAGTAATACTATTTTTTTCATAATATAGTTTTTTAGTCAGCAAATGTAAGTAATAAGCAAATGTGAAGCTTGGGAAATACATAAATCTTATTAGTTACATAATTCCCCGTATTTCTTAACAAAAATTACTTTGGTACAATTATGGTTTATAAGCTAATGGCAGCTAAAATTTTGCCAAAAAATTTTCACTATTCAAATTAAGTTCATGAAAAAAATGAAATTTATCGCAATTACCGTTTTGGCAGGTTTAATGTCTGTTATGATATACTCATGCAGTAAATCTGATACTTCGGGCGGTGGTGGAAACACCAATACCGATCATAAAGTAAACATACAAGCCAGTATTTTTGATCCTGCCACTATAACCATGCTACCCTCAGCCAGACTAACCTGGACAAATATGGATACACAACCACACACTGTGGTATCTGATGATCTGATCAGTTTTAACAGTGGAAATATCAATGCCGGAGGTACGTATAGTTTTACGCCCACTGCAACAGGCATTCATGAATATCATTGCGGACTTCACCCAACTGTAAAGGGCACTATTTACGTTGTTATCAGATAAGGTGTTTAAGTAAACGAATTTTAGTTAATTGAATAAAAGTTAAGACCGATGTTTAGACATTATCATTGGGATATCGGTAAATGATCGCAATAAAGGGTAATCATTTACCTTTTTTTCTTTAACCTAAAACAAAATATTCAAACCCTAATGCTTATTATTTAATAGGCTATGAGACCTTAAAAATAATTGCAGGAACAATCAGGAAATGCACTTATCCTGTTTTTGTTACAGCCGCATGATCTTGTTTTGTGCCAATGCATACAAGGTGTCTCCTTTTACGGGCCTGACGGTATGCATACCGGTAAACCTGCCAAATGCCGGCAGCACGGCATAGGTTTTTGTAAAGTAAAAGCAGGGGAATTTTAAAGATTGTTTTGCATTGCCAGATAAGGTAACTGCGGGATGTATATGTCCGCTGAATATGTAGCAGTCTTTCACACTTGTACATTCGGCCTTATCATGTGTAAAAATGAACGGCCCGCTTTGCAATTGATCGCTGATACACGTAATATTTGCTTCGGCATACCATTCTTTGGCCAGGATATCGTGGTTGCCGATGATGAGTTGAATATTGAGCTGCGTAAAATCGTTTCTCCATTTTAAAAACAATTCCATTTCCTTATTGGCATGGCTGTGAAAAAGATCGCCCACAATGATCAGCTGTTCGGCTTTAAAGTATTGCACCTGTGCCGTAAGCCGTTGTATATCTTCTTTAAAAATGGTTTGTGGCACCGCAATGCCGTTCTTGCGAAAGTGGCCTGTCTTGCCAAAATGCAGATCAGAAAGTATCAATGCTTTTTCTTCTTCCCAAAAAATACACCTGCCGGCAGAGAGCAGAAAGCTGTTGTTGAAGATCGTGTGCTTGATAAAGTCATTCATGGGTGGCAAAGATAATGTTGGATACTGGATACTTGATCCTTGATGAAACTCAATATTTGAAAAGCTTTTACACAATCAGGCACCTATCCAGTATCAAGTATCAAGTGTCTTTCCCGAGTTGCTCTTTCATTTTCCTGATCCGGTCTTCCAGTTTTTCTGAGGTAAGCGATTCTCGCATGCTATCCACTTTTATCGGAAAACAGAAAGGGGTGAGGTGTTGGGGAAAAGTAATAATGATCTCACCGGCTTGAATCCTTTCCAGCATGTTCCTCAATCTCTCTTCTTCCATTTGTTGTTCCATTACTTCGACATAAGCCTGTCTTATTAATAAATTGCCCGGATCGTATTCGGTAAATACATTAAAAAGAAGTGAAGCAGAATTTTGCAAATGCCTTGCTTTTACTTTCTCGCCGGGATAGCCCTGGAATATGAGACCGCCAATTACACTGATGTCGCGGAATTTGCGCCTGGCCATTTCGGTTGAATTTACGCTGCGTTGTATATCCGCAAATAAATTCTCTGTTGAAAACAATTCGTACACATTGCTGTCATCAACCGGTATGGGCTGGTCGCTCAATAATTCAAATCCATAATCATTCATGGCAAATGAAAAAGTGATGGGAGTTATTTTGCTGATACGCCAGGCAAGAATAGTAGCCATGGATTCGTGTACCAGCCTGCCTTCAAAGGGATACACAAAAAGGTGAAACCCATCTTTGGTTTCTATATGTTCAATTAATAACTGGTTTTTTTTTGGCAGGTGAGAAAGTTGTTTTTGCAGATCAAGCAAGGGTGCCAGTACCATTATTTCCTCAGCCTTGTTTTGATTATTTTCTTCAGATGCTTCGTCCAGTTTTTGCCGCAACATCATGCCCAGGTTTGCAGATAAGGGCATCCTGCCGCCCTGCCAGCTTGGTATGATTGATTTTTTTGAAACAGATCTTCGCACCATGGCCGTCATATCTTTGATGGCCACAAACTCCAGGTTTCTGCCCGATAAGGTAAACACATCACTGGGGTTTAGCCTTGCAATAAACCACTCTTCAATAACACCAACATAACCGCCGCTTAAAAATTTAACCTTCATCATGGCATCGCTTACAATAGTGCCAATATGCATACGATGGCGCATAGCAATGCGGCGGTTAGTTATTTTATACAATCCATCAATGATCTCCACTTTTTTATAATCATCATAAGCCTGTAAAGCATTGCCACCTTCGGTAATAAAATGTAAGATGGCATTCCACTCATCAAGGGTTATCTCTTTATAGCAATAAGTTGTTTTTACTTCTTCAAAAATAACAGCTGGCAAAAAACCATCACTGATGGCGAGGGTAGATAAATATTGGATCAGTACATCAAAACAAAGTAACCGGGGTACTTTGCTTTCAATGATGTTTTCTTTTATCGCTTGCTTTAATGCCGCAGCTTCCATCAGTTCAAGCGAATGCGTGGGTAAAAAATAAATCTCACTAACGGATCCGGGCTGGTGACCGCTGCGGCCAGCTCTTTGTAAAAAACGGGCAACGCCCTTGGGACTGCCTACCTGTATCACGGTTTCTACAGGCCTGAAGTCAACACCCAGGTCAAGACTGGCAGTACAGATCACTGCTTTTAATTTTCCTTCGTGCAATGCATCTTCAACCCAAAGTCTTAATGCCTGCTCAATACTTCCATGATGTAAGGCAATAACGCCCGATAATTCGGGCTCCACTTCCAGCAAAGCTTGATACCATCTTTCACTCATGCCACGGGTATTGATGAAAATAAGGGTAGTGCGGCTGCCGGCAATAATGGGCAATACTTTTTCAATCAGTTTTAAACCCAGGTGCCCGGCCCATGGATATTTTTCAATTTCATCCGGATAGATTGAATGTACTGCTATCTTTTTATGCACTTTCGCTATGATGATAACACCCGTTTCGTTTATAGGAGATAACAACACTTCCTTTGCCTGTGTCAGATTCCCGATCGTTGCAGATATACCCCAAAGCATCACTTGCTGCTTTTTATCTTTTTAGGCAGGTGTACAATTCTTGAAATAGCCAGTTCCACCTGCACACCTCTTTTGCTGCCCAGCAACTCGTGCCATTCATCAACGGCAATAATTTTTAAGCTTTCAAAAACTGCGGGATAATCTTTTTGTGCCAATAAGAGATGTAAACTTTCAGGCGTAATGATCAGCACTTCGGGCATCTTTCTTTTTTGCTTCTGCCGGTCGCTGATACTGGTGTCGCCATTGCGTACACCCACTCGCCAGGGAAGATCCAGTTCAACAATAACTTCTTCCATGGCGCGGCCAATATCTTTGGCCAGGGCT
The DNA here is from genome assembly GCA_016710935.1 of Chitinophagaceae bacterium. Classification (GTDB taxonomy): domain Bacteria; phylum Bacteroidota; class Bacteroidia; order Chitinophagales; family Chitinophagaceae; genus Ferruginibacter. The sequence continues at coordinate 119,408 of JADJTY010000006.1, read as the reverse complement.
TTTAAAGGTGTTATCCATATTAACTGCAGTCCGTTACTTTTTTTTGTTTGATAGGTTGCCGGATGATCGTTAATAAAATCTATAACAGCACCCAGGAAAACAGAATAGGTCTTGCCAAAACCGGTAGGGGCATTAACCAGTCCGCTTTTTTTGCGCAGGATCGCCTGCCAGGTTTGTTGCTGAAATAAGAAGGGCTGGTTACCATTTTGAAGTAACCAGTCGGTAATAATTTTATATCCGGGTGTAGATTGAAGTTTCAATTAGGGGAGTAAGTTAAAAATTATTCAGGTAAAATATCGTTGGGATTTTTTTTGAACCACATAGGAAGATAGATACATAGGTTACACATAGACTTATATGTTTTTCTATGTTTTTTTATGTACCTACCTGCCGGCAGGCAGGCAGGTGTGGTTCAATGTTCATGAGCATCGCTGCATGCTTTAACAAAACTTACCAGCTTATCGCCATCTTTTACAGTAAAATTATAATCGGTATATACATTTTTTCTGCGTCTGTGCCTTTTTTGTGTAAGAGCAAATACACAAGTGGGGTAAAATTCAAACCTACGCAACATATAGTTAAATACCCAATGCAGGGTATTGCCATCGTTTTAGATAGCAATAGTTTTGAATGTATAAATAATCACTAACCAATAAAAATTATTAATGATGAAAAAAACAATTCAGCTTTTATCTGTATCCCTAATTGCATTCTCTTCGCTGTTTATTACATCCTGTAACAAGGCTTCTACCAACGCTGCGGGCAACCAGGAACTTACACCCGGTAAGAGTGAAGTTCGCTTTAATTATTCCGGCGCACAAAGTGGCAGTTTTCAGTCAGCAATTATTACTTCAACTGCAGTATCTGCCGGTGCACTCACTCAGATAGCCTGCACTGTGGTATCGGGTCTGACTGCTAAAACCGTGCAGATCATTTTTCCTACAAGCTTAGCCCTAGGTACTACAACCCAGGCTTCAGCAGGTGCTGATCTTACCAATGGCTTTTTAATGTCTTTTTCAACAACTGGTGGTGCCGGATGGGCAATAGGTGGTGGAACCGGTGCAGGTTTTTCGGTTACGGTAACCAAAAACACGGGTACCGAAATGGAAGGTACATTTAGTGGTGAGCTGGGCAACGACGGTGACCCGGGCAAAGTAACCCTTACCAGCGGGTATTTTCATTGCAAATTATAATGGAGGTTTATCAATCATAAAATAAAATAGCGCCTGCGTAAGGCGCTATTTTTTATTTTCCTCAGTTATACTTCGAGTCTTCGCTGAGCAACTATGCTTTAATAAAAGCAGCATATTGGTATGCCGATGAAAAAATTGATCATAGAATTCCACTAGCAATGGAAATAAATTTATAACAGAACAAGTTCGTAACGATGATGCTATGAAAAATTTAAGCCGGTATCAACAATACATTCTGCGTTATGAGATGTTTCGTTCCTCAGCCCGACAAAATCCGTGTAAATCTGTGTAATCCGTGGCCGTTTATCTTTCATTCGAGTTCAACTATTTCTCGACTTCGCTCGAAATTCTACACATAGTCACACTTCGACTTCGCTCAGTGCTTAAAATAAACTACTTTTGCACCCTCAAAAAGAGCATAGAACGTACATGAAGAACATCAGAAATTTTTGCATCATTGCACATATTGACCACGGCAAAAGTACCCTTGCCGACCGCTTGCTGGAATTTACCAAAACCATTGGCGAACGCGATATGCAGGCACAGGTTCTGGATGATATGGACCTGGAGCGGGAAAAAGGTATTACCATTAAGAGCCATGCCATTCAAATAAACTATCCCTGGAAAGGAGAGGAATATGTATTAAACCTGATCGATACTCCAGGCCACGTAGATTTTAGTTATGAAGTGAGCCGGGCCCTTGCGGCTTGTGAAGGAGCATTGTTGTTAGTAGATGCCAGTCAGGGCATTCAAGCTCAGACAATCAGTAACTTATACCTTGCTATTGATAATAATTTAGAGATCATTCCGGTCATCAATAAGATTGATATGGATGGCGCTATGATACCCGAAGTAACCGACCAGATCGTGGAACTGATAGGCTGCAAGCCTGAAGATATATTACTGGCCAGTGGTAAAAGTGGTATTGGTATTGAAGAGATATTAACAGCGATTATTAACCGTATTCCTGCACCCAAAGGCGACCCTAAAGCACCTTTGCAGGCATTGATATTTGACAGTGTGTACAACAGCTTTCGTGGAATTATAGTGTATTACCGGGTGTTTAATGGTACCCTAAAAAAGAATGATAAGATCAAATTCAGCAATACCGGGCTGGAGTATGGGGCCGATGAAGTGGGGATATTGAAATTTGGTATGAGTCCACGCCCCGAAGTGGCCGCAGGCGATGTGGGGTATATTATTACCGGCATCAAAAATGCCAAAGAAGTAAAGGTAGGAGATACCATTACCACTACCGTAAACGGTGCTACCGAAGCCATACAGGGTTTTGAAGATGTGAAGCCGATGGTATTTGCGGGTATCTTCCCGGTAGAGACCGATGCGTTTGAAGAACTGCGTGATTGCATGGATAAGCTTCAGTTGAATGATGCTTCCCTGACTTTTGAATTAGAAACATCACAGGCATTGGGCTTTGGTTTTCGTTGTGGATTCTTAGGGATGCTGCACATGGAGATCATCCAGGAGCGGCTGGAGCGGGAGTTTAACCAGACCGTGATTACTACCGTACCTAACGTAAGCTTTGTTGCTACCACGGTGCGTAAAGAAATAATTAAGATTAACAATCCAACCGAAATGCCCGATCCAACCAGGATCGATCATATTGATGAGCCTTTTATTAAAGCGCAGATCATTACCAAGCCGGAGTACATTGGTAATATCATGACGCTTTGTATTACAAAACGTGGCATCCTAACACACCAGCACTACTTAACACCTACCCGAGTGGAGCTGAGTTTTGAAATGCCTTTAACAGAAATTGTATTTGACTTTTACGACAAATTAAAAAGTATTACCCGTGGTTATGCATCGTTTGATTATCATCCGATAGAATACCGCCCCAGTGATATTGTGAAGATGGATATTCTTTTAAACGGCGAAAAAGTGGATGCATTGAGTGCATTGATCCATCGCAGCCGTGCACATGAGTTTGGCCGCAAGCTATGCGAAAAGCTGAAGGAATTATTGCCCAAGCAGCAGTTCCAGATCGCGATACAGGCTGCTATTGGTGCCAAGGTTGTTGCGAGGGAAAATATCAGCGCCATGCGTAAGGATGTTACTGCCAAATGTTACGGTGGTGATATAAGCCGTAAGCGTAAGCTATTGGAGAAACAGAAAGAAGGTAAGAAGCGTATGAAGCAGATAGGTAATGTGGAAGTGCCGCAGGAGGCATTTTTGGCGGTGTTGAAGCTTAATGACTAGAAAACCCCCTCCGCCCGTCCTGAGCGTAATTCGACTACGCTCATTACCGAAGGAAAGGGGGAACTGGAGCAGAAGTTAGAAATAGAATAAACTAATTTTGACAGAAGGAAGATTCAAAGATTTACGAAATCACTTTTAATAAACGCAAATTTAATAATAACCGAAATCATCCTCCCTCTCCCCCAGGAGAGGGCTGGGGTGAGGTAAAACAAACATCATGAGCAATTTTTCTTTAGATGCAGATATAAACATAGAAGTAAAAGCCAGCTTCATCCGTAAGGGTAGCGATGCGCCTTTAACCGGCGAAGGCTATGAGTTCAGGTTGTATGAAAAAGATTTGATGGAAGATGACTACCTGGGCAAAAGTGCATTGGATGAAAACGGAACCGCCACGGTTACTTTTAAGCACGGCGCTTATATGGATTTTTTAAATCCGGAAGTAAATCCGGACCTGTACTTTGCTTTGTACCATGGGGAGGCGCTTATCTTTCAAAGCCCGGTTATGCGTGACATTGATATGGAAGGACTGGAGAAATTTAAAATGGGACAGGGAGAGGTTGTTGACCTGGGAACATTTTTGGTAGAGGCTGCTCAATAATTATTAAGTAATAATCCTTAATTATCGCCCTTACCCTTTGGTTTAACAGGAGGCTTCGCTTCTTCTTCAGCACCTTTTAATTTATTTTCATCCAGGTTACCTGATGGGTCACGGATAGGGTTGGGCGTGGGAGCCTGTCCATCGGGTGTAACCAGGTTAAACACTTTTTCTACATGCACCCACTTGCCATTCTTCCATTTAAAACCTTCATAATCTCCGTCACCAATAAGTGTCCATTTCTTTGCAGGCTCATTGCTTTCCGAAACCAGGTGTTCCACAATGATCATGTCGAGTTCCTTATCATAATTTAAACGTGGCCCTGCTTCTTTTTTATACTCCATGATATACCGGCTGTGTGCCGATTTAAAAATCTTGTCATCTTCATAACTGAAATAACGGCCGCCAAAAACAGGTTCACCATTAATAAAATTGAGCACTTCAATTATTTTGCGGCTGCTGCGTATATTGTTCTCATCAAAACCAAGCAGTGTATAATAATTCTGGTTACTGCTGCGCTTGACGATGATCTTGTAATAGATGGCACCGATCCAGCCAAAATGATTGCCGATGGTATCCTGTACATTGGTAGTAACATCCGACTTATCGATCAACGGGTATAATTTTAAAGAGCCGTCATAGGTTTTCATTTGTATGGCTCCGTGCTGGCGTATAACATTTTCGTTGATGACCAGTTGCCAGGTAAAAATGCGGAACACACTATCCGGCGAGTACTGGATGGAAACCGTTTGCAAAGAATCGAAAGGGTAGTGGAAGGAGTTTTTGGTTTTTAATGCACGTACCAGTAACCTTGTAAACATACTGTCGGCATTAAAACGGTTTTCAGCATTAATACCCTGTATAATTTTTATTGAATACTCTTTTAATGAATCTTCTTTTGTTGTAATACTGTTAGCTCGGCCTTACCAACACCCTGTGCAAAGGAGCTTATGCTGATAAAAGACAATAAAAGTAAAATGAACAGTGGCTTCATGCAATAAAAATAACCAAACTTAAAATACGACGGATAATATGCTATTGGAATGGGTAAAATTTAACTAAAGATTAGCCACAGATTAAACAGATTACATGGATTTGAGATCATTTGCAAATGCTATCAGTGATTCATACACAACATCAATGCGTTCATCGTTTAGATCCACTTCTGGCCGGGTGGTGGGCAGGAAAATGGTTTGTACACCCAGGTTGCGGCCAAACTCCATATCGCTGAGGGTATTGCCGATCATGATGGCTTTATCCAGGTCAATATCCGGAAAATCCTGTACTGCCTGCAAACCCATGCCGGGGTTTGGTTTGCGGTTGGGACTGTCACTGTCCAGGTCTGGACAAAAATACACAGCATCAATTCTTCCACCTTTTTTTTCAATAGCAGCAATCATGTTTTTATGAATGAGCTGGAGGTCTTCTGATTTTGTTACACCTTTTCCAATACCTTTTTGATTGGTTACAACAATGATACGGTGAAATGTTTTTGCAAAAACAGCAATGGCTTCTTTCACACCTTCATAAAAAGTAAATTCATCCCAGGTGTGAATATAATCCAGGTGTTTTTCGTGGTTTATTACGCCATCGCGGTCGAGGAAGAGTGTCCAGGTATTGTCTATTTGGTTTAAATCGATCATAATAAAAATAAAAACTAACAATATTAATGTTCTAATTCCTATCCCTTAACTCAACCTGTGCTCTTTCAAAATCTTCCGGTATACCAATATCAATAAAATATTCATCCTGTATAATTCCAAACATTTTCCTTTTATCAAAATATACTTCCAGGTAATCTTTTTCAAAAGAGAATTTTTGAGGAAGATCTTCCTGCAAAAACCTGGCAACATTAAGTGCATAAACACCACCGTTTATTAAACCAGATTTGAATTGTTGTTTTTCCTGAAAGCTTGCAATACCTTCGTCGTCGTTTAATTCAACTACCCCGTACCGGTCAAAATCATTCATCGGTTTTAATGATAAAGTGCAATCTGCATCACAGCTGGTATGAAAATCAGACACCCGTTCAACATCAATTTTAAAAAGTGTATCACCATTCAAAATCAATATATTTTTTTCTGTAGCCAGGCTGCAGGCAAGCTTTACAGCGCCTCCAGTACCCAAAGGTTCTGCCTCTGTTGAAAATTGTTTGTTGAGACCGGGATATTGTTCATTTAAATAATCAATGATCATTTCACTTTTATATCCAACAGAGAAAATGAATGAATCAACTCCCTGGTTTAATAAGTGGTTTATCACAAAGTATAAAAATGGTTTACCGGCAACTGGCGCCATGCATTTAGGAACATCACTTACTACGCTTCTTAATCTTGTACCCAGCCCGCCAGCTAATATGATTGCTTCTTTGATCATCCGAAATATTCAGCTTCTACCAATTGACAAATAATATGTCCCAGCATGATATGGCTTTCCTGTATGCGTGGCGTATCGGTTGAGGGTACGTTGATAAGATAATCAGAAAGACTTTTCAAGGTACCGCCGGTAAGACCGGTAAATGCTATGGTGGTCATTCCTTTTCTTTTGCTACTTCAAAAGCATTGTAAATATTGGCGCTATTGCCAGATGTGCTTAGGCCAACCAATACATCGCCTTTGTTGCCTATGCCTTTAATTAAGCGTGAATAGATCACATCATAACTATAATCATTTGCCACGGCTGTAAGATAAGAGGTATTGCAATGCAGGGCCTCGGCAGGCAACGCATCCCTGTCGGTATAAAAACGTCCGCTGAATTCGGCAGCCAGGTGTTGTGCATCGGCAGCACTGCCACCATTGCCGCAAAACAAAACCTTGTTACCGTTTTTAAAAGCATGTACGATCACCGCAATGCATTCCTGTACAGTTTGCAGCAGGTCTTCATTTTGCAGTACATCCTGTTTTACATTAATGGAAGACTGTACAATATTTTTTATCTGTTCCATAAAATTTAAATTAAACGCTCCAGGTTGTTAAACCATATTTGGTGAAAGAATAATCTCTTACGGTGCCACCAAAAGTATTCAATGTTTTTATAACAGCATGGCGGGTATTGCCGGGGCAATAAAAAATCATAAATCCACCCCCGCCGGCACCGCTAATTTTACCTCCGGTTGCACCGGCAGCTTTTGCAGCTGCATACACTTCTTCAATACTGCTGTTGCTGATGTTGGCTGCCATATTCCTTTTCTGTTCAAAGCCATAATCCAGTATCAGCCCGATCTCATCCAGTTTGCCCTGCAGTAAAGCTTCTTTCATCATTTTGGCCTGGTCTTTTAAATGATGCATGGCTTCAATGCTTTTCTCATTTTTCTCCTGTACATTTTTTACCTGCTCTTTAATGATTGCTGCGCTCTCCCTGGAGGTTGAGGTAAAGTAAAGCACCAGGTTATTTTCCAGTTCATGCAAATACTGGGGTTTGATGCGCAACGGGTTTACGATCACTTTATCCCCTGCATAAAACTCCATGAAATTTACGCCGCCAAAAGTAGCAGCATATTGATCCTGCTTACCACCGGCCAGTTGGAGATCGTTGCGTTCAATATCATAAGCATACTGTGCAATTTTATATTCATCCATTGGCAGTTTCAGCATTTCTTTAAAAGCACCCAGCACGGCCACTACTAAAGTGGATGAAGTACCCAAACCAGAACCGGCAGGCGCATCTACAAAAGTTGAAAGCCTGAAACCCTGTAACGTGGGTAAATGATCTTTTTGAACCCGGTTGTATACACCTTTTAAAAGATCGAGTGTGCCATCAATCGGTAATTCAGCCTGCAAATCAAAAGTTTGTGCTTCATCCCTGTCAAGTGCTTCTACAATTATTTTATTATCGGGTAAAGTTTCAATAGCTGCATAAGCAGTAAGAGAAATGGTAGCATTTAAAATAGCACCGCCAAACTGATCGCTGTAGGGGCTCACATCCGTACCGCCACCGGCCAGGCCAATTCTTAAAGGAGCTTTACTTCTGTAGATCATGTATTGGGTTTAATGTGGCAATTTACTTACTATTGGCCACTTCAAGTATGCTTTCCAGCATTTTTGTCCAGCTGAATTTTTTCTTTTCTTCCAGCAGGTGCGGAAGAAAATGGTTTTCGCCTTTGTCAAAGTATTCTATTATTTTTTCTGCCAGTGAAGCTGCAGTTGGTTCTGCAACAAGGCCTACTTTATTATCGGGCACCATGGCCGGTAAGCCGCCAACATTGGTAACGATCATGGGCACTTCAAAATGATAGGCCAGGGGCGTAACGCCGCTTTGTGTTGCATTGCGGTAGGGCTGAATAACCACATCAGCAGCACACAGGTAATTTTTTACTTCGCTGTCGGGAATGAAGTCTGTGTGTAAGATCAAATTATTTCTGATACCAAGTCTGTCAATTTGCTCATTATACAATTTTGGGTCATCATAAAATTCGCCGGCGATCAACAATTGGCAATTGGCAATTGGCAATGTCGAATCTTTTACAATTTTTATAGCATCTAATAAAATATCTAATCCTTTATATTTTCTGATAAAGCCGAAAAACAGAATGATCTTTTGCTCATTGCCAATTGCCAATTGCTTTCTTGCCAATTCCTTACTTATCTTCTCTCCAAAATTATCATACAAGGGGTGGGGTACCAGTAAAGCCTTTTTTGTTGTGAATGATCTCAGATCTGCTAAAACCTTTTCGCTCATAGTAATAAAAGCATCTACCGGTTTAATAAAATAACGGGTGAATGGTTTATCGCCAAAACGCTTTTCGTGTGGTACAATATTATCTGCAATGCAGATGATACGGGTGTGTTTGTTTTTTTTGATGATGCGTAAGATCGTGCCCAGGCAAGGGCCCATCAGGGGTATCCAGTATCTTACAATAATAATATCGGGCCTGCGTTTTTTTATTTCGTTACCAACAAGCAGCCAGTTCAATGGATTTACAGAGTTGATCCTGGTATGAATATCGAGGTCTTTTGGTGCAGGCTCATCTGTAAACTGTGATTTACCGGGGAATAAAAATCCGGGATATTGTAAGGAGAAAGAGTAGATACTGGTATGATGTCCTTCATTTTGAAATTGTCTTGCCAGCCTTTCATTGAAAGTGGTAATACCACCGCCACGTAAGGGATGTGCCGGGCCTATGATGATAACATGCATAGTTTATAAACCCTTTTTTTCTTCTATTAAATAATTATTTCTTTCAGGCGAGTTTCGGGCAATCAATTCCCCAATAAACCCGGCCAGGAAAAGTTGCGAACCAATGATCATTACCAAAATGGCAACGAAGAAGAGTGGCCGTTGTGTCATACCGGTTTGATCAAAAAAGAATTTGGAAATGGTAAGGTATAAAAAGATCATAAAACCAGAAAAGAAGAACAGCGTGCCCCATAACCCAAAAAAATGCATGGGCCTTTTACCAAACTTGCCAACAAACATGATCGATCCCAGATCGAGAAAGCCATTTACAAAACGCTCCCAGCCAAATTTGGTAACGCCGTATTTACGTGCACGGTGCTCTACCACTTTTTCACCAATATTTCTAAAGCCTGCCCATTTGGCCAGGATGGGAATGTAGCGGTGCATTTCTCCATAAATTTCAACGCTCTTCACCACTTTTTTGCGGTATGATTTTAACCCGCAGTTAAAATCGTGCAATTTAATGCCCGAGCTTTTTCTTGCTGCAGCATTAAATAATTTTGAAGGAATATTTTTAGTGAGTGTATTATCGTAACGCTTTTTTTTCCAGCCGCTTACTATATCAAATCCGTCTTCCATGATCATTCTGCGCAGTTCCGGAATTTCATCCGGGCTATCCTGCATATCGGCATCCATGGTAATGATCACTTCGCCCTGTGCAGCTTTAAAGCCTTCGTTCAGTGCTGCGCTTTTACCATAATTGCGTTGAAATTTAATGCCTTTAATATTCGGATCGGCTTCACGAAGCTGTTCAATCACTTGCCAGGAATCATCGGTGCTGCCGTCATCAATAAAAATAATTTCATAGCTGAAATTATTTTGCAGCATTACTTTTCCTATCCATGCCGACAGTTCGGGCAAAGATTCATCTTCGTTATACAGCGGGATTACAATTGATAGATCCATTAGCTTATTTTCTCTTGATGAATATTAATGAAGTAGCTGCTGAGAATATAGCTCCAATGATCAAATATCCAAATATAGCACCTGAAATGAGCATTGTGAGATAATAATCTTTAGCGCTTTCAATATTTTTAGCTATTTCTGCCGGCGTACTATTCCCTTTTTTAACCAGGTCATCGGTATAGGCTTTTACCATATTGTCTTTAAACTCGGGATGCTGCTTATTAAAAATAAAGGTAAACACCACCATCAGCAGCGTAATTACTATAAAGCATTTAAAAGCCTGTAAAAAAAATGCACCAAATTTATTGGTGTTCTCTTCCGATTTTGAGAATTCACGAATCGTCCATACAATGCCGCCTGCATAAGCTACATATATCAGGTATTGCAAAGGACTGTCGAATGGCTGGCCTGAATAGAAAATACCCAATGATATGCCGATCATTGCCAGGCCCGTTATCAATCCTTTTTTAGTAGCACTTAAATTTTTCAGCATTATCTAGTTGTTCAGATGAATATTCGATTTATTAATTATTCCTACTACTTTTCCTTTAAGTTTTTTACCGATGAAAGGAGTGTTTTTCGATTTGGATCGTATCATGTTTTCTTCAAAAGTAAATTCCTGCCCGGGTACAAATAAAGTAAGCGAAGCCATTTCACCTTCTTTAATTTCGGGGATAGGCAAACCAAATATATGCCTCACGTTGATGGTTTGCATCTGCACAAAATCTTCAGCAGGTAAACCAACACTCATTAAAACGGCAAACATGGTTTCCAGGCCAAGCATGCCGTGTTTGGCATACTCAAACTCACACACTTTATCATCCCAGTGGTGGGGCTGATGGTGGGAAGCAATACAGTCAATGGTTCCGTCCAGTAAGGCTTTTTGTATGGCCATCATATCGGCCTTTGTTCTTACAGGTGGATTTAATTTGAGATTGGTATCGTATCCCTGCAGATCTTCATCGCAAAAATAAACCTGGTAAGGTGTGATGGAGCAGGTTACCTGTATGCCGCTTTCTTTTGACCGCTTAATATATTCAATACTCTTAGGTGATGAAATGCCGGTAAAATGAATTTTACTGTTGGCATACCTTGCCAGTTTCAGATCCCTGGCCACCATCAATTCTTCAGCCAGTATGGGTTTTCCCGGTAAGCCCATTTGGGTAGAAATGATCCCTTCGTTCATCAATCCATTTGCGCCAATGCTGGTATCATCGGGTATTTGAATAATGGTTCCGTTACATGTTTTTACATATTGCAGTGCTTTTAACACCAATCCTGAATTTTGAACGGGATTGATCCCGTCGCTGAAAGCAATGGCACCAGACTGCCGCATATCGTACATTTCAGCAAGGTCTTTTCCTTCTGCCTTTTTAGATATGGCACCCAGGGGGTGAATATGTATGGCCAGTTCTTTTGCTTTTTGAACAAGGTATTCAACCTGGGCTTTATTATCAACCACGGGTAGGGTGTTGGGTATCAGCATTACATCTGTAAACCCGCCTGCAGCGGCGGCTTTTGCCCCAGACTCCAGGCTTTCCTTTTGCTCAAAACCCGGATCGCCAAAATCAGCAAACATATCCATCCAGCCAATACTTACACACAACCCGGACTGTTCAATTGTTTGGTCGGCTTTATCAGTAAGGTTAGAACCAATAGCGGCAATTTTACCATCTTTTATTAAAATATCTTTTATTTGCCCGTTATGGGGAGAGGAGGGAGCAATTATGGTAGCCTGCTTTATTAAAACATTCATGTAGTAAAAAGTTGCGCTAAGATAAGATAACTTGCTGTTTTTAAAGTTGAAATTTTTCAATTACTTTTGCCATCCTCCGATTTAAGGATTGAATGCCTGCAAAAGCAGCATGTCATCCAGATCAATTTTCGGGATGTAGCGCAGCCCGGTAGCGCACACGTCTGGGGGGCGTGGGGTCGCAAGTTCGAATCTTGTCATCCCGACAATTTAAATCTCTGCTTTTGCAGAGATTTTTTTATTTGATTTTTTTGAGGGGAGGGTGGGGTCGTCCCGATCACAATCGGGATCATCCCGACTATCAAGAGGTTGTCTCAAAAAGACAGCCTCTTCTTTTACATAATTCTTTGTATATCGTTCATCATGTGCGGTAACTTTTTATTACCATCTCTTCAATTCATTATTCGTAAAAGTGTATTCCGGTGTAGTAATAAAATTCTCTTCATTCACTTCATACCAGGGAGACAGATCTGTATTACCCGGGTTTTTAAGCACATGAATATCCTGTGCAGGCATATAACTCTGTGCCAGCAGATAGATCTTTTTACCTGAATCATTTACTGCAACATCCATTACAATAACGGCATGGCCCGGAAAACCACCCCGGATGAGCACATCACCGGGCAGAATTTGCGAAAAATTAGTTACCGGTTTTAATTGTTTTGATAAAGATGCTGAGCCACACATGCCAAAAACCAGGTTTAAATATTTATCAAAACGCGCTCTCGTAAAAGGGGCAGTAAATGTATAGGCAGTATGTTCATTATCGAAAAAAACAAGCTGGTCAAATTGTTTCCGGGCAAACTGGTATTCGGCTCTCAGGCGCATAACAGCATCGGCACACTGCTGCAGGTCTTTATTTCCTGTTGAAATTTCCAACAAGGCGTATTGCGCCGACTGGTTGCGTTTTGGCTGGCCGTTATAGAGATAAACTGTTGTATTTTCTTTGAGGTTAATATCCCTTAAGAAACCTGTAAAAGACCCTGAAGTCTCTTTTATTCTTATAAATCCATCTGGTAATGGTATTGCCTTAATTTGTTTGTAGGGGTTTATAACATTACCCTTATCCGGATGTAAACCAGGTGAGGTACCTGTATTACTCTTGCAGGATAATAGTGCCAACTGTAATATAAACAATGAAAAAAGCTGCATCATGGTTAATCCAGACACAAGCCTGAACGGAATCCATAAAATAATATGTTAATTGGTTTAAAAATATTTTCGTTTGCTCACCGCCACCAGATATTAAATTTAATGTTTAAGCAATACAGGGGATCCTTACCACATAAATGTTTTTTTAGTACCTATACAAAAAAATGTGCTTTTAAAAAAATACCAACAATGAGCTATTCTTTTTAAAAATTAATATATATTTAGCCCTTAACTAACAGCTGCCTTACCTGTTAATAATTTTAAAAAGCTTCTAAAACCAAACTGATTATGAGACATTCAAGCATTTTCCGGGCTTCTTTCTTTTTTTTATGTGTAATAACCTTAGCCGCCTGTGGGGGTGGGGGTAAGTTGCCTTACCGGATTGATAATGGTAAAATTGAAGATGCATTCGACATTACATTAACAGAGAAAAAAATTACGCTTAAGCAAAATGAAATGTTTAGTTTACCCGAAAAAGGTTTACAGGGAAGCCAGAAAAGCTGGAGTTGGAATGCCAAAGACACTGAAATACAATATGCAGAGCTAAAGAAGAATAAATATCCTGCGTATGATATTACTATCACAAAAAAGGGTAACAAGATGTATTTTGGTAAGATCCTTTTCTTTAATTTGAGCAGCGATGATAAAAATATTGCCTTATCAAGACCATACTACCAGCTTAAAATTGATCCCCGTTTTTTTGAAGCTGGTAAGGACGGGAAAATTGCCTGTGTTAATGATGCACCAAGGCCAACGGGGAAAAAAGCTTCCAATAAAGCATTAAAACCAACCTGGATTATCTGGATGTCGGATTCACCATTCTGATTTTTCACTATAATTCCGGACGCTGCATATCAGTTTAGGGTACTCACTTTCATGAGTACCTTTTCTTTGTTCTTCAGTTTCTTTAAAGCTATCCCTTTTTCATTCTTTAGGTCAAGCAATATTACAGTATGATCAAAACCCAGATCAATCTGAACCCTGTCGTCAATGATCCACCCCCGGCCCTGTATCACTGTTCCCTTTCCCGAATACCGGTTAAATACCTGCAGTTCTTCCTGCAAAATAAAGGATACTATCTCTCCGTCTTTGAAATTTTTATACTTACCGGTTACCTGGGCACTTATAAATTTTATTTTAGAAGGATCAGCTTTTTTTAATGTTTTTAATTTATTGTCCAGGTTTACAGGATGCACCCCATCGCTTTCATCGATCTTAACAGTCATGCCACCCAGTTGCAGTTTTTCAGAAACATTATTTGCCTGCTGATCTTTTGATTCGGTTTTTACTTTTTTTGTAAAAATATTATACCCAAAATCATGCATGTATAATTCCGGGTATTCAAATAATTCCTTTACAGCAATGATCTTATACACATAAGCAGCGGTTTCTTCATTTAACTGCATTTGAAAATAATTGGTTCCCTGCTTTTTAATGGCGTTTTGAATATTACCAATCCCGTTATTATAAGCTGCCGCAGTTAAAACCCAGGATGAAATACCGAACTGCTTGCGTATATACAGATAATAATTTGCCAAAACCTTACAGGCAGCATAGGTTGCTTTATTAAAATCATTTCTATCATCAACCAGCCCGTTTACTACCAATCCTAATTCCCTTGCGGTTTCAGGCATCAGTTGCCAAAACCCGGCTGCACCCGCACTGGAAGTGGCATTTTTAAAACCACTTTCAACAATTGCCAGGTATTTGAAGTCCTGTGGAATATTGGTTTCATGCAGGTAATATTCAACCTGGCTCATGTATTGATTAACTCTTTCCTTCAATGATAATACATTAACATAGTTGATCTGTTTTTTAATGATATTCATCAATTTGTCTGATACAAATTTATCTCCCACCGGGATGCGCTCGCCACAAAAGATGATCTCATGCGCTCCGGAGTTTAAACCGGAGCAGGCGAGTAAACAGCAAAATATAAGTCTGGATAAGGTGTTTTTCAATTTCATAATGTTTTTTTAAAAAGGGAATCGGTTTAGATTAATATCTTGATTCTTCTTCATTATACTTTATTCCGGGTATTTCAATTTCCAGTTTGATCTTATTAAGCCTGTCAGTTAATTCAAAATTTAATTTTTCCTGGTCTTTAATGTAATAGCTTTGGCATACATAAATAATAACGGCTTCCTTGCCTGGTGTAATGATGGGTAAAAAGGCCGGGTAAAGATACAGTGGGTATAGTTTTATTCTGTTGCCAGCTTTTTTGCTCCAGGTTATCATCATGGCACCTGTTAAAAAATCTGCATTACTGTTATTTTTAACCAAAAATTTAAAGTAAACATTCGTGCCTTCATAATTGATTCCCTGGCAGGTTACTGTAAGGTCGTTTTTACTGCCTGATAGATCTAACCTGGGATTTTCTGATAACATTTGATTGATCAGCGTTGCTTTCCAGGATGTACTAACAGGTTCATCTTTAAATGCCTGTTCAGGGGGTAATTTGGCAAAATCAATATCCGGGTACCGTGTTTTTAGTTCTTCATTAGAATAGGGCGGTGGTGGAGACTTGATCAAAAGAGATTCAGCCGCTCTTTTTTCCTCCGGCTTTGATTCATTATTTTTCTGACCGGCATTTACCGGCTTGATTTCTGATTTCTTTTTATTATCCTTTGCAGCAACCTGAACTGCTGCAATTTTTTCTTTCTCTAATTGATAAATAACTATATCAAGCCTTTGTTTTGCATATTCATGGTCGGGGCGCATGGATAAAGCATCTGTATAGGCATTTTTCGCAAGCGCATAATTCTTTTCTATCACGGCCTGGTCGGCACGTTTAAGTGCATCCCTGAATTTTTGGTCAGATTCCTTCTGCTTTTGGTAAAGTTCCAGCTTAACCAGGTCTTCTTTTTCTTTTTGCAGGCTCCTTATTTCAGCATTTGAATACGTTATTTGTTTTTGAGGATAGTATTGACCGGGCTTAATGATCAAAGCTTCTTTATAGGCTTCAATAGCAGTTTGGTATGATCTGGCGATCAATAAACTGTCTCCCAGTGCAATTTTTTGATCGTACCTGTTGGTTATCTCATTTGCTTTTTCAATAGCGTCCAGTTTATCCTTGATAATGCTCAACTGCATTTTTGGTTCGGTTTCTGATGGCTTTAACCGAAGGGCTTCGGTATATTCAATCTGAGCATTAGCCAGGTCTCTTTTTAAATAATAGGAGTTGGCTTTAGACATTACCCGGGTATATTTCTTTTTTAAGTCGGCCACAGCAGCAATACTATCTTTTTTTGCTTTTTCATTGGCAGCAAGTTCATCCATTTTTAACCCGATCATGTTGATCTTCTCTCCGGGTAATTTTTCATCAGGCTTTATCAATGCCGCATCAGCATATAGCTTGCGTGCATTTAAAAAGCTACCTTTATCAAATTCTGTATTTGCTTTATTAATGAGTGCCGTGTAATTATTGTTTGTTTCGTTTTCTTTAGCCAATCTTGCATTTGCTGCATCTTCCTTCTCTTTTTGATCTGCAAATATTTTGTTTATTGCAGCTACCTGTTCAAGCGGCTTTTTTTCGCTGCTCAGTGCCGAAGCTTTTACATACAGTGCTTTAGCGCCCTCATAATCCTTTTTTTCAAATAGTTTATCGGCATCTTTAATAAGGGATTTATATTCTTTTTCACTGTTCTGCCTGTCTTTTTCTTCCTGTTTTTTCCTGGCTTTTTCTTCTTTTGCCGTTTCCACTTTAACAGCTGTTTTTTTTGCCTCGGCCTCTTCCGCCGCTCTTATTTTTTTAATGGTGTTTAACTGATCTGCGGGCCATTTGCGTTTATCTATCTTTAAAGCCTCGTTGTATGCAATGGCCGCATTGTTAAAATCCTTTTCTGTAAAATATTTATCCGCCGATTTTACGGCTTCGTTATAAGCAGATTCCAGTTTTGCCTTTTCTATATCTTTTTGATCAGATTTGGAATCCTTTACACGCTTTTGTTTGGCATCATTTTCTTTCACAAGCTGGGCAGACTGCAGTTTGGCTATTTTTTTCAACTGGTCATCGGGCCATGGCTTTTTACCCAGGCTCAAAGCACGTGTATACTCAGTTTTCGCTTCTTCCAAATAACCGGCCTTGTATAATTTATCTGCATTTTCTACTATGCTGTTGTCTCTGGATTCGAGATCGGTCTTCTCTTTTTCCTGTTTTTCTTTCTCCGTTATTATCTTTATTTTGCCTACAGCCACTACATCGTTTTGCCTGATCACCAGTGCCTGTTCAAAAGCAAGCCTTGCTTCTTCCAGTTTATCTTTCTTTAATAATTTTTCACCATCATTGATATATCCGGTATACAGATCATCCAGCCGCTGTTGCTCTTTTTTATCATTTTCCGAATTGATCAGTGCATCAATTTTTTCAAGCTGGTGACTGGCATAATTATCACCGGGTATTATTTCCAGTGCTTTCTTATAACTTTCCCTTGCTTTGTCGTATTTTTTTGCATTAAAATTTACTTTGGCTGCATCAATAATATCAGCATATTGCTTATTTTTTTGCTGATTGGCGGCTTTTTCCTGGTCTGCGGTTCTTATCCGGATCTCGTCAAGCCTTTGCCTGGGTATCTGATCATCAGGCCTCAGGGTGGCGGCTTTTTCAAAACTCAGTTTAGCCTCCGGGTATTTTTTTTCTTTCAGAAAATTATCACCGGCTTCCAGTAAGCTGTAATAGTTTGCTGCAGTATTATCTGCAGCTTTTTCCTTTTTCGATGGTTTTGGTTTTTTATCCTCTTTGCTTATGGGTTCAGGTTCGTTTTTTGGAGCTGATTTTTTTAACGCAGCCATCCGGATATGCTGCTCGATTTTTTTTACTGTTGAAAAATCATAATCCATTTCTGAATCATTATTGTAATTGATATTTTTTTTGAAAACCAACAGGAATTTATGGTTTCTGCCGCCTTCATTTACAAACAAAGGGGCAGGTTTGGTCTTTTCTGCTTTGGCAGTGATGGTAAAACCGGTTCCTGCTGTTTTTAAATTATAGGGAGCATTGGAAGGCACCGTATTGTAAAGGTAGGCAGTGTAGGGAACCTTACCATGATTTCTGCTTCTGTGTTAACAAAAATCGTATCACCTTCAATATTTAATTCCTGGGCCTGAGATTGGGCTATACCCATTGTTGAAAAGAACATTAAAAGCAATAGAAACCGGTACATATTAATGGGTGTTAATGATGCTGCTATAATTCGATGTAGGTTAGTAGAAGACTAATGTAAGTTTTTTTGAATTGTTAAACAAACAATGGCAATATAAACAGCAAGTTTTTAACTAATTGAATAATAAAAGCCAAAAGGCATTGGCAGATTATTATTCTATTACTTTATGTTTAAATTTTCCGGCAGGTTTATCAATTTTAATGGAAACCCTGGCAGGTGCGCATTGAGGGTTTGCGTTATCCGTAATTTCTATGATGTAAATACCTGTTTTACTTATCGGGATCTCAATTTTCATTAAAAAAATATTCTCACTTTCTGTGATCGAATTCTCCGGATCCGTCACTTTTATTCTATAATTATTTGAACCATTTAAAACATCAAACATCACTAAAGAACCGGTTTTATCCTGTTTAATAGAAATGGACCCAAGGTCAATACTGATCTGTTTTGGTTTTTTTAATTTGAAGGTTTTACTTATTTCGGGGCCACACTGGTTACTCAAATAAACTGTGTAATCACCGGCCTCAAGATTTTTAAAGGAAAGCGTATTTCCTTCCCACGTCATATCGCCTTTGTTGGGTAAGATCACAATTTGCCAAAGATTTTTTCCACCCTCTAAAGTCATATAAATATCACCGCCTTTCGCATTTAAGCAGGTAGGGTCCTTAGAAGAAGACTCTGTGTCCAAAATCTTTAATGGTGCCAGGTCTGAAATGGTAAATTCGGTAGGTATATTTACTTCACCGGATTCAATATCTCCATTAAAGATGTAAAGAATGTAATCTCCGGCTGCCAGACTTCTTATTTTTAATATTTTGCCGCTTAATACGGTTCCGGAGTCTGCAAAACCAGGACATACTTCAGCTGATGGATCTTTAAGGCGGCATGCTGCACCTGCTTCTGTTTTCTTTTGTAAAACATACTTTACGGCTGAAGAAGCCGTTTTAATGTTTTTGATATCAATTCCTCCATTTGCCAAACCATTACAAGCCGGTATCAGCAAGATATCTTTTTCTTTTTCAAAAGAAGGTGGGGGTGGAACAAAAGTGAGCTTGAGCTCTTTGGAAGTTTCTGTTTTACCGCCTATTTGAACTTCCGCTTTAAAATCTACTTTTTTTGAACGGAGAAGCGGTTCATTTCCAAAAATATTTTTTAATGGATTAAAGACAATCTTCGATTTGTCTTCTGCTGAATTGGGTATGGTGGTCCAGTTATTCTGATCTTCAATTGAATAACTCCAGCTAAATGAGAGGGTTTCTTTTTTTGGCAATTTAATTGGCAAGCTAAGTTCTATATTTTTTGAAACATCCATTATTTTATTGCCTCCAAATTCAATTTCCGAAAGGCCATAAATTAATTCATACTTATAAACTATTATGGCAAAAAAACGTCCGAAAGCATCAGTAATTCTAATTTCTTCGCTCCAAATACCAGGAACCAGATTATCGGTCCTGATCTCTTCAGTCTTTATACCATAGTGTGAATCTTTTGGATCAGAAAAGCATTTTTCACCGCCTTTTTTATTCAGAAAAGCCTCCATGGTTATTTTAAAGCCTGAAATGCCCGCCGGAAAAGGCCTTAGATCATCTTTTTCGTCACTGATCTCTTTAGTTTTGCTGTTTTTTTTTGTTTTGAGGCGAATACAAGTTTCAAATTTGGGGTTGGTTAGTACAGAGTCCTCATTGCAGCCGGCTCCTCTATAAAATTTCCATACAAGATTATTCTTCCCTTTATCTTTAATGTCATTAAATCCTGTCTCTATTATACGTACATAAATTGAAACCGGAGATTCAGAACCCTGAGCTAAAAGATTATTTGTGTTAAAAGTAAATAGGCCAAAAAAAAATAAAAACAGGAATAGGGTAACGTAGAAATCCAATCTTTTTTTCATCAGGTGAATATTTGAACTTATTTCTTTAAAATTAGCGGTATTTAACTTCTATAATATTAACGCATCCTTCATTGTCACGACGCAATACGGCCGAATTGATCTTTATTTTGGTTTTGCCTATGATGAACTTCCTTCTTTTTTTGCCACTTATCTCTTCACAAAGTGCATTAAATGTAATGATATCTCCATTGGCTACCACTTTTGTTTCACCTTTATAGCACAGGTATTTATCAAAGTCAGCCGCAGCCATCTTCTTGTCTATCACCTGGCTAAGGTATTCTGTGAATATTGCATCTGATATTTTTACACTAAAAGTTTTTGGATCGGGTAAGGGTTGAACTTCAGTGGGAATAAGCGGTTTTATATCTTCCGGAATGGTGGACTTAATAACTTCAGGGGCCTCTACCGTTATTTCTTTGGTATACCTTTTTGTACGGTCATGATCCAGGGTAACCTGTACCAGGAATTTTCCGGCTGCCGGGAATATGAATTTAGCAGTAGAACCGGTACGAGCCATTTTGGGATAATTAGGAATGGACCATTCGTAATGGGTAGCAGTTACCATGCAGGTAAAACTTTCCTCTACCCCCGTTGAAGTGGCAAAAGGACCAATAATTTCTTCTCCTGCAATTACAGGCTCATTACTCCTGGTTAACTCGGATGGTAATTTTATAATGATCTTTCTTACGGTTTGGCAGGAATTACCCGTGGATGCAGTAACTATAAAGGTGCCGGTACTTAGATATTTATGAGATACATATTGACCGGTAACTTTTTCAGCATCATCTCCAAAATCCCAGGTTATTTCATCACCCGTTGCGGCGGCAATAAAAGATAAAGATTCACCAGCACTGTAACTGCTGTCGGTATGATGTGTGATGGTTTTTACTGTAAAGTTGATGGGTACACATTCCTTTTTATCCAGTAAACGGTAGCTTAATAATCCTATAGCCAGTAGAACAATAACCAATATTGACCGGAACACCCGGTAATCCAGTCCATATACCTGTCTTGTAAAGATTCTTTGCGCCTTCATTAAGTTGAAAATATTTATTATTGTTTCTGTTGCTGTAACAAAAATACCTGTTGTTTTAAATTCAAATTCTCAATTTTTGCAGCGTCCAGGCTGCTTCTTAAAGATTCTACCTCCTGCCGCAAAGCATCTGCATTGAGGTCTTTTCCGGTATTATCGCGTAATTGTTTTTTGGCAGACTGGATATCAGATAACAGAAAGACCATGCTATTGTAAAACTCTTTATCATTAACAGATTCCTCAGCTATTTTAGCATTCAGTTTTTTGATGCCTTCGGTAATGTTACCATCCAGCAGTTCTGGTTTACCTGCTTTCGTGTTTATGGTATCCAGCATGCCGGCAATATTCGACATTTCAGACATAAATGCCCTTGAAAATTCTTTGTCTTTTATATAAGACCTCGAATCTTTCAGCAGCTGGTTGTTTTGTTTCAGCGGAGCCTGGAAGCTAAAAAATATGGTAGTGGTGATAATGGCTACACATAGCAAAAACAGCAGCAAAAAATTAATGAAGGTCTTTTTACGTATGGTATTATTCTTTGGTTGCATTTTAGTGATTTTTAAAATACTGCCCTGCAATTATTTGCGGGCTATAAATTTACTCAACTTTCGGGTTTTTACAAACTAAACTAAGCATTAAAAACCTGATTTTAATGCAGCTTAGCAGCTTTGTATGTTAATTATAAAATTCGGTTACTTTTAAGGCTATTTCATGTTTGTCTTTTAAAGCAGCTTCTGCAATGCCATCATGCTTTTTATTTTGGTGATCAATTATAATAAGTTTCTTACCATATCCAAAGTCAACAAATATTTTATCATCTATTTTCCAGCCTATACCTGTTATGATTTTGCCCCGGTTCTTTAAGCTATTTTCAATTCTTAATGGATCTTTGAGGGTAATTTTTATTTCACTGCTATCTTTAAAATTTGGATAGTCCCCGGTTATATAAGCAAAAACATAGCCTTCACTTTTTACATTGCTGTTTTTAACAGGTGTAAATGATTTGGTGTCTTTTGTAGTCCGGTTTTCATTTTTGTCATCCACCTTAATACTAATCGCATCAAAGTCTGATTTATCAACATCATCTTTTTCGTTTTTTAATTTAGCAGTGGCTTTAGTATTAAAAACATTGTAACCAAAATCTTTCAGGTAAAGTTCAGGGTATTCGAACAACTCTTTTACCGCAATTATCTTATAAACATACTCAGAAGTTTCTTTATTAAGATTCATCTTAAAATAATCATTTCCCTGTGTATTAATCACTTTTTTCATGTTCCCACTGCCATAATTATAGGCAGCGGCGGTTAATACCCAGGATGAAACTTTATGATTCTTTTTTATTTCTTTAAAATAGTTGTACAATAAATTACACGCAGCAATTGTAGATGCATAGATATCATTCCTTTCATCAACCTCTCCGTTTATAACAAGGTTTAAGTCTTTTGCTGTGCCTGGCATAATTTGCCAATAGCCTGCAGCACCTACCGGAGATTGCACATTTCTTAAACCGCTTTCAACAATGGCCAGGTATTTAAAATCATCCGGTAAGCCGGTTTTTTTTAAAATAAGTTCGATGGTTTTTATATAATAATTGTCTTTTTGTTTTAAATGACTTACTACATTGTATTTTATTTGTTTCCTGATAATATCCATCAATTTATCTGCAACCCGGGGGGTTAAAGGTATTTTTTCGCCGCAAAAATAAATATCATGTGCGGCAGATCTAAAGGCTGTTAACAGGAATAAAAAACAGAGCGTAACGCTGAATATGGTTGTTTTCAATTTCATGTACACCGTTCAATTTAATAGTTACAAATAATAAAAATTTGCCTGCAACAAATGTTACTTAATCTTTTCGGGCCTCATTATAATCAACCCCGGTAAGGCTAAATTCGAGGTTGATCTTTTGTGTACGATCCTGGATTTCGAACTTTAAACTTTCCTCATCTGCTATATGAAAGGCTTTAAATGCATATATTATTGCTATTTCAGAATTAGGCCTAATAATTGGAAACTTATTTGGATAAATACTGCCTGGATGTAAACTTAACGTAGTTCCGTTTGGCCTTAATAATGTAAGCAGCATGGAACCCGTAAGAAAATCTTCAGTACCGGCATTTTGCAGCAACAATTTTAAGTAAGCATTAGCACCATTAAAACGAATATCCTGGCAAACAATTCTGATACTCACCATGTCGTTCTTAAATGCCTTAATTATCCCGGTCTTTTTATCGTAAAACTGATTAATAAAATTTGCATCATTTTCAAAGGTGCGATTAAAGGTTTGCTCAGGAGGGGGTTCTGAAAAAATTAAACCTGGATATATTTTATTCAGGTGATCAATTTCAGCTAATGTATGCGGGATTGGTGTACTTTGTTTATTGTCGCTGAAAAATTTTATATCTGTCTCTTTTAATATTGTGTTGCTTCTAGTGGTTTTAATGTTTTTGTCCGAAAAATCATAATTAGTTTCAGCTTCGTTTTCCGGATCAAGATCTGCTTTATATTCCACTGTTATATTCCATTTCTTCCCGTTTGCTTCCGTAACAGTTAATATGGTGGCAGGAGGGTTTTCCTGCAGTGTGTTAATGGTTAGTGACTTTTGTGCTCTGGTATCGCCCAATACATAATAATCTGTTGAGTTTTTTGGCAAACTAAAATCATAAGAAACTTCTGTTGTGAAATCAATTTGACAAAGCACATTTTTTTTTACTTTGATTGTTCTGTTCTCGACTATATTTCCCTGGGCATTCACGCTAGTTGTGCACAGTGCCAGTGTCAGCATGAAAAAAAGAGAGCGATAAATTTTGTATTTCTGCATAATATAAAAATATGAATTACCCAATTAAGGGGAATTTTTTATAATAATCTGAAAAGGAGTAACCGGTGATGCATTGCCATCCAGGATAAATTCCAATTCACGGCATAAATTGTCTATTTCATTTTTTATAGAGTCGTTTACGGAAGAACCCAGTGTTAAAATTACATCAATGGTTCTTTTAAAACCTTCTGCTGCCTGCGCACTTACCTGAACCCCTTTCTGAACCTCCACCTTTTTTAATTTATCGCCAAAAAGCTGCATGCAAAGTAATTTTACATCTTCGGCACTGATGATCTTTCCGCCCGAAATTAACTGTTGCCTGAGCATCCCCTTTTTTTCAGTTACAGAAACTGAATTTTTGCCTCCCGTAAAATTGGTTAAGGTATGACTCTTTTTGGTATTGATCAACGTGTTATTTACTGCCGCCAGCGTTAAACCGGCTTTAATTTGGTTGGCATCGACACCATTGGTGATCCAATAATCTATGGATATCATTTCCCCGTTTTTCCTGGGCCTCAGCATCAGGTAATTGTATTCAGTCTTTTTATCTGTAGCAGCCTGCATATTGTCTTCAAGACCTGCCAGCAATTTGCCAATTTCCCGCAAACGGGAAAGAATGAATTCATTACTGAGTTGCCCGAAATAAGCACTTTGATCCCGGATGGTTTCGGTGATACTGTTGATCATTTCCCTTACTTCCTGCGAACTTGTTTTTCCTACACCACTCGTTCTTACAATCACTTCCCCCGCAGCCACACTATCAACACCGGCAGCAGGGCGTATCTTATATTGTTCGCCTTTTTCATTTTTTACAGATTCCAGGTCAAAAAAAGAGCCTTCTGCCGGCATCGGAATAATATTGATCCAGTCATCAGTGCGGTAATTAAAACTGTTTAATTTTTTATTGATCACCGGAAAAGCGTTTACAGAACAGGTAACAATGTCAAATACTTCCTGCGAAAAATACTGGGGTAATTCTATTTTAATGAAATGAAGTTCTTCTGTTTCCAGCTGTTTAGCTATTTCAACAGGGAATTTTTCACGCAGTTGTACAGGCATTTCTGTTCTGGTGATCTTTGTATCCCCGCATATTTGCAAAAAACGGTTTTGGTAAATATAACCGGCCTTCCTGTTCATTTTACTGGTTCGGCTATCGCCGGATAGCAGGATTTCACGTTGGTCAATACCAAAGTCTTTTTCCTGGCCATAACCGGGTGCTACCTCAACAGCATTTTCATTAACCCAACATTTGCTGTAGCTGAGTGCATTATAAAAACTGTTGGCACCTGAGTGACTCCTCAGGTCAAAATAAAGGCTAAGTCCTTTTAAAGTATCCAGTGTTTTATCCGAATTTACCAACAGCCATATGTCATTGGAATTGTTTAACCGGTCGGGCGCAAACATTAATTCCTTACTGTTATTTTCCTTTATTCTGAAAAGCTTATTGCCTGATACGATGAACGCTATCTCCGTTTTTAAAAGTGTAAATTTTCCGATGGGAGCCAGGTGCAGGTCAACTGATTCAACACGGCCGGTTACAGGCCGCTGAATTTTCTGGGTTAAATAAAAAGCGTCTTTTGAACTAATTTCAGTTTTTGCATCTACGGGCAGGGCCTGCACAATGCCCGATGCCGGGGTTGAACCAAATAACGATTCCGGCAACACGATCTCGGCAAGATAATCGAGCAACCGGGTATGGGAACTGCTTATTTCGTTCCCGATCTTTTCCATTTCTGCAGCACAGGCCTCAATTAAAAGCATGGCCAACGGGTCAAAACTCTGTTCAATCTCGCTTTCTTCTATAGCCCAGATCCTGGCAGCCGTATTTACCATCTGGTCTTTTATCCGTTCCCTTTTAAGTGCTGCCATGGCTGATTAAATTCAATTATTTGTTTTAAGGTGCTTTCAAATATTAAAGTGCTCAATGTTAATCAAAAAGCAGCGGCCCGATAAAGAACCCGGTTTGAAAACGAAAGGGTTCATTGTTTCTTACCAGCTGACCGGTAACAATGATCTCAATTCTTCTTCTCAATTGTGAACTAACAGATAGTTTGTATTCTTTTTGTTTTACGTTCACTTCAACTACCGGATTCAGGATTCTCTTTTCGTATAATTGTAATTGTCTTTTTAAGCTGGTCATCACCATTTCACGCCGGGCATCGTTCGACAGGTGTATATCATAATCATGATCCCAAAACTGTGACCCATACCTGAAATCCTGCTTGTTTTCCTCGAGCTCCGTAGTAATAAGCAGGTGCAAATTTCGGTAAATGGATTCTTTAAGGGAACAGGTATCCAGTTTTTTCTTTCAAAACTGATCAAATCTTAATGGCAATTTAAGGTAATCCTGCATAGCTGGTAACGGTTTTCAGGATTAGTTTGTAAGCGTAACTCTTATAAACATGACCTTCTTTTCAGTGTCTCTGTCTATTTTAACATCAACAATTTTTAAATTCCCATTCTTTCGGAGCAGTGTATAAAACTTACTGAAATTCATCTGTTTGTCGGCTATACCTTCAAGCTTTACAATGGTTGCGGCCCCATTATCAAGGAATTGATTAAAATAATCCAGGGATGGGCTTGAAGCATTATCATTGATCACATCAATAAGCTTACTTTTTAAAGAGGTATTGCTGATGTATGTGATACTTGTAGTTGCCTCGGGTTGCGGGGTATTCTCTTCCTTTTTGGTATCCCCTTGATTGTCAGTATTAATGCGTTTAATATTGTTGATATCAATAGGCTTGATTTTTACAACTCCGTTGTCTGATACTACTACGTCCCTAAAATAACTTTTATTACGGTCATTATTTAAAGAGACCTGAACTGTATAAATACCCGCATTGGGGAAAATTATATTCGCTTTTTCACCATGCTGCCTTGGTTTTATTCCAGGTTCATTTTTAACGAACCATGTCCAGGAATCAGCTATTTTATTACAACTGAATTCAATCTCTTTTCCTGCAATAAGATTCCCGGTGTAAACAATTTTGTCTTCATTGTCCAATTCTTCAATGCTTTTAAGAATGATTACTTCTTTAATAATCTGGTCACAATCAGAATTAATACTCGCTTTTACAAAATATTTTCCTGGATTTATAAACTTATGTATGACATAAGCACCTTTTTCTATTTTGGTTTCATCTCCAAAATCCCAAATGATTTTTTTTCCGGAAATTGAAGAATTGAAAATCAATGGTTCTCCTCTATAAAATTTCGATTCATCACCCGGAGAAATTTTAATAGTAAAGGGCACGCATTTACTTTGATCTATCCATAAAAAACTCAACAACCCCAATGAAAGAAACATCAAAATAAAAACGAAAAGCCATACAGAATGGTCAAGCCCATTAGTTTTACGGGTATATATTCTGTGAGAATTCATAAATTATTTTTTTAAAGGTTAAGCTATTTATTTTCCGGAGGTTTTTAAATCAAAATAATCCTTTTTCCACTGATCTCTTTCTCTTTCTAAAGCCTTAATTTCATCATTTAAAGATTTTACGTCAGAGTTGTCATCATTCTTCTGCTGTACAGCTTTTTTAGCAGCGTAGTAATAAGAAAGATTTGTACTAATATTTGAATACAATTTTTTATCCTCTACATCAGCATTAAGTGTGATTTCACTCAAACCATTAATTTCTTCTTTGATTCTAAAATCCAATTGTGTAAAATCGTTAATTTTTATTTTATCCAGCGAATCAATTATTGAAGTAATAGAAGAAACTTTTTTTGCAACTTCTTTTTGTAGCTCATTTTTTTATCAGCGTTTTTTTGAACCTGCAGCAAAACATTATTCTGTGAAAATGGCACCTTAGTACTTGTAAATACTGTTGTTACAATTATACCTGTACACGCCAAAAAAAGCAACATAAAATTCAGCAGTGCTTTTCTTCTTTCAGATTTGTTTGTTGGTTCCATAACTTTATTATTTAAATATTTTTAAAAAGTTTTAGTATTGCGTTACCCTAAAAAACGCCTCTTGGCCTTGTTGGCAGTTTCAGCCTGCTGAATGGTTTCTTCTTTTACAAAAATGCCGCTCTCTTTACGTTTGCCAATGAATTCCAGTTTACTCAGCGTTTCAAAAAGGCGTGAGGTTACTTTTACAAACTGTACTACTTTTTCAATATTCTTATTGATATCATTCTGATTAAAACCGGCATTCGCCAGGTTGCTCAACATACTTTCCAGTTCTCCCTGCCTTAATTCGCACCACTCACTCAGGTAATTCATCAGTTCTTCTTTACCCGAACCAATTCTGAGGTCAATGGTATTTTTCATGATCCTGGATAAGGTTGAAATGGCTGCAAACATAGAAGCAGGAGGGGCGTACACCATGTTCCAGCGCATGCTGGTAATGGCCTGTCCCAGGTAAAGCATCACCCGGTCGCATAAAAACATGACCAGCTCTGAAATTTCATTCTTCTGATCTTTTCTGAAGATCTTTTGTACGATCTGTGAGCAATAGAGCTCCACATCAGCCAGGTATTTATCCAGTTCGCCATGCAACGAAAGCAGATCAGGATTGGCATTTATAGAGATACAGGGCGGAATATAGTCGTCCTCAATTCTAACATCGTTACCATTAACAGCTACTTTACCAATCACTAAACTATACGGATGAGCGGAGTATTGACGGTAATTGGTATCGCTTACAACCTGGATGCTGTAGGAAGGTAATACATTGGGAAACCTGGGTGGATTTTCGGCAAGATCAGGACTGCCGGCTGCCTGTTTTTCAAAGGGGTGTACAAATAAAAATATCCACCAGGTTGATTCATTTTTTGAATCAGCAAATGGAAACGTACTGGTAAGTACATTACCGGTCTCAGCCTGTCCAACAGTTGAAAATGCCGGCAGCGAAATAAATGCTCCCCCCGAAGTGATAGCCTGGCAGGATAATACAGAAACCCGGAGGCTGTTTTGATTGTCGAAAGATATTTTAATATTGAAGGTCTCTTCGCCTGCAACTGATGCGGGAATAACGCCAAAACGAAGTGGGGAAAGTTGCTGGGAAGCAATGCCCTGTAAAGCATCTGCCCATGCATTGTCCTGTTCAATAAAATGATTTTTATTGATCTTCATCCCGTCAATCCAATTT
The DNA here is from genome assembly GCA_016710935.1 of Chitinophagaceae bacterium. Taxonomy (GTDB): domain Bacteria; phylum Bacteroidota; class Bacteroidia; order Chitinophagales; family Chitinophagaceae; genus Ferruginibacter. Next base: position 90,406 of record JADJTY010000006.1, on the reverse strand, counting down.
ACCGGAAAATGTTTTTGCTGGTCTCTCATAACATTATGCTTCTGCTTCCTGGTTTATAATTCTTTCACAAATGATTATCGTGTCTTCTTTAATTTTATTATCGCTGATCGTCAGTTCCGGATTAAGTATTCTGATGCGCTGGTACCATTTGGGTTTTGTTCTGAACCACCATTCCTGCGGATTATGATATTCATCGGTATATTCAATGGCAGTTTCGCTGTGCAATTCATTGTAATCATTTAAAAAATGATAGTACAGATCACCCAGCTGCATGGCTTCGGGGCCTTTGGCCCTGAAATTGGTTTTTATGTATTCAGTTGATTGCTTGGCAATTTCAAAAGCGATCACAACCAGTTTCTCATTTATTTTTTCATCAGGCAAATCAATGGGCGCATGAATAGGGTAGTGCCAGGTTGTAAAAACCGGTACCGGAATTTTATAGGCAGCTTCAAAGGTGTACACAAAAAGAATGGGTATAAAGAAACAGAGCATACTTAATAACATGGGGTAAAAAAGGAAACTCTTGTCCTTTAAAAAATACTGTAGGGTTGAAAAAATAACGACCGTAAACAGGATCAATGACAGGGCGAATAATATTTCGCCCATAAACACTTTACCATGATCATTTTTGTTGGAGTAAAAATACTTTTTATGAAAAAAGATAACGTGTATAATACCGAATAATAAGAAGATACCGGAAAATATCCAGTATACAGTAAACATATGCTCGTCTATTAAGGTTGCCAGGTATGCAGTTCCGGAGGCGCCGGCTGCAGAAAAACTACCAAACAGAATTGGCCGTTTTGCATTTGCCGCAAACCCCTGCGCAAAGTTTTTAACTAAAAACACCAGCGCAACTGAACAGGCAAAAGAGCTGCCAATGAATATCCAGAAATATTTAAGAAGCATATGATAAGCTTTATGTTAGTTTTTAAAGTACCAGGCTTAAACCCAAAACATCCTCGGTCTCCAGGTCTTCAGCAGGCAGAACAGCATATTCAAATATAATATCAATTTGTAAAGGAATAAATATTTCTTCGAAATGTTTTAATAATTTTCCGTGTGGGCTGTTTTCACGGAATGATTCTATTTCATTCTTTTTATGTCTTCAATATAAAAGATCCAGCAGGGGGAGGGTTCCCAAAAATTACTGCCAGCCACGGTATCAACACCCAATTCACCAAGTCCCAGCCCAAATGGTTTTCCCGCTATTGTATGTTGTTTTTTACAGGATTCTGTATAGTTAACCGGTTTGCCTAAAATGAGTTCAAGCGCTTTGGCCGTTTGCTCAATATTTCCCTTGATCAGTTTTAACCAGGGTAGTATTTGTACCAGTTTTCTCACGGCTTCATCCGGCAAGCCGTTTGGAATTCCCCAAAAACTGAATAATTCGTTTTTTAAAGTACCGTTTAATATACCAAATGCAAGATTCAGTTCTTCCTGCTCCACCATGGTAGCATACCTGAAAAATTCCTGTTCAATGGGCTGAAAAAACTTCCGGGCCATCTTTTCCTCCTCCCTGAAACGCCGGTATTCTTCCGTCATCTGGGCGGTGGTAAGGGTTTTGCTGTTACCTTTTGTTTGATGAAAGATACCTTCGGGCAACCTGTCGTAAATGCTATCCCTGTTAATGGTCATATCCATCTGGTATGCCAGGGTATCTTCGTTGTAATTGATACTTACCGCTTCTATTTCATCTCTAAAGCTTTTTTTAAAATTACTATCCAGCTTTAATACTATTTCATTAAACGAAAATCCACTGGCAATCATCTCCGCACAAAAAGATTCTGCCCTCAGAAAGGTATGCGCATTTGAATGATATTCTTTTTTTTGTTGCATGATGAAGTTTTGAGTACAGCAGTTTATCGGGAAGGATATTAAGGACAGTTAGTTTTTCTTACCAGGCAGTAAGAAGGTCCAAATTAATTAAAAAAAACGTAAAATGGTATTTCTTTCTAAAATCCGTGTTTATAATTTTATAAAACCGTAAAACAAGCCGGTGTTTTTTAACCGGTTAGTAGTTCACTTTTTCATACAATGAGTTGTGCAGGAATAAATTATTTTTAAAAAATATTTGTTTGTTACAATTTTTGTTGTAAAATTGCTAAAGAATTTTTATTCTGAAGTTTTTCCCAATTGATCTCAATATCCAGTAAAAGCTTTAAGAATTCAGCAAGATCCGTTGCGTGTGAATATGCTAAGTTGATAAATCAGAACCGGTAAATATCCTACAGACCTTATTTCATTTCCTTTTAACTAAACAATAAACTAAATTTTATGAGTTTCAAAGCCAAATTTAAAGCTGCCGGAAAAGAGCTTAATGTACTGGACGCACATTACAGTTTGCACCAGGAAGTTGATCCAACAGGCCGTCCATCCTCCATTACAAGAGGCGGACAAATTACATTAACCGTTGAAAGCAACCAGGAAACTGATTTGTACGAGTGGATGTGTAATAATTTTGAACGCAAAGACGGCAGCGTTGTGTTTTTAAAGCGTGACTCTGATGCTACGCTTAAAGAATTGAAGTTTAAAGAGGGTTACCTGATAGGCTTTGAAGAAAGTTTTCACTCTTCCAACACCAATCCTATGACCATCACCTTTACAATTTCCTGTAAAGAAATGACCATGGGTAATGCTACACATAAAAATGAGTGGGTTTAATTAAAGCCGCCTGATAAGCAATTTCATGCATTGAATTGTTTAGTGGTCGTCTTACATAACACGTTTCATTTTTGTGATCTTTTATAAACGAAGTCTTATTTATTATGTCAGCTTTTCTCAAAAAAAGCTGACATAATTTGCTATTATCTCTATATCAAAATCGTCTGTTTTATTAAACTGTAACATATGGCCTTTCAACTACCGCAAATAAAAATTAAAGTTGAAGGCACTGACGGTGATATCATTTTCTCCAACCTGGTGATCAATCAGTACCTGGCTGATGTGAATGCATTTAATTTTACCTGGCGGCAGCCCGAAGGCGAGGCTACACTGGCTAATCATATTAACTTTTACAAAAAGAATCTTTCTAAAGAAGTAACCATTCGGGTTGACAGCAATTTTACATTTAAAGGCATCATCTATGCCATTAACTGTAATAACCAGGACACGCTTGGTGTTTCCTATGAAATTATAGGAAAAGGTTTGTTTGTTAAGCTGGATGAAGTACCCGAATGTGTTTCATTTTTTAAACAACCCCTCAGTAAAATACTTGAAAAGGTTAATAAAGCCCAGGGTACTACATTAAAGGCAACGCCCAAAAACGATAAGGAACTTTTTTACACCGTACAATATAACCAAACCGGTTTTGAATTTTACAGGATGATGGCGGCCCGGCAGGGCGAGTGGCTGTATTACAACGGTACAGAACTGGTGATGGGTGAGCCCGAATCAGAGAGCCTGTCTTTAAAGCAGAATGAAGATATATTTGACCTTGACATTACGGCAAAACTGGTAAAAGCCCCACAAAAAATTGCCGGTTTTGATCATTATAAAGGCAAGGCTTCAACCAATGAACCTGCCACTGCGGGTAAAGGAGGCGGCTTTATGGAAGCCAGTGTAAAAGCCGGCGAAAATGCTTATGGTACCAATCATGCCAATGCTTATTTTACCAATGCTGCCACGCCTGATCTGCTGAAAGATATCGGTAAACTTAAACAACAGTCTGCAGCTGCGTCCTCGGTATTTTTAACAGCACGCAGTTTTAACAGCAAAATAAAGCTGGCAGGCAAGATCAAGATACAGGATGAAAAAGGAGGTAATGGAGGCGAGTACATCATTACCGAAATACACCACAGTGCTATAACGGATACCAATTACCAAAACCAGTTTGTGGCTGTACCTGCTGAAGTGGAAGTGCCGCCCTATACCAATCCATCACTGTATCCGTTATGCAAACCACAGGCTGCCATTGTTGTCAATAATGAAGATGAAAAAGGGATGGACCGTATCAAAGTACGTTTTCCCTGGCAGGATTCTAAAGAGAGTACTCCCTGGATAAATGTATTAACGCCCCATGCCGGTAAAGACAAGGGCATGCGTTTTTTACCCGAAATTGATGAAGAAGTGTTGGTAGGTTTTCAGGATAATAATGCCGAGCGGCCGTTTGTAATGGGTGCCGTGCATACCGAACAACATAAATCAGGTAACGATCATAAAGCCAATAACCTCAAAGTTTTAGGAACAAAAACGGGCAGAAGAATTGAAATTGATGATGACAAAGGGTATATGTCGCTGGCAGATAATTATACCAAAGATTATCCTAAGAATGCGGTATATCAGAAGCGGAAAGACTCGGATACTACCATGGAAATTACTTCTTTTAAAGGAGAGAAGGATTTTTCTAAAATTATTTTAAAAAATAAAGAAACGCTCCATATTTCAGTTAGCCAGGGATCTGCCCTAACAGAGATCATGCTGGATGCTAACAGTAAAAAAATAACCATTACTTCAAAAGGAGATGTAGAGGTAATTGCCGATGGCAAAATAGACATGAAGGCCAAAGGAGATATTATAATGGAAGCTAAGGGTAAGATGAATTTGAAAGGAACCATGGGCATAGAGATTGCAGGGATGAAAATGGCATTAAAAGCTGATACGACTATGGATGTAAAAGGAATGACAACTACGGTTGAAGGTTCTGCCAAGGCTGATTTTAAAGGTGGTATGATGGCATCTATTACGGCGGCATTGGTTAAAATAAATTAAGACAGATTTGACCGGCTGCTTTATAAGCGTTAGCCATGACTTTTGATAACCCGATATTAATACTCAATCATTTTCACCAAAACTATATTTTGTGCCTACAACATTTGGTTCTCAAATACGATCAGTTGCTGATATTGTACAAACCGTTACAAAATGCAGTAAAGTACAGGCAGATGCAGCCGAAGCAGAAATATGCAATAGTCCGGAAAATAAGACGAAAATGGCTATAGCCTGTGGACTTGCTACAGGTGCTATTTCAGCCAGCGGCGTACTGCTTTATACTGCACCGGCTACCGGAGGTACCGGCGCAATTGCTGCTTTGGCACTGGGTGGTGCCGGAGCCCTGGCTGCAAAAAGATTTTGCAGTGGGTTTGTAAAAACCAGTACACCCGATAAGTAGAGCTCAATTAATTTTACAATTGTTTAATCAAATAATGCAATGGGAAAACCAGCGGCCAGGATTGGGGATATGCATACGTGCCCGATGGTAACACCGGGGCTGCCGCCAATACCGCATGTTGGCGGTCCAATTATTGGCCCGGGAGTTCCTAATGTGCTCATTGGCGGTGTGCCGGCTGCAGTGATGGGCGATATGTGTACCTGTGTTGGGCCGCCCGATACAATTGTACTTGGTTCAGTAGGTGTGTTAATTGGCGGTAAACCTGCAGCGAGGATGGGGGATATGTGTGCACATGGGGGAATGATATCGGTTGGGTTACCTACGGTGTTGATTGGGGAGATGATGGGGGGAGGAGGTGGTGGTATGGCGGCGATGCCGGTGGCTGCTTTGATGAATGTGATGCAAACTGCGCCACCTGCTTTGGCAAAAAAAATGGCGCAGGTTATCGCATTAAAACAGGCGGCAGTAAGTGGCACCCCTTTTTGCGAACAATGTGCGGCTACAATAATGAAAGGATAATTTTTTCAATTTTATTTAAACTAAGTACATTTTATAGGGACATGATTTGTTCGCAAATAAGAACATTTGTCAACATAATAAAATGTATTATAATACACAATAAATCATAGGCAAATTATGCCAAAATAGAAATTTACAAAAGCTATCTAAGTTTTGCAGAGATCGCTCTAGACTGTGAATTGACGCAATTGCTATTGTTTTATAATGGCTACTGCTTTAAAGCGCTACAACATACATCAGTGCATAATAACTATAGGTACTTGTTGGTGTCTTATCTAAACTGTTAAAAATTTGCAGTGGGTTTGTGAGAATAGTGAGTTTTTCGATGAACAGATAGAATATAATATCCTATGTATAAAAAAACTAAAGCAAAAAAGGGACATTTATGATAATATTAAAAAATAGTCAAATGGAAATACTAAGGGTTAAAACTCTTTTAAATTTTGTTCAGGAAATGCAAAATAGTTTAACACTTAATTTAAATGAAGATTTTAGTCAAAAGCATGAAGAAATTTATAAAAAAACAAATGAAGCTATTACTAAGTATAATATACAAGAAGAAAATAACTTAGAAGATTATTTACTGCTTCATTATCAATATATTGACCAATTCAATCAAAAAAAGCAAGCTATTTTTAATATTTTACTAAAAACTGATGTACCTGAAGCACTTAGATTAGATCAATTACAAACACACCTTATTGCACAATATTAAATATGAACATTTTTGCTTTAACTCAATCTCAGTTTAACAAAAAATATCCTGAATTAAAAGGACGTAAATTAAACAACACTCCTGAGGATAAACCTTACAGAGATGCATTTAAATCAATACTTAAAAAAAATAAAAAAACAAAATCTAATCAAGCAAAAAAGGCAAATAGTGCTGTTCATTCCTGCCCAAATAAACATGCTACCCAAAATAGAAATTCAACTACATGTAAAGCGAATCTATTGGAAGTAACAAAAGAGAAAGGTACTTATACATTGAAAATCCCAGGGACAAATCTTGATTTTCAGGAAAAAAAATATAAAAACATCACTATACTTGAAATAGTTTCCGGACCCAAGAATAAACCTGTTCAGATAAGTATTAACGCTAAAGGGACAGTTGGACCATGTACTCAAACACATAAAAACAAAACTTTTAATTACACTAAAGAGGATTTAACAGTTGAAAACGAAACTGATAGTTCATTTAAGGCAAAGGTTTTTTCAAAAGAATTGAGTAAATTATTTACACTTAAAGCAATTTATCAGACTCTTTCTGTTTTCTTTTCTCAGCAGAGTAATGTTTTAACTTATCCCATTAATTACACCACATGTGGCTTTCAAAAAAGTGTAGATATAAAAGTTTATCCGGATTTATCTTTTAATTCGTCGATAGCAATCAATTATGAAACCAAATACTCAAAAAAAGGTGAAAAACTCGAAAGTGATACTGATAAAGACTCTACAGCTAAATTACTAGGACAACGACTTCAATTTTCACTAGATTTAAAACACGACGGAATAACGCTAGCAGAGTTCAAACAAAAACAAGAAGAAGATGATGATGATGGACCTGAGTTTATCAAATTCTTAGAGACTTTCTTTGATACATTAGATTATTTAAATAAAGGGTTCAGCTTTTTCTTTCGTGATAGCCAGGAACTTAAACTTTCATTCAAACCTTCTTTAAGCACTTCATTCAAACTTAAAGAAATCCCTGGAACCCCATTTGTGGGAAATGAATTGTCTGTTACAGTGGGATTTAGCCCACTTTTCGGACTTGATGCTACTGCAGATGTGTCAGGTGTATTACTTAAAAGTGTTCCTGTATTAGGCGCTTTTGTAGCAGCACTTGAAGCCATTGAAATGGCCGATGTGTTTTTAGGATTTATCATCAAAGGAGAGTGCAGCCTCGAAGGAACATTTTCAAAATTTGCACAGAAAAATAAATTCGAAAAAAATAAAGTAGAATTTAAAGGTTCTGTAAAAATTAATTTACAAGGTCATGTGAAATCGGAAAAAAAAGTTTGGCGTATAAAATGGAGCGTAGGTGTTAAAATAGGTGCACAAAGCGGGTTTGAGATTGAGGAAACAACCATTGAATATGACAGTAAAGGAGTATATATTCCTCTTGTTATAAATTTTTTAGGAATAACTTGTTATGAGCAGGCATGGATAAATCTCGGCATATCAGCAGAATCAAACAGTGTTCCCGGATTTACAAAACAACAAGAGTTCTCTGGATTTGGATCTAATGAAGAAGAAGACCTTGACAACATTTCTGATGGCCATAAATATGAAATAATACCACCTAGAGTAATGTGGGATAAAAGAATTTATCTATAAATCAAGACTTATGCAATTTTACCGAATTGAGATTTCAACTGCTAATTGCATTTATCAGATAAGCATAAATGGATTACCTGTTTTATTTGACAAAAAAGGGTACAGAACCGACACACATTTAAATGTAAATCATCTTATTAAAGATAAAAGTCTGGGGATAGAATATGAAATTATGCCAATTAGTGGAGAAACAATTCTAGGAAAGAATGTGCTATTTGAACTTAAAATTATTGTAAATGAAAAAGATCAGGAACAACAAACTGAAGTATTTTCATACACATATGACAATCAGTTGGCTGCTTCTAATGTATCGCAAATAAAAATTATTAAAATACCTCAAGTAGAATTTAGTCCTTATTGGCTTAACACAAAAAAAATAGACCTAGTTGCAGAATCTGAAAATTTAATAAAACAATACCGTTTAATCTGGAATGCATTCAATGAGAAAAATATAGATGCCATTATTTCTCTTTTTCAAATTCGAGAAAATACTTATGCTGATAGTTATGGAGAGGTATTATCAAGTAGGATTAAAGATACCTCTGCCATTTACCAATCTTACTTTGTCGATAGTGAATATTACTTATATCCTTTTTCACCTCAATTTTTTATGTTGAAACAATTTGGTTATGGTAAACTTATTTGTTTGGAAGAGGAGAATGGGTTTCCACCTATTTTTTATCTTAATAAAGAAGGTACAAAAGGAAGGTATATACCAATATATTTTGGGCTAGTTGAAAATGAACTAAAAGTTTTATTATAATAAAGATTTTTTATTTTTAATAATATTGAATAGACAATAATAACATTCATAACAAATTGAACGTACATTAAAATCGAATTAGAAATTACTGGAAATATTTCTTTTATATTATACCATATTATTTGTATCCCCTAATTATCTTTTAATAGTTTTAAGAACCAATAAAATCGCTAATTAAGAATAGTGTTTTTTATAGTTAAAAACTCATCCTAATAACCAACACAAAATACCCAATTCAACACTATGATTATTGAAAATTATAGCAATATAGAACCTAAAAAAAAATATTATGAGCAACACTTTTCTCATACTTGATGCAGCCCGAATTGCTGAGAACATGGACAAAACCAAAGAGTTAAATCCAACTCATCAATCATTATATAAAGGCAGTGCTGAGGAAGACCTGGCAGACGTATCTCCCTATTTATTCAGCTATCAAAAAGATTCAGCATTCAGCAATTGGTATGCTGAAAATGGATGGGGAGTTTCCTGGGGTGTAATAGTCAAATCTGAGTTTTTATTCGAAGAGACATACAGGCACTTCCGCAAATTCCTCATGGTTAAAACCGAAGACGGTGAACAACTGTATTTCCGCTTTTACGACCCCCGTGTACTCCGCATATTTTTACCCACCTGCGATGAAAACCAGTTAAGAGAATTCTTCGGCCCCATAGAACAATTCATCTGCGAAGATGAAGACCCCGAATTTGCCCTTGTTTTTTCATTTGAAAAAAACACACTAAAAACCCAGCGTATTACGAGGGAAAGTTTATTTGAAACCGGTGAACAAAAAAACCAGGGGAGAAAGTTTTTTGTGTGAGATTAAAACATTAATTTACCTGACAACATCGGTGTATTTAAATTGATCACCGTATCAATATTTAACTCATGAGTAAGCCCGCTGCAAGAGTTGGTGATTTACATGTTTGCCCGATGGTAACACCGGGCCTGCCTCCTGTGCCACATGTAGGCGGCCCTATTGTGGGGCCAGGTTGTGCTACCGTATTAATAGGTGGCATGCCGGCAGCAGTTATGGGCGATACCTGTACCTGCGTTGGCCCACCGGATGCAATTGTGTTAGGCTCAATAGGTGTTTTAATAGGCGGTAAGCCTGCGGCTCGTATGGGCGATAGTTGTGCACATGGGGGAATGATCACAATAGGTTTTCCGACTGTGCTGATAGGCGAAACCAGTGCGAGTATGGCGGCTTTACCAATGCCTGTGCTGCAAGCTATAGCTGCAATACCGGGGCCTGCACAAGTGGCAGTTATGCAGGTAGTAAATATGGTACAGGCTGCCGAAACCGGTGATCCGCTGGTACACAATGCACTTACCTGTTCCATTTGTGCACAAAACAGCAGTCATAATTCTTAAACCGGATTTAATTATGATCATCAGGAAAAATCAATTACAAAAGTTTAATGAGATTAAATTTGATGAATTTCTTGTTCAAACCACATCTTTTTTAAAAACCAATTTTGAAGCGTGGGCAACAGGCAAAACTGATGGTGAAATAAAAAAACAAATTCTGCATATGATTGCGTGGGCCGAAGATTACGATATCAATACTGGCCTTAATATTCAAAAGCTGTTGCATCATAAAATAGAATTTGGCTGGGAAATTCCGCTTCATGCAAAGTTAGAAGTGGTACTGACTGATTATAAGCATGATCAGCATAAACGGGTTAACAATTTTTGCCTGGAAGTGGAGGCTAAAAGATATAAACTTATTGAAATTAACCTGGAAACAGACTTAAAAAGTAGTGTACTCAAATAAAAGAATACCTTATGGCTATTGTATATCCGGCCAGCAGAACAGGCGTTAGTTCAGGCGTCGAGCCCGAGTGCTCATCTGAAAGCCATACCGAACCTGAAGATTTACCTCCGGTAAATATCAGGATCAGTGTATTTATAGATGGCACCGGAAATAATTTATTTAATGTTGACTCAAGACGCTCAAGAGGGGATGCTGGTCATAGAGGCAGTTACGAAGCCAGTTATTCCAATGTGGCAAGGTTAGCAACAACTTTACAACTAAATAACAGCGAGGATAATTATCATTTTCCGGTGTATGTAGAGGGAATGGGAACATTACACAATACAGGCGATGATGATGATGGTATGCGCTTTGGTGCTGGTGTTCGTGGAGTAATTGACAGGGTATCTGCCTGTATAGACCATGTTAAAAACCGTATTATTAATGCATCACATAGTAACAGGCAAATACAGCAATTAAAAATTGATGCTTTTGGATTTAGCCGGGGAGCGGCAGCAGCCAGGTATTTTGTACACCGGGTTTTACAAACCGACAGAGATTTTTCTTCTCTTGTTCATCAGTTAACGAATTCATATAGTTTTAACATTAGTGAGCATAAAGTACCCTTTGTTGGTTTATTCGATACCGTTGGTTCCTATCGTGCCGGGGCTAATCCCTTGGCCAGTATAGAAAATGATACTGCTGAGCTTCATTTAAACTGTTTGGGGTTAAGCCAAATCGAAAAAGTTATTCAACTTGCAGCCGGCGAAGAACATAGATTGAATTTTCCACTTACTGATATTCAAAGTGCTGTAAACGCTGGTAAAGGAACTCAAATATTTTTACCCGGCGTACATTCTGATGTTGGTGGTGGGTATAGTAATGATCCTGATGGACATGGAAAGGAAGAGCAATTGATAGTTTATGATTTCCCATCAGGTACCGGTACTGTAAACTCCGGGCCAGCCGCCGCGAGGGTTAAACAAAACTTAATTTCTTTAGGTTGGTATAAAGATGATACAATGCCTGTAGAAATAGCCCCTGGTATTTCTGTACATGAAATTGACATAAACCCTGATAATCAGGTTATTGTAAATCGTACCAATATCAGTAATTTGTATAGCAGGGTTCCGTTACATATTATGAAGGAGAAATCACAAGATAGTGGGCTGAATTTTGATTTGACAACCTATCCAATGGGTAGGGGTGTAATGCGTACATTTTTAATGGAGGTTAAGTCACGTATTGAAAATAATACTGACTCAAATCTAGTGTGGATGAGTGCCGATTATGACTGGTTAAAATTTTTAAGAAATCATTTTTTTCATTTTTCGGCACACTTTGAATCAACTGATATATTGGGTGGGTTAGGAAGTGTTTGGGCGATGCAACCCCAATTACATATTACAACTAATGATAGCTGGTCTGGCTTGGGAGCTCATTGGAGTTTTTATGTTTATACAACGTCGAGACGTGAAAGAAGAGTTCTTGAAGGCTGATTTTTTAAACTTTATAAATTGAATGAACAAATATAAATGGCTACCTACAACCTGTGCACCACAATGCTATCCTGTAAAATTAATGGATGGGGCTTTTGAATTTAATACAGATGAGCCGCCGGTGTTCATACCAAGAGGCGATGTTTGTAATAATGGTTGGGGAGAAATAGGATTGACCAATTTAACCGAAATTGAATTGTTTTCAATACCACAACAATTTGATTTAACCTGGTTTTCGTTTACTGAAGATGTTTTTTATACAGGAGCTTTTACTGTGCCTGTTGAAAAAGCAGCACAATTATTTGAAAAAGGATTTAAACATCCCGATACTGACGAACCGGTTACCTACGAGTACCTTATAACAGGTATGGGTTCCGAAGGTTTTGTTTGTTTATGGGCTGCAGGGCATGGTATTGTAACTGAGTTAGCAACATATAATGCGAAAGGTGTAAAAATTGAATGGGAAAGATTTAATGATGATGAAGATATTACCCGAAAAGAATTTATTGAGCAGCAATTACAAACGATCTTAAAAGAAGAAGATTTACTATGGCTTGAAACTAACCGTAAAAAATTTGGGTTATGGAAAAGATATCATGAACGGTATAATTGGGTGCCGGTTTTTTTAGGCAATATTCAGCCGGTAAATATCAGGATAAACACCTTTAACGGCGAAAAGGAATTTATCAGGTTAGCTGAAAAAACGCTGTCTTTAAATGGGCAGAGAAGTATGATGAAATCAATGATTTACCGGTGGAAAAATACAGCCAATAAAAATTTTGTAAGTAAGCTATTCTTTAATGAGCAGGAAGTGTTGTCTATATTTAAAAAGTACAACGACTTTAAAGCAAATGATGCATATAAACTGCAGATTGAGTTAAATGCGGATGATCATGTGCTGCGGCTGTTTCTTACCAATGATCAATTCTTTTATGAATTTAAAAACTGTGTGGTAAAGATATTTTCCGAAAAAAGTAAAGATGAAAAAAACTGATTTACAATCATAAATGACTAATAGATTTCTTTTATTAGATGCTGCCCGGTTAAAGCAGAACCTGGATGAGGCGAAAGCACTCAATCCTTCCTGTATAAGCCTGTATACTGGTGAAATGGAGGCACAATTGGTAAATGTATTTCCATTTCTTTTCAGTTTTGATGACCATCCGGAATTTGCCAACTGGTATTTTGAAAACGGATGGGGCCAATCCTGGGGAGTAATAATTCTTTCCGAATATGATATCCGGAGAACTGCTGACCATCTTAAGAAGCATATTTTAGTGAATACCGAAAACGGAAAGGAATATTTCTTTCGTTTTTACGACCCCAGGGTATTGCGTGTTTTTTTACCAACCTGCAATACAAAGCAGTTAAAGGAGTTTTTTGGCCCGGTAGAACAGTTTATCTGCGAGGATAATGACCCGGATTTTGGACTTATATTCACCTTTGACGAAAACAATTTAATGACCACCCGTATTAATAAAGGCGATATCCTTTAACAGGGTAACAAAAAGAAAACAGTAAGAAAGTTTTTTGTTTGCTTTACTATTTGTATTTTACTGTCATATTTACGGTTTTTCTATTGCCACCTGATGAAATAGGGCTTGTGAGATTGATTAGTATTTCTTTGGTGTAAAAATCCTTTAATACATCATCCTCTGTAATTACCACCTTAACTTTTAACAGATCCCGGATATTTAATACCAAACACATTACCAGCTTATGTTAGTCATTATTGATGGTACAGGGGAAGCAAGCGACTCCCAGTATGCAGAAACCATGAAGAATGGTTTCTTAAAGCAACTGGAGAAAGAATCTCCTATTTATCCAAAAGTATATTTCCGGGGGCCAACCTGGAGCGGGCAGGAATGCGAGGAAATTGTAGACAGGGCTTTAAACTGGATCAGCCGAAACATGCAGAACATGCCCCAGGGTAGAGTGCCTGAGTTGTATCTGGCGGGATATAGCAGGGGAGGAACTATCGCCATTGCGATTGCACAAAAAATTCAAAAACTGGCAGATAATCCTGATGAACAACTAAGATACGACAGGGGCACTTATATGATCAGCCCTGATAACACAAGCAAGTTTCAGGCTGAATTGTATAACAGCTATGCAAGATCATGGTTCAGCCTGAACAGGAATATTAAATGCCTGGCACTGTTTGATGCGGTTGACAGGGCACTTTCTTTAAACACCGATGTTATACCCCGAAATGTAAAAATGGTTTATCATGCCTTACGTTCGCCTACAGCGGGTTCCCGGCGTTCATTTGCCAATACCGGCATTGCTCATGAATCAGGTTCATCGTATTACAATGAACGCCATTTTTTATGCAGCCATGCGGCTATGGGAGGCGTACCCTGGACAGGTGATCGTCCCACAGAATTCACCCCTGTAGTAAAAACATTTGTAAGAGTTGTAAACACATTCAGCCTGGTTGATACCACCACAGTAATTGATATTGTAAGAGACGAAGGAATTGGTTATGGCCCTGTAAAATGGATATCAAAACCTTTACTTACCGAACAACAGGATAAGATCGGCAGCAGGCATGTACATGAATGGATGTGGGAAAACATGCGAAAGCATGGTATGATATAAAGCAAGTAAATCAAAGTAATTATATAGAAACTTATGCCAACACTAACTAACTATTCTTTTTCTGCAGAAGCCAAACAGGCCCTGCACATTGCATCGCAACTGGCCAAAGAAAATATGCACGCCACCTACGGTGCTGCTCATTTACTGAAAGCATTATTGCATAAAGATTTACCCCTGCTAGGGTTTTTAGAAAGCAAGGGAGCAGATGTATACTACCTGGAAGAATGGGCCGAGATCAGGATAGAACAATACCCACGTACTGCAAAACCAACAGAGGAACCAACACCTGATGAAAGTTGCGAAGCATTGTTTAATGAGGCAGATCACATGCACTTGAAGCTGCAATACCATTCTATTGAACCGGAATGTTTACTCATTTCACTTTCAACGCCAGGTGTAACATTTGCTTACGAACAGTTGAAAACTTACCCCATTACATCGGCACAACTTATACAATGGTATGAAACCACCGGCACAGCAACGGCACAAACAAATGGCACCGGCAAAAGCCCGGCAGCCAAATCAATGGGCAAAAGCTCTTACGAAGCCTTAAATAAATACTGTATTGATAAAGTACAGGAAGCAAAAAACGGCAACCTGTTGCCGGTAATTGGCCGTGACAAAGAAATAAGGCAGATGTGTGAGATCATCAGCCGCAAAAGCAAATCGAATGTAATTATTACAGGAGACAGTGGTGTAGGTAAAACCGCCCTGCTGAATGGTTTTGCCATTGCGGTTGCCGAAAACCATGTACCCCAGCATTTAAGCAATGTGTCTATTTACGAAATTGATAATGGCGCATTGTTAGCCGGTGCGGCCTATAAAGGTGAAATAGAAGACCGTATACGAAAAATAACGATGGACCTGGCTAACCTGGAAAAACCCATTCTTTTCATTGATGAGATACATACATTGATAGACCGCAATAATCCCAATGGCGGTGCCACCAGTATTTTAAAAGCCGAGCTGGCAAAAGGAATACTTACGGTTGTGGGTACTACCACTTTAGATGAATACCGCAAGAGCATTGAAAAAGACGAAACCTTTAGCCGCCGTTTTGAAGTGGTAAAACTACAGGAACCCGATACAACCATTGCAGAAAAAATGCTGCGTAACCAGGCTGTAAATTATGAAACACATCATAAACTTACCATTAATGATGAGGTTTTTCCGGAGGCGATCAGGTTGGCAAAACGGTTCATCAAAGACCGTAAATTACCCGATTCGGCCATTGATCTTTTAGACAGGACCCTGGCCGTAAGCCGCATGATGAGTGATACTGCAGCGCAGGATGTAGAAAAATTTACTGTTAAACTGACTGAACTTCCCGAAGATGCAACCGATGAACAGCTACGCTGGCTTTATCATGAAGCGCAAACCGGTTTTAGTCCGGTTTTACTGGCAAGACACAATGAAGAAAAAGAATTTACCAAATTAATTGACCTGGTTGAAATGCGTGGTTACTTAACTACCATGTTCGAAAGCCTGACCGTAATAGCATCAACAGAAAAAAAACATATTGATACAACTGATCTAAGTGCTGTGGTTGCAAATATTACCGGTATTCCGCTTGGTAAAATTCAAACCAAAGAGCAGCAACGCCTGGTAACTATGGAAGATCATCTGCGCCAGCGTGTAATTGGCCAGGATCATGCATTAAAAACAGTTTCTGATGCCATTCTGGAGTCACGTTCGGGTTTAAACAAAGCAGGTCAACCCATTGCATCTTTCTTTTTTCTGGGCCCAACCGGTACCGGTAAAACCGAATTGGCAAAATCGCTTGCCGAGTTTTTGTTCCAGGATGAAAATTCCATCATTCGTTTTGATATGTCGGAATTTAAGGAAGAACATTCTGCAGCCCTGTTATACGGTGCACCTCCCGGATACGTGGGATATGAAGAAGGGGGCATGCTGGTAAATAAGATCCGCCAGCAACCTTATGCCATTGTTTTGTTTGATGAAATTGAAAAAGCACATCCTTCCGTATTCGATATATTTCTTCAGATACTGGATGAAGGTAAAATGCACGACAGGCTGGGTAAAGAAGGCGATTTTTCAAATGCTGTCATTCTATTTACATCAAATATCGGGTCAGAGCATATCATCGAAACCTTCAATAAAGGAGATATTCCTAAATCGGAAGATATGCTGGATATTATGAGCCGCTATTTCCGCCCCGAATTTTTGGCGAGAGTTACCGAAATTGTTCCGTTTGCACCGGTGAGCATTGAAAATGTGGTTCGCATTTTTAATATTCATTTAAAACCATTGATCAAACAACTGGAAATGCAGGGTATAACGCTCCATGTAACCAAAGAAGCATCCGAACACCTGGCGCACTTGGGATTCACACCAAAATACGGGGTAAGGCCATTAAAAGGGGTGATCAGAACCTCACTGCGTAAACCTTTAAGCAGGATGATCATCAATAATGAAATAGCGAAAGGGTCGGTAGTAAGTGCTGAATTAAATGAAAAAAATCAATTAACTTGGAATATTAAATAAAAAAAACAGTATATTTATTTCACTAAAACTTAACTCATGTCAGACAATTACGGTATTGGCGGTAACGAGGTAAAACCGACGCCAGCGAAGCATTCGCAGACATTCCCCAAAACAGGACTTTAATGGCAGAAAAACTTACAAAAGATGCCCCCGTTAAGCCCGAAATCGTTCATGGTTTACAAACCGTTGAACAGGTATTTGCCCATTATAAACCGAATATTTCGGTTGATTTTGAAGATGCCGACGGCGTTGTTAAAAAAGAATCGCTGAATTTTTCTAACCTGGGAGACTTTGGTGTTAAAGGAATAACTGAGCAAAGTGAATTCCTAAAAGACAGTGCTTCGCAAAAAGAAGAGTATCTGAAAATCATAAAGCAGTTGAAATCAAATAAGATCTTAAAATCTGCCCTGGCTGATCCGGAAGCCAAGAAAGCATTGCTGGATACGATACATGGTATGATTGCCGAGTTGAAGAGTAATAAGTAATAGCATTCCGGAGTTTTTGGAAGCTTAATTTTTAATCTTTTAATTAAAAAAAATGTCATTCCTAGCAAAATTAGAAATGGACAGTAAGGAATATAATATTCTTACTGTTGAATATGATATTACACAAATGATGGATCAGTATAATCGTCCGAATGGTGCACCCAAAGGAGGTTTGATACAACTAACCATCGAAACCGGAAGTGATAATCTTTTACTGGAGTGGGCCCTGAAACACAGTATGATCAAGGATGGTAAAATTATATTTTACCGGCGGGATGCAAACAGTAAGATGAAATCGGTTGAGTTTAAGGATGCATTTTGTGTTTATTTAAAAGAAATTTTTACAGCAGACGGCAAAAATCCAATGGTTACCCGGTTAACGATATCGGCCAGGGAACTTAAGATCAGCAACCAAAGTATCAAAAACCCATGGGCAGGAATGGGAGGCGGATCTTCCGCAGAAAGTGCGGGTGGCAATGAGGAGATCACATCTTTTAATGCAGCAGGCGACAATCACTAACATAACCTTTATTAAAAAACCAAAAAACTGATTTATGGCAGAAAATATGGAACAAAAAGCGCAGGAACCGGAAATGGTGCAGGAAAGGCCGGAAATACTAAAACCGCTTGAATTTTTAAAATCAAGCAGCGAAAAGCTTGCAAAATTTGGCGGATTCGACCTGGTTGAATCTACCATTGAAGGCACCCAGAATTTAAGTCCGGAACGTAAAGCACGCAGGAACATCTTTTTAACTGAATCACAAAAGAAAGGAGAGCGTGAAAGCCTGCAAAAAGCATTGGCATTATGGGCCAGCGTTTTGGAATCTGGTAACGAAATATCAGATATGGTTAATCTTTGCGAACAAAAAGCAGCAAGCAGCCAGAAAGTATTGGAACACAACCTGGCAAAAGCTGTGGAAGAATCAAAAGAACTGGAAAGATCATATAGAAACGTGGCACTGTTTTTCAAAAACAGTGAATCGGATAAATTAAAAAATGTTTCCTTCTTTAATTGCGAACTCGACCAGATGAAAGACCTGGATAATACCCGGTTTATTGATGCTGTTAACGAAGAATTGAAAATGAATTATGACAGGCTTGATCTTCGCAATAACTACAGTATTATGGTTTTACCCGGTTATTTGGGCTCTAACAAAGTAGTTGAAAAGTGGGCTAAAATAGCACACGAACATAAGGTGATGATGGTTACGGATTTTGAACACCTGGATGCTCCGGATGATGTTATGGAAATGTTTGAACTGGCTAACCTCACCGCAGGCGACAAATACAAATCAAATGTAATGATGACCTGTAACTGGCTGGTAGGCCGTGGTAAGTTTTCTGAACTGGGAGAAGAAGAGGATCTGTTTGTACCACCTTCCGGCGCATTGGCCGGTAAAGTGTATAAAACACTAATGAGCCAGGTAACTGCCGGTAAAAAATTTGGTAGTATGAATGAAGTAGATGGCGTAAAATTTCAGCTCAAAAAAAGTGAAATTGCCAGTCTTGAAAAAATGGGACTTGTACCCATGGTAAATGAATATGGTAAGGTAATGGCCTTTTCTGCAAAAACGTTGTTTAATGGCGATAACCTGGGATTACAAACCTATTCTGTTGTGCGTGTGTTTGACTATGTGACCAAGGTAATGATGGATTTTTTAAACCGCAGGGCATTTGAGAACTTTAATGCCAACACCCGAAAAGACCTGATGAACCAGATCGTAAAATTCCTGGATGGTATTACCGGCCCGGATAAACTGATTGAAGATTTTACCATCCGTCGTTTTGAACAGGATCCCGTACAAAAAGATAAAATACACCTGGACATTCATATGAAGCCCTATTTCCCTGCCAAAAACTTTATGATTAAGATGGAAGGCCAGAAAGGTGATGATGGTACGCAGTGGGATACAGATTACGGTCAGGAAAAATAAGTGTACAATATTCAATTTCAGGACCCCGGCAAATAATACAATGCCGGGGTTTTTCATTTTAAGATTTCCGCCACATTCCCCATACAAATCAAATTGCCATTTAGGGTATCAAATATTCGTTATTTTTGTAAGAACTGGAAGATCCGGTAACCCACCATTACGCGAAAAAATTAATTTCTTTATGGCCAATATCTTAATCATCGACGATGAAAAATCCATCCGGAAAACCCTTACCGAGATACTTAGTTACGAAGGATACAAAATTGATGAAGCGGGTGATGGCGAAGAAGGGCTGAAAAAGTTTTCTGAAAAAACATATGATGTAGTGCTGTGTGATATTAAAATGCCCAAGCTTGATGGAATTGAGTTTTTGGATAGATCAAAACTCATTAACCCGGATGTGCCTGTTATCATGATCAGTGGGCATGGGAATGTAGAAACAGCTGTTGAAGCGGTTAAGAAGGGAGCATTTGATTATATCAGCAAGCCGCCGGATCTTAACCGTTTGCTTATCACCCTGAGAAATGCATTGGATAAGCAACAACTGGTTACTGAAACAAAAGTGCTGAAACGTAAGGTAGGAAAGGCTTTGGAAATGGTTGGTGAAAGTGCACCCCTGAACAAGATCAAAGATACCATTGAAAAAGTAGCGCCCACTGATGCCCGTGTTTTAATCACCGGCGAAAATGGCGTTGGTAAAGAATTAGTTGCCAGGTGGATCCATGAAAAAAGTAACCGCAGCAGCGGGCCCATGGTAGAAGTGAATTGTGCAGCTATACCCGGCGAACTGATAGAAAGCGAATTGTTTGGCCATGAAAAGGGCTCTTTTACTTCTGCAGTAAAACAACGCATTGGTAAATTTGAGACCGCTAACGGCGGCACCTTGTTTTTGGATGAGATCGGCGATATGAGCCTGACTGCACAGGCAAAAGTTTTAAGGGCCTTGCAGGAAGGTAAGATAACAAGGGTAGGGGCCGAAAAAGACATTTCGGTTGATGTGCGTGTTATTGCCGCCACCAATAAAGATCTGCTGAAAGAAGTAGATGAGAAGAATTTCAGGCTCGATCTGTATCATCGCCTCGGCGTAATTATCATTCATGTACCATCATTAAACGAACGCAGGGACGATGTTCCTTCCCTGGTTGAACATTTTCTGAACATCATTGCTGCAGAATACGGTCAGCCTAAAAAGGAAGTGGATGCCAAAGCAATGGAGGCATTAAAAAATTATAACTGGACGGGTAACATCCGCGAATTACGCAATGTGGTTGAGCGGCTGATCATCTTGTCGGGTAAAAACATTACACTGGAAGATGTAGAAAATTATGTGTTGCCAAAGAAATAATACTTAAATAAAATTCAATTAGAACAGAAAAGAGGAATCATTTGATTTAAAAACTGTTCAGATTAGCTAATACAGTAACAATGTAAGTTCTCCGCCACGGCGGGTCAGGGGTATGAAAACAATTTATTGCATAAGTGGTTTAGGGGCCGATGAAAGAGCCTTTTCCAAATTGAAGATACATGGCTATCAGTTAAAAGTTATTAACTGGCTGATACCTCAACCCAATGAAACCATAACAGAATATGCAACCAGGATGCGGGCCGGCATAACCGAAGAAAACCCGGTATTGATGGGGCTTTCGTTTGGAGGAATGATGTGTACGGAAGTAGCCAAACAAATACCGGTAAGCAAAATAATTATCATCTCCAGCATCAAATCATCAAAAGAATTGCCGCTCTGGATGAAGACTGTAGCCAGGTTAAAGCTTAACAAAATTGTGCCGCTAAAATCATCGCGGCTTACACAGCCCATTCAAAATAAAATGCTGGGCGTACAAACAGACGAAGAGAAAGCACTGGTTGCCGGTTTTAGAAGAGAGGTTGATCTGCCCTATACCAATTGGGCTGTTAACCAGGCTATAAACTGGAAGAATCATTTGCAGCAGCCCAATATTTACCACATTCATGGTGATAAAGACAATATGTTTCCCATTAAAAATATAAAAGCAGATTACACGATTAAAGACGGCGGACATTTTATGATCATGAACAAGGCAGATGAGGTAAGCAATTGTATAAATTCAATATTGCAGCAGGAACAGTTATAGTGTTAAACATTTCAAAACATTATTTGCATAAATATTTATCACACGGTTAATTATGGTATTTTTGGCACTTCTAAAATTTAACGCATGAGTATAGGCTGGATCATTTTTATTATAGGTACCCTGGGCTGGCATATTGGAATGTATGGTATGTTTAAAAAGGCGGGTATTGCGCCCTGGAAAGCACTGGTTCCGTTTTACAATACCTGGTGCATGGTTCAAAAAATGGAACTCAAAAAATACTGGTTCTTTTTTCAGTTAGTACCGGTTGCCGGGCAGTTTATTACCATCTGGATATGTATAAAATTTGTTGAGCATTTTGGCCGATTTAATTTCTGGCATCATGCTGCTGCCGTTTTTTTTCCTTTTATATATTTTCCTTACCTGGGCTATTCAAAAAATGAAAGATATGCCGGCACTGCAGTGGTAAAAAATTACAAAAAATCAGGTGCCCGGGAATGGATCGATGCGGCGGCTTTTGCAATTGTTGCGGCTACGCTTATACGCACTTTTGTTTTTGAAGCATATACGATCCCAACGCCTTCGGAAGAAAAAACATTACTCGTTAATGATTTTTTATTTGTTAGTAAAATGGCCTATGGCCCCCGCATTCCCAATACACCTATTGCGATGCCTTTTGTGCATCATACCATTCCTTTTATCAACACCAAATCCTATGTAGAATGGATCCATATTCCTTATACACGCTGGTTTTCAAGCCCGGTAAAAAGAAATGATGCCGTGGTTTTTAATTTTCCTGTAAATGATACACTGATCAATGATCCCATTGTGGACGGGCAGCAAAGGTTCGGCTCTCAAAAAACCTATTACCAGGAGGTACGGGAAAGCGGTCGTGACCGGGTGTGGCAGGATTACGGCGACATCATTACTACCCGGCCGGTTGATAAAAGAGAGAATTTTATTAAAAGATGTGTTGGTATCCCGGGAGATAATATCCAGATCATTCATCGTAAACTGATGGTGAATGGTAAGCCGGAAGATTATTTTCCAAAATCTGAACGGTTCTATTCATTACAATTGCCAGCAGGCAGTTTCCTGGATGAAGATCAGTTAGCTGAAAAATTAAAGGATTTTGGTATCCAGGTACGTTTATCCCAGGGCGATGTACAGCAGGTTAACAATAATCTTTACCACGTGAATATTACCAATGAAGAAATGAAAAATTTAAAACTACCGCTTCCTGGTGGTTATATACTCACGGATGTTATATCCAATCATAGTAACGATCTGTTTCCCTATTACAGCGACTCAACGGGAAAAACCTGGTCACCTGATAATTATGGCCCTTTATGGATTCCTAAAAAAGGAGCAAGCATACCTTTAACACCTGATAATATGATACGGTATCAGCGTTGTATAGAAGTGTATGAAGGCAATACATTTGAGAACCGGGCTGGTAAATATTTTATTAACGGAAAAGAGGCTGCCAGCTACACGTTTAAAATGGATTATTTCTGGCTGATGGGCGATAACCGCCTGAATTCACTCGACAGCCGCTTTTGGGGCTTTGTACCCGAAGATCATGTAGTGGGCAAAGCATCGCTGATCTGGTTCAGTTATGAGAATGGTCCACGCTGGAACCGGTTGTTCCGCTGGATCAAATAATTTGTTGTATGTCGGTTTTTAAAATTAACTTTAAGAATATCATATCCTCTCTGTGCTGTGCAGGGAGGATTTTTTA
Organism: Chitinophagaceae bacterium; assembly: GCA_016710935.1. Taxonomy (GTDB): domain Bacteria; phylum Bacteroidota; class Bacteroidia; order Chitinophagales; family Chitinophagaceae; genus Ferruginibacter. The sequence goes on along the minus strand of JADJTY010000006.1, from coordinate 67,087 downwards.
TCTGATATTAATTTTAGATTATGAAGAAAGAAAATTACAGTTTTTCTTATGAGGTTTATGATTCTATTGCCGATCTGAATGAACAGGACGCCTGGCTGGTGAATGAGGCAAGGGAAGTTACCGCGGCTGCGTATGCTCCCTATTCCAACTTTAATGTAGGCGCTGTGGCCAAACTGGCAAACGGGGAGATCGTTGCCGGTACTAACCAGGAAAATGCTTCGTATCCGGTGGGTATTTGTGCAGAAAGGGTTTTATTGGGATCTGCAGCTTCTTTGTATCCGAATATTGCTATTGATACCATTGCCATCAGTTACGATAATACAACTGGTGTAAGCAATCATCCTATTTCGCCATGCGGTATGTGCAGGCAGGCAATGGTAGAGTATGAGGAACGTGTAAAACAACCCATACGTTTAATTTTAAGCGGACTGGATGGAAAAGTATTTGTCATTGCCAATGCCAATGCATTGTTGCCTTTATCTTTTGGAAGCGTGGATCTAAAATAAGGTCTGTACACCGTTAGCGATCTTTCCTTCATGCTCAAGCAGCCATTTCTTTCTCCACAGATCGCCGCCATAACCAACCAGATCGCCATTACTACCGATAACACGGTGACATGGAACAATAATGCTGATACTGTTGTTGCCATTGGCCGTACCCACTGCACGAATGGCTTTTACATTGCCAATGCGTTTGCTTAGTTCATGATAACTGATGGTTCGTCCGTAAGGGATATTGCACAATTCCTTCCAGACAGTTTGCTGAAATTCGGTACCCACCTGTAAAGTGTGAATGTTGAATACGGTCCTGGTTCCTGCAAAATATTCATCCAGCTGTTTTATACAGGATTTTAATACAGGAGATTTTGGTTTCTCAAAACTGAGTTCACTTTCAATTAATTTGGCTCCTTTCCAGGAGTTTACAAATAACACATCCGAAACAGAACTGCCGTTGCTCCTGATCTCGAGTACGCCCACAGGCGATTGATAATATACGATTTCGATGTTCATTTTTTGCTTTCTAAATTTACTGAATTTCCGGGACTGTTTTTTGTTGAATTTTATTTTAAAATAATATGCTGTCGGCCTGAGCCTGTCGAAGGCGGGTTGCTTAAGAAATCATACCGGTTTCGAAAAGCTCAACCTGACACCATTAAAAGATACACAGCTTAATTTCTTTTGTCTCTTTGGTTAAAATATAATTCCTTTGAACAAGTATTGAAGCAAAAAATTATGCAGCGTGATTTAAAATTTTACGAAAAAGCGGTGTCGGCTGTAGCTGACCCTTACCGGATGTCTATTTTGCAGGAGCTTTCCAAAAAAGGAGAGATCAGGTGCTGCGATGTAGTGGAATTAACCGGCCTGTCTCAACCAACCTGTTCGCATCACATTAAATTACTGGCCGATAGCGAATTGATTGACTGCCGTAAACAGGGCCGCCATAATATTTTTACACTGAATAAGGAAAATTTTAAAATGCTGGGGCAGTATTTTGAGAAATTTGGTTCGTAGGAACACGCCTGTGGCGTGTTCAATTGAATTTGCTGCAGGTTACATTTTACAGAACACGCCACAGGCGTGTTCCTACCCAATCTTACTTCCGTTCTTAACCGGCAATGTTGGCTGCAGCAACACCACATCATTGTTCTCATTATAAACACCCAGCACCAGGCATTCGCTGAAAAAACCGGCGATTTGTTTTACAGGAAAATTTACAACAGCAATGACCTGTTTACCAATTAATTCATCTTTTTTATATAAGGCTGTTATTTGTGCAGAGGATCTTTTAGTTCCAAATTCTCCAAAATCAATCATAAGTTGATAGGCTGGTTTCCTTGCAGCCGGAAAATCATTTGCCTCCAGGATGGTTCCGGTGCGGATATCAATTTTTTCAAAATCTTCCCAACTGATCATAAGTTTTCAACTTTAACCACGGCATCTACATTAAGCCTGCCGTAAATGTGTGGAAACTCTTCATTAACAGAAGGAGCCAGTTCGTATTTTAAAGGAGCAGTTAATTTTGTTTCGTCAATATGCAACAACAATAAATTGCTTTGATCTTTGTAATAACGTTCTAAAACTCCGGCTACCTGTTCAGCGTTGCTGGTATGTATAAAACCTTCATCCGCCAGCGAATCAGCTTCGTAAAAGCCCTGCTGTAAAGCATTTTGCCAGTTGGCTGCAGTAACTACATGGTAGATCATTGGTCTAATAAATTTGCAAGTAAAAGCAGTTCATCCATTTTGTAACGGTTGCGGTCGTTATCAAAACATTTGCTTAACTCCTCGAGTAAATACTGAATAATGCGCCTGTTATTTAACTGCCTGAAATAAGAAGGAACAGCGGGTACGGAGATGCGTTTAAAATAAGCTTCCACGTCATTGTGACTGTACATTTGCCCGTTTAAAGGATCAATAAAGAAATTTATTTTTTCTGATGGATGTCCGACCTGGTTCAGCAGATCATGCTGCGGATCAAAATATGCCAGTATGAACTGCCTGGGAATATTAACCGCTTTCACCGGAATATCCAGCAGTTCGCAAAGAGCAATGTATATGATGCCGTTGCTTAAGGCATTTCCCTTTTTGCTGTCAAGGGTTTTATTAATTAAATAATCATCGGGATTGTTGTAAGCAAACTCTACACCTTTTTGTTTGTAATAGTTATAAAAAATACTGGTAACAATATTGATCTGTTCAATGGGAGTTAGGTAGTTGTTGAGTTCCAGCCAGGTATTGCGGCGTAGTTTTTCAATTTCCCGGTACACAGCCGTAGTATCCATATCCGGGTAATGATATCGTGCTACAAGCAAAGCACCTTCCAGCAGATCGGCATCTTTTGCAGCCCAGTCGGTAAAGTCATCCATAAGATCGCGGAAATGCAGGCGATGGATCAGCAATTCAATTCTTTCCTGGATCTCTTCATTGCCCGTATGTTCCCACAGGCTTTCCAGGTTGGGTATGATATCCTTACCAAATGATATGATCTTATCACTTACCGTGCTGTACACATCTTCATCCGGATCATCGATCAAATGTAACAGGGCCGTTATTTCTCTGTTTTCTTCCAAGCTTCAGTTTTATTTTTTATGAATGTAGGAAAGGGAATGGAAAATAAGAAGTTAATATTTTCCACAGGCTGTGGTAAAATAAAATAGCTGGAAGGTGCAGCGTTTTCAGAAACTTAGGGTTAACAAGCCATCACTAAATTTCCACCCAGGTATGATCGGCCAATAATTTTACCTGCGCTACCAGTTTTTTGAACGGGCCATTACCGCCCCATTCTTTTGGGCTTATCATACTTACAATATGTGTCTCATCCTGTTTTTCGTATAAATAATACAGGTTGCCGATAACCGGCGTAAAGCTGAGTTTGGCATTGTAAATGATCATGCTTAATTCTTTACGCATCTGAATTTCCTGTGCCTGGAGGGCCAGTAGTTCTATTTGTTTGCGGATCTGATCGAGTTGCATATTGGTTTGTTCTTCCATCGCACTCAGGGCCTTGTGCCTGATAACGCCTTCCTCGGTTGGTTTAATAACAGCACCGCTTACACTGGTACTGTATGGCATTACACTTAGTTGCTTGTGGTAGATCTCTGTATTAATATAAGGCTTTTGATCTTGAGTATATCCTTTTTGTGTAACGCTTAAATATCCATTGGGTAAAAGCTGGTGAATAACTTCCAGTACCATTTCCTTATTCCGGTGAAAACAGGTTTCAAAACAAATGCTGTTGATAAAAACAGTTTTTACTTCATCTGCCATATCTGTATCTGCAAATGCATGCATGTCCTCGTCTGCTATAATTGTATAAGCGGTGGCATAGGCCTGGTTCTCCAAAGTAACCCAGTTGGTGCTGATGCTGATCTCTTTTTTACTTTCAGTTGCTTCTATTTTGTATATACCCGACTTGGGCCGGTTGCCCGATTCGTAAGTTCCTTTTTCAGGAAACAGTTGCCAGGATCCTATAAAATTGTATGCTGTGATCATGATTAATTATAATGGTGTGGTGCCCGTGCGTAAAACAAAATTACAGGGTTTTTGTTTGGAGGAGATCTGTTTCTTTTTATGTGTGCTCTTTGTTATCGTTTAATAAGAGAAAGCTGTTTGGTGAATCCGGACACAGTCCCGGAGAATTATGGTGGCACCAGTGATCCCAGTATGCTTGCGATTTAATTTAATGATTTGGGAGGAAACACGGGCTTCAGTGGGATTATTATGACGGTGCCTTCATACATCGGGGTTTCGCAAAAAAGATATTCTAAAATAAAAACATTGCGCTGCGAAAAGCCCGCTGAGACAACAGAGCGGTAGCATCAGAACAGATCAAAACAGCACCGCTTCAATCAATGCCCGTACAAGTATAAACATAAATATCAGCAATAAGCGCCGCCATGCCTTGCTGCTATGGTCTTCAATTAAATAGAGGTAGCGCAGCGGCAGGTAAAACAGCATGTAGGCAAAGCCAAGAAAAATAAAAAGCATTAATATATCGCCGATGCTATCCATACGCATATGCGCCATGGCAGCCAGGATGCTCTTTTCCCAAAAAACAAAAGACAACAGCGAAACGGCGGAAATGAGTAATATATCGCCTGCCAGTTCACGTTTAAACAAGTATTTTTCTGTTACAGGCTTCCGGCTTTTGCCACCCGGCCTGAAAGCAAGCCAGGTTATTAAAATGGATAAAACAATGCTGGTGAATACCTGGCAACCTGAAGTGGGATTATCTGTAGGCAACTGTGGCAATCCGATGATATTTCTGAATGCGCTTTCCGCAATCATCACCACCGCCAGCATAATTAACCAATGGCCAATGATGAGAAAGAGCATATAAGATATGCCTTTTTGTGGCTTAGCCTGGTTTGCAAGGCGGGCATATACCGGCCGGTGTTTTAACCACAGGCCCAGCATGTATAATACAAGGCCGCCCAGCATCCAGCCGGAAAATGATGCAGATGCGGTAAGATCACCTAATTCAGGAAATATCAAACCCAGCAATAAACTAATGGAAAATACCAGCCAATCAAATATGGCGGGTTTATTTTGTTTTTTACTGTTTATTGCTACAAACATTGTTGAAGATTATTTAACCTTGCCCAGGTTCGTGTTTCTCAAAGCCGGGCAAGGGTTGACAACCTTACAAAGGTTGTTAACCCTGATAGAGCATTAGCTTTTGAATGAACTTCCATATAATGCAGAGATTGCTGCAACTACTATATATGGAGGCGCAGCAACCGGCCATGCAGATGAATAAAGTATTCCAGACCGGTTTAATGCTTTTTCCCAGGAGTTATCTCCTTCTAAATGAAATGCATTGTCATTGGCCCTGGCAAGTTTAAGTGAGATCGCAAGAAAAAATTTTCCGATAAAAGGATGTATACCCATGTACAGGCCTGTAAATACCAGTAATAATAACCAGCTTAAATCTGTTACAAGATACAGGATAATTAAAAACAAAATTCCAAAACAAATGGAAAAAAGTATTGCGATACTTATTTTTTCATTGATGTCTTCATCTGCCATGATTTTACTTTTAAGCAGTTTAAAATTTCACAAAGTAAATATACTCAACTCCCGGTAATTGTGCAGGTACCTCCAAAACCTGAACCATATCGCCAATACTAAGTTTTAGGTGGAGTAAGCTCCCAAAAGATTCACTTTTGAACGAAGCGTCGCCAATGCAGCTCAATCAAGGTACAAATATTCGTCCCCAAAAAATATTACTTCTTCTTCGCCACTTTGCCTCTAAAGGTTCGTGTCTCACCGAACCGAAACAACATAAAAGGGTTCGTGAGAAAGGAACCATGGCGAAGACGTTGGCAAGCGGGCTATCTACCGCTGGAAAAATGTTGACAGCTTATTCATCATCACTGATGGAAAGGATTATAGCCTTTGACCCAAGTTGCATAGCAGAAAATACGACCTTGCCCACTATTACTTTATAACCATTTATTTTACTTTGCTTTGCTTTTTTATTAAAGCATTGTTCCAGTTTGCCAACTAATTCATTCATAAATTTATCCTGTTCCAGCGCTGAATTAGTTGCTTTATAGGTTAACCGGTAATACGTTCCAATATTTGTTCCTACAAATTCATCATGTACCTCATCTATGTCAATTTTGGAATTAAAATTATATTTGTTATCAGTGGATACGCTGCCTTTCAATTCATCTACCTTGCCATCCTGGAAAGCTTTCTGCACCAACTGCATTCCTTCACAGAATGTAATTTTTTTTGGCTGGGCGATTACCTGATTAAAAGAGATAAGCATCATAACAAGCAAGAAAGAAAAAAATATTCGTTTCATGGGAGGTTGTTTTGAATTTTAAATATAATAAAATCAGCGTAAAATTTTATTTTTTCTTTCTTTGTATTCCATAAAAATCAGAGTATTTCTTTTGTAAGCATGATCATGAAAAACCTTTTGGTCATCCATCCAACCAAAGCATAGAGCAGGCTGACAATTATTGCGGGCTAATTAAGGTAAAAAATAGCCCGGCTGAACCGGGCTCAATTTTATTAACTGATATTTATTTCTTTGCCGCAGTTTTTTTAGCAGCTACTTTTTTCTTCGCCGGTGCTTTCTTCTTATCAAAAGCTTTCGGGTCCATTGCCAGTATCATTGCCTTCACTTCATCAAGGTTAACAGTGGCTAAAGCTTCTGTAGTATATTTTCCTTTTGGTAAACGCAGGCGTTTTTTACTGTATACCACTTCCGGGCCCCAGCGGCCATTTTCTATAGCGATCTTTTCTTCGGGCCACTGCTGTATAAAGCGGTTGGCTTCTTTTTCAATTTTCTTTTCAATGAGTTCGTTGCAATCGGCCTGGGTAAGGTTCTCAAAATTATAACGTGCAGGCACATTGATGAACATATCGTTCCATTTTATAAACGGTCCGAATCTTCCCTTGCCTTTGGTGATGGGTTTTTCATTATAAAAAGCAATGGGTGCATCTTCAAATTGTTTGGCTTTGATGATCTCGATGGCTCTTTCTAAACTAACGCCGGATGGTTCTTCGCCACGGGGCAGGGATATAAACTGTTCGCCAAATTTTATATAAGGGCCAAAGCGGCCAATGTTAACCGATATTTCCAAACCTTCATGCTCGCCAAGCGGGGCGCCTAATTTAAAAAGCTCCAGCGCTTCTTCCATGCTGATGGTTTCAATACTCTGCGATGGTTTCAGTTTGGCAAACTTTGGTTTTTCATCGCCTTCGGCAACACCAATTTGTACCATGGGGCCATAGCGGCCCATACGTGCAATAATGGGTTTGCCGGTTGTTACATCGGTACCTAAAGCTCTTTCGCCAACGGCACGTTCTGCATTTTCTAAAGTATGCTCTACACCTTCATGAAAAGGCGTATAAAAATCACTCACCATTTTATTCCACTTCATTTTGCCGTCGGCAATTTCGTCAAACTCTTTTTCTATGTTGGCGGTAAAGGAGTAATCCATCACTTTGGTAAAATGCTGGCTTAAAAAATCGGTAACCACCAAACCCAGATCGGTTGGAAAGAGTTTTGATTTTTCTGCCCCGGTATTTTCCTGGTCGGTAATTTTTCTTACTTCATCATTTTGCAAACGCAACACACGGAAATCTCTTTTAACACCTTCCTTATCTTTTTTCTCAACATAAGTTCTTTTGATGATGGTGGATATAGTAGGAGCGTAGGTACTCGGTCTGCCAATGCCCAGTTCCTCCAGTTTCTTTACCAGCGAGGCTTCTGTGTAACGGGCAGCATGTTTGGTAAACCTTTCGGTGGCGGTCATTTTTTCAAATGCCAGTACTTGTCCCACAGTTAAATTGGGTAAACGGCTATCATCGCCATCGTTTTCCTCTTCGTCATCCGTGCTTTCTAAATATACTTTTAAGAAGCCGTCGAATTTTATTACCTGTCCACTGGCTGTAAGTTCCTGGTTATTAGAGCTGATATTTATTTTAGCAGTTGTATTCTCCAATTCTGCATCACTCATCTGCGAAGCGATGGTTCTTTTCCAGATCAGTTCGTACAAACGTTGCAGATCCGGATCTCCTACGTTCTTTACCTGCATGTACGTTGGACGTATGGCTTCATGCGCTTCCTGCGCACTCTCATTCTTGTTCTTGTATTTACGTACCTGTAAATATTTGTCGCCAAAGCTGCTGTTGATCTCTTCTTTAATGCCATCCATGGCGGTTTCGCCCAGGCTTACGCTATCGGTACGCATATAAGTTATCTTACCGCTTTCGTACAATTTTTGCGCAAGTAACATGGTTTTACTTACGCCATAACCAAGCTTACGGCTTGCTTCCTGCTGCAGGGTAGATGTGGTGAAAGGCGCTGCCGGTGTACGTTTTCCGGGGCGTACCTGTATATCTTTTACTTTGTAATCGGCACCAATGCAGCTCTGTAAAAAATGCTCTGCATCTGCTTCATTATTATATTTAGCACCTTCGGCTTTAAAAGAAACGGTTTTATTATTCAAATCAGTTGCAGCTAATGTAGCTTCCAGTTTAAAACTGCTTACCGGGGTAAACTGGTTTATTTCTCTTTCCTTTTCAACAATTAATTTTACGGCTACACTTTGTACACGTCCCGCACTTAAACCGCCACTCATGCCTATCTTGCGCCAGAGAACCGGGCTCAGCTCAAAACCCACAATGCGGTCAACCACCCGGCGTGCCTGTTGTGCATCTACCAGGTTCATGTCAATGATACGCGGATTTAAAACGGCTTTTTGAATAGCCGGTTTTGTAATTTCATGAAATACAATTCGCTTGGTTGTTTTTACATCCAGGCCCAAAACTTCTGCCAGGTGCCAGCTGATACTTTCTCCCTCACGGTCCTCATCCGATGCCAGCCAAACTTCATCGCTTTTTTTAGCCAGGCTTTTTAAATCACTCACCACTTTCGATTTTTCTGGTGGAACTATATAAGTAGGGTTGAAATTATTGTTCACATCGATACCCATATCGTTCTTCACCAGGTCACGAATATGACCAAAGCAACTCTTCACTTCAAAGTCTTTTCCAAGAATTGCTTCAATGGTCTTTGCCTTTGCCGGGGACTCCACTATTAACAGATTTTTCGCCATATTTTGTTGTTGTATTATTCCTGTAATTCGCCGTGGTACTATGTTTCATCACTATCGTTACAGAAACATTTTCACAGCAAGCACAGCAGTATTTTTATTCAAACTGCCTGTTTTGAAAAGGGCAGGTTTCACTGCAATATTAGTTCAAAATTGAAAAATCAAAATAAATCTTCTGAAGACTGTAAATATTTTAACGCTTTTCTATGAAATCGGTCACCTGTTTTTTAATGCTTTCATCGTGGTAAATTTTACGATGTCCGAGCCCTTTTGTAAGTACGAATTTTATATTGGAATGGTTGTCTTCTTTTACTTTTAATGCATCGGCCCAGGGGGTAATATCATCTTCTTCATCATGCACCCAAAGTATGGAGGCTTTAATATTTTTCAATGCACGGCGCATGGAAAACCAGGCAACATTTTTGCCGGTTAAATTAAGAATGATCTTTTCAAACTCATTTCTTACGGATTCATTTTTAATTTCAGCATTTTAAAGGCACCATCTACCGCCGATGTGGTTTCGGTTGCCGGGGCAATAAATACTACTTTGGTGTTGGCATTATGTGGTTCCTGCTCCAGTGCAAGACATAATGAAATGCCGCCAAAAGAATGGGCTATAAAGTTTTCTATAGGGCCAAATCTTTCCATTACCTCCATGATCATCTGGCTGTATTCGATGGCATTGGTGGTATCGCCTTCGCTGTTGCCATGGGCCGGTGCATCAAAGGCCAATACTTCAAAACCTTTTTCAATCAATAAAATAGCATAATCTTCAAATTTGTGTGCTGCAGAACCAAAACCATGTAAAATGAGGGCCTTTTTAGGCTGGGGATGGTTCCACCGGTAGCCATGAAGCCGTTTATTGTTGAGCTGAAATTGTATGGTTTCTGCATTTTTAACAGGCCCCTTGCGAATAGATTTCATAAAGGGGGTACCAAAAATAACCAATGCTTTTTCTGCCGCCTTTTTTTTTGAGATCGCAGTTAACAATTTAAATTTTGTTTGAACGTAACCAATTGCTAACCTTTGTGAGAGTTTCATGCCGCAAAGTTAAGTTATGCAGATTGTAATTATCGGTTCGGGAAATGTAGCCTCTGTTTTGGGCCGTTTGTGTAAACAACAGGGACATGAAATTGTGCAGGTAGTTAGCCGCAATGCCGCTCATGCAAAACTGCTGGCAGATGAATTGAACTGTGCTTATGCAGACTATACTGAAACATTAAATCACAGCGCAAGTCTTTATATACTGGCAGTAGCCGATACTGCATTGCAGGAGTTAAATAAAACCATCAGCCTTGGAAATAAATTGATCGTGCACACTGCTGGTTCAGTTTCAAAAGATGTATTGAAAGATATTTCTCACAATTATGGTGTGTTGTATCCTTTGCAAAGCCTGCGAAAGGAAATGGGATACCAAAAAGAGATTCCTTTTTTGATTGACGGAAACACCACAGATACATTAACCATGGTGGAAGATTTTGCAGGAACCTTATCAACGAATGTTACAAAAACTACCGACGATGAAAGATTGAAACTACATGTAGCCGCTGTGGTGGTAAGTAATTTCACCAATCATTTATATGCCATTGCAGAAGATTTCTGTAAAAAAGAAAATGTTGATTTTAAATTGCTGGCACCGCTGATCACAGAAACTGCTGAACGTATTCAGCATTTTTCTCCGGGTGCAGTACAAACCGGCCCTGCAGTACGTAATGATATTTTCACTATTGACAAACACCTGCGTATTTTATCAAATCATCCGCAGCTTAAGGATATGTATATTAAGCTTACTAATAGTATTATGACCTCACCCCCAACCCCCTTTCCAAAGGGAGAGGGGGCTTAGAGCCTTTGACTTTAAAGCGTATTTTAGATAGAAAGAGACACTGCTTTTTATTTAATCGGGAATACGATATCTGTTTTAATCTTATAGGGATCTACGGGTTTTCCATTTTTATCGATCGGGTCGGTTATATACATCTCATATGAAGGGCCTGCCAACGTTTTTTTATTTTCTTTCATCCATTCTTTCACGGCATCATAGCCCAGGGGCAACAGCTCAAACGGCCCGAAAAAATGTACTATTAATGCTTTGCCGCCATTCATCTGGCGTATTTGTACCCCTTTAACAGGTTTTGACCCGGCTTTATTAACGGGTATACCGGCCTCAAAAAAGAACGGGCCTTTTTGGTTTTTGTACCAGGCCATGGGTGCGCCGGTTGTTTTCAGGTTATTCTTTTTTATGTATTCAGGAAGTTTGGTTCCGTAAATTTTGCCCAGTTTTAAACCAATTCTGTCAAAAGTTGCGGCGCTGTCTTTGCAGTAGATCACGGTCATTTTTGGCGCAATCGTATCTACAATATTAATAATGGGAGGGCGTTGGGTCTTTGTTTCAGATTCCTTTTTGACTTCTGTTTTTATGCGGCCTTTTTCAGGTTTGGGAGGGTCTTTTTTTTTCTCTTCCTTACAGGAAACCAGCAAAATAGCAGTAAAAAGCAGGGCAGCAGGAAAGAAAATTTTTATGTTTACAGGCATGGCAGCGGCTAAGTGTTTAAAAGCGAAAAATAGCAAAACCTTTTTACTTTTCAAACTGAAAAAACATTACAGTTAAGTTATATTTTCCCTAAAGCGTAATTTAAAGTAGGTTTGCAACCCGAAATTTGCAGCATTATGTATGAAATAACTTTCAGGTTTGAACAGAAGGGTCTTGAACCAATTACTTTATCAGGAATTGAATCTGATCAGTCGATTTTAGAAGTGGCTTTAAAGCATGATATAGAGCTGCATCATAATTGTGGTGGTGTTTGCGCATGCAGCACCTGTCATCTTTATGTAGATAAAGGCGATGAATTTGTAGAAGAACTGAGCGATAAGGAAGAAGATTTTATTGACCGTGCGGTAAATCCCCGCTTAAATTCACGTTTAGGCTGTCAGTGTTTGTTACTGGACGGAGATGGTAAAATTGTTGTTACTTTACCGGATCAGACACAGTTTTTGGGAGAGTAATCGTTAATTGGTTAATCCGTTAATTTGTTAATTAGTGGACAGCCAGCTAACTTTGAAATCTTTACAAATTTATGCCCTATACGGATTAACCAATTAACCAATTAACGGATTAACTATGACCTTCGAACCCCCCATACACTGGAACGATTATGAAGACATTGCCATGAAGCTGTACGAACGCTTTGGCGATGATTTTGGCGAAAGCAAGATCTATCGTATTCGTTTTACCGACCTGCACAAATGGGTAATGGAAATACCGAAATTTGAAGGCAAGGCCGAAGAAAGTAATGAAGGCCATCTGGAGATGATACAGAGCAGTTGGGTGTATGAGTGGAGGGATGGGCAGAAATAGCAATGCTAATCGGTTAATCCGTTAATTTGTTAATTAGTGGGCAGCAGGCTAACTTTAAAAGCTTTTACATATACATACTCTCTACGGATTAACCAGTTAACTAATAAACGGATTAACGTGTTAGAAAAATTTAAAGCCATTAAAACATTTGTATTTGATGTGGACGGTGTACTTACCGACGGAAGTTTATTGATCTTACAAGACGGGCAGATGGCGAGGCTGATGAATATAAAAGATGGTTATGCATTGCAACTGGCTATAAAAAAAGGTTACCGCGTTGTTATTATTTCCGGAGGAACATCCGGTGCGGTTCAGGAAAGGCTGGAAAAGCTGGGGGTAACAGATTGCTTTTTAAAAGTTGATAATAAAAAAGAAAAGCTATTGGCGTATGTGGCACAACACCAGTTGAACCTGGATGAAGTGCTGTTTATGGGCGATGATATACCCGATTATGTACCCATGCAGTTAACGGGTTTGCCCTGTTGCCCGGCCGATGCAGTGGCTGAAATTAAACAGCTATCACAGTATATTTCTCCGGTTGCAGGTGGTAAAGGCTGCGCCCGGGACGTGATCGAAAAAGTATTGAAATTGAATGGCCACTGGGATCTGGATACTACCGTGGCTTCAAAGTAAATCGTTATTTCAATTTCCAATGCTTATTTTAGCTCTTAGAAATTTTGCATGAAATTAATTACAGCTTTTTTAAGACTGGTGCGCCTCACTAACCTGGTTATGATTGCAGTAACACAGGTGCTTTTTTATTTTACGATCGTAGAACCTTTTTATTCCAACAATCACGATGCTTATATCCCTTTCAGTATAAAGCATTTTCTTTTGCTCATCCTGTCATCCATACTTATTGCTGCTGCAGGCAATATCATCAATGATTATTTCGACCGTAATATTGATGAAATAAACAAACCAGAAAAGAAAATCATTGACAAGCTGATCAAAAGACGCTGGGCAATAATTATGCACATTGTATTTTCCTTTGTGGCAATACTGATTGGTTTTTATATTGATTCTCAAACGCCGGTTTTTTGGCTGGGTATTTCCAATACCGTTTGTGTGATGTTATTATTTGGATACAGCATCAGCTTAAAAAAGAAATTACTGGTTGGCAATATTTTGATCTCTATGCTTACAGCCTGGGTAATTTTAGTTTGCTTTGTTTGTTATTACCGCAGTTTTAGTTGTTCCTATTGCGATGCGGCCACATGGCAGGGCCAGTTAAACCGCTTTATCCGTATCAGTTTTTTATACGCAGGTTTTGCTTTTGTTATTTCATTGATAAGAGAAGTGGTGAAGGATATGGAAGATATGGAAGGCGATAAAAGATATGGATGTAAAACCATCCCCATTTCCTGGGGAATACCGGCCAGTAAAGTTTTTGTGGCTGTATGGCTGGTTGTTTTAATTGGTATGATCAGCATTGTTCAGATCTATGTATTGCAGCTGGGATGGTACTGGAGCGCTGTGTTTGCTGTTTTGCTGATCATTGCCCCGCTGCTGTGGATATTGCGAAAACTTTACCAGGCACAGGTTCCCAAAGATTACCACCGGTTAAGCACGGTTATTAAACTGGTGATGCTGGCGGGACTTGTATCCATGATCTTTTTTAAAATTTATTCATAAACAAACCTATAAGGTTTTATCAGAGTCTTTAAACGCTGGAGCCTCATAAATCCTATAGTTTTTCCAAACTTTAAAAACTCAAAGTAAACCTTATAGGTTTATGATAAGTTTATGCAAAAAATAATTTTAGCTTCTCAATCGCCGCGACGTAAGCAATTACTCGAGTGGGCCGAAGTTCCCTTTGATATTGTTGTTAAAGAAACGGATGAAACATTTCCTTCGAATTTAAGTTTGGAGGAAACTGCTGTTCATATTGCCAGGAATAAAGCACTTGTAATACAACCAACCGTTGATATTTCCTTGCCCATTCTTGCTGCCGATACGATCGTTGTTTTGGAGGGCTGTATTATTGGAAAACCAAAAGACAGAGAAGATGCGGTGAAGATACTTTCATCACTTTCAGGCAAACAACACCTGGTTATTACCGGCGTTGTAATTCTGCATCATGCAAAAGAAATTGCCTTTGCAGAAACTACGGAAGTGCTTTTTCATGAATTGAGTTTGGCACAAATTGAATTTTACGTAGACCACTATACACCCTATGATAAAGCCGGTGCCTATGCCATCCAGGAATGGATCGGGGTAGTTGGTATCAAAAACATAAATGGCGACTTTTATAATGTTATGGGGCTTCCGGTAAGCAGGGTAGTGCAGGCTTTACAAAGTTTGTAATATTAAATTTTCTGTGTATTTTGTTTGTACCAAACCGTCATCCCTATGACAGAGAGATTACTGCAATACATCTGGCAATTTCAATATTTTAATTACAGCCATCTGCATACGGATGAAGGCGAGCTACTGCAGATCATTCATCCCGGTTTGCTCAACAGCAACCAGGGGCCCGATTTTAATAATGCCAAAATAAAAATAAAAACTACAATCTGGGCAGGCAGCATCGAACTCCATATCAATACGTCTGATTGGAAAAATCATAAACACAGCAGTGATAAAAATTATAAGAATGTAATTCTGCACGTGGTCTGGCAGCACGATATCAATTTAAATTTACCTTGTTCAACGTTGGTATTGGAAGATAAAGTACCTAAAATACTGCTTGCCAAATACGATGAATTAATGCATGCTGATTCTTTTATTCCCTGTGAAAAAAACATTCAGCAGATAAACAGTCTTACCTGGCAAAGCTGGAAGGAACGCCTGCTGGTTGAAAGGCTCGAACAAAGAACCCGGCTGATCTTAGATCATCTGCAAAAAAATAAAAGCCACTGGGAAGAAACCTTCTGGTGGCTGCTTGCCAGGAACTTCGGGGTAAAGCTGAACAGTATTGCCTTTGAAAAAATAGCACAATCTGTTCCGGTAAACATACTGGCAAAACATAAAGGGCAGATCCACCAGGCAGAAGCCTTGTTATTTGGCCAGGCAGGTTTGCTTAACGGAGTTTTTGCAGAAGATTATCCAAAACTATTACAGAAAGAATACCTGTTCCTGAAAAATAAATATAAACTGAAAAAGGTAGAAGCTTCTATCGTCTTTTTACGGATGCGGCCTTCCAATTTTCCTACGGTAAGATTGGCACAGCTGGCCATGCTGGTGCATATAAGCCATCACCTGTTTGCTACAATAAAAGAAAGCAGTGACATCAAAAGCATCAGGCAATTGCTGGAGGTAACTGCCAATGATTACTGGCATTATCATTACGTATTTGACGAAACGGCTGCCTTTAAAAAGAAAAAACTGGGTGAACAGATGATCGATAATCTGCTCATCAATACGGTGGTGCCCGTTTTATTTGCTTATGGCCATTATCAGGGCGAAACTAGTTTTAAGGATAAGGCCTTGCAATGGCTTGAAGAAATTAAAGCCGAGAAGAACAGCATCACCAATGGATTTACCTCTTTACAGGTTGAAAATAAAACTGCTTTTGATTCGCAGGCATTGATTCAGCTTAAAAATGAATATTGCAACAAAAAGCGGTGCCTGGATTGCAGTGTTGGGAACAAGCTGATAAGGAAGCAATGAGTTTTTTTAGGCCTTCGGCCTGAATATCTATTGCCACAGAAGCTCAGAAGCACAGAAAAAATGCAGGATATGTTGACTCTTTGAAAAAACAGAGTCTAAAGTTCCCCCTTTAGGGGGCAGAGGGGGTATGGGTTACCATTTATACTCAATATTCACCTCCAGATCCGGATGCAGACTTTTTGCTACCGGGCAATTATTTCCCACTCTTTCCAGGATGATACGGTCTTTCTCTTCCAATTGTAATGTAATAGGGAAAGATAGTATTACATCAATTTTGCCTATGCGCCTCGGTTCGCTCAGCATATGTTTTGTTACAGCAATATTGGTTCCTGCCAGATCTATTCCCATATCATTTGCTTTTAAAGCCATGGTTGTAACCACGCAGGTAGCAAGGGCAACGCATAAGGTATCTGTAGGACTGAAACGTTCACCTTTGCCACGGTTGTCTGTAGGAGCATCTGTTTCTATTACTGTACCGCTTTGCAGGTGGGTACAATCGCATCTTAAATCCCCTTTGTAAACAATTGAAGCAGTCATTTGTTAAATTTTTTAATTATTTAGAGTTTCTTATTTAAAATGCAGCAGTTCTTACTGCAAATGTATCATCTTTAATGAGCAGATAGTATTTTTGCATAAATTTACGTTAGTAAAAAAATTACATGAAGCAACTTTTAGTTTTTTTAACCTTATTTGTCTTTTCATCTTCTGTATTTGCACAGGAAACCAAAAAAACAAATTCAAAATCCCGCAAAGAACAAAAAAGGGACAAGATCAATGCCCAGATCAAAGCAGAGGAAGAAGGCGTTATTGCTTACAGGAAACATTTTGCATTTGGCGTTAAACTGATCTCTGACGGATATGGCGTTTCATTTGAAAAAGGTTATTCCAAATCTGTAAAGAAGACAACGCTGTTTCAACTGGAGATATCGGAACGTAAGCACCAGAAGGAAATTAAGCAAAGCATTGCCAATACCTTAGCATCTTCACCATTTATTTATGGTAAGATCAATTTCTTTTACCCGGTTAAACTGGGTGTGCAAAAACAATTTTTGCTGGGTAATAAAAGTAATAAAAATGGCGTGAGTGTTACTGCAAATATCGGAGGTGGTTTAGCCCTGGGTTTATTGCGCCCTTATGAATTGCAGGTAGAAAAGAACGGAGAGTTAGTTTATGTCAGGTACGAGTCGGAAGACAGTTTACTTTTTAAAAGCGGCAACATACAGGGCGGACCGGGCCTTGGCAGGGGATGGAACCATTTGAAACTAAACCCGGGTCTCTATGTTAAACCGGGCCTGCGTTTTGATTATGGCAGGTATAATGACCTGCTGGCAGCTATTGAAGTTGGTGTGGCTGCCGAATTTTATTCAAAGAAGGTTCCCCAGATGTTTGATAATAAACAAAAGCAATTTTTCTTTTCGGCATATTTTACAGTGTTGTTTGGCAAAAGAAAATAAGTTTTCATATTCATTTATTCAGAATTTCATTTCATGATAGAATTACCCGTAATTGACGGGATAGTAGAACAAAAACCAAAAAAGCCAGATTGGTTAAGAGTTAAATTACCCATAGGAGCCGAATACCGCCATGTACGTAGCCTGGTTGATACGAATAAGCTGCATACCATTTGCGAAAGCGGTAATTGCCCCAATATGGGCGAATGCTGGGGTGAAGGCACGGCTACCTTTATGATATTGGGAAATATCTGCACCCGCAGCTGCGGATTTTGCAATGTGGCAACAGGCAGGCCTTTGGAAGTAGATTGGGACGAACCACAACGTGTGGCCGAAGCCATTAACCTGATGAAAGTAAAACATGCAGTGATCACCTCTGTTGACCGGGATGAACTGAAAGATGGCGGCAGTATTATCTGGTACAATACCATTAAAGCGGTTAAAGCTTTAAATCCCACCACCACTTTAGAAACACTGATACCCGATTTTAAGGGTAACAAAGAAAATATACAGCGTATAATAGATGCTGCTCCGGAAGTAGTTAGTCATAATATTGAAACTACGGAAAGGCTTACACGCCAGGTGCGGATACAGGCCAAATACTGGCAGAGTATGGAGACATTGAAGATATTGAAAGCCGGGGGCATGCGTACCAAAAGCGGCATTATGCTGGGGCTGGGCGAAAAGAAAGAAGAAGTGGTTCAGACATTAAAAGACTTAAAAGCAAGCGGCGTTGATGTGGTAACCATTGGCCAATATCTGCAGCCTACCAAAAAGCATTTGCCCGTTGCACGCTTTGTACATCCTGATGAGTTTGCCGAATTCAGGGAGATCGGGTACCACCTGGGATTGGATTATGTAGAGAGTGGCCCGCTGGTTCGTTCATCTTACCACAGTGAAAAGCATGTGATACCGGGATATGGAATAAATAAATGGAGGGAGGAGAAGAGTCTATAGTCAGGAGGCAGGAGACGGGAGTTCTGAGTTTTTAAATTCATAAGCTTATGCTGAAAAGCAAAATATTTAAAATGTTAGTAACCCCGATAATGATCGGGGTTTGTATTTTTATTTCGATAACTTCTTCTGCTCAGCAGGTTAACTGGGTAAATGTTAGTGCAGATTATGCTCCGCTGCCAGCATCGGTACAGGTTTTTAAAACAACCGACAGTGTTGATGGCAAACCTTTTATTGCCTATTATGTAAAAGCAAAGCTGAAAGATAGAAAACTGGATTTTACAACTGATACTACGCTGGGCAGAAGATTAACACCTTTACAATTTTATGATAAGAATGACAAGCCGCTTGTTGTGGTGAATACCACTTTTTTCAGTTTTACAACAAATCAGAATTTGAATTTGGTGATCAAGGATGGGAAACTGGTTGGTTATAATATTCACACCATACCAATGAGGGGAAAGGATACTTTTCAATACAGGCATCCGTTGGGAAGTGCAATTGGGATTGATAAAAAAAGGAAGGCAGATGTGGCGTGGCTTTACACAGATTCATCAAAAAAAACTCCCTATGCAAGTCAATGGGAATTGGCGGCACTGAAAGATTCTGCATTCACCCATGATCTGGATTATTACAAAGCTGCAACCTCTGTGGGAACACATGCAATATCTCCTTCTTTACAAAAATGGAAAATGAAAACAGCCATTGGTGGTGGCCCTGTTTTGGTTCAGGATGGGAAAATCAAAATAACCAATAATGAAGAATTAAAATTCACCGGCAAAGCAATCCATGATAAACATCCCCGTACCTGCATGGGTTATACCAATGATGGATATCTGATCATCATGGCCATCCAGGGCAGGTTTCCGGGTGTTGCAGAAGGGGCTACACTGGAACAGGAAGCAAAACTGTTGATTGATGTAGGTTGTGTGGAAGCCTTGAATTTAGATGGCGGCGGCAGCAGTTGTATGCTGATCAATGGTAAAGAAACCATTAAGCCCAGTGATAAAGGAAATGAGCGGCCGGTACCTGCTGTATTTATAATAAAGCAAAAATAAATCGCTAATCCATATCCCAAACCAATGCACTGGCACCCAGTATTGCTGCATCAGATTCATTCAGTTCACTGAACATTAATTTAACCTTATTCTGAAAAATAGGCAACAGGTTTAACTCCATGTGTTTCTTGGTAGGATTCAGCAATAGATTACCGGCCTTGGTAAGTCCGCCGAATAAAACAATGGCCTCCGGCGAAGAAAACATGATCGCATTGGCCAGTGATTCACCCAGTATCTGCCCGGTAAATTCAAATATGTTGTTGGCAATATTATCGCCCTGCATGGCACATTCATATACCGTTTGGCTGGTTAATTCATTGATGGTGTAGTTGCGCAACAGGCTGGGATCTTCGGGATATTGTGTCAGCATTTCAATAGCCGTTTCCCTAACACCGGTTGCCGATGCGTAAGCTTCCAGGCTTCCATGCATACCGGTACTTTTATGTAACCGGCCACCCGGCCTGATGATGGTATGCCCGAGTTCACCTGCAAATCCATCATGGCCCACCACTATCTTTCCATCTATTACAATTCCGCTGCCAACACCTGTTCCCAAAGTGATCACTATAAAATGCTTCATGCCTTTGCAGGCACCATACATCATTTCGCCCATGGCGGCTGCATTGGCATCGTTGGTGAGTTTGGTATTCAGTTTGAATTTCTTTTCAAAAAGGTCGGCAATGGGTATGATGCCTTTCCATTTCAGGTTAGGTGCATATTCAATGGTACCGGTGTAAATATTTCCATTGGGTGCCCCCATACCTATGCCAATAAATTGCTCCAGTCCACCGGCCCTTTCAATCATGGGCATTAATTTATAACCAAGTTCATCTATAAAATCATCTACTTTTTCATGCACATTAGTGGGTACACGATCCTGTTCTATAATTTCGCCTGTGTTGTTTACGATACCAAACTTTGCCGTAGTACCGCCTATATCTATTCCAATTGCTAATTTATCTTTCATATTTATTTTTTTTAATGGCCTCCGCCTTCAATAGCTGCATCGTAATCAATGCCCTGCCTTTTTAAAATACTTTTTACTGCAATGGCAAAAAACGCCAGGTAAGCAAAACATATTACGCAAACCCAATAAGATTGATGAATACCGATCACATCTGCCAGCTTGCCCTGGATAGGAGGTATGATACCACCTCCCAGGATCATCATGATCAAAAATGCTGAACCTTCCGTTGTATATTTTCCCAATCCTGCGATTGATAATGTAAAAATACATGGCCACATAATTGAACAGAATAAACCACCACTTAAAAAAGCATAAATGGCAATGGTTCCCGTTGTCATAGTACCCACGATCATGGCAACAACAGCAAGCAAGCTGAATATTAATAAAGTTCTCGCCGGTTTGTTTTTGCTCAGGTAAAAAGCTGCAATCTGAATTAACACACAAACAATATAATAATACAAAGGTTTCATATCATATTGAGCCACGGTGTTTACCCCAATAATAACCCCAAAAGCAATCAACGGTACAATGATCTGTAATAAAAGTTTAGCATTATCTGACAATTTAAAAGCGGATACTGCACCTGCCCAGCGGCCAATCATCAAACTTCCCCAATACATGGAAATATAAGGGGCCGCTTCAGAAGACTGTAATCCGCCAAAATCCTGTTGCTTGAGCAATTCGCTTAAATTACTTCCAATGGCAACTTCTACACCCACATAAACAAATATGGCCAACATGCCCAATACCAGCTGAGGATATTGCATGGCACCCCATCCGGCTGATTTTTTCTTGGCAGTCATATTAGCTGCCAGTAAACCAACAACTACCACAGCCAAAGCCCCCAGTAACCATTTTAACCTATAAGATTCCAACGCATGTTTTTGAGCGTCATCTAATGTTGCAGGGTCTGTTTTATAACTGCTGAAAACAGGTACAAACATAATTACAAGCAACCCTGTCATAATTAACAGCGTGTATAATGCCTTGGTACCACTTTCTACTTTTTCTTCAGAAATACCGGCAGGTACTTTTTTACTAAAATAAAAAAGTGCAGCAGCTCCGATAAATAATGCTCCAACACAGGTATAAAGAATGATCACTTTACTTAAACTCAATGCAGCTATTTGTTCATCAGTGATGGCTGCTGTGCTGCCAAACAGTGCAATGGCAACCACTATGGGGCCAATGGTAGTACCAAATGAATTAATACCACCACCCAGGTTAACACGGCTGGTACCTGTTGCCGGATCGCCTAATGAAATAGCAAAAGGTTGTGCTGCTGTTTGTTGCAGCGAAAATCCTAATGCAACAATAAATAAGCCAACCAGCATACCAGCAAATGTGTTTGCATTTACAGCAATGATCATTGCTGCGGCACCCAATGCAGAAAAAAGAAGGCCATACACAATACTTTTTTTATAACCCCATTTGCCCACCAGGTCTTTACCTCCAAAGGCTCCATAGGCAAACAGCATCAATGCGCCAATATAATAAGCCGTGTAAAAAGCAAAATCTATTAACTGGCTTTGAAACTGATCCAGGTTAAAATAATGTTTACAGAAAGGAATAAACACACTGTTTCCGGCAGCAATAAATCCCCAAAAAAAGAAAACAGTAACTAAAGTACCCAATGCACCATAATTTGTTTCTTTTAAACCTTGTTTTTCCAATGGAGTTATTAAATCGTTTTGGTCGGTTGGCATATCGTTAATTTTTAGCTGATGAAAATAGAATAAATAAATCATTGCGAAAAATATTTCAATTCAATTGGTTTGCATCAAAATGATTGGTAAATTGAACGGCAATAAAAAAAGTATGGAGATTTTACACGTTAGTGCCGAATGTTACCCGTATGCAAAAGTTGGAGGGCTTGCTGATGTTGTTGGCACATTACCCAAATACCAGCAACAGCTTGGTCATATTGCCAAAGTGGTGGTGCCCATGCATCGTACAAAATTTTTGTACGAAAATGAGTGGAATGTTGAACACAAAGGCGGTTTTATGATGGGAGATGCTCATTTTGAATACACCATCATCAAAGAAAAAACCAATAAGCTGGATTTTGATCTGTACTGTGTTGATATTTACGGATTACTTGACCGTGAAAATGTATACAGCTATGATGATGATACAGAACGCTTCACCGCATTTCAGATTGCTGTGGTAGACTGGCTAAGCCACTGGGAGCACAGGCCCGATGCTGTACACGTACACGATCATCATACCGGACTTATTCCGTTTATGATGCGTAACTGTTATGATTACCGCCACCTGGCAGCAGTACCCACCATTCTTACCATTCACAATGCACAGTACCAGGGCTGGATGAGTTGGGATAACAGTAATTATATACCTGCCTGGGATAGCTGGCAGGGAGGTTTATTAGAATGGAATAATACCATAAACCCATTGGCCTGTGCTGTAAAATGTGCCGACAGGGTAACTACCGTTAGCCCAAGTTATATGGAAGAACTCACTCAAAAAGCTAATGGTCTGGAAGGATTATTCAGAATGGAAAGGGCAAAATCATCAGGTATACTGAATGGTATTGATACGGTTGTCTGGAACCCGGAAACGGATACCTATATCCTGGATAATTTCTCCATTAAAGATGCAGCACACGGTAAAAAATTAAACAAGAAAAAACTTTGCAAGGATTTTAAGCTGGATGATAAGTTACCACTCTTTATTTACATTGGCAGACTGGTTGGTGAAAAAGCAGCTGACCTATTACCACAGGCCATCACCGATTCTATAAGCCAGTTGGGTAAAAGAATGAATTTTTTGATCCTGGGCAGTGGCGATAAAAGGGTTGAAGATCATCTGACTTATTTAAATGAAGGCTATGCAGGATTCTACAATTCAAAAATAGGGTACAATGAAAAATTGTCGCACCAGATGTATGCCGGCGCCGATTTCCTTTTAATGCCCAGCAGGGTAGAGCCCTGTGGATTAAACCAGATGTATGCATTGCGTTATGGCACCATACCGATTGTAAGAAGCACTGGTGGTTTAAAAGATACAGTAATAGATTTTGGAGAGCAAGATGGCTTTGGCATCCGTTTTAATCATGCCAGCGTTTGGGATATCACTTATTCCATACATCGTGCGGTTGAACTGTATGATGATAAAGAAAAAATGACCGAACTGAGAACACAGATCATGGAGATTGACAACAGTTGGGAAAAAAGTGCCGCAAAATATATCGACTTATATAACTCAATTCAGCTTAAATAAAATTGTATGATCAGCACATCAGTAATAGCAGTAATTCTTGGAGGTGGCGCCGGAAGCCGCTTATATCCACTTACCTCAACACGTAGCAAGCCCGCTGTTCCCATTGGTGGTAAATACCGTTTGGTGGATATACCCATTTCCAATTGCATCAATTCCAGTATCAACCGCATGTTTGTACTTACACAGTACAACTCTGCCTCTTTGAATAAACACATAAAGAATGCATACCAGTTCAGCGCTTTCAGCAGCGGATTTGTAGATATCCTGGCTGCTGAACAAACTCCGGACAGCCTCGGATGGTTCCAGGGTACAGCCGATGCCGTTAGGCAATCGTTAAAGCATATACAGAACAACGATTTTGAGTATGTATTAATTTTAAGCGGTGACCAGCTTTACCAGATGGACTTCCGGGAAATGTTTGAAAACCATATTGCAAAGGGTGCCGATATTTCTATTGCTACCATTCCCGTTGGCGACCGTGAAGCACCAGAATTTGGCATATTAAAAGCCAATGAAGACAATTTAATAACCTCATTTATTGAAAAGCCCGCTAAGGAATTATTAGGTCAATGGGAAAGTGATACCGGTGATGAAATGCAGTTGCAGGGCCGTAAATACCTGGCATCCATGGGTATTTATATCTTTAACCGAAAAATGCTTTTTGATGAATTACTGGTAGATAAAAAAGACGCTACTGATTTTGGAAAAGAGATCATTCCGGATTCTATCAACACCAAAAAAGTAGTGAGTTTTCAGTATGATGGTTATTGGACAGACATTGGAAATATTTATTCTTTTTATGAAGCCAACCTGGCTTTAACTCTGGAGATTCCCCCGTTTAATTTATTTGATAACACCCGGGCTATTTTCAGCCGTGCCCGTATGTTGCCCCCTATGAAAATAGGGAATACCCAGGTTGAACACAGTATCCTTGCCGAAGGTTCGATCATTGATGCATCCAGGATCGTGAGCAGTGTAATTGGTATCAGAACAAGGATCGGTAAGGGAACCGAGATCATCAGTTCTTACATCATGGGCAGCGATTATTATGAAACCATTCCGGAAATGGCACATTCACTCGAAAGAAATATTCCTAAACTGGGCATTGGTGAAAATTGCCGTATTGAGAATGCCATCATAGATAAAGATTGCCGCATTGGCAACAATGTAAGCATTACCGGCGGTGCACATTTACAGGATACCGACCATGCTTTGTATGCAGTTAAAGATGGCATTGTAGTGCTTAAAAAAAGAGCAATTATACCGGATGGTTTTGTGATTTAATGAAGGGGTATCAGTTTTGAATGGTGCTGCTGATATTTTCTTTTTTAATTCAAATCGTGGCTCATTAAACGATCTTTTATTACAGCCCTTAAAGGGCATTAGCGGATAACGATGGGCATAGCCCATCGAAAAGACAATGTTCTTAACAAGCCCTGAAAGGGCGTAATTTAACACCCATGGGACAATCACTGGTAAAAAATTACATCCACCTTGTATTCAGTACAAAGCATCGCCAGCCAATCATTCTTCCACAATATGAACATGAACTTCATAGTTACCTTGGAGGCATCTGTAAAAATTTAGAATGCCAGCCGATAAAAGTGGGTGGCTACACAGACCACATTCATATCCTCTGTATGCTATCGAAAAAAATTGCGTTGATGAAACTATTGGAGGAAATAAAATCTCATTCATCAAAGTGGATGAAAACAAAAGATGAGTTTCTGAAAAACTTTTACTGGCAGGATGGGTATGGAGCATTCTCTGTTAATCCATCAGAAGTAGATAAAGTGGTTGCATACATCGCTAATCAGCATGAACATCATAGTAAAAAAACATTTCAGGATGAATACAGGGCATTTCTAAAAAAATATAATGTAGAATATGATGAAAGATATGTGTGGGATTAAGTATATCGCCCTTTCAGGGCTTGGGTTTGATGGTTTTTAGTAACGTCCCGCTGCACGGGACGTTAACATATCACGCCCTTTCAGGGCAGTAAAAATTATTCGTCTACTAATTACAAAAACAGCCCTGAAAGGGCAATATATACAAACGATGGGTGTAGCCCATCGAAACAAACGATGGGTGTAGCCCATCGAAACAAACGATGGGTGTAGCCCATCGAAACAAACGATGGGTGTAGCCCATCGAAACAAACGATGGGTGTAGCCCATCGAAATACTAACGATGGGCATCAAATATCGACTCTTACAAAAATATTCCCCAAATTGCCTGTTGGCCCCAGCTGCCCCAGTCTTTGGTAACTTTTTCGGCGGTTTCCTGCAGTTCTTTTGCCTTTTTCTTTTTGCCTTTGGAGGGAGGATTCAGCGCATTGTAATTAACACCGTTTATTTGAAGCTTCGTTGCCACCCAACTGCTGAACATACGTGGAATGGTAACGCCCAATATCATTCCCGGCAAACCATGTAACCCCATAGGACCGCCGCTAACGGTAATTTCATCGGTATAAAAAGCAAATACATACACACTGTCGAATAGTTTACCAACTGCCTTTCTGCAGTTAAATCCTGCAATCTCCCTGGTTTCATTGGTCATCTTCCAGTCGATCCTGATCAGGCTGTCGCTTAAAATATAAGTATCGCCAAAAACTGACTTCTGCTGTACAAAACTTTCGCTTTTATAATCATTATACCACACATTATCTTCGCCTTCACCTCCCCAGGGCGACTTGGTCTTTTCGTCTTTGCGGTTAAACAGGTAAATGCTTTTATCGGTATTAAATGTAAGCTGGTAATAACTGCCTGAGAATTTTGGTATCCTGTCCTTCATCATGTCGGCCCAGGTACCTTCTCCCATGGCTTTATGATTATTCACTTTTACTTCGTATTCTATCATCCCCTTATCAATAAAGACCTGTGCCGCCGTAGTTTTAAAGCACCATATAAAAGCTATGCAAAAAATATATTTCATACAATCAGTTTGGTTATCATTTAAAAATCATTGGTTGGTTTACCATTCTTCGAAAAATTCCAGGTAAGGGTTACCATCCAGAACCTTTTCAATGTATTGTAAAATGTTTCAGTATAACGGTAATCATTAAACGTTCTTTCGTAACCACGGTTTTCGTTTAAGATATCATTTACCGAAACCGAAGCTTCGAGCACTTCTTTATATATAAAACGGGTTAAAGAAGCATTCCAAATGGTGAATTGGTTTTTGGAAGGAAAACGGGGATCTTTTTGTTTTGCTTTATAATTTACATCCGTTTCAAACCTGAATTTTTTCAGAAAAGTAATTTCTACATCTCCCCGAACACCCACCTGCCAGTAATTAGCTGAAGCAGCAGAACTTATTGAATTTTTAGCATTAACCCAGCTGATCCCGGGGTTAAGTGAAAATTCATATTTCTTTTCTTTTTGTTTACTTATTCCAAAATTGAAACCATAATTGGTATTGGTATTTACTGCTCTTTGACCATTAATGAAGGTTATGTTCCTGGAAATATTAGCATTGGGCCCGAATGAGATCCGGATATCAGGCTTCTTCCATTTAAAGTTATAGTCTGAGTACAGGCCAAAATTATAATTGCCGTTGGCATTAACCGTTTTGGAAATCGTTTTACCGGTGTTGTCAATGGTACTTTGGTTTACAAATGCGTTTTGTGTTAACCCTCCGTAAATATTTGCCCACATACCTTTTTCTTTAAGCACATTGTAAAAATTATAACTCAGGTTTATATTGTGCCTGAAAGATTGTTTAAGATCCGGATTGCCCACATATTGGTATAAAGGATCGGAATTGTCAACAATGGGCTGCAACTGATCAAGCGTAGGTGCGTTGGAAGATCCGTTGTAATTGGCACGTATACCACCATAACCACTTAATTTTTTATAGTAAGTTGCATTGGGAAAGAAGTTGATGAAATTATATTTCCGTAATAGGTTTGTAGTACGGTTATTTTGTTCAAAATGATTAAAGGAGACTGATGTGCCTATACTATAGTTGTATTTCTTTTTCACTACCCGGAGGTTGATGCCCGGCCTGTTGTTTACCTGTTTAAACAAAAAAGAATTACTCAGTGAGTCAATGCGCACTGTATATTTCAGGTTGAAATCCTTTTCGTAGGTAAACCTGTCATTGAAATTGTTAGAATTGCTGTAGTTGTATGTTAATGACATAAAGAAGTCTTTTGCAAGCGGCTCTGTATAAGTAATGGTGGTGGCAAAAGTATTCGATTTGTTTTCCCGCTTATTCTCCTGGTCAGTAGTGTCTGTCTGGTAGGGTATTCCATTATTGTAGAATTCATTTTTTGAAAAGAGATAACTATCGGAGGTGGAACTGTTCATGTTGTAGCTGGCATTGATGGTAAGTGTACGGGCCAGTTTTTTAAATTTATGTTTCCAAAGCAGGTTGGTATTGAGTGCCGTATTATCTATTGTGCTGTTGGTTGTGCGACTGCTGTTGTTTATGAGTAAAGATTTGGAATTTAAAGACTGTAGGTCATAGGTACTGCTGGATCTTGTATTGTGCAGGTTTCCCCTGGCTGTAAATTTCAGCGAGTTGGAAGAATCAATATTGGTTTCAAAACCAACGTTAAGGCTTTGTTTCAGTTTGGATGAAAAACCGCTGGTTATTTTGTTTGATGAAAAAGAAGAATCTCCCACAAAATTAGTTGTGTAATTTCTTTCACCGCTGGGGCTGTTCACTTTTGAAATTTTGTAGCCAGTGTTCAGTATCTGTTTGTTGTCATTGAATTTATTACTGTAGTGCAGGCCACCATTCCAGTTTTGCGGAATGCCGCTGCGGCCGCCGTAATAATTATCTCCATCACCTGAATTAAACCCTATAATTTCTCCACCCTCACTCATAACCATATTATCTCCCATTCCTCCTCCATAATTATTCTGGTCTTCCCAATCCAGGTTGGTTTGACCGGTGTTACTCATAATGCCATAAGCAGCCATTTTTCGCTTTCCTTTAAAAGCATTGGCCATAACACTGTTGTTGTAAAAGTTCTTGAAATCAGTTCCGCCTTCGGCTTTGCCAAAATAACCTTTTTTGGCATTGTCTTTCAGTTTCAGGTTAATGGTTTTATCTTTTACGCCATCATCAATACCTGTAAATGCTGCCTGGTCGCTTTTTTTATCAAATACTTCTACTTCTTTAACAATATCGGCTCTTAAATTTTTCGTGGCGATACCCGGGTCATCTCCAAAAAATTCTTCACCATCTACCAATACCTTTTTCACCTGTTCACCCATAGCAGTTATCTTGCCATCCTTATCAACCTGTATGCCCGGTAATTTTTTTAAAAGCTCTTCTACATTGGCACCTGCTCTTACTTTAAAACTATCTGCCGTATATACTGTAGTGTCTCCTTTGATCTTGATGGGGGTTCCGGTTTTAACAATTATTTCTTCCAGTAATTTGCTTTTGGATGTAAGTGCGATGTTGGGAATAGCTGTTGCTGCATCTTTTAGCCCAAGGTTAAAGATCACATCAGCATAATACGGGTGGGTTGTCATTACAATATAATCTCCCGCCTTAAGATTTTTTAAATAATATTTCCCGTTTGCATCGGTACGTACAAATTTGTACAATACCGAATCTTTGGCCGAAAGCAGCGCCACAACAGCATTTACAACGCCTTTTTGATTGCTGGTATCTTCAACTGCACCGGTTACGGAAATGGTTTGAGCTTGTGATTTAAGAGAAAAAAATAATACCGCGAAACATATTGCAGTGAGTTTTGGCATACAGCAGTTGTATTGGGTTATGGATAAAACTAAATTCTTGATGAAAGATGGAACAATAAATCTTATAAACTGATACGTAATTCTTAAATTTACGTTAAATCAAAATTGCATATTTAATTC
The DNA here is from genome assembly GCA_016710935.1 of Chitinophagaceae bacterium. Classification (GTDB taxonomy): domain Bacteria; phylum Bacteroidota; class Bacteroidia; order Chitinophagales; family Chitinophagaceae; genus Ferruginibacter. The sequence continues at coordinate 37,529 of JADJTY010000006.1, read as the reverse complement.
AAACATTGAAAAGGCATTTCTATAAATGGCAACATCTAAACCACAGCCGGTAATAAAATCTACAATAAAAAGGAAAGCACCCCATCCCGTGCCGTTAAAATACGAGGAAGCACATTTTATTGATGCTTCAAAACCAGTTTGGAATTATTCCTTATTTACGGATGAAGACATTGTAAATTTTAAGAACGGTACTTTGTATAATGGCTACCAGAAATTTGGGAGTCATTACCGGGAGGTTTTACATACACCGGGGTTTTATTTTGCGGTGTGGGCGCCCAATGCTACAAAGATTGCGGTTATCGGCGAATTTAATGGCTGGAAAGAAAAAGAGCACCCGCTTTATGTACGGCTCGATAAATCCGGCATCTGGGAAGGTTTTATACCCCATATTAAAGCCGGTGAAACCTACAAATACTATATTAAAGGATTTAAAGGTACCATCTTAAAAAAAACTGACCCATATGGTCAATATTGCGAATTAAGGCCCGCAACAGCCTCCATTACCTGGCATACTGCACATCCGTGGAATGATACAGCCTGGATGAAAAAGAGAAAAAAGCACAATGCACTGCATGCCCCCTGGAGTGTTTATGAAGTGCACCTGGGCAGCTGGATGCGCCCGGTTAAAACAGATGAAGAAAGTTTTAACAGCTATATAGAACTGAAAAAGCACCTGGTGCCGTATGTAAAAGAGATGGGGTTTACGCATGTAGAACTAATGCCCGTTATGGAATTTCCTTTTGATGGAAGTTGGGGATACCAGGGTACCGGTTATTTTGCAGCTACATCACGTTTTGGCACACCCGACGATTTTCGTGACCTGATTGATGCTTTTCACCAGCAGGATATTGGCGTTATATTGGATTGGGTGCCCTCGCATTTTCCGTATGATGCACATGGCCTGTTTATGTTTGATGGTACGCATACCTATGAATATGCTGATATGACGAAGGGCTATCACCAGGACTGGAACAGTTATATTTTTAATTACGCCCGGGGAGAAGTGCGTTCCTTTCTTATCAGCAGTGCCCGTTTCTGGCTCGATCAGTTTCATGTGGATGGTATAAGGGTTGATGCGGTAAATTCTATTCTGCGCCTCGATTATTCCCGCAAGGAAGGGGAGTGGACACCCAATAAATTTGGCGGTAATGGCAACCTGGAAGCCATTGAATTCATCAAACATTTTAATGAAACGGTTTACCGCGATTTTCCGGATGTACAAACCATAGCAGAAGAAGCCAGCGACTGGCCAAAAATATCAAAACCTACAACAGCCGGTGGGCTTGGTTTTGGCATGAAGTGGATGATGGGCTGGATGCATGATACGCTTGATTATTTTAAGATGGATCCGCTGATGCGGCAGTTTCACCAGGATAAGTTTTCGTTCAGCATGATGTATTACTACGACGAAAATTTTATGCTTCCCTTTAGTCATGATGAAGTGGTACATGGCAAAAGCCCCATGCTGTACAAATTGCCCGGGGATGAGTGGCAGAAATTTGCAACCCTGCGCCTTTTATATACGTACATGTTTACACACCCCGGAACCAAACTTTTATTTATGGGTAACGAATTTGCCCAAACCACCGAATGGAATTATAAATCGGAACTGGATTGGGAACTGTTGCAGTTTGATTGCAACCGGCAAATGCAGGATTGTGTGAGAGACTTAAATGGGTTATACAAAAATGAACCGGCCCTGCACGAGTTGCAGTACAATACAAAGGGGTTTGAATGGATCGATCTGAGCCACCGCTCCGAGTCGGTTGTGGCTTATATGCGCAAGGGAAAGAACAAAAAAAACGATATGTTGATTATTTTAAACCTAACGCCTGTTGTAAGAAGAGACTGGAAGTTAAAAGTGAAGGGTAAAGCTGCATGGTCAGAGGTGTTTAACAGTGATCTGTTACAGTACTGGGGAACAGGCAAGGTCTTCAATCCTTCGCCGCAGGTTACCCTGGTGGATAAAAAGAAAGGGATCTATGAAATAAATGTCCATCTTCCAGCGTTAGGAGGTGTAATATTCCGGTGATTGGAATAATTATTGTATCCATACTTATATGAAAAAAGGCCTCACTTTCCTCATAGCTGTTGCCATTACTGTAACTGGTTTTGCAGCTCAACATAACGACAGCTCCCTTTTCTATTTTCAAAAAGGCCTGGAAGAAAAGAAAGCTAAACGCTACCTGGTTGCTTCAGATCATTTTACAAAAGCCATTGAAATTAACACAGCTTATGTAGATGCCTATATTGAAAAAGGCTATACCAACAATGAAATGCGCAGAACGGATGCCGCCAAAGCAGATTTTACAAAAGCGCTTGAACTGGATCCTAAAAATGAAACGGCAATAAAGGAACTCACCAATATCTATTTTAATTACAGGCAATTTCAACAGGCGCTTGATATGGTGCAAAAATGTAAAACCTGTACAGATAAAGACAGGATATCTGCGTTAAGTTATTATAATCTGGAAGACTATGGCAAGGCAGAAAAATTACTAATGGCCCAGGTAAATAAAAACCCTAAAGATGCAGAACTCACGTATACCTTAGCCAGTAATTATTTGGCTATGGGGTTTGAGCCTAAAGCCATTACCTGGTACGAAAAGGCCGTTTTACTGGATGATAAAAAAAGCAAGTGGTTTTTTGAACTGGGGTTACTTTACTCCAACACCAACAGTTTTAAAAAAGCTGTTGTTGCCTATACCAAAGCAGCAGAACTGGGCTTTATAAGAGGAAATGACTTTAATGAGAACCTGGGCTTTGCCTATGTTTACAGCGGCGATTTTGATAATGGTGACAAATTATTAAGCGACCTGGTAAGGCGCAGGCCGGGTGATAAGGAATTGATACGGGATGTAGCTACCGCTTTTTACGAAAGTAAGAATTATGATAAGGCCCTGGAATTTTGCCAGATGTTACTTGAAATGGATATGAAGGATGGTAAAGCGCTATACCAGGCCGGTCTTTGTTTTCAGAAGAAAGGAATGGTAGAAAGAGGCATGCAGATGTGCGATAAAGCCATTGAACTGGATCCGTCCCTGGCCTCGTTAAAATCTAAAAAATCGCTTCCGGGTATGTAATATTTTCGATTGATATTTGTTTGAAGCCACTTTGTTAAAACGAAGTGACTTTTTTGATTTTTAGTCGGTTACAAAAATTGCGGTAGCATAGGTTAAAGCTGTTGAGGGAAAGACACCGTTATTAACCAATACACCATTCTTCCAATACTTTCCATAGGTAGTAGCATAAATATCCCCGGCCCCCATTCTGGATTCATTTCCTGTAATGTACACATCATCGCCCTTTACAAAAATAGCATTGGCAAACTGACCTAAAGAACCATTTGAAAGTTTGGTTGATACACCATCTTTCCAATATATTGCTATTGAGTGTCCTCGACTATCAATTGATTGAGCACCTACAGCATGAACTACTGATCCTTCTAGCGTAATTGCGGCGATAGTTGCATCAAGTATACCATCAGAAAGATCAACTGCAACCCCATTCTTCCAATATCTTGCTACATTTATTAGCCCTACTTTTTCGTATCCTCCTGCATATACATCATTTCCTTTAACTGCAATGGTATGCAAACCGGCATCTCCGAGGGGTAAAGTGAGATCAACAGGAATTCCATTTTTCCAGTACCGGGCTACAAAAACAGGTTCATTTATTATGCTTCCTGCAACATACACATCATTACCCGAAACAACAATTGCATTTGCCCTTGTATCAGATATGCCATCGCCTAAATTAAAAACTGTTCCATTTTTCCAATACTTGGCAATATGCCTTCCAACACCATTATTAACTCCATATCCACATACATACACATCTGATCCTGAAACATACATTGAAGTAATATTGATTTCATTGGGGCTTTCTGAAATAATGGAAGCTTCACCGTTCTTGATAACTTTTGCTATCCACTTGCCGGCAACATATTCAGTTCCTGCTAAATAAATATCTTCACCTTCAACAAAAATGGCATTTACATGCCTCATTCTGCTTGCTGCCGGCAAAACAGTAGCAAATCCATTTGTCCAATATGTGCCAATGGCTCCTGTTCCTGCAGTAGCATCCCATCCTGATATATACACATGTTCTGTTGGGATTTCAGTAGTATTACTTACTTCCTTTTGGCATGAGTTGGCAACAAAAAGAATGCTCAAAACAAGAAATACCTTCAATATCGTTTTCATATTGGTTCTTTTATTACGTTAAAGAAATGACCTGATGAAAAACGGGCATTAGAATATTAGACTATTATTAATTGGAAAATGCTGCTTATGTGTTTTAATCCCTATTTCTTCCTGAGGAAAATCTCTGCCATCATGCACCTGGCGCTGCCGCCACCTGCCGTTTCAATGGTATGTAATGATGAATGAATGATGCGGTTGTGTTTTTGCAGTATTTCAATTTGTGAAGCGGTTAAAGATTGATAAGCCTGTGTTGACATGACCAGCAGCAATGCTCCATCTTCATCCATTACCTGCAGCATATTGCCTGCAAAATGGTGTAGCTGCTGTATAGAGATTTCAATGATCTCTTTGTTTGTCAATCTTAAAGAGGAGACGAGGTTTTTCTTTTCAGTTTCATCAGCAATTGATTCCAGGCAAACAACTGCATACGTATCAGCGATACACATCATCACATTGGTATGGTAAATATCTACACCTGTACTGTCGGTGGCTCTGAAAGATACTGGGCTGTAAGCAACCAGTTTACAAAATTCCTGTAATAATTGTTCATTTGTTCTGGGTGATAAACAGGCATAAGCTATTTTGTTTTCACGGTCTAAAACCATGCTGCCGGTACCTTCCAGAAAAAGATCATCCCTTTCTGATCCGGTTAGATCAACAATTCCACTAACAGAAAATCTTTGCTTAACAATATCCAGTACGGCATCTTTTCTTTCAAGCCTTCTGCTTACTGCAAACATAGGGTATAAAAATATCCGGCCATCAGCATGAAAAGATATCCAGTTATTTGGAAAGATAGCATCAGGTGTAGCAGGATGCTGGCTGTCTTCAACAACAGTTACATGTACTTTATTTTTGCGAAGCAATTCAACAAATTCATAAAACTCCTGCAAAGCCTTTTGCTGTACGTTACCTCCCAATTTTCTTTGAAAAGTATTGTTAACCGCTGTTTCGGTATTAAAGCCGAAATTAACCGGCTGTATCATTAACAGGTGCGTAGTGTTTTGCATCATCAATGTGCTTTGCCAAAATTCATTTCGCCAGCCTTTATGGGAAGGGCCAGGCGGTTCTCTTTGGGTGGTATGGGGCACTTAAAGCCGGTAGCATAGGCACAGTAAGGGTTGTAAGCTTTATTAAAATCCATTTGTAAACTATCGCCTTCAATATCTTTTTTATAAAACTCCAGGTAGCGTCCGCTGCCATAACTTTCGTTGCCGGTGGTGGCATCGGTAAAGGGAACAAATAAATAGTCTTTGTATTGTTCGGTTTGCATCAGGTCTTTTCCCTGGTAAACGTAAAGCAGGCATTCCTTACCATCTATTATAAAATCCAGCCTGCCATATTTATAAAAATATTTTACGGTGCCGGCAGACGTATTCATGGTAAAACCTACACTATCATAGATCCTTTCAAAGTAAGCACTAACCTGGTAATTTTTGTTGATAGGGAAGAAATGAAATTGTCTTTTATCTTTACCTTTCACTACTTCATGGCTGTCGACATACATTTTCTGGTAAGCTTTGATAGACTCCGTATAAATATCTTTTTTTTGTGCGCATACAAACCCGCTGACAAACATGATGATTGCCAATAAAAATACCCTTTGCTTAAAAAAAATCTGCAAAATCATTTTAAATAAGTTTAACCTGCCCACCGCAGGCGGGTCTGCGTTTTAGTTCATCATCAATACATTCACACTTCGCTGTAAAATATTAAAAGCGATCTCAGCCATCAGGTTTTCTTTATCCAATGTTGGATTTACCTCGGTAATTTCAAAACAGCATATTTTTCGGTTCTGCATAAATTTGCTGATCAGATCTTCCACTTCTCTTTCCCGCAAGCCATTGCTTACCGGGGTGCCCGTACCTTTTGAAATGCTTGAATCCAGGCTGTCTACATCAAAGCTTACGTAGATATCAGTACAATCACTCAAATAGCGTAAAACTTTACGGCATACGTTTTCGGCCCCATTGCGCCTTACTTCTGCCGTAGTAATTACTTTCATACCATGTTTTTCAATCAGGTGCTTTTCTTCCTTTTCAAAATCACGCAGCGAAATAAAAACCACATCTTCGGGCAAAACCTTCGGTACAATTTTTCCCAGGCTTTTTAACTGCTCCCATTGTTTAAGGGTTTTTTCATCCAGTTCATGAACACTCATTTCCTTATTATCTTCCCCAATAGAAGCCGCCATGGGCATACCATGTATATTGCCCGACGGGGTTGTATACGGGGTATGCAGGTCAGCATGGGCATCTATCCAGATCACACCCAGTTTACTTTTAGGCTTTGCTATTTTAATACCGGCAATGGTACCGTTGGCATTGCTGTGGTCGCCGCTGAGTACAACCGGAAAAAAGTGTCCTTTTATAGAATCTGCAACTGCTTTACTTATCTTTTCATTCACACCCAGCACACCCTGCAAACGTTTGGCGTAGGGCGATTGGATGGGTTCGTATAATAAATGGTTGTCAACCTCAATTTTTTCGGAAGGAAAGTGAACGAAAAAATTACTCATAAAATCCAATGCTGCAATTTTTATGGCATCAATTCCCAAACTGGCGCCCCTGGTACCGGCACCTATTTCAGATGGTACTTCTATCAGTTTAATATTCTTCATATAGTAATTCTTTAAAAGACCAGGCCTGCAAATCGTTCCCGGAAACTTTTGGTATTCAAATCTACAACTTTCCATTGTAGAGACAGTAACATACAGCAAATATCATAGAAACTATATCACTTATTCAGACTTGAAATAGTATAAAAAGCGCTACAATAAATGGGAATACTCCTACGTTATAATTCAAGATAAGATCAAACCCCCAAAAAGCTTGATTTAAACAAATGCCCCTGGTAAAACAGGGGCATTGCCAATTCTTCAATTATCGTTTTATTAAAACTGCTCCAGTTTGCTGAAGAAAAAATCGCCTTCGATCAGCGCATTTTCATTGCTATCACTGCCATGTACTGCATTTTCACCGATGGAAGTTGCATACAGCTTACGGATAGTACCATCTGCTGCTTCGGCAGGATTGGTAGCCCCGATCAGTTTGCGAAAATCTTCCACTGCATTGTCTTTTTCAAGAATAGCAGCAGTGATCGGGCCGCTGCTCATAAAGTCAACCAGTTCGCCATAAAAAGGCCTGGCAGCATGTACTGCATAAAATTCACCTGCTTTTTCTTTGCTTAACCAGGTCATTTTCATGCCTACAATGCGAAAACCTGCTGCATTGATCATTTGTAATATGGCACCGGTATGTCCGTTCTTTGTAGCATCCGGCTTAATCATTGTAAATGTTCTGTTACTCATTTTATTCATTTTTTGAGCCGCAAAGATAGGAAGCGATTGCAGATTTTAGAATTACGATTTTAGATTTGTGAATTTCAAGGCCTTAAATAATCATTTAAATTAGTAATCTGTGCCTGTAAACCTTAAAACGCAAATCCGAAATCTAAAATCCTTCAATTGGTTTATAAGCTGTTTTATACTACATTTGCGCCCTTTATGCAAGCTATTAATAATTTATATCCATTATTACAACAACCCAAAAAGGTGGTGATAACCATGCACCAAAAACCTGATGGGGATGCGATGGGATCTACACTGGGACTTTATCATTTTTTAAATAAACTTGGTCATACCTGTACAGTAATTTCGCCCACAAACTGGGCCGATTTTTTAAACTGGATGCCTGGCTGCAACATGGTGCTTGATTATGAGAGTCAGGCAAACAAAGCTGATCAGTTGATTGACGAAGCTGATTGGATCTTTTGCCTGGATTTTAACGTCCTGAGCCGAACAAAGCGGATGGAGGAGAAACTGAAACAGGCAAAAGCAGACAGGATATTGATTGACCATCACCGGGAACCACAAACCGCTGTTTTTGCTTATGGAATAAGTGATACAGAGAAAAGTTCAACGGCTGAAATGGTATTTGATTTTATAGTTGGATCGGGGAACATTGATAAAATAGATGCAGCAATAGGTGAATGCCTGTATGCAGGTGTGATGACAGACACCGGTTCTTTCCGGTTTCCTTCAACTAAGGCCAGTGTACATAAGATGGTGTATGAATTGAAAGAAAGAGGCCTGGAGCACAGCCATGTGCATGAAGCACTGTATGATAATTTCCTGGAAAACCGTTTCAGGTTCATTGGCCATGTGCTTTTAAACAGGATGGAGGTTTTTTACGAATATAATACCGTATTAATGAGCATAACCCAGGCCGATCTCATTAAATACAATGTAAGAACAGGCGATACGGAAGGTTTGGTAAATTATGGGTTAAGTATACAGGGTATTAAGCTGGCTGCAGTAATAATTGACAGGGGAGAGGAACGTAAAAGTTCATTCAGAAGCAAAGATGGGTTTGATGTAAATACATTTGCACGGACCTATTTTAACGGTGGCGGGCATTTTAATGCTGCAGGAGGTTTTAATAAAGAACCACTGGAAGAAGTGGCTATAAAATTTAAAGAAGCTATAAAAGAAAATGCAGCTGCATTAAGCAGTTATCAATTTTAAAAACTAAAAACAAAATACACACAATGAAACAATTTATTTATTTGTCGGCAATTTGCATGCTGGCACTATCAGCTTGTACAGGTTCTTTTAAAAAGGGCGACAAAGGGCTTGAATACAAGATCATCTCAACGGGCAGCGGAAAAGCAATTGGCTACGGTAACTTTATGCAGATACATATCAAGCAGGTATATGCAGGTACTAAAGATACCGTGTTGATGGATACCCGTGATTACATGTCACGTATTCAGTTACTGGATTCAGTAAGTACCCCTTTGGCTTATTTTAAAATTCTGAAGCAGATGAAGAAAGGCGACAGCCTCGTTATCAGACTGCTTACTGATACGGTTTTTAATGACCCTAAAAACCCAATGCCTCCCTTTATGAAGAAAGGGAAGTACCTGTACACACACGTAAGCATGGTTAATATTTTTGAAACAAAAGAACAGGCCGACAGTGCCAACCAGGCAGAAACCCTTTTGGCTAAACCAAGAATATACAAAAAGCAGCTGGAAGAAATAGAAAAAGAGCTTGCTAATAAAAAAGCAGATCTGGATACAGAAAGTAAAGCTATTGAAGCTTTTCTTACAAAAAATAATATAAAGGCAACCAAAACCAAATGGGGCACTTATGTTGCCATTACAACTGAAGGAACCGGGGAAAAATTAACCAGTAAGGATGTTGCCATCGTAAATTATACCGGCCGTACTTTAGACAGCGGCAAAGTATTTGATTCTAACATTGATCCTAAATTTATGCATGTACAACCGCTTGATGTTAACCTGGGTGAATTTGGTGGTATTATCTTAGGCTGGACAGATGCATTAATGCAACTTAAGAAAGGAAGTAAAGCTACCGTTTACATTCCTGCAACACTGGGTTACGGCGCTGCCGGCAATGGCGAAAAAATTAAGCCAGGAGAAAACTTAATTTTTGATATGGATGTAATTGATGTAACCAATGAAGCTGCTTATGCTGCAAAACAAAAAGCCATGCAGGAAGAGATGATGAAGAAAATGCAGGAAAGCCAGAATCAACAGGCTCCTCCGGCTCCAAAAGATCCCGGTAATTAAATTAACCTATTGATTATAAAAGTAAGCGTCCTGGATTATTTCAGGGCGCTTTTTTGTACCGGCTGAAAAGTTGAATGGCTTCACTTGCTTCCTTTACATCATGCACCCTTAATATGGATGCGCCATTTAACAAGGCAATCGTATTTAAAACGGTGGTGCCGTTTAAAGCATCCGCTGCGGTAACACCGAGGGTTTTGTAAATGGTGCCTTTCCTGGATAAGCCGGCAAGGATGGGTTTGTTTGTAATGGATAAAACACCAAGAGCTTTCAGCAGCTGAAAATTATGTTCAATGGTTTTGCCAAATCCAAATCCCGGGTCAATGATCACATCTTGTATACCAGCTTTATGGCAGGCATCAGTTTTTGATATAAAAAAATCCAGCACTTCTTTTACAACATCACTGTAAACCGGCGCCTGTTGCATGGTTGCCGGTGTGCCCTGCATGTGCATACAAATGTACGGTACCTGCAAAGCTGCTGCTGTGCCAATCATATCCTTATCTAAATTGCCGCCACTGATATCATTGATCATAGAAGCACCTGCAGCTATTGCAGCTTTTGCTACCTGGCTGTTATACGAATCAATAGATAAAATAATTTCTGGATAAACCTGGTATATGGCCTCCAGTACCGGCAAAACCCTGTCTGTTTCTTCCTGAACAGAAACCGGGTTGCTTCCAGGCCTTGTACTTAAACCACCAATATCTAAAATGGCGGCACCATCCTGAATCATTTTACCTGCCAATGCAGTGATCCCATCAATATCCAATTTTAAGTGGCCTTCATAAAACGAATCCGGCGTAGCATTGATAATGCCCATCACCACGGGTTCATCCAGGTTTAAAAGTTTTCCTTTGCAGTTTATGCTGTTCATCAAATCTTTTTCAATTATTTTTGAGGCTGCCTGCCGACAGGCAGGATAATATAGCACAAGTTACAATTGCACATTGAAAAATGAAATTTGCCATAACAACTGTTGATAATATTTCAACATTTTTTGGCGAACCTGCTGACAGCAGTCAGGTTTCATAGCCGCCCTGTCCCGAAAGCTATCGGGATTCGGGATGACCAAAATGAATATAAGAAACATGAATACGAACCAGCAATACGACCATGCCGTGGAAGGATGCAAAACGATCTTTCTGCAAAAGACCAAAGATTACGGTACTTCCTGGCGGGTGTACAGAACCATTTCTGTAGCCGACCAGATCTATATCAAAGCAAAACGCATCCGTACCATCCAGGAAGCCGGCACGCAAAAAATTGGCGATGATGTTATCAGCGAATTTAAAGGCATACTGAATTACGGCATTATTGGTTTGATACAACTGGATATTAAGGACGATGAACTGGAAGACCTGGATTATGAAACGGTAGAAAAATTATACTCCGAAAAAGTTATCACAGCAAAAAAACTGATGCTGGATAAGAACCATGATTACGGCGAAGCCTGGCGTGAAATGAGCCAGGAAAGTTTTGTAGACCTGATCCTGGCAAAGATCTTACGCATCAAGCAGATATTGATCAATAAAGGCAAAACAATCATCAGCGAAGGCATTGATGCCAATTTTTACGACATCATTAATTATGCAGTATTTGGGTTGATATTAATTGATGAAGAAGTACACAACGGATAAGAGTCGGGACGCAACAGGCTGCCTGAATCGTACAATCATTAACAGTTAAAAAATATCTAATGAAACAGTTAGTAAACATGGCAAGGATTTTAGTGGGCGTTCTCTTTATTTTTTCGGGCCTGGTTAAAGCCATCGACCCGTTGGGGCTTGCCTATAAAATGCAGGAGTTTTTTGAGGTATGGGCTTCCGAAGGAATAATGACAGGCATGATGCTCTGGTTAAATGAACAGGCACTGATGTTTTCGCTGGTCATGATCACGCTGGAAGTTGTTTTGGGCGTTGCTTTATTGCTGGGATGGAGAACGAAGCTGGTTTCGTGGTTGCTGCTTTTGCTGATGCTGTTGTTTACATTCCTTACCAGCTATGTTTTATTTAGCGGCAAGATCCGTGCCTGCGGCTGTTTTGGCGATTGTATCCCGCTTACACCCATTCAAACCTTTACAAAAGATATTGTACTGATGGTATTGGTGCTGCTTATTTTGTTTGGAAGAAAATACATCAAACCCGTTTTTTCGAATACAGTGAACACCGTTTTGTTTTTGATCTCGCTTTTTGGAATACTGGGTTTGCAGTGGTACGTTTTAAAGCACCTCCCGGTAAAAGATTGTCTGCCATTTAAAGCCGGTAACAATATACTGGAACTACGTAAAATGCCAAAAGATGCCGTGCCCGATAAATTTGATTATAAGTTTGTTTATAAAAAGAATGGAGAAAGTAAAGAGTTTACAGTTAGTGCCTTGCCAGACAGTACCTGGGAGTTTGTAGAAAGAAAGCAGGTATTGATTGAAAAAGGGAAAAATAATATACCGCTGATCAATGATTTTGTTTTAAAAACAGAAAACGAAAATGATACCACCGAAGCCTTGCTGAACCAGTCGGGTGAATATTACCTGTTGTTTGCAAAAGATTTTAAAAAAGACGATACATGGCATGCTGATTTTAAAAAGTTTTATGCTGCCACCAAAATACCATTGTACCTGGTAACGCCCGATCCTAAAGCTGCAAAAGAAATGATTGCTGTAAACGGATTAACCATTTTAAGCTGCGATGCTACTGCATTAAAAACAGCTGCCCGTAACAATATTACTTTATATTTAATGAATGGTCCGGTTGTAAAAAACAAATGGGGTGGTTATAACGCAGAAAAAATAATGAAGTAAATAACAGGCTGAAAAGTCTTAGCTGCATAGAATAAATCCGACATTAATTATTTGATATAAAGATTTGACTTATTTAGTAAAAAAACTTTTTTATTCTCTTTTAGTACTGCTCGGGGTAGTGGTACTGGTCTTCATTATGTTCCAGGGTTTTGGCGATCCGGCCCGAATGATCGTAGGCCAAACCGGCGATAAAAAAACCATGGATAATATCCGCAGCGATCTTTATCTTGATCAGCCCAAATGGAAACAGTTTGTTTTGTATGTAAATGATGTTTCACCTGTTTGTTTTCACAGTAAGGCTGATATTGAAAAGAAACAGCTTAAAGGATTGTTTATTGGAGCTAACAGTAAAGTTGGTTTTAAAATTCCATACCTCCGCAAAAGTTATCAAACAAAAAAAGAAGTAGGGAAGGTACTGATGGAAGCTTTGCCCGGCACACTGATACTTGCCTTTGCAGCCATGTTGTTTGCAACCATCATCGGTATTTTACTGGGTGTAACAGCAGCAGTAAAAAAAGGTACCTGGATGGATACAACCGCTGTTTTCTCCAGTATCGCTGGCATATCTGCCCCTTCTTTTTTTATGGCCATTATTATAGCATATTTTTTTGGTGTGGTACTGCATGCTTATACCGGCTTAAATTTAACGGGCAGCTGGTTTGATATAGATGAAGTAACCGGTGAAAAATATTTAAGCCTTAAAAACCTGATCCTGCCTGCATTTACATTAGGTATCAGGCCGCTTGCCATCATTACACAATTAACGCGCAGTTCCATGCTGGATGTGCTAAACCAGGATTACATACGTACCGCCTATGCAAAAGGCCTGGGTAGGAACGCCATCATTTTTAAACATGCATTACGTAATGCCCTTAACCCGGTAATAACAGCCATAACCGGCTGGTTTGCTGAATTGCTGGCCGGTGCATTTTTTGTTGAATATATTTTTGGCTGGAAAGGAATTGGGAAGATCACCGTGGATGCGCTGGAGAAACTGGATTACCCGGTTGTAATGGGATCTGTTTTACTCAGTGCCTGCATATTTATCATCATCAATCTTTTTGCTGATGTATTGTACCGTATGGTTGATCCGCGTATAAAAGCGTTATAATATTTTTACTTTTCCAGCAATCCCTGTTCGTTCCATTTTCTGATCAAAGCAATCTCATCTTCAGATAATTTTGGATTCATTTTAGGCATAAAACCCCTGTCAGTCGGGTTTTTAATAACTCTTGCCAGTAATTCAGCTCCATACTTTTTAGCTCCTTCATAATTTTCAAAATTTGCTTTATTCCCTCCTTTGGATGGCATGTGGCAGGGACTGCATTTTGCCTGCAGCAGTGGTAAAATATCTCCGGAGTAGGTTATTGATTTTACTTTAGCCGGATTTGATTTTTTAGAACAGGCTGCAAACCCGATTATAAGGATCAATATTAAAACGGAAGCAAAATTTTTCATACATTTTTTTAAAGTGAAAGAAGACCTAAGATAAAAACATTATTTGGTACTTCCCTGAATTTTTTCTGTTAGCGATAACATCATTTCTAAATGCCTATTAACAAAATGTTTGTAAACAGCAGGTATCATGCTACGTCAAATAGGTATTCGTAACAATTAAATTTTACAATTATGAAAACAATTTTTACACTTTTAGTTACTATGGCCATGTTTAGTACAACATTCGCACAGTACGGCCCCCAGGGCCAGCGCGACAGGGGCAAAGACGATGATGTTTATGCCTCCCGTGATTACAGAGGCAATGACCGCCACGGCAATGGATATGGCGGCTACGTATTCACCCCAAGAGAAAGGGATATGCAAATAACCCAGATCAACCGGGAGTATGAATTCAGAATACGGTCTGTAATGAACAAACCATTTATGGGTCGGTTCCAGAAAAGTCGCCTGATCAATAACCTGGAAGCCCAGCGCAATGAAGAAATAGCCCGGGTGATCGGCAAATTCAGAAGTCCGAAAAATAAATTTGGAGATTTTGGAAAGCGAGACAGAAAACAATGGTAACAAATTAAACAACAAACGATTTAAAACCCTGGCAGCAGGGTTTTAAATCGTTCTATAATCATGCAGAAAGTATCCTTGTTAATGTTAAAATCTATTCATTAACATTTGGCAACAGTAGTTTTATTTAATTTTAGATCAATAAAAATCAGTGTATGAAAACTATAAAAATCAGTGTGATAATGTTTTTTACATTATTACTTTCAGTTGGCTTGTTTGCCCAGCGTGGCAGGGGAAATAATAACCGCTATCAACCGCACAAACATTATAACCATAACCGAAACTATGTTTCAGTACATGTAGGGCCAAGGTATAATTATCGCAACAATTACCGTCCATACTACATGCCCGTTACCCGCTACAGGCCAATCTACCGGCCCGTTTACAGGTCGCCCCGGGCTTATGTTCATTTTGGGCCGGTGTTCGGTGTACGGGTAAATGCATTGCCCTTTGGGTACAGCCGCATACAGGTAGGCTCAAATCCATATTATTACAATGATGGTATTTACTACCGGAATTATAATAACAGCAGTTACGAAGTTGTGGCGCCGCCTTTACATGCAACTGTTAACAGGCTTCCTTCAAATGCAACGGTAACTGTAATTGACGGAGAAAAATATTACCAGGTTGGTGGCACTTTTTACCAGGAAGAATTTGCTGAAAATAACATACGGAGCTACCGCGTAATGGGTACAGATGGCGTTATTGATACAGGTAATGCAAATGCAGATGAGGATTTGAATGTGTACGACGAAGCATTACCAACATTAGGCAACAGGTATGATGAACTGCCTTTGGAAAGCAAAGTTCAGGTAATCAATCAGCAAAAGTATTTTGTAACACCCGGTGGCGTTTATTACAGGGAGGTAATTGAGGGGGATAAGATCAGGTATGAAGTAACTACAGTACAGTAAATTAATTAAAACAGGCACATAACAAAACAGGTGGATTATTATCTGCCTGTTTTGTTTTGTGGATGGTACCTACAAGCAGAATTCTTACCTTTGCAGTCTAAAAAATTAAGCTATATGAAAGAAGTCTATATCATCTCTGCAGTTCGCACACCCATGGGAAGTTTTGGTGGCTCTTTAAAAGGATTTTCTGCCACACAATTAGGTGCATTTGCTATTAAAGGAGCACTTGAAAAAGCCGGCGTTAACCCGGCATTGGTTAATGATGTGCTGATGGGGTCTGTTATACAGGCAAACCTGGGACAGGCGCCTGCACGACAGGCAGCAAAATTTGCCGGCTTACCCAACGAAGTAAATTGTACTACCGTAAATAAAGTTTGTGCCAGCGGCATGAAAGCCATTGCACAGGCTACGCAAAGTATTTTACTGGGCGATGCAGATATTGTTGTTGCCGGTGGAATGGAGAGCATGAGCAATGTGCCTTTTTATGTAGACAGCATGCGCTGGGGAAATAAATACGGTAACACACAATTGATTGATGGCCTGGCAAAAGATGGCCTTACTGATGTTTATGATGGCAAAGCCATGGGTAATGCTGCTGAGTTTTGTGCATCTACCTGCGGCATAAGCCGCGAGGAGCAGGATGATTTTGCCATTGAAAGCTATAAACGCAGCCAGGCAGCTGTAGAAGGCGGAAAGTTTGCGGATGAAATTGTGCCTGTTGAAATACCACAACGCAGCGGTGCTCCGGTCATATTTGCAAAGGATGAAGAACCTTTTAATGTGAAATTTGATAAGATTGCAACGCTGAAAGGTGCTTTCCAAAAAGATGGAACTGTAACTGCGGCCAATGCTTCTACGATGAACGATGGTGCTGCTGCATTGGTTTTAATGAGCAAAGAAAAAGCGGATGAACTGGGTTTAAAACCCATTGGTAAGATATTGAGCTATGCAGATGCAGAGCAGGCACCGGAATGGTTTACAACAACACCATCCCTTGCTGTACCCCGCGCAGTTGACAAAGCAGGACTGGAAATGAAAGATATTGCTTACTGGGAACTGAATGAAGCTTTTGCTGTAGTTGGAATTGAAAACAGCAGGCGTATGAAACTGGATCCTGCTACAGTAAATGTAAACGGGGGTGCTGTTTCACTGGGCCATCCGTTAGGTTGCAGTGGTGCCAGGATAATTGTTACCCTGCTGCATGTTTTAAAACAGAACAATGCAAAATATGGTGCTGCCGGAATTTGTAATGGTGGAGGAGGTGCTTCAGCCATGATCATAGAAAACATGTAAAAAATGCCCTCTTTTGCAGAGGGCATTTTTTTAAGCGGTAAGCATCCTGCTTTATTTTTCAATACCTTCAGCACACAAAAATTCTTATGAAAAAATTACTGCTTTTAATATTAACACTATCAGCTTCCCCAACATTTGCACAAACAGCAGATTCTGCCTTCAGCATCTCCGGAAAAATTGAAAACATAAAGACTGGATTGATCTACTTAACGGTTTATATCGGCGGAAATGCCAGAAAGGATTCTTCTAAGATCATAGATGGCAGGTTTGCATTCAAGGGCTTTATCAGCCAGCCGTGCAATGCAATATTGGATATAAAAGACGAGAAGCAGGATTATCTGCGCTTTTATGCTGATGCTTCCGATATGACAATCACGGGTATAGATTATCCCTTAAAAGAATGGGTTATCAGTGGTTCTCCTATAAACGCTGATGAAAAAAAATTAACTGCATTCCTTGCACCGGTAAAAGCAGAAGAAGATAAATATTATGCTGCCTATTCCCAGGCGTCAAAAAACAAGAACCAGGTTGTATTGGATAGCCTCGATGAACTGGAAATGGCCATGACCATGCGTAAAAGAACTTTTATCAAAACATTTGTATTGGCCAATCCTTCTTCAGACCGCAGTGCCATGGCCATACTGGAAAATTACGGATATTATGCTGAGGCTGATGAAGTTGAACCGTTGTACGAAGTGCTGAATAAGAATGTCAAAGAATCAAAGAACGGAGAAACAGTAAAAAAAATGCTGGATATCTATAAAACGGTTGCTATTGGTGAAATGGCGCCCGATATTACCCAACCGGATACCACAGGTAAGCCATTAAGCCTTTCTTCTTTAAAGGGTAATTATGTATTGGTAGATTTTTGGGCAAGTTGGTGTGGCCCATGCCGCAAAGAAAATCCCAATATTGTAAAAGCTTACCAGGCATATCATGCCAAAGGTTTCGAAATATTTGGCGTTTCTTACGACAATGAAAAGGGCACAGCTAAATGGAAAAAAGCAATTGTTGATGATGGGCTTAGCTGGAAACAGGTGAGTGATTTGCAGGGATGGAAAAATGCTACTTCAGAGCAATATTATATCAAAGCTATACCGGCTAATTTGCTGCTGGATAAAAATGGTAAGATTATCGCAAAAAACCTCTTCGGCAAAAAACTTACAGATATGCTTGCTTTATTAGTGAATTAAAAACAGTAGCAATATTTCATAATTGTCTTCATGAACACTCAGTTGCACACGCTACCCATAAGTGCTAAATATCAATTTGTTCATCTGCCCCTGATAAGATAAATTTGCAACCATAAATAAATTAAACAGATGCGACAAATTGCCTTTAGAGAAGCCCTGAGAGAAGCCATGCAGGAAGAAATGCGTAGAGATGAACGTGTTTTCTTAATGGGAGAAGAAGTAGCCGAATACAACGGAGCTTATAAAGTAAGCCAGGGAATGCTGGAGGAATTTGGTGAGAAAAGGATCATTGATACACCCATTGCAGAGTTGGGTTTTAGTGCAATTGCTGTAGGTGCCGCACAAAATGGATTGCGCCCGATCGTAGAATTTATGACCTGGAATTTTGCCGTTTTACCCTTAGATCAAATATTAAATACCGCTTCTAAAATGCTGGCAATGAGCGGCGGACAGGTTGGTTGCCCTATCGTTTTTAGGGGTGCCAATGGAAGTGCAGGCCAGCTGGGTGCACAGCATTCAACTGCTTTTGAATCGATGTACGCTAATATTCCCGGTTTAAAAGTGATCTCTGTTTCTAACCCGTATGATGCAAAAGGATTATTAAAAAGCGCCATCCGTGATGATGATCCCATTATTTTTATGGAAAGCGAAGTAATGTATGGCGATAAAGGAGAGGTTCCTGAAGAAGAATACCTCTTACCAATCGGTAAAGCGTTCATTAAGCGGGAGGGTAAAGATGTAACCATCGTTTCATTTAACAAAATGATGAAAATAGCTTTAGGTGCTGCAGAAGAACTGGCTAAAGAGGGTATTGAAGCTGAAGTTATTGATCTGGCTACCATTCGTCCGCTCGATTGGTTTACCATTTTAGAGAGCGTTAAAAAAACAAACAGACTTGTTATTGTGGAAGAACAGTGGCCTTTTGCTTCTGTATCTTCAGAGATAACTTATCGCATACAAAAAGAAGGTTTCGATTATTTAGATGCGCCCATCCGCAGGATAACATCGGCAGATGCCCCTATGCACTATGCGCCAAACCTGGTTGCACTTTATTTACCCGATGTATCAAGAACAGTTAAGCTGGTAAAAGAAGTGATGTATATTAAGAAATAAGTTCCCCGTTTTCTTTTTCAACAATAGTGCTGCAATTGTGTTTTACATTTGTACTGAAACAAATATGCATGGCTTATAATTCATTGGAACAATGTTTACTTGATCTTGAAAGGAACGGACAACTGATTCGCATTACCGAAGAAGTGGATCCTTACCTTGAAATGGCCGCCATTCATTTGCGTGTGCATGAAGCAGGTGGGCCTGCTTTACTTTTCGAAAAAGTGAAGGGCAGCAAATTCAGGGCCGCCTCCAATATTTTTGGTACGCTTGAAAGAAGTGAATTCATTTTCAGAAATACTTTACAAACTGTTCAGCAACTGATCGAACTTAAAGACGATCCGGTTAAAGCAATTAAAAGCCCTCTTAAGAACTTTAGTGCAGGTTTGGCAGCGTTGAAAGCTTTACCTAAAAAAAATCCGCTGCAAAAACCGGTTTTATTTGAAGAGATAAATATCACTGATATTCCTCAAATACAGCACTGGCCAATGGATGGCGGTGCATTTGTTACACTTCCACAGGTTTATACCGAGGATATTGACAAGCCCGGCATCATGCATGCAAACCTGGGGATGTACCGGATTCAATTATCAGGTAATGAATATGAGCCAAACAAAGAAATAGGTTTGCATTATCAATTACATCGTGGCATTGGTGTTCATCAAAACAAAGCAAATAAAAAAGGCTTGCCGCTTAAAGTAAGTGTTTTTATCGGCGGCCCGCCATCACATAGTGTAGCCGCAGTAATGCCCTTGCCTGAAGGTATCAGCGAAATGACATTTGCCGGCGTTTTGGGCAACAGGAGGTTTCGCTATTGTTATGTAGATGGGTTTTGTATCAGCACTGATGCAGATTTTGTAATTACCGGCGAAGTATATCCTAACGAGAACAAACCAGAAGGGCCTTTTGGAGATCACCTGGGTTACTACAGTTTAACACATGACTTTCCTTTAATGAAAGTTCATAAAGTATATGCCCGTAAAAATGCCATCTGGCCTTTTACTGTCGTGGGCCGGCCTCCGCAGGAAGATACCAGCTTTGGCCAGCTCATTCATAAGATGACAGGCAAGGCAATTCAGCAGGAAATACCCGGTTTAAAAGAAGTGCATGCGGTTGATGCTGCCGGTGTACATCCTTTATTACTGGCCATTGGCAGCGAAAGGTATACCCCATACACCCCAACCAAACAACCTGCAGAAATTTTAACCATTGCCAATCATGTATTGGGTACGGGCCAATTAAGCCTGGCTAAATTTTTATTTATCACTGCTGATGACAGCCCGCAGGGTTCTGAGAACAATACCATCAGCACAAATAATATTGAAGCTTACTTTAGTTATGTTTTACAACGCATCAATTTAAAAAGAGACATTCATTTTTATACCAACACCACCATTGATACCCTTGATTATTCGGGTGAAGGGTTAAATAGCGGCAGCAAAGTGTTGCTGGCGGCTTATGGAGAGCCATTACGGGATTTAGGGACAACCATTCCTGCAGCATTAAATAAACTGCAGCATTTTACAAAACCACAACTTGTTTTGCCGGGTATAGTTGTTTTACAGGCTGCTATATTTACAAATTATGAAACGGCGAGAGGCGAAATGGAAATGCTCAACAATCAATTATCAATTATCAACGATCAGTTAAAAGATTTCCCATTCATCATTATTTGCGATGATGCAGATTTTGTAAGTAAAACACTCAATAACTTTTTATGGGTAACCTTTACCCGCTGTAATCCGTCACATGATATGTATGGGATTGATAGCCTCACCCAAAATAAACATTGGGGCTGCAACGGGCCATTGGTATTTGATGCACGAATCAAACCGCATCATGCACCGGCTGTAGAAAAGGATAGTGAAACTGAAAAGAAAATTGACAGGCTTTTTCAAAAGGGTGGGAGTCTGTTTAATAAATTAATGTAAACTCATTTAATTATTACTTCCCTTTTTTATCTAATAAACGGCCGCCCCCCGAAAAGTTTCGGGGGGCGGCCTGCTTTTATTTTAAGTTGCTGATGTTCCTTAACGGGCGATCACGATCATCTTGCTGCCTATTATCTCACCATCACTATTAATTACAGAAACGGTATATGTTCCTCCGGCTGCACTTCTCATGTCTACATCCATTCTGGTGTAAGGCGCACTGGTTATCATACGTTGATCATATACCAGTTGTCCAAGTCCATTATGCACAAGCACGGAGACCTGCTTACCCGGTTGATTGTAAACCCTTACCTGAAACTGGCCCTGGCTTGGATTAGGATAAACAAACACGATATCGGCCCTTTCTGCAATAATGGTTACCGCATTGGATAATGCCGTACAACCTGCCCCGGTAGTGATTCTGGCTGTATAGGTTCCCAGATCAGACACACTAACAGTTAAAGTTAAACCGGTTGCTCCCGGAACAACGATACCGTTCCTGAACCAGGTAATGGTATTGCCTGCAGCCGGTGTAACGGTTGCAGTGAGCGTTGTTGTCTGGCCCGGCAACAGGGTTGTACGTGGTGAAGCCGCAATAGATATAGTTGGTTGTGCATTTACCGTTACGGTTACACTGGCACAGGCCGTGGTGTTACAGGCTCCCTCTGCCCTTACAAAGTAAGTGGTAGTGGTAGCTACCGTAACATTCAATGTGGCACCGGTGCCTACTGCTGTTCCGCCGCAGCTTCCGCTATACCATCTCCAGGTTGCTCCCGAGCCTAAGCTTCCGCCAACCACACTTAAGGTTACTGTACCCGAACCGCAAAGAGCAGTGGCCGTTGCATTGGCTGCTGTTGGTGCTACAGACGGAGCATTTATAGTAACCGATGTGGTTGCATTTACAACCGGGCAACCGCCACCGGCTGCTAAGGTATAGGTAACCGTATAGGTACCCGGTGTACTGGTGGTAACATTAATATCACCGCTTGTTGCATTGATGCTTAAGCCTGCAGGTGTTGCGCTGTAAGTACCGCCTGCTGTACCCGTACGGGTTACTGTGGCTATACCTCCAGGCTGACAGAAAGGAGTACCGGCATAACTGATGGTTGCTGCCGGAGCTGTTGTAATGGTGATGCTGGTTGTTGCTGCTACTGCAGGGCATCCGCCACCAGCTGCTATGGTATAAGTAACCGTGTAGGTACCCGCTGTACTGGCGCCTAAGTTCACATCTCCCGTTGCTGCATTGATACTTAATCCTGCCGGTGCTGCTGTGTACGTTCCACCTGCTGTACCCGTTCTGGTAACAGTAGCTGTACCTGCATTAGCGCAATAAGGCGAGCCTGTATAAGCAATGGTTGCTGTCGGAAGTGCTGTAATTGTAATGTTTGCTGTTGTGGTATAGGTTGCACAACCGCCACTGGCTGCTACCGTATAAGTAACGGTGTAAGTGCCTGGCGTGCTGCTACCCAGTGTTACTGCTCCTGTTGCTGCATTGAGGGTTAAGCCGGCTGTTGAACTGTATACGCCGCCCGCCGGTGAACCCGTAAGGGTTACATTGGCCGTACCTGCATTTGAACAATAAGGAGAACCTGTATAAGCGATCGTAGCATTGGGTGCTGCCGTTATCGTTATGGTAGTAGTGGTGTTTGTTATACCACAACCCGGTAAGGTTACCGAGTAAGTTACGGTATAAGTACCTGGTGTACTGGTACCCAGTGTCACCGCTCCCGTTGCTGCATTAATGGTTAGGCCAGCCGGTGCTGCTGAATACGTACCGCCCCCTGTTCCAAACCTGGTAACATTGGCTGTACCTGCATTAGAACAATAAGGCGAGCCTGCATAGAAAATGATCATGTTAGGCGCTGCCGTTATGGTAATGGTGGTGGTAGTAGTAACCGTAGGGCATCCGCCAGCGGCTGCCATGGTATAAGTAACCGTATAAGTTCCCGGTGTACTGGTATTTGGTGTTACGGTTCCCGTTGTTGCATTGATCGTTAAGCCTGCAGGTGCTGCGCTATAAGTTCCGCCCGCTGTACCGGTACGTGTTACCAGTGCTGTAAGATCAGTAGAACAATAAGGCGACCCTGCATAAGTGATGGTGGCTGCAGGAAGTGCAGTAACGGTTATAGATGCAGTAGCTATTACAGCAGGACATCCGCCGGATGCTGCAATGGTGTAAGAAACCATATAAGTTCCAGCTATACTGGTTGCTAAGGTTACTGCTCCGGTTGCTGTATTTATAGTTAAGCCGGCAGGTGCAGCAGTATAAGTGCCGCCCGTTGTACCGGTTTGGGTAACAGCAGCGGTACCTGCATTGCTGCAATATGGACTGCCTGCATAATTGATGGTTGCTGCAGGAAGAGCTGTAACAGTTATGGATGTTGTAGTTGTTACTACAGGGCATCCGCCAGCCGCTGCAATGGTGTAAGTAACTGTGTAAGTTCCAGGTGTGCTGGTTGCTAAGGTTACGTCTCCGTTTGCTGCATTTAATGTTAAGCCCGCTGGTGCTGAACTATACGTTCCGCCCGCTGTGCCTGTACGGGTAACCGTTGCTGTGCCTGCATTATTGCAATATGGATTGCCTGCATAACTGATGGTGGCAGCAGGTAATTGTGTTATCGTTATCGATGTTGTGGTACTGAAAGCGGGGCAACCGCCACTTGCTGCAATGGTATAAGTAACGGTATATGTGCCGGGTGTACTGGTACCTAAAGTAACATCACCATTGGTTGCATTAATGGTTAAACCAGCTGTTGAACTGTAGGTTCCACCTGTTGTGCCTGTTTGGGTCACAGTAGCTGTACCTGCATTACTGCAATAAGGACTGCCAGCGTAACTGATGGTGGCAGTTGATATCACATACACATCATCAATATTTGCCCCAACAGCACCTATACTTGAATCCGTTGCACGGCGCCACCTGAACACAACATTCTGGCCCTGTGCTGCAGCCGGCAGGTTTACTGCAGTGGTGATGAAGCCACCGGAATTACCTGACCAGGCCTGGCGGCTTGCAATGGGGCTGCTGAATGACGCACTGATCGTCCTGTCATATCCACCGGTAACAAAAGATCCGCCGGCTGCTATGATATCTGCAAAGGCTCCGCCATTGATGGATATTTCAAGCACCATTCCGTCAAAACCCAAAGTTGGCGTTACAATACTTGCTTCCAGGTCATAGTTATTTCTGAATATTAATTGTGAAGGTGCTGCTGCAACGGCGAAGATCCTGGAATCCAGATACTCATCAGAGATACAGTTGGGATCATTAACAAATACAGCATTTGGAGCACTGGAACTTGATGTATTTACTGTTGCCCACCTTGCCGTATTTACACAGGTTGCACCAACTGTAGCCGTCCAGGTTGGCGGTAAAGCTGGTATAACAACCCCGTCAAAATTCTCCAGGCAGGGGAATGCACAGATGTTTATTGCAACATTAATGCCGGTAGGCACACTGTCGGTAACTGCACATTCATCTGTATAAATACAATTGTATAAACCTGATGTAGTTGCATTGTAGGTGGATGCGTTGGCCCCGCCAATGAGTGCGCCATCCAGGTACCACTGATAATTTCCGGTACCGCCATTTGCTGTAAGCATCACACTTCCACCTATACAAACAGGCGCAGGGCAAGCGGGTGAAAGATAGGTAACACAGGTTTTGCTGACAAGGCCTCGGAGATCATCGGGGTTAGATCCGAATGGGCCGGTAACGATGCCACCACTGGTAAAAATATTAAAACTGGAGCTTATATTACTTGTTACAAATTCACCTCCACCTTTGTACCAGGCACCAAATGTTTCACCATTCGTGCTTCCTGTGATAGGTATACCGGTAATGCCATAAGGCGAAACAGCTTGTATTTTTCATACACTACAGTGCCGTTCCCCGACCAATGGTAAATGAAATTATCGTCGGGATTGTAACAGATCACCTCTCCATCTGCCCCGGCACCTAAAGCCCTGACAAGTGTTTTTGTTGCATTGGTGTGGTCAATAAGATACAATGTTTCGGGAACAGTGGCTCCATCCCCGGTAACGCCGAACAGCTGGCCATCATAACGGAAAGTAATAGACGAAAAATTGTCACCCAGGTTACCGATCTGTGTACAGACACCTGTTTGCAGGTTAATCTTTGCAAGTACCCGTCCACTAACACCTGATACTTTCAAAATGCTGTAGTGCTCACCCGTCATTGGATGGGTAGCGAGGCCATTTATACCTGTGATGGTAAATCCGGAAAGTGTTGGCCCAAGGTGGGTCAGAATAGTAGTCAGGCCGGGATATCTCACTGTCCATAATGAATCCTGGAATGGTGAAGTGCCCGCAAGAACTGTTTGTACCCTGGATGATGGACCGGATATCACTACTGGATTACCACTATAGGCAAAACCACAAAGTGGAGATGCCACATAGCGTGCCGAAATGTAATAGGCTGCCGGTGCAAGGCCGCTGAAAGTAGCAGAAGCCTGGTAGGTTATACCATCAATACTATATTCCAATGTACCACTACCGCCTGCATTGATAACAATGGTTCCGGTTGCTGTGGCACAATCCGGCTGGGTTACTGTTGGGGCATTAACAGTTAGTGGAGCACAAGCTCCAAGCTGTGTATCAGTATCTGTTGCCGAATTATTACCGGGATTAGGATCGTTGTCTCCGGGCGTTACGGTAACAGTTGCCGTATTAACAAGGTTGCCTGAAGTAGCCCCTGAAATAGTACAAACTGCTGTAAAAGTTGCTGAACCACCGGTTGGTAAGTTTACCGTAGCGTTAATATTGCCTGCACCATTTGCAGGACCTGTTGCACCACCTGCATAAGTTGCCGTCCAGGCTACAGAACTTATACCTGCCGGGAAATTATCAGTTACCGTTACGCCGGTGGCAGCATCCGGCCCTGCATTGGATGCAACAATAGTATAGGTTGTTGTACCTCCAGGCGTATATGTTGTTACACCATCAGTTTTGGTAATTGCCAGGTCAGCGTTGTTTGCACAAATGTTTATCGTGATACTGGCTGTTGTTGTATATAACGCACAACCACCTGCAGCAGCAATTGTATAAGTAACTGTATATGTTCCGGGGGTGCTTGTTCCTAAGGTAACTTCACCTGTTGATGCATTAATGATTAAACCTGCTGTAGATGTATAGGTACCGCCTGCTGTTCCTGTTTGCGTAACGGTTGCTGTACCACCTGATGTACAATATGGTGAACCTGTATATGAAATTGTTGCAGCAGGCGCAGCTGTGATCGTAATAGAAGCTGTTGTTGTAAATAAAGCGCAACCTCCGGATGCTGCAATAGTATAAGTGACCGTATAAGTTCCGGGCGTACTTGTTCCCAATGTTACATCACCGGTTGCAGCATTAATGGTTAACCCCGCTGTAGATGAATAGGAGCCCCTGCAGTTCCGGTTTGCGTAACCGTGGCAGTACCTGCGTTGGAACAATAGGGTGAACCGCCATAGGAAATGGTTGCAGCCGGTGCAGCCGTAACCGTTATGGAAGCCGTTGTGGAAAATATAGAACAGCCCCCTGCAGCAGGGATCGTATAGGTGACCGTATAAGTTCCGGGAGTACTGGTGGCTAATGTTACATCACCGGTTGCAGGGTTAAGTGTTAATCCTGCTGTAGATGAATAGGTTCCGCCTGCTGTTCCTGTTTGCGTAACAGTTGCTGTTCCTGCATTGGAACAATAGGGCGAACCTGCATAAGAAATTGTTGCAGCGGGGGCAGTTGTAACAGTTATTGAAGTTGTTGTTGTAAATAAACCACAACCACCTGCAGCTGCAATGGTATAAGTTACCGTATAAGTTCCGGGCGTACTGGTTCCCAATGTTACATCACCTGTTGAAGCGTTAAGGGTTAATCCTGCCGTAGATGAATAAGTTCCGCCTGCTGTTCCCGTTTGCGTAACGGTTGCCGTTCCTGCATTGGAACAATAGGGTGAACCGGCATAGGAAATAGTTGCAGCGGGTGCAGCCGTAACCGTTATGGAAGCTGTGGTGGTAAATACCGGGCAGCCTCCCGAAGCAGGAATGGTATACGTAACCGTATAAGTTCCGGGGGTACTGGTGGCCAGTGTTACATCACCGGTTGTTGTATTAATGGTTAAGCCGGCAGTGGACGAATAAGTGCCTCCGGTAGTACCGGTTTGTGTAATGGTTGCAGTTCCTGCATTGGAACAATAGGGTGAACCTGTATAAGAAATAGTTGCAGATGGTGGCGTGGTAACAGTAGCCGTTACCAGGGTACGTGGCCCTCACAACCGCTGCTTACACTCCAGTTATAAAACCAGTAATAATAATTTGGATCAAAACTATTACCGGTTAAACTAACAACACCGGGAAGCGTATATGGATATGCGGCACCTGCACTGTTTCTCCACATTCCCGGATTTGTACTAAATCCAAAACGATAGCCTGTTCCAACAGGAAGAACGGCATTTAATGTTACCACCTGGGGCGTTGTACCCCCGGTTACAGTAGTCGTTAATGGTCCGGAACTAAATACCTGGGTCGAAGCTGAGTTTTGGATAACTATAGTGAATGATGAACCAATAGACGCAGTGGGGTATATCGTAACTGTATTAATGGTTATAGAAGGTGCCAGCACATCAAAGAAAAATTGCTGAGTTCCGATTGCAATAGTTGAACCTGCGCTGGCTCCTATCGAATTGTTTACAGGTCCTACGTTACCATTTGTTCCCCATCATTAGCACTTACCCAATAATTGGTATTGGTGCTGATAGGCGGGGTTGTGAAAAGGAGATCCTGTTCCAATGGCCACACCTCCTGAAGCCACATTATACCAGTTTAGGCCAACGCTGTTACCGGTTGCAGCCAGTGTAACCGTAACAGGGCCAGGGCCACATGAAGCACCCGGTGTGGTGCCGGTTATCAGTGGATTGGTTAATGTTACAGTAACTTCGTTTGAAGTAAGTGTATTTCCATCACAAGTTACCTGCATCCTATAGTACATGGTTTGTGTAATGGGGCTGCCTACTGATACGGAGAAGTGGTAGCTCCGGGGATATCTGTAAAACCACTGCCGGCAGTTATACTTTGTTGCCATTGCAAATTGCCACCTGCTGCGCCAGTTACAGTTAATGTTGGCGTTCCGCCTGTAATGCAATATCCTGTGGGACTTGCAGAAACAGTTCCTGCCGCCAATACAGCTTTAGTAAGATTTGCCGCTGGCATGGCATCGTTGCCCGGGTTTATATCCCCTGCAACCAATGTGGAAGCATTAAACGTATAAACTCCGGTTGGGGTCATATTTAATGTTGCTGACATCGCAACATCCAGTGTTAAGCCGGCACCCAATGTGCCTGTGTTTACAATAGCACTTAAAGCTTGTGTTACCGCTCCGGTAACATTGGTTGTTACAGTTACCGGGTTAACTGAAAATCATGCGTTACGGATGAACTATTCTGGATACGGATGGTTACAGTTTCTGTCGCGTTATAGCAATTCTTTACAATGGGATTGACCAGGTTCGTTGCCCTCAGGTCAATTCCGGCCGCTGAAGCAAATTCATCGGCACTTATATCCGGTGTTGTAGCATTACGGGTGTCATTATCTATATCGGTAGTGATACCTGCAACAGGAATCCCTGCATTGCTGACACCCGAACTGCCACTGATATGAAGATCATAAGGAGTGGTTGAAATATTGGTAAATGGCGGAAGTTCAGTGATTGAAGCTACATCTCTTGGGGTAACCCTGGCCTGGTAGGGCAGCAAGTGTTTGATCCAAATTCGTGCCATCATAATAAATAAGACGGTTGGCAGCCGGGGTTCCGGCATAATAATCATTATTATTTGTAGCCGTATTAAAATTATCCAGCGAAGTGGCAGCAGATCTCCTGAAAGCAGAAACGATACCGGTTCCGGAGGGAGTAGAAGCGTTTACGATAATATTATTTCTCATCGTAAGCGAAGCACTTGTTGCAGTAGCACTGTAGGTATGATATACCCCAGCGGCACTGAAGTTGACTCCTGGAAGAAGATGCATTCAGGTAAATGGTATTATAATCCAGGTTTATAGCAGAATTCGCCGTTGTTGATGTAATATTAATACCCCTTACTCCATCAGCTGCAGCGTCACCAGCCGGGCTTTTCAGATCACTGATAAAATTATTATAGATATTGGTGGTAAGCGGTCCTGCGGCGACAGTCATGCCATAAACAATACCTGTTGCCCCCGAACTGCTTTGATTGAATACCTGGTTCCTGTAAATATTTGTAACCAACCCTCCATTCTGATAGATCCCGTTAATGGTTCCCGTTCCGCTGTTTCCTGATATTGTATTGCTGTATATATCATTTGTTGAAGTGGCTCCAGGAGAATTGTAAAGACAATACATAGTTCCTGTACCCGTCTTGGTATTGCCCGTAATGGTATTTCCATATATTTTTCCTTCATTCACGACCGCACCCGATGGGTAAAGACAGTATAATGAACCTGATGTGCCAGTGAGCGAATTGCCGGTTACGGTATTATTATAGATATGTGAAGTAAAAGGAGTGGTATTTTGGTATAGTAAAAAGAACCCCGCTAGTTGCGGCTGGATAAGAACAGGAAGTGATAGTATTATCATGAATGCTGACAAGATTGTTAGTACCGGAGGCTCCATAGCATTATTGATTGCATATGCCGTTTGGGTGGTTCCGCCGGCAGTTATTGAAATTGTATTGTGATGTGTCTCAACATTTGAGTTGGTACCGGTTGACAGGAACATCCCATAAAATGTATTGGCGGAAGCAATACCGCCATTGCCGTATTATTAATATTATTGTTTGCAATGACAAGGTTATTCTGGTAAATACAATATATACCATAAGTGGTAGTAGTGCCACCCCATAGTTGGAGATAATGTTTGCATTATCAACGCCTACTTCTATATTTTGATCGTAAAATCAAAAGGCGTTACTGCAGCGAAACCACGCAGTTGTAAACCGCCATAAGCATTGGTGATGGTATTTCCGTTTATTTTTATATTCTCACTCCTGCCCCAGTAGAAGTTACTGTAACTGGCGAGACCCGAAATATTGGACACAAAGATCCCGAATGAGTAGATCGCCGCTCGGTTCCAATGTTATTACACAATTCTTGATGGTTACATTTTTACACGCATCCGTACCTGATGCTTTTTTCAGGTAATAGCCATACTCCATCATTCCTGCAACTGTAAAACCGGCATCAGTTTGAAGACTAATTCCGTCAAATGTGATATAATCCCCTCCGTTGATGATAACTATACCATCGCCGTTACTGCCTAAAGTTGTTGTTGAAGCAACCGTTCCGGCAGTAAGCCTGGTCACTAAAGGATTTGCCTCCGCCCCGGATTTTTGAAATATGATTTGATTGGCAACAGTTCCTGCTGCAGTTCCTTCCGGGATATCTGTAATCTCTGTATGCCCGCAGCCACATTGAATATAACGCCGCCAGCGCCAACACCCACCGCATTCAGATCGGTAACAGCACCGCAATAGAGTTGGCATAGTCACCTGGAATAGCTTTAGTCCCGGTCAACTGTGCGGTTAATGATGTGGCAGAAAAAGAATGAATACAAGCGATAATAATTTTTCTCATTAGAAAGTTTTTTGTGTTTAATAAAAATGCATAAAATGTTTTGCGCACCTGTAAGCTAATGCTGCATACAGTAAAAATTCTATGATCAGTTAAAATTTGAATTCAATATACAACAGCGGGTGTTATTTTCTAGGATTGGAGTTGCATGGATCAGTCAGCGGCCGTAACAGTATTAATACCATTTTGTATAGGTATTAAGTTCGATTGTTTGATAGTAAAAAACAGTGCTGTTAATGTAACACTATTTTTTTCGTTTACAGAATAATTTCTGTATTGGAATAGCTTATTTATGGTCGGAAATATTTACACAATGGCAAAATGGGGCATCTCATGCTGTATAAACCCGGGCGCAACAATATTTTTATTTGATTTGGTGACTTGGGTGGTGAAGTAGTAGTGGATGTTTGGGAACTGAAACATGTATGATTCAATACCGGGATGCGGCTTTTGTTGTAATTACCTGTAATAATGATATGTTATTCCCGGACCGGGTTGCTACACAAGGTTTAGTGTAAATCACAGGCGTTGTTTTCTTCCTGATCACCACCTGCTCATTTAACTTATCAAACAGTTTTTGTAAAACTCCTAAACTCAGGGTATCTGCTGTGTAAAATGTTCTTTTAAATTCAAGGGTCATTCTTATATTCAACAAATTAGATTCAACCTGTACAGTACGGTTGAAGATAATACCCTTGTCGGAAATGCATAGAAATATTTTCAGGAATACCGTCAAAAGTAAATCCAACCGGAATGGTATAATTTCAAAAATGGTGTATTCTGGTGTGCATAAAATCAATGTCAGAAACCCTGGTACCTGCAATGAATGGATTTTTTTCAAGGTCTGAAAAGAGATTGTGTTGAAATACCGGTATTCGCCGAGTTGTTTAACACAGCGCTGAATTTTACTTTCTGCTCAAGCGGCAGGGAATCTGCTTCCCACGTTATTAACGGTTATTGGTCTTCTATTTTTACACCAGGTAGTGGGTTATAAAAATAATATTTTTAAATTTCAGGTTGTCCTGCTTCCATTCCTTAACCTTTTGCGCCTGGCATAATCACAACAATTCACCAGGCCGTTACCTTTCATACTACCGCTTCATCAATTTCACCCTGTATGGCAGCCATTACTCTTATTTTACTTTTTCCCGAAAGGCATCTTTCCAATTACCGTTTTCTCCTTCAGGTATAAAACCATTTGTATTCACTACTTTTCCCGGAACCAATTTTATATGAGTCACTTTATCTGTTGCATCCAGTACATAAGCTTTTCTTTTTTATCTGCATGTAAGCCATAACCGTATTAAAACTGGTTTGCGAAGGTAAACCGGCGTTACCAGTCCGTTATCCCTTGTGCTTAAAAGGATGGGGAGCAGTTTTAACGCCTGCTTCGTTCAGCAGGTTGATCAGCAACAGATTTATGTCGGCAACGTTACCGGTCTTAGTTTCCCAGTCTTTATAATTCCGTTATCCGTATAAACGTATTCCTCATCTCCATTCCAGTTCATTGTTTTCCGGATACGATCAAACATGAATTTCATTCTCATTTCCACATCTGCTATTTGCCTGGCTTCTTCTACAAATAATTTTGCAGCAACCACTGTTTTTGCAGTTGCAAACCAAAATCTTCATACATATTCAGCCTGTTTTTAATTACATCCCGCCATTTTACTCAGGTCTTCAATAGACTCTCGCTATAATAAATCTGAGTCATCTGAAATTCCAGGCGCTGCATATAATCCAGGGTGATCCCATAAAGGGTTCATTTTTAACACCGGCAGATTACGCATGATATAATTACTCTTCAGGGATTTTGTTTCCATAACACCCTCATCCATGGATATGATTCATCAACAACCTCCTGTTTATCTTCAACAGGATCTACTAAGGTTGGCTGCACGGCAAACCGGAAGATTTGCGGATCCTTAACTGGTACTCACTGTAACGCACAGGTATTCGCCCCTGGAAATACCAGTTACGCGGCCATAACTTTCTCTTTCTATGGTAGGAATACTCGTGATACTTCCCACCTTAACTTCGGGAAAAGCAACTGATCATTTTTTGAGTAATTACCATCAATTGGTTTAGAGATAGAATTTTTTTTACTTCGGTTGTTATTATCTTGCCCGCTGCATCCAGGTTGTAGGTATTGGCATTGAATTTTAAAATTCTTTCTTCATTATTATTTGTGTAGTAATTTATCTCAATATCAGCCTGCGAAATTCCTTTTTCCTTTAAAATCTTAATTCGGGTACGGCGCTCATAAACTGTTTTAAATGTTGAAAAACCTACAGTACCACGGTCGTAATACATATTGCCATAATCAATCAGCACAATTGCATCTGCACCTTTATCAAATTCACAATCTTTCATTTCCAGGTCGGCCTTATCTACTTTGCCAAAACCGGGCTGGCTTTTTTGTGCAGCTATCTGTGTTACTGCCGCCAATAAAAAAGGGAAAAGATAGGTTGCTTTCATATGTAAATATTTAGCTAATATAACAATTAACAATTACCGTATCAACCTTATCAACTATTTTATTCCCAAATACATTTTCATGAAACTGGTTTATTTTTTTTTGGTTTGATGTTGCAGCCTGTAATGCAAAAGCTCAAACAAACAATAATGTACTAAAGACAGATGCCAACGGCAATACGCTGCTGTGGGAAGTAAGCGGCAACGGACTTACTGCACCAAGTTATTTATTTGGAACCTTTCACCTGCTTTGTAAAGATGATATCAATTTTAGGTACGTTCAAACAGGCCATCAATAACAGCCTTGAAATTTACCTGGAGCTTGACCTGGATGATCCTGCAACAGTAATGGGCGCATTGATGCTGATGAACATGAAAGACGGTAAGAAACTAAAAGACCTGTACACAGCAGATCAATACAAAAGAGTTTCAGATTTTTTTAAAGACAGTTTAAAAACACAGATTAGCCTTTTTCAACGGATGAAACCCGAGTTTTTAATTGCCCTGCTTTATCCCAAAATGATGCCCTGCAATGCAGCAGGCAGTGTTGAAGAATCTGTTATGCAGCTTGTGCAAGATGCCGGTAAAGAAAAAAGGCCTTGAAACAATGGCTTTTCAGGCTTCTGTTATTCGACAGTATTCCTTATGAAAAACAGGCGGAGGAATTATTGAATGCCTAGACAGTTTGGAAAATCGAGCTGATTTTGTATTGATGCTGAATGCATATAAACCCAGCGACTTGATGAAATAGAAAAGATTGTAAATACGCCAGAATTTAGTGTAGCAGAAAACCAGGACATTCTATTAGATAACCGGAATAAAAACTGGGTAGAACAGTTAAAAGTAATTATGAAAAATAATCCGGTATTTACTGCTGTTGGCGCAGGCCATTTGGTTGGTAAAAACGGTTTGATAGCTTTGCTGAGGGCTGAAGGGTATACGGTGAGGGGGTTGGAGAATAAGTGATTTAAGGAATAAGAAAATAAGGGACAAAATTCGGGAGAAAACAAGACACAGGATACAAGCCGGCATATTCATTTTAAAATCAATTGCCGAATGCTTTTTGAATATTTGAATCTTGTACCTTGTTCTACTTTATAATAACTTCCTTTATCAGTCTTTTTCAATCCAATGCCTCATTAACCCTTTCTATTATTTTTTTCTTTTGATAAAGCAGTTCGTTTTTTAAAGGAGCAACAGTTGTGGTTATAAATAAAGTTGCATTAATGATCTGTATCTTGTCGGTGTATTTGGCAACCGTTTTGCCCATCACTTCTTCCCAAACATCTTCAATACGCAATGCCTGTATGCCGCTTTTAAGGCGGCTTTTCTGCAAAAACTGGTTAATGGCATCCTGTAAAGAAATTTCTCCCATGGCACAAAAATAGGTAAAGATTCTTGATACAGGATTCTGGATACAGGATAGGTACTTGATTATTGAAAAGTATTTAAGATTCAGATACATCAAGTATCCAGAATCCAGTATCGGCATTGTTACAACTCAATTATCTGGTAAACTGTATTTAATTTCTCAAAAGCTTCCTGTAACCTTTCTTTGTGTGTGTCGGTAATAAGAACCTGTCCGGTATTTTCATTGCAAACCCAGTGCAGGAGTTGATGCATTCTGTTATCATCTAATTTTTCAAAAACATCATCCAGTAGCAGGAGTGGGGCAAAGCCTTTATTTTCTTTAAGTAATTCAAACTCAGCCAGTTTTAATGCAAACAATAAACTTTTGCGCTGCCCCTGCGATGCAGTTGTTTTAAAAACCTGTCCGTTCAGCTGAAACACAATATCATCCTTATGAATACCGGCATTACTGCGTTGTGCAGCAAAATCTTTTGCCGGTAGTTGTTCAGCAGATCATAAAACTGCTGTCGTGCAAACGGCTGTCGTACTGTAGTGTAATTACTTCATCGTTATCTGCAATGCGGCTGTAGAATTGTTGCACCAATGGTATCAAGGCTTCGGTAAATATTTTTCGTTTTGCAAAAATAAAATCGCCGGGTGCTATTAATTGTTCATCCAATACTTCCAGCAATTGCCAATCGGTTTTTCCCTGCTCTGCAAAAGTTTTCAGCAAACTGTTTCGCTGCTGCAGCACTTTATTATAAATCATCAGTTGCTGCAGATAGCCGGCATCCATCTGGCTCAAAACCGTATCTAAAACCTGCGCCGCTCCTCACCTGCCATCTGTTATCAGGCTAATATCATCCGGGGCAATCATCACTGCCGGAAATTTACCGATATGCGCCGACAGCTTTGTGTAAGGCACTCCATTCAACAAAACTTCTTTCTTACCGCCATTACGGAAAATGCAGACAATTTCATCAGGCTTTTTACCTTCGCTCTGTTCAGTTCCCCCTTCAGGGGGCGGAGGGGAAATGGGCGTTGTGCGGTGAGCCTCAATCCTAAATCCATCTGTATCAAATTTTGCATTCAACCCATCAACCTTTGTAAAATAACTTTTGGTAAAACAGCAGTAATAAGCAGCATCCAGCAGGTTGGTCTTGCCTTTGCCATTGGGGCCGCAAATGCCTGTAACCCTTTGCGTAAAATCAAAAGAAGTAAATTGATAATTTTTAAACTGCGTAAGGGATATTTTGCTGACAAAAAACATGAGCTGCAAGATACAAAGGTATAAGCCTTTTACAGTGCAGGGAATTAAGTATATTTAGTTTGTTCAGATAATCTGTTGCAGCACCAAACCTTTTATTGATTTTTTTCGTTTACATATACTGATGAGAAGCATTTTTGCCATAGCTTGTTTATTACTGATCTGCAACATGACTGCTTTGCCGCAATCCGTTAAACTGGATTGGGCAAAACAGTTTCATGGGCAACTCCTACGGGATGCCTCGCAAGGCAACTTCGCTGGATGATGGCGGGTAATGTTTATGGAACGGGTTACTTTTCTACTACCGTTGTTTTGATGCCGGCCCCGGTATTTTTAACCTCACTGCCGTAAATGCCGAAGATGCTTATATGGCAAAATACGATCCGGCCGGAAACTTAATCTGGGCAAAAACCATCGGTGATTTTCGTTACCAGGCGGGCAATGCCTTAACGATAGATGCCATGGTAATATTTATGTAACCGGTATTTTTTTGGAACTACCGATTTTGACCCGGCCCTTTGGAGTTGCCAATTTAGTTTTGCGGTAATGAAGATATTTTTGTTTGTAAATACGACAATACCGGGAATTTTACCTGGGCTGAAATTTGGCGGCCCAACCAACGATTTTGCAACACAATTAAATTAGATGCTGCCGGCAACATTTACATAAATGGCTACTTCGGAAAACACAGCCGACTTTGATCCCGGTAACGGTGTTTTTAATCTTGTTTCGGCAGGTGCAACAGATATTTTTGTTTGTAAATTGATTAGCAGCGGCAATTTAGAATGGGCGCTACGGATTGGCGGCCCTTCTTCTGAAGTAGCTTTTGATATTGATCTGGATGCACAGAATAATGTGTATAGCACCGGGTTTTACTTTGCTACGGTTGACTTTGATCCGGGCGGCGGTGTTTTTAATTTAACATCAACAGCTTTGGGCGATGGCTATATTTTAAAACTAAGTAACAGTGGTAGTTTTATGAATGCAGCCAGGTTGGGTGGCAATAGCAGGGTGCGTTGCAGCAGCCTGAAGCTTGATAAAACAAATCATATTTATGTAACAGGGCATTTTGATGGTGAAGCCGATTTTGATCCGGTGGCGGATCGTTGTTGCTGAACTCGGCAGTTGATGATGATGACATATTTATTGGTAAATATGATCTGAGTTTAAACCTGGTATGGGTAAAGCAGATTGGCGGGCCATCCTTTCAAAAAGTATTTGATATTGAAACAGATGCTGCCGATAATATTTATACAACCGGCCATTACAATGGTACAGCCGATTTTGATGCCGGCCCGGCAGAAAAAACTGACCGCCTTAGGCGACCCTGATATTTTTGTTTTAAAAATGAATGCTGCAGGTGAATTTGTGTGGGTAGCACAGGCAACCGGTTCATTTTATGGAAGTGGGTATTCAATCAAACTTGATAAAGAGAACAACGTTTATGTAGGTGGTACATTTGAAGGAACAAAAGATTTTGACCCCGGGCCCGATGAAGTAAAACGTTCTTCTCTGAAGGAAGGAGTGAAATGTTTATTCAAAAATTGCGGCAATGCCCCAATGCAGCCATTACACAAACCTTAAATATAACTACCTGCACTTCTTATAAATTGAATAATAAAACTTACGATTCTACCGGCACATACACCCACCCGGTTTTAAATGCTATGGGTTGCGATAGTATCATCATCACTTTAAATCTAACCATTTCCCGTGTAATA
The DNA here is from genome assembly GCA_016710935.1 of Chitinophagaceae bacterium. GTDB lineage: Bacteria > Bacteroidota > Bacteroidia > Chitinophagales > Chitinophagaceae > Ferruginibacter. The sequence goes on along the minus strand of JADJTY010000006.1, from coordinate 63 downwards.
AATACTGCAACAGCAAATATTTGCCAGGGCGAATTTTATATGGCCGGTGGAGTACCACAAACC